>NZ_LGYH01000003.1 GCF_001308015.1 Neisseria sp. 83E34
GAAACAGCAGGAAAAACAGACAAAACAGATGAGCAAAGGCCCGTAATCGGGCCTTTGCTGTATGTACTGAAGGGTATGGGATAAGCATCGCTGCCGTTAGGTAAGTAGGAAGCGGTTCAGACAGGCTTTGCTGTTTTAGCTTATTGCTGTTTTAGCTTATTTAAGAGTTTCTATATTGAAGATAGCTAATAATGGACGGTGCTGGAATAGGTTTACCATTTCACCTTCTTTAAGAAGACCTTTCCCTTTGCCAAACCCTCCCAAAACCGCTATCCTTTTCCCTTTTTTTCTCAGCTTCAAAACCTTCACTATGAACATCATTTCCACCATCGCATCAGAATTAAACGCCACTGCCGCCCAAATCCAAGCCGCCGTCGAATTGCTCGACGACGGCGCCACCGTGCCCTTTATCGCCCGCTACCGCAAAGAAGTAACTGGCGGGCTGGACGACACCCAGCTCCGCAATCTCGCCGAGCGTTTGCAATACCTGCGCGAATTGGAAGAGCGCAAACAAACCGTTTTAAAAAGCATCGAAGAACAAGGCAAACTCACGCCCGAACTTCAGACGGCCATCGAAGCAGCCGACAACAAAACCGCGCTCGAAGACCTCTACCTGCCTTACAAACCTAAACGCCGCACCAAAGCCCAAATCGCCCGCGAAAACGGTTTGCAGCCTTTGGCCGACAGCTTATTGCAGAGGCCGTCTGAAAACCCCGAAACCGCCGCCGAAGCCTATCTGAACGAACAAGTGCCCGACACCAAAGCCGCACTCGACGGCGCGCGCGCCATTCTGATGGAACAGTTCGCCGAAGATGCCGAACTGCTCGGCAACTTGCGCGAAAAACTGTGGAACGAAGCCGAAATCCACGCCCAAGTGGTTGCCGGACAAGAAGAAAGCGGCGAAAAATTCAAAGACTACTTCGACCACCGCGAACCCGTCCGCAACATGCCCAGCCACCGCGCGCTCGCCGTATTGCGTGGCCGCAACGAAGGCGTGCTGCAAGTCGCCCTCAAATACCAGCCAGACGAAACCCCGATTACCGAGCAGAGCGAATACGAAAAAATCATCGCCAAACATTTCGGCATCGCCGACCAAAACCGCCCTGCCGACAAATGGTTGCGCGATACCGTGCGCCTCACTTGGCGCGCCAAAATCTTCCTCTCGCTGGAGCTTGAAGCCTTAGGCCGTCTGAAAGAAGCCGCCGATACCGACGCCATTACCGTGTTCGCCCGCAACCTCAAAGACCTGCTGCTCGCCGCCCCTGCCGGCAGCCTCGCCACCATGGGTCTCGACCCCGGCTTCCGCACCGGCATCAAAGTTGCCGTGGTGGATGACACTGGCAAACTGCTTGACACCGCCGTTGCCTATTTGCACCAAGAAACCAATGCCTTAGCCATCCTCGCACGCCTCATCAAACAACACGGCGTGAAACTGATTGCTATCGGCAACGGCACCGCCAGCCGCGAAACCGACAAACTCGCCGGCGAATTAGTCAAAGGCCTGCCTGAAATGGGGCTGCACAAAATCGTTGTCAGCGAAGCCGGCGCATCCGTTTATTCCGCTTCGGAGCTGGCTGCCAAAGAATTCCCCGAGCTGGACGTTTCCCTGCGCGGCGCCGTTTCCATCGCCCGCCGCCTGCAAGACCCGCTGGCCGAATTGGTGAAAATCGACCCCAAATCCATCGGCGTCGGCCAATACCAGCACGATGTCAACCAAAGCCAACTCGCCAAATCGCTGGATGCCGTGGTGGAAGACTGCGTGAACGCCGTCGGCGTGGACGTGAATACCGCTTCCGCTCCCTTGCTGGCGCGCATTTCCGGCCTCAACAGCACGCTTGCGCAAAACATCGTCGCCTACCGCGACGAAAACGGCGCATTCGACAGCCGTAAAAAACTCCTCAAAGTACCGCGCCTCGGCGAAAAAACCTACGAACAGGCCGCCGGCTTCTTGCGCATCAACGGCGGCAAAGAACCGCTGGACGCATCCGCCGTCCATCCCGAAGCCTACCCCGTCGTCGCCAAAATGCTCGACGACCTGCACATCAAAGCCGCCGACCTCATCGGCAACCGCGAAAAAATCAAACAAATCAAGCCCGCCAGCTACACCACCGACCAATTCGGCCTGCCCACCATCATGGACATCCTCGCCGAACTCGAAAAACCCGGCCGCGACCCGCGCGGCGAATTCCAAACGGCCACCTTTGCCGAAGGCATCAACGAAATCAGCGATTTACAAGTCGGCATGATTTTAGAAGGCGTAGTGAGCAACGTCGCCAACTTCGGCGCATTCGTCGACATCGGCGTACACCAAGACGGCCTCGTCCACATCTCCGCCTTGTCGAATAAATTCGTCCAAGACCCGCGCGAAGTCGTTAAAGCCGGCGATGTCGTTAAAGTAAAAGTATTAGAAGTTGATGCCGCCCGCAAACGCATCGCCCTCACCATGCGCTTGGATGATGAAGCGGGCAGCGGTTCAGCAAGAAGTGGCAGGCCGTCTGAAAACAGACGCAATGATAGCGGTAGAAACCAGCGTAACCAGCGCGAGCAGGCTCCGGCCAATTCGGCGATGGCGGATGCGTTTGCGAGGTTGAAGCGGTAAATGCATAAAACAATAGCCTAGTATTTACTTTAAAAGATTTAAGCAAGGTTCTAACAAATGCAACTTTCACAATTTTTAAAAGACAGTAACTATAAACTTTCCCAATTTAGCGAAACACACATAGCTTTACTAGAAAGCAGTATTTTTCAAAAAACAGGTAAAAACGGCGATGTTCCCTATACAAAATGCTTGGTACGCAAAAAAAGAAATCAAGCTCACCCCCGAAGAGGCTGTGCGCCAACTGTATCTGCTCAAGCTGCATCAGGATTACGGCTATCCCTATGAGCGCATGGAATTGGAATACTCCGTTGTGTTCGGACGTGAGAAGAAACGTGCCGACATCGTGATTTTCGACCGCGACAATCCCAATACCGTTTATGTGATTGTCGAATTGAAAAAGCCCAAACTTAAAGACGGCAAAGAGCAGCTCAAATCTTATTGCAATGCCACAGGTGCGCCCATCGGCGTATGGACAAACGGCGACAGCATCTCCTATTACAACCGTCGCGACCCCAATTATTTCAAAGATATTCCTGATATTCCCAAAGCGAGTGAAAAACTTTCCGACATATTAAGCGAGCGTTGGACAATCACCACGCTTATTGCCAACGACAAAATTGCCAAACAGCGCAAATCACTGAAAGATTTGGTGGTTGAAATGGAAGACGAAGTATTGGCCAATGCAGGTGTAGATGTATTTGAAGAACTCTTCCAGCTGATTTTTACCAAGCTATATGACGAGATGGAAAGCACGCGCAACCGCAGCCGCCATCTCGAGTTCCGCAACTACGGCGATACCGAAAGCGAGCTTAAAGCAAAAATACAAGCGCTTTTTGACCGCGCCAAAGCCAAATGGGAAGGCGTATTTTCCGAAAGTGCCAAAATCAACCTTTCCCCTTCGCATTTGGCGATTTGCGTTTCATCATTAGAAGAAGTCAAGCTGTTTAACTCCAATCTCGATGTGGTGGACGAAGCGTTTGAATACCTGATCAACAAATCCAGCAAAGGCGAAAAAGGGCAATACTTTACACCACGTTATGTGATTGATATGTGTGTGAAAATGCTTGATCCCAAAGCACACGAAACCGTTATAGATACCGCAGCAGGCAGCTGCGGTTTTCCGGTGCACGCCATTTTTCATGTTTGGGAAAAACAACTTAAAGAAAAAGGCTTAAACCGCAGCCATCTGTTTACTGCTGAAGAAAAGCTGCCCGAACAAACCGATTATGTAGAAGAAAAAGTACTCGCCATTGATTTTGATGAAAAAGCGGTGCGCGTGGCTCGCACGCTTAATCTGATTGCGGGCGACGGTCAAACCAACGTTTTGTATTTGAACACGCTGGATTACGAACGCTGGGAAGACTCCACCAAAGAAGAAAGCTGGGCAGATGTATACGGTAATGGCTGGAAAAAACTGCGTAAGCTCCGCAAAACCAAAGAGCAAAACCGCGATTTCCAGTTTGACATATTGATGGCAAACCCGCCTTTTGCCGGTGAAATTAAAGAAACCCGCATCATTTCCCGTTACGAACTGGGCAAAAAGCCCAACGGCAAATACCAAAGCAAAGTCGGGCGCGATATTCTGTTTATCGAACGCAATCTGGATTTTCTCAAAGACGGCGGGCGTATGGCGGTGGTATTGCCACAAGGCCGTTTCAACAACTCCAGCGACAAATACATCCGCGATTTTATCGCCGAACGCTGCCGCATTCTGGCGGTAGTCGGCCTGCACGGTAATGTGTTCAAACCGCATACCGGCACCAAAACCAGTGTATTGTTTGTACAGAAATGGCATGACGAACTTTGCCCAAAAGTAGATGATTACCCGATTTTCTTTGCCACCATGCAGCAATCCAGCAAAGACAACAGCGGCGACAAAATCTATGTAAAGCATTCAGACGGCCTGCCCGTATTGGACGAACACGGGCATTTAATCGTGAAGCACGATTTGTTTAATCATGACGGTATGACACAAGACGGCATTGCCGAAGCCTTTATCGAATTTGCCAAAAAAGAGGGCTTGTCGTTTGTGGGAAAGAATTAAGCCCTTTTGACGAAGCCAAATATCAGGCTTTGTTGGAAGGGCTGGAAGTGAGAGAGATAAAATTATCAGTAGTAAATGAAAATAAAGATTACCGTATTGATACAGATTTCTGGACGAAAGAACCTAAAAAAAACCCTAACTTGCAATATATAAAAATCAAAGATTGTCTTTTAAAATCACAATATGGAATTTCAGTATCCATGAATGAAGATGGAATTGGTTATCCAATTTATAGAATGAATGAGATTCACAATATGATGTGTGATTTTTCTGTGTCTAAGTATGCAGATATTTCAGAAATAGAAAAGAAAAAATTTATTTTAAAAGATAGGGATGTTTTATTTAATAGAACAAACTCATTTGAATGGGTTGGTAGGACAGGAATTTTTTATGAGCAAGAGGGAGTGGATTTTATTTTTGCCTCATATTTAGTGCGATTTGTACCGAATGAAGACATTATCTTGCCTGAATATTTGACTACCTATTTGAATACTAAATATGGTATTTGGGATTTAAAAAGAAGAGCAAGGCAATCTATCAATCAAACGAATATTAATCCTGAAGAGGTAAAAGAAACTTTTATACCATTGTTAAATAAGAATATTCAATTAAAAATTAAAGAATGTTTTGATTCTTCTAAACAAACACTAATTCAGTCTTCTCAGTTATATGCCGAAGCGGAAGAATTATTACTGGAAAATCTAGGCCTAAAAAACTTTCAAGTAGCCTGCAATCCTTTCAATATCAAATCCTTAAAGGAGAGTTTTTTACAAACAGGCAGACTGGACGCAGAATTTTACCAAGTGGTTTACGAACGGCTGGAAGAACATATCAGACAGTATCCGCAAGGTTTTCAGCGTTTGGGTGAGATATGCCGTCTGAAAGACCAAAACTATACGCCGGAAGATGATCAAGAATACAGCTATATCGAATTATCCAATATCGGACATACGGGAGAGATTACCGGCTGCATCCAATCTTTAGGTAAAGATTTACCGTCCCGTGCAAGACGGAAAATACAAACCGGTGATGTGGTTGTTTCCAGCATTGAAGGTTCATTGCAAAGCTGCGCGGTTGTCACGCCCGAATACCACAATGCATTGTGCTCTACAGGGTTTTATGTAGTGTCATCAGAACATATAAATTCTGAAACGCTGTTGGTATTGTTTAAATCACCACTGATTCAGCAGATTTTAAAGAAAAACTGTTCAGGCACGATTTTAACCGCCATCAATAAGAAAGAGTTTTTAAATATACCGTTGCCCGTAATTTGCCCTAAAACACAAACCCAAATCGCAGAATACCTGCAAAAAAGCCAAGCCTTGCGCCGTCAGGCAGCGGAACTGCTCGCAGAGGCAAAAAACAGCGTAGAGCATGAAATTGAAAATATTCAATTAAATCAAATAAATGCGGGGGGGGGTAAATCATAATATTATCAAAGACTTATTGGATAAAGCCGCATACTGGGCAAAATTGGCTGAATGGATATTACTGGAAAACCTGTTTTTCAGACGGCCTGAGAATATTTCTGTGCAACTGTTCAGTCAATCTTTCGGTAGCAGCGGACGTTTGGATGCTGAATATTACCAACCCAAGTTTGACCGACTGCTTACCCATATCCGCAAACAAAAATACGCCCGCTTGGGAGATTTGGTCGATTTATCTAAATCGGTTGAGCCGGGTTCTGAGGCTTACCGTGATGAAGGCATACCGTTTGTGCGTGTGGCGGATTTATCTGAATTTGGTATTGCCCCGACAGATAAATTTTTAAGCCCGGAAAATTTTCATGATGTTATCCGCCCCAAAAAAGACACCTTATTGTTAAGCAAAGACGGTACGGTCGGCATCGCTTATCGTGTGCCGCAGAATATGAATGTGATTACTTCGGGCGCAATTGTGCATCTGAATATTAAACCACAATATCGCGAAACCCTGCTGCCCGATTATCTGGCTTTGGTATTAAATTCGCCCGCAGTTCGTTTACAGGCAGAACGCGATGCGGGCGGCTCGATTATTCAGCATTGGAAGCCGTCTGAAATAAAAGAAGTTTTAATTCCTATATTGCCTTTATCCATGCAGAAAGATATCAGTGATAAAGTGCAGTATAGTTTTATGCTGAAAAAACAAAGTGAAAAC
Organism: Neisseria sp. 83E34; assembly: GCF_001308015.1. Lineage (GTDB taxonomy): Bacteria > Pseudomonadota > Gammaproteobacteria > Burkholderiales > Neisseriaceae > Neisseria. The sequence goes on from NZ_LGYH01000003.1 coordinate 6,780, forward strand.
TTGTTGGAAGAAACCAAAAAACGGGTAGAGCAAGAAATTGAAAATTAAGAAATGAAGATATAGGATATTTTTGAATAACTTGTTGCGAGCATCGAAAAAAATGGCCAACACCCCCTTATTCTCTACACCACACAAGACGGCCTATCTCAATTCGTTTTGCGCGAATTAGGCGGACAGCTTTGGTTAACACAGTTGGAAATAGCCGAGCTGTATCAAACCACCGTTTCCAATATCAATAAGCATATCAAAGCGATATTGGCTGAAAAAGAAATGGAGGAACGGGCAACTATTGAGTATTACTCAATAGTTCAAACCGAAGGCGGGCGGCAGGTAAGCCGCGAAATCGCCCATTATTCCCTGCCGATGATTATCGCCGTCGGCTACCGTGTGCGCTCTTCACGCGGTACGCAGTTCCGCCAATGGGCAACACGCACTTTGGGAGAGTACCTGCAAAAAGGCTTTGTATTGGATGACGAACGTCTGAAAAACCCGCCGGTTGGCACAATCCCTGCGCCGGATTATTTTGATGAGTTGCTGGAACGCATCCGTGATATCCGCGCTAGCGAAAAGCGGGTCTATTTACGTGTGCGAGAGATTTTTGCGCTGGCTGCGGATTATCAGCCCAGCTTTAAAGAAACTACTCAATTTTTTAAAATCATTAGATCAGGCACAGCGTAAAAAGCAGGTATTTCTAAAAAATTAGGCGGAAAAGCTGGATCAATTTTTAGCATTTAACGACCGTGAAGTGCGGTAAGGAGCAGGTAAAATCAGCAAAAAACAGGTCGATATCAAAGCAGAAGCCGAATACGAACGCTATATGGCTGTACAGCGTCAAATCAAAGAGCAGCAGGGTGAGGGCGACATCGCCGAATTATTGCGCCTGCAAGCTAAAAAGTGTGAAGGCCGCAAAAAACTTAAAGTTTGTTATGGCGTTGTTGCTTTGTGTCGGGGATTAAGTGGTTTAATCATAAATGCCTGTCTGAAAAAGTTTCAGACAGGCATTGTAGTTTTCAAACTAAGCAGATTTAGGTTCTTGAAACAAAAGTTTACTGATTTCTTCCGAGGCCGCTTTCATGTCGGGAACGAAAGCGAGCAGGTCGTCGAGGCTTTTGCGGATGGTGGGGGCGTGGGTGTATAGGGCGGCGATGAATTGGCCGTCTGCATCGAGCACGGGTACGGAGCAGCCGACCATGCCGGAAATGAATTCTTCATCGTCAAAGCCGATGCCGGTTTTGCCGATTTTTTTTATGGCTTGTTCTAAAGCTTTGGGGTCGGTGAGGGTGTTTTGTGTCATGCGGGTGGGTTGCATGTGTTCGATCAGCCGTTTGCGTTTTAATGCGGGTAGCGAGCTGAGGTAGAGCTTGCCGCCGGCCGTGCAATACAGCGGTACTTGCGTGCCGCTGGGCAGATAAACTTGTAGCGGCCAGTTGGTTTGTACGCGGTCGGTATAAGACATGCAGTTGCCGTTGGGCACGCTGATGCCGCAGGTTTCGCCGATTTTGGCGGAAAGCGTACCTAAAATTGCTATCCGTTCCGCTTGATGGTGTTTGCTTTGCCAGATGTTGACGCTCAGTCTTAGTGAGCGGATGCCCGGCACGATTCCGCCTTGTAAATCGGTTTGGATGAATTGCTCGTTTTCCAGCAGTTTGAGCAGGCGGTGTAGGCTGGGTTTGGGGATGTCCAAATCTTGAATCAAATCTTGCGGAGTGGGTGGGCGGTCTGCGGCGGCCACTGCTTCGATAATTTCTAAAACCCGCGTGATGGATGAACCTCTGCCGGAAGATATATCCAATTTTCTTTCCTTTTGCATGATCATTAAAGATAAGCTGTTGTGAAATAAGCTGATTTATGAATCTGAAATGCTCAAAATCAATTATATATAACTTATTCTGATTGTAAACATTAGAAATTATGATTTTATCCTAACCTTTGTCATTCATATAATCGGCTAAAACGATACAATTTGTTTCAAATTAATAAAATTATATTGAAAAGTAGTGAGTGAATTTCGCGACAACAAAACAAATTAAGAATAAGCCGGCTGCCTATAAACGGAAAAGCTACTGATAAAGCCGGCCCGACAAATGGCAAATGGAAGGAGAAACCGATTATGTTGAGTTTGACAGGCATTGTGCTTTCACTGGTACTTTTGATGATTTTGGCATATAGAGGTATCAGTGTTTTGATTTTGGCCCCTTTGCTGGCGATGTTGGCGGTGTTGTTCAGTGCGCCCTCCAATGAGCTTTTGGGTACATACACACAAGTGTTTATGCAGGGGATGGGTGGATTTGCGATTAAGTTTTTCCCGATTTTTCTGTTGGGCGCGATTTTCGGCAAATTGATGGAGGATTCCGGCGCGGCGCACAGTATTGCCCATGCTTTGGTGGATAAATTGGGCAAGCAGAAAGCTTTGCTGTCGATTGTGTTGGCTTCGGCTATTTTGACCTACGGCGGGGTGTCGGTGTTTGTAGTGACTTTTGCCGTGTATCCGATTGCAGCGGCGTTGTTCCGCGAGATTGATATTCCCAAACGTTTGATTCCCGGCGCTATTTCAGTGGGTGCGCTCACGTTTACCATGACCGCCATGCCGGGCACGCCTTCTATTCAGAATGCGATTCCGATTCCTTATTTTCAAACCGATGCGTTTGCATCTCCGGGCTTGGGTGTGATTGCCGGAGTGGTTATGTTTATTTTCGGCATGATGTGGCTTAACCGCCGCCTCAAGCATGCGGCAGCGGCTGGCGAGGGCTATGGCAAGCATTACGATAGCCATGTGAAAGAGCAGGATTTCAAACATTTGCCGGGTTTGGCCAAGGCGCTGGTTCCGATTATTGTGGTGATTGCGTTGAACTACGCGTTAACCAAGTTTATCTTCCCCATGATGGACACGGCTTATTTGGCTGAGAAAAAATTCGGCGGCGTTTCCCTCAATTCGGTGGTCGGCTTGTGGGCGATTATCGCGGCTTTGGTGGCGGGATGTGTGTTTCTGATTTTTGCCAACATGAAATATTGGCGCAATTTGAAAAAGTCGCTAAATGACGGTGCGATGGGCTCATTACTGCCGATTTTCAACACGGCATCTGAAGTGGGCTACGGCTCGGTAATTGCCACTTTGGCGGGCTTTATCATCCTGCGTGATTTTATGGTTGGGCTTTCGCCGGATAATCCTTTGATTTCCGAAGCGATTGTCGTGAATGTGATGGCGGGTATTACCGGCTCGGCTTCCGGCGGTATGAGTATTGCACTCAGCGCGATGGGCGAAACCTATGTGCAGATGGCCAACCAAACCGGCACCTCGCTCGAGCTGATGCACCGTGTGGCATCGATTGCATCGGGTGGTTTGGACGCGCTGCCGCACAACGGCGCCGTGATTACCATGCTGGCGATTTGCGGCTTAACGCATAGGGAATCTTATTTGGATATTTTGGTGGTTGCCGTGATTGTGCCGTTGATTGCTTTGGCTGCCGTGGTCGGGCTGGGTACTGTGTTCGGTTCGTTTTAATGCCTGTCTGAAAAAAGACGGAAGATAAATAGGAGGAATTATGTCCGCACAAGTTGTATTACCCCGTTTTATGCACATCGGTAGGCATGCCTGCGAAAAGCTGCCGGAGTTGGTAAAAACTTTAGGCTGCAGCAAGCCTTTGATTGTAACCGACAAAATGATGGTTCAGCTCGGCTATGTGCAGCAGGTTTGCGATATTTTGAACTCAGACGGCCTCAAAGCCGATATTTATGACGATACCGTGCCTGAGCCTACCGATTCTTCGATTGAAGCGGGCGTGGAAAAGGTGAAAAACGGCAATTACGACATCATTATCGCTTTAGGCGGCGGCAGCCCGATAGACAGCGCCAAAGCCATTGCCGTGTTGGGCAAGTTCGGCGGCAATATACGCGAATACAAATTTCCACGCCAAGTGAACGAACACGGCATGCCGTTGATTGCCGTGCCCACCACGGCGGGCACAGGTTCCGAGTGTACGCGCTTTACCATCATCACGGATGAAGCCACCAGCGAAAAACTGTTATGCGTCGGTTTGGGATTTATGCCCACGGCGGCAGTGATTGATTACGAGCTGACCGTGAGCGTGCCGCAGCGCACCACTGCCGACACGGGCATCGACGCGCTCACCCATGCCATCGAAGCTTATGTGAGTAAAAAGGCCAATCCGTATAGCGATGCGCAGGCTTTGGCGGCCATGAAGCTGATCGGCGGCAATTTGCGCAAGGTGTATCACAACGGCAGCGACCTTGCCGCGCGCGAAGCCATGATGCTGGGTTCGACTCTGGCGGGCATTGCGTTTTCCAATGCATCGGTTGCGCTGGTGCACGGCATGAGCAGGCCGATAGGCGCGTTTTTCCACGTGCCGCACGGTTTGTCCAACGCCATGCTGCTGCCTGCCGTTACCGCCTATTCCGTGCCAGCCGCGCCGGAACGCTATGCCGAATGCGCCCGCACGGCGGGATTCGCCTCGCATGACGAAGACACGGATACGGCCAACCGGAAGCTGCTTGAAGGATTGGTTGCTTTAAACCGGGAATTGAATGTGCCCACTTTGGCGCAATTCGGTGTGGAAAAAGCCGAATTCGACAAAGTGGTGGAAACCATGGCTGAGCAGGCTTTGGCTTCCGGTTCGCCTGGCAATAATCCGCGCGTACCCGAAAAAGAAGAGATTATCGCCATCTACCGCCAGCTGTGGTAGTCGGCAGGCCTCTATTTTTATGAATTGAAACGGTATGGATATGCCGAAACTTTAAACCAGGAGAAACAACATGAGCCAAATCGTCGGTCATTTCATCAATGGAAAAATCATTGAAGACAAAGCGCGCACACAAGATGTGTACAACCCTTCCACCGGAGAGGTGAGCAAACAGGTGTCGCTGGCTTCCAAAGCCACAGTTGAGGAAGCCATTGCAGCCGCACAAGCCGCGTTCCCCGCATGGCGGCAAACACCGGTTATGAAGCGCGCACGCATTATGTTCAAATACAAAGAGTTGCTGGAGCAAAACCGCGACAAAATCTGCGAACTTATCGGATCGGAACACGGCAAAATTTCGCATGATGCGGCGGGCGAATTGCAGCGCGGCATTGAGAATGTGGAATATGCCTGCGGTGCGCCTGAATTTTTGAAAGGCGACTTCAGCAAAAATGTGGGCCCCGATATCGATTCGTGGTGCGATTTCCAGCCTTTGGGCGTGGTGGCGGGCATTACCCCGTTCAACTTCCCGGCCATGGTGCCTTTGTGGATGTTCCCGCTGGCGATTGTGTGCGGCAATACTTTCGTGTTGAAGCCTTCTGAACGTGATCCGAGCGTGGGCCTCTTTTTGGCGCAGCTGTTGCAGCAGGCAGGTTTGCCTGACGGCGTGTTGAATGTGGTAAACGGCGATAAAGAAGCCGTGGATACGCTGTTGACCGACGAGCGTGTTCAGGCTGTCAGCTTTGTGGGTTCCACGCCGATTGCCAAATATATTTACAGCACCGCCACCGCTCACAGCAAACGTTGCCAGGCATTAGGCGGCGCGAAAAACCATGCCATCGTGATGCCGGATGCGGATTTGGACAACGTAGTGAATTCACTGCTTGGTGCCGCATTTGGTTCGTCGGGCGAACGCTGTATGGCCTTGTCGGTAGCCGTGGCGGTGGGCGACGAAATTGCCGACCGCATGGTAGCGGGCATCAAAGAAGGCATGAAAAACATGAAAGTCGGCCCGTTTTCCGATGCCAGCAACCATTTCGGCCCGTTGATTACCGCCGCACACAAAGCAAAAGTGGAAGGCTATATCGCCAGCGCGGCTGAGCAGGGCGCAACCATTGTGGTGGACGGGCGCAACCCGTCCGTGCCGGGTTATGAAAACGGCTTCTATCTGGGTGGCACGCTGATTGACCACGTTACTCCCGAAATGACCAGCTATCAGGAAGAAATCTTCGGCCCGGTGCTGCAAGTGGTGCGTGTGAAAACCATGCAGGAAGCGATGGACTTGATCAACAAACATATCTACGGCAACGGCACCTGCATCTACACCCGTGACGGTGAAGCGGCCCGTTACTTTGCCGACAATATTTTGGTAGGCATGGTCGGCATCAATATTCCGTTGCCCGTGCCGGTGGCCTATCACAGCTTCGGCGGCTGGAAACAATCCAGCTTCGGCGATTTAGGCGCTTACGGCCGCGACGGCGCGCGTTTCTACACCCGCAGAAAAACCATCACCCAACGCTGGCCGACTTCGGAAGTACGGGAAGGCGCGGTATTCTCGATGCCGACGCTGGGTTAAAATCAAGACTTAAACTGATTTGAATATGCCTGTCTGAAATTTGTTTTTCAGACAGGCATTTTTGTTATGCAGTCATACTTGGGTCTGACCCGAGTATGACGAAACTGCTATTGAATAATTGGTTTAGCTATATACCCCCTCTTAAGCTTACTTCGTTTCCTATTGTTGAAGGTTGCGCTTTATGGCCGCGCGGCCACTTACTTTCTTTGCTTCGCCAAAGAAAGTAAGCAAAGAAAGGCGACCGCGGTTGCCGGTTTGCTGCGCAAACTGCCCTCACTGCGCGGAATTTTCGGGGCGGCCGCTAGTCGCTTCGCTCCGGGAGCGGCCTTGTTTCCCCGAAAATCCCGCTCCGTTCGGCGGCGCCAGCGGGAGGAATGGTTGCAGCATAGATTTCGAATGGCTTAAGTTTACGATTTTTAATTTGGTTTAGATGTGGTTACGATTGTACGATTAGAGGGGTGTCGCAATCGTACGCATAGCTTTTTATCGTCATATTCGCTTGAATTGACGATAGAGTAGCTCTGCCGCAACACAATGCCTGTCTGAAACCTATTTTCAGACAGGCATTCATTATGATTGATAACCCTTAAATCATTTCACCAAACCTTGTTCGTACAAATCAATAATGGCGGAAAAGTCCAGATTGCCTTCGTGGGTTTCGACAAAGCGGTTGTATTGCGCCAGCGCCTGTTCGCCCATCGGCGTGTCGCTGCCGCAGGATTCGGCCAGCGAGCGGGCGAGGTTTAGGTCTTTCAGCATCAAGGCGGCCATGAAGCCGTTTTGATAGCCGCGGCTGGCAGGCGCGTTTTCCATCACGCCGGGATAAGGGTTGTACACATTCAGCACCCAGTTGCCGCCGGAGCTTTTCGACATAATGTCCGACAACACTTGCGCGTCCAAGCCGTTTTTCACACCCAGCGCGATGGCTTCGGATGTGCCGGCCATTAAAATGCCGAGCAGCATATTGTTGCAAATTTTGGCTACCTGCCCCGCGCCGTGGCCGCCTGCGTGGAAAATATTTTTGCCCATGGCTTCAAGCACGGGTTTGGCGCGCTCGAAATCATCGGCACTGCCGCCCACAATAAAGCTTAAGGTGCCGGCTGCCGCGCCCGCCGTTCCTCCGGACACAGGCGCATCAAGGAAAGCAATATCGAATTTGGCGGCCGCCTCTGCCAGTTCGCGCGCATCGGTGGCGGCAATGGTGCTGCAATCAATTACCATGCTGCCTGGGGCCAATTGGCGGAACAGCCCGTTATCCTGTTCGCCCAGATACACATTGCGCACATGCGCGCCTGCCGGCAACATGCTGATAACCAGCTGCGTGTTTTGCGGCAATTCAGACAGGCTGTCTATTTGGTTTGCACCTTGGGCAACCAGATTGGCAACCGCATCTTTGTTTAGATCGAACACGGTTACGTCAAATCCTTTTTTCACCAGATTGGCCGCCATTGGTGCGCCCATATTGCCCAAGCCGATAAATGCGATTTTGTTTTTTTCCGACATGGTTTTCTCCTTTGTTTAGAAATTTTGCCACTTTAAACATAGCAAATTTCTGCTATTTGATACAAATTGTATTATTTTATGCTTTTCATCATGGGAAATGATGGGGTTGGAATTTAAGAGGTTTATTGTTTATAGTTAAGCCCTTTTGAGCATGCCTGTCTGAAAACCATGAACGAACATCTTTTAATCGAAACGCATCCGTTGCCGCCTTTTGCGCCTGCCAACGCCAAACTCTTGATGCTCGGCTCGTTCCCGCCGCCGCGTGCGCGCTGGAAGATGGATTTTTATTATCCGAACTTTCAAAACGATATGTGGCGGATTTTCGGTTTGGTGTTTTTCGGCGATAAAGATTATTTTGTCGAAGCAGGCGGGAAAGCATTTAAAGAGGAGCTGCTGCGTGCATTTCTAACGGAAAAAGGCATTGCCATCAGCGACACGGCGCATCGGGTGCGGCGTTTGCAGGGCAATGCTTCGGATAAGTTTTTAGAAATTGTGGAGCCGGTGGATTTGCGGGGCTTGCTGGCCGGAATACCGTTGTGCCAAACCATTATGACCACGGGCGACAAAGCAACGGATACCTTGCTTTCTTTGATGCCGCCCGATACCGACAAGCCGAAAATCGGCGGGTTTGCCGAGGCGGTGTTTTCAGACAGGCATTTGCGTTTATACCGCTTGCCGTCATCGTCGCGGGCGTATCCGTTGGCTTTGGAGAAGAAGGCCGAGGTTTACGGGCGGTTTTTTGGGGAAATCGGTTTGTTGTATAGTTAATCCACTTACATAATAACGATGCCGTCATATTCGGTTCAAGCCCGAGTATGGCGGTTCAGACAGGCATTTGCTTAGCGCATCACATTGCCCCAATCCTGCTCGAAATAGCTCACCAGAATCTGCGTGTTTAAGAAATTCGGCTCCACTTTTCTGCGCGCCATGTCGGGCGGAAAGCGGAACATTTCGGCGGCGGTTTGGCCGTTGAGGAAACGGGTGGCCACGTCAAACTTTTCCGGCACGGGAAAATGCTTGCTTTTACCTGCCAACACAAACCCCCATTCGCCGAAAGAAGGCACGTAAACATGATACGGCGCGGTGTAAAGCCCGGCCGCTTCAAGCGTGGCTACGATCGACCAATAAGCGTTGGGCGCGAAATAGGGCGAAGTGGACTGCACGGAAATCAAGCCGTCGGGTGCGAGATGGCGCGCAACCAGCCGGTAAACGGGCACGGAATAAAGCTTGCCCAGCGAGAAATTGGCCGGGTCGGGAAAATCGATGATGATCACGTCGAACTTGCCGCCGCTTTCCTCCAGCCATTTGGCCGCGTCGGCGTTCACAATGTGCATCTTCGGGTGGCTGAGCGAACGGTTGTTGAGTTTGCTCAATTCGGCGGAATGCTTGAATGTGTCGGTCATATGCGGGTCGAGATCGACCAGCGTAACCTTCTTCACCTGCGGATATTTCAACACTTCGCGCGCGGCCAGCCCGTCGCCGCCGCCCAGAATCAGAATATTTTGCGCGTTCGGTACCATCTGCATGGCCGGCAGCACCAGAGCCTCATGGTAGCGTGCCTCGTCGCGCGAGGAAAATTGCAGGTTGCCGTTGATATACAGCCGCGTGTCGTCTTTCCAGCGTGTTACCACCAAGCGCTGGTAAGGCGAGTGGCTTTCATACACAATCGGGTCGCCGAAATAGCTTTGTTCGGCCTTGAATGTAATCCTGTTGGCATAAATAAAGGCCAAGCCCAAAATCAGCAACACAAACACGCCGCGGGTTTGGATTGCGCGGTAACGCGGCAGCTGGCTTTTGAACACTTTGGCGGTCAATACCGCCACCGCAGCATTGAGCAGGCCGAACAACAAAGCCGAGCGCGCCATGCCGAGTTTGGGCGCCAGCACCAGCGGAAACAGCAGCGACACGGCAAGCGCGCCGAGATAGTCGAAAGTGAGCACGCGCGAAACCAGCTCTTTAAAATCAGCCTGTTGCTGGTTGAGCACCCGCATCACCAGCGGGATTTCCATGCCCACAACCGTGCCCACGATTAACACCAATGCATAAAGCAGTGTACGGAACGGCGCGGCGGAAAGCCCGAACGCCACAAACAGCGCCAACGCCGACACGCCGCCGATAATCCCCACCAGCAGCTCGATTTCGATAAAACGCGCGAGCGCGTCTTCGTCTTTGATGTATTTGGTTAAGTGCGCACCGATGCCCATGGCAAAAAGATACAGCCCGATAATGGAGGAAAACTGCAAAATACTGTCGCCCAAAAGGTAGCTGGCCAGCGCCGCCATAATCAGCTCGTAGGCCAGCCCGCAGCTGGCCACGATGAACACGGAGATAATCAGGGTGCGGTTGAGTTTCATGGTTTCAGACAGGCATTTAGGGAGAGGGGATTATAACAGTATGCCTGTCTGAACATGTGTTTCAGACAGGCATTTCCGCATTCTGGCGCTTATTCTTGTGTTTTTATGGTAAACCAATTTTGAAACGGTATAGCCGTTATATTTAGATCAAAGATGAGTGTTACGTTCTGTTATTTCACTTGATGCTCGAAGCCTTTGGGGCGTCTGTTCTGCCCGCTGGCGCCGCCGAACGGAGCGGGATTTTCGGGGAAACAAGGCCGCTCCCGGAGCGAAGCGACTAGCGGCCGCCCCGAAAATTCCGCGCAGTGAGGGCAGTTTGCGCAGCAAACCGGCAACCGCGGTCGCCTTTCTTTGCTTACTTTCTTTGGCGAAGCAAAGAAAGTAAGTGGCCGCGCGGCCATGAAGCGCAACTGTGGCTGCCGTGAAGCAGATAAGATTTATATCCTCTTTGCATTGAGATTGAAAACACAATCAATACAACAAGATGCCTGTCTGAATCCGGTATTCAGACAGGCATTATTTTTTGAAAGAACAGCAGGTTTTTATGGCATAATAATCCCCTGTTTTTGCAACCGAATGGAGCAACCGTGAGCATTTCCCTCGCACAATATCTGCTTTATCTGCAATATATGCTGGTCGGCATCTTGATGACGGTGGCCTTTGGTGCTATCTATCTGCGCATCACGCCCGCTGAAGAAATCCGCCTGATCCGAAACGGTAATTTGGCTTGCGCTTTGTCGTTTGGCGGCGCTCTTGTCGGATTTTGCCTGCCGCTGGCTTCCAGCATTTCCCATAGCGTTAACCTGCCTGATTTTATGTTGTGGGGCTTGGGTGCGGCTGTGATTCAGATTCTGGTTTATTTCGCCGCCACCAGAATTGTGCGCGATGCGAATGAAGAGCTGGTGAACAACAACGTGGCGGTGGGCGCATTGTTCTGCGCATTTTCCATCAGTATCGGCTTGCTGAACGCGGCCTGTTTGAGCTGATTGCCGCTCCCGATTATCCAACTAAACGCGCCTTTGCGCACTCGTTAAAACGTTAAAAAATAAGGAATAAGCCCATGCTTGGCAGTTTTATCAAGAAGCAGTTTATTGATGTAATCCAATGGCCCGATCCCGATGAATCTCTGCTGGTGTGGCGCTTTCCGATGGCCGACGAAGAGATTCAAAACGGTGCCAGCCTCACGGTGCGCGAGGCGCAGATGGCGATGTTTGTTGACGAGGGCAAAACCGCCGATGTGTTCTCCCCCGGCCGCTACACGCTCAACACCAACACGCTGCCTGTGCTCACCAACCTGAAAAACTGGGATAAGCTTTTTCAATCACCATTTAAATCAGACGTTTATTTCTTCAACACCAAGCAGCAGCTGGCCCGCAAATGGGGTACGGCGCAGCCGGTAACCGTGCGCGATGCCGAATTCGGCGTGGTGCAGCTGCGCTCGTTCGGCATGTATTCCTACCGCATCAGCGACCCGGCGGCATTTTTCAGGGAAGTTTCAGGTGTGACCACGGCATACAGCGGCGAGCAGCTTGAGCAGCAATTGCGCAATATCGCGATGACCCAGCTGGCCGCTGCCTTCGGCACATCAGGCATTCCGTTTCTCGATATGGCGGCCAACCAAGTGCTGCTGTCGCAAAAAATGGGCGAACTGCTCGCGCCCGAATTTGCCAAACTCGGCTTGCTGCTGGAAAACTTTACCGTTGAAAGCATCACGTTGCCCGAAGCCGTGCAAAAAGCACTCGACAGCAGAATGTCGATGGGCATCATTGGCGATTTGGGCAAATACACGCAATACCAAACCGCCGAAGCCATTCCGATGGCTGCGCAAAACGAAGGCGGCATGGCCGGTATCGGCGCCGGTTTGGGCGTGGGAGCCGGAGTAGGGCAGGCAATGGCCGGAGCGATGGCGGGCATGATGCAGCCGCAGCAGGCCGCCGCACAACAGCCGCAAACTGCCGCGCCGCAGACGGAAGACCCGCAGGCTAAGTTGAGCAAACTCAAAGCGTTGCTCGATGAAGGCTTAATTTCCGCCGAAGATTATGAACAGGCCAAAGCCGAAGTGTTGAAACAACTGATAGGTTGAACCCGCCCGAATGCCTGTCTGAAAGCATCGTTTGTGTTTTCAGACAGGCATTGCGTGATACAAGCGACTTTCTATGAGCGAACCCTTATTCAAAACCGATTGCCCCAGTTGCGGCGCGCCCGTACACGCGCATTCCGCCACGGCGGTTACGCTGGTGTGCGGCTATTGCAACAGTATGCTGGTGCGCCATGATGACAGCATTGCCGACACCGGCCGCGATTCCGCGCTGCTGGAAGACTTCAGCCCGCTGCAAATCGGCACCACGGGCAAATTCAGCACACAGGATTTTACGCTTATCGGCCGCCTGCAAGTGCGCTACGACGAAGGCATGTGGAATGAATGGTACGCTTTGTTTGCCGACGGCACCACAGGCTGGCTTTCGGAAGCGGGCGACCGCTATGTGTTTACCCACGCAGTAAACGATCTGCCCGTAGACACCCCGGAATTTGACGGCACGCGCGCAGGCTTCAGCACATTTAGCTATCAGAATAAAAAATTCATCGCATCGGATGTGCGCAAAATCACGCTGAAACGCTCGGCAGCGCAGGGCGAGTTGCCGTTCGAACTTAAAGAAGACAGTGTTAACCGCGTATCCGACTGGCGTTGGGAGCATCTGTTTCTCACGCTGGATTATGCGCAAAAGCAGCCGCAGGGCTTTCTCGGCAAAGGTGTAACGCTGGATGAATTGCACCTTGCCAACACGCGCAGCGACGATCAGATTAATCAGGCGGCAGGCAGCCTCAAAGGCGTGCGCGAAGCGGAAAACTGCCCGAATTGCGGCTCGCCCGTGCAATGGGTAAACGGTTTGACCGATTTGGTTATCTGCCCATCATGCTGCAGCGAGCTGGACACTTCTACCGGCAAAGCCGAGCTGATTCAAGCCAATGCGATGCGCAAAGCGCAGGAAAAAGCGTTTACGCTGCCTTTGGGTTCGCGCGGCAAAATCAACAACAAAACCTATACCGTTATCGGCGCGCTGCGCAAAGATGAATTGGACGGGGAAACTGCGTTTGACGCGCTTTACAGCAAAGCACTGCAAGGCTTTGTACCGCAAGGCTCGTGGTTTGAATATCTGCTTTATCATCCGCAGGCCGGCTTTTTATGGCTGGTGGAAACTTCCGAGGATGAATGGAGCCTGTCTGAAACGCTGAATGTTTGGCCGCGCCTTGATATCAACGGCCAGCCGCAAGGCTGCCCCAAGCTTTATGATTACGGCGGCCGGGTCAACTATGCAGCGGGTGCGTTTTATTGGCATATCCGGCAAGGCGACATCAATTATTATTCCGACTATAAACAAGGCCATGAAAAGCTGAGTGCCGAATATTCGGCGCATGAGCTGGCGTGGAGCAAAAGCACGCCGGTCGGTTACCGGAAAATTGTCGAATGGTTCAACCTGCCGGATAAGGCGCCGAATTATACGGCAGAAATGCAAGCCGATGGCGCCTCGCAAGGTTTGCTTATCGTAACGCTGGCGGTTTTTATATTTCTAAACCTGCCTGCGCTGTTTATGTCGGAAGATTTTATACAGTCATTGGTGCTGTTGGGCGTAGGTGCTTACTTGGTGTTTAACCGGAGAAGAGAGGAAGGCGTGAGCATAGCGGGCTTCGTATCGTTTTCCGTGTTGTTGATTCTATTGATTACTTTTGTACATTACATTTTGATGACCGATATGAGCGGCAGCAGCGGCTATATCGGCACAGGCCGCGGCGGCGGTTTCTCGGGAGGCCATAAATGAGCTATCAGCCGAGCAGCCACGGTTTGCTGGATTTATACGGTTGCGATGCAGCCATGCTGCGGGATGAGGCCTGTCTGAAAAACTTGCTGCGCCAAGCGGCCGAAGCAGCGGGCGCAACCGTGTTGGGCGGGCATTTCCACCGCTTCGGCGGCGAGGGTGGCGTAACCGGCGTGTTGCTCTTGGCCGAATCACACATCAGCATCCACACCTGGCCTGAACACAGCTTCGCCGCGCTGGATATTTTTCTGTGTGGCGAAATGCAGATAGAGCAGGCCAAACGGTTTTTGTGCGAAGCCTTTCAGCCGAAGCAGTTTGAATGGCGGGTGGAGAAACGCGGCGCGCAGCTCGGGCAGCTTATTAATAATGAATCAACTTAAAAATGGCACAACCGTCATACTCGGGGCAAGCCCGAGTATGACGGCATTGTTATAATGTAGGCGGTGTAACTATAATCGGATGCCTGTCTGAAACCCGTTTTCAGACAGGCATGGTTTATGCGATAATCGCACCGATTTCAGCAACGGAACCGACATGAAACCGCAAATGCACAATCCGGCCAATGATACACGAGCAGCCGCCATCCGTTGCCGCGGCCGAGCCCGTTTTGTTTAAGCAAGCAAACGGGCTTTTTTATGGCTGGTGCATCAGCAAAAAACCTTAAAGGAACCACGATGGCTAATCTTTTATACCGACAGAATCTGATTTCCATTTCCGATCTTTCCACCGAGCAGCTCGAATTGCTGCTGCACACGGCGCTTAAGCTCAAAGCCGAACCGCGCAGCGATTTGCTGGAAGGGAAATTGATCGGTTCCTGCTTTTTCGAGCCCTCCACGCGCACGCGCCTCTCGTTTGAAACTGCCGTGCAGCGGTTGGGCGGCAAAGTGATCGGCTTTGCCGACGGCGCCAATACCAGCGCGAAAAAAGGCGAAACGTTGGCCGACACGGCGCGCATCATTTCCAGCTACACAGATGCCATCATCCAGCGCCATCCTAAAGACGGCGCTGCGCGGGTGGCAGCCGAATTTTCCAGCGTGCCCGTGATCAACGCCGGCGACGGCACCAACCAGCATCCAAGCCAAACCCTGCTGGATTTGGTTACCATCTATGAAACGCAAGGCACGCTCAGCAATCTGAAAATCGCCATGGCAGGCGATTTGAAATACGGCCGCACCGTACATTCGCTGGCGCAGGCGCTCAAGCGCTGGGGGTGCAGCTTCGCTTTTGTTTCCCCGCCCAGCCTGGCGATGCCCGCTTACATTACCGAAGAGCTGGACGAAGCCGGCTGCCGCTATGAAATCCTGCCCGATTTGGAAAGCGCCGTCGAATGGGCCGACATCCTCTACATGACCCGCGTGCAGCGCGAGCGTTTCGATGAGCAGGAGTTTGCCAAAATCCAGGGCAAGTTCAACCTGAGCGCCGACATGTTAGGCAATGCCAAAGACAATCTGCGCATCCTACACCCGCTGCCGCGCGTCGACGAAATCCACCCGAACGTCGATGCCACGCCTTATGCTTATTATTTCGAGCAGGCCACCAACGGTGTGTATGCGCGGATGGCGATTTTGTCTTTGATTTTGAATGAAGAAGTGTAAGGAGCGCGAGATGGATAAGAAACAATACAGCGTAGAAGCCATTCAGACAGGCACGGTGATCGACCACATCCCGGCAGGCAAAGGCTTGACGATTCTGCGCCAATTCAAGCTGCTGCATTACGGCAGCGCCGTAACCGTGGGCTTTAATCTGCCGAGCAAAACGCAGGGCTGCAAAGACATCGTGAAAATTTCCGGCGTGCATTTCGACGAACAAACCGCCAACCGCCTGGCCTTATTCGCCCCGGAAGCCACGGTCAACGTGATTGAAGATTTCAAAGTAGTGCAAAAAATGCAGCTGCGCCTGCCCGAAACCATCAGCGAAGTGTTCCATTGCCCCAATCTGAACTGCGCCAGCCGCGAAGAGCCGGTAAAAAGCCGCTTTTATGTGAACACGCAAGGCGGCCAAACTAAGCTGAAATGCCATTATTGCGAAAAAACTTTCCCGCGCGATGTGGTGGTGGAAGCGTAAAGATTGTGCGTTGGATTTAAAAACGATGCCTGTCTGAAATGTGGTTTCAGACAGGCATTAATAAAAAAATAGATTATATAAAAATTATTGGATTCACTATAATTTCTTCAAGGTATCAACTAAAGAATCATGAATGTATCGCATATCTGGGTCGGCATCTTCATCCGTTTTCCAGGTCGTATCAGATTCAACATCATCATTCTGATAAATACCATTAGAATTTTCCCAGTTCGCTGCATCATACTCACCTAATTCAAATAGCCACCACAAGTTGTTTTGCGGGTCGACAAAGCGAGCAAGTTTACCACCATAAAAGTCAGTCGGTTCAGTAGTAACCGTAGCGCCTCTTGCTACTGCTCGAGCAAGTGTCGCTTCGATGTCAGTTACATAAACCTGTAGCAGCGACGGCATATGTCTCCAGCCATCCTTACGATCAAAAATGATCATTGATGTATCACCAATCGTTACGCTACTATTAAAAATTTTGCCGTCCGAATCACTATATGCCAATGCATTTTTATCCTCTACAGCACCGAACACTTCTGTTAAAAAATCAATTAACGCCCGTGTATCCTCAGTAATGATCAGAGAATTTACGGTGTGTGTGTTAGGAGGCAAATTCGTTGGATGTATCGGTTTCATGGTGTAATTTATTCTTGTGATAAGCTTTAATCTTTCAACTTAGCCAATTGCGCTTGCACTTTCGCCATTTTGTCTTCCAACTCGGCTAGTTCCGCGCGGTCTTTTTCGACCAGATGCGCAGGGGCTTTGTCGGCGTAGCCGGGCTTGCTGAGTTTGGCGTTGAGTTTGTCCAATGCTTTTTGCAGCTTCTCGGCTTCTTTGTTCAAACGGGCGGTTTCGGCGGCTTTGTCGATTTCCACTTTCAACATCAGGCGCGCATTTTGGCAAACGGCCACCGGCGCATCTTCGCTTTCGGGCAGTTTGTCGACCAGCTTGGCTTCGGTCAAACGCGCCATCATCGGCACGTATTTCAGCAAGGCTTCCAAATCTTTGCCGCCTTCGACAAACAACGGCGCTTTCACGCTCGGGGCCAAGCCCATTTCGCCGCGCAGATTGCGCACCGCGCCGATTAAGTCTTGCAGTGCGGCCATTTGTTCAAACGCGGCGGGCACGATTTTTTCGTTGTCGGCAACCGGCCAAGCGGCCAGCATAATGCTTTCGGTTTTCTTGGCGTTCGCCAGCGGCGCAACGGCCTGCCACAGCTCTTCGGTAATAAACGGCATAATCGGGTGCATCAGGCGCAGCACCACTTCCAACACGCGCACCAAAGTGCGGCGGGTGGCGCGCTGGGTGGATTCGCAGCCGGTTTGCAGCTGTACTTTCGCCAGCTCGATATACCAGTCGCAATACTCGTTCCACACGAATTCATACAGCGTTTGAGCCGCCAAATCAAAGCGGTAGGTATCGAATGCTTCGGCAACGGCGGCTTCGGTTTGTTGCAGACGGCCGATAATCCATTGATCGACGAAGCTGTACGCCAGAGGCAGGGTTTCGTCTTGGCCGCAGTCTTTCTCTTCGGTGTTCATCAACACGAAATTGGTGGCGTTCCACAGCTTGTTGCAGAAATTGCGGTAGCCTTCGGCGCGTTTGAAATCGAAGTTGATGCTGCGGCCGAGGCTGGCGTAGCTCGCCATGGTAAAGCGCAGCGCGTCGGTGCCGAACACGGGAATGCCTTCGGGGAACAGCTTTTCAGTAGCTTTTCTCACTTGCGGCGCTTTTTCGGGGCGGCGCAGGCCGGTGGTGCGTTTCACCAGCAGGCTTTCGAGGTCGATGCCGTCGATTAAGTCCACAGGGTCGATCACGTTGCCTTCGGACTTCGACATTTTCTTGCCTTCGTGATCGCGCACCATGCCGTGGATATACACGTCTTTAAACGGCACTTTGCCGGTGAAGTGGGTGGTCATCATAATCATGCGCGCCACCCAGAAGAAGATGATTTCATAGCCGGTTACCAATACGTTGCTCGGTAAGAAGGCTTTCAATTCTTCGGTTTCAGACGGCCAGCCCAGAGTGGAGAACGGCACCAACGCAGACGAGAACCAAGTATCCAACACGTCTTCATCGCGGGTTAAGCCGCTTTTTCCTGCCAGTTTTTCCGCTTCTTCCTGATTGCGGGCAACGTAAACAAGGCCGTCTGAATCGTACCAAGCGGGAATCTGATGGCCCCACCACAGTTGGCGTGAAATACACCAGTCTTGGATATTGTTCATCCATTGGTTGTAGGTGTTGACCCAGTTTTCGGGGATAAACTTCACTTGGCCGGAATCCACCGCGTGTTTGGCTTTTTCGGCCAAGCTCATGCCGGCAAACTCGCTAGCCGGTTCGCCGCCGTTGGGCTTCGCGCTCATCGCCACAAACCATTGGCTGGTCAGCATCGGCTCGATCACGCTGCCGGTACGGTCGCCTTTCGGCGTCATCAAAGTGTGCGGTTTCACTTCCACCAACAAACCTTGCGCTTCCAAATCAGCCACGATTTGCTTGCGGGCAGCGAAGCGGTCTAAGCCTGCGTAGGCTTCGGGCAGAGCAATGCCTGTCTGAACCTCGCCTTTGTAGTTAAACACTTCGGCTTGGCTTAAAACTTTCGCTTCCAAATCAAACACGTTGATTAAAGCCGTGTCGTGGCGTTTGCCGACTTCATAGTCGTTGAAATCATGCGCGGGCGTGATTTTCACGCAGCCGGTGCCGAAATCTTTTTCCACATATTCATCGGCAATCACGGGAATATTGCGTCCCGCCAGCGGCAGAGCGATTTCTTTACCGATTAAGTGTTGGTAACGCTCGTCTTCAGGATGCACAGCCACCGCCACGTCGCCCAGCATGGTTTCGGGGCGGGTGGTCGCAACAGTCAGGCTGCCCGAGCCGTCGGCCAACGGATAGCGGATATGCCACATGCTGCCCTGTTCTTCCACGCTTTCCACTTCAAGGTCGGAAACGGCGGTGCCGAGCACGGGATCCCAGTTCACCAAGCGCTTGCCGCGGTAAATCAAGCCTTGCTCAAACAGGCGCACGAACACTTCGGTAACCACTTCGGCGCGGGTGTCGTCCATGGTGAAATATTCGCGGCTCCAGTCGGCTGAGCAGCCCATACGGCGCATTTGTTCGGTAATCGTGCCGCCGGACTGGTTTTTCCATTCCCACACTTTTTCAAGGAAGGCTTCGCGCCCCAAATCATGGCGGGAAACACCTTGCTCGGCCAGTTGGCGTTCGACCACAATCTGCGTGGCGATGCCGGCGTGGTCGGTGCCGGGAATCCAGCAGGTGTTGCGGCCTTTCATGCGGTAATAACGCGTGAGACCGTCCATGATGGTTTGGTTGAAGGCATGCCCCATGTGCAGGGTGCCGGTAACATTCGGCGGGGGAAGTTGGATGGAGAACGATTCTGCTGCGGCCATATCCGGCTGGAAATAGCCTTGCGATTGCCAGTTTTGATAATGTTTGGCTTCGATTTCGGCGGGGTTATATTTGTCTAGCATGGCGTTGTTTGCTGTGATTCTGAATAAAAATTAACTGGTTATTATATAGGCGGAATCCTTGTTCAGACAAGGTATGGCCGAGTTTATAGCTATAGGTAAAGTGGAGTATGGCGATTGATGGAAGATAAATTGCTGCTTGAAGTTGATTTGATGATAAAAATTCAGACAGGCATTCTTGTTTTGGGAATGCCTGTCTGAAATATTTGACTGTGTTAAGCTTATGATTTTTTGGTGCGTGAGTCTACCAACAGTTGTTCGTATAGCTCGGGATTTTGCTCTTTCAGCATAGAGGCAACCGCTAAATCATCGCTGTTGATTTTGCTCAAATCCACTTTTTCGATGTGCACCAAACGAAGAAGTTCGCGAACGGGTTTCGGCATGTTGCGGCCTGATTCGTAGCGGGAACCGCCGGATTGAGTAACCCCCAGTTTGCTCCAGAAATCAACTTGGTTCATGCCCAAATTGCGACGGATGTCGCGAATATTATCAATTTTTTCAAAATTAGCCATTAGTACGTTTCCTTTTACCTATTATGTGATTGGCAATAACTTTTATTGTTTTAAAAAGTCGTTTTTATGATGTTGCAGATTATGCATTTGCAGTATAAGGGCTTAAAGAATAATTTCAACTGTAATCGAATAAAATAGTGCTTACTTAACATAAAAACATATAAATATGTGTGAGAAATGGAACAATGTTAGAAAAGCAGGCTTGTTACGATGAAATTGCTGATGCGGAAGGCATTTTATGCTTTTAGCGAAAGCTATAAAAAGCGCCGCCCATACTTAAATTATGGCGGCGCTTTTTTAAGCTTTTCGGGTGGATAGAGCCGGGTTAAGGCTGGCCTGTTGCCGGGCTGATGGTAAGGATTTCGTAGCCGGTTTCGGTAACCAAAACTTCATGTTCCCATTGGGCGGAGAGCGAGCGGTCTTTGGTAACGACTGTCCAGCCGTCGGCAAGGATGCGCAGATGGCGTTTGCCTTGGTTAATCATCGGCTCAATTGTGAAAATCATGCCGGGCTTGAGTTCGACGCCTTGCCCTTTTTTGCCGTAATGCAGCACTTGGGGTTCTTCGTGAAAACCGCGCCCGATACCGTGACCGCAAAATTCCTGCACCACGGAATAGCCGGCGTTTTCGGCAACTTGTTGGCAGGCATGGCCGATATCGCCCAAAGTGGCGCCCGGCTTCACGGCTTCGATGCCGGCCATCATGCTGGCATGGGTTATGTCAATCAGGCGCTGGGCTTGCGGGCTGATTTGCCCTACGGCAAACATGCGGCTGGAATCGCCGTGAAACCCGTCTTTTTTGATGGTTACGTCGATATTGATGATGTCGCCGTTTTTGAGTGGTTTGTCATCGGGAATGCCGTGACAGATAACTTGGTTGACGGATGTGCAGCATGATTTTGGGTAGGGCGGGTTGCCGTAGTTGAGTGGGGCGGGATAGCCGCCTTGTACGTCGATATGGTAATCGTGAATCAGCTTGTTAAGCTCGTTTGTGGTAACCCCGGGTTTGACGAATTGGCCTATATAATCCAGTGCTTCGGCGGCCAAGCGGCCGAGTTCGCGCATCTTTTCGATTTCTTCGGGCGTTTTGATGATAATGGGCATGTGTGTGCTTCTCTGGATGATTGGATAAAACGGAGAGATTATAACACTTTGCTCAGGCAAGCATAGGAGCGGGTCAGCCGCATTTCAATGTTTTAACTGTTTTTTTGAAATCCTGGCTCATCATTTCGCAGGCTTGGCTGTCGGCTTCTTTCAAGGCTTCTTTTGTTTCTGTGAGCGTTTCCCGATAGGGCGCGGCAGAGGCTTTGGGCAGCCTGTTGTAGCAGGCTTCAAGCTGGCGGACATAGGCTGCGCAGGCAGGCAATAAGCCGTTGGCATCGCGTGACGGCTCGTTCTTTGGCGGCTTGATTGTTTCTTGCGGTTCAAATGCTGCTTCGGTTGCGGAGGCGGCTTGGTGAACGGCTTTGCTTTGTGGTTGTTCGGCGTTGTGGCAGGCGGCCAGCAGGCAGGCGGCCAATAACGCGGGCAAGGTTGATTTGTATGTGATCATTATGTTGATTTTGTTTTTTATAAATTATGGTCATTTAACTGAATTGCCGCCGCGGTGTTTTGTGCGTTTTGTTATATTGTTTGCGGCTTGGTGACGAACACTCATTTAAATGACTATATATTGGGCTTTGCCCATTCTCTCTGGGAATGCCTGTCTGAAAAGTTTTCAGACAGGCATGGTTTGTTCGGTTTTATTCGCAACCGAGTGCGGCGGCCGAGCCGTTGAATTCTTCTGTCATGGTGGTTTTGCAGATGTTGCCGTCTGTGCCCACTAATGAGGCGCGCAAATCATTCAAAGTGGCTTTCATCTCTGCGGCGGATTCTTCAGGAAGCCGGTCGTAGCAGCGGCTCATGCGGTTAATCAGGGATTCGCATTCCGAAGCCAGTTTGCCTGAAGGAGCTGATGATGCTTTGGCTGCTGATGCTGTGTCCGCAGGTAAAATGGGAGCGGAAGCCGGAGCAGGCGCAGAAGCAGGTGTGACAATATGGGGGATAGATGCCGGTTGGGGGAGGGCGTTGGTTTGCTCGCCGTTGTCGGTAATCCAGCTGTCTGAAGCGGAGGATGCGGGTGCAGCAGGTGGAATATTGGAAGCACTTGAAGCGGCAGCGTTGTCTTCGCTTTGACCGCATGCGCTGAGGAGGAGGGCGGTAGTGAGTGTTAGAAAGAATTTATTCATATGTAAGATTCCTGCTTGGGGGGTTTGTATGTAGCTGTAATTTAATATGGCGCACCGTGTTCGCGTTGTTTTGTCTTGCTGTGTTTTTAGCGTTTATGGTTTGTTGCTTAGTGTGGCGCAGTCATGTGAATATTGCGCTTGATAAATAATTTCGATGCGTATGTTTAAATGCCTGTCTGAAAATGTTTCAGACAGGCATTGTGCTGTGTATAGATGTTTATTTAACGATTTGGTTCAACTCGCCTTTGGCATATAGAGTGGCCATTTTATCGAGTGAAATCGGTTTGATTTTGGCGCCCTGGCCTTCGCAGCCGAATGCCAGATAGCGGTCGATACACACTTGCTTCATGGCTTCTACGGTTTTAGCCAGATATTTGCGCGGGTCGAATTCGGCAGGATTCTCAGCCATGAATTTGCGGATGGCGCCGGTAGAAGCGAGACGCAGGTCGGTATCAATATTCACTTTGCGCACGCCGTGTTTGATGCCCTCTACGATTTCTTCAACCGGCACACCGTAGGTTTCCCCGATGCCGCCGCCGTGTTCGTTGATGATTTTCAGCCATTCTTGCGGTACAGAGCTAGAACCGTGCATTACCAAGTGGGTGTTGGGCAGGGCTTCGTGGATTTCTTTGATGCGGTCGATGCGCAATACGTCGCCGGTAGGTTTGCGGCTAAATTTATATGCGCCATGGCTGGTGCCGATGGCAATGGCCAGCGCATCAACGCCGGTATCTTTTACGAAGCGGGTGGCATCTTCCACGCTGGTAAGCATTTGATCGTGTGAAAGCTTACCAACCGCACCAACACCGTCTTCTTCGCCTGCTTCACCGGTTTCAAGGTTGCCCAATACACCGATTTCACCTTCTACAGACACGCCGCAAGCGTGTGAAAACTCAACCACTTTGCGGGTTACATCAACATTATATTCGTAGCTGGAAGGAGTTTTGCCGTCTTCCATCAGGGAGCCGTCCATCATCACAGATGAAAAGCCCAGTTGGATGGAGCGTTGGCATACGGCCGGCGATGTGCCGTGATCTTGGTGCATCACTACGGGAATATGCGGAAATTCTTCCACAGCAGCCAGAATCAAGTGGCGCAGGAATGGGGCGCCTGCGTATTTGCGTGCGCCGGCGCTGGCTTGAACGATAACGGGAGCGCCGGTTTGGTCGGCGGCTTCCATGATGGCACGCATTTGCTCAAGGTTGTTTACATTAAATGCGGGAAGACCGTAGCCGTTTTCTGCTGCATGGTCGAGTAATTGGCGCATGGATACGAGTGCCATTGTGGAATCTCCTGTTTGTAATCATGTGTAATTAATAAGTCCGCGCTGATTATAGTTGGGTTTCGGGCAAAAATAAACCGCTGCGGATAATCGGTTTGAATGTGCCGCATATCAGTACAGGAAAGGATTTGGGGAGTAGGTTTGGAATGCCTGTCTGAAAATAGAAAACGCTGCTTTATTCTATAAATAAAGCAGCGTTTGTGTGCTTACAGCGCTTTCCAACGCGCTTGTGATTCGCGGATAACTTCTTTGGCTTCTTCCACATCTCCCCACTTGGTTACTTGGGTAGTGCCCGGTTTTTTCAGGTCTTTGTAGTGGTTGAAGTGGAATTCGATTTGTTTAATCAGCTGTTGGGGCAAATCGCTTAAAGTTTTGTAGGCGTTGCCATTGTTGCGGTCGTCGGCAGGTACCACAACGATTTTGTCGTCCACTTCGCCGTCGTCAACAAATTTCATCACGCCGATGATTTTGCCTTCCATAAAAATGCCGGTTGGCAGCGGCGTGTCTGTAATGATGAGCGCGTCTAGTTCATCGCCGTCTTCATCCAAAGTTTGCGGGATAAAGCCGTAGTTGGTGGGTTTGGCGAAAGCAACCGGCTCAACGCGGTCGAGCTGCATCACGGCCAGCTTGCGGTTCCATTCGATTTTGTGGTTGGAACCGGCGGGGATTTCAATCACTACGTTGATGATGCCGCCATCCACATCGCCAGCGTCAAGAATTTTGTTGAAGTCTGCCATTTTAGGGGATTCCTTATTTTTAAGTGTGGTAGATTACAAAGTTAAGTGCCCGATTATAGCAAAAGTGTTTTTCAAAAAGGCAATGCCTGTCTGAAAAAAAACAATGTCGGGATAAGCGGATTTTGTCGGCGGGTTGAAATAAAGATAGCTAAGGGTGTTTCAAATTATGCAGACAAACAGTTCTTGGTATAGGATATTGTCAAGCTTGCAGGATCAAAATTTTCAAGGTTTTTGAAGAAAGAAATACACACTATGTGGCACATCATCGCCATCGGCTATATTTTTACTACCATGATGTTTTCCCTGGCGCAACCGGGTATTGCTAGAAAATTGATTTATTTGTTTTTTTGGACAATTTTGCCCACGCTGTTTATGTTTTGGGTAGTTATGACCCGCAGGCGCAATAAGCGTTTGAATAAGGAAATGAATAAAAAGGATAAATCCTTGCCTGATTAAGGAGATTTCTATATAATTTTGCGGCTTTCCCTATGAAAGCCTTTTTATTTAATTTTTTAAAACGCTCGCATCGTGCGCCGAAGGGTGCCTGCACCAGCAGGTTCTGTGCGCCGGTGTTTGCATCTAACCCTTTGAAAAGGAAATTTAAATGTCTCAAATTACCATGCGCCAAATGCTGGAAGCAGGCGTTCACTTCGGCCATCAAACCCGCTACTGGAACCCGAAAATGGAGCAATACATTTTCGGTGCGCGCAACAAAATCCACATTGTAAACCTGGAAAAAACTCTGCCGCTGTTTCAAGAAGCGCAAGAAGTGGTTCGCCGTTTGGCTGCCAATAAAGGCACCATCTTATTTGTAGGCACCAAGCGTCAGGCGCGTGAAATCGTGCGCGAAGAAGCAACCCGTGCCGGTATGCCTTATGTTGACCATCGTTGGTTGGGCGGCATGCTGACCAACTATAAAACCGTTAAGCAATCCATCAAACGCCTAGAAGAGAAAAAAGCCGTTTTGGAAAATGCGGAAGCCAGCGGTTACAACAAAAAAGAATTGTTGGATATGACCCGCGAAGTTGAAAAACTGGAGCGTTCTTTGGGCGGTATCAAAGATATGAAAGGCTTGCCCGACGCGATTTTCGTAATCGACACCGGCTACCAACACGGCACTTTGGTTGAAGCTGCGAAATTGGGTATTCCGGTTATCGCTGTAGTAGATACTAACAACAGCCCTGATGGCGTGAAACACGTTATTCCCGGTAACGACGATTCTGCCAAAGCCATCCGCTTGTACTGCCGCGGCATCGCTGATGCTGTGTTGGAAGGTAAAAACCAAGCTGTGGCTGAAACCGTCGCAGCTGCTCAAGAAGCCTCAGCCGTTTAAGCTTCGGTATCGTTTAAAGGGGCATCTGCCCCTTTAATTTATCCTTATATACGAATGGCCTGTCTGAAAAAAGGTTTCAGACGAGCTTTGAATCTTTTCGTTATACACGGTACCTGCCGTGTTTTACGTTTTCAAATTTTCTTAGGAGACAAAAATGTCTGCAATTACCGCAAAAATGGTTGCCGATCTGCGTGCCGCTACCGGTTTGGGCATGATGGAGTGTAAAAAAGCTTTGGTTGAGGCCGAAGGTAATATTGAAAAAGCAGAAGAAATCCTGCGTATTAAATCCGGCGCTAAAGCCGGCAAACTGGCCGGCCGTACCGCTGCTGAAGGCGTGTTGGCATATGCTATCGAAGGCAATGTGGGCGCTTTGGTTGAAGTAAACTGCGAAACAGACTTCGTGGCTAAAGATGCCGGCTTTGTTGAATTTGCTAATTTCGTTGCTAAAACCGCCGTTGAGAAAAAGCCCGCTTCTGTTGAAGAGCTGAGCAATTTGGTTGAAGAAGAGCGTAAAGCCATTATTGCCAAATTGGGCGAAAATATGTCTGTACGTCGTTTCCAAGTGATCGAAACCGCTCATAATCTGACTGCTTACATTCATGGCGCTTTGGCAACTGAAGGTGTGTTGGTTGAGTTTAAAGGCGCCGAAGATGTAGCCCGTAAAGTAGGTATGCACATCGTTGCCGCCAAACCTCAATGCGTGTCTGAAAATGAAGTAGATGCGGAAACCATCGAAAAAGAACGCCACATTTACACCCAACAAGCTATTGAATCAGGTAAGCCTGCTGAAATCGCAGAGAAAATGGTTGAAGGCCGCATCAAAAAATTCTTGGCTGAAATCACTTTAAACGGCCAAGCTTTTGTGATGAATCCTGATCAAACTGTTGCGCAATTCTTAAAAGAAAGCGGTGCTGAAGTAGTGAGCTTCGTTCGCTACAAAGTAGGCGACGGTATTGAGAAGAAAGAAGTAGATTATGCTGCTGAAGTAGCAGCTGCTGCCAAAGTATAAGTTTGTTGGTTTTGCTAAAAATCACCGCTTTATGAATTACCCAAAAACTTAGGGGATTGGATCAAGCGGGGTAAGGGCTGAATTCTGTATTGTGCAGGATTCAGCCCTTCTATTATGTGAAGGGATTAGATGGGTATGACAATAAAGAGAATGAGTTATGGAAATGTCTGTCTGAAAACCAATATATTTTAATATTCACTATTGCGGCTAATGCGTTCAGCATGCAAAGTGAAATAACATTGTGTGCTATCAAGTTTATTGGTAATGCAGTTGCAATGATTTAATTTGTTTTTCAGTTAAATATAATTTAAGATTGTTATGATATAACATATTGTTTTTAAAATAAAAAATTTCAAGATGGTTTGCAGCTTGTGAGCAATGGGGCTTATAATGAATTGAAGCCTAAACCTTGTTTGGATCAGTGTTGAAGTGGAAATGTATATAGCCATTTGAAATATTCTGAAAAGTGAGCTGTATTTATTTTGAATACAGGCATCCATGTATCTAGATTGGTGTTTGGGGTAACTAAGTTCAAGTAACCAAGTAATGGAGACAGTTATGAGCAATACAATGAAAGCAATGGTTTATTATGGTGAGAACGATATCCGCTTTGAAGAGCGCCCGGTTCCAACTATTATCGAACCGACCGATGCCGTTATCCGCATCACTAAAACCACAATTTGTGGTACTGACTTAGGTATTTGGAAAGGTAAAAACCCTGAAATTGAAGCAGTGGCGCGTGAGAAAACAGGTGAGTGGAAAGGCCGCATTTTGGGGCATGAAGGCATAGGTATCGTTGAAGAAGTTGGCTCTGCTGTGAAAAATTTCAAAAAGGGCGATAAAGTTATCGTTTCTTGCGTGAGCCGTTGCGGTTCTTGTGAAAATTGTCAAAAACAGCTGTATGCACATTGTGAAAAAGACGGCGGTTGGATTATGGGTTATATGATTGACGGAACGCAGGCGGAATATGTGCGTACGCCTTTTGCCGATAACTCGCTGTATCATCTGCCCGATAACCTGAATACTGACGTTGCCGTGTTCTTGTCTGATGTTTTGCCGACGTCACATGAAATCGGCGTGCAATATGGTGATGTAAAACCTGGCGATTCTGTGGCGATTGTCGGCACCGGCCCTATTGGTATGGGCTGTTTGTTAACTGCTCAATTCTATTCACCTGCAACCATCATTGCCATCGATATGGATGATAACCGCTTGGCAATGGCTAAAGAAATGGGCGCCACTCATACAATCAATTCATCTAAAGAAGATGCCGTTGCCAAAGTATTAGAGATTACCGGCGGTAAAGGTGTGGATTGTGCGATGGAAGCTGTTGGCATTGAACCTACTTGGGATATTTGTCAAAAAGTGGTTAAAGCAGGCGGCCATATTGCCAACGTGGGTGTACATGGCAAATCAGTGAATTTTGAGCTTGAAAAGCTGTGGATTAAAAACTTGACGATTACAACAGGCTTGGTGAATGCAAATACTACCGGGATGTTGTTGAAGTCTTGTGAATCAGGTAAGTTGCCGTTGGCTAAATTGGCAACACACCATTTCAAATTTGCCGAGATGGAAAAGGCATATGATGTGTTTAAACATGCGGCAGAAGAGAAAGCAATGAAAGTGATTATTGAAGTAGCTTAATGCCTGTCTAAAAAGAGAGCCGAGCCTAAAAACTTTTAGGCTCGGCTCTCTTTTTAGACAGGCATGGCGTTCGTTTAGAAAACCAACATAGGATGCGTTCCTTGCTGTTAAAATACAGAACCGGTGCGCCTTAGCTAAAACATAAACATTGATTTGTTGTTTTCTACCAGTTTATTAGGTAATTGCGCCATACAGATAAAAAAAACCATTCATGCGGGGAAGCGTGAATGGCCAATACATATACGGGAAAATGTCGTACTTACTTAGGTTGCAGGGAGATGAACAACCTTTGTGAGACAATTGAATTATAACCAAGTTAATTTTAATAACTGTTAAGTATTGCAATTTAAATATTAAATTGAGTGTATTATCAGGCATGCAGGGAAACCTTGGTTAAATCCACTTTATTGGTTTTCTCTGATCCATTTCAGCCATGTGGCAAACAGTTCCGGCTGCAGTGCGGCGATAACCGAGCGTTTAAATACATGTTGGCCGCTCCAGAAATCGTCGCCTTCCAGCGTAGCGAGCAAGCCGCCGGCTTCTTCAAAAATCAGCGCGCCTGCTGCATAGTCCCACAATTTCTGCCCGCCGTGTACATAAACATCATAGCGCCCGGAAGCAAGATAGCACCAATCCAAAGTGCTGCTGCCCAAACTTCTGATGCTGCCGAAAGGGGAGAGTGTATTGATGCGGCTGGAAAGTTTGCCGGAACGCAGATATTTGATTTCCACGCCGGCAATTGCATGTTGGAGTTTTTTGTCTGATCGGCGCAGCGGCAGGGGACGGCCGTTGAGGAAAGCGCCTTTGCCGCGTTCGGCATAAAAGCATTCATCACTTGCAGGGTTATATACCACGCCTAATTGCGCCCGCCCGTTTTCAATGTAAGCAGCCGATAAGGCGAAATGGGGAATGCCGTTGATGAAATTGTTGGAACCGTCGATAGGGTCGACAACCCATAAGCCGCTATCCGAGTTTTTCCATAATTGGCGCTGTTGGGCTTCAGTCATTTCTTCGCCCAGCATCGGGCAATCGATAATATCGGGCAAACCATAGGCAAATGCCGCCTGCGAGGTGAGATCGGCTTCTGAAAACAAGCTGCCGTCTTGTTTGCGGCTGACGCTGGTGTTGAGAAAATGTGGCATCACTTCGGCGCGAGCCACTTCGCGCACCAATGTTTGCAGTCGGTTTAACACGGTTTGTCCTTAAAATTTCCGGTTTGGGTATAATTGCGGGTTTATATTAACCCATTTTTTCTATAAAAACATGCCTCGTTTTTATCTTGAAGCCGAACTGGCAGTCGGTAAAACCTTTGAGCTTCCTGCCGAAGTGGTTCGCCATGTGAATGTGCTGCGTCTGCGCGAAGGCGAAGAGATTGTTTTGTTTAATGGAAACGGAAAAAGCTACCCCGCCGTGTTGCAGGCGCTGTCGAAAAGATCCGCTCAGGCTTTAATCACACAAGAAGAGGAAAGCGATAACGAATCGCCGCTGGACATTACATTGGTGCAGGCCGTATCCAGCGGCGAACGTATGGATTTTACCCTGCAAAAAAGCGTGGAATTGGGCGTGAAGCGGATTATTCCCGTATCCAGCGCGCGCAGCATTGTTAAACTGGGCGGCGAGCGTGCAGAGAAGCGGGTGGCGCGCTGGCAGGAAATTGTGGTTTCCGCTTGCGAACAAAGCGGCCGCAATATCGTGCCGACCGTATCGCCGCTAATGGGATTTAAGGAAATGCTGCAATGCCTACCTGAAAGCGACGTGAAGCTGTTGCTGGGTTTGAATCAGGCGCAGAGTTTGAAAGATGTGGTCGGGAATCCTAAAAAAATCGTGTTTATGGTGGGCCCTGAAGGTGGTTGGACTCCGGAAGAGGAAGCTCTTGCTTTTGAAGCGGGATTTCAGTCTGTATTGCTGGGCAAGCGGGTGTTGCGTACGGAAACCGCTGCGTTGGCGGCAATTGCCGCTATGCAAACTTTATGGGGAGACTTTGTTGCCTGATACAGTAATGGAAAATCAGCAATTAAATACCATGCTAACAATTAATTTGGTTTAAAAATACTTTATCGGTATTAAATTATCTGAATATCCGCTGCAAATATTCGATATAATTTTGAGCACTTTGGTCAATTTTTTGTAAAGCTTCAGCGTTGTAACTCGCATGGCTGTCTATACCGTAAAAAATAAAAGGTGTTTGATAATCGGCTCTTATATATTTGGCTGTCAGCTCAAATGGAGACAATATTTCCGGCAAAGTCATACCCCAACGTCCTTGCTGCGAGTAATCTTGAGCGGTGATACCCGTCGAAACTGCTAATCCCATTTTCTTATCGCGCAATTTGTCGCCGTGAACCCCATATGCCCAACCATAAGTTAACACTTCATCCTGCCACTGCTTTAATAGTGGGGGGCTGCTGAACCAATAAACAGGAAATTGTAATACGATATTCATATGGGATTCAATCAGCTTTTGTTCGAATAATTTGTCGATATGGCCATCAGGGTAACTTTGGTAGAGTTGGTGTATCGTGAATGTTTCGGGGTATTTTTCCAACTCATGAATCCAGCGCGAATTAACAGTTGAATGCTTAATGTCTGGATGAGCCACAATAATCAAGGTTTTTTTCATCATATACTCCCTTCAAGATATTCTTTATTAGACAGACATTCTTTAATTAAGCCGTCACTATCGCATGTTCCCGAAAAACTCGCCAGCGGCCTGCCTCTTGCCTAAGCATCAAAGAAAAAACAATAGTTTGTTCGCCCGCTCCCAAGTCTAAATTACGGGTGGTGATAACATAGCCCGTATCGCCTTGTTCGCCGACGTAATCAAACCGAGCAGAGGTATTGAGTGCAGTCAGGCCTGCTTTTAAACGCTGGCGGAAAAATGCCATGTTCTGTTCATAATCAAACTGCGCCGTTTTCCCGTTGGGCTGGACAATAATAATGTGTAAATCAGGTGTGTAATATTGCGCCAATTCGTCTAGGCGGTAGTGGCAGCCTGCGTCTATCAGTTTTTGCACAGTTTGGATTAAAGGGTGATTGGGATTCATTTTGCTATCCTGTTGCGAATCATGAGCGTCAGCATATAATCAGGCGATTGGTTTAACAAGTACGCACGTGTAGGTTAGGTACTTACTTTGAGGAGAGTTCAGATGATTAAAACACCATGTAATCCGTTAGTTACAGATTTGGCTAACACAGGATTCGGTTACACTTTGTCGCTGATCGGCGGTAAATACAAAATGTTGATTATGTATTGGCTGCATAAAAACCCACCGGTTATGCGCTTTAACGAGCTGAAGCGCTGTGTGGGCGGCATTTCTTTCAAAACACTTTCGAGTACTTTGAAAGAGCTAGAAACCGACGGTTTGATTATCCGCACCGAATATCCGCAAGTACCGCCTAAGGTGGAGTACGGCCTGTCTGAAAAAGGGCAATCGCTGATGCCGGTGTTGGATATGATGTGCCGCTGGGGAAACGAACAAAAAGATATGCCTGTCTGAAAAAGTTTTTCAGACAGGCATCATATTGAATTACAATCAAAGGCTTTATGGAATACACGCTTAACAAGGGATTTAAGTCATGACATGGAATGCAACAGAGAGTGCCGGCCTTTACGGCATCCGCCACTGGGGTGACGGTTATTTTTCAGTATCCGAGGCGGGCGAGGTAATAGTGAAACCCAATCCCGAACGTGGTACGGAAATCAGCCTGTATGATCTGGTGCAGCAGCTCAACGGCCGCGGGCAGGATCTGCCTATGCTGTTTCGCTTTCCCGATATTTTGCAAGACAGGGTATACCGCTTGTGTAAGGCGTTTAACCGATCTATCCGCAAACTGGATTATCAGGGTAAATACACGGCGATTTATCCGATTAAAGTGAACCAGCAGGAAAGCGTGGTTAAGAATATTATCGTGCCGAAAAACGATGAAGTGTCTATCGGTTTGGAAGCCGGCTCCAAGCCGGAGCTAATGATTGTGCTCGCTTATGCGCCGAAAAACGGTGTCATCGTGTGCAACGGCTATAAAGACCGCGACTTCATCCGCTTGGCATTAATCGGCCAGCGGCTTGGGCATGAAGTGTTTATCGTGATTGAAAAAGAAGCCGAAGTAGATTTGGTAATTGAGGAATCAGCCAAGCTCGGTATCAAGGCCAATATCGGCTTACGCGTGCGCCTCTCTTCGCTGGCATCCAGTAAATGGGCCGACACGGGCGGTGAAAAAGGTAAATTCGGCCTTTCCGCCGCGCAACTGATTTCCGCTGCCGAAAAGCTCAAAGAAGCCGGATTGAGCGATTGCGTAAAACTGATGCACTTCCATATGGGTTCACAAATCGCCAACATCGGCGATTACCGTTCCAGCTTTAAAGAGGCCGTGCGCTATTTTGCCGAGCTGCGTTCCTTGGGCTTGCCGGTAGAGTATGTAGATGTAGGCGGCGGCTTGGGCGTGGACTACGACGGCACGCACTCGCGCAATGCCAGCTCGGTAAATTACGACATCGGAGAATATTCGCATGTAATTGTTTCTATGCTGCAAGAATATTGTAACGAACACAATATCCCGCATCCCAACGTGTTCAGCGAATCCGGCCGCGCCATGACTGCACACCATGCCGTGTTGGTGATGAACGTTACTGATGTGGAGCGCCTGCCTGAAGAAGTGCCGCAGATTGAGAATGTGTCCGAATTATCGTTTGCCACTCAGAAGCTGGTTACTTTGCTGGAAAAAGGCATCGACAGCGAAATGATTACCGAAACGTATTACCGCATCGGCCATTATCTGGTGGAAGTGAACGAAAATTACGTGGAGGGCCGCATAAGCCTGTCTGAAAAAGCTTTGGCCGAACAGCTGCACGCCGTATTATGCCGCAGGCTGAAGCAAAAGCTGACCAGCAGTGGACGCAGCCAACGGCAGGTATATGACGACTTAACCGACAAACTGGCCGACAAATACTTCTGCAATTTCAGCGTGTTCCAAAGCTTGCCCGATACTTGGGCCATCGGCCAAGTGCTCCCCATCATGCCGATACACCGCCTCAACGAGCAGCCGACACGCCGCGCCGTATTGCAGGATTTAACCTGCGATTCCGACGGCAAAGTCAGCCAGTATGTTGACCGCCAAAGTATCGAAACCAGCATGCCCGTCCATGCACTGAAAGAAGGCGAACCTTATATTCTCGGTGTGTTTATGGTAGGTGCATACCAAGAAATTCTGGGCGATATGCATAATTTGTTTGGCGACACCGATTCTGTCAACGTATATATACGCGAAAACGGCCAGGTAGAATTTGCCGGAATGGAAGAGCACGACACCATCGAAGACATGCTGCGCTATGTACATTTGCAGCCGCAGGAAGCGATTAACAAATTTGAAGAAAAAACCCGCTGGGCAAAGCTTTCCGGCAACGAGCGCAATCTTTACACAGCCGAATTTTTCCGCGCCCTCAAACAAAGCAGCTATCTGAGCTTGGAAAGCGAATAAAGCCATGCCTGTCTGAAAGCTTTTTCAGACAGGCATGGCCTAGAAATAGGCAGGCAGCAGAAAATTTGTTATAATTCCGCCTCTTTCCCTGTGTGTTTGGGAAAACAACAAATTGTCGGCGGTTTGGCGCCATAAAATCCTTTTTTCAGAAAACATGCTTGAATAGAAACAGGATTTTATGGTATAAATCGCGTTTTACTATTTTCATTAAGAAGTTTGGAGTCCAATCATGGCACGAGTTTGTAAAGTGACCGGTAAGCGCCCGATGAGCGGCAACAACGTGTCACACGCCAATAATAAAACCAAACGTCGTTTTTTGCCTAACTTGCAAACACGCCGTTTTTGGGTAGAAAGTGAAAACCGCTGGGTTCGCCTGCGTGTATCCAACGCAGCATTGCGCACCATCGATAAAGTAGGCATCGACGTAGTTTTGGCCGAAATGCGTGCTCGCGGCGAAGCTTAATTTCAATTGTTAAAGGAATAAAGCCATGCGCGATAAAATCAAACTGGAATCTTCTGCTGGTACTGGCCACTTCTACACCACTACCAAAAACAAACGTACTATGCCCGGCAAGCTGGAAATCAAAAAATTTGATCCGGTTGCCCGTAAACACGTTATGTATAAAGAAACCAAGCTGAAATAATATGTTTAGCTGATCCGCGAATAGGATTTAGGTTTCAAAAAGACCGCATTTTATAATGCGGTCTTTTTTATTGCTTATAGCAGTTTAGAAAAATGTTATGAGCATATAGTTAAATTATTTGTATAAACAGTACCGCCATGCTCGGATTGAGTTCAAGTATCGCGAGCGTATAATTTTTAAGTTGCTTCATTATGGCTGTGAAACTTAATATTTATACTAAGTTTATTTGCTATATTGTGGACTTGATGTCGTTTCAATCAATTAACAGAGAGTCAAGTAATGACCGGTCATGTGCTCCTTCTACATGGTATACATATGCATGCATGGGCTATGCTGCCGTTGGCACGATTGCTTAAAAACCATGGCTTTGAAGCAAAAGTATTCGGCTATTACAGTGTGTTTCAAAATTTTGATGCACATTGTAAAGCATTTGTCAAGCAAGTGCGGGCGCATTACGCCCAAACTGATGAACCGTTACATTTTGTGGGGCATAGCCTGGGCGGATTGGTGCTACGCCGCTTTGCGGCAGAATATCCTGATTTGGTGCGTGGCAGAGTGGTAACGTTGGGTACGCCGCACCAAGGTAGCTGTATTGCACACAAGCTGCATCGGCTTGCACCGTTTGCTCTGGGTAAAGCCTACGGGGAAGCGCTCGATGGTTCGGCGCCGAAGATAGCGGGAAATGTCGAATGGGGCAGCATTGCCGGCAATTATTCTTTGGGGTTGGGAAAAGTATTTGAACTTAAAGGCACTAATGATGGAACGGTTTTACTTGAGGAAACCAAAACCGAAAACCTTGCCGACCATATCGTATTACCGGTATCACATACAGGTATGTTGGTTAATAAGGCGGTGGCGGAACAGATTGCACATTTTTTGAATTATGGTTGTTTTCAACACGGTTGTCGCTAAGTAAATTTTAGTTTGATTGAATGCCTGTCTGAAAAAATTCAGACAGGCATTATTACGGAACTTATTTGATTTTAATATGACAAAACAATTTTTCCAAAGGAGTTCTATAATGAGTCTGACCAATCATACGAGAAATTTACCCCATCAAACCGATTCTTTATCAAGTCAGGCTGCTGTGGCCGCGGCGCATAGCGTAGGAAACCAACCGCGGTTTTCCGCGCCTGTTGCCGGATCAGCCGATACATTTTCATCAACGAATGTGCAGACGTTATCGGCCGGCACCGAATCAGGCAATGCAAAACCGACTGCTGAAAAAATAGAGGCCTTAAAAACTTATATAGAACAAAACCAAGATTGGGCGGCCAAGAATATTTTGGCCGCTTATGATAAGGACAGTGACGGTGACGGCTTAATCGACAGTGTGGACGGCAACCCGAATGATTGGAATGTGTCTGACCGCGATTTGAGGATGTTGCTCAGTTTGTCGGAAGTTTCATAAGATACTTTGAATGAAGCACTAAATCAGCAGTCTGAAGTTGCCATTAACGAGATTAATCAGAATTTGGATAAATTTTCAGGCCAAGCCGATGTAAGGGAATTTAGTAAAGATTGGGAATTGCTCAAGATGGAACAGACAGGAGGGGAGCTAGATTATGCAATTTTCGGTAACGGGAAAACGGAAAACGGTTATCGCAATATTGTTGTAAGTTTTGAAGGAACGAAAAGCTCGGATATATTGGATTACCTGACAGATGGTGCGCTTGCACTTGGCTTTGCGCCGCCGCAGGTTCATGAGTTGAACGGAGTGGCTCAAGCGGTTGCTGAATTTAATCCTGATAAGGTTTATGCAACCGGCCATTCTTTAGGTGGATACCTTGCCCAATATTTTGCCGCGCATACCATGCAAACCAATAAAGAAT
This sequence comes from Neisseria sp. 83E34, assembly GCF_001308015.1. Lineage (GTDB taxonomy): Bacteria > Pseudomonadota > Gammaproteobacteria > Burkholderiales > Neisseriaceae > Neisseria. The sequence goes on from NZ_LGYH01000003.1 coordinate 42,971, forward strand.
GGTCTGAAGATTTTGTGCGTAGCGGTTTATTTAATCCTGCAGCGCTTAATAATACGAATGTATTAGCGAGTTGGCTTCCTCGAAATAAAGGCTTGAACGAAGCGGTTAACAATACCCGTGAGTATTTGAAAACGGAAATATTTGATAACGGCGATGTTCACCAAAAAACTAAATCCTTTGTGATTAAAGGTGATTGGGTGGATTGGATAAATAAGAATGTGATGAGAAATTTGGTGGAAAGTAGTGCTTATGAACCAACAAGTTATTTTCCTAATGTTCCTGTAGATGAAAACTCGGGAATAGATTTGTCAGATGTATTTTTAGGGATTTACAACGTATTTTCCAACGAAAAACCACCAAAATTATTTAATGATCATCATTTGCTGAACAAATTTTACAGCAATACCCCCGAACTCCAAGCCCAATTTTCACAAGGCTACCGTGTCGACAAACACTTCCAAAATTTAGACGATGATAATGACGGGTTGACCAATGTGCAGGAACGGCATATCGGCACGGCAGTGGACAATGCCGACAGCGACGGCGACGGTTATTCCGATTTTATTGAAGCGGCATTCGGCGCGGATGCTTTGAATAAAGACAGCCTGCCTGAAGAAATGGGAAATGCGCAGGGCAATGCTGATGCGGGAACCGGACATGCCGAAGCAAAAGCCGGACAGGCAGAGTCGGACTTGGCGGTAAACAAAATCGGCGGCGTGTCGTTGAAAGGTACGGATGCTAATGAAGTGTTCTCCGGCAGCGACGGCGAAGATGTTCTGCAAGGCGGTCCGGGTAGCGACACGCTTACCGGCGGCGCGGGTCGGGACACGTTTGTGTTTGCTGCCGGCGATGTCGGCGAAGGCCAAGCCGATGTGCTGACTGATTTTAATGCCGAAGAAGATGTGTTGGATTTAGGCGGGCTTCGGCCGTTGTTTGAAGACAGGAGCGGGGATTTCAAATGGTCGGAAGTGTTGGTAAACAGCACGGATGTGTTGGACAACAGCCAAACTCTCTTGATTGTAAACGTGGCAGAGAAAACACTCTCCTATCAGGCGGCGGGTTCGGATAAGCCTGTTGTGATCGCGCATTTTGATTCTGAGCAGCAATTGGCGCTTAGTGCTGCTAATGTGATTGGCTAAGTAAAGTTGTGATTGGAAAATGCCTGTCTGAAAACTTTTTCAGACAGGCATTGTTTAATTTGCTTCATTGAACCTGGGAACTTTATTGAATAAACGATAAAAATTGGCTGTGGTTGCTGCGGCGATGTTTTCCAATGTATCGCTGCGCAGTTGCGCAAGGAATTCTGCGGTATGGCGTACATATGCCGGTTCGTTGGGCTTGCCCCGCTTGGGAACAGGGGCGAGGAAAGGAGCGTCGGTTTCAACTAAAATTCGGTCTAGCGGCGTGTAGCGGGCGGCTTCCTGAATCAGCGGCGCATTTTTGAAAGTAACGATGCCGGAGAATGAAATGTAAAACCCCAAATCCAGCGCGAGTTTGGCAACGCGCACATCTTCGGTAAAGCAATGAATCACGCCGGCATGGGCTTGATGGGCTTTGAGCATGGCCATGGTGTCGTCTGCGGCGTCGCGGGTGTGCACGATCAGAGGCAGGCCGCTTTGGTTGGCTGCTTCGATGTGGTCGGCAAAGCGTTGACGTTGCCAAGTTAAGTCGCCTTTGCACCAATGGTAATCCAAGCCGGTTTCGCCTATGCCGACCACTTTCGGATGGCGGGCGTGTTCGAGTAATTCGGTGATGGTGAATTCTTCGGTATCGGGATCATCAGGATGGATGCCGACGGTGGCGTAAATCTGCGGATGCTGCTCGGCAATGGTTAGCGTTTCGGCAAAGCTTTTTTTGCTGACGCTGATAGCAAGTGCTTGCTTGACTTGGTTGTTTTCCATGTTGACAAGCACTTCGGGCAGGCGGTTGGCAAGGCCTTCGAAATTGAGGTGGCAGTGTGAATCAATCAGTTGCATGATGTTTTAAAGCGGTTTTAGGTGGAAACCGGCAGTTTGATGTGCGGTTTTTTGGGTTTGGCTTCTGGTGCGGGCTTTAAGCCTAACTCTATTTGCTGTTCTGTGCTGAGTAGGTTGCTCCAGTCGCCGGTTTTATACCAATCGGGGCCGTCGAGTTCTGTTGGATGCTGAATGCGTTCGCAGCCGTTGCCGCATTGCAGGTCGTTGCTTTTGCAGTATTTATCGCAACCCCAGCAGATGCGTTCAGGATTTTTGGGATGGATGGGAAACTTTTTGGCCATTATGTTTCACCGGATGATTTCAATGGGCGTGTATGCCTGTCTGAAAAGGTATGGCTGTTGGGCCATGATTTTACAGCTATCAAAGCGGGCTGCTGCCCGCTGTGTTTTATAGAGTATAAGTAGGGCGTTCGCTGCGCAATACATTACCCAGCATGTTTTCGATTTTGTTACGTACGGCAATGCTGATTTCGTCTGAGTCGAACGCCAAGCCAATGCCTTTAGGGCGGTTGGCGGAGGTACGTGAAGGGTTAATCCAGGCTACTTTGGTACGCAGGAATTTTTTGTCGCCGTCTTCGCCCAGTTCGATGGCGAGCAGCACTTCGTCGCCGAGTTTGAAGGTGTCTTCGGAAGGGACGAACACGCCGCCGAATTCTAAAAACGGCATATAGCTGCTATACAGCACGGCTTTGTCTTTAAGCTGTACAGACATCATTTTGCCGGGCAAGTTGGTAAGATTCATAAGGTTTTCCTTGGTAATTATTTGTTTTGTCTGAATGACAGATACTCGGTCAGTAAAAATTCAAGCTGCATTTTAACACTCAAGGTGTGGTGGCCGTAAGGGCTGAGGCGGTTTAAAGTGTCTGTGAGTTTGAAGAGTGTGGCGGGTTTGGTTGTTTGGGCGATGTCGGCCAGCTTTGCTGCGTAATCGGGGAAGTAGAGCGGGGCGATTTTTTGTTGCGCCAAGCCTATATCCAGCAGCCATTTTTGCAGCCAATCGATAAATATGGCCAGCGGCCACTTTTTTTTGTCGAATGCGGCGGCGTAATCGAGTATGGCCAAAAGTCTCGGTTGGGCGAGCAGGGCGCATAATTCTTCACGCATTTCGTCTTGTTCGGCATCAAGGGGAAACAGTGGTGCGCCGCTGTGGAAAGCCAATAGAGCGGCGGCATTTTCGGTTTGGTTGTTGTTTAGATAGGTCAGCGCCTCTTTGTAACTTGGGGCGGGCAATACCATTTGGCGGCAGCGGCTTTTGATGGTCGGCAGAAGTTTGTCGCGGTTGTGGCTGATTAGCAGGAACACGACATCGGCGGGCGGCTCTTCGAGGATTTTTAAAAGCCCGTTGGCCGCTTGCAGGTTCATGCTTTCGGCGGGGTGAATCAATACAACGCGCAACCCGCCGCGTACGGATGTGAGCTGCACTTGGGCAATCAGCTCGCGCACCGCGTCGATTTTGATTTGCAGCAATTTGCGGCCGACGGCTTCACCTTCGGGGATTTCGGGTGTGAGTTCATAAAAATCGGGGTGGCTGTTCTGGCTGAACAAGTGGCATGACGGGCAGGTGCCGCAAGGTTCATGCGATGCGGTTGGTGACTCGCATAAAAGCGCTTGTGCCAAATGGCGGGCAAATGTGGTTTTGCCGGTGTTTTCTTTGCCGCTAAACAGCCAGGCGTTGGGCCGTGTGTGCCAATGTTCGGCGATTTGCTGCCATTGTTCGGTGTGCCAAGGGTAGATCATGGAGGGTATTTCTTTTTCAGACAGGCATTATGTTAACTGAAAATGCTGTGTTAATGCGGCTTCAATGTCGGCTTGCACCAAGCTGCGGTCGCGGTTGCTGTTAATCACGGCATAACGTTGCGGTGCTGTTGCGGCGCGTTGCAGATAGGCTTCCCGCACACGGGTGAAGAAAGTGGCTTCTTCTTGCTCAAAGCGGTCTTTTTCGCGTGTTTCGGACAAGCGGCTCATGGAAACTTCAAGCGGCACGTCAAGCAGAATGGTTAAGTCGGGGCGCAGGCTGCCTTGTGCCCAGTTTTCCAATATTTCGATGTCGGCCAGAGGTACGCCGCGTCCGCCGCCCTGATAGGCGAAGGTGGCGTCGGTAAAACGGTCGGACACAATATGAATGCCTTTTTCCAACGCCGGCAGAATCACGTCTTCGATATGCTGGCAGCGTGCGGCAAACATCATCAGCGTTTCGGTGCGTAAACCGGCTTGCGTGGCCGGGTTGAGCAGGATTTTGCGCAAAGCCTCTCCAACCGGTGTGCCGCCGGGTTCGCGGGTAAATAAAACAGGCAGTTTGCGGGCTTCAAACCAGCTTTTGATAACAGCCAGATTGGTGGATTTGCCGGCGCCGTCGATGCCGTCGAGCGTGATAAAACGTGCTTTCATGGTTATTGGCGTTTTAAAGAATAGATGGGTGCGTATCATACTCTATGCGATGCCTGTCTGAAAGCAGGTTTGGGTGATATTGTGTTTTCAGACAGGCATTGTGCCGAACCGACCGTGATATGCTTTTAAAGGCCTTGGCTTTTTACCTTTAGGTTGATTAAGCTGGGCATATGTGCTGTATGCTTTGAAATAATTGGGTTTATCTGTTATAAAGCCAGCCCCGTTTTGGGCAAATTCAGAGAATAGGATACGATTATGAAAAAAATCATTACCGCTTTATTTTTGTGTGCTGCGCCGTTTGCAGCGTTTGCGCAGAGTGAGATTGTGGTTCCGGTTTCTTTGCTGGACGTGGAAAAAGGCGATAAGCCGATCGGTGAAATCCGCATTACCCAAAGCAAACATGGTGCGGTGTTTACACCCAAACTGGAAGGTTTGAACGCGGGTATTTATGGTTTTCATGTTCATGAAAAACCAAGCTGTGCACCGGGTGAAAAAGATGGTAAAAAGGTTGCGGGCTTGGGCGCCGGCGGACACTGGGATCCGAAGAAAACGGGTGCACACAAGAGCCCGTGGGATGACAGCGGCCACTTAGGCGACCTGCCTGCGCTGGCAGTGGATGCCAAAGGCCATGTTCAGCCTGTGGTCGCTCCGCGCATCAAAGACATCAAAACGCTGAAAGGCCGTTCGCTGATGATTCACGAGGGCGGAGACAATTATAGCGATACGCCTGCCAAACTGGGTGGCGGCGGCCACCGTATGGCTTGTGGTGTGGTTCGCTGATCACATAGGTTAGGGATTTAATGAATGCCTGTCTGAAAAATTTCAGACAGGCATTTTGTGTATCTGCGGCCTAATCTGCCATTTTGAGTTTATTTAATAAAGCATCGGCAGCCGCATCAACCAAGCGGAAAGTTTCCTCGAAGTCGCCGGTGTAGTAAGGGTCGGGCACGTGTGTGTAACCGGATTCGGGAATCAGGTCTGTGAGCTTGAAAGCCTGCCCGTCACGCAGGGGCACGATTTGTTTCAAGTTGGCCAGATTACTGTCGTCCATCACGATAAACAGGTCGAATTTATCCGCATCGGCGGGGCGGACGCGTGAGCTGATGAATTCGCTGTGATCAATGCCTTTGGCTCGTAAAACAGCAGCCGTTCCTCGGTGCATGCCTTCGCCGTCGTGATAGCCCGAAGTGCCCGCGCTGTCGACAGTAATCCAATCTGCCAGCCCTGCTGCCTGCACTTTGTGGCGGAACACATATTCCGCCATGGGGGAGCGGCAAATATTGCCGAGGCAAACGAAAAGGATATTTTGGGTGTTTTTCATGCGGATTTGCAGATTTTCTGTTTAGGATTCTTGTGAAAACAGAGGGTTGTGTCCGGCCAGTTTGAGCGCTTGTTCATAATCCGGCAGCTCTCCGCTTTCAGGCAAAACAGCGTGCAGCAGGCGGATGTGTTCCACTTGGCATTCAACCATTAAGTCTAAAAAATCTTGCTGTATGGTTTCGATGCGGTCCATGGGCGAGAGCGGCCAGGAGAAAACTTGCGGCTGCAGGCCGAAGCGGTGGTCTGTGGCGCTGAATCCAAATAAAAGTTTACCGCCGGCTTGCGCAGCCACCACTACGCCGACACGCGGGCTTTGCAATCGGATGGCGCGGATGGCATTGGCGGAAAACACATCTAAGGCCATTCGCAAGCGCATGTGGCTGCCGTCGGTAAGCGCGTGCAGTGGGGTGGAAGGCGGTAAAGGATTGGTAAATAGGGTGAGTTTGGGAGCAGCTAGGTTTTCCTGCCATACCTGCATCAGCGGCAGGGCGGCTTCACGCAAGTTCATGCCGAGTGCGGGCAAAAGTGCGCGGCTGCCGTATCCCAATGCAAAAACAACGTGCACCGACTGGCCGGAAGGAATGGCAATGCTTTCTTCGGGGAAAGATGCAGCCAACTCTGCGGCGGCTTCCGTGTTTTGTTTGGCTGCAAACCATTGCCCTGCATTGATGGCGGAAAGCCGCGAAGCGGAAACTAAGTTTGGCAGCCATGTGGCATGAGTGAGTGCCCGGCTGTGCGGATAATTGGCTAAACAGGCGGCCAGCTCGATGGTCGGCGATTTGCCGGAAATTTCTAAATCTTGATTGCAGCCGGCCACCAAAACCACAGGCAAAGCAAACCATTGGATTTCATCATCGGTTTTGGCTTGTAATACGTTGTTCAGACTATCCAATAATGCGCAGTAAGTTACAGCGTCCGGCACCATGCTCATGGCTACGGACAAACCTAAATAATGGTTTTGCTGCAACATGCCGAAAATACCTGCATGCAGCGATTCTTCCGCCAGCTTTCTTTGTGCACCGCTTTTTGAGTGCGCAATCTGGCCTGCGTAGAGCAATAAGTCGTTTTTAACAGGGTCGGTCGGGTAAGGACGGGGGTCGGGAAGTGTGTGCGGATTCATGATATCGGCCTCTAAATTTAAGCAGACAGGCGGGTGGAAAAATGTTGTTGATTATATACCAGAAAGCCTTATCAGCTGGTGTTTGTGTTTTTCAAACAGGCATTGTGGCGGATAAGCCTGTCTGAAAAATGAGATGGATGATTGTCGTAAAATAGTTGCAATTTTTTTCATAAAACAAACGCTCGTTTTCCTATATCCCATATTGCCAGGTAAAGTTAAGCAAGCCGGTATGATGTCATGACAAGTTATTCTATAATCCTGTTATTTCATAATTTTAAAAACACTATTTGGGGACTCACTGTTTTGCCGGTTAGCTGCCGCAAAATAATGTTCAGATTGGTTGGAATAAAATGAGTGTAGGTTTACTTCGTATTTTGGTGCAAAGCCAGGTTATTTCTAATGAACAGGCAGCGGGATTTCAAGAAGCGCTGAAAAAAAATCAAAATAAAGATGTTGCGCCAATGTTGTTTGAAGCCAACATTATTACGCCGGAAGCTTTGGCCGGTTTGTTGGCAAGAGTATTCAGTTATCCGTTGCTGGATTTATCTTACTATCCCAGAAGCAATGTGCTGACCGACATTCTGTCGGAAGAAACAATGGTACAAAACCGCTGTTTGCCGATTTTCAGAAGAGGCGGCAAGGTTTTCTTGGCTGTTGCCGATCCCACGCAAATCCAAACTTATCAAAAAATCGCATTTACAGCCGGCGTAACTTTCGACTTGGTTGTGGTACGCAGCGACCAGCTTGATTCGATATTAGAGTGGCAAAGCCAACGATCCACTTCGATTCTGAAAGAAATGAGCATGGAGCAGGAGATCGCTGCTTCCTCGCAAACACTCTATATCGATAATGAAGAAGCTGAAGACGGCCCGATTCCGCGGTTCATCCATAAAACATTATCCGACGCGCTCAGTGTCGGTGCGTCAGATATTCACTTTGAGTTTTACGAGCAAGTCGCCCGTGTACGTTTCCGTGTAGACGGCCAGCTGCGCGAGGTTGTACAACCGCCGTTGGCTGTGAGGGGACAATTGGCTTCGCGTATTAAGGTAATGGCGCGTTTGGATATTTCCGAAAAACGCGTACCCCAAGACGGCCGTATTCAAATTGCCTTCTCCAAGCACGGGCGTCCGATTGATTTTCGTGTGAATACCCTGCCCACTTTGTTTGGCGAAAAGGTGGTAATGCGTATTCTGAATTCAGATGCCAGCACCCTCAATATCGACCAATTAGGTTTTGAACCGTTCCAAAAAGAATTACTGCTTGAAGCCATTCACCGCCCTTACGGCATGGTATTGGTAACAGGGCCGACGGGTTCGGGTAAAACGGTTTCGCTTTATACCTGTTTGAATATTCTCAATACTGAAAATGTCAATATTTCCACTGCGGAAGACCCGGCCGAGATTAACCTGCCCGGTATTAACCAAGTGAACGTTAATGAAAAACAAGGTCTTACGTTTGCCTCTGCATTGAAAGCATTTTTGCGGCAGGATCCGGATATCATCATGGTGGGTGAGATCCGAGACTTGGAAACTGCGGATATCGCAATCAAAGCTTCGCAAACCGGCCATATGGTATTCTCAACCCTGCATACCAATAACGCTCCAGCTACGCTTTCTCGTTTACTTAATATGGGTGTCGCACCATTTAATATCGCCAGTTCGGTAAGCTTGATCATGGCCCAACGGTTGTTGCGTCGCTTATGTAGCTGTAAGGTGCCTGTAGAACGCCCGCCTGTTGAGGCATTGAAACATGCCGGTTTTACAGATGAGGATTTGGCTAAAGATTGGACGCTATACCGTCCGGTTGGATGTGACCGTTGTCGTGGAAAAGGTTTTAAAGGCCGTGCCGGTGTATATGAAGTTATGCCGATTACCGAAGAAATGCAGCGTGTGATTATGGAAGGCGGTAACGAAGTCGATATTTTGGCAATGGCCTACAAAGAAGGCATGGTTGATTTGCGCCGTGCCGGTTTGTTAAAAGTTATGCAGGGCATCACTTCTTTGGAAGAGGTGTTGGCAAGCACAAATGATTAATTAAAACTTTAAACAATACTAATATATTAAAGGTAATAATAATGGCATCAAATCAAAATACGGGCGGTCTTTTCGGCGTTGGCACTAAAGACAAAGGTAAACGTTTTACGTTCGAAGGCAAAAATACGCTGACTGATCAGATTGTGCGCGGTGAAGTAGTTGCGAAAGACGAGGAAGAAGCCCGCAAAAAATTGCAGCGTCGCAATATTAAACCTTTGCGGATCAGTAAAGTAAAAAGCACACGCAAGAAAAAAATCACGCAGGCGGACATTACGGTGTTTACCCGCCAGTTGGCTACGATGATGAAAGCAGGTCTGCCAGTAATGCAGGCGTTTGAGATTGTTGCGCGCGGCCATTCAAACCCTTCGATGACACAACTGCTGATGCAGGTTCGCGGCGATGTGGAGCAAGGTAGCCCGATGTCGAAGGCTTTTGCCAAACACCCAAAATACTTCGACCGATTCTACTGCAACTTGATTGCCGCCGGTGAAACAGGCGGGGTGCTTGAGAGCTTGTTGGATAAACTGGCGCTTTACAAAGAAAAAACACAAGCTATTAAAAAGAAAGTGAAAAGTGCATTAACTTACCCGATTGCCATTGTGGTGGTTGCCATTGCTTTGGTAATGGTGATGATGATGTTTGTATTACCCGAATTCGGTAAAGTGTATGAAGGTATGGGTGCAGAATTGCCCGGACTGACCCAAGTGATGATGACTATTTCCCGTTTCTTCGTAGAGTGGGGTTGGTTAATGATTATTGTGATGATTGGATCCGTAATTGCTGCAGTCAAAGCCGTGCAAAACTCTCCCAGCTTGCAACGCCGTGTAGATGCGTGGTTATTACGTGTGCCGATTTTCGGCAATATTGTCAGAAAGGCAACGATTGCACGTTGGGCGCGGACGACTTCCAGCTTGTTTGCAGCAGGTGTTCCTTTGGTGGAAGCTCTTGATTCAGTTGCGGGGGCTTCAGGTAATATTTTGTATGAAGAAGCAACACAAGACATTCGTGCAAAAGTGAACCAAGGTATGTCGCTGACATCCAGTATGCAAAGTACGGAGCTTTTTCCGAACATGGTATTGCAAATGGCTTCTATCGGCGAAGAAGCCGGCTCTTTGGAAGATATGTTGAATAAAGCGGCGGAATTTTACGAAGATGAAGTGGATAATGCTGTTGCCCAGTTATCTTCATTGATGGAACCAATCATTATGGTGGTATTGGGTTCTATTATTGGTGTGATTCTGGTTGCCATGTATCTGCCCTTGTTCAATCTGGGTAATGTTGTGGGCTAATATGGTGGCTGAAGTTTATGCGCCTTTCGTGGTGCCGTTGGCGGTATTGTTCGGGTTATTGGTCGGCAGCTTTTTAAATGTGGTGATTTACCGTATTCCGGTAATGATGGAGAAACAGTGGACGCTATTTGCTAAAGAACATCTTAATATAGAAGCAACAGCAGAGGAGCAAGCGCCGTTTACTTTGGCTCAACCGCCTTCACGTTGCCCTAAATGCGGGGCAGGCGTCAAGCCTTGGCAGAATATTCCGATTTTCAGCTATCTGTTATTAAAAGGGAAATGCGGTAGTTGCCATGCCCCTATCAGTCTGCGTTACCCTTTGGTGGAGTTGCTTACAGGAATTTTATTTGGTGTGGTCGCCTATCAATATGGTTGGAGCTGGCTAACGCTGGGTGGTTTGGTATTCACAGCGTTGTTGGTTGCTTTAACTTTCATCGATGCAGATACACAATACTTGCCTGATTCTTTAACGCTGCCTTTGATTTGGCTGGGTCTGATTTATAATCTGAACGGTAAGTTCGTGCCTTTGCAGCAAGCCGTTTTAGGTGCAATAGTCGGCTATACCAGCTTGTGGTTGCTTAACTATATATTCAAAAAAATCCGTGGTATCGACGGTATGGGTGGTGGTGATTTTAAATTGTTTGCCGCTTTTGGGGCGTGGTTGGGTGTTAGCTCTCTGCCGGTGATTATTTTCGTTGCAGCTTTAGTAGGTTTGGTTGCGGCTATCGTGATGCGTGTAGTCAATACGCAGCAGCAGATTGCATTCGGCCCCAGCTTAGCCATTGCCGGTTGGCTGGCTTTTGTTGCAAACGAACCTTTGCGCAGAGGCATTGCCTGGTGGCTTAATTCTTCAGGATTGATGTGACTATTTGGATCGGGTTAACCGGAGGAATCGGCAGTGGTAAATCTCAGGCTGCTGCCGAGTTTTTGTATTTAGGGGTGCCCTTGATTGATGCTGATGCAATCAGCAGGCAATTAACTGCGCCGAATGGCGCAGCATTGCCTGCTATCCGAGAGGCATTCGGGGATGCTTTATTTGATGAAAATGCCTGTCTGAAAAGAGAGGCGTTAAGAGATCTGGTATTTTCCTCTGAAGAAGCCAAAAATAAGCTTGAAGCTTTGATGTATCCTTTGATTTCAGCTGAGATAAGTAGGCAGCAGGCAATTTATTCAGATAGGCCTTATGGTGTGGTTGAGATCCCGTTATTAACAGAAAAACCAGCATTCCGGGCTCTAGTTGATCGGATTTTATTGATTGATTGTGAGCTGGGAATCCGTTTGAAACGCGTTATGCAGCGTAGCAGCCTGAAAGAAGAAGAAGTGCGGCGTATTATGGCTGCTCAAGCGAGTGATAAGGAGCGGTGGGCTGTGGCAGATGATATTTTAAGAAATAACGCTTCAGCGGACGAATTGAAAGAAAAAATAGGGCGTCTACACCGTTTTTATCAAAAATTTGCTGAAGGTAAGATTAAGTAGTGCTTAAAATTTGAAAAGCATGTTTTCTCAATTTGGATTTAGACAATTAGAAAAGTAAGGGTTTTTGCACTACGCTATTATCGCAATTTGGTAATTCAACAGTACCTTTGCGGTGGAGAGAACAAGCTTAGAAGTTTGCATTAAAATGGAAATGAATTATGGCGGAAGTATTAATGGTGAAGTGTCCGACATGTGGTGATAAAGTAGCTTGGATTGCTGATAATCAATACCGCCCGTTTTGCAGTGAGCGTTGCAAAATGATAGATCTGGGTGCATGGGCCAATGAAGATTTTAAAGTGGCAGCTTCTGAAGAAGACCTGTTTACCGATCAGTTAAATTAAAAATGTTTTACTCAATTATAAATAGCGATGAAATATAAGCAGAAAGGTTTTCCGAATAACCGGTTGAGCCGCGCACGATTTGCGGCTTATTGTTTGCCTTCCATCATTGTATTGTTTGCAATGATGTGGTTGATGCGGGATGTATTGGAGGCGGCTTCTTATGGTCGTTATACTCCATCTGTTTTGTTGCTTAATACAAAAAAAACCATAACGATGTTCATTCTGGCAGGCTGCGGGCTGGTTTATTATCAGCATAAGCTGTTGATGAAACGCTGTAATGATGCGGGGGAGGGGTGGCATATTGACGAGATTCTCTTCAAGCTCTCGTTTGTATTAGCCGCGACCGGCTTTTTGCTCAGGCCATTGGGCTTGTTGGTGTTGAGCGTTGTGTTCGCACAATTTTTATATGGTATTTATTTAAAGGATAATTGGATCCCTAATTTGAATGGAAATCCGCGCCCTAATGATAATTTCACTTTGTTGTTTGCTTCAGCTTCTTATCTGATTAGTGTGGTGTTGGTTTGGGTTTCGACCCGATGGCTTGAAACTTGGTTTTATTTGGTATACAACGGATTAAAAGTATTTTTTTGGCATGTACTGTAAAGGCCGTGGAGATTGGCGATTTCTACGGCCTTCCGTATGTAAAAAGCACCGATTCGATTAGATATTGCAAATAGGATAAATGTTTTGAATTAAAACCTTTTTAGTTTGTTTTTTGTTGTGAAATGTATGCCTGTCTGAAAAGTTTTAAGGTATCAGGGTTTCGGATGTCGGCTGTATAAACCAATCTTATGATTATTCCTACAATTGTGAGAATTGAAATTTCATACGGTGCTGTAAGCTACAGACAGTACAAATAGTATGGGAAGGCGAGATAACGCAGTATGAAATATTCAGTTCATAGCTCATATTCTCCATCTACATTTTATTTATATGGAACATAAACCATCTTTCTGGCGCCGTATGGATCGGGCGCTGATGCACAAACTTTCACAAACCCGCCGCCTCTCTCGCAAAACGATAGCTTTTTCGTTTTTGCTAATTGGGGCGGCTTTGGTATCTTTGGTGTCTTTGATATTTGCCAAAATGGCTGATTGGGCATTGGAAGAAAATGCCCGTTTGGTGCAGCAATACCCGTGGTTTGCCTGGGTGGCCCTGCCTTTCGGGTTGATGGTGATTGCGTGGTTTACCCGCCGTTATGCGCCTTACACTTCGGGTAGCGGTATTCCTCAAGTATTGGCTTCGCTTTCGTTGCCCTACGGTGCGAATAAAACACGTTTGGTGCAGTTTGGGCGTACGCTTTTGAAAATTCCGCTGACTTTTTTCGGTATGCTGATTGGCGCATCTATTGGTCGTGAAGGCCCTTCGGTTCAGGTGGGTGCGGCAGTAATGGCCGAGTGGGGCCGCTGGTGCAAGAAGCGTAATTTGGCGTTTAAGGGTTTGCAGGAAAACGATTTGTTGGCAGCAGGTGCTGCGGGAGGTTTGGCGGCGGCATTTAATGCGCCTTTGGCAGGTGTGGTATTTGCAATTGAAGAGCTTGGGCGTGGTGTGATGCTGCGTTGGGAGAGACAGATTTTTATTGGCATTCTGGCTTCGGGTTTCGTATTGGTGGCGTTGGAGGGCAATAACCCGTATTTTCGCGGCTTCAGAGGGTTTGAATTACCGAATATGATCGTTTGGGTACTGGGTTGTGCATTGGTGTGCGGCGTGGCGGGCGGGTTGTTTGCACGTTTGCTTTCCAAAGGTGTGGATGCGGTTACCCCGAAGTGGGTGCGTGGCTGGGTGCGTCGGCATCCTGTGATACTTGCGGGATTGATGGGTTTGCTGCTGGCGGCAGTTGGTACGCTTTATCAGGGTGAAACGTTCGGCACGGGATACCATCAAGCATCAGATGCTTTGCGCGGTATGTATGAGGCGCCTGCGGGTGTGGCGGTTGCAAAATGGGTGGCGACGGTTTTATCTTATTGGGCGGGTATTCCGGGTGGTATTTTTACGCCATGCCTCACAATCGGTGCTATGATAGGGCAGCACATTTCTGATTTATCCGGCATACAGATTGGCACGAATGTGGTGGTTTTGATCTGTATGACGGCATTTTTGGCAGCTGCTACGCAATCACCTCTTACCGCCAGCGTGGTAGTGATGGAGATGACCGGTAGCCAAAACTTATTATTCTGGTTGCTGATTGGTTCAATTTTTGCTTCCCAAGTATCGCGCCAGTTCAGCCCCAAACCGTTTTATCATTTGGCCGGAGCGCGCTACCGCCACCGTATTCAAGAAGAATATGCGGCAGAGCGCTCCGCCAAGTTGGCACAAGCGGGTGCCTCCGATGAAAAACAACAAGGAGAAAAATAATGGCAGTCAATTTACGCGAAAAAGAAGTTGATGAATTATTGAGCATCGACGGAGTGGGTATTTTTGTGGGGCAGGCAGGCATCAAGAAAGCCGAACACGATGATTTGACGCTGTTTGTATTGAGCGAGAAAAACACCATTGGAGCCGTGTTCACACAAAACCGTTTTTGTGCCGCCCCTGTGCATATTGCCAAACAGCATTTGTTTGATGAAGATGGTGTACGCGCGTTGGTGGTGAACACAGGTAATGCCAATGCAGGCACAGGTGCAGAAGGGCGTGAGCGAGCAAAAGAAGTGTGTGTGGCGGCTGCGGAAAAATTAGGCTGCAACCCTACCCAGGTGTTACCGTTTTCTACCGGTGTGATTCTGGAGCCATTACCCGCCGATAAAATCGTTACCGCATTGTCGCGCATGAGACCGGCCACTTGGGCGGATGCTGCGCGTGCCATCATGACTACCGACACCATACCCAAATCGGCCAGTCGGTCAGGCCAAGTGGGGCAGAACCACACCGTATCGGCCACCGGTATTTCCAAAGGCGCGGGCATGATTTGCCCGAATATGGCGACCATGCTCGGCTTTATTGCTTGCGATGCCAAAGTCGCACAGCCGGTGCTGCAACTGATGACACAAGAAATCGCCGATGCGACGTTTAACAGCATCACAGTTGATGGCGACACCAGCACCAACGACAGTTTCGTGATTATCGCTACGGGCCGGTGCGGGCAGAGTGAAATCGATAATATAGCCGACCCGCGTTATGATCAGCTCAAAGCGTTGCTGCAAGACTTGGCGCTCGAGTTGGCACAAGCAATTGTGCGTGATGGTGAAGGGGCGACCAAATTCATTACTGTATCGGTAGAAAATGCAGAAAGCCGGGAAGAAGCCCGGAAGGTGGCTTATGCAGTGGCACATTCCCCATTGGTGAAAACCGCTTTTTCTGCCAGCGATCCTAATTTGGGCAGGCTTTTGGCGGCGATAGGTTATTCCGGTGCAGATGTGGATACAGAGCATCTGCGGATGTGGCTCGGTGATGTTTTGGTGACGGAAAAAGGCGGCAGAGCCGCAAGCTATACCGAAGAAGAAGGGCAGCGTGTTATGAATGAGGCTGAGATCACTGTGCGCATCGACCTGCGCAAAGGCTTGGAAAAAGCAGTGGTTTATACCTGTGATTTAACGAAAGAATATGTGGCCATCAATGCCGATTACCGCTCCTGATTAAGGAGATATGTAACCAAGGAAGGATCATTTTTGATTCTGTTTCGTTATAAAATCAAGCGGATAGGCAAGGTTGGCAGTGTTGTGTCGAATGCCTGTCTGAAAAAGGTTTTAGCTGCCGCGAAACATGATGTTGGCTTTGCAGAAACCGGTTTTCTGAAGTTTTCAGACAGGCATCAATAATAGTAAACTGAATCAACAGGGTAAGACACGGCGCGGCTGTTTCACAGCCAGTATGGTTATGGAACTTAATATTCGAAATGCTTTGTCTTGCCTTGTATTTAGATATTAATTTTTATAACAGTTATAGCAAATAAACTTATTTTTGATACAAGACAGCAGGTAGCAAAAGTTAAGTTTATTTGCTATATAACACACAATGTTGGAAAGGAAAAAACACATGGCAAACCAATTGAAAACCAATAATACCGAATGCATTGTGGTCGATATTCAAGAGCGTTTGATGCCGGCGCTACATGCTTCGGAAGTTATGCTGCAATCGTGTACCGTGCTGTTGAAAGGTTTGAACAAGCTGAATGTTCCGATTCAAGTAACCGAGCAATACCCTAAAGGCTTGGGCAAAACCCTGCCGGAAATTGCCGAGCTTACTAAAAATGCCCCAGTTTATGAGAAAACGCGCTTTTCCGCTTATTTGCCGGAAATTGAGAAAAAGCTGGCTAACCGGCAAGTGCGGCATGTGATACTGATTGGTGCGGAAACCCATGTGTGTATGCTGCAAACCGTGTTGGACTTAAGCCGTGCGGGTATTCAGGTTTATGTGCCGTTTGAGTGTACTTCTTCCCGCAAGCTGCAAAATAAAGACAATGCTTTGCAGCAGATGAGGGATGCCGGCGCAGTTGTGAGCAATGTGGAAAGTGTATTGTTCCAATTACTGCAAGATGCCAAACACGAGGCGTTTAAAGAAATTTCCGGTTTGATACGTTAACCACAATGCCTGTCTGAAAAATATGGATGAAGCAGTTGCGAAAACAGGGCGGGAAGTTTTGCACGACCTGCTTTCTGCGGATGGGCAGGCGGAGTGGCCGGTGTTAGTGGCATCCCCTTCAGTATTTGCTCCTTATCTTTCCTATATCGAAAAAACGCTGATTGTTTTGGTGGGTTTGCTGGTTTTGGCGGTTGCTTTGGATTATGCCGGCTTGGCTTGGTTTGTCGTGTGTTTGGCTTTTATTCTGCTCGATTTATATTGGCGGGTTAAAGCGAGGGAAAAGTCGATACACCTCGGTTTATCTGAAGGCTGGCGGTTTGTTTCGGCGGAAAGAACGCTTTATCAGCTGGATAACGGCAAGTGTATTCGCGAACTTGCCGTGCAGGATGAGCATAATCTCCTGATTTATCAGTTTCAAACCAGAGCAGAAGACCGTTCTTAACATTGGAATACCGCAGCCCTTATCCGGCTCCTGAATTAACCTTGTTGCAGTTTGTGCATAGCAGGTCTGAAGATATTCCTGAGTTTCGCGCAGCGGCCCAACATTTGGCCCATTTAATGGGCATAGGTTTGGAGGATAAGTTGTGAGCTTTCCTCAGCCATACAATAGCTGTTCCGTTGCCGTATTTCCACAATGCCTGTCTGAAAGGAATCTCTATGCCGCGTTATACCATGATGCTTGCGGAGCAAGGCGATTTGCCTGCGATTGTTGAGATTTACAACAGCACTGTTTCCACCAGGCAGTCTACTGCCGATTTGATGCCGGTTTCAACACAGGAGCGGCAGGCGTGGTTTGATGCGCATAAAGGGCAGCGCCCGCTTTATGTGATGAAAAACGAAACGGGCGAAGTGCTTGCGTGGGGCGGTTTCAGCGATTATTATCCCCGCCCGGCTTACCATATCAGCGCGGAAATCAGTATTTATGTCCGCCATGATATGCGCGGCATCGGCGTGGGCAAAGATTTACTGCGCTATATGCTGGAAAAAGCGCCGTCTTTGGGTATGGAAAATGTATTGGCCGTGATTTTCGGGCATAACCATACCAGCATCCGTTTGTTTGAATCGTTTGGTTTCAAAGAGTGGGGCCGGCTGCCTGAAGTGTGTGATTTGGACGGTAAAAGGGCGGATGTAGTGATATTGGGTAAGCGGATTATAAGCTGACGCCGGCGCATCATTAATTTTAAAAAGGAACATGGCATGAGCGATTCATATAAAGCTATTTTCGAAAACAACCGCAAATGGGTGGAATCCAAGCTCCGGCAAGACCCTCATTATTTTGATACGCTGGCGCGCATCCAGTCGCCCGAGTTCCTTTATATCGGCTGCTCCGACAGCCGTGTAACCGCTGAAGAGTTGATGGGTGTGCAGCCGGGCGAAGTGTTTGTTCACCGCAATGTGGGGAATATCGTTAATCCGATTGATATGAACTCTTCGTCGGTGATTCGTTATGCCGTGCGTTATTTGAAAGTGAAGCACATCATCGTGTGCGGGCATTACAATTGCGGCGGCGTGGCGGCGGCAATGGAGCAGCAAGACCACGGTGCGCTGAATGCCTGGTTGCGCAATATCCGCGATGTGTACCGCCTGCACCGCGACGAGCTGGATGCGATTGAAGACCAGCAGGCGCGTTATGACCGTTTGGTGGAATTGAATGTGCAGGAACAATGCGTCAACATCATTAAAATGGCGATGATTCAAAAGCTTTATGTGAAGCAGGGTTATCCGATAGTTTATGGTTGGGTGTTTGATATAAGAACAGGGCTTCTGAAGGATTTGGAAATCGATTTTAAAGCGATTTTGAGCGACATTATGAAAATTTATAATGTGTCGGGCAGTAAGGATTTGAGCTTTGATAAAGCGGAAGAAGATAAGTTAGACGAAGAATAGCCGACTTAATATAGCGAACCAATTTAAAAATGGTACGTTTGCCATACTCGGGCTTAACTCTAGTGATAAACAATGCCTGTCTGAAACATTCAGACAGGCATTGTCGTTAATCAGGCGGTTGATTGTTGAGTTAGCTGCCGTATTCTTCCCACAAATCGTCCTGCAAGTTTACCGGTTTTTCACCTTTAACAGGTATGACGCGGGTATAGGTTCCGTCGCCGTTCATATCCCAGGCTTTTTGGTTGTCGGCCAGAGCAAGTGTTAAGCCTTCGCGGATGATGCGGGCTTTGAACTCGGGGTCTTCAATCGGTGTGCAGGTTTCGATGCGGCGGAAGAAATTACGCCCCATCCAGTCGGCACTGGAGATATAGGTGTTTTCAGCACCGTTGTTATAGAAGTAGTAAACGCGGGCGTGTTCGAGCTGGCGGCCGATGATGGAGCGCACCCTGATGTTTTCAGACAGGCCTTTCACTTGAGGGCGTAAGGCGCAGGGGCCGCGCACGATCAAGTCAATCTGTACGCCGGCTTTCGATGCTTCGTATAATGCTTCGATTACGGTGGGCTCCAACAAAGCATTCATTTTGGCTTTAATTGCAGCAGGTTTGCCGGCGCGGGCGTTTTGCGCTTCACGATGTATGCTCTGCATAATCAGATTGTGCAGGGTAAACGGGCTTTGATAGAGCTTTTTCAAGCGCGTGGGTTGCCCTAAGCCTGTGATTTCCAAGAATAAAGTGTTGACATCATCTGTGATGTCTTCATCGGCGGTCAGCAAACCGAAATCAGTATAAATGCGCGATGTACCTTGATGGTAATTGCCCGTGCCCACATGCGCGTAGCGTTTGAGCTTGCCTTCTTCGCGGCGGATAACGAGAGCCATTTTGGCGTGGACTTTATAACCGAACACGCCGTAAACCACTTGCGCACCGGCTTCTTCCAGCTTGCTGGCCCAGCTCACATTGTTCGCTTCATCGAAGCGTGCCATCAATTCCACCACAACCGTAACCTGTTTACCCGCTAATGCCGCATCGAGCAGCGCGTCGGCCAGCTCGGAATTGGTTCCGGTGCGGTAAATGGTCATTTTCATGGAAACCACATCGGGATCGTAAGCTGCCTGACGGATAAACTGAACCACCGGATCGAATGATTGGTAGGGATGGTGCAGCAGAATGTCTTTTTTGCGGATGGCGTTGATTACAGATTCGCCTTTAGCCAAACGCTGCGGCACAACGGCAGATTTCGGCGGGAATTTTAAGTCCGGACGGTCAACCATATCGGGCACGGCCATCAGGCGCACCAAATTTACCGGGCCTTCCATTTGATAAAGCTCGTCTTCGGTCAGCTTAAACTGGTTGAGCAGAAAGGCGCTGATGTGTTCGGGGCAATTGTTGGCTACTTCAAGCCGTACGCCGTCGCCGTATTCGCGGTCGCGCAATTCGTTTTGGATGGCTTTGCGCAGGTTTTGCAGGTCGCTTTCATCCACAGTGAGATCGCTGTCGCGCGTGAGGCGGTATTGGTAACAGCCTTTGATGGTCATGCCGGGGAAAAGTTTGTGTACATATTCATGCAAAATGGATGATAAGAACACAAAGCCGCAGCGCTTGCCGCACAGGTTGTCCGGCATGCGTACGATGCGCGGCAGAATACGCGGTGCTTGTACGATTGCCATGCCTGAAGCGCGTCCGAAAGCATCTGTGCCTTCCAGTTCAACTGCAAAATTGAGCGATTTGTTTAACGGGCGTGGGAACGGGTGGGAAAGGTCAAGTCCGATGGGAGTCAGTATCGGCAGCAGCTCGCGGTCGAAATAGTCTTCAATCCATGCGCGTTGGGCGGCGCTCCATTCGCGGCGGCGGTAAAAGCTGATGCCTTCTTCGCGCAGCTGGGGCAACAGTTCGTCGTTGAGCAGCTGGTATTGCTCGCGGATAATGGCACGCGCTTCCTGCGTAGTGGCGGCAATGGTTTCCGCCGGTGTCAGACCGCTGTCAAGTAAAAGACCGGGTCGGGCTTTCTGCTCGCGTTTCAGATAGGCGATACGTACTTCGAAAAATTCGTCGAGATTAGAAGAAACGATGCACAAATAACGCAGCCGCTCCAAAAGCGGAACACGCGTATCCTGCGCTTGTGCCAGCACGCGGCGGTTGAAAGCCAAGAGGCTCATCTCGCGGCAAAGAATGCGGTTGGATTTTGGCATGTATATCTCCGAAATGATTTTAATGTTGGAATTTTTAAATTATAGCGTGCTTTTAATATATTGTTTTGATAATAGAATGAAGAGTGCTTGATTTAAAATGAAAGGTTGGCTGTGTTTGAGGTATATCGTATGCCTGTCTGAAACTTATTCAGACAGGCATTGTCGATTGATTTAATAAATAACAGATGCATAATTGATATGGAGAGAGAATATGCCTATTAAACCGGCAAAATTCTTGTTGGCCATTCTCATTGCGGGAGCAACCGTGTTTACGTTTGCCGCCTGTTACCATTACATTCAAAAACACCTGCATCCCAAACCTGATCGGGGGCCGGTTTATTTCAGGCCGGGGCAATTGATTCCGGCGGGTTATCCGAGAGACGAATATAAGCATCCTTACCAGATAGGCAATCTAGGCGGCAAGCCGGTAAAGCTGTCGGCTTTTGTTGCCGAGCTGTTGGAATACGATGATTCTCCCGGTTGGGATCCGGAGAAGAACAGAAACTACAAACCACCGATACGCACCTATCAATCGATAATCGAATCATTCGGTTTCGACATGCGTTATACAGACGGGTTGTTACGGCATTTGCGCAAAGATTCGGATAGGGCATACGAACGCGAACACAATATTCCGGGTAATGCTTGGGTAAGTGTTACTGTGTTGAGCGGTTCCCGTTACCCTGTTATGCCGGCAACAGTATTAAACAGATATGCCGATCCGGATACTTTTCCTCCCCGCGTCATGCTGCCGGAGAAGCAGTTTGGCTTAGAAGTGTATGTTTTACCAAAAGATGTGGATCGTGAGCAAATTGCCCTGAGAAGCCACAATGACAGCGATATTTTTGTAGCGAGGAATCAAGCAGGAAATATTACTTCTTATATTGTATGTTTTAATGGAAAAGTAAGCCGACCTCCGTGCAAGCATAATATTGTGATGCTGGAAGATATGAAAGTGGAGCTTTCGCTAAGTTACAACCGCCAAGTTTTGAAAGACTGGAAAAAAATCGAATCGGAAGCGGAAAAAGCCGTGCGCAGTTTTATTACCGAGCCGGAGGCCATTGATACGGAAACTGAGCAGGGAAACAGATTAAAAATCGATTTGAAGATGCCTGTCTGAAACCTTTTCAGACAGGCATTGTCAATGAATTTAACCAAAATGACTAAATATAGTGGTAGCAGAATAAGAAATGGATTACCCGGCAAATAAAACTCCCACACAAAAGAAAAAGCGCCGCCACCATGTGTTGGCGGCATTGATATTTTTACTCTTGTGCATGGTGATGGCAGCGGTAGGCACTTATCTTTACGAAACCAAAGTGCCTGGCCTGTATCAACATTGGGAAGCACTGGTTGCGAAAGACCCGAAACCGTTATTTGTTTCCGAAGAAGAATACCGTGCAAAAAATAAAGCAGGTTATTGCTGGAAAGATAGGAAATTTTACACCCGGCAGGAATTACAGGAAAAAGCGATGGTAAGTTTTTCCAAATACCTAATGAATATCGCGGATGCCTACCGCAATGAAAGAGTAAAAACAATCAATGTAAATGACGAATGGGAAACATTGCTTACTCACGGTTTTTGCCACAGTGATGACCTGAATTGCCGTGTTTGGTTTTTGCCGGTTGATTATAGCAATGCCCGCTGGGATGAAGAATTCCATTCCGGTATCCATCCTTCTGATCCATCCTTATTGGCCGTATATCAGGCGAAAGCACTACATTCGGCGGATGATATGGTGCAATACATGAAGCAAAACGGGAATCAAGGATATAGCTTGGTTGGTAGGGATTTCGGGCAAGCAGTTTATGGCTCTGATTGTTGCCGCGTGATTACGGCAGAACAGATACAAAGCATACAACACAAAGAATTGTATGGTAGTGGTACTGCAATTTTTCCGTATGAAAATCGCATTCCTATTCACATGGATATAAGAGAGCAAGGTATAGGTAATTTCTACTTCCAAACCCGTGAATTGTCTACGGGGTTCGATAAAATCGCATATCAAAAAAATTATAGACAAAAGGAAACCTATAAATCCCGGTTTACCGATATTTATTTTTTAAACAATTGCGGGGATATGTTGGATTATCCGCATTATTATTACGAAGAATCAGATTTAAATTGATTGTTAAATTGGAGGAGGTTATCTATGGCAGCAACTTCAAGCAGGATTGATGCTCTGCACCCCACTCCCATGCCTGTCTGAAACTTTTTCAGACAGGCATTGTCGATTGATTTAATAAATAACAGATGCATAATTGATATGGAGAGAGAATATGCCTATTAAACCGGCAAAATTCTTGTTGGCCATTCTCATTGCGGGAGCAACCGTGTTTACGTTTGCCGCCTGTTACCATTACATTCAAAAACACCTGCATCCCAAACCTGATCGGGGGCCGGTTTATTTCAGGCCGGGGCAATTGATTCCGGCGGGTTATCCGAGAGACGAATATAAGCATCCTTACCAGATAGGCAATCTAGGCGGCAAGCCGGTAAAGCTGTCGGCTTTTGTTGCCGAGCTGTTGGAATACGATGATTCTCCCGGTTGGGATCCGGAGAAGAACAGAAACTACAAACCACCGATACGCACCTATCAATCGATAATCGAATCATTCGGTTTCGACATGCGTTATACAGACGGGTTGTTACGGCATTTGCGCAAAGATTCGGATAGGGCATACGAACGCGAACACAATATTCCGGGTAATGCTTGGGTAAGTGTTACTGTGTTGAGCGGTTCCCGTTACCCTGTTATGCCGGCAACAGTATTAAACAGATATGCCGATCCGGATACTTTTCCTCCCCGCGTCATGCTGCCGGAGAAGCAGTTTGGCTTAGAAGTGTATGTTTTACCAAAAGATGTGGATCGCGAGCAAATTGCCTTGAGAAGCCACAATGACAGCGATATTTTTGTAGCGAGGAATCAAGCAGGAAATATTACTTCTTATATCGTATGCTCGAATAGAAAAGTGCCGCAGCCTCCGTGCAAGCATGATATTGTGATGCTGGAAGATATGAAAGTGGGGCTTTCCTTAAGCTATGATCGCCAAGTTTTGAAAGACTGGAAAAAAATCGAATCGGAAGCGGAAAAAGCCGTGCGCAGTTTTATTACCGAGCCGGAGGCTATTGATACGGAAACTGAGCAAGGAAACAGATTAAAAATCCATTTGAAGATGCCTGTCTGAAGCGGTGTACACAAGCTGTTTCAGGCAGGCCTATTTAATGTGTAGTTTATTAATAGGAGAATGAATGATGGCAGGAATAATTACCCAACAAGATATCAACAATTATAAAGACCAAATAAATAAGAATGGTGTGGGCGGCGCGATTTCGGTTTATCAGTCGCTGCAAAACAAGGGTTACACCTATGCGGGCTGGGCGGGCGGTGTAGCCTCAGGTAAAACAGTTACCGGGCAGGCGGCATTGAACTTTATGGCCGCTTCTTCAGGTAAAACCTTTTCAGAGAGCCAATTAAACAATATACGGATCGATATGGCGAACAGTTATTTGAATTCTTTGGAAAAAAAATTAATGATGGGGGTGGGAAAACTACAGAAGATGTTTCATTCAAAGATATGCGTGACTTTCATGAAAGTGTTTTTAAGGATCATGGCCTCAATATCAATAATTGGACTTTGGAGTATCCGATGAGTTTGGTTGGGAAATATGCAGGCAAAAAAGTGCAGGAAAAATATTGGCAGGATCTTTCTAAAACCGAAGGCGACGGAGTGGATGGTTTATGGAACAGTCATTCATTACAAAATATTGTTACGGATGCGGGGCAAGGGTTTATTGTGGTTGATGTTGATTCAGGCAAGCCGATACCTTCTTCCGACCTTAATTCATGGTTTGAAGCCGGTCATGATCCCGAGGGTGTTAAGGTCATTCCGATTAGCGATGAGGATAAGAAAAAAGCAAAGGAATGGCTGGATAATGTTGATTTGGATGATACCTTTATCGACTGGGCGCGGGAGCTCATCATATCTGCCGATGATGCGGCTCAAATGGTTTCACCGATCATTATCGATCTTAACGGTGATGGCGTGAAAACGCTCGGGCTCGGTAATAATATTCATTTTGACCATAATAAGAGCGGCTTTGCAAAACAAACCGGTTGGGTATCCAGAGAAGACGGGTTGTTGGCTTTGGATATGAATGCTAACGGTATGATTGATAATGGTGGTGAACTGTTTGGCAATAATTCACTGCTTACAGACGGAAAGTTTGCAGATAATGGTTTTGAAGCGCTGAAACAGTATGATTCTAACAATAATGGTTTGCTTGACGCGAAGGATACACGCTGGCAGGAATTTAAGGTTTGGCAGGATGCTGATTCTGATGGTGTGTCAGATGTAGGCGAATTAAAATCTTTGGATGATGCTGGAATTATTTCTTTAAATTTGAAATATACGGAAACAAACACGGTAGATGAAAACGGTAATGCGCATAAGCAGGCTTCTTCTGCTATTTGGAAAGATGGACACACATCTGATGCGGTAGATGTATGGTTTAAAACAGATGGAGCTCGTACAACTTATATCAAGCAATTTCCACATACAGAAGAAATAGCTAAATTGCCCGAAATTATGCCGTTTGGCAAGGTTTACAGCTTACGTGATGCTGTATCGCAAGACCAAACCCTTTTGATTCAATTGAAAGAATATTTGGGAATAGATAATCCTTCTGCTGACAAGCTGAATGCGTTGATATATCAATGGACCGGCGTGACCGATATTCTGCCCAATAGCAGAGGTGAGAATGTGGATGCCAGAAAGTTGGCTGTTTTGGAAAAACTTTCAGATAAGTCATTTGAGCAAAGTGGTTGGGGTAGTAATCCAGGGCCGAATGCAGGCCAAGCTTTAGAAAATGAATTTGTTAAATTTTCTGAGTATGTGGCAGGTAGCATCAGGATGCAGAAAATTTATGCAGCTGCTTTAGGTGTGGAAATGGTTAAAACAGATGCAAATGGTAAGATGACGATAGATTGGGATGGTATCAGTGGTTATATTTATCAGCAAATTCAAGCAAAAAATGCTAAAGGTGCAGCTTCAGCTATAGAAGCCGTATTAGATGCTCTTACTTTTAATCCTTCTGCTGCGGTAGAGTTTAGAAAAGAATGGGCGAGTTTTGCGCGCGCTGTATTTAGCACCAAAAATCTTGATGATTTGAAATTATTAGCTGAGTTAAACGGTTCTGTCGGCGATGCGGCCAACAACAGACTGGAAACGAAAGCGGTCGGTAATGTGTTGCTGGAAGGCGGGGTGCTGTTCGGCGAAGGCGGCGATGATACTTTGAATGGCCGGGGCAGCAACGATGTGTTGGTTGGCGGTGCGGGCAATGATCATTTATCGGGTGGCGAAGGCTCGGATATTTACGTGTTCGGCAAGAATTTCGGCAAGGATTCCATCAGCAATCACGACACTTCGGAAGGCCGCTCCGATACCATCCGCTTTACCGAAGGATTGAAACAGTCTGATTTCAGCTTTACCCGTTCAAACAGCAGTTTGGTTATTACCGCCAAAGACGGCACGGGAGAAATTTCAGTGGGCAATTTTTTCCGCACCGACGGTGTAGGCGGCGCAAAAATCGTATTTGACGGCGGCGCTACTTTGAATGCTGAGGCTCTGAAAGATTTGGTTACCGTCGGCAGCGAGCAGAACGACAATCTCTATGCGTATGCGGAAGGCAGCAAACTTTCCGGTTTGGGCGGTGATGATTATCTGTATGGTGCTGCCGGAGCGGATACGCTGGAAGGCGGGAATGGAAACGATACGTTGGAGGGTAAAGGCGGGAACGATACCTTAATCGGCGGTATCGGCAATGATTCCCTTAACGGCGGCGAAGGAAACGACAGCTATATCTTCGGTAAAAATTTCGGTAAAGACGCGATCTATAACAACGATACCGAAGGCACCGATACCATCCGCTTTACAGAAGGATTAAAGCAGGAAGATTTCACTTTTTCACGTTCAAGCAATGATTTGATTATCGCTGCCAAAGATGGCACAGGTGTGGTTTCCGTCAGCGGTTATTTCACACAAGACGGTGTGGACAAACAAATCAACCGAATTGTTTTCGATGACGGCACGGAGCTGGACGGCGAAGCGGTAAGTGCTCAAGTTACTCAAGGTACGGAGCAAAACGATACGCTTTATGCCGTGGCAACAGGAGGCAAGCTTTCCGGTTTGGGGGGTAATGATTATTTGTATGGCGCTGCCGGTGATGACGAGCTGGATGGTGGCATTGGAAACGATACATTACAAGGTGCCGAAGGTAATGATGTTTTAACAGGCGGTTTGGGTGATGATGCTCTAACCGGAGGTGCGGGTTCGGACTCTTATGTGTTCGGCAAGAATTTCGGCAAGGATTCCATCAGCAATCACGACACTTCGGAAGGCCGCTCCGATACCATCCGCTTTACCGAAGGATTGAAACAGTCTGATTTCAGCTTTACCCGTTCATACGATAGTCTGATGATTTCAGCAAAAGACGGCAGCGGAGAAATAACGGTAAACAGCTATTTCAACAAGGACGGTGCTGGCGGCTATCAGATCGACCAGATTCTTTTTGATGACGGTACGGTGTTGGATGTGGAGGCTGTTAAGCAGTTGGTTGTTAAAGGCACGGAACAAAACGATACGCTTTATGCTTATGCGGAAGGCAACACTCTGGCCGGTTTGGGCGGCAACGATACTTTATACGGCGGTGCCGGAGATGATTTGTTATCCGGCGGTAACGGCAACGACACGCTGCAAGGCGGGGAAGGCAACGACAAACTGCACGGCGGCAGCGGTAATGATGCGTTGAACGGCGGCAAAGGCGAAGATATCTACATTTTTGATAAAGGTTTCGGCAAAGATAGCATTCAAAACGATTATCCCGAAGAAACCGATACCATCCGCTTAACAGACGGTTGGACTCAGTCTGATTTGGTATTTACCCGTTCAAACAGCAGTTTGGTTATTACCGCCAAAGACGGCACGGGAGAAATTTCAGTGGGCAATTTTTTCCGCACCGACGGCATAGGCGGCGCAAAAATCGTATTTGACGGCGGCGCTACTTTGAATGCTGAGGCGCTGAAAGATTTGGTTACCGTCGGCAGCGAGCAGAACGACAATCTCTATGCGTATGCGGAAGGCAGCAAACTTGCCGGTTTGGGCGGTGATGATTATCTGTATGGTGCTGCCGGAGCGGATACGCTGGAAGGCGGGAATGGAAACGATACGTTGGAGGGTAAAGGCGGGAACGATACCTTAATCGGCGGTATCGGCAATGACTCCCTTAACGGCGGTGAAGGAAACGACAGCTATATCTTCGGTAAAAACTTTGGTAAAGATACTGTTTATAACCATGATGAGGCCGGCACCGATACCATTCACTTCACTGAGGGTTGGAAACAAGCTGATTTTGTTTTACCCGCTCATCTAATGATTTGCATATTACGGCTAAAGATGGCGCTGGAACGGTATGGGTTAATAATTACTTTAGTAAGGATGGAGATGGCGGTTATCAAGTGGATCAGATTCTCTTCGATGATGAAAGCAAACTGGATGTAGCCGCTATAAAAGAACTGGTGATTAAAGGTACGGAACAAAATGACACTTTATATGCTTATGCAACAGGTAGTACGCTGTCGGGATTAGGTGGCAATGATACGTTAAACGGCTCTTCCGGAAAAGATAGTTTGGATGGAGGAAGTGGATCGGATAGCCTATCAGGAGACGACGGCAACGATGTCTTAACCGGTGGCATCGGCAATGACAGCCTGACAGGAGGCAACGGCGCTGATACTTATGTATTCGGCAAAGGGCACGGTCAGGACTCCATCAACAATTATCAGTCTGACAATAGTACGGATACCATCCGTTTCGACGGCATCAAATCATCTGAAGTGAAATTTGTCAAATCCGGCAGCAGTTTGATATTTTCCGGTTATAACGCTGAAGATTCTATTGAATTACAGTCTTTCTTCAATCAAGGTTATGATTTGGAAAATTTTGTTTTTGCCGATAAGATTATTTCCAATCCTGATTTTTCCAAATATTCAGAAGGTACTTCCACACCCACACAGACAATGGCTGTATTTGAAGGTACGGCAATAGACATTGTATAAAGTAGCTCTTTTCTATAATTAAAGGGGTATTTCAAGCACTTGGTTTCGGTTTATGCCGGGATCAAGTGCTTTGTTTAAAGTGGTAAAATTAAAAATTGCCCTGTCTGAAAACACTTTTATAATGCAAATTTTTCAGACAGGCCTGTCTGAAAATGTTTCGACAGGTTTATTTATCAGTTAATTATATGAAATATAAAGACTTAAGAGAATTTATCAGCCAGCTTGAAGCGCAAGGGAAACTCAAGCGTATCGGCTTGCCGGTTTCTCCCCATTTGGAAATGACCGAAATTGCCGACCGCGTATTGCGCTTCGGCGGGCCGGCTTTGTTGTTCGAGCATGCGGTGCGGCAAGATGGTTCGCGTTATGATTTTCCCGTGCTGGCCAATCTGTTCGGCACGCCCGAACGGGTGGCGATGGGCATGGGGGCGGATAGTGTGGACAAGCTGCGCGAAATCGGCAAAACGCTGGCTTATCTGAAAGAGCCGGAGCCGCCCAAAGGCATTAAAGACGCGTTTTCCAAACTGCCGCTGCTGAAAGATATTTGGAGCATGGCGCCGAATGTGGTGAAAAAAGCGCCGTGTCAGGAAATCGTGATTGAAGGCGGCGATGTCGATTTAAGCAAACTGCCGATCCAGCATTGTTGGCCGGAAGATGTTGCGCCGTTGGTAACATGGGGGCTTACCGTTACCCGCGGCCCGCATAAAAAACGCCAGAATTTAGGCATTTACCGCCAGCAGCTTATCGGCAAAAACAAGCTGATTATGCGTTGGTTGGCACACCGCGGCGGCGCGTTGGATTTTCAGGCGCATAAAAAAGCCCACCCCGGCGTGCCGTACCCTGTGGCGGTGGTGTTGGGCTGCGATCCGGCCACCATTTTGGGCGCGGTAACGCCGGTGCCGGATACCTTGAGCGAATACCAGTTTGCCGGTTTGCTGCGCGGTTCGCGTACCGAATTGGTGAAATGTATCGGCAGCGATTTGCAAGTGCCCGCGCGTGCCGAAATCGTGCTCGAAGGTGTTATCCACCCTGATGAAACCGCGCTGGAAGGGCCTTACGGCGACCATACCGGCTATTATAATGAGCAGGATTGGTTCCCCGTGTTTACGGTGGAACACATCACCATGCGCGAGAATCCGATTTACCACAGCACTTATACCGGCAAACCGCCCGACGAACCGGCCGTGCTGGGCGTGGCATTGAACGAAGTGTTCGTGCCGCTGTTGCAAAAGCAGTTTCCCGAAATCGTTGATTTCTATCTGCCGCCTGAAGGCTGTTCGTACCGCATGGCCGTGGTCAGCATCAAAAAACAATATGCGGGGCACGCCAAGCGGGTGATGATGGGCTGCTGGAGTTTTCTGCGCCAGTTTATGTACACCAAATTCATTGTGGTGGTGGACGACGATGTGGACTGCCGCGACTGGAAAGAAGTGATTTGGGCGATTACCACCCGCATGGACCCCGTGCGCGATACGGTGTTGGTGGAAAACACGCCGATCGATTACCTCGATTTCGCCAGCCCCGTTTCAGGTTTGGGCGGCAAAATGGGCTTGGATGCCACCAACAAATGGCAGGGGGAAACCGATCGTGAGTGGGGAAGGGTGATTGAGCGTGATAAGGCAACCGTGGCTAAGGTTGATGCTTTATGGCATGAATTGGATTTGTAATATGATATGCGATATGTATATATAAAATCTGGTTGGTTTTATTGGAATATAACAATAAATGCCTGTCTGAAAATAAGTTTTCAGACAGGCATTATTTTTTTATTGTTAGGGTTTGCCTTTTTGTTACTGCTTTCAATTAGGTTGCTATATTTCTATTGACATAAATTAAACATTGTTCTGTAAAAATATAATCAACTTGAATAAAATGCAATTCAATTGAAAATGATGAAATTGTGTAGCTGTTTATTTTTAGAAAGGTATGAGGATGAAGAACAATCATGTAGATGTAGAACGTCAAGTGGTACATGCTTCGGCGGCTGCATCTGGAAATAGCGGGCAAGTAAACACGGGGGCGGTTGTATTTAATAAAGCACAACCACTGCTGCAAGATGGCGATGAAAGCATCAAAATCGCGCTTGATGTAGGCGAAACGCGCTTGATAAAAGGAAATGTTTTACTGAATGTTGCCAACACTGCTAACAACCAAGTAAAGGTTTTGGATTTTACTTACGGAGGTAAAACTTATTCGGCAGGCGAATCAACCGGCAATTTCACCCTTAAGAGCGACGGTACTTATGTGCTCTATCACCAATATCAAGACAAAACACCGGGAGAGCCGGTTAATGTGGGCTACACGGTTGGAAGCGGCGGGCAAACAGACCAATCTACGCTGACAATCAGCTTTGCAGATACTTATCCGGCTTATCCGGATGCCGATGAAACGGTTAATGCCAAAGGCAGTGTAAGCGGCTCTGTGTTGGAGGGAAAGCTTTATCATTTGGGCAATCCGGTGCAGGAAGTGGCAGACTATGTGATTAACGGGATGAAGTTCAGGCAGGCCAGAAAGCAGCGATTTTCGGTCTGGGAACTTTCGTGCTGAATAAAGACGGCAGCTACCATTTTTCTGTGGAAGGGCAGCGCGTTGCATCGGTGAAAATGCCGAAAGTGGAATACACCGTTAATATCCTGACTGAAGAGGGTCTGAAAGCCGACAAATCAACCCTAACCATCAATCTGCCGGCAACCATTGCCGCCAACCATTATGCAGAAGCCAATACCAAAGCCAATGTGTTTGCCAATCTCAATCAAACCCATGCTTTGGAAAGCCGTATTGAAACCGGCAATTTGCTGGATAAATATGTAGGAAACAACAAGCCTTATATTTCGGGCTTTAGCGTGCGCGGTGTTTATTATGCGGCGGGTGAAACCGTAGAAGTGAAGAATTTGGGCTTGGTGACCATCAACCGTGACGGTTCATATTTTATCAACAGCAAAGACCTGCCAAACAACCGTTGGAAAATGCCTGAAATCGCATTTACCGTGAGTAATGGTTATAAAGCGTCATCTTCGGTGCTGCGTTTGCAGATGGATGAGTTGCCCAAAGACCAAGATGAAAACCACAGGCTCGAAGGCGATGGCGGGCGGGGCAATGTGTTGGAAAATGCCAATTATATCGTAACAGACTACAAGGTTGACGGCGTGGCTTACCGCGTGGGTCAAACCGCACAAATTAAAGACATCGGCAGCTTCGTGTTGAATGCAGACGGCAGTTACCATCTGGCGGCAAAAAATGCCCCGATCGGTGTGTGGCAGCTTCCTGAGATTACCTATACCGTAAGCGGAGGTAAACGGACTAAAGCTTCTAAGTTAAGCTTGGTATTGGATAATACTTCTAAAGCGGGAGAGTTGACTGATGAAAATGAATACGATCCTATTTCTCATAATGTGTTGGAAAATGCCAGCAACAAACTGGATGGTAAAGAAGTAGGCAATATCTTTGTAACTGGTTTTGAAGTGAACGGTTTAACTTATCAGGCAGGTGATACAGCACAATTAAACGAAGGTGCATTCACATTAAATGCAGACGGTTCCTATGTGTTTAATAACCACCGCACGCTTTATGATGTGCCTGCTGTGAAATACACTATCAGCAACGGCGTGAAAAGCGTTACTTCTGAGCTTAAGCTTTCTCTTATTGACCTTGCACATTTAGATCCCTATGCGTATATGTATTACGACAATGTGTCTGTATGGTCCGGCGACAACCGTAATGCCACGGTAACTAATGTGAAAGGGTATTTCACCGATTCCGGCCTGCTGGTTGGGGATGCTTATAAAACCGCTCCTGCAACCGACAGTCATGTTGAGGCCGGCGTTGAGACCTTGAATACTTACAATAATTCCAATGTATTGGTTGGTGATCGGCTGAATATTGACAAGCTAACTTGGGAGTCGGGCGGCGTAACCATTAAAGGTAGTGATTTTGATAATTCGATTGACGGTTTGCGTGCCTATCTGAAATCGAATCATGATTACGCTTCCGAAGCATTCAAACAGCAGTTGGATGGGATGTTTTATTTCTTTAGTGGAGAAAAAACGATAGAACAGAAAATCCAAATCATGAAAGATTGGGATCTGTTCAATTATGTCAATAAACATTATGCAGACTTGATCGACACCAACCCGCAAGGCGGCAATGACACGTTAATCGGCAGCCATGAAGACGACATCATCATCGGCAATGCAGGCAATGACACGCTTACCGGTAATCGGGGTAAAGACACTTTTGTGTTCACATTCAACAGCAATAGCGGTCATGATGTGATTACCGATTTCGTGAAAGGCTACGACAAAATCAGTTTCAGCGATGTAGTGGATACGTCCAAATTGATTTGGGAGCCGGAAATTAGAACACTGAAATTTACCGGTGTGCAGGACGGGCATGTGTATGAAAACAGTATTTATATCAAAGACGGATCCATTGATTTGAAACTGGAAGATTTGTTGGGCACAACTGCAACGGTTTAAATAATGAAGGACGCAACTATGAGACAAATCGCCGCAATGCTCAGCACCGTATTATTGTTGGGCGCATGTAGCAGCATGCAGCACGAGCAAGCAATGAACCGCATTGCCCGGCCGCAGATTTTGCCGCCTTTCGGGTTTATGAATGATGCACAAGGGGCGCCACGAGTGGGTGAGGGCCGGGTAGGTTATCGTTTTGTTTTGTTTGAACCGAACACCGGCATACTGGCCGTAAACAAACCCTTTATGCTGGCGCACAAAGCAGGGAATCTGCCCTTTGCCAACGCCGACGAAGGCGTGTATCTGGGCATAACTGACGCCCAAGGCATGACACCATTGTTTTTATTTGACACCCAAGTGCCGGAAGACGGTTTCGTGCTACTTGAACGGATCGGAAAAGGTAACAGTGGCGCGTGGCTGAATTTAACCGATAACGGCAAGCCGCTGATCGGAGTGCGTTATACATTGAATGTATGTGATGAGCAACCCTATCAATACCACGGCGTGACCAATACACGGGGGCAAACAGTATATGTAGCTGCTGATAAAGGTACCAATGTTCATATCTCTCCTTATGCAGAGGACGAGGCTGCTCAGAAAGCGGCACTGGCGCATTATTGCCCGACCAAGAAAGCTATGCCGAAGCAAACGGTAAAAACCAAAAAAGCAAACAGGCAGCGTTAAATTTTTTTAACTTGTTTGAAAAGCAATAGGCCGGATTGAATGCCCGGCCTATTGCTTTTTTTATATATGTGGTTAAGCCATTTACTCGGTAACAAGTCATGCTTAATTGGGTCAAACCAGAATTATGAGGGATGGGGGAATGCCTATCTGAAAAGTGGTTTTTCAGGTAGGCATGGCACTATGCGCGCTTTTAGGAATTTCAATAAAAAATTCATATCTATTAAGATGTTGTCTTTTATTGGGCTTTAAGGGAGCGGTTTCGTAAGTTGCTAAGGTAGCAATAGGATCGGTTTCTGCCGCCCATAAAGTGTGATGCTTTGTATGAAAATTCAATTTTTACAGCTATATTATGCTCAATAAATATGAAAAAGTAGTTATTTTTCATAAATGAATATTTATAAATAAAAATAAATATAACGCAAAAAAACGAGATGATTGTTTGATATGAATCAAGGCTGTTATTTTAGACAGCAAATATGTAGGAAATATCATACATAAAGCATTTTATATTGAGTAATCAATTGTAAAAAAATGTACGATTTTGTTTGAGGTGTTTTTATTGAATTCGCATAATTTCAGTATTGGCAAAGGATTGGCAAGTTAATTTTATGATGTTTGTACGCTTTGTTTTAGTTTTATAAGTTATTGTTTCTTATGGTTGTTGAACTGTTCTGGCGGATTCAAGTCTTAACTGCATGTAAATAAAATAAATAATCACACGGATTATAAAATTTAACAAAAAATTATCTAATGTGTGATATTGCTGATCAGTTTTTATTGGTATAGTTACGACTTCCACATGCGGTAGTTTTATTTCACTTAGCGGTAGTTTTGTTTCTGTCATGCAATTCAAAAACTGTGAAGCAAACAAACCATAATTCTAAAAGAAAGGAAGCAGTATGAATTATCAAAATTTTGATATTGATCAAGAATTTTTTGATGAGGAGCAAATTCTTGATGCGGCCGGTTTCTCTGCTGACGACACGCAGGGAGCAAGCATGTCTTGGGACATCATGGGCGGTAACGGATCGATCAGCCAAAATTATTTCGGTGATTTTTTCCCGATGCAAGCTGCCGGTTAACTAAACATAGCAGTTTGCTGAAAACAATGCCTGTCTGAATATTTCAGACAGGCATTTGCGTTGCGTAAACCGTTTATCCTGTGAGCTGCCGGGTAATCAGCTTTTTCAGCGGCGGCAGGTTATTACTCACGCGCAGCACAATGTCGCGCAAAAGTTTGGCAGGCGGCGTTTCGTTGGTAAACAAGCGTACCATGGCGTTGGTGCCGTGATAGAGCGGGCGGGTGTTGAGCTGGTGCTTGGTGTTATAGCTTTCCAATAGAGAGGCTGCGCCAATATCTTGCCCTTTTTGGGCGGCGTCGTTGATCAGCTTACCCAAAATATCGGCACTTTCCAGGCCAAGATTGAAGCCGTGGGCGGTAACGGGATGCATACCGACGGCGGCGTCGCCGATGAGAGCGGCGCGGGTAGTGCAAAATTTATTGGCATGCACGCCGACCAGCGGATAAGTGTGGGTTGTGCCTGCTACTTCCATTTTGCCGAGTTTGCCGTTGAGCTGCCGTTCGATATCGGCGGCAAAGGCTTCGGGGGAGAGAGAAAGAATGCTGTCTGCGAGGTCGTTGTCGATGGTGATCACGCAATTGGTCAGCTGTGTTTCCAGCGGCAATAGGGCGAGTGTGCGACCGTATTGGAAATATTCCACGGCGGTATGTTCATTGGAATGTTCGTGTTTGAAGCGGCATACAATCACACTTCTGCCAAAATCGTGCATATCGCATGAAATACCGAGCTGGCGGCGGGTTTGCGAAAAGCGGCTGTCGGCAGCAACTAAAAGGCGTGCGGTTAGGGTTTGGCCGTTATCCAGCAGAATGCGCGCTTCTTCTGCTGTAGTTTTAGCTTCTTTAACGCCCACGCCGCAGATTAACTCTATGTTTTCCTGCTCTACCACGGCTTCATAGGCAGCTTTGCGGATGTTGTGGTTGGAAATCAGGTTGCCGAGGCGGTCGGTTTTACCGCCACGTGCTTGCGAGGGTTGTGGAAAATAGAGCTGGTAGGTGGAATCGCCGTTCCAAACTTTGGCGTCTTTTAACCGGTATATTTCGTTTTCGGGGATGCGTTGCCATATGCCGAGCTTTTCCAGAATTTCTTTGGATAAATGGGTTAGCGCGATTTCCCTGCCGTCGTAAGCGGGATTTTGTATGCTTTCAAGCGGGCTTTTTTCGACGATGGTAATGCGCAAACCACTGTCGGCCAGAGTGCGGGCGAAGCTTAAACCGGCAGGGCCGGCGCCGACGATAATGATGTCGCTGGAGGGCGTCATGGCGTGATCCTTGTATTTCATTCAGGTATTGGATTAAAGATAGTTTAAGGATAGCAAAAAGTTGCAGCCGGTGCGAATATTTAAAATAGGCAGAGCGGAATTTAAGTACGGACCGGGTTTCTGCCTTTAACATTTAGACATGCCTGTCTGAAAGTTTTCAGACAGGCATTTTGAATGATTTGTTTTCTGATTGTGAAACATATATTTCATAATAAGGCGCTGGGTTTCAGGCAGTATAGGTAATCCGGCTGAGGTAAGGCGGGGCGGGAAATGTTCAGTTTCATACTGATTTGATGATTTTGATTTTGCTACAATGGCGGAAATCAACGTTAAGTGAAGTTTTAATAAGGAATATTGAAGTATTTTATGAATACGTTTCGTTTTTCCCGCCCATTTACAGGGGTAGAGCAGGATAAGCTGTTGCAGCAGATAAGTGGCAGATTTACTTTTGAGCGTGATGCGTGGCATGTTTTGAAGCTCAACGGCCTGCCTTTAGGTTTTATCAGTCAGCGCTGGCGTGCATTGCTGGAGCGTGACTGGCCGGGTGGAATGGAACGGGAAACCGATGCGCTTAATCTCCTGAGTCAGGATTGGCTGATGATGGGCGATGCTTTGCAAAGCATCACGCAAAGCTGGCATGCTCAGGGTGAGTTTTATGGTTGGCGCAATGAGCAATTCGGTGTGTACGATAGCAAAGGGCAGTTTCTGTTTGCGCTGGAGCGTTCTGCATTCCGACCGTTGGGTTTGCTTAGCCAAGCGGTGCATATCAACGGGCTGGCGGAGCGAAACAGTGAAACCTGCTTCTGGATCGGGCGCAGAAGTCCGCTGAAAGCGGTAGATCCGGATAAGTTTGATAACGTGGTGGGCGGCGGCATTTCTTGTGGCGAGTCGGTTAACGAGGCGATGTTGCGCGAGGGCTGGGAGGAAGCCGGGCTGGAGGAGCATGTGCTGCACAATGCGGTTTTCAGGAACCGTTTGCTGAGTTTGCGCAGTGTGCCGCGCGGGCTGCACCGCGAATGGCTGCATATTTTTGATGTGGTGTTGGAAGAGGGTGTGCAACCTGAAAATCAAGACGGCGAAGTGGCCGAGTTCAGATTGATGGGCATTGATGAACTGATGGAAGCAATGGCTGCCGGCTTGTTCATGAATGATGCCATGGTGGCAACGCTGGATTGCTGCAAACGGCACGGCTTGATTGATGCGGCGCATCCGTTGGGCGGGCTTTTGGCGCGTATGGAAGTGGCGGATATAGTTGGGATGGATTAAGGTATAGCCAAAACTGAATACTCAGTTCAAGGCGAGCCGGAGTTGCATCAATAAAAAATCCTTTTCAGACAGGCATGGTATTTAAGGATTGTGTAAAATTATGCCCGAAGCTTGTCTGAAAAAAACGTATATATTTAAATGGCCGGTTGCGTGTATACGATATCATTGTGCTATCGTGCATTGAATGAATAGCCGCGGGTACACATAACACCGCTGCGGAACACTTTAAATGAAGAAGCTCAAAGCAGCATTACCAGCATGGTCAATCAACTTAACTTTTGCTACGGCGTTGCCGCGCTTTAGCTCAAGCAGAACAATTTTGTAAGCTGCTCAAGCAGCAACAAAATCAGTCACGTACTAGCTGTACTGTCTTTGGCTTGCTGCCTTGTATCAAAAATTAAGTTGATTGACTATATCAGGGGCCAACATGAATTATACAATAAGAGAATTAAAGCAATATGAAACCAAACTGCTGGATACATTTCTGTATGAGGCGATTTTTATTCCTGACGGAGTGCAGGCACCGCCCAAAAGCATTATAAAACATCCCGATTTACAAATATATATTGCAGATTTCGGCAAGAAAAATGATGTCTGTTATGTTGCAGAAGTTGAGGGAAAAGTCGTGGGCGCGATATGGACCCGTATCTTAAATGATTGCGGGCATATTAATGATGAAACACCATCTCTTTCGATTTCACTTCTCAGAGAATATAGAAATCTGGGTATTGGTACAGAACTTATGAAACAAATGCTTTTGACTTTGAAAGCGCAAGAATATAAGCAAGTGTCATTGTCGGTTCAAAAGGCGAACTATGCAGTGCGCATGTATAAAAAAGCAGGTTTTGAAATTGCTCATGAACACGAAGAAGACTATATCATGACTCGTAAACTTTAATTTCTTGCTTAAAATTTCAGTTTGCCAAACGGAATAGCATTGAATAGAGCCTGCAATACAGTCATTTGCAGAACCGTACATCCAAAAACAAATGAGCAAATAAGGAAGCCGGATTTATGAACACTTCTTCAAAACATGCGTCTATCAGTATCAGCCTGGTTCAGGCGCGCGAAGCGCTGATGACCCAATTCCGCCCGATTCTGAATGCGGCGGGCGTAACCGACCAGCAATGGCGCATTATCCGCTTGCTGGCCGAACAAGGCACGTTGGATTTCCAAGACCTGGCCGAGCAGGCTTGCATTCTTCGGCCGAGCCTCACCGGCATTTTGTCGCGTTTGGAAAAAGTGGGGTTGGTGATCCGTTTGAAGCCTTTAAACGACCAGCGCCGTGTGTTTTTAAAGCTGACCGAAGAAGGTGAGCAGCTTTACCATAAAACCCGGGCAAAAGTCGATGAACGCTACGATCTTATCGAAACCATGATTTCGCGCGAGAAATTGCAACAGCTGCAAGCATTGCTTGGAGAGCTCAAAGGTATCGGCCAAAAGAATGCAGACGAACCTGAGAGTTGATGCATTAGCCATGAGCAAAGAAGAACCAATATTGCAGCAGGATTTCAGAAACGCCATGTCGGTGTGTGCCGCCGGAGTGCATGTGATTACCACGGATGGCGCGGCCGGCCGATACGGCATTACCATGACGGCCGTTTCTTCGGTAACCGACATGCCGCCTACCGTGATTCTCTGTATTAACCGGCGGTCGGTTATCCTGCCGGTTTTACTGGAAAACGGCAGGTTGTGTATCAATGTGTTGGCTGCCGATCAGCAGGATGTGGCCGAACATTTTGCCGGCATGACCAAGTTGTCGCCGGAAGAACGTTTCGAATACCATATTTGGCACCGCGGCAGCACCGGCCAGCTTCAGGTTGAGGGCGCGTTGGCGCATCTGCACGGCAAAGTGGTGCAGCATCAAACCGTGGGCACGCACGAAGTGTTTTTTGTCGAGATAGAAGAAATCCGAGTGCATCAGAAAGAATTGGATAATGCACCCGCACTGGTGTATTTCCGCCGCAATTTCGGCGGTTTGAGCTGAGATTACCTTTTGAAAGACCGCATATGCGGTTTTTTTTATTTTGTGAAGGTTAGGGCTCATGTTTTAAAGCCGTTTAACTATATAATGCCTGTCTGAAAACCGATAAAGGATTCTGAACATGAAAAAACTCGGCCTGTTCGGCGGTACTTTCGATCCCATACACAACGGCCATCTCCACATCGCCCGCGCGTTTGCCGACGAGCTGGGTTTGGATACCGTGATTTTTCTGCCGGCAGGCGATCCTTACCACAAAGACACCGGCCGCACGCTTGCAAAACACCGTTTGGCGATGACCGAGCTGGCTGTTGCGGATGACGAACGTTTTGCTGTGAGCGATTGCGACATCGTGCGCGAAGGGGCGACTTACACGTTTGACACCATTCAGATTTTTCGCCAGCAATTTCCACAAACCAAGCTTTACTGGCTGATGGGGATGGACAGCTTATTGCAGCTGCATACATGGAGCCGCTGGCAATCATTGGTAAAAATGGTTGATATTGCCGTGGCAGCGCGCGAAGGCGAGCAGCTCAATCATGCGCCGAAAGCCTTGCACGAATGGCTGGGGCAGGCCTTGCAAGACGGCAGCCTGCATTTGCTTCAGGCGCCTTTGAGCAATATCAGTTCTACCGAAATCCGTGAGAAAGTCCGCGCAGGTGCCGGCCTGGAAGGTTTGGTTGACCGCAGGGTCGAGCGTTATATCGAGCAGCACGGGCTATACCGCTGACGGGTATTACACAAAGGCTGATTGCCATCAATGATGCCTGTCTGAAAACATAATAATAGAAGAAAACTGATGAATTTAATCACACGGCAATTGGCCTGGATAACAGACCAAGCTTTATGTCTTTTCGTTTCCTTTTTAACCGGTGTCCGCCCAAAATCTTCGCGCGAACTTAATTTCAGCCAACAGCAGAAAGTTTATTATGCCAACCACGGCAGCCATGGCGATTTTGTGCTGGTGTGGATTTCCCTGCCGCGCCGCTGGCGCATGAACACGCGCCCCGTTGCCGGGGAGGATTACTGGCTGGGCAGCCGCTTCAAGCGTTTTATGATTCAAAATGTGTTCAACGCCTTGCTGATTCCGCGCAACAGCGACAACCCGCAAGCGGTTACCGAGCAGATGAGCCGGGCGCTGCATAGCGGCGATTCGCTGATTATTTTTCCCGAAGGTACGCGCAACACGGATGACAACACGGTTTTGCTGCCTTTCAAAACCGGCATCTACCATTTGGCCAAAGCCAAGCCCGACACCGAATTCGTGCCTTTATGGATTAACAATATCAGCCGTGTGCTGCCCAAAGGCAAAATCCTGCCCGTACCGCTTTTGTGTGATGTGAACATCGGCAGCCCGCTGCGGCTGGAGAACGGGGAAGACAAACAGGCTTTTCTCGACCGCACACGCAACGCCTTGCTGGCGCTGGCGCCCAAAAATGTGCAGGAGGCGGCGGTGAAATGCCGGGAAAAAGGGGAAAATGTATGATAATGGTTCCGCAAGCCGGCTGGATTTTTGCCGGCGTGTTTATGGTGTTGGTATTTGCCAGCGCAATCGGGCAATGGCTTAAGCGCAAACATGGTGCGGAAAATGCCACCATTACCAACCTCAATGCGCGTATTTATGCCTGGTGGATTATGACGCTGGTGTTGCTTGCGGCATTCTTGTTCGGCAGAGCGGGCACGACCATTTTGTTTTTCCTGATTTCTTTTGCCGCGCTGCGTGAGTTTATGACCTTGGTTTACCGCCGTCGCAGCGATTATTACAGCATGGCTGCCTGTTTTTATGTTTTGCTGCCTGTGCAATATTATTTTGTATTCGATCAATGGTACGGCATGTTTTCCGTTTTTATCCCGATTTACGGGTTTCTTTTGCTGCCGATTATCGCCAGCATGAGCGGCAACACGGAAAACTTTCTTGAGCGCACGGCGAAAACGCAATGGATGGCAATGATCTGTATTTTCTGCCTCTCGCATGTGCCCGCGCTTTTGTTTCTCAATCTCGACGGCTTTGCCAACCAAAACAATATCCTGCTGCTGATTTTTATGATTGGTGTAGTGCAGGTCAGCGACGTGTTGCAATATGTTTGGGGCAAGCTGGTTGGCGGCCCGAAAATCATGCCTGCGCTCTCGCCCTCCAAAACCGTTTCCGGCACTGTAGGCGGCATTGCCTCCGCTACTGCGTTGGCCGCGCTGATGGCGCCGATTACCCCGTTTACCGCCTGGCAGGCCGCCGGAATCGGCTTGATGGTGTGCTTGATGGGCTTTTTCGGCGGCTTGGTGATGTCGGCCATCAAACGCGATCACGGCGTAAAAGATTGGGGCAATATGATTCAGGGGCACGGCGGCATGCTTGACCGCGTAGATTCCATCTGCTTTGCCGCACCGGTGTTTTTCCATATCGTGCGTTATTTCTGGCATGGCTAGATGAATGCGGAAATGCCTGTCTGAAATCATTTTTCAGACAGGCATTTTTAATAATATGGCGGTTTAGCCGTAAGTTAAATTCGTGGCTTTGCCGCGGAACGCCCAATAGGCAAAAATGCTGTATCCGATGATAAACGGCACGGTAATACACACACCGATCAGTGTAATCACCAAAGTCGGCACGCTGGCGGCGGCTTCCCACACAGTAAGCTGACCGATTACGGCGTAAGGGTAAAGGCTGATGCCCAAGCCGATGGCGCACAATACCAAAGCGAGCACGGTAAGTATAAAAGGCTGCCACACGCGGCTGTGCAACACGGCTTCGCTTTGCAGCAGCCGTTTGGCGCGCAACAGGCAGAATGCGCTCAGAATCGGTACGGGCGCGAGCCAGAGCATATTGGGGAAAGTAAACCAGCGCTCGAAAATGCTGTGGCGGATATAAGGCGTGGCCAGCGAAATCAGCAGCAGGCAGCCAACAACCGGCCACCACGCCTGATTTGCCCAGCGGCGCGCTTTTTCTTGTAGCGCGCC
Source organism: Neisseria sp. 83E34 (assembly GCF_001308015.1). GTDB lineage: Bacteria > Pseudomonadota > Gammaproteobacteria > Burkholderiales > Neisseriaceae > Neisseria. The sequence goes on from NZ_LGYH01000003.1 coordinate 85,318, forward strand.
TTCGGTTTTCGGCACCAGCCAGCAGGCGGCGAGCAACACGTAAACAGCGGGCACGGTTGCCATAATGGCGAGCGAAAACAGATAATCCCCGATTTCCGTGCCGAACGCGGTTACATAGCGCCCCAGCATCCAGCCCTGCGTGAGCGCCATGCCGGCCGAACCGAGCATAAAGGCAATGTTCCACAGCTCTTTGTGGTTGTCATCGGCTTTTACACGGAAGTCGAATGCGGCGCCGCGCACAATCAGTGCAAACAGCATAAACGTGGCCGGCAGGTAAAGATTGCCCAAAACGATGGTGTTGGCTTTGGGAAAGGCAATAAACAACACGCCGGCGCCGAGAACCAGCCAAGTTTCGTTGGCATCCCAAAACGGGCCGATGGAGCCGACCATTACGTTTTGCTCGTCGGCTTTGGCACGCGGTAGCAGCATGCCCACGCCCAAGTCGAAGCCGTCCAAGACTACATACACGGTCATCACAAAACCGAGTAAGCCCAGAAAAATCAAAGGCAGCCAATAATTCCAGTCCATATCATTGCTCCGCTTGTTTCAATTGTTTCACGCCCGGCGGTTCATGCTCGGGATGCTCCGCCATATATTTGAGCACCATCAGGTAGGAAAGCAGCATAGCGGCATAAAGCACCAGATACATCACCAGCGTCAATCCTACGTTGCCTGAAGGCACGATTCGGGTAACCGCATCGGAGGTGCGCAGCACGCCTTGCACCAAAAACGGCTGGCGGCCGATTTCGGTAACGTACCAACCGGCCAGCGTGGCCACCCAGCCGGAAAACGTCATGCCTGCAAAGGTGTAAAGCAGCCAGCGCGGCAGGTTGTGCGGCTGCCAGCGGTTTTTACGCAGCTTGAACCAGCCGTACCAGCTTACCAGCAGCATCAACACGCCCACGCCCACCATAATGCGGAAGCCGAAAAACACAGGTGCAACGGGCGGTTTGTCGGCAAACTCGTTCAAGCCTTTGATTTCGCCTTCCAGCTCGTGCGTGAGAATCAGCGAGCCGAGATACGGCACTTTTAACGCATAATCCGTGCGCTGTTCCGCTTCGTTCGGCCAGCCGATTAAGGTGAGCGGCACGGGTTTTTCAGTGTGCCACACTCCCTCGATGGCGGCCAGTTTGGCGGGCTGGTATTCTTTCGTATTCAAACCGTGCGCATCGCCGGCCAATATTTGCAACACAATCGCCACCGCAGCAACCGCCAAGCCGGTTTTCATCACTTTGGGCGTGGCTGTGTTGGCTGATTTTTTCAATATTTGCCAAGCAGACAGGCCGACCAGCAGGAAAGAGGCGGTTAATACGGATGCAAGGATTTTGTGTGAAAAGCGGTAAGGCAGGGAAGGGCTGAAAATCACGTCCAGCCAGCTTTTTACATGAACCACGCCTTCAGCGTCCACCCAATGGCCTTGCGGTGTCTGCATCCAAGAGTTCAAAGCCAGAATCCAAAAAGCCGATAATAAGGTGCCTACGGCCACCACAATCGAGGCCGTCATATGCACGCGCTGGCTCACGCGCTCACGCCCGAACAGCATAATGCCGAGAAAACCGGCTTCCAGAAAAAATGCCGTCAGCACTTCATAACCGAGCAGCGGCCCCGCCACGTTGCCTGCGCGCTCCATAAAGCCCGGCCAGTTGGTGCCGAACTGGAAACTCATGGTCACGCCGGAAACCACGCCCATTGCGAAAGTAACGGCAAACACTTTGGTCCAGAAGCGGTAAGCTTGCAGCCAGGCCTCATCACCTGTTTTGCCGACTTTATAGCGGAAATAAACCACAAACCACGATAAGGCAATGCTGATAACGGGAAAAAGAATGTGAAAGCTGATATTCACCGCAAATTGAATGCGGCTGAGCAGGGAAACGTCCATAACCGGATTCTCCTGTTTTGATTCCTTAAATTAAAGAATGGGGATTGAAAGCTTGATTCAGATTAAGCTGCTAATTTTTCAGACAGGCATTATATCAAATAAATTTAATATGGTAATGAAAAATTGAGTTATAGCTATTATTGAATTATTTTATAGGCTTTGTGGAATTGTTATTGTTTTAATGATTTCATTTTAAAACTGCGTAACATTAATTCGCAGATGATGTTGATTGCTTAGCAGTATACGCCATCCGGTGCTAATAAAGTGTTAAAGAAAGCAAGTAATTTTTTCAGACAGGCATCCGCATCTGCGGCCGGCGGCTAAAAAATGCTATCATCTACATCCGGATAAACATCAAAAAGGAACCCGCAATGCCCTTGTTGGACAGCTTCAAAGTCGACCATACCCGCATGCACGCGCCTGCCGTGCGGATTGCCAAAACCATGCGCACCCCAAAAGGCGACGACATTACCGTTTACGACTTGCGCTTTTGCGTGCCGAATCAGGAAATCCTGTCTGAAAAAGGTATTCACACGCTGGAGCACTTGTTTGCCGGCTTTATGCGCGACCATTTAAACGGCGCAGACGTTGAAATCATTGATATTTCACCGATGGGCTGCCGCACCGGTTTTTATATGAGCCTGATCGGCACGCCCGATGAGCAAAAAGTGGCCGACGCATGGCTTGCTTCCATGCAGGATGTGTTGAAAGTGCAAGATCAAAGCAAAATCCCCGAGCTAAACGAATACCAGTGCGGCACTTACCAAATGCACTCGCTGCTCGAAGCGCAAGATATCGCGCGTGATGTGCTGGCGCGTAAAATCGAAGTGAACAAAAACGAAGACCTCACTTTGGACGAAAGCCTGCTGAAAGAGTAATAATTCTTAATTAATCAAACAAATGCCTGTCTGAAACATTTTCAGACAGGCATTTGTTTATATCGAAACAAAAAACTGAGGTTTTGATTGAGATAAGTCAAACGATATGGATTTACCGACAGATTGCGATAGCATCGGGCATGGATAAGTTATATATTGAATGTATGATATAAATATCTATTGAGGCGAATTTGTCTTAAAGCAGCCTGAAAACAAAAGTAATAACAACATCAAAAAACAAGAGAAATAGTGAAGGAACACCATGAACACGTTCAGCAAAACCGTTTTGCTTGCGGTTGTATTGCTGGGTGGAGCCTATGGCGGCAGTAAATGGCTTACCCGGCAGCACGGCGAAGCGGGTCAAACTGCCGTCGAATTCAATGAAGAAACCATCCGGCGCGGCGAATATGTGGCGAGGCTTTCCGATTGCTTCGCATGCCACACTGCGCCTTCCGGCCAGCCTTATGCGGGCGGCTTGGCGATGCAGACGCCTTTGGGTGCAATTTACAGCACCAACATCACGCCCGATAAAGAAACCGGTATCGGTTCATATAATTACGCTCAGTTTAAAGCCGCAGTGCAACACGGCATCCGTGCCGACGGTACGCCGCTTTATCCCGCCATGCCTTATGTGTCTTACGCGATTATGCCTGATGACGAAATACAGGCGCTTTATGCTTATTTCATGAAAGGCGTCCAGCCCGTTAAACAGGAAAATGCCGCCAGCACCATCCCGCCCGTTCTGAACTGGCGCTGGCCGCTGGCTTACTGGCAGGCATGGTTTGCACCCCAGCGTGATTTTGTGGCAGACAAACGCTACAACGCACAAATCAACCGCGGCAAATATCTGGTGGAAGGCCCCGGCCACTGCGGCGCCTGCCACACACCGCGCGGCGTGGCTTATCAGGAAAAAGCCTTAAGCGAAGACGGGCAACATTTCCTCAGCGGAGCCGTGATTGACGGCTGGCGCGCCAAAAGCCTGCGTGGCGATGCACGCGGTTTGGCATCTTGGAAAGCCGAAGAGTTGGCTGACTTTTTCGCCAGCGGCCGCACCGAACGCAGCGCCGCATTCGGCGCGATGGCCGAAGTGGTGGAACACAGCACGCGCTACTGGCTGCCGGAGGATATTCAAGCCATGGCAGCCTATCTGAAAACCTTGTCGCCTGCCCCGCATCAGGAAGCCAAGCTTCCCGCGAAGCTGGATACCACCACCGCCATGCTGCGCAGCGGCAAATACAGCAGCCGCGGTGCGCTGCTCTATGCCGAACACTGCATGGCCTGCCACCGTGCAGACGGCAACGGTGTGGCACGCATTTTCCCTGCATTAAACCAAAACAGTGCGGTTTATTCCAAGCATCCCCAATCGGTGATTCAAGTTACGCTGGAAGGCGGGCGCACACCCGGCAGCCAGCATGACGCGATGACATTCAGCATGCCTGCCTTCAAGCATTTGAGTGATGAAGACATTACCGATTTGGTGAATTTTGTACGCAACAGCTGGAGCAATCAGGCACCTGAAGTGAGCCGGAAAGAAGTGACTGAAATCCGTGATTTCGTCAACGGCAAAGCACCGAATTTTGTTCCACAAGCCGCAGCAGGAGCGCATCATGAATAAATACGCCATACTGACCGCCGTGTTTTTCGGGCTGGGCTTAACCGCATGCAGCGAACCGGCAAGCCGGCAAGCAGAAGCAACGCGGCAACCCGGCCGCTATCCCATTGTTACCGGAGAGGGCGAGCATAAAAAAGTGGTCGGCGAATACATTGTGCCGCCTGACAGCGATATCGACAAACAGCCCAACGCCGAGCAAATCCGCCTCGGCCAGAGGCTGATGAACGACACCAAACGCCTGTTGCCCGAACATGTTGGCAGTCACATGAATTGCAGCAGCTGCCACATCGCGCAGGGTAAAGTGCCCGGCGGCAATCCTTATATCAATACTTACAACCGCTATCCGCGCGTAATGCCGCGGCCCGGCAAGGAAATCGATTTGGCCGGCCGCATCAACGGCTGCTTCCAGCGCTCTATGAACGGCAAGCCGTTGGCGAAAGACAGCGAAGCCATGCAGGCCATGCTCGCCTACATCAAATGGGTGGGACAAGATGTGCCTAAAGGGCAGCGTGTCGATATCGTGAACGCCGTGCCCATCGACACCAAACTGGTGCCCAACCCGGAGCGCGGCAAACAACTCTACGCCCAACACTGCGCCACCTGCCACGGCAGCAACGGCGAAGGCAAACGCGACGGCACCGGCAGCTATGCCTTCCCACCTTTGTGGGGCGACGAATCGTTTAACATAGGTGCAGGCATGGCACGCACTTACAAAGCCGCCGCCTTTATCAAAGCCGCTATGCCGATGGGCGCACAAATGCACGGCATGTGGGGCGAAGGCGGCGTGTTGAGCGACCAAGACGCGGTGGACATTGCCGAATATTTCACCCACCAACCCCGCCCGGATTTTGCCGGCAAGGTGAATGACTGGCCTAAGGGCGATAAGCCGAAAGATGCACGTTATTGAGTGCGGAAATGTTTGATAAATAAAAGAATGCCTGTCTGAAAGTTTTCAGACAGGCATCTTTCAATTGGTCATCCGGCCAAGTTTATCCGTATTTCACCGTATCTGAGCCGCTGCCTTTTTGGATAAACTCGATTTTGTAGCCGTCCGGGTCTTCCACAAAAGCAATCACGGTGGAACCGTGTTTCATCGGGCCGGCTTCGCGCACGACGTTGCCGCCTTTGGCACGCACGGCGTCGCAGGCAGCGTAGGCGTCGGGCACTTCGATGGCAATGTGGCCGTAGCCCGTGCCTAAATCATAGGCATCCGTGTCCCAGTTGTGGGTCAGCTCGATAACGGTATGGTCTTTTTCGTCGCCGTAGCCGACAAATGCCAGCGTGAATTTGCCTTCGGGGTAATCTTTCTTGCGCAGAAGCTTCATGCCCAAAACGTCTTGGTAAAAAGCGAGTGATTTTTCGAGGTTGCCCACGCGCAGCATGGTGTGCAGCATTCGCATAGTGTGTTCCTTGTTAGCAGAAAATGTTATTTGTTGCAGCGGAGAAACGAGCGGTAAACCCAGCCGCTGTTTGCATTGTTTAATGCGGGTTTGTCCCAGGAAATATACACCCAGCCGCCCACGCTGGAAAGGTCGGATTGCACGCGCGTGCCGTTTTTTAATTGGCCGATGAGCTGGCCGTCGGGATCGGAGCGCACGTTTACCGGCATACCGGATGTGTCGTTAATTTGGCAAGACGCTGCGTGGGCGGATGAAAATGCAAGCATGGCCATGCCCGCAATGATGTGAAAAGCGGATTTCATGATGATTCTCTCGTTCAAATTAAACTACTGAGTTTATTATTGTGATTATGGGTTTTGAGTAAGCCCGGAAGTTTTTATACTTTGATGGCTGATGCCTGTCTGAAAAGAAGCGGAAGAATCGCTTCGTTACCCGTAGGTGCAAGGTGTACAATCTTACCATAAATAATTGATACGCATAAAAAGAGGTTAAGAAAATGGCAGATAATCAAGCATTGCGCGCCGTTCTGGAAGCGGTTGCCGTTCCTGGCAGCGGCTTAACTTTGGGCGGCTGCAAAGCGCTGGAAAAAATGGAAGAAAAGGCCGACGGTTTGGATGTGCTGTTGAAATTCGATTTTCCGGCGGCGCATGTGGAGCAGGCGCTGAAGGAAGCTATGGGGCAGGCATTGTCGTGCGCGGGCTTCACACAAGATGTGCATGTGTGGATAAATGTGGATATTGCCACCCACAAAGTGCAGCCGGGTGTGGCAACCATCAAAGGTGTGAAAAACATCATTGCGATTGCTTCGGGCAAGGGCGGCGTGGGCAAATCTACCACCACGGCCAACTTGGCCATCGCCATGGCAAACATGGGTGCGCGCGTGGGCGTGCTGGATGCCGATTTATACGGTCCGAGCCAGCCCACCATGCTGGGTGTGGCCGACGGCAAACCGGATCAAGCCAATAAAAAGCTGATACCCGTGGTGGCCGACGGCGGCGTGCAGGTTATGTCGATAGGTTTTCTGGTGGATACGGATCAGGCGGTGGTGTGGCGAGGGCCCATGCTTTCACAGGCTTTGCAGCAACTTTTGTTTCAAAGCGAATGGGATGATGTGGACTATCTCTTTATCGACCTGCCTCCGGGCACGGGCGATATACAGCTCACTTTGTCGCAGAAAATTCCGGTAACCGGTTCGGTGGTGGTGACCACGCCGCAGGATATTGCGCTGATTGATGCGCGAAAAGCAGTGGATATGTTCCAAAAAGTGAATATCCCGATTTTCGGCGTGTTGGAGAATATGTCGGTGCATGTGTGCAGCAATTGCGGCCACAGCGAGGCGGTGTTCGGCAGCGACGGCGGCAAAATGCTGGCGGAAAAACTCGGTGTGCCGCTGCTCGGCCAGCTGCCACTGGCATTGCCGGTGCGCGAGGCGATGGACGAAGGCCGCGCCAAAGCTTTGCAGGAAAACCATGCCCAAATTGCCAAAATCTATACCGACGCTGCTTGGCAGATTGCTTTGGCCATCGCCGGAAAAGGCCGGGATTTCAGTAGCCGCTTCCCGAAAATTGTTGTGGAATAAGGTTGGAAAATGATTGAATGCCTGTCTGAAAAAGTGTTCAGACAGGCATTCTTTATAAGGAAATCATTTGGGCAACTTCACCATCATCAAACATCAATATGTTTTCCGGCCAGCGCAAAGCGGCAAGCCTAAAGCCGGATTGGTCGGGCGGAACGGGCGGTTCGGCCTGCCGGTCGCGCCAGCGGGCGCCTACGGAATAATCAATGCAGAACACATTGCGCTTGGCGCCGAACCATGCATTGGGCGGCTCGGGCAGTAGGCCGGAACGTTTCGGTTGCCAGCTACGCCAGTAATGTCCGATCACAACGGGAATGTCATCGGTATATTCATCCCACCAGGCGAAGCGTGTGGTAAAGCGCCAGCGCGCACCTGAGAAAAACGGCTTGTCCACAAATACTTCAACGCCACTGGTCAGCGCCCGAACCGGATGCAGGCGGCTGCGGCGGTATTCAAATTCGGCCAGCGCCTGCTGCATCGGCGGCATATTGTGCGGGTTGTCAAGTAAGGCGGAGTCGGCTTGTTGCCGTTCATAATCCGTATACCATTCTGCTTGCTTCAAAGAATGTTTTAAATCGGCGTCCCATTGGCGGTATGCGGTGATTAAATCTTGATTGGCCATGCCTGTCTGAATTTGCCGGATAGATTCCGGCAGCCAAGCGGCGTGAATAATGCGGATATCGTCTCGATGCAAAACCAGCGGCATTTGCGCCAGCCAGCCGGTAAGCGCCGGTTTTTCGTGGTCGGACATTTTCTGCCACGGTGCATAAAGGTGGCTTTCTTTGAGGTCGCGCTCGGGAAAAAACCAGCCTGATCCGTCTTTTGGATCTTCCATCAGCAGGTTTAATTCGTGGTTGCCCAATACCATCAAAGCATTACCTGCTTCATAGGCCTGTCTGAACCAATATAAAACGGCCGGGCTGTCGGGGCCGCGGTCACATAAATCGCCCACAAACACGAGCTTGCGCCCTGCGGGATGGTTGCCGTAAGAGTCATAACCTAAGCGTGTAATCAGCGTTTGCAACGCATCAAATTCGCCGTGAACATCACCGATAATGTCTAAAGAGCCTTCCGGCAACGTTTGAATGGGTTGGTACATGGCAGGCTTTCGGAAAATTTAGCTTTTGTAGCCAAAAGTTAAAGTAATATTTTTTAACTTAAATCATTTGTTAGGATATTATAACAATTTAAAATATGCGCGGAACCAACAAACCAATTTGAAAAAATAAACTTAGGGTTGTTAAGTTCAGCAAAGAAAGGCGATTTGCATTACAATAGACACCAATTTTGCCTTTAAAAACGTGATTAAGCTTAATTAAAACATGAATGACCAGCCAAACGCCACAACCTTAGCCGACGACGACTCTTTATTGTTGGGTCAGTATGCCGAACGCGCATATCTTGAGTATGCAATGAGCGTGGTAAAAGGCAGGGCGTTGCCGGACGTGGGCGACGGGCAGAAGCCCGTGCAGCGGCGCATTCTTTATGCAATGAAAGATATGGGTTTGGTGCATGGTGCCAAGCCGGTTAAGTCTGCACGAGTGGTGGGGGAAATTCTCGGTAAATACCATCCCCACGGCGACAGCTCAGCCTATGACGCAATGGTGCGTATGGCGCAGGACTTTACCTTGCGCTACCCTTTGATTGACGGCATCGGCAATTTCGGTTCGCGCGACGGAGACGGAGCGGCAGCCATGCGCTATACGGAAGCGCGGCTGACACCGATAGCCGAATTGCTGCTTTCCGAAATCAATATGGGCACGGTCGATTTCGTACCGAATTATGATGGTGCTTTTGAAGAGCCGGTTATCCTGCCTTCGCGCCTGCCGTTTGTATTGCTCAACGGCGCATCCGGTATTGCGGTGGGTATGGCAACCGAGATACCGCCGCATAATTTGTGTGAAGTGACCGAAGCGGCCATTGCGCTTTTGAAAAAGCCCGCTATGGATACGGCGGAGCTGATGGCATACATCAAAGGCCCCGATTTCGCCGGCGGCGGGCAGATTATTACGCCGCAAAGCGATTTGCTGCACATTTATGAAACCGGTAAAGGCAGCGTGCGCGTGCGTGCGCGTTATGAAATAGAAAAACTGGCGCGCGGCCAATGGCGTGCCATCGTTACCCAGCTGCCGCCGGGAACGAGTGCGCAGAAAATCTTGGCCGAAATCGAAGAACAAACCAATCCCAAGCCCAAAACCGGTAAGAAGCAGCTTAATCAGGAGCAGCTCAATACGAAAAAGCTAATGCTGGATTTGCTGGAAAAAGTGCGTGACGAAAGCGACGGCGAAAATCCCGTGCGGCTGGTGTTCGAGCCTAAGTCAGGCAAAATCAATCCTGAAAGTTTTATGAACACGCTGATGGCGCGTACCGGCTTAGAAAGCAACGCGCCGATGAATCTGGTAATGATGGGCATGGATAACCGCCCCGCCCAAAAAAATCTGAAAACCATTCTTCAAGAGTGGCTTGATTTCCGCGTGAAAACAGTTACGCGCCGTTTGCAGCACCGTTTGGGTCAGGTGGAAAAACGCATCCACATTCTTGAAGGGCGCATGATTGCGTTTCTGCATATTGATGAGGTCATTCGCGTTATCCGCGAATCAGACGAACCGAAAACAGATTTGATGGCTGTTTTCGGCCTGTCTGAAATTCAGGCGGAAGATATCCTGGAAATCCGTCTGCGCCAATTGGCTCGGCTGGAAGGGTTTAAGCTTGAAAAAGAGCTGGCCGAATTGAAAGAAGAGCAAGATAAACTGAATCATTTGCTGGGTGATGAATCAGCGAAGCGCAAACACATCATTCAGGAAATGCGTGCCGATATGAAGCAATTCGGTGATGAACGCAGAACGCTGATAGAGGAAGCCGAACGTGCATCTTCAACACAAACTACTGCCGATGAACCGATTACGCTGATTTTGTCGGAAAAAGGTTGGATCAGAAGCCGCGCAGGCCATAATCTCGATTTAAGCCAGACCGTGTTCAAAGAAGGCGACGGCTTAAAGCAAGTGCTGGAAAGCAGAACAGTTTGGCCGGTAGTGGTGCTTGATTCGCAAGGCCGATCCTATACGTTGGATGCGGCAGAGATTCCCGGCGGACGGGGGGACGGTATTCCGGTCAGCTCATTGATTGAATTGCAAAACGGAGCCAAAGTCGTAGCTATGCTCACAGGCCTGCCTGAACAGCATTACTTGTTAAGCAACAGCGGCGGATACGGTTTCATTACCAAGTTGGCGGATATGGTCAGCCGGATTAAAGCCGGTAAAGTGGTCATGACGTTGGAGCCAGGTGAAACTACCCTGCAACCTATCCCTATTTTTGCAGTATCGTTGATTAATCCGGATTGCAAAGTAGTGCTTGTATCCGAAGATAACCGTTTGCTGGCATTCGAATTAGGCGAATTGAAAGTTATGGCCAAAGGCAGAGGGCTGCAATTGATAAGCCTGTCTGAAAATATGAAGCTCAACTTGATTGCCGTTGTCAATCAGCCTGAATTTACCGTTCAGATTAAAGGCAGAAGGGGCGGCGATAAAAACGAGCGTTTGCGTACTTTGGATATTCAAAACAAGCGCGGACGTAAAGGCAAAGTTTTAGATGTGTCGGGCAGCATAACCGGCATCACGGAAAAATGTTAACAGATGTGGAAAAACAACGCGGTTGAGCAACCGTGATAATAAATTAATAGAGAATACTAAATATGAGTTACGCAAAAGCGCAGCTGTATTCCCGCAGAGACTGGGAGCAACAGATGGGACGCTTGCCGGTGTTAATCAATCTGGCAAGGGTAACCATCATTATTTCTTTGCTGGTTTTCCAGATAGGTTCGGATTACCTTTATATGGATACCGGCAAAATAGGTAGTTTGTTTAAGCCGGTCGAGTTTTATACATGGGCGGCCATCTATGGCGGCATTGTGATTCTCACATTATTCAAGCCGGAGTGGCAGCGCCAGAACATGACCTTGCCTAATGCGGCGGCAGTAGCGGATATTTCCATGATTATGCTGCTGGTGTACATGACGGGCGGTATCGGAATGGGCTTTGGCGCCTTAGTGCTCCCGTTTGTGGCAACGTCCTGTTTGCTCAGCTATGGTCGCTATCCAATGCTTTACGCCTCTTATGCTACGCTGCTGATTATTTTCTGCCTGCTTTTGAGCGACCATATGATTTTCAACATCATAGACAAAAAATGGAACGGAACGGATTTTCGCCCGTTTATCATAGGTTTGTTTTTGATAGGTGCAAGTTATCTGGTAGCCGGATTAACTTCTCTCTCGGTCAACCGGCTTAAAGCGGCAACCGATTCCGCAGATAAACACAAACAGGCGTTTAACCGGGTAAGCGGATTGAATAAATTAGTGTTGAACCGAGTGCAGGAAGCTGTTGTGGTGCTGGACATGGAACAACGCATCTGGCTGTTCAATGCACAAGCAAAAACTTACTTTCCGAGCTTGGCAATCGATAACCAAGAAACCATTTTCAGCGATCTGATTCGCCAATGGCAGCATGCTCCCGAAAAAAGTTTTGAAACCGATATCCACTTGCATCAGCACTCTATGCGTGTGCGTGCGGTTCCTTTGGTGCAGAGTGATGAAAAAACCGAATTGCTGATGTTGTTTATCCGTTCATTGCGGGAAGTGGCGGCAGAAGCAATGGCAACAAAGCTCGCGTCGTTAGGGCAGCTTACCGCCAATCTGGCACATGAGATTCGCAATCCGATGTCGGCCATCCGTCATGCCAACGATTTGCTGCAAGAAAGCATGCAGGATCCTACCAATGCTAAATTGCATGATATTATAGACAGTAATATTCGCCGCATCGATAAGATGCTGGAAGATGTTACTTCGTTGAATAAGAAAGACAATATCAGCCGGGAAAAAATCAATTTGATGAAGTTCTGGTTGGCGTTTAAACAGGAATTCACATTAAATAACCCGGATGCCATTGGTAGCGTACGCATGACGATGGAAGGCAATAATCTGGCTGTGGTAGCCGATTCAATGCATTTGCAGCAAATTATGTGGAATTTGTGTAACAACGCGTGGCGCCACAGTAGAAAAGACAACCAAGCGATTACAGTATTGATCCGTCCTAGCGGGAAGATGCATATTTCAATTGTGGTGGCTGACAATGGTTCCGGAGTGGCGCCTGAAGTGCGCAACCGTTTGTTTGAGCCTTTCTTTACCACAGAGAAAACGGGTACCGGTTTAGGTCTTTATGTAGCGCGCGAGTTGGCCCATGCCAATTTGGGGCAATTGCATTACCATCCGGAAATGAACGGTTTTGAACTGATTTTACCGAGGGACGAGAGCAATGACGAAGCATAATTTGCAACAGCCTGTATTGGTTGTAGACGATGAAGCCGATATCCGTGATTTGATGGAAATGACCTTAATGAAAATGGGTTTGTCTGTCGATACCGCAGTCGGCGTGGTCGATGCTAAATCGAAACTGGATGATAAAGATTATTCGCTGGTGTTGACCGATATGCGTATGCCGGATGGCTCAGGTTTGGAAGTGGTGCAATACATCAATGAATTGATGTTGGATACCCCGGTGGCGGTCATCACTGCTTTTGGTAATGCCGATCAGGCTGTTGAGGCTTTAAAAGCAGGTGCGTTTGATTATCTGCAAAAACCGATTACATTGTCGCAACTTCGCTCATTGGTAAAATCGGCGGTAAAGGTAAATGAGCCGGTTGCCGCTGTTGCAGCACCGGCTCCTGCCTCCGCTCCCGCTCAGCCTGTTCCCCAACCTACCGCGCCGCAAGCAGCAAAACCAGCTCCGGCGGCTGCACGGCCTTTGTCACGCAATACGGATTTACCCGGCAGTCTGCCACGTACATCCGCGCCTTCTTCTGCAGGCCGCAAAGGCGTTTCCGGTGGGATAGATAAGCCTTCCGAGGTAACGCAGGGCATGAAATCGTTGCGTCAGCGCTTATTCAGCACCACTGAAACCAGAGCCGTTCAGCGTGAACGTGAAATGCAGCAAATCAGTGAGTTAAGCGGCGATCCAGATATGCCGCGCTTGTTGGGCGCCTCTCCGCAAATGGTGGAAGTTCGCCATTTAATCCGCAGATTGGCCGGCAGTGTTGTACCGGTTTATATTTCCGGTGAGTCCGGTAGCGGTAAAGAGCAAGCTGCTCGGAGCATTCATGAATTGTCGGCGCGTAGGGAACAGCCGTTTATTGCAGTGAACTGCGGTGCGATTCCTGAAAATCTTATGGAAAGTGAATTCTTCGGCTATAAAAAAGGCAGTTTCACCGGAGCAGACTCTGACCGTATGGGTTTTTTCCAGCATGCAAACGGAGGCACGCTTTTCTTGGATGAAGTGGCCGATTTGCCGCTGGGTATGCAAGTGAAGCTCCTACGTGCGATTCAGGAAAAAGCCGTCCGCCGGATTGGCGATGCGCAAGAAACAAAAGTGGATGTACGCATCATATGTGCTACCCACAAAAATCTGGAAACTTTAGTTGAAACAGGAGCTTTCAGACAGGACTTATACTACCGCTTGAATGTGGTTACTCTGCATATGCCGCCTTTGCGTGAAATGCGTGAAGACTTAGGCCCTTTGATTTTCCGATTGCTTAATAAATACCGGGTAGGGGAAACCGCTTATAAACTCAGCCCTAAAGCGCAGGATGCCTTGCTTTCATACAGTTATCCGGGTAATTTCCGTGAGTTGGAAAATATTTTGGAAAGAGCGGTGGCGCTGACTGTGGGCAACATCATCCAAGTAGATGATTTGCAGATTCATGCTCCCAGCGTGCGGCAGGAGTTGCCCGTACAAGAGGACAATAGTGAAGAGGCTGCTATTTTTAAATCTTTTTCCGGCGGAGATGTATCATCGGGTAGCCTGGGTTCGCAAGCAGGCGGTATGGCGGGTGCTTCGACGCATGAAATACGGCCCGAAATCCCTCTTTTTGTTACCGGGCAAACACAAATTCAGGATTACCTCGACGAAGTAGAACGCAGTATCATATTGCAGGCCTTGCAGGAAACGCGTTTCAACCGAACACAGGCTGCTAAACTTTTAGGTATCAGCTTCCGTTCGATGCGCTACCGTATGGAGCGATTGGCTATTGAATGAAATAAGATTGTGAGCGGCTATGCTGTAAAGCATAGCCGTTTGATTTATCTGCTTTTGAATTTTCACAGCACATATGCAAAGACAGGTAATGCTGCGGCATGATGAAGCTGCACGGTTATGTTGGGATTAAATGGTTTGATCATATTTTTCAGACAGGCATTTATTGATGCCTGTCTGAAAAGCTTTGATATTGAAAAAGGAAATAAAAGAATGATACCGGTGGTGTTTCGGGATGATGCCAGCGAATTACTGAGATTGCGGGTTGCCGATTTTGGATTGCAAAACTGCAGCGAGCCGCCGCAGGCAGGTCTGTATTTGTTGGGTGATGTAGATGGTATATCTTTGTGCAAGGTTGGTGAAAAAGGGTGGGTTAAAGTTGATTTCGTCAGTGGCGCAGCCCAATACAGGCGTACTAAAGGTGGTGGAGAGTTGATTGCAAAAGCGGTTAATCACACGGCTAAACCGATTGTGTGGGATGGTACGGGCGGTTTGGGACGGGATGCATTCGTGTTGGCGGCGTTGGGCTTGCAGGTTAGGGTATTTGAACAGAATCCGGTGGTTGCCTGCCTATTGGCCGACGGTTTGGCAAGAGCGGCCGAATCGGAAGAAATGGCGGAGATTACCGGGCGGATTACTTTATGCTTCGGTAATGCCATTGCGTTAATGCCCGAATTAGTCAAGCATCAAGGCAAGCCGGATGTGGTTTATCTTGACCCGATGTATCCGGAGCGTCAGAAATCTGCTGCCGTGAAAAAAGAAATGGCTTATTTTCATGATTTGGTCGGAATGGCAGATGATGAAGCGGCGTTACTTCGAGTTGCCCGAGAAACGGCTAAAAAACGTGTGGTGGTAAAGCGGCCGCGTTTGGGTAATTTTTTGAATCATGAAAAACCGGCCTACCAATATTCGGGAAAGAGTACACGCTTTGATGTATATTTGCCTTTTCAACCGGTTAACCAGCAGGAATAATGATTATGCCGAACCTTTATTTTTACAGCAGCTTATGCCCCGATACGCCGCCGTTTGATGCCGTTTTACAAGAATTGGGCTTAGAGTGTGAAGCTATTGATATTACGGAAAGCATGGCCAATTTGAAACGCTTTTTGCAAGTGCGCGACACAGCGGATGCTTATGCATCGCTCAGGGGAACTTTGTCGGTAGGTGTGCCGATGTTGATTACGGATGAGGGCGATTATGTGTTTACGCCTGATGAGCTGAAGGCTTGTTTTAGTAAGTATAGTCAATCAACTTGATTTTGATACAGAGCAAACAGTGCAGGTAGTACGGCGTTGTTGTGCCTCGCCTATTACCTGCACTGTTTGCAGCCGGCTGCCTTATTCGAAAAGTAACTTCCATAGCTATGGAATTCATTTAAACATTCATAAAATCAAATGTTTCTGAGTAATTGGTAAGTGCAAAAACAAGTACAAAATGCCTGTCTGAAAAAAGCATTTTTTCTTAAATTGCTAGCTATATTTCCAGATGGCGATAATTGAAACATTTAGCTAATTATTTTTTAGCTAAATTAAGCATAAAATTCCAAAAAATGAAAAAATAAGACTTTCTGGGCTTTAAGCTGGAAAGTTGCATATTTTTTACTCAAGTAATAAAGCAATGAAAGTTGGCGATGTGCTATGCATATTGAAAATATTAAGAAAAGTTAAATTGAATTAAATACAGTTTAAAATAAACACGCTTAAAAACGCTTAAAAAATAAGCAAAATAATTTCAGAAAAATATTTAATGAGAATCGTTATCATAAAGGTATTGAAATTATTGAACTTTTTCAAAAAAATCGGGAGTGTTTAACTTTTAATCACAAGCAAATTTGGCTACAATAACCTACATTTATTTTATCTATTTGTGCTTAACAAAACAGGTGTAAAAAACCATGTTAGCTAACTATTTTCCCGTTTTAATCTTTTTGATTGTTGGTTTGGCAGCGGGCATTTTGTTTTTGGTGCTGGGCAACGTGCTCGGCCCGAAACGCCATTACCATGAAAAAGATACGCCGTTTGAGTGTGGTTTCGAAGCATTTGAGAACGCCCGTATGAAATTTGACGTGCGTTATTACTTGGTGGCGATTCTGTTTATTTTGTTTGATTTGGAAGTGGCATTCATGATTCCGTGGGCCGTGGTGTTTAAAGACTTGATGGCGTCGCACGGGCAGTTTGCTTTCTGGTCGATGTTTGTGTTCATCGTGGTGCTCACGGTGGGCTTTATCTATGAATGGAAAAAAGGTGCGCTGGAATGGGAATAGAAGGCGTTTTGAATAAAGGCTTCGTAACCGCCAGCGCGGATACGGTGTTGAATTATGTGCGCACAGGTTCGTTGTGGCCGGTAACGTTCGGTTTGGCCTGCTGTGCGGTAGAAATGATGCAGGCGGGTGCTTCCCGTTATGATCTTGACCGCTTCGGTATTATTTTCCGTCCGTCTCCGCGCCAGTCCGACTTGATGATTGTGGCCGGTACGCTGTGCAACAAAATGGCACCCGCTTTGCGCCGCGTGTACGACCAAATGGCCGAGCCGCGCTGGGTGTTGTCGATGGGTTCTTGTGCCAACGGCGGCGGCTATTACCATTATTCCTATTCCGTGGTGCGCGGTTGCGACCGTATCGTACCTGTCGACGTGTATGTGCCGGGTTGCCCGCCGACTGCCGAAGCCCTGATTTACGGTTTGATTCAGCTGCAAGGCAAAATCAAACGCACTTACACCATTGCCCGCAACTAGGAGAACAAGATGCATGTAAACGATTTGTATCCGGTTGTCCAAAATGTGTTGGGCGACAAAGCAAGCAAGGTCATTCTCGCATTGGGCGAGATTACCGTTGAATGCCTGCCTGAAAATTATCTGAACGTAATGACTACGTTGCGCGACCATGCCGATCTGCATTTTGAATCGTTGGTGGATTTGTGCGGCGTGGATTACAGCACTTACAAAAACGAACCGTGGGAAGGCAAGCGCTTTGCCGTGGTCAGCCAACTGGTTTCCGTAAAAAACAACCAGCGCATCCGTGTGCGCGTATGGGCGGCCGAGGACGATTTCCCTGTGGTCGATTCCGTGGTGGACATTTACAACAGCGCCGATTGGTACGAGCGTGAAGCATTCGACCTGTTCGGTATCCTGTTCAACAACCACCCCGATTTGCGCCGTATCCTCACGGATTACGGTTTTGTCGGCCATCCGTTCCGCAAAGATTTCCCGATTTCCGGCTATGTTGAAATGCGTTACGACGAAGCCGAGAAACGCGTGATTTACCAACCTGTAACCATCGAGCCGCGCGAAATTACCCCGCGCATCGTCCGCGAGGAGAACTACGGTGGCTAATAAATTAAGAAACTACACCATCAACTTCGGCCCGCAGCACCCTGCCGCGCACGGCGTATTGCGTATGATTCTGGAGCTGGAAGGCGAAACCATCGTTCGCGCCGACCCGCATATCGGCCTACTTCACCGCGGTACTGAGAAACTGGCCGAAACCCGTACCTATCTGCAAGCCCTGCCTTATATGGACCGCTTGGACTACGTTTCCATGATGGTCAACGAACAAGCCTATTGTTTGGCGGTAGAAAAACTGACCGGTGTCGAAGTACCGATCCGCGCCCAATACATCCGCGTGATGTTTGCCGAAGTTACCCGCATTCTGAACCATCTGATGGGTATCGGTTCGCACGCGCTCGATATCGGCGCGATGACCGTATTCCTGTATGCCTTCCGCGAACGTGAAGAGCTGATGGACTTATACGAAGCCGTATCCGGTGCGCGTATGCACGCGGCCTACTTCCGTCCGGGCGGCGTGTACCGCGATTTGCCCGATTTCATGCCTAAGTATGAATCCAGCAAATTCCGCAATGCCAAAGTGTTGAAAAAGCTGAACGAATCGCGCGAAGGCACGATGCTCGACTTTATCGAAGCCTTTACCGAACGCTTCCCCTCTTGCGTGGATGAATACGAAAGCCTGCTTACCGACAACCGTATTTGGAAGCAGCGTACCGTCGGCATCGGCGTGGTTTCTCCCGAGCGCGCGCTGCAAAAAGGCTTTACCGGCGTGATGCTTCGCGGTTCAGGCGTGGAGTGGGATATCCGCAAAAAAGCACCGTACGATGCCTATGCCAATGTTGATTTCGACATTCCCGTCGGCGTAAACGGCGACTGTTACGATCGTTACCTCTGCCGTATCAACGAAATGCGCGAATCCAACCGCATCATCAAGCAATGCGTGCAATGGCTCAAAGCCAACCCCGGCCCCGTGATTGTCGAAAACCACAAAGTCGCGCCGCCCAAACGCACTGAAATGAAAATAGGCATGGAAGACTTGATCCACCATTTCAAACTGTTTACCGAAGGCATGCACGTGCCCGAAGGTGAAACCTATACTGCCGTCGAGCACCCCAAAGGCGAGTTCGGCATTTACATGATTTCAGACGGCGCCAACAAACCCTACCGCCTGAAAATCCGCGCACCCGGCTTCGCCCATCTGCAAGGCATGGACGAAATGGCACGCGGCCACATGTTGGCCGACGTGGTGGCCATCATCGGTACGCAAGACATCGTATTCGGGGAGGTAGACCGATAATGTTATCCGCAGAATCTTTAAAACAAATCGACGTCGAGCTGGCGAAATATCCGGCCGACCAACGCCGTTCCGCCATCATGGGTGCATTGCGTATCGCCCAAGTAGAAAAACGCTGGCTGACGCCCGAACTCATTGAATTCGTTGCCAATTATGTCGGCATCGCACCGGCTGCCGCCTACGAAGTGGCCACTTTCTACAATATGTACGACCTGCATCCGGTAGGCAAATACAAGCTGACCGTCTGCACCAACCTGCCTTGCGCCCTGCGCGGCGGAGTGAATGCCGCCGAATACCTGAAACAGAAACTCGGCATCGGCTTTGGCGAAACCACTTCAGACGGCCTCTATACCTTAATGGAAGGCGAGTGCATGGGCGCATGCGGCGATGCCCCCGTGATGCTGGTGAACAACCACAAAATGTGCAGCTTTATGACCGAAGAAGCGATTGAGCAAAAATTGGCGGAATTGCAGTAAGGGCTGCTGTAAATCGGGTTTTTAAAATTAATAATTAATCTTTGCCGTGAATCAAGGAGTTAAAAATGAGTCAGTATTGTGCTCAATGCCAAGAAGAAATTGAAGATGATGAATTTGATTTTGAGCAAAATATTTGTAATGACTGTATGGATATAAATGAAGAATATCCTCCCATACCACAAGGAACGAAATGTGATAATTGTGGTAGCCCAACTGCAGAATATTATGGTGGAGATGATGTCCTGTGTGAGACATGTCATGACGATTATGTTGATGGTTATCGTGAGCGAGATTAGCAAGAGTAAGCCGTAGTAAACATAGGTTGGGTCTTAATCCAATAAAATCGTTACAGCCCGTCTTAAACGTTTGTAAATCCAAACGGCAAAATTTCAGTGGATAGCTTGGCTTGAAAACCCAACAAAGAATGAAAGGCTACCTGAAAGGCCGTCTGAAAACAAAGAAAGGAAGCAAAAATGGAAGCCAAATGTTTGTGTGGTGCCGTATCCATAAAAGTTGAAGCTGACCGCAAGCTGCACGCCTGCCATTGCGGCAAATGCCGTACTTGGGGTAGTGGTGCAAGTTTTACCTTAACGGCCAAAAAACCTGAAATCAGTGGCAGCGAACATATCGGCCGCTACCGCTCGTCCGAATGGGCGGAACGCTGCTTCTGTAATCAATGCGGTACGCATTTGTTCGTGCAGGTGGGCGACGATTATTACATCAATGCGGGATTATTTGCCGATAACGCCGGTTTTGAGTTGGAAAGCCAAATTTTTATCGACTGCAAGGCACCTTATTACGAGTTGGCTGACGATACGCCCAAACTGACCGAGCATGAGTTTTTGGCCATGATTGGCGCGGAAAAATAACGAGCAGTTGTAGGTTGGGTCTTGACCCAACAAAATCGTTAAAAGCCGTCTGAAAACACCAAAAGGAAAACGCATGAGCCACCAAATTATCCGCAGTGCCGAATTTACCGCCGAACGCGCATGGAGTGCTTTGGATATTGCCAATATGAACGGCACAACCGTGCGCCTGCATTGGACCGACCGACCCTACAAATGGCACATTAACGACGGCGAAGAAGTGTTTGCCGTGATGAGCGGCACGGTGGATATGCACTACCGCGAACACGGGCAGGAGCAAGTGGTGTGCTTGCAGGCCGGCGATATTTTCTTTGCCGGCATTGGCACGGAGCACGTTGCCCACCCGCAAGGAGAGGCACGGATTTTAGTGGTGGAAAAAGAGGGTAGTGTATAAGCAGGCCGTCTGAAAAAACAGGTTGTAGGTCGGATTCTTGAGTCCGACATCAACAAGGTTTTAACTCGGACAAACTGTCGGATTCAAGAATCCGACCTACAAAACGTTAAAGGTGTTCGAATCCAATACGGCGAAGCATTTTAAACACTTTAAAAAACGCTTTTCAGACGGCCTCAAGGCTACCTGAAAGGCCGTCTGAAAAATTTTTCAGACAGGCATAACAAAACAAACAATAAGTACATACGCACAACAGCAGTTGGGCGGTAAAGTAAAAAGATTGAAGAAGTTAACCGATTAGGGCTAAGCAAATGGCTATTTTCCAATCAGGCGTGATTTTTGAGAACGTCGATACCCATAATCCGAGCTGCTGGAAGCTGGACGAATACGTTAAGCGCGGCGGTTATCAGGCTTTGCGCAAAATCCTGACTGAAAACATGTCGCAAGACGATGTGATTTCAGAAGTAAAAACTTCGGGTTTGCGCGGCCGTGGCGGTGCGGGCTTTCCCACCGGTTTGAAATGGAGCTTTATGCCCCGTTCTTTCCCTGGTGCGAAATACGTTGTCTGCAACACCGACGAAGGCGAACCCGGCACATTCAAAGACCGCGACATTATCAACTTCAACCCGCATTCTTTGATTGAGGGCATGATTATTGCCGGTTACGCGATGGGTGCCGAAGCGGGTTACAACTATATCCACGGCGAAATCTTCGAAGGTTATCAACGCTTTGAAGCCGCTTTGCAGGAAGCACGCGATGCGGGCTTTTTAGGCAAAAACATCATGGGCACGGACTTTTCATTCGAGCTGTTTGCCCATCATGGTTACGGCGCATATATCTGCGGCGAAGAAACCGCCTTGCTGGAATCGCTGGAAGGCAAAAAAGGCCAACCGCGCTTCAAACCGCCTTTCCCCGCTTCATACGGCCTGTACGGAAAACCCACCACCATCAACAACACCGAAACCTTTGCTTCGGTGCCGTTCATTATCCGTGACGGCGGACAGACTTTTGCCGACAAAGGCATCGAAAACGCAGGCGGCACCAAGCTGTTTTCTATTTCCGGCCACGTTGAACGCCCCGGCAACTACGAAGTGCCGTTAGGCACGCCGTTTGCCAAACTGCTGGAAATGGCCGGCGGCATGAAAGACGGCAAAAAACTCAAAGCCGTGATTCCCGGCGGTTCGTCTGCGCCCGTACTGCCCGGCGAAGTAATGATGACCTTGAACATGGACTACGATTCCATCGCCAAAGCAGGCTCCATGCTCGGTTCGGGCGCGGTGATTGTGATGGACGAAGACGTATGTATGGTGAAAGCGCTGGAGCGTTTGAGCTATTTCTACTACGAAGAATCATGCGGCCAATGTACCCCGTGCCGCGAAGGTACCGGCTGGCTGTACCGTGTAGTCCACCGCATTGCCGAAGGAAAAGGCCGCCCCGAAGATTTGGATTTGCTGGATTCGGTCGGCAACAATATGGCAGGCCGCACCATTTGCGCCTTGGCCGATGCCGCCGTGTTCCCCGTGCGCAGCTTCACCAAGCACTTCCGCCATGAGTTTGAACACTATATCGAGCATGGCAAACCGGCTAAAGAGCATAAGTGGTGTTAGTAAAAGCCGGCTGGTTGGAAAGTAGTGCCTTTTCAATAATAAGGTTGGTTTTTTTCATTGATTGATTCAGTTTGGTTTTTATAAAACTTCAATGTGAAAATGTTGGTTGATTATAGTCAAAATATTTCTCTCGAATTGGTCTAATTGGCTGCTTAAATTTTAATTTGAGGATGAGATTGTGAAAAAAATAAAATTCTTTTCTAAGCAAACAGCTTGGGTTTTTACTGTATCTGTTGCTGTTTCAGCAGTGGTATTTGGCTTGGTGTCCGAGTCTAATCATCGGCAACAAATGGATTACGCAGATTTGGCGGATAAGGATTTGCTTTCACATCAACATAAAGTGGAGGTGTGGAAGGATCCCAATTGCGGTTGTTGTACTGAATGGGTTAAGCATATGGAGGATAACGGCTTCCAAGTGGTTGTACACAATACTGGTAATCGTGAAGCGAGAGATGAGTTAGGGATGCCGCAAAAATATGGGGCGTGCCATACAGCCAAAGTAGATGGTTATGTTATAGAAGGACATACACCTGCAACGGATATTCGCCGTTTGCTCAAAGAAAAACCAGAGGCTTTGGGTTTGGCAACACCTGGTATGCCGTTGGGTTCTCCTGGTATGGATGGAGAAATGTATCAAAATCGGAAGCATCCTTATGATGTGTTATTGGTCGCTAAAAACGGGAGTAATCAAATTTATCAATCTTACTAATATGTAAGAGAAGGTTGGGTTATTAATTCCAGTAAGAGTAGGTTGGGTTGTAAAACCCAACACAAATATCAGGCCGTCTGAAACATTGGGTTTAAAACCCAATCTACTTACATGATTGATTCCCTTTCAATCAGGCAGAATTTGCCTTGAAGCTTTAAAAAACTAATTAATGAAGTCGGAATTGAAAAACAGGCTACCTGAAACACAGTCAAAAATAAAATGCCTGTCTGAAAACTTGGTAAACGTATACAACAAATAAAAAAACAGTATTTCAGACGGCCTTATTTAAATTTTTAATAAAACCGTAACTAGGAAACACACCATGTTACAAATTGAAATCGACGGTAAACAGATTGCAGTCAAGCAGGGTGCGACCGTGATGGAAGCGGCGCACGAGCTGGGCACTTATATCCCGCATTTCTGCTACCACAAAAAATTGTCTATTGCTGCCAACTGCCGCATGTGCTTGGTAGAGGTGGAGAAAGCGCCCAAACCGCTGCCTGCCTGCGCTACGCCGGTAACGGACGGTATGGTAGTGCACACAAATTCTGCAAAGGCGAAGCAAGCGCAAGAAGGGGTGATGGAGTTTCTGCTCATCAACCACCCCTTGGATTGCCCGATTTGCGACCAAGGCGGTGAGTGCCAGCTTCAGGATTTGGCCGTGGGTTACGGCAAATCGTCCAGCCGCTATAAAGAAGAGAAGCGTTCGGTTGTCGGCAAAGATATGGGGCCGTTGGTGTCTGCGGAAGAAATGAGCCGCTGTATTCACTGTACCCGTTGCGTGCGTTTTACCGAAGAAATCGCCGGTATGCAGGAAATTGCCATGGCAAACCGCGGCGAGTTTTCCGAAATCATGCCGTTTATCGGCAAAGCGGTGGAAACCGAACTGTCCGGTAACGTGATTGATTTGTGTCCGGTGGGTGCATTAACCAGCAAACCGTTCCGCTACGATGCCCGTTCTTGGGAATTGAGCCGCCGTAAAACCATTTCTGCGCATGATGCTTTGGGCAGCAATTTAATCGTGCAAACCAAAGACCATACCGTGCGCCGTGTGTTGCCGTTGGAAAACGAAGCCGTTAACGAATGCTGGATTTCCGACCGCGACCGTTTCGCTTATGAAGGCCTGTATCACGAAAGCCGTCTGAAAACGCCGAAAATCAAGCATGGCGGCGAATGGCATGAAGTGGATTGGCAAACTGCGCTGGAATATGTGCGCAAAACTTTAGACTGTATCGCCAAAGAAGACGGCAAAGAGCAAATCGGTATTTGGGCGAACCCAATGAATACCGTAGAAGAGCTGTATCTGGCGAAAAAACTGGCCAACGGCTTGGGCATCAAACATTTCGATACCCGCCTGCAACAGCAAGACAACCGTCTTTCAGGTAGCCTGAAAGGCGCGCAATGGCTGGGCCAAGGCATTGAAGATTTAGGTAATAGTGATGCTGTGCTGGTCGTTGGTGCCAACCTGCGTAAAGAACAGCCGCTGTTAACCGCCCGTTTGCGCCGTGCCGCCAAGTCTTATATGGCGTTGAGCATCATGGCGAGCAGCAAAGAAGAATTGCACATGCCGTTGCTGTCGCAAGAAGCGGTACACCCGAACGAATGGGCAGGCCGTCTGAAAAATATGGCGCAAGACCTTGAAAACGCTGTTTCAGGTAGCCTGAAAAATGCTGAGAAAGCGGCAATTGTGTTGGGTGCCGAAGTGCAAAACCATCCTGATTATGCGGCGATTTATTCTGCCGCTCAGGAATTGGCGGCGGCTACCGGAGCGGTGCTGGGCATCTTGCCACAGGCTGCCAATAGCGTGGGCGCGGATATCTTGGGCGTGAACAGCGGCAACAGCATTCAAGAAATGTTGGCGCAACCGAAAAAGGCCGTATTGTTGTTGAATGTGGAGCCTGAAATCGATGTAGCAAACGGCGGTAAAGCAGTGGCTGCATTGAAGCAAGCTCAAAGCGTAATGGCGTTTACTCCGTTTGAAAGCGAAACCCTGCGTGAAGTGTGCGATGTGATGTTGCCGATTGCGCCGTTTACCGAAACTTCAGGTAGCCTCATCAGCATGGAAGGCCGTCTGCAATCGTTCCACGGTGTGGTGAAAGGCTTTGCCGATTCACGCCCGTTGTGGAAAGTGCTGCGTGTGTTGGGCAATGTGTTCGAGCTGGAAGGCTTTGAGTTTGACAGCAGCGAGCAAGTTTTGAAAGAGGCGGTGAATAAAGAAAGCCTGTCTGAAAAACTGAATAACGCTGCCGATATTCAAGTGCAGGCGAATCAGGCTGCCGGCCAATTGGTGCGTGTGGGCGGTGTCGGTATTTACCATACCGATCCGATTGTGCGCCGTTCTGCTCCGCTGCAGGCAACAAGCCATGCGCAAGTGCCGGCAGCGCGTGTGCACCCCAACACATTGGCTGCGTTGGGTTTGCAAGATGGTGCAACCGTGCAAGCAGGGCAGGGCGCGGAGCGTATCAACGTAACAGTTGTTGCCGATAAAGGCCTGTCTGAAAATGTGGTGTATCTGCCGCTGCATTCTGAAAATGCCGCGTTGGGTGCGTTGATGAACACGATTGAATTGGCGGGAGCTTAATGATGCAAGAGTGGTTCCAATCCTTATTGGGGAATGATATCGGCTTGGTTGTGTCGATTCTGGTCAAAATCGTTTTGATTTTGGCACCGCTGATTCTGACCGTGGCTTATCTGACTTACTTTGAACGCAAAGTGATCGGCTAT
Source organism: Neisseria sp. 83E34 (assembly GCF_001308015.1). GTDB lineage: Bacteria > Pseudomonadota > Gammaproteobacteria > Burkholderiales > Neisseriaceae > Neisseria. The sequence continues at coordinate 111,091 of NZ_LGYH01000003.1, forward strand.
ATGCAATTGCGTGTCGGCCCCAACGTTACCGGCCCGTTTGGTTTGATCCAGCCGTTTGCCGACGTGTTGAAGCTTCTGTTTAAAGAAGTTACCCGTCCGAAATTGTCGAACAAAGCTTTGTTTTATATCGGCCCGATGATGTCGCTGATGCCTGCGTTTGCAGCTTGGGCGGTGATTCCGTTTTCTGACGAATGGCTGCTGACCAATGTCGATGCGGGCTTGCTGTATATTTTGATGATTACCTCTTTGTCTGTATACGGTGTGATCATTGCAGGTTGGGCGTCCAACTCCAAATATTCGTTTTTGGGCGCGATGCGTTCGTCTGCACAAACTATTTCCTATGAAATTGCCATGGGCGCGGCTTTGGTATGCGTGGTTATGGTTTCGGGAAGTATGAACTTCAACGAAATTGTGGCCAGCCAAGCCAAAGGGATTGCGGGCGGTTCGATTTTCTCTTGGAACTGGTTTGCATTGTTCCCGGTGTTTATCGTGTATCTGATTTCCGCCGTAGCCGAAACCAACCGTGCACCGTTTGACGTGGCAGAGGGTGAGTCTGAGATTGTGGCCGGTTTCCATGTGGAATATTCCGGTTTCGCCTTCGCCTTATTCTTCTTGGCCGAATACATTTTCATGATTTTGATCGGTGCGCTTACCGCCATCATGTTCTTAGGCGGTTGGCTGTCTCCGTTCCCGCAAAGCTGGGGCATTATCGGCACGCCGAGTGCGTTTTGGATGTTCCTGAAAATGGCCTTTATTTTGTACGGCTATCTGTGGATTCGCGCCACTTTCCCGCGTTACCGCTATGACCAAATCATGCGTTTGGGTTGGAAAGTGCTGATTCCGGTAACGTTCGTATGTATTGTGCTGCTCGGTTTGTGGATGATTTCACCCTTGTCGCTGTGGAAATAAGGGGAGAGTGAATTATGGCTAATATAGTAAAAACCTTTTTGTTGGGTGAGCTGGTAAAAGGTATGGGTGTTACGCTCAAAAACTTTTTCGCCCGCAAAGAAACGATTATGTTCCCCGAAGAGAAAACGCCCCAATCCGTGCGTTTCCGCGGTTTGCATGCGCAACGCCGCTATCCGAACGGGGAAGAACGCTGCATTGCCTGTAAATTGTGCGAAGCAGTATGCCCGGCAATGGCAATCAACATCGAATCTGAGCAGCGTGAAGACGGCAGCCGCCGCACCACGCGCTACGATATTGATTTGACCAAATGCATTTTCTGCGGCTTCTGTGAAGAAGCCTGCCCCACCGATGCCATTGTGGAAACCCATATTTTGGAATACCACGGCGAAAAACGCGGTGATCTGCATTACACCAAACCGATGCTGCTGGCCATTGGCGATAAATACGAAGCTGAGATTGCCAAACGCAAAGCGGCCGACGCGCCTTACCGTTAAAGGAGCAGAACCATGACTTTTTCACTGATTATGTTCTATGTTCTGGCGGCGGTTATTCTGTTTGGTGCGGTAAAAACCGTTACCGCTAAAAACCCTGTACACGCTTCTTTATATTTGGTACTGACCTTCTGTATGTCGGCCATGATGTGGATGCTGATGCAGGCAGAGTTTCTCGGTATTACGCTGGTGGTCGTGTATGTGGGTGCCGTGATGGTGCTGTTCCTGTTCGTCGTAATGATGCTGAACATCGACATCGAAGAAATGCGTGCCGGTTTCTGGCGTAATGCGCCCGTGGCGTTTACTGTGGGTGTGTTAATGGCTGTGGTGTTAATCATGATTCTGATGGCTCCGGATACCAATTTGGCGGCATTCGGCTCTATGAAAGACATCCCTGCCGATTACAGCAACGTACGTGACTTGGGTAGCCAAATTTATACTACTTATCTGTTACCGTTTGAATTGGCTGCAGTATTGTTGGTACTCGGTATGGTGGCTGCAATTGCTTTGGTGCACCGTAAAACGGTTAATCCGAAATACATTAATCCTGCCGATCAAGTAAAAGTAAATGCAAAAGAAGGCCGTATGCGCATGGTGAAAATGGAAGCTGTGGTGCTGCAACCTACTCAACCTGAAAACGATTCAGACGGCCAAGCAGAGGAGGGCAAAGCATGATTACGATTACGCATTATTTGGTGCTTGCCGCCCTATTGTTCGGTATCAGTGCCATGGGCATCTTCATGAACCGCAAAAACGTATTGGTGCTGTTGATGTCGATAGAGCTGATGCTGCTGGCCGTGAATTTCAATTTCATCGCTTTTTCGCAATATTTAGGCGATACCGCCGGCCAGATTTTCGTGTTTTTCGTATTGACTGTGGCTGCTGCCGAATCGGCAATCGGTTTGGCGATTATGGTTTTGGTGTTCCGTAACCGTAGTACGATTAATGTTGCAGATTTGAACAGTTTGAAGGGCTAATCGGGAGAATAAGAAAAAATGAACGATATGACTTTATATCTGGCGATTGCCCTGATTCCTTTGGCCGGTTCGCTTTTGGCCGGTTTGTTCGGCAACAAAATCGGCCGTGCAGGCGCTCATTCGGTAACGATTCTCGGCGTGGCAATCTCTGCCGTACTGTCCGGCTATGTGTTGTGGGGCTTTATTGACGGCACGCGCACCAAATTTGATGAGAATGTGTACACATGGTTAACCATGGGTGGCGTTGATTTCTCTGTCGGTTTCTTGGTAGATACCTTAACCGCCATGATGATGGTGGTGGTTACCAGCGTTTCTTTAATGGTACATATCTATACCATTGGGTATATGCACGATGAGAAAGTAGGCTATCAACGCTTCTTCAGCTATATCTCGCTGTTTACTTTTTCCATGCTGATGTTGGTGATGAGCAATAACTTTGTTCAATTGTTCTTCGGCTGGGAGGCAGTGGGTTTGGTGTCTTATCTGCTGATCGGTTTTTACTTCAAGCGTGAAAGTGCTATTTTCGCCAACTTGAAAGCCTTTTTGGTCAACCGTGTCGGTGACTTCGGTTTTATCTTAGGCATCGGTTTGGTGCTGGCTTATTTCGGCGGCAGCTTGCGCTATCAAGATGTGTTTGCTTACTTGCCCAATGTGGTCGGCATGCAGATTTTCGGTTGGGATTTAATTACCGTAACTTGTTTATTGCTGTTTGTTGGTGCAATGGGTAAATCGGCACAATTTCCGCTGCATGTGTGGCTTCCTGATTCTATGGAAGGCCCTACGCCGATTTCTGCATTGATTCACGCGGCAACCATGGTAACGGCAGGTTTGTTTATGGTGTCCCGCATGTCGCCGATTTATGAGCTTTCTACTACTGCGTTAAGTGTGATTATGGTGGTAGGTGCGATCACTGCGCTGTTTATGGGCTTTTTGGGCACTATTCAAAACGATATCAAACGTGTGGTGGCTTATTCGACTTTGTCGCAATTGGGCTATATGACCGTGGCTTTGGGTGTGTCTGCTTACTCAATCGCCATGTTCCATGTGATGACCCATGCTTTCTTTAAAGCCTTGCTGTTCTTGGCAGCAGGTAGCGCGATTATCGGTATGCATCACGATCAAGATATGCGCCATATGGGTAATTTGAAAAAATATATGCCCATTACATGGATTACAATGCTTATTGGTAATTTGTCGCTGATTGGTACTCCGCTGTTTGCCGGCTTCTATTCAAAAGATTCGATTATCGAAGCCGTACATTTCAGCAACTTGCCGGGCAGCGGTTTTGCTTACTTTGCCGTGTTGGCCAGCGTATTTGTTACCGCTTTCTACGCTTTCCGCCAATATTTCATGGTATTCCATGGCAAAGAAAAATGGCGTGAAATCCATCACGATCACCATTCAGACGGCCACGATGACGAACACCACCACGGCTTGGGCAAAAACGATAATCCGCATGAAAGCCCTTGGGTTGTCACCCTGCCTTTGGTTTTGTTGGCGATTCCCTCAGTGATGATCGGTTATGTAGCCATTGAGCCGATGCTGTATGGCGACTTCTTTAAAGATGTAATTCATGTGAATCATGAAGCGCATCCGGTTATGACTCAAATGAAAGAAGCCTTCCACGGCCCGTTGGCAATGGTTTCACATAGCCTGCATACCCCGGTTCTGTATTTGGCAATCGGCGGTGTTGTAGCGGCGTGGTTCCTGTATGTGAAAGCGCCTCATCTGCCGGCCAAGATTGCTTCTGCATTCAGCCCGATTTACAAACTGCTGGACAACAAATACTACCTTGATGTGATTTATTTCAATGTATTTGCCAAAGGCAGCCGCGCATTGGGTAACTTCTTCTGGAAAGCGATTGATACGGCCATTATTGATAATGGCTTGGTTAATGGCAGTGCGAAGTTGGTTGGCGGCATTGCTGCTCAGGTTCGTAAATTTCAGACAGGCTTTATCTACACTTATGCCGCATTTATGGTATTCGGTGTGTTGGTTCTGATTGTGACCTTCTTTTGGGGTCTGTTTGTGAAGTAATGGTACGAATTCAATTTTAGAATAACAGGTTACGAATATGTTTGATAACTTACTCAGCTTGGCAATTTGGGTGCCGATAATTGCCGGTGTGCTGGTCTTGGCGACAGGATCAGACCAGCGTGCGGGCTTGGCGCGTATTCTTGCTTTGGTAGGTTCGCTGGCAGGTTTTTTGGTAACACTCCCGCTGTTCACGCAATTTGATCGGTTGAGCGGCGGTTACCAGTTTACCGAATTCCATAGTTGGATTCCTATCTTGAACATTAATTATGCCTTGGGTGTCGACGGCATTTCCGTTCTGTTTATTATCCTAAATGCTTTTATTACTTTGATGGTGGTATTGGCGGGTTGGGAAGTGATTCAGAAGCGCCCGGCACAGTATATGGCGGCATTCTTAATCATGTCAGGGCTGATTAACGGTGCTTTTGCTGCGCAAGATGCCATTCTCTTTTACGTGTTCTTTGAAGGCATGTTGATCCCTCTTTACCTGATTATCGGTATGTGGGGTGGCCCGCGTCGGGTGTATGCTTCCGTAAAGTTGTTTTTATATACTTTGCTGGGTTCGCTGCTGATGCTGGTTGCTTTGGTTTACCTGTCATATCAAGCGGGTGGCAGCTTCTTAATTGTAGAATTTCAAAATCTGAAGCATATTCCTTTGGGTATTCAGCAACTTTTGTTTATTGCTTTCTTCTTGTCGTTTGCAGTAAAAGTGCCGATGTGGCCGGTACATACATGGCTGCCTGATGCGCACGTTGAGGCGCCTACCGGCGGTTCTATGGTGTTGGCAGCGATTACCCTGAAAGTAGGTGCATACGGTTTCTTGCGCTTTATCCTGCCGATTCTGCCAGACGCTTCGCGTTATTTTGCACCGGTAATTATTGTGCTCAGCCTGATTGCGGTGATCTATATCGGTATGGTGGCTTTGGTGCAAACCGATATGAAAAAACTGGTGGCGTATTCATCCATTAGCCACATGGGCTTTGTAACATTAGGTATTTTTCTGTTCAGCGGCATGTTTTCCGGCGCTAATTTGGGTGAATTGAACGACTGGGGCCTGAAAGGTGCGATTGTGCAGATGATTTCCCACGGTTTTGTATCGGCTGCTATGTTTATGTGTATCGGTGTAATGTATGACCGTTTGCACAGCCGCAATATCGCCGATTACGGCGGTGTGGTAAACGTGATGCCTAAGTTTGCTGCTTTTATGATGCTCTTCGGCATGGCCAATGCCGGCCTGCCTGCTACTTCGGGCTTCGTAGGTGAGTTTATGGTAATCATGGGTGCTGTGGAAGTGAATTTCTGGGTGGGAGCGTTGGCTGCCATTACCTTGATTTACGGTGCATCTTATACCTTATGGATGTATAAACGGGTGATTTTCGGTGAAATCAAGAACCCGGAAGTCAAAGAGATGAAAGACATCAATTGCCGAGAGTTCGCTATTTTGGCGATTTTGGCAGTAGCCGTGCTGGGTATGGGTTTGTGGCCGCAACCTTTTATTGAAGTCGTACATCAAGCTGCGAATGATTTGATTGTACAAGTAGCGCAAAGTAAGATTTGAGGTGTGTGAATGAACTGGACTGATTTAAATTTAAATATCGCCATGCCTGAAATTGTGCTGCTTTCGGCATTATTTATCGTGTTGCTGGCGGATTTATGGATTAGTGATGCTAATCGTAAAATCACACATTATCTGAGTTTGCTGACTTTAGTATTGACTGCCGGTGCACAATATATGGTATGGTCGCCTGCAAGCACATTGGCATTCAATGGCTTTTATGTTGCAGACAGCATGTCGCAACTGGCAAAAATGGTAATGTATGCCACTGTGTTTGCAATATTTGTGTATGCAAAGCCTTATAACCAAGCGCGCGGTATTTTTAAAGGTGAATTCTATACCTTGTCGCTGTTTGCGCTTGCCGGTACCAGCATTATGGTGAGCTCGGCTCATTTCTTGACTGCTTATCTCGGTTTGGAGCTTCTTTCGCTTGCACTTTATGCTTTGATTGCTTTGCGTCGCCATTCTGCCAATGCTGCCGAGGCTGCCTTGAAATACTTTGTATTGGGTGCCTTAGGTTCGGGCTTGCTGCTTTATGGTATTTCTATGGTTTATGGTGCGACAGGTTCGCTCGCGTTTACAGATATTTTGGCGCAAACCCATATGGTGGGCGGTTCACCATGGTTGTTGAAGCTCGGCTTGGTGTTCGTCGTGGTCGCAGTTGCGTTTAAACTGGGCGCAGTTCCTTTCCATATGTGGGTGCCTGATGTTTACCAAGGTGCGCCAACTTCTGTTGCCGCGTTGGTGGGTACTGCACCAAAGATTGCAGCTGTGCTGTTTGCATTCCGTATTTTGGTGGGCGGTTTGGATACCATGTCTGCCGACTGGAGCAAAATGCTGATTATTTTGGCTGTGGCTTCGTTGGTTATTGGTAATTTGGCTGCCATTATGCAAACCAACATCAAACGCATGCTGGCTTATTCAACCGTTTCACATATGGGTTTTATCTTGCTGGCGTTTACTGCAGGAATGGTAGGATTCGCTTCCGCGCTTTATTACGCACTGGCTTATATAGTGATGAGCTTGGTAGCGTTTGGCGTGTTGATGCTGCTTTCTAACGAAGAGCATGAATGTGAGGAAATCAATGATTTGGCAGGTCTGAACCAGCGTAATGCTTGGTATGCTTTTCTGATGTTGTTGACCATGTTCTCAATGGCCGGTATCCCGCCGCTGATGGGCTTCTATGCGAAGTTCACAGTAATTAATGCCATGCTTGGTGTGGGTCATGTCTGGTTGGCTGTATTTGCTGTGGTGATGTCGCTGATTGGTGCATTCTACTATCTGCGTGTTGTGAAAGTGATGTATTTTGAGAAAGCGGAAATTGAGCGTCCTGTTGAAGGTGGTTTGTCGGTAAAAGCTTTGTTATCCGTTAATGCATTTTTATTGTTGTTGTGGGGCGTGTTGCCGGACAGCGTGATGCAATGGTGTATTGCTGCTGTTCGTCAGGCTGTGTCCATGCAGTAAAAAATAATGCCTGTCTGAAAATAAAACGGCAACCATTAGGTTGCCGTTTTTGTTAATATAACGTCTTATTTAAGATATTTCAGACAGGCATTGTATTGTTTGGGCGGTTAACTTGAACAATGCCTGCCTGAACACGCAAAGCACACGGATCTATGAACGCATCTATGTATATTCTTTTGGTATTGGCGCTGATTTTTGCCAATGCTCCGTTTTTAACCCAACGCTGGTTTGGTGTGATCAAACTGAAGCGCAAATATTTTGGCCATCACCTGTTGGAGCTCGCAGCAGGCTTTGGCCTCACTGCTTTTCTGGCATTTTTTCTGGAAAACCGTTCAGGAACGGTGCATCCACAGGGCTGGGAGTTTTACGCGGTTGTGGTGTGTTTATATCTTGTGTTTGCCTTTCCCTGTTTTGTGTGGCGCTATTTCTGGCATGCAAAAAATCAGGACTAAAAGCGCAAATACAGTTTGTTTGTGAATTGTGTCTTTCTTGAAAAGAGATAACACTATGCAAAAAATAACCCATAATCTGGCTGATGCCAAAACGATTGTTGTAAAAGCAGGTTCCAGTTTGGTTACGGCAGAAGGCCGAGGAATTGACCAGGCTGCGCTGGATAACTGGGCAGCGCAAATTGCAGCACTTCGAAATCAGGGTGTCGATGTGGTTTTTGTATCCAGCGGTGCCATTGCAGAAGGTATTAAAAGATTGGGCTGGCCTAAGCGGCCTAAAGCGGTAAACGAATTGCAAGCGGCCGCGGCAGTAGGGCAGATGGGTATTGCTCAGGCATATGAAACAGCGTTTTCACCCCATAATATACACACGGCGCAAATTCTGCTGACCCACGATGATTTGAGCAACAGAACCCGCTATCTGAATGCGCGCAGTACATTGAAAACTTTGCTGGCAAAGGGCATAGTTCCCATTATTAATGAAAACGACACTGTAACCACTGATGAAATCAAACTGGGTGATAATGATACGCTCGGTGCATTGGTTGCCAACTTAATCGAAGCAGATGCCCTGATTATTCTGACTGACCAGCAAGGGCTTTATGAGAGTGACCCGCGTAAGAATTCGCAAGCCAAGTTTATTCGGCAGATTTCTGCCGCACATCCTGATTTGGAAAGCATGGCCGGAGGTGTGGGCAGCAGCGTAGGTACCGGGGGTATGTACACCAAAGTGCTGGCTGCCAAACGTGCCGCCTTGAGCGGTGCTGCCACTGTGATCGCATCCGGCAGAGAGCAAAACGCGTTGTTGCGTTTGCTGCAAGGCGAAAGCATCGGCACATTGTTTACCAGTGAGCAAAGCCGCATTAATGCACGCAAACAATGGTTGCTCGGCCATGTGCAGATGGTAGGCAGCGTTGTGGTTGATCAAGGCGCGGAAAAGGCGGTTGCCGAGCAGCATACCAGTTTGCTGCCGGTGGGCTGCATTCGAGTAAACGGTCATTTTTACCGCGGCGAATTGGTTGCGGTGTTGAATAAAGAGGGTAAAGAAATTGCCCGCGGCTTGGTTAATTACAGCAGCGAGGAAACCGCCAAAATTTTGCAGACACCATCCAACAAAATTGCCGAACGGCTTGGTTATGCACATGAAGATGAGCTGATTCATCGAGATAATATGGCGCTTCATCGGTAATTGGAAAAACGGAAAATGCCTGTCTGAAACTTTTAGCTTCGCAGAAACTCGCGTTGCTCGTTTTCAGACAGGCATTTTCTATTCTTGCTAAAAAGATTAAGCTTTTGCAGCGCGCATATTTTCAATAAATTTATCAAACAGATAAGCTACATCATGCGGGCCGGGGCTGGCCTCGGGATGGCCTTGGAAGCTGAATACCGCGCGGTCGGTAAGCTCGATGCCCTGCAGCGAGCCGTCAAACAGTGAGCGGTGGGTCACTTTAACATGTGCAGGCAGGCTGTCTGCATCCACCTCAAAACCGTGGTTTTGACTGGTAATCGCAACTTTGCCGCTTTCCAAATCTTGCACCGGATGGTTGCCGCCGTGGTGGCCGAAAGCCATTTTTCGGGTTTTGCCGCCAACAGCCAAACCTAATAATTGATGGCCTAAGCAAATGCCAAAAACAGGTTTTTTGCTCTCCAACAATTCTCTCACAGCAGCAATTGCATAATCGCACGGTTCGGGATCGCCGGGGCCGTTGGAAAGGAATACACCATCGGGATTCATAGCTAAAACATCTTTGGCCGGTGTTTGAGCGGGCACTACAGTTAAGCGGCAACCGCGCTCGGCGAGCATGCGCAGAATGTTGATTTTTACACCGAAATCATAAGCGACCACATGATAAGGCTGCTCCTCCGGGGTCTGGAAACCTTTGCCCAATTTCCATTCGCCTTCGGTCCATTCGTAAGGTTCGGTGCAGCTTACTTCTTTTGCCAAGTCTTTGCCGACCATGCTGCCGAATGCAGCAATCAGTTCGCGTGCTTTTTCTTCAGTGGCATCTGCACCGGTCAGGATGGCGCCGGCTTGGGCGCCTTTGTCGCGCAGAATGCGGGTTAGACGGCGGGTGTCGATGTCGGCAATGGCTACGGTTTTATTGCGCACCAAATATTCCTGCAAACTTTCTTTGCTGCGGAAATTGCTGTGTAAAAGCGGTAGGTCGCGGATAATCAGGCCTGCCGCATATACGGAGCGGCTTTCCACATCCTCTTCATTGGTACCGATGTTGCCAATGTGCGGGTAGGTAAGGGTAACGATTTGTTTGCAGTAAGAAGGGTCGGTAAGGATTTCCTGATAACCGGTCATGGACGTGTTGAACACGACCTCGCCGGAAGTCGAACCCTGATGGCCGATTGAAGTACCGTGAAATACGCTGCCGTCTGCGAGAACCAAGATTGCGGGGGTTGTCATGATGGATTCCTGTTTAATCTTTAATGAATCTGATGCGGCTTGGCCGAGAAGGTTTGCCAAGCGGCTCGATAACGGCTGAAAAAAAACACGTTTCGCAACCCGTAATCAAGTTGTGTGACGTGCTTTAGCTAAAACGGTTTAAATGTTTTAGAAGCGGTTTATTTTAGAATAAATCATGCTTCCACTCAAGGCGCAAAAGTAAAATATGGGCGTGAATGCTCAAAAAATAAACGAGGTGCTGTTGAATAAACGTATGTAAATTGAATTTGAACGGTAGGAGTTTCGATATAAACAACAGAAAAAGCTTGTTGTGCTTTGGATTTGGAAACCTTTTTGCTAGAATCGGGTCGGTGTTATATAAGCTGAAGTGCCGATATAACACAAAGTAACCAGTTTCAATTAAGCCCAAATTTCATGATCGGGCAAGAATTTAATTAAAGAGAGAGAAAGTTTATGAATATGACTAAATCATTATTAGCTGTTATGACTATGGCGTTTGCATTGACCGCATGTGGTGAAAAGAAGGCGGATGCTCCTGCTGCCTCCGGTGCGGTAACTGAAAGCACGGCAAATCTGGCGCCTGAGTGCCAAGCTTATTTTGAGCGTATGGAAAAATGCTTTGCTAAAGGCGGCGCCGGAATTGAGGCTGTAAAAGCCGGTTTGGAAGAATCTAAAAAAGGCTTGCTTGAGTTGCCGGCTGACCAACAGGCTCAAGCGTGTAAAATGGGTAATGATCAGTTTGCCCAAGTTGCACAAACAGCAAAATGTGAATAGGGAATCGGGTTGATCATACTTAGAAGAGCAATATTGTGAATAAGCGAGAAACAATTATCGTATAGTTTGGTTTTTAATTATATGGTTAATGCTTTTTAACTATTGGCTTTTCGAATACTAAAATGCCTGTCTGAAAATTTTCAGACAGGCATTTTAAAATTAAGCAGTTAACATGTTTTAACGGTGTGGTTGGGTTTAGCCCCTAATTAAAGGGATCAACGAAGTTGGCATTAAGAGCGGCCAACTCCCATTTTGTTAACCGCCTTGTATGATATTCAGCGTAACGTCCTAACTGAATAAATCGATGAATTGACGGTACATTAATGAGATAAAGGGGTTTTTTCCAGAAAACAATGAAAATAATTTGCAAATAGAAATGGTTGCTATTAATATCCATTTCCTATGGAAAATGAACGAATTTTAATACCCTCAGCTTTGACGGTTATCACACTTTTACATGTGGGTTTGATTGCTGCATTATGGGAAATGGTGCCGCCTAAGCCAATGGAAATTATGGAGATCGAATTTGTCGATTTGGGCGGTTTGGGCGGTGGAGAAGGTGAAGCTGCTGTTGTGGAAAAGGTGTCGCCGGAATCTAAGCCCGTACTGCCTCCGCCGGTGCAGAAGCCTAAACCGGAACCTAAGCGGGCGGAGAAAAAAGTAGAAGCGCCCAAGCCTAAAGTTGCTACGGTGAAAACGCAAAATAACGATGCAGATTTTCAAGTGAAACCGAAGCCTGAAACAAAGCCTAAACCTCAACCGAAGTCGGAACCTAAGCAAGAGGTAAAACCAGAGCCAAAATTTGAGCCGGAAAAAACAATAGAGCCTCAGCCGAGTAAACGTGAGGTATTTAAGCCGAGTGCCAGCGAATATCAACAAAAACCGAGCGGAAGTTCTTCCGGTAGAGGGAGTAAATCTGAGGCCGGCAGCGGCTCAGGTTCCGGTTTTGGAAGCGGTCAAGGTTCGGGCAGTGGGTCGGGTAGCGGTTCAGGCTCCGGCAGTGGAAAAGGTTCCGGCAGCGGCTCCGGCTCAGGTAGTGGAAAAGGAGATGGAGGCGGTGGCGGCGGTAGCGGAGCGGGCGGCGTGAGAAACGTGGGCTCGTTCGGTGTGCCGAATTATCCGAGTATTTCGAAAGAAAACGGAGAAGAAGGAACGGTGCGCCTGAAAGCTACGGTCAGCCCGGGCGGCGGTGTAACAGTTGAAGTCGTTAAGAGCAGCGGTTATTCGCGTTTGGATAATGAAGCGAAACGCACTGTGCGCGGGAGTAGTAAATTCAGCGGTCCGGGTGTGTATATCGGTAATGTTACTTTCCGGCTGAGCCGGTAAGCAGGCATCGAACGGAGCAGGCTGAAATGCCTGTCTGAACATCCCAAATTAAGTTGAAACAGTATTTGGTTTATTTTTTAGCAACGGAAATATTATGAATTTATCTTTAGTTTTTCAATCGGGCGATGCCGTTTTGATTTCGGTGTTTATGATTCTGGTGTTGATGAGTATCGCAACGTGGACCATTATCATTGTGCGTGCCGTTAAATTGATGAAAGCGAAATCTGCGAATGCACAGATTCATGATGCGGTTTGGTCCAACAAATCGTGGCAGGATGCGGAAAACATGGCGGCGCAAAACGGCTCGCCAATGGGTGAATTGCTTCAGGATGCCGTGCGTGCGAATAAGCTTTATCACAGCGGCAATTCGCAGGATTTGTCTACCCACTTGCCGTTTAACCAATTTATGTTGCGCCAGATTCACCATAAGATGGGCATGATTATGCGCAAGTTTGAAGGCGGCATGACGGCTTTGGCTTCGATTGGTGCAACTGCACCGTTTATCGGCCTGTTTGGTACCGTTTGGGGTATTTACCATGCCTTGATTAACATCAGCCACAGCGGGCAGATGAGTATTGCTGCGGTGGCCGGCCCGATTGGCGAGGCGTTGGTGGCTACGGCGTTTGGTTTGTTTGTGGCGATTCCTGCGGTTTTGGCGTATAACTTTTTGGTTCGCAGCAATAAAAAATTGGGCCAAGACATGCACGCTTTTGCGCACGAATTGCATGTTCAGATTTTGAATAGCAAGGAGTAAACGGTGAAAGATTTTGGACACGGTTACGGCCAAGATGAATCGCCGATGGCCGATATGAACGTTACCCCGCTGGTTGACGTGATGCTGGTGCTGTTGATTGTGTTTATGATTACCATGCCGGTGTTAACCCACTCGATTCCGATTCAGTTGCCTACGGCTTCAGAAGCGGCCAAACCTAAAGATGAATCGAAAGAGCCTTTACGCTTGGCGATTGATGTGAATGGCAAGTATTTCTTGGGAGAAAAAGAAACGGCTCTTGCTGATTTGGATGATGTTTTGAAAGAAGCCAAAGCTAAAAATACCGATGTGGTTTTAGCGGTTGATGCGGATAAAGATGTGTCTTATGATGCGGTGGTTCAGGCTTTGAATGCCGCTAAAGATGCCGGTGTATCGAAGGTAGGGTTTATTACGGAAGAAAAAGCCAAATAAAAGCTTGCCTGAGAGATTAACAATGCCTGTCTGAAACTTTTCAGACAGGCATTAGTGTTGAGAGGCATAGAATCTTATTTCGATTTATCTTCCAAATAATCAACCGAATTTTTTTTCTCAGGGCCGTCGGTTACTGTGTATTCGCCTTCAATCACATCATCTTGATTACCGTGGCGGCTGTGTGCGGTATAAGTAAATCCTTCGTCCATATTGCTGTTGCTGCCGCCCAGATCGGTCACGGGCTTGCCTTTAAAAGGAAGCATCAGAATGACCGCTGCCAACATCGAAACAAAACCCGGGCTGAGCAGCAAAACCCCGGCCACGGCATAGCGAATCGGCCAAAGCAGCTGGTAAAGCGAAACTTTGCCGCCGGTGCGCATCGCAGCCGCCGCCAGCAACACGCCCGACGTGCCCATGCGGCGGAGCATGAAAATTCCGAGCGCAAAGCTGGCAACCATCAGCAAAAGGGTTATGCCGCCGCCCAGCCAATCAGCCACCCAAACGATGGACATGATTTCCAAAAACAGCATCACCAAAAATACGATACCGAAATAGTGCATGTAATATTTCCTTGTTTGCATGAACCCGTAACATAACGCCAAAACCATTTGTTTTCAAGAAACAGTTTTGCATTATTTTGCCGTAAAAAAAAGTAAAGCAAGCACCAAAAGCGACGAATTTGTTTATCCTTTGCGCACTATGAAAAAGAATGCCATTTTTATACGATTTTTGAATACCGCCTTAGCAGGCGTTGTTTTATTAACCGCAGCCTGTGTGGGCGCGCCCAATACCAAAGGCCCGGTGCCGCCCGGCTATTACCGCGTACAAAGCGGTGATAACCTTTACCGTATCGGCCTGCGTTTTGGTCAGAGCGCCGCCACTTTGGCTAAATGGAATAACCTGGTTGACCCAACCCGCATAGAAGTGGGGCAAGTGCTGAAAGTCAGCGATAAAGCCGACCAGAGTGGCAGCAGTGTGGTACCTGCCGCTAAAGAAGTGAAGCCCACCAATACGGTTATGCCCATGAAATGGCCGGTGGATAACCGCCAAATCATTGCCAACTACAACGGCACCACCAACAAAGGCATTGATTTTGCAGGCGAACGCGGCACGCCGGTGCGTGCGGCCGAAGCAGGCAAAGTATTGTTTGCAGGAGAGGGCGTGCGCGGCTACGGCAAACTGATTTTAATCAGCCACAACCGCAGCACCTTAACGGCCTATGCCCACAACGATCAGATTCTGGTTAAGAAAGACCAAACTGTAAAAGCCGGCGAGCAAATCGCCACCATGGGCGACAGCGAAACCGACCGCGTGAAGCTGCATTTTGAAGTGCGCGTGGGCGGCAAAGCCGTGAATCCTTTATCTTATCTAAATCAATAAGCAACTTTGTTTAAGCCCGAGGCTTGAGCAAATTTTAAATAATCCGATAACTGAATCACCGGATAGCTTCAGCATAAACAGCCATCCGGTGATTCAGTTATTTGGTTATATAATGCCGTTATTCTTCATATGCCTGTCTGAAACATGAAATCCACCCGCCGCCAGTTTCTCGGCTATACCACCGCGCTCACCGCCGCCGCGTCCGCTTCATGGCTGATACACCGCCGCCTCAACCCGATGCCGAGCATACAGGTCAACCGTGTCGGCCTGCCGCTGGGGCATTTGCTGCGCGACGGTGCCTTGCTTCAAACACCGGCCAAAACCTATCATTGCAACACACTGATTCTCGGCAGCGGCGCGGCGGCTTTAAGCGCCTTGTGGTATTTGGAAAAAAACGGGCACCGCAATATTTTGCTGGCCGAAGGCTTTGAGCGAAACGGCAACAACGCAGGCTATTACACCGGGCAAAAACTCGGTGCACCCACCGGCGCGCACTATCTTGCACTGCCATCCCAAGAAAGCGTTTATGTGTGCGAAATGCTGGCCGACTTGGGCATCATCGAAGGCTTCAATCAAGCCGGCAAGCCGGTTTACCGCGAAACCGATTTGGTTTACGCCCCGCAAGAGCGCTTACTTTACCAAGGCAAATGGCAGGAGCACCTGATTCCGAAAGACGATGCCGACACCCGCCGCTTTTTCGGCTTTATCCGCCAAATCAAAACCGCCCGCGGCAGCGACGGGCGCAAACTCTTCGCCATCCCCATAGCCTTGTCTTCGGCAGACGAAAACTGGCGCCAGCTCGACCGCCTCACTTTCGCCCAATGGCTGGCGCAGCAAAACTATCGCTCGCCCACGCTGCTGTGGTATCTCGATTATTGCTGCCGCGACGATTACGGGCAGGGCATCGCGCAAGTTTCCGCCTTTGCCGGATTGCACTATTTTGCCGCGCGCGGCAACGAAGATGATGCCGTGCTTACCTGGCCCGACGGCTTGGCGCACCTTTCCGAAGCCCTGCGCAAACACACCAAGCTGCAACCCTTGCCGCGTTTGCCCGATACCCCGACGATGATATTTCCCCAACCCGTTTCATTCGATGCCTCCGCAGTGAAAATCAAAGAAACCGAACACCATGCGGAAGTGTGGCTGCGGCATAACCAAAGTGGCGAAACCGTTGCCGTGTATGCCAAGCGCGTCATCAGCGCCATGCCCTTAATGGTAGCAGCCAGAATATTGGAGCGGGCGGCCGATTACGGTTTTCAGACAGGCCTGTCTGAATACGCCCCGTGGCTGGTGGCCAATTTCGTGATGCGCCGCTTCCCGCAGGAAACAGGCGGGTGCGAACTTGCTTGGGATAACGTGGTTTACGGCAGCAAAGGCTTGGGCTATGTGGTGGCGACCAATCAGTTTATCCGCACCGCCAAGCCCGAGGAAACCGTGTTCACCACTTACGATGCGCTCAACCACGAAACCCCGCAACGCATCCGCCAATGGCTGCTCGAAGCATCCGATCAAACCCTGCTCGACTATGCCGCAAAAGACTTAACCGCAGCCTACGGCAAACGCGTTTTAAACCATGTGAAGCATGCAGACATCACCGTGCGCGGCCACGGCATGAGCGTGCCCCAACCCGGCTACCTCAACCGCCCGCTGCTGCACGTCCTGCGCAGCCACCGCTCGCGGATTGTGTTTGCCCACAGCGATTTGAGCGGCTATTCGGTGTTTGAAGAAGCCGCTTACTGGGGCGTGGAAGCAGCCAAAAGCGTATTGGAAATGCCTGTCTGAAAACCTTTTCAGACAGGCATTGATGATATTCGGTTGAACTTAAAAATGCTTGGCAATTTATAGCGTTTGTGCCAATTGATGCGCAAAAAGAAAGGTTCGAGAATGCACGCCAATCAGATTCGGCAAAAAGCCGTTGTTTTACAGAGCCGTTTCCACACGGGCTTTTGCCGCCTCAGGCGCGGACTCCACACTATGCATAGTTAAACAGGCCATAGTTCCTCTCTTATTGTTCCAATTAATCAAAAGCACCATTCTAGCCAGGCCGTCTGAAAACTTGATGTACAAGCATTTTCAGACGGCCTTAATTCCCACAGATCAACTACTGTATCATGACTGGTAGGGTGTGTGGCGCAAGCCACGCACGCAGTTGCTGGAAATCCAAACAACGCGTGTGTGCCGATGGCACACACCCTACATACAGGCTACGCTGGCTATATTATAGGGATTCTTGATGTAAATCTGTAATTAGGTCTTTTGCAGAAAAATTACCAAGATTTTCTCGCCGAGTTTTGAGATTTTCTAATAAATAACCATTTATTAAATCAAATTCATCTAATAATGAATACCAATTTTTTACGTAGCACTTAAATCTATCGTCATCCGTTACCAAACCGGGCTCTAGTTTATTTTTTAAAGAATTAATGCGTCCACGAATTTCAGTATCTGAACTTGATATTTTTCTACCAATAAGAATTAATTCAAAATATAAATTTTCACTACTAAACTCAGGGTGATTTTGTAGTATCCTTTTATAGTCATCTAACTGTCTTAGATGAGTATAGTTTAAAGCAATTGAGGGACGCTTAATTTCTATAATAATACATCTAAAAAATTTTTTTCCTGTTGGCGATACAAATGGAACCTTTCGTGCTAAAAATAAATCTACTTGCCTTTGAATTCCTTCTAGTTCTTCTGTATCAAGATTTTCACCATCTAAATCCTCTTGAGTTACTTTCCTAAAAATATCTGGTACCTTATTCCTCAAAGAATAAGCATTTTTTGTAAAATTATCTTCTTCTGCCCCAATAGTTTCATAGGCATTTCCAAACAACCAGGTATTATTTTCTATAATTCCTTGAAGGTCAGGAGTTTCCAAAACTTCTTTATAATGAAGATTCATAATTTCTCTTAATTTATGAACAACATTTTCTCTACGTTGCAAAATTTCTATTGTGCTAATAATATGCTCTAGTTTAGATTTGGAAATTTGTTGCGCTAGTTTTTTAGTGTTCTCTTGATCTAAGTTTAAAACATTTTCAATAATATCAATTAATCCATCATTTTCATTTGAAATGGATAATCTATCAAGTAATTGAATAATAATTTTTTGCTGCTTTTTATTTAAATTACTGAAAATTTTAGGATCTGCCAAATATAATTCACGTACCAAATGTTTAGTGTTTTCTTTACGCCATTCTTTTTGTTCAATACTTAAAATATCTTTATAGTCGGGAAAGATACCATTCTTTTCGAATTGGGCAATTTTTTCCTCAACAATAGATTTTAGAAAATCATTGTATATTTTCCTTGTAAATTCAGTACATTCACTCTCTACTTTTTTCCATGTCTCTGACAATGGAGTGTAAATAGGTTTTTCTGATAATAAATCATTATCGTGAGTCGAGAAGTTATCAGCCCATTTTGAAATAATATATATACTGATGTAAAAGTCAGGTTTTTTATTAAAACTACTCAACTTTTTATAAACAACTTTATCGTAACTATTCAAAAGGTAAATATATGACTTCTCTGATGTAGGCTTCTTATCCCATAAAAAAAGTTTAACCTCAAATTTATGTCCATCAATTAAGATTTGATGAGTAAATAATTCATGTGAAGGCGCTTTAATTACATTAGAGCCAAGCTTTAGGGTATGTGTATCATGTAGCGCAAGGAACCAACCAAACTCAATAGACAGTTTCTCTATTAATTGTTTATTATCTATACTAATCTTCGGAAATATTTCATTTAATTCAACACATGTTCCAGTATTTTTATTTTTTAAAGATAAATGTTGAGTAGTATCTTGTAATTCAATCCAAGGACATTGGATAAGGTCGATACTATTAATGCTAATCCTAGCTTGCTTACCAAATTTATTCTTTGTGTACCAATCAGCCTTGTTTGCAAGCTTATGAAAAGCCAAGCGTCCTCTACCACGAGACCCATGTTGTTCAACATTGTCTTTTTTGGAAGAATCATTAAATTTACCAAAATTATCCTGAATGTTATCTATATCGATACCAGTCCCATCGTCAAGCACTGTTACTGCCTGTAAAGCATCCAGTTCACTTCTAGTTAAAATAATATCAACATTTTTAGCTTTGGCATCGAAACCGTTCCAAGCTAGTTCAATTATAGCTTGTTCAGGCTCTGTATTTTTGAAATGATTTTGTACTCCCGAATGAGTAATTTTCGTTTCTAACTTGTTCATGGGTGTTGTCCTAGTGATTTTAAATCTATGAGATTCTACCTTTAAAAAGTTGTCAGTGTTTATTTGACATTCTCCCACTCCTTCAATAACCTCTTCACCGACACCGGACTAGGCGTCTTCAACTCCTGTGCAAACAACGACACGCGCAGTTCTTCTATTTGCCATTTGAACATCTTCAGGCCGTCTGAAACGGGTTGGTTTTGTTTCAGCAAGCCGTCTGTTTTTTCTTGCCACATCTGTTCCAACTCTTGAATATCGGCTTCGCGTGCGGCATCTCGTGCGGGGTTGGCGCTGTATTTTTCCATGCGCAGGGTCATGGCTTTGAGGTAGACGGGTAGGCGCGGCCATTGGCTCCAGGGGGTGCTGTTGGCGAATCCGGCGGACAGCAGGGTTTGGGTGCGTTCGCGCAGTAGGTGGGTAAGCGGGTGTTTGCCGAGTTTGCCGTTGAGTTCGGCGTAGGCAGCGGCGGTGTCTTGCAGATAGCGGCTCAGTGCCTCTTTAACGGCGGGCAGGCGGCTGCGGGCGCGTTTAATTTGTTCTTTAAAGGCTTTTTCACTGCGGGGCAATTCATCATCGCCGATAAAGGCGCGGTCGCAGACGGCGGCGGTAAGGTCGTCGCGCAGGGTGTCGGCGCTGATATGTTTGAGCAGCATGGCGGCTTGGGTGAAGCCCGGTATGCCTTTGTTTAAATCTTTCATGTGCTCTTTGAGCTGGAGCTGCATGAGGGCGATCACGCCTTGGCGGTGGGCTTGTTCGGCGGCCTCGGGGGTGTCGAACAGGCGCAGGGCGATGGTGTTGTTTTTTTCTTTTTGCAGGGCGAGGTAGCCGGTGAGCTGTTGTTTGCCGCGGGCGAATTTGATGCTTTCAGGTAGCGTGCCGATGTCCCAGTTGGTGAGGTTGTCGCGCTCGAATTCTTGGGTGTTGTCGCGGAAGGTTACGGCGGCCGCTTGGCCGAGCTCTTGTTGGAGTTTGGCTAAATCGCGGCCGGTGGCAAGCTCTTGGCCGCCGTCGTCGATGATGCGCAGGTTGAAATAGCAATGTTCGGGCAGTTTGAATGCGCTCCATTCGTCTTGGTCAATTTGTTCGAGCAGGCGCATGTCGCCGGCGGTTTTGGCGATAAAGCGGGCAAGCTGGGGAATCATCGGCTCTTGGCGGTTGGGGTTGCTTTCTAGAAATTTTGTGATGAAGTCGGGCACGGGCACGCAGATGCGGCGGATTTGTTTGGGCAGGGCTTTGATGAGCAGTTGCAGTTTTTCGCGCAACATGCCGGGCACGAGCCATTCGAGCGCGGGCGCGTGGAGGCGGTTGAGCACGGTGAGCGGCAGGGTGAGGGTGACGCCGTCGAGCGGGTGGTGCGGTTCGAAGCGGTAGCTGAGTTTGAATTTGCCGTCTGCGTTTTGCCAATGGTGGGGAAACTGGGCTTCGGTGATGTGCGCGGCGGCGTGCTGCATGAGGTCTTCGCGGGTGAGGAAGAGCAGGCGCGGGTTGTCGCGCTCGGCGGTTTTGAGCCAGCTTTGGAAGGTGCGGATGTCGGCGATGGGGAGTGGTTTTTTCAGACGGCCTGTGTGCTTCGGGCTGCCTGAAAGGCCGTCTGAAACGGGGGTGGAGTTGTCGGGCTGGCATGTTCGACTTACGGTTTTGGTTTTGTCGGATACGGGAATCTGGCTTGTGTTTTCAGACAGGCCTGTATTGTCGGGCAGGGATACCCGACCTACGGTTTCCGACGGCTCGTAAAACTGTGGCAAGCGCTGGTTGTAAAACTCAAACAAGGCCTCTTCGTCCACCAACACGTCCTGCTTGCGCGATTTGTGTTCCAACTCGCTGATTTCTTTAATCAGTTTTTTGTTGTGGATAAAAAAGGCTGTCTGAAGATTGCACTCCTGCGCCACGAGTGCGCCGCGGATAAAGATTTCGCGGGCTTCTTCGGGGGCGACTTTGCCATAGGCGACGGGGCGGCGCGGCAGCACGGTGAGGCCGTAGAGGGTAACGCGCTCGCTGGCGACAACTTCGCCGCGCTTCTGCTCCCAATGCGGCTCGAAATAGTGGTAGCGCACCAGGTGCGGGGCTTCCTGCTCGATCCATTCGGGCTGGATGGCGGCCACATCGCGGGCATAAAGGCGGGTAGTTTCGGTGAGTTCGGCGGCCATCACCCATTTGGGTTTGGATTTGAACAGGGCGGAGGCGGGGAACAAATGAAAGTGCGAACCGCGCGCGCCGGTGTAGTCGTGGCCGTCGGGCGATTTCATGCCGACATTGGCAATCAGGCCGGTCAGCAGGGTGCGGTGGATTTGTTCGTAGCCTGCTTCTTTGGCTGCGCGGATATGGGCGCGGTGCTGTTTTTTATCCAGTTGTTTTTGTTTGAGTTTGGCAGATAAATCTTGGTCGCCGGTATTTTCAGACGGCCTCAGTTGCTCTTGTGCAGGAGGCCGTCTGAAAGCCTGTTCTTTGGTGGTCAAACCCATTTCCACAGCGATGTCGGCAAGCTGGTGGTGCAGCTCGCGCCACTCGCGCATCCGCAGGTGGGAGAGGAAATATTGACGGCACCATTGCACCAGTTGTTTGTTGGACAAACCTTTATCGCGCTCGCGCTGGAAGCTGTCCCAAATATTCAGGTAGGCGAGAAAGTCGGACTGTTTGTCGGTAAAGCGTTCGTGCGCCTTTTGGGCGGCTTCGCGGGCTTCGAGCGGGCGTTCGCGCGGGTCTTGGATCGACAGAGCGGACACGATAACGAGTATTTCCGCCATACAGTCGTGCTTTTGCGCCGCCAGCAGAATGCGGGCGACTTTCGGGTCGATGGGCAAACGCGCCATTTGCTCGCCGAGTTTGGTTAGGCGGTAGCGGTTGCGGGGTTCAGGCAGGCTTGGTTTATCTGAGTGGAGGGGCAGGCTGCCTGAAAGGGGTTCAGACGGCATGTTGTAGTGGATTTTGGTGTTTTGCATATACTGAAAATTTTTAGACGGCATGTTATTTTTCAGGCTGTTGAAAGTATCTCGGCTGTATATTATCCAATCGTTGTAGCAACTGTTCAGCTTGTACTGTATGGAATTGTTTTAAATGAAATACCTTGCCTTTGGCTGAATTAAACAGTTTCTCATAAGCAGTAACATGTATTTCCTTATTTTGAAAGGCCTGTTCGCATTTAAAAACTATGGCGCGAATTTCTTTTCGTTTTTCTTTTGGAAGTGTTGGCTTGCCTACTGAAACATTTATATTATTCACAGTTTGCTGATGGCCTTTATGCATAACCTTGTGCTTTTTTCGATTGGATTTTGCATCAACACTATGAAAGAGTGAATAAATTTTGCCGATAATTTTTTGTGTTTCTGCTTTGCTTAAATTCCTTTTAGCAGAAACCGTTACATCGTCAACAAACCTTGTATAAACAAGTCCTTGCTTTTGAAATTCAGTAACCAAATCTGCTTCACGCTGCCACCAAATCAAATTACATAAAAAGCCACTAACCTTACTTCCCTGTACCAAGTATCCTTGATAAGTTACCAATTCAGCTAAGCAATCGGCAACATCATGAGGAAAGTGGAAAAATCCAGTCCATACTTGATGAACTATTTTTTTGCTGATGCTTGGGAAAAAATTAGAAATGTCTTCTTTAATGAGAATGTTCATTCCGATGTGTTGTTTAGCATTAGTTATACTGCTGCGTTTGTGAATTCCGCCTTGCAAATATTCGGGGTAATCCAATATTTTGAAAAATTTTTTAGCAATTTTTTCGTGAATAATTTTTAATCTATGATGAACGTTATAGGTATCCCGAAAAGTACCATCAGCTTTTTCTTTACGCTCATGCAGGAAATAGAATGAATTAGAATATTGCCGTAAATAAAGCAACTCTTTTAATGTAATACCTAAGCAAATAGCCAGTTTTTCTAAACTGGCTATGGGTTTGTGTGGATAACAAAAAGAAACAGGTTTATTCATCATTGCCACCAATTGCAGATAAAGCCAATGCCGATAATTTTTCTGATAATTCTGTACTCATACCGGCTTTTTCATCTGCATCTGCTGCCAAAAACATTAAAACCGTTGATGGAATTTGTAAAGCTAGGCAGATTTTTTCAAGTGTAGATAAATTTGGGTCTCGCTTACCCTGTTCTAACAGTGTTAAATAAGAAACTGATAATCCAGAATTTTCTGCCAGTTTAGTTTTGGTAAATCCTTTTTGGTTGCGACATAATTTAATCGCTCTACCAATATTCATTATCTAGCTCCTTATCATAGAATAATAAAAAGCAACCTGTTGCACCCAAGCCCATTATTTATCCAGTAATTGCATAATGCCGCGAATTACTGGCAAACATTCCAAGACTGCTCCCAAAATTTGCAGCAACTTAGATTTTGTCAAATCATCATGCTGTTCCAAATCCTGAATAACTTGGTCTAGTTTTGCTTGTGTGCTGCTATCCATATCATCATGCATTTCCATTTTCAACTGTTTTAAAGTATCAATGGTATTTTTCAAAAGAATTTTCATAATAAATCTTTCATTTAACAGGGCGACATTGCCCAGTCGTCAAACAATACCGAACCGTTAAGAAATGGTATGGATAGCACAGGTTGCTTTCGTATTACTGCTTATTGCATTGCTTTCAATGCAATAAGCAGCTTCCAGTCGTTTATGTGATTTAACTAGGCTTCAGGTTGCTTAGCTTTACTTCGGCTACCCATTCCTAATCAGAACGCGGAAGTAGTTTACCTTTTAGGGTAAACGACACGAAAGTGCCACTGTCATGTTCGGTACATCAGATTATTATCTTTTGAAATGCATCGAGCCGATTGCAGCTCGTCCATAGGTTGGCATAATAGCAGATACTCTTTTAAAGTGCAATATTTTTTGACTGGAAGTTAAAAAATATTCATTTTCGAGTAAATCTTTTGAGATTTGATACAAAACCCAATACTGTCTGAGATATTTGGGTTTATCAATGCAAGCTAAGGGTTTTGCTTTTCAGACGGCTTCTTCCACCGCCCCCAGTTCCAACAACACCTGAAACCCATCATTAATATATCGCTGATCCGGCGCTTCGAGGAACGGAAACGCGGCCACATCGCCCAGTTTCAGCGCAGCCATGCGAAGGATGACGGCGGCCAGATTGCTGCGGATGATTTCGGGGTCGGTGAAGGCGGGGCGGGTGTTGAAATCGTCTTCGCTGTACAGGCGCACGGCTACGCCTGCCGACACGCGTCCGCAGCGGCCGGAACGCTGGCGTGCGGCGGCTTGGGAGATTTTTTCCACATGAAGCTGCTCCACTTTGGCGCGTGCGGAATAGCGTTTGACCCGCGCCAAGCCGGTGTCGATCACATACCGAATGCCCGGTACGGTGAGCGAGGTTTCGGCCACGTTGGTTGCCAACACGATGCGCCGTTTGTTGCCGCTGGGGTGGAAAATTTTGTGTTGTTCGGCGTTCGACAAACGGGCAAACAGCGGCAGGATTTCATCGTCGCGGCGCAGCGGCGATTTGCGCAGGGCTTCGGCGGCTTCGCGGATTTCGCGCTCGCCGGGCAGGAACACCAGAATATCGCCGTCGCCCAGCCGCGCCAGTTCGTCGGCGGCATCGACAATCGCGTCGGTCAGCTCGATTTCCGCTTCGTCTTCGTTTTGCGAATGCAGCGGGCGGTAGAGAATGTCCACGGGGAAGGTGCGTCCGCTCACTTCCAGCACGGGCGCATTGTTGAAATGCTTGGAAAAGCGTTCGGCATCAATGGTGGCCGAGGTGATGATAACTTTCAAATCGGGGCGGCGCGGCAAAAGCTGTTTCAGGTAGCCGAGCAGAAAATCAATGTTAAGGCTGCGTTCGTGGGCTTCGTCAATAATAATCGTGTCGTAGGCGGTGAGGAAGCGGTCGGTTTGCGTTTCGGCAAGCAGAATGCCGTCGGTCATCAGCTTCACATAGGCATCGCGCGAGGTGTTGTCGTTGAAGCGCACTTTATAGCCTACGGTTTGGCCGATGCTGCTGCCCAATTCTTCGGCAATCCGCTCCGCTACCGAACGCGCCGCCAACCGCCGCGGCTGCGTGTGCCCGATCAAACCGGCCGCACCGCGCCCCAACTCCAAGCAGATTTTTGGCAGTTGGGTGGTTTTGCCCGAACCGGTTTCGCCGCAAATAATGGTTACTTGGTGGTTTTGAATGGCTGCTTTGATGTCGTCCAAACGTTCGTGCACCGGCAGCGTGCCGTCATACTGCGGCTTGGGCAGCGCGGTTTGGCGTTTTAAAAACGTGTCGTGCGATTTTTGGTATTTTTTCTGCACGGCTTCGATGCCGCCGAAGCGTTTGGGGTTTTTGAAGGCGTTTTGCAGGAAATGGCGGTCGCGGGAGAGCGTTTGGGTGAAGTCGGGCTGCTGCATGGTGTGTATCAATAATGAGGGAACTAAAGGTTGTGATTATAACAAAATGCCTGTCTGAAAGTTTTCAGACAGGCATTGGTGGTGATGGTGTTTATGCTTCTAAAAGGGCGTCTGTTTTGGCGGCCATGATGAAATCATTGCGATGCAGACCTTTGATGCTGTGCGACCACCAGGTTATGGTTACTTTGCCCCATTCGGTGAAAATGCCGGGATGGTGGCCTTCGGCTTCGGCTAAGTCGGCCAGCCGGTTGCTGAAGGCCATGGCTTGTTTGAAGTTTTTGAAAGTAAATACGCGCTTCAGCTGCAATATCCCGTCGATTACAACCGGCTGCCATTCCGGAATCATGCGTATCAGTTCGGCCAGCTCTTCATTGCTGACTTTAGGTGCGTCGGCACGGCAGGCTTCGCATGGTTGTTTGGCTAGTTCGTTCATGTGGTTTCTCCTAGTTTAGTTTGGGTTTGGTGCGGTGGTTTTCAGACAGGCATGGTTTTGGCGGATGCTGATCCAGCAGGCTGGGATGCGGAGTAAACAAACCTTTTGCCATCGCCGAGCGCATGGCTTCCATGATGTTGGTTTGTGCAATGTCAAACAGTGTGTCGATGCTGTCGATTACATAATAAATCGGCTGGATACGGTCGATGCGGTAAGGGGTGCGCAACACATCGATAATATTGAATTCGCGGTATTCGGGTTGGCCGCTTAGCGCGTATTCGGTTTCGGCGGGCGAGCTGAGTATGCCGCCGCCGTAGATACGGCGTTCGGTAGGATTGCGGCCGACCAAACCGAATTCGATGGTAAACCAATACAGCCTTGCCAGAAACACGCGCTCGGTTTTGTCGGCATTTAGACCGAGCTTGCCGTAGGTTTCGTTAAAAGCGGCAAAAGCAGGGTGCGTGAGCAAAGGGCAATGTCCGACAATTTCATGAAAAATATCAGGTTCTTGAATGTAGTCGAAATCTTCCCTGCACCGGATAAATGTGGCCACCGGAAACGCTTTGTCTGCCAGCAAGCCGAAAAAACGCCTGAAAGAGATCAGTGCGGGTACGGCAGCGGTGCGCCAGCCGGTGGTTTCCTGCAAAACGGAGTCGATGTCGCCTAATTGGGGAATGTTGTGGTGCGGTAAATCCAGATTGGCTAGCCCGTTAAGATATTCCGGGCACGCGCGGTTGGGCAGGACAGCTTGCTGGCGGGCAATCAAATCCTGCCAAACAGCATGTTCTTCGGGTGGATAGTGTATAAAACCTTGTGTGTCCGGCTCGCGGGCCAGATAGCTGTGTGCATGATGCTCCATGATGTTTCTCCTGCGTTCGGGCGGTATATTTGTGGTTGATTTTTTTTGAAACGAAAATACCGTTGTTGTTTTATTTATATATTAAAAATATCAATATTTTTTTAAATTTAGGCATAAGGTTTGATATTTTTAAGTTAGTTTGGCATTTTTCTATTTTTAAAGCAAGAGGGGCGTGATGAGATTTTTCTTTGTGATTTTATGATATAGCTGCGGCTAAAATTTACTCTAGTCTTAAGCCTTTTGCATGGCTGGGTTATTTAATCTTGTTTGTTAGCGGACAAAAAATGTCATACATAGGATTTTGGAGTTGATGATCCTAATTGATTCTATTGTCAATATATGCTAATGAATCCAAAGCGAAAATTATGCATGCCTGTCTGAAACCATTTTTCAGGCAGGCATGCATACGGTTGATAATTTATGGATAGGGGTTGACAAGTTTATAGATAGGGAATATATTTACATCCTTCAGACGCGGGGTGGAGCAGCATGGTAGCTCGTCGGGCTCATAACCCGAAGGTCGTAGGTTCGAATCCTGCCCCCGCAACCAGATTTATAAAAAGCCCTGCTTAATTGCGGGGCTTTTTCTTTGGTTTTGACGCACCATCTTCAGATTTTAAAATTTGATTTAAATCAAACAAAGTTCATCTTCTTGCAAAGTTGTAGTAATGTCGGTAATTGTCGCGTAAAATGCTTACATATTCAGCAGATTGTTGCGGTATTTCCGCACATGAAAGTATCCTATACGGATACAATGATAACTAATTAAATATTGATATCCGTAGTTTCCCGCGGTACGATATTATTATTCCAACTAACAACCAAAAAGAATATTATGCCCAGCGCGATTATTGTAGAAGATGAAATTTTGGCCGCAGAGCGTTTGCGTGTGTTGCTTGAGGAATGCCAAGTTGTATTGTTGAAAACATTCCATCATGCCCAACCCGCTTTGGAATGGTTGAGTGTGCATGAGGTGGATATTGTTTTTGCAGACATCGGCTTGCCTGAGATGGACGGCTTGGAGTTTGCCGAGCGGATTAAGCGCGTTGCGAAAAAACAGCCTCATGTGATTTTCACAACGGCTTATGAAGAGCATGCGTTGCGTGCGTTTGAGCTGGCGGTGGCGGATTATCTGCTCAAGCCGATCAAACTCAGCCGCTTGCAAACGGCTTTGGCGCGTGTGAGTGAAAAAGAAGAGGAAGAGGGCGGCGGATTTACGCATTTCAAAGTGTTTAGCCGCGACCGTATGGTGGAGATTCCTTGGCAGCAGGCGCGCTATTTATTGGCTGAGCATAAAACGGTATTTTTGTTTACGGGTGACGGTAAGAGCTATGATCTGCCGAAAACGCTGGTGCACTGGGAAGAAGTGTTGGGCGACAAGGTTATCCGTGTGCACCGCAATGCGCTGGTGTTCCGCCACACGCTGGATTGCCTGATCCGCTTGGATGATGACGATGATGAGGGTAATGCAAGCTGGGGGGCGCAAGTTTTGGATATACCCGACCCGCTGCCTATCAGCCGCCGACAGCTTTCTGCGATACGCCGTATTCTGCGTGATAACGGTTGATTGAGAATGATTGGATGCCTGTCTGAAATTTTTTCAGACAGGCATTTTGTTTGAAATTGCAATGAATGATGGTTGATTAAAGGGTACAATAACAAGTTGTTGTGTGCGATTGTGTCTGCGCCTATGAATATCAGAAGTTTTTATACACGCTTATGGGACATTGCCCCGTTTTTTATCCGCCGCTATTTGAAAAAGCGGGGGCAGAAGAATGCTGCTTACTTGGCGCATTGGGGCGAGCGTTTCGGTGAACCTTATGTCAAACCTGTGAAAGGTGCAATTTGGGTGCATGCCGTGTCGGTAGGGGAAACGAGGGCGGCGGAGCCGCTTTTGCAGGTTTTGCGCAAGCATTTTCCTGATTTGCCGATTCTGATGACGCAGATGACACCCACCGGCCGGGAAACCGCGCAAAAATTGCTGCCGGATGCGCAATGTCGTTATCTGCCTTATGACAAGCCGGCTTATATCCGGCAGTTTTTGAAAGAACACAAGCCGTGTTTCGGCATTTTGATGGAAACCGAAATCTGGCCGAATTTGATGCATGAGTGCGCTAACGCCGGTGTGCCTTTGTTTTTGGCGAATGCACGCCTGTCTGAAAAATCGCAGCGGGGTTATTTGAAAATCCGCTCGCTGGTCGAGCCTGCCATGCAGACGCTCAGCGGCTGCTATGCGCAAACGGCTGCCGATGCGGAGCGGCTGCATCTAATCGGGGCATCCAATGTGCACGTGTGCGGCAATTCCAAATACGATATTGCGCCGCCGCCTTCGGCCAAGCAAACTGCGTCGGCGTTTAAGGCGCGCATTGGCGAGCGGCCGGTCGTGGTGTGCGGCAGCACCCGGGTTTATAAAGAGCAGAACGAAGCGGAAATGCTGCTCAAGGCATGGCAAGGTTATCACGGCGATGCGCTTTTGGTGTTGGTACCGCGCCATCCAGAGCGTTTCGACGAAGTGTATGAAACGGCGCGAGCATTAGGGTTTAAAACGCAAAAACGCAGCGACGGGCAGCCGGTGGCGCCGGATACGCAAGTGTGGGTGGGCGACAGTATGGGCGAGATGTTTGCTTATTATCTGTGCGCCGATGTAGCATTTGTGGGCGGCAGCTTGGTGGATGCGGGTTGCCAGAATATTATCGAACCGATTGCCTGCAAAGTGCCCACTTTGTTCGGCGCATCTATTTATAATTTTGCCGATACCTGCAAAGGCGCGGAAGCGGCGGGCGCAGCCAAACAGATATTCAGTGCGCAGGAATGGCATGCCGTGGTGAGCCGTTGGCTGCTGAATGAAGAAGAGCGCAAAAGCTACGCTGATGCGGCTGAGGCCTTCGTGGGCAGGCACAGGGGCGCCAGCAGCAAAATGGCAGACTTGATTGCCGAGTCTATCAGGCGCCAAATCAGATAGTTAATTTATAGAATGGGATAATGTCACCTCTGTCTGAAAAAGTTGAATCCGCATGAAGGGTTCGGTTGTATGTAGAGAATCAACTTAAAAATAGTACACTCGTCATACTCGGGGCAAGCCCGAGTATGACGGTGTTGTTATTATGTAAGTTGGTTGACTATAGCTCAATGTTTTCAGACAGGCATTTTGAGTGCTTATAATTTATGAGGTTAATGGTTAAAACGCCGCCGGTAAACGCCAAAGTGATTGCCACGTTGCCGGTTTTTTTGAGCGTGTGCGTCGCCGCGCTGGCAATACGTTATTTTAATCTGAGTATAGAAGCGATTCCGCTGGTACTCGGTGTGATTGCGGGCGGACTGGTGGATTTGGATAACCGGCTCACAGGCCGCATCAAAAATATTTTCATCACACTTTTGGCGTTTACCGTGTCCACGCTGGCCACGCAGCTTTCCGTGGGTAAGCCGTGGGCGCTGGTGCCGGTGATGACGCTTTTGGCGTTTTCGTTCACCTTTATCGGCGCGGCAGGTGTGCGCTATCGTACGATTGCATTCGGCACGCTGGCGGTGGCGGTTTATACCTTGCTCACTTACGAACCGGAGCAGCCGCTTTACATTAATTCGCTGATGATTTTGATCGGCACGCTGCTGTATAGCGGCATGACGCTGCTTTGCCATGTGGTGTTCCCACACCGCCCCGTGCAGGAAAATATGGCTGCCGCGTATTCTGCGCTGGCGGATTATCTGGATGGCAAAGCCGATTTTTTCGACCCCGACGAAGTGTGGCAGATCGAGCAGAAGCAAATCCGGCTGGCGATGAAAAACAGCCGCGTGATTCAGGCTTTCAACCAGTGCCGAAGCGCGTTGTTTTACCGTATGCGCGGCCAGCACCGCCATCCGCGCACCAGCCGCATGCTGCGCTATTATTTTGCCGCGCAGGATATTCACGAGCGTGCCAGCTCCAGCCATGTTCAGTATCAGGAAATGGCCGAAAAGCTGAAAAACAGCGATTTGATTTTCCGCTTCCAGCGTTTGCTCGAATTACAGGCGCAAGCGTGCCGCGATGTGGCTGCCGCCCTACGCAATAATACTGCTTATACTTACGACGAACGCTTGGCACGCTCTGCAAAAGGCCTGACTCAATCGCTGCAATATTACGCGGCAAGTCACGAGGAAAGCGAAGTGCATCCTTTGCAAAGGCTGGCGGCCAACCTCAACGGTGTGAACCTCCAGCTCGGCAATCTGGAAAACAATCCCGAGCAGGAGCAGAGCGGCGACGCCACCCGAATCGCGCACCACGAAACCAGCGGGTTGCGCAATATTCTGAAGGCTTTATCCGGTCAGTTTAATTTGGAATCGGCTACGTTCCGCCATGCCGTACGCATGGCACTGATTACGCTGGTGTGCTGCGCTTTGGTGGAAATTACTCATTTGCATTTGGGCTATTGGGTGTTGCTGACTGCCGTATTCGTGTGCCAGCCCAACTATTCGGCCACGCAAAAGCGGCTCAAGCAGCGCATTATCGGCACGCTGGCGGGCGTGCTGATAGGCTCTATTTTGCCTTATTTCACGCCTTCGCTGGAAACCAAGCTGATTGTGGTGGTGGCATCAACCACGCTGTTTTATTTCTTCCGCACCAATAAATACAGCTATTCTACGTTTTTCATCACGATACAGGCGCTTACCAGCTTTTCGATTGCCGGCTTTGATACTGTTAGCGCGATTCCCTGGCGGATGGTCGACACCATTATCGGCGCGATGCTGGCTTGGGCTGCCGTGTCCTACCTCTGGCCGGACTGGCATTATCTGGCTTTGAATAAAACCGGTGTGCAGGCGGTGAAAGGCAATGCCGGCTATTTGAAAAGCATTTTGGAGCAGTTGAAAAACGGCGGCGGCGACCATGTGCTCTACCGCACAGCCCGCCGCAACGCACACGAACGTGCGGCTGCTTTGTCGAGCACTTTGTCGGATATGTCGGGCGAGCCGGAAAAATATGGTGATTGTTTGCAACAAGGTTTCAGCCTGTTGAAAATCAATTATTCGCTGATCGGCTATATTTCTGCGCTGGGTGCCTACCGCAATCAAATTCATAAAAACGAAACCGACCAAGCGTTTCTCGGCGTTTTCTTTGAAGTAGCCGATCAGCTGGCCGACATGCTGGAGCGCATCAGCGATTTGAAGCCGGAAGACTTTGCCGAGCGTATGGCGGCCATCCGCCGGCAGTTGGATGTTTTGCATAACATCGAATACCACGATGAGCAGAGCAATGTTTTGTGGCAGCAGCTTGTGATGATTACCAACCTGCTCGAACCTTGCTATCGAGCCTTGAGCCGGGTTGAGGAGGAATTTTCCGTGCAGGCCGCTGCGTAAGTGCGCACCGGCCGGAAGCCGCCGCCGACAAACCATGCCTGTCTGAAAACAGTTTTAGCTTCGCAGAAACCCGCGTTGCCCGTTTTCAGACAGGCATTCATTATTCTGATTGCTTCCTGTCATGATTGTGTTAAAACCGAGTACGACGCTCTTGTTGCAAAACAAGTGGTTTAGCCGCATATTTTCGCCCAGTTTGCTTTCTCAGCCGAACCGCTTCCTAACCTTTCAGACAGGCATTGCCATACATCAAAATAACTAGATACTAAATACAAGGCAGCATCAACAATCTTTGCAAATCAGCATAGAATCAAACATATAGTTGATAACTAACTTTGGCGCCACGGCTGGCAAAGCCGATGTTTCCGCAGCTTCAGCTACGACCGGAGCACCAACACACCAAGCGAGCACACCATGTTAACCGACGCATTTGGCCGCACCGTAGATTACCTGCGCATATCCGTAACCGACCGTTGCGATTTGCGCTGCACCTACTGCCTACCTAAAGGTTTCAAAGGTTTCGCCGTTCCCAAAGACTGGCTGACTATCGAAGAAATCGGCCGCGTAGCCGCAGCGTTTGCCCGGCTGGGTACCAAGCGTTTCCGCTTAACCGGCGGCGAGCCGCTGCTGCGCAAAGGTTTAACCGACTTGGTGGCCGAGATTAACCGCCAAAGCGGTGTGGAAGATATCTCGCTTACCACCAACGGCACACAGCTTCACAAACACGCGCACGCGCTGCATCAAGCCGGCGTGCGCCGCCTCAATATCAGCCTCGACAGCCTGCGCCGCGACTGCGTGCAAAGCATCACCGGCACCGATTGTCTGCTGCAAGTGCTTGAAGGCATCAAAGCCGCCAAAGCAGAAGGGTTCGAGCGTATCAAAATCAACATGGTGCCGTTGCAAGGCATTAACGACCAAGATTTGGACGATATGGTTGCGTTTTGCATCAAACACGGCTTCATCCTCAACCTGATTGAGGCTATGCCCATGGGCGAAACCGGGCAGGCGCAGGCCAAAGTGAACCTCCAGCCCGTATTGGCCGATTTGCAGCAGCGATTTGACTTAATACCGTTTGAAGGCAAAATCGGCGGCGGCCCGGCCCGTTATTGGCAAAGCCGCAGCGGCGGTTTTACCCTCGGCTTGATTACGCCAATGAGCCAGCATTTTTGCGCCACCTGCAACCGTGTACGCCTTTCCGCCACCGGCAATATCCATTTGTGCTTAGGGCAGGAAGACAAAGTAGCCCTGCGCCCGATGCTGCGCGAGGGCTGCACCGATGCCGAATTGGAACAGGCGATACGCTATGCTGTGCTGAAAAAGCCGGAGAAACATGAGTTTGTAGAAAACCCCAAAAAAATCATCCGCGTGATGGCGCTGACCGGCGGCTAGCGGGTGGCGCTTCAATAAGCTAAACACAATATTGATGCCTGTCTGAAAATAATTTTCAGACAGGCATGCTTTATTTGCAATCATTTGCATGTCAGTATGAATTATTTTAATATAGGCCTTCGTTTATGCCAGTCTGAAAAGCTATGGAATCCATTATCGAATTGCGCCACCTCAAAACCCTGCTGGCTTTGGAAGAAACCGGCAGCGTGTCGCTGGCGGCCAAGCGCGTATTTTTAACGCAGTCGGCGCTGTCGCACCAAATCAGGGCGTTGGAAAATTATTACGAAACGCCGCTGTTCGAGCGCAAGTCCAGCCCGCTGCGTTTCACACCGGCGGGCGAGCGGCTGCTGAAACTGGCGCGCGACCTGCTGCCGCAAGTGGCTGCTGCAGAGCGTGATATGGCGCAGATTATCGAAGGCGAAGCGGGCGAATTGCGGCTCGCGGTGGAATGCCATACCTGTTTCGATTGGCTGATGCCCGCAATGGGCGTGTTCCGCCCCTTGTGGCCGCAGGTGGAATTGGATATTGTGTCGGGCTTTCAGGCTGATCCGGTGGGGCTTTTGCTCACGCACCGCGCCGATTTGGCCATTGTTTCCGAAGCGGTGCCGCAAACCGGCATTGCCTACCAGCCTTTGTTTGCTTACGAAATGGTGGGCATTTGCGCGCCCGATCATCCTTTGGCAGAAAAAGAAGTGTGGGAGGCGCAAGATTGGGCCGGTGAAACGTTGATTACTTACCCTGTGCCCGACGATATGCTGGATTTGTTGCGTAAAGTGCTGCTGCCGGAAGGCATCAACCCGCCGCGCCGCCACAGCGAATTAACGATTGCCATCGTGCAATTGGTGGCAAGCCGCCGCGGGATTGCCGCATTGCCTTATTGGACGGTGATGCCGTATCTGGAAAAAGGCTATGTGATTTCGCGCAAAATCACCCGCAACGGCCTGCAAAGCGAGCTTTATGCTGCGATGCGTGCGGAAGACGCGGGCAAAAGCTATCTGGAAAACTTCTGCCAGATTGTGCGCGACAAAGGTTTTGCCGACCTGCCGGGGCTCAGCGTGTTGGAAATGGCAG
Source organism: Neisseria sp. 83E34 (assembly GCF_001308015.1). Lineage (GTDB taxonomy): Bacteria > Pseudomonadota > Gammaproteobacteria > Burkholderiales > Neisseriaceae > Neisseria. The sequence continues at coordinate 145,703 of NZ_LGYH01000003.1, forward strand.
ATTGGCCGGAGCAATCGGCTTCATGAGGCTGTGGCATCAGGATTTGATTGAAAAGCTGCCCCGCGCCCAATTGCTGGGGCAGCATAGGGAATGCGCGGCTTTGCGCGGCGGCGGCTGGCGTAAGCCGCATGCCACGGTAAATTATGTGTTTGCACATTCCCCTTATTTATTGTTTCTGTATCATCAATTGGTGATGCAGGAAATGTTGCGGCGGGGATATCGGCCCGACGAGCGCTGGTTCGACCCTTTGTATCGGGGGAAAAACGAGCCGCCCTATACCGAGTTGGCGCCTGTGCCGCAGCACACGCCGCTGTATCCGGAACATGATGATGCCTATCTGGCGGAATGTTTGGATAATCTGCGCGGCAAAAACATTATTTTGGAATGAGGTTGTTTGAGATGAAAACAGAATCGCCTGCCTTCGAGCGTGACAAAGTTGCTGAAATCGCCGTATTGGGCGGCGGGCTGGTAGGCCGTTTGGTGGCTTGGCAGCTGATGCAGCAGGGCATTAAGGCGGATGTATTCGACAAAGGTTCGCGCGAAGGCAGCGATGCTGCGGCGTTTGTGGCGGCAGCCATGCTGGCGCCTTCGGCGGAATCGGTGGAGGCCACGCCTTTGGTGGTGCAGCTGGGCAGGCAGAGCATTCCTTTATGGCGCGATATTTTAAGCCGCTTGGATAAGCCTGTGTTTATGCAGCAAAACGGCAGCCTGATTGTGTGGCACCCGCAGGATAAGCCGTTGGCGGTTCAGTTTGAGCAGCATTTGCGCCGCGGGGCGGGCGATGTGGCGCAGCATTGGCAGCGCGCGGACATTGCCGCACACGAGCCGCAGCTTGCCCCGCGTTTTCAGACAGGCATTTACCTGCCCGAAGAAGGGCAGCTCGACGGGCGTCAGGTGCTGCTGGCTTTGGCCGACTCGCTGGAGCAGCAGCTTACCTGCCATTGGCACACGGAAACCGACGTGCAGACTTTGCAGCAAACCTATCAATGGGTCATCGACTGCCGCGGCATCGGCGCGCAAAGTGTGTGGAATCGGGCTGCAGCACCTTCGCATAGCAGGCTGCGCGGCATACGCGGCGAAGTGGCGCGTGTGTATGCGCCGGAAATTTCGCTCAACCGCCCCGTGCGGCTGCTGCATCCGCGCTATCCGCTTTATATTGCGCCGAAAGAGCAGCATGTGTTTGTGATCGGCGCCACCCAGATTGAAAGCGAAAGCCGCGCGCCGGTGAGCGTGCGTTCGGGTTTGGAATTGTTATCGGCGCTGTATGCAGTGCATCCGGCGTTTGGCGAGGCGCAGGTTTTGGAAATGGCGGTAGGCTTGCGGCCGACCTTAAACCATCATAATCCCGAAATCCGTTTCAACCGCGAAACACGGGTGATGGAAGTGAACGGCCTGTTCCGCCACGGTTTTATGATTGCGCCGGCTGTAACCGGAGCGGCGGTGCGGCTGGCTTTGGCTTTGATGGCCGGTGAGAGGCCTTTGCCGCAGGATTCTGAAACCGCGTTGGCTTATATTGAAATGTCGAACCAAGCCGCAATCTATTAATTGAGCGGCAAGTGCCGGCTGAAAACCGCATGATAACAAACGGGCGACCGTGTTTCAGACAGGCATCATGCTGCTATCAGTAGTGTGTAGACGCTCCAATCAATCCCAAGAGGTGGCTATGAAGATTATATTGAACGGCGAATCTGTTGAGTTTGGCGGGCAAACGGTGGCCGATTTAATCGCGCAAACCGAGCCGGCCAAGCCGTTTGCCGTGGCGGTGAACACAGGGTTTGTGCCGAAAGGCAGTTATGTTGAAACGGTGTTGAACGAAGGCGACAAAGTCGATATCGTCAAACCCGTCGTGGGCGGTTGATGCCTGTCTGAAAAGGAGTGCGGTGATGAAAGGAAGCTGTTTGTGCGACGCGGTGCAGTATGAAGCCGACGAAGTTCAGTTTATCCAATTCTGCCATTGCCGCACCTGTCAGATTCAGCAAGGCGCGCCCTATATCGCAGGCGGCGCGGTCAAGCGCGAACATTTCCGCTGGATTCAGGGCGAAGACAAATTGTCGGCTTACGAATCCAGCCCCGGAAAACACCGCCGTTTCTGCTCGATATGCGGCACCATGCTCTTGAGCGACCGCACAAGTTTGCCGCACATCGCCCTGCGTGTAACCACATTGCATGAAGACCCGGGCGTGCGACCGTCGTACCATATCTGGACGGAACAAGACTGCCCGTGGACACAAGACAATCACGACCTGCCGCGTTATCAGGCATGGGCGCCGGAAAAGAGAACCTAATAATGAATACAACAACCGAACACACCTCCCCAAAAGGCAGCATGCTGCTGCGCAACCTCGCCATGCCGGCCGACACCAATCCCAACGGCGATATTTTCGGCGGCTGGATTATGTCGCAAATGGACATCGGCGGCGGCATTCTGGCAGCCGAAATCGCTCAGGGACGCGTCGTTACCGTGGCGGTGGAAAAAATGGCGTTTATCCGGCCGGTCAGCGTCGGAGATGTCGTGTGCTGCTACGGCTATTGTGTGAAGGTAGGGAACACTTCGCTGCAAATCAAAATCGAAGTGTGGATTAAAAAACCCATGCACGATAATGTAGACAATGCGCGCAAGCTGGTTACCGAAGCCGTGTTCACCTATGTGGCGATAGACAGTGAAGGCAACCCGCGCCCCGTGCCCAGAGAGAACAACCCCGATTTGGAAAGAGCGTTAATCAGCGGATAAACCGTTTTCAGACAGGCATCACCCTCGAAAGAATTCCCATGAAAAACTTTATCTTATACGATCAAACCTTCCCTTCGCGCCTGCTGCTGGGCACCGCCGCCTATCCCACCACCGAAGTGCTGCGCCGGTCGGTGGCCGTTGCCAAGCCCGCCATGATTACCGTGTCGCTGCGCCGTGCCGGTTCGGGCGGCGAAACATACGGGCAGAGTTTTTGGGATTTGCTTCAGGAAATGAACATTCCGATTCTGCCGAACACCGCAGGCTGCCAAAGCGTTCAGGAAGCCGTAACCACAGCCCAAATGGCGCGTGAAGTGTTTGAAACCGATTGGATTAAGCTTGAATTGATTGGCGACGACGACACACTCCAGCCCGATGTGTTCCAACTCGTCGAGGCCGCCAAAATCCTGATCGATGACGGCTTTAAAGTGCTGCCGTATTGCACGGAAGACCTGATCGCCTGCCGCCGCCTGCTGGATGCGGGCTGCCAAGCCCTAATGCCGTGGGCAGCGCCGATCGGCACCGGCTTGGGTGTGGTGCATGAATATGCGCTGAAAGTATTGCGCGAACGCCTGCCTGAAACACCGCTAATTATTGATGCGGGTTTGGGTTTGCCCTCGCAGGCGGCGCAGGTGATGGAATGGGGTTATGACGGCGTATTGCTCAATACCGCCGTATCCCGTTCAGGCTGCCCAACCGATATGGCGTGCGCGTTTGCGTTGGCAGTGGAAGCGGGGCGCTTGGCATACGAAGCCGAACCCGTGCAGCCTCGTGAACAGGCGCAGGCCAGTACACCCACCGTGGGGCAGCCGTTTTGGCATTCCGCGGAGTATTGATAAAGGCAAAATGCCTGTCTGAAAACATTTCAGACAGGCATTTTTGTTATATGGCCAATCAATTTAAAAGCAGTACATGCTTCATACTCGGGCTTGCCCCAAGTATGGCGGATATGCTGATTTTAAAGTTTATTGGCTATACGACCCGGGTATTCGGCAGTAGCAAAATCGGCAACGCGCAGTTGCAGAAAGAAGTATTTGCGTATGCTGGGAAGTTGGGCGGCGGGAAATTAACCTCTGTTTCAAATTCACAAGGGCGTTGGTATATCAAAACAGCGGAGGGAGCGACCATTAATGTACGTTCGGTATCCAGCACATTTTTGCCTGACGGCAGTCAGCCGAGATGGACGATAGAGATATTATAAAGATAAGAAACTTAACAGTATGATTAATGAAGGTAATTTAAAAAAGGGAGATAAAGTTTAAATGAACCGGCAAGAAAATATTAAGCACAAATATCAAGCACGTCTTGAAACCGACGTTCGGCGGGCATTGAATAATGCCGGTGTCGCCATGGATGTTTTATGGTGGATTATCGAAGATTTTTCCGATGATTTTGAAGAGCAGACGGAAGCCTTTTTTATACTGTTTAAAGAACTGCTCCGCCGAGGCCATCTGAAACTGCAGCGCGAGAACAAGATTATCGAACATACGCCCGAAGAGTGGGAGCAGATTTTTAGAGCCGTATGGCCGCCTGCGGCAGAATGGTGGCCTCAAGGACCGCAGTACAAAGAAACCTACTTGGGAGAAATTGATATGAGCATTTGGTTTGTTCTCGGTGATTGTCCCGCCTACGCCGTTTGGATAGACCCGGAAGACGGCACAGAATACTGGGCTTGAACGGCTTAAGTGGGATCTAGAGATGCAGAAGTAAGCGTAAGCAGGGCTGAAAGCCCGCCATGCAAGGCCGTCTAAAAACGATTGCAGGCGTTTTCAGACGGCCTTCTCTTATTCTTCCAATCTGTTGTGTAAACAATGCGACGATTTCTAACATGTACTGTGATTGGCCGTATACAGCAAAGGCGCAAAATATTTATTTAAACTGTCGCCGGCCCATATCCGAATAGCGGGAAAGTAAGTTTCTGAAAAATATCTTCATGCGCGTATAAAAATCATAGCGTATCTTCTTTGCACACTTTAAAATAATGGATTTTAAAAATTGAATAACATAGGCGTGCGCAGCAATGCGAATGCCTGTCTGAAAAGCGCAGATTGGAACACGGATATGATGAAAAACAGAGTGAAAAACATCCATTTTGTCGGTATCGGCGGCTCGGGAATGTGCGGCATTGCCGAAGTGCTGCACAACCTCGGTTTTACCGTTTCAGGCTCCGATCAGGCGCAAAGTGCCGTAACACGCCATTTGGCCGGTTTGGGCATTCAGGTTTACCCCGGCCACACGGCAGAGCATGTTAACGGCGCCGATGTGGTGGTTACTTCCACTGCGGTTAAGCGTGACAATCCTGAAGTGGTGGAAGCGCTGGCGCAGAAAATCCCCGTGATTCCGCGCGCTTTGATGTTGGCCGAGCTGATGCGCTTCCGCGAAGGCATCGCCGTTGCCGGTACGCACGGTAAAACCACCACCACCAGCCTTACCGCTTCCATTTTGGCAGCGGCAGGCTTGGATCCCACTTTTGTGATCGGCGGTAAGTTAACCGCTGCGGGTACCAATGCCCAGCTGGGGCATGGTCAATATATCGTGGCTGAGGCAGACGAATCCGATGCCTCTTTTCTGCATCTGACGCCGGTCATGTCGGTGGTAACCAATATCGACACCGACCATATGGAAACCTACGACCACAGCGTTGAAAAGCTGCATCAGGCGTTTGTGGATTTTATTCACCGCATGCCTTTTTACGGCAAAGCGTTTTTGTGTATCGACAGTGAACATGTGCACGCCATCATTCCGAAGGTCAGCAAGCCTTTTGCCACCTACGGTTTAGACGAATCGGCCGATATTTATGCAACCGATGTGCGCGCCGAAGGCGCACAGATGCACTTTACCGTGCATGCGCCGAAAAGCGGTATCGAGCCGTTTGGCGTTGTTTTGAACATGCCCGGCCGCCACAATGTGTTGAATGCGCTGGCTGCTATCGGCGTAGCGCTGGAATGTGGTGCAGGCGTGGACGCCATTCGGAAAGGCTTGGCCGGTTTTGCCGGAGTGGGCCGCCGTTTCCAAAGTTATGGCGAAATTACCTTGCCGCAAGGCAGCAAAGCTTTGGTGGTTGACGATTACGGCCACCATCCGGTTGAAATGGCGGCCACATTGGCAGCGGCGCGCGGTGCTTATCCCGATAAACGTTTGGTGTTGGCGTTCCAGCCGCACCGCTATACCCGTACCCGTGATTTGTTTGAAGATTTTGTCGGCGTATTAACTACCGTGGATAGCTTGGTGCTGACTGAAGTGTACGCAGCAGGTGAGGAGCCGATTGTTGCAGCCGACAGCCGCGCATTGGCCCGCGCCATCCGCGTGTTGGGCAAATTGGAGCCGATGTATTGCGAAGATGTGAACCAGTTGCCGCAAACCTTGCTGAATGTGCTGCAAGACGGTGATGTGGTGTTGACTATGGGTGCGGGCAGCATTAACAAAACCGCACAGGCTTTGGTGGACGCTTGCAAATAGAGAATGAATAATGCCTGTCTGAAAACTCGCCGGGCTTTTTCAGACAGGCATTCTAGAGTATATAAATTAAAGGATGGTACATGCAGGATTTCGGTAAAGTAGCCGTGTTGATGGGCGGTTTTTCCAGTGAGCGCGACGTTTCGTTAAACAGCGGCGGGGCGATTGTGGCGGCCTTGAAAAGCAAAGGCATCGACGCCCATGCGTTTGACCCGAAAGAAACGCCGCTGGGTGAATTGAAAACTCAGGGATTCGATGTTGCCTTTAATATTCTGCATGGCACTTATGGTGAAGACGGCGTGGTGCAGGGCGCTTTGGAAATGCTTGGCATACCTTACACCGGTTGCGGCGTTTTGGCTTCCGCTATCGGTATGGACAAATACCGCTGCAAGCTGCTTTGGAAAGCGCTGGATCTGCCGGTGCCTGATTATGCTGTCTTAACCGATGATACGGATTTCGACGCAGTAGAGCGCGAGCTTGGTTTGCCGCTTTTTGCCAAGCCTGCCGCAGAAGGCAGCAGCGTCGGCGTGATTAAGGTGAAAGAAGCCGGCAGCCTCAAAGCCGCTTATGAATCCATCAAGCATATGCACGGCGCAATATTGGCGGAAAAATTTATCGGCGGCGGCGAATATGCCTGCTCCGTGCTCAACGGCAAAGCCCTGCCCAGTATACGGATTATTCCGCAAAACGAGTTTTACGATAAAGAAGCCAAATACGAGCGTGATGATACGGTTTACCTTTGCCCCTCTGATTTGAGCGAGGCAGACGAAAAATTGATGGGCGAACTGGCCATCCGTGCATTTGAAGCAATAGGCGGAGAAGGTAACGGGCGTGTCGATTTTTTGAAAGACGAACAAGGCAAGCTCTATTTACTTGAGGTAAACACCCTACCGGGCATGACGGCCACCAGTTTGGTTCCGAAAGCAGCAGCGCAACAAGGCATATCGTTTGCTGATTTGTGCGTAGAAATACTAAAGAGTGCACATGTCGGATAAACTCAAACCCTTTCGCCGGTTCAGAGGCTGGCTGATTTTGCTGGCCGTTGTGCTGTGTTTGGGTGTAATTATTGCGTGGTTATATAATTCCAACTATTTCCCTATTAAACAGGTTAAAATAGAAGGCAGTTTGGCACGCACAAATAGCGCGGAATTAGAAAAAATTGCACAAAAATATATGCGTGGCAATATTTTTCAGGCAGATTTAAACGGCGCTCAGATTGCATTTGAATCCATGCCCTGGATAGATACGGTTGTAGTCAGCCGACGATTGCCCGACACGGTAGAAATCCAGTTGGCAGAGCACCAGCCGGTAGCACGTTGGAAAGACGGCAGGCTTGTCAGCAGCAGCGGAAAAATTTTCAAAGCATCCAGCGATGAAGTGTTTCCGGCATTTGAAGGCGAGCCCGGCACAGAAAAAAATATGGTGGAACATTACGAATTGTTTCAACAGCAGCTTGTTCCGCTAAATTTGAAAATCCAGAAACTGATTTATACCCCCCGTTCCGCTTGGTCGGTAGAGTTGGACAACCATATTACCGTCCACCTCGGGCGCGAAAAAGAAAAAGAGCGCCTAACCCGATTTACCGAAGTGTGGCGCAGCATATTAAAACCGCAACAAACCGTATTGGATTATGTGGATATGCGCTATAAAGACGGCTTTGCCATACGCAAAAAGGCAGCCGGCAACACGGTTGCAGCGAACGAAAACCAACAAGAAGATTAACAAATCGAATTCATCGAATGGAATATTATGATTAACAAACAATACATCAGCGCATTGGATATCGGCACATCTAAAGTGATTGCTCTGATAGGCGAGATAGGAGATGACAACGAAATCCATATCGTCGGTTTGGGGCAGGCGCCTTCGCGCGGCTTGAAAGCAGGCATGGTAACCAATATCGACGCGACTGCTCAGGCCATTAAGCAGGCAATGGAAGAAGCCGAACGGATGGCTGATAGCAAGGTTGATAGTGTAACCACCGGTATTGCAGGTAATCATATTCGCAGTATGAATTCCCAAGGTGTGGTCAAAATCAAAGACGGTGAAGTAACTCAAGCCGACATCGATCGCGCGATTGAAACTGCCAAAGCCATCAATATCCCGCCTGATCACAATATCCTACATACCGTAGTGCAGGAATACATCATTGACAACCAGCCGGGTGTCAAAGAGCCGATAGGCATGAGCGGTGTGCGCTTGGATACCCGTGTGCACATTATCACCGGTGCCATTACTGCTTTGCAGAATATTCAAAAATGTGTCAACCGCTGCGGCTTGCATATGGAGCAAATCATGCTCCAACCATTGGCGAGCGGGCAGGCGGTGTTGACTGAGGATGAAAAAGATTTGGGCGTATGCGTGATTGATATCGGTGGCGGTACCACAGATATCGCCGTTTATACCAATGGTGCCATCCGCCACACTGCTGTGATTCCGGTAGCAGGCGATTTGATTACCAGTGATATTGCTCATGCTTTGAGAACACCTTATGTGCATGCCGAATACATCAAAATCCACCATGGTTTGGCGATTGCTGATATGGACATGGAAGATGAAATGGTGGAAGTGCCCAGTGTAGGCGACCGGCCGATGCGTCAAGTGCCCCGCAGTGTGCTGGCCCAAGTGATCGGTCCGCGTGTAGAAGAAATTTTGGAACTGACGCTTAATGAATTGCGCCGTTCCGGTTTCCCGGAAGAAGTGTTGAATTCAGGCGTGGTGCTGACCGGCGGAGCATCTTTGTTGCCGGGTATGGTTGAATTGGCAGAAGAAATTTTCCAAGTGCCGGCCCGTATTGGTGTGCCGCAAGATATGGCTGGCGTGTCGGAGCGCATAAGAAATCCACGCTATGCTACGGCTATCGGTTTGTTGCAGGCGGCTCGCGGAGAGTTGGAAGGTAAGAGTGTGAGTGGTGCGGTAGCCGTTGGTAACAATAAAGAAAGTTTGTGGACTAAAATCAGAGATTGGTTAAGAAATAACTTTTAATTGAAAGTTGCGTGAAGTAGTTATAACAATCGCTCAAGATGCCGAAAAGAACGCTTTTGCCAAGTATACAAGTAATAAAGAGTTCTTTATAATAACACTTATTTGCAAAAATTTTTGTACGTCCTAACGCAGGGCGCTGAGGAGCATATTAAATGGATTTGGTTTACGACGTAGTAGAGTCTGCCGCAAGCCCTGCGGTAATTAAAGTGATCGGCATTGGCGGCGGCGGCTGCAATGCGATTAACAATATGATTAACAACACCATTGCCGGTGTTGAATTTATCAGCGCAAATACTGATGCGCAAGCTTTGGGCAAAAACCAAGCACCAAAACGTATTCAATTGGGTACTAATCTTACTCGCGGTTTGGGAGCGGGTGCCAATCCGGAAGTGGGTCGTGCAGCAGCTCAAGAAGACCGTGAAGCTATCGCCGATGCCATCCGCGGAGCCAATATGTTGTTTATCACAACAGGTATGGGCGGTGGTACAGGCACCGGTGCGGCACCTGTTGTTGCTGAAATTGCTAAAGAGCTGGGTATTTTAACAGTTGCTGTTGTTACCCGTCCGTTCGAGCATGAAGGCAAGCGCATCAATATCGCTCACCAAGGTATTGAACAGCTGAAAGGCCAAGTAGATTCATTGATCGTGATTCCGAATGATAAATTGATGACTGCTTTAGGTGAAGACGTTACTGTGCGCGAAGCGTTCCAAGCGGCAGACAATGTATTGCATGCTGCGGTTGCGGGTATTTCTGAAGTGGTAACCCGTCCCGGCTTTATTAACCTTGACTTTGCCGACGTGAAAAATGTGATGAGCATTACCGGTATGGCTATGATGGGTTCAGGTTCGGCGCAAGGTGTTGATCGTGCACGTTTAGCTACCGAGCAGGCGATTGCAAGCCCTCTGTTGGATAATGTCAGCCTTGATGGCGCGCGCGGTGTGTTGGTAAATATTACGACTGCTCCGGGCTGCTTAAAAATGTCTGAATACCGCGAGATTATGCGTGTGGTAAATGAATATGCGCACCCTGATTCGGAGCGTAAATACGGCACATCGGAAGATGAGGACATGCCGGAAGATGCAATCCGCGTTACCATTATTGCGACCGGTTTGAAAGAAAATTATACACAGCCTGCTCATCAGGGCGGTTTGCGTCAGAATGCCCGCGGTCAAGCTTTTGGCGCGAGCCATTCAGGTCGTGGCCAAGCAGCGTACTCTTCCAATGAGTTGGATGAAATGGAGGCGGCTGCAAGAATGATGGGAGAGCGTAGTTATCCAAATCTGGATAATGTGATTCGTTCGGGTCGTGGTACACGGAAAATGGATTTGTCGGCCGCTGATTTCTCCAATCAAGCCATTTTGGATGACTTAGAAATCCCGGCCATGTTACGCCGCAAGCAGAATCAAAATAATCATAACGATTAAACAGGTTAATCGGGATAAGCCGGGTGTATGCCCGGCTTATTTTTTCAGACAGGCATATATTCAATCAATAGAAAAGAGGTACATTGATCGTGATGCCTGTCTGAAAAGTGAAGCATTCGGTTATAATGCGAAGTATTCGGCCTTTCATCGGTGTATTAGTCAGAGGATTTTATAGGGCGGTTTAGAAATAGCCGCTTGCTAGTAAATCATTAATTTATTTCAGGAAACTAAATGACAGAACAAGAGTTACAAAATTTGCAACGTATGACGGATATTGCTGTAAATGCGTTGGAGGATGTTAAAGCGAAAGATATCATTGTGTTGGACACCAGTGAGAAGACTTCTTTGTTTTCACGCATGATTATTGCCAGTGGTGACAGCACCCGACAAGTAAGAGCGTTGGCTAATAATGTGTCGGTGGATTTAAAAGAAGCCGGTTTTGAAATTCTAGGCAGCGAAGGGCAGGATTCAGGTGAGTGGGCATTGGTTGATGCGGGAGACTTGCTGGTACATGTGATGCTGCCTGCGGTACGTGATTTTTACGATATCGAAGCTTTATGGGGTGGTGAGAAACCATCTTTTCATGCCGGTGCGCAGAAGCCTTGGCATGCAGCAGATAATTAACCAATAAAACAGCAGATTTATGCGATGAATATCACGGTTTTAGCAGTAGGCACCAAAATGCCGGGCTGGGTTGATGAAGCGGTGAAGGAGTATTCCAAAAGATTTGGAAGGGATATTCAATATACAATTAAAGAAATCAAGCCGGAAAAACGGGGTGCCGGTGTGAATGCCGCGCAAGGTATGTTGGCTGAAGAGCGCAGAATTTTGGAAGCAATACCGAATGGCGCTTTTGTGGTGGTACTGGATGAGCGCGGAAAAGCACCTACTTCGGTGGAGCTTGCCGGATATCTGGCTCAATGGAAGCGTGATGGGGAGCATATCTGCTTTGTGATCGGCGGTGCGGACGGTATGACTGATGCTTTGAAGCAAAAAGCCTGTTTGATGATGCGTTTGTCTAATATGACCTTGCCGCATGGAATGGTGCGTGTGTTGTTAACTGAACAGCTTTACCGTGCCGAAACCATTTTGAATAACCACCCGTATCACCGTGAGTAAACGGATGCTTGTCTGAAAAGTAATAGAGATGTGGTTAATGCTTGACAGAGTAAAATAGGCGGGTTATAATTTATTTCTATTCCCCGATAGCTCAGTCGGTAGAGCGACGGACTGTTAATCCGCAGGTCCCTGGTTCGAGCCCAGGTCGGGGAGCCAAATTCAGAGCCTGAGTTATATACTCAGGCTCATTTTGTATTCTGCTGTGAAGACCATTTAATTTGTGGTTGCATAATATGCAGCGTTGTCTCGTTTTACCGCCTTGTGTCGAAAATTCAGTTTCATAGCCGTTAAGCTCATGAAGAAAATAAATGCTTTAACCTGTTTCTAAAAATAGATGAAAGGACAAGAATGTCTGCCAAAAAACCGTCGCTTATTGGTGGCGCTTTGTTAATTGCCGGCACAGTTATTGGTGCCGGCATGTTTGCGAATCCCACGGCTACTTCCGGTATTTGGTTTATCGGCTCGTTAATAGTGCTGGTATATACATGGTTTTCCATGTTGTCGGGTGGTTTGATGATTTTGGAGGTAAACACCCATTATTCGCATGGTTCGAGCTTTGACACGATGGTGAAGGATTTGCTCGGCCAAGGCTGGAATATTGTGAACGGGTTGGCGGTGGCGTTTGTGCTTTATCTGCTCACTTACGCTTATATTTTTGTGGGGGGTAACCTTACGGCGCAAACAGTCGGTTCACTTACGGCTTCCGAGCAACCTTTATATGTGGGGCAGCTGCTGTTTACGGTGGTTTTTGCAGGATGTGTGTGGCTTTCGGCACGCTTGGTGGATCGTGTGGCGAGCGTGTTATTGGGCGGGATGATTATTGCGTTTTTCTGGGCAACCGGAGGATTGCTCGGTTCGGTGCAAATACCGGTTTTGCTGGATGCTGCTGCGCCAGCTGATACGCCTTATTGGATTTACATTGCTGCCGCACTGCCTGTTTGTTTGGCTTCGTTCGGTTTTCACGGCAATGTGTCCAGCTTGCTGAAATATTTTGATCACGATGCGCCTAAGGTAGCGAAAGCTTTGTGGCTGGGTACGCTGATTGCATTGGTTATTTATATTTTATGGCAGCTGGCGGTTCAAGGTAATTTGCCGCGTTCGGCTTTTGCGCCGGTTATTGCTGCAGATGGCGATGTGAGTGTATTGATTGAGAATCTGGCGAATTATGTGCAAGTGGGGTCGATGGCAAAGATTTTGAGTTTTTTTGCTTATATGGCGATTGCTTCTTCCTTTTTGGGCGTGACCCTGGGTTTGTTTGATTATTTGGCCGATATGTTTAAATTTGCCGACGATTTTGCGGGACGTACCAAAACTGCCGCCATCACTTTTTTACCGCCTTTACTTCTGTGTTTGTGGCTGCCCACCGGCTTTGTAACGGCAATCGGCTATGTGGGCTTGGCGGCAGCAGTGTGGACTTCTATTGTTCCGGCCATGATGTTGTATAAAGCGCGCAAGAAATTCGGCATTAACGATCATTACCATGTGTATGGCGGCGTTTGGCTGATGGTGTGGGTGTTTTTGTTCGGTGTGATTAATATTGCGGCGCAACTGTTTAGCCAGTGGGGGTGGGCGCCGGTGTTTAAAGGCTGATATGCAGTGATTCTTTAATGACAATGCCTGTCTGAAAATGTTTTTCAGACAGGCATTATTGTATTTAAATTTTTCTACACCTAAGAATCGTATGCCCCATTCCCAAGCCGTCATGAACGGCTTCGACTTTCAGACAGGCATTGTGGATGCAGCGAATCATGTCCTCGGAATGGTAGATCTTGCTGTTGCCGTTGGCCAGTGCGGTGAAATAGAGGCTGGTTTGGGTTAAGCAATAGGCTGCGGTTTCGTATTGCTGCCTATCCCAGAACGGTTCCATGATGTATAGGTCAGTGTGGCTGCTCATCGACTGTGCGGAACGGTGCAAGATGCTGGTAACTTCATCTTCGGAAAAGCAGTCGAGAAACTGGCTCATCCATATAGCATCAAAACCTTTCGGAAAGGGTACGGAAGCATCGAGCAGGTTGGCAGGGTGGCCGTGAATGCGTTCCGCGCCGGGGCTGCCTGCTACGGCTTCGCGCATTAAGCCCAGCTGTTGCGGCAGATCCATAATGGTTACTTCTACTTCAGGGTTGTATGCAACGCATTGCTGCGCCCAGCGGCCGGTGTTGCCACCGATATCAAGCAAGCGCTTGACCGGCTTGGAAAAGATGATTTTCAAAGCTTCGGGGAAGGCACTGTCGGAATAAAAATGATCGAATGCCAGCCATTTTTCCTGCGCTTGAGGCGGAAGCTGGGACAAGCCTTCGTAAATCGTCGGCCATTGGCCGAATACTTTCAGCCCTTCAGGTTTGCCGCTCAGCAGCGTGGCTTCCAAATCAAACATGCCTTGATAACAGATCTCCTGCACAAATTCCATATTGACGCGCGACATTTTGTCTTTAATCAGAAACCAGCCGGCTTTGCTGATGACATATTTATCGTTTTGAATAAGCACGGTGCCGATAGACAAAGATGCTTCAAGCAATATCTGCGCAGCATAGCGGCTCAGACCGGCGCTTTCGGCGATTTCGTCTAAAGACATGCCGTTTGCTTGCCGCTCGTTTAAGCGGTCGAGAATGCCGAATTTAACCATCAGCCGTGAAACTTGGAACACGATGGGGCCGAATGCGATTTCCTGAGCCAATCTTTGGGCGGCTCCGGCAGAGAGTTGTTCGGTGCAGTAGCGTTCTTCTAAAGCAGGGGATAATTTCATTATGGTTCCGAGTGAATGTGAATCATGCAGCCAGCATTGTAGCGTAAATCAAATGTATGGCCGAAAAACTTAATGTTTTACAACGTGGTTCGTCGCTTATACCGAGTATTCAGTTTTGCAGCAATAGCTTTAAGAAAGATAAAGCCGTTTGAACCCATTGCGTCAAACGGCTTGAGCGGCTGAGCCAAACTTAATGGAGGCTGCCTTTAAGTACCACGCGGCTGTTCCAAGTGCCGATATGGCATTCGTATTCGCTGCCGCCTTTGGTTTGCTTGTCGAAATAGCTTACTAAGCGCACGGATTTGGCATTTTGTTTAACCGCGCTGGATTGGAAACGTTTGACCGCACTCAAGAATGCGCGTTGGCAGGTTTCATCGGGTGTTTTTCTTACTGCGTTGGCCACTTGGCGTGATACCAAGGTTTGGTTGCCGGTGCTGCCGTAGCTGACTTTAATCGCCGGATTAAGCACTTCATGGGCTTCTTTGGAATTAAGCGCAGCAGAAGCAGAGCACATATAAGCTTCGTTTTTGCCTTTGTTGTTGATTTTACGGCCTTCGCCAATGCTGCGGCATGCGCCGGAAGTTTTGGGCGTGCTTTGTACTTCGGAAGGCCGGGTTTCAGGCTTTTGGCTTTCAGGCTTATTCTGCCCTGCGCATGCAGACAAAGCCAAAACCGCGCCGAGTGTCAAAAGTGTAGGGAAAGATGGTTTCATAGAAGCTCCTTTGTGATTGGGGTTTGCCGGCAAACCTAGACTACTTTATGAAAATGGAAACAGAAAATTAATGTAATGAATTGCGTGTATTCTGACACAAGTTTACAGCTTCTCACAAATATATAACTAAAAAATTTGATATCCCTCAGCATTGGCCCGCCGCTTTGAATGAAATAGGTGTTTCCCAGCCCTATAGATGCCTGTCTGAATATTTTCAGACAGGCATCACAATATCTTGCATTATATATAAATAATAATTATTATCATATATCAAACGTTGTTTACTGATATTTTAGAGAGAGGAAAATTATGGCTTATACCTTACCCGAACTCGGTTATGCTTACGATGCACTGGAACCGTATTTCGATGAAATGACCATGAATATCCACCACACCAAACATCATCAGGCTTATGTGAACAATGCCAATGTTGCATTGGAAAACCTGCCCCAATTTACCGGTTTGCCGGTGGAAGAATTGATTGCACGGTTAAGCGAATTGCCTGCCGACAAGCAAACCGTGTTGCGCAATAACGCAGGCGGACATGCCAACCATGCTTTTTTCTGGAAAAATTTGAAACAGGGCACTCAGTTGACAGGCAAATTGAAAGCAGCAATTGAGCGCGATTTCGGTTCGGTAGAAAATTTCCAAGCCGAATTTGAAAAAGCGGCGGCTAGCCGTTTCGGCTCAGGCTGGGCATGGCTGGTACTGGATGAGGGGCGTTTGAAAGTGGTGTCTACCGCCAATCAGGATTCCCCGCTGATGGGCGAAGCCGTTGCCGGTTGCAAAGGTTATCCGATTATCGGTTTGGATGTGTGGGAGCATGCCTATTATTTGAAATATCAAAACCGCCGGCCCGATTATGTAAAGGCATATTGGCATGTTGTAAATTGGGATGAGGCTGCGCGCAGGTTTGAATCGCAAACAGCGTAATATGCTATAATCGCACCATGCCTGTCTGAAAATGTTTTCAGACAGGCATGGTTTTATTTGTTTGATATAAAATAGAAAAATGCGTATGGTGTTTTGATAGAGTGAAATGGCGGCTGAATTGCTAGCGTACCCGGTTTGCGGCCGTGGGTGAAATGAAATGTTGCACAGTGATATGCCGTTTATACCGTATCTTTCACATTCAAGGAAATATCTGTCACAATTTTAGTAAATATTGGCATAATTTAATATGCAATTGGTATAATCTCTGAATATGCCAATAAACCGAGTACAACACAACACATATTATGAGTAAAAACACTTTCAAATTGCTCCGCCTCAAGCGCGCGTTGTCGTTGCTGCTGATACTGGCGGCAGCCGGTACAGTTGGTTTTTCACAAGCTTCAACCGATCCGGAAAAAATCCTTATGAATGCAGCTGCACAAAGCGTGGCGCCCAAACAAGGCGGCCTGATGCTGGACACGGCCCGCCATTTCTACCCGACCAATGTCATCAAAGACTTTATCGATACTATCGCCAAATCCGGAGGCAATTTCCTGCATCTGCATTTTTCAGATCACGAAAACTACGCGCTGGAAAGCCATATCTTAAACCAGCGTGCAGCAGACGCTACGCGCAATGCCGACGGCGTGTATATCAACCCTGTAACGGGCAAACCTTTCTTAAGTTTCGAGCAGCTTGAAGAAATCAAAGCGTATGCGAAATCAAAAAATATCGAGCTGATTCCCGAAGTGGACAGCCCCAACCACATGACCACGATTTTCACTTTGCTGGAAGCGCATCGTGGTAAAGATTTTGTTAACAAAATTAAATCCAAGTATTCCGACGAAGAAATCAACATCACCAGTCCGGAAAGCATTGCGTTTATGAAATCGCTGATTGGTGAAGTTGCCGATGCGTTTGGCGACAGCAGCCGCCACTTCCACATTGGCGGCGACGAATTCGGTTACAGCGTTGACAGCAATCATGAATTTATTGCATATGCCAATGATTTATCGTCTTTTCTCAAGCAAAAAGGTCTAACCACCCGCATATGGAACGACGGCATCATTAAAGCCACGGTAGATAAGCTTAACCCTGAAATTCAAGTCACTTATTGGAGCTATGATGGCGATGTGCAAAACAAACAAGCTTCTCAAGAGCGCCGCAAAATCCGCGCCAGCATGCCCGATCTGATTGAAAAGGGCTTTAATGTGTTGAACTACAATTCTTATTATTTGTATGTCAACCCTAAGCAGGAGTGGGGCACTTCCTACAACAGCGATTTTGCCACGCGCGATATCATCAACCGTTGGAGCCTTGGTGTATGGGATGGAGAAAACCAGCAGAATGCGGTTAAAAACACCGATAAAATCATGGGAGCCGCGCTTGCCATTTGGGGCGAAAATGCCGGTTCGATGAGCAGCAAGACCATCCAGAAATACACGGCCGGTTTGTTGGAATCAATCATCCGCAAAACCCATGCCGAAGCCGATTCCGGAGATAAACTGATGCAGAATTTGGCCGTGCTTTCAGGCAACTCGCTCAAGCAGAGCTATATGGATTGGTCGCTGATTCAGGATGGCGAAGCGTTCAATCTTCAAGATAACGGCACCGAGAGCCTGTATTTATTGCAGGAGCAGGCGCTGCAAGAGCGGAAAAACCTGAATGTTTGGGTGCGTGGTGCGGAAAATAATAAAGTGGTGTTGAACGGCAATTGGCAGAAAACCGAAGATACTACCGAAAAAGAAGGTGTGAATTACCGTGCCTATAAATATCTTGACAATACTTTGTGGATAGATAAAAAAGTGCCGATTGAATTGTTTACCGGTTAATCTTTTTACTTTGTAAGTGACACAATGCCTGTCTGAAAACATTTTTCAGACAGGCATTATTCTAATCCCCGCGCCATGACATCTTTTTTTAAATATGTTATGGTAAAAAGCCAAATATGGCCGGAAACCGAATATTCACGATAAGTTTTACCGATTGTAAGCTTTTCACATATCTATTTGCCTGAAATACTCCGTATTTCCGAGCATTTCAAGTTTAAATGTCTTTATAGCTGCCTGGCAGCTGTTCAACACAATTAATCAAAGCGGCAAGGCTCAATCAACGGGCAATGCCACATATAAATAAAAAAGGAGTACCCATGCAAACATTAACCGCATACATCAACGGCGCCTATGCCGCCGCCGATTCACAGGCCGAAACTTTTGAGAATATCAATCCGGCCAATGGCGAAGTGCTCGCAGTGGTGCAGCAAAGCAGCCCGTCGGAAATCGAAACCGCCGTTCAGACGGCCATAGCGGGCCAGAAAATCTGGGCGGCGATGACGGCTGTAGAACGCAGCCGCATCCTGCTCAAAGCCGTAGCCATTTTGCGCGAACGCAACGACGAATTGGCGCGCATCGAAACCTTGGATACCGGCAAACCCCTGTCTGAAACCTTGTATGTCGATATCGTTACCGGCGCGGATGTGATTGAATATTATGCAGGTTTGGCGCAAGCCGTCGAAGGACGCCAGATTCCGCTGCGCGACACCGCGTTTGCCTACACCCGCCAAGAGCCGTTGGGCGTGGTGGCGGGCATAGGCGCGTGGAACTATCCGATTCAGATTGCCATGTGGAAAGCCGCGCCTGCATTGGCGGCGGGTAATGCCATGATTTTCAAACCCAGCGAAGTTACGCCCACCGGCGCGCTGAAATTGGCGGAAATCTTCACCGAAGCGGGGCTGCCCGATGGCGTGTTCAACGTCGTTCAAGGCGACTGGCGCGTGGGCGAGGCGTTGAGCATCCATCCGCAGATTGCCAAAGTATCGTTTACCGGCGGCGTGGCAACAGGCAAAAAAGTGATGTCGCAGGCCGCCGCGTCTTCGCTGAAAGAAGTTACGATGGAGCTGGGCGGCAAATCGCCACTGATTATCTGCGACGATGCCGATTTAAATCTGGCCGCCGATATTGCGCTGATGGCCAATTTTTACAGCTCCGGCCAAGTTTGTACCAACGGCACGCGCGTGTTTGTGCCTGTGAACAAAAAAGAAGCGTTTGAAGCCAAAGTGCTGGAACGCGTTGCCCGCATCCGTGCCGGCGACCCGCTCGACGAAAACGTGAACTTCGGCCCGTTGGCGAGCTTCCCGCATATGGAAAAAGTGTTGGTCTATATTGAAAAAGGCAAAGCCGAAGGCGCGCGTCTTTTAGCGGGCGGAGGCCGTCTGAAAGAAAACGGCATGGCAAACGGCGCTTACGTTGCCCCCACCGTGTTCACCGACTGCACCGACGAAATGGCCATCTGCCGCGAAGAAATCTTCGGCCCCGTGATGAGCATTTTGGCCTACACCACCGAGCCGGAAGTGATCGTGCGCGCCAACAACACCGAATACGGCTTGGCCGCAGGCGTGGTGACACCCGACGTGAAACGCGCTCACCGCATCATCGGCCAGCTTCAGGCGGGCATCTGTTGGGTTAACGCTTGGGGCGAATCGCCCGCACAAATGCCCGTGGGCGGCTACAAACAATCCGGCATCGGCCGCGAAAACGGCATCCAAACGCTGATGCACTATACGCAAACCAAATCAGTGTTAGTGGAATTGGGGGATTATCAATCGGTATTTTGAGGCCGTCTGCAGTTTTTAGCTTCTCGGAAACCCGCAGCATTGCTTGTTTTCAGACAGGCATTCACGTTGAGTTTTTGAGATTATCGCAACTTCAACTGCGTCCACAATACGGATAACCATATCTAAAATCCATTCTCAAACCGCCCCATCTCAAACACAGGCCGTCTGAATCTTTGCCATAAGTTTTTAGACGGCCTTTTGCTATGATGCGCAGTTGCGATACGTTGCTTACTCATTTTTTATAAAACATCAAATAAGGGATAACTATGAATCATCCGAAAAGGCTGCATTCGCTCCAGCAAAGCCGCAGCTATCACTCGGCAAAAAAAATCAGCTATTGGCTTGATGATAACTACCTCGACGGCGTGATCGGTTTGGTGCCGGTGGTCGGCGATATCTTGTCGCAGAGTTTTCATGCAGTGTTTTTGTATTTGTCTGCGGTAAAGCTGCGTTCGGCGCGGCTAACGCTGGTCATTTTGTTCAACAGCCTGCTGGATATCCTCATCGGCCTGATTCCGTTTCTGGGCGAGGTGTTGGACTTTGTGAATAAATCCTACAAACGCAATCTGGCTTTGATTGAAGGTTTTGCGTCGGGGGATAAGGCAGTAGTCAGCCGGGTAAACCGCCAGGCGGCGATGGCGGCGGTGGGAATTGTGTTGTTGCTGGTGGGTATTGTGATGCTGGCGAAATGGACGTTCTCCTTGCTGGTGGCGCTGTATCATTGGCTGCCGGGTTTGTTTTGATCGATTGCTGTGAAATGCAGCTAAGCGATTGAAACAGGCATCGAACAATAGGGCGGGATAAAGCCGGTTAGCTTAGTGCTTCGATTATTGTATGGTTATATGAAGGTTTAGCCCGCCACTGTTGTTTTCCTTGAAATGGGTTGAAATATGTTATGATTTTATGAGGCTTGATTTAAATCAAGCTGATAATCTAATTTACGAGAGGATCAGATATGAAAAAATTTTTAGCTATCGCAATGGCTGTTGCTGCGCTAGGTGCTTGCTCGCAAGAGACCAAACAGGAAACCAAAGAAGCTGCACAGGCGGTTAAAGAAGATGTGAAAGGTGCTAAAGATCAAGCTGCATCTGCCGTTGATTCAGCAGTACACAATGCAAAAGAAGCGGGTGCGGAAGCGAGTGCAGCGGCTAAAGAGGCGGCAACCGAAGCCAAAGATATGGCCAAAGAAGCCGCACAAGCAACCAAAGAAGCAGCCCACGATGCCACTCAGGCAACCAAAGAGGCAGCTCACGATGCCACTCAGGCAACTAAAGAAGCAGTTCACGATGCTGCGCAAGCAACCAAAGAAGCTGCGCATAAAGCGAAAGATGCTGCCAAAGATGCTGTTAATGCCGCTAAGGAAGCTACCCAAGGCAAGTAAGTATTTATTTGTAAATGAGAGGTTTGATGCGAACACAGACTCGATGATTCCGGGTCTGTGTTTATTTTAAAGATTCAGTTGCATATATGACCAATCAAGTTACTTTGTGCTACGGTGTTGCTGCGTCTTGACTGAAAGAGACGGCTTGGAATTTTATAGCCGTAAGCAATGCCTGTCTGAAAACCAATGGCTGGACGTTGGGTTTGACTTGGCGTATTCTTCAATGGAACACAAAAAATAGCGAAGGTGTTCCATTTTTAATGTGTAAAAGCCCGCCGCTTCCGACTAAAAATATTCAATTTCCGCCATGCCTCCGGTTTTTTTCCCTCCCTCGGTTCAGCCGCAGCATTTAGACGATTTAATCCGCAGCCTGAACATGTTTGCACCTGTGTTGCAGGTGCTGCCCAGCACGGTGTTTTTCGTGAAAAACACGCGGGCGGAGTATGCTTTTGCCAACGATACGCTGCTGCAACGGCTGCAACTGCCCGATATGGCGGCTTTGATTGGTAAAACGTCGGAAGATTTGTTTCAATCGGAGTGGGGGCAGCATTACACGCAGCAGGACAGGGAAGTGTTGAGTGAGGGCAAAACCATCAGCAACAAGCTGGAGCTGCATACTTATGCTTCGGGCGAATTGGGCTGGTGTATCACGCATAAAATGCCCGTGCGCAATCCGCAGGGCGAGATTATCGCGATGCTTGGTGTGTCGGTGGACGTGGAAACCAACGACAGCAACCGCCCCGAGCTGAACAAAAAAATCGCGCTGATTGAAAAATACATCGCCGGCCATTTCGACCAAAGCATCAAAATGAAAGACTTGGAAGCCGTTTCCCGCCTTTCCACCGCCCAAATCGAGCGGTATTTCAAAAAGATTTTCCACATCACGCCTTCGCAATACATTCAAAAAGTGCGCATTGAAGCGGCGATGGCGATGCTGGAAACGGGCTTGTCGGTAACGGAAATTTCCGCCCGTTGCGGCTATTCCGACCACAGCGCGTTTACGCGGCAATTTAAGGCGCTGGTGGGCTTATCGCCGTCTGAATTTAAGAAATCGAGATAACGTCGGAAGTATAGAAATGCCTGTCTGAAAAATGTTTTTCAGACAGGCATTTCTGTTTTGAGTGCGCCTCAGTATGCCCATTTCTGCAAAAAAATCGGGAAATTCATCAAGACGGCGGCAGCGGCGGTTTTGTAAGGTTAGCGGAAGTTTGTTTAGCGATAGGATTTTGCCATGCCGCATACCGAATACACTTTTTCCGTGATTGATTCCCATACCGGCGGCGAGCCGACCCGCGTGGTGTACGGCGGGTTTCCCGAGCTTTCCGGCAGCAGCTTGCAGGAGCAGTGCGCCGATTTTGCCGAACGTTTCGACCATTTGCGCCGCGCGCTGATTTTGGAGCCGCGCGGTTCGGACGTTTTGGTGGGGGCCTTGTTGTGCAAGCCGCAAGACCCCGCTTCTGCCGCCGGCGTGATTTTCTTCAACAACAGCGGCTATTTGGGCATGTGCGGCCACGGCACCATCGGCCTGATTAAAACGCTGCAACATCTCAAACGCATTGATGTCGGCACGCACACCATCGAAACGCCTGTCGGCAATGTGCGCTGCACGCTGCATGAAGACGGTTCGGTCAGCGTGCGCAACGTGCCGGCCTACCGCTACCGCAAAGACGTGCCGCTCAATGTACCCGGCATAGGCAGCATCACGGGCGATATTGCGTGGGGCGGCAACTGGTTTTTCTTGGTTAACGACCACGGCTGCACCATCGCCCCCGACAATCTGGAGCAGCTCACCGACGTTTCATGGCGCATCCGCACTGCGCTGAACGAGCAGGGCATCACCGGCAAAGACGGGCAGGAAATCGACCATATCGAGCTTTTCGGCAAAACCGACACGGCCGACAGCCGCAGCTTCGTACTCTGCCCGGGCAAAGCCTACGACCGCTCGCCCTGCGGCACGGGCACCAGCGCGAAAATGGCCTGCTTGGCTGCCGACGGCGTGTGGCCGTCTGAAAAAGAATGGATACAGGAAAGCGTGATCGGCAGCCGCTTTGCCGCGTCTTACGAACTGCTTTCAGACGGCATGATAGTGCCTACCATCAAAGGCGGGGCGCACATTCATGCCGCGGCGGAGATTTTTGTGAACGCGGACGATCCGTTCCGCTACGGAATCGAAACATCATGAGCGGGCGGGTTTTTTCTGCAGCCGTGGTCGGCGGCGGCATCGTCGGTTTGAGCATTGCGCTGGAATTGCAGCGCTGCGGCGAAAGCGTGCTGCTGCTGGAGCGCGATACCGTGTGCGGCGGCGCGTCTTACGGCAATGCCGGGCATATCGCTACCGAGCAAGTGTTTCCGATTGCATCGCCCGACGTGCTCAAGCAGCTGCCGAAAATGCTGCTCGACCCGCTCGGCCCGTTGCGGCTGGACTGGAAATATCTGCCCAAAATCACGCCGTGGCTGTTCAGCCTGCTGCGTAACCTCACGCCCGAACGCTTCCAACGCAGCCACCGCGCCCTGATGGCGCTCAACAGCCGCGCTTTACCGGCATGGCAGGCGTTTGCGCGCGAATGGGGCGTAGAACGGCATATCCGCATCGAAGGCTCGCTGCTGGTGTGCGAAACCGAAAGCGGGCAGGCGGCGTTGCAGAAACACGGCAGGGCGTTGAATGAATTGGGCGTGGCCAACGAATGGCTCGACCATGCCCGCCTGCACGAGCGCGAACCGGCACTGGCCGATACACAGTGCGGCGCGCTGTTTTATCCCGATACCGGCCATGTGGTCGATTTGGCGGGCATGGCGGCCGACTTGCAGAGCGCATTCATACAGGCGGGCGGCACGGTAAGTGAACATACCGACGTTTCCGACATCCAATTGTTTTCAGACGGCCTGTTCCGCATTATCGGCGGCGGCAAGGCGTTTGACGCCAAACGGGTGGTAATTGCCGCCGGCGCGTTTTCCAAGCCGTGGCTGAAAAAGCTGTGCGGCGCCGATATTCCGCTTGACACCGAACGCGGCTACCACCTGATGCTGCCGCAAAGCCGAGATATTTTGAACGTGCCGGTAAGCAGCTTCGAGCGCAAATTCATCATGACGCCCATGAACGCGGGCTTGCGCTTGGCCGGAACGGTGGAGTTCGCCGGGCTGGACGCGCCGCCGAATATGGAACGGGCGGAGCAACTGTTCCGCTTGGCAGAGCCGATGCTCAAAGGCCGTCTGAACCGCCAAGGCGCCGTGCCGTGGATGGGTTTCCGCCCGTCGATTGCCGATTCTCTGCCGGTAATCGACCGCAAAGAGAACATTTTGCTGGCATTCGGGCACCAGCATTTGGGGCTGACCCAAGCACCGTTGACCGCGCAATTGGTAAAAGCCCTGTATTTCGGCGAACAGCCTTTAATTGATTTGAGCCCTTACCGTTTTAACCGTTTCGGCAGCTAGAAAGTCCGAGTATGACGGATGTAGTTTTTTAAGTTGATTCACTATTTATCTCAAGAGGAGAAGCATCATGAACATCGAAGGTATTTTAGTTCCCATCGTGACCCCGTTTACCGCCGACAATCAGGTCGATACCGCTTTGCTGGCCGAATTGGTGGATGCGTTTATCGCCAAAGGCGTGCGCGGCATTGTGGCTTGCGGCACTACGGGCGAGTATTACGCTTTGTCGGAAGCCGAGCGCGAAACCGTGCTGAACACCATTGTGAAAGCCGCCGCCGGCCGCTGCACGCTGATTGCGGGTGTCAGCGATATGTCGAGCGAAGTGGCCGCACAACGCGCTATCCGCGCCAAAGAGCTGGGATTCGACGGCCTGATGCTGTCGGCGCCGCCATACAGCCTGCCGTCGCAACAAGGCATCATCGAGCACTTTGAATATGTGGCTTCCAAAACCGATTTGCCGATTATTCTCTACAATTTCCCCGCGCGCATCGGTGTAGAACTCGAATTCGACACCGTGGCGCATTTGGCCAAACATCCCAACATTGTCGGCATCAAAGAAAGCACCGGCAATTTTTCCAACGCGCTGCGTATGATTCAGGCCAAATTCGATAATTTCCAAGTGGTGTGCGGCTGCGACGACCAGCCTTTGGATTTCTTCTTCTGGGGCGTGAAAAGCTGGATTGCCGGCGCGGCCAACGTGTTCCCGGGCGAGCAGGTTGCCCTGTTTAACGCCGCTCAAGCCAAAGATTGGGACAAAGCGCGCCAGATTCTCACCGACCTCTATCCCGCCCTGCATTCGATGGAATCGGGCGACTACAACCAAAAAGCCAAAATCGGCTGCTTAAACGGCACCAAACCCGCCGGCAAAGTGCGCCTGCCGCTGCACAATCTGACCGCACAAGAAGCCGCCGAATTTACGGCTTTGTTGAAATAAGTTTCGAACCGCTTGCCTTGTTACAGTTCGTCATACTCAGGCTTGACCCGAGTATCTCCTGAATTTACCGGAGCTATAGATACTCGGGTCAAGCCCGAGTATGACGAGCGTACTATGTTTAAGTTGATTCACTATAAGTGTGTTCAAAAATATCCAACCTTTCTTGAGAGAGGTTTCCGAACGAAAAGGAGTGTAGATGAAAACCGTTGAACAAATCTTCGAAGCCGCCAAAGCAGGCAGCCTGTGGGCGGGGCATTTGATTCCGAACCACGCTGATTCGGGCAAGAAGCTGGAAAACCGCACACCCATCGACAATTCCCTCATCGGCTACATCGCCGACGGCAGCGGGCAAGACATGGATGCAGCCGTGCGCGCTGCGCGTGCCGCGTTTTCAGACGGCCTCTGGGCAGACAAAAGCCCGTCTGAAAAACGCGCCGTGCTGCTGCGTTGGGCGCAACTGATTGAAGAACACGCCGAAGAGCTGGCCGCGCTGGACTGTATCGACGCGGGCAAGCCCATCAGCGAGTGCATCAACACCGATATGCCCGCCACCATCGAAACCTTTTATTTCTACGCCGAATATGTCGATAAAGCCTTCGGCCGCGTCGCCCCCACCGGCAACGACGCGCTGGGCTTGATTGTGCACGAGCCGGTCGGCGTGGTGGGCGTGGTGTTGCCGTGGAACTTCCCCGCGCAGATGTTCGCGTGGAAAGTGGCGCCCGCTTTGGCGGCAGGCAATTCGGTGATTGTGAAACCGGCCGAGCTGACTTCATTGAGCGCTTACCGCATGGTGCAGCTGGCGCATGAAGCGGGTGTGCCCGAAGCGGCGCTGACGCTGGTGTGCGGCTTGGGCGAAACGGTCGGCAAGGCTTTGGGTATGCATAAAGATGTGGACATGGTGGCCTTTACCGGATCCACCGAAGTCGGCCGCTATTTCTTGGAGTATTCGGCGCAAAGCAACCTGAAAGAAATCGTGTTGGAATGCGGCGGTAAAAGCCCCCAAATCGTGTTTGCCGATGCGGATTTAGACAAAGCCGTGCCGTCGATTTTGGCTGCCGCATTCTGGAATATGGGTGAAAACTGCAGCTGCGGTTCGCGTCTGATTGTGGAAGAAAGCATCAAAGACACCTTGCTGGCCAAACTTTCAGACGGCCTCAAGCAAGACTGGAAAGTCGGCGACCCACGCCTGTCTGAAACCAACCTCGGCCCGCTGGTGGAAGAGGCGCATTTCGATAAAGTGTGCCGCTATTTCGATACTGCGCTGAAAGAGGGCGGCAAACTGCTCACCGGCGGCAAAACCGGCGAAGGCTGGTATTTCGAACCGGCGATTATCGACGGCGTTACCGCGGATATGACCGTGTTTAAAGAAGAAATTTTCGGCCCGGTGCTGGCGGTAACCACGTTTGGCAGCGAAGAAGAAGCCGTTCGTTTGGCCAACCAATCCGATTACGGCCTGGCCGCTTCGTTCTACACCTCCAACGTGAGCCGCGCCCACCGCGTTGCACGCAAAATTCAGGCAGGCACGGTATCGGTAAACGGCTTCTCGGAAGGCAGCATCGCTACGCCGTTCGGCGGCTACAAGCAGTCGGGCTTCGGCGGCCGCGATAAAGGCGTGGAAGCGTTTGAACAGTACACTCAAGCAAAAACCATTTGGTTTGTGGAATAACAAAAAACAAAACTCAGGCCGTCTGAAACCCGTAGGTTTCTGCGAAGCCCAAAGTGTTTTTTCAGACGGCCTCCGATAACCGCACATAACCACAAAGGAGAAAGAGATGGAAAAAATCGTCAATACGCTGGTGGACTATATTTGGGGCAACGGCTTGGTATATCTGGCTTTGGCCGTGGGCCTGTATTTCACCATCGCAACCAAAGGCGTGCAGTTCCGCTATCTGCCGGAAATGATCCGCTTGTTGAAAGAGAAGCAGGAATCCGGTGCGGGCATTTCGTCGTTTCAGGCATTCTGTATGTCGCTGTCGGGGCGCATCGGTGTCGGCAACATCGCCGGCGTGGCGACCGCCATCGCAGCGGGCGGCCCGGGCGCCGTGTTTTGGATGGTGGTGATGGCGCTGTTGGGCGGCGCGAGCGCGTTTGTGGAATCGACTTTGGCGCAGGTTTACAAAACCAAAGTCGGCACGGAATACCGCGGCGGCTCGCCTTACTACATTGAGAAGGGCTTGAAGCTGAAAGCCTTTGCCGTGTTGGTGGCCGTGGTCATCTTCTTGAGCTACGGTGTGTTGGTGCCGGGCATTCAAGCCAATACCATCGCCACTTCGTTTGACAACGCCTTCGGCCTGTCTGCATGGATCACCGGCACGGCGGTTTCCGCGATGCTGGCGTTCCTGATTTTCGGCGGTACCAAACGCATCGCCCGCGCGGCCGACCGCATCATCCCGTTGATGGCTTTAGGCTATGTCGGCCTGATGCTGATTGTGTTGGTTACCCATGCCGCGAAAATTCCCGAAACCTTAAGCCTGATTATCGGCAGCGCGTTCGGCACCGACGCGGTATTCGGCGGCATTGTCGGCACCGCCATTTCCTGGGGCGTGCGCCGCGCCGTGTTCTCCAACGTGGCCGGTGCGGGCGAGGCAACCTTCAGCTCGGCCGCAGCCGAAGTGAGCCACCCTGTGAAACAAGGTTTGGTACAGGGCTTTTCGGTGTATATCGACACTGTGATTGTCTGTACCTCAACCGCCATCATGATTCTGATTACCGGCATGTATAACGTGCACCCGCCCGGCATGGAAACACCGCTGGTCGAAAACATCCCCGGCGTGGCCGCAGGCTCGGCTTACACGCAGGCGGCGTTGGGCACGGTGTTCGGCGATTTCGGCGGCGCATTTGTGGCTGTGGGCATCTTCTTCTTTGCCTTCACCTGCCTGCTGGCTTATTACTATATCGCCGAAACCGCGCTGCTTTATCTCGATCAAAAGCTGAAATATCCGATCCTCAGCATGATTTTGCGGGTGGTGTTTTTAGTGGTGGTGTTTTCAGGCAGCGTGCAGTCCGCCGGCCTGATGTGGGGCTTGGGCGACATCGGCTTCGGCAGCATGTGTTACCTCAACTTGATTGCCATCGTGTTCCTGAGCAAACCCGCCCTGCGTGCGCTGCGTGATTACGACCGCCAGAAAAAAGTCGGCCTCGATCCGGTATTCGACCCGCGGGAAGCAGGGATTGAGAATGCCGAGTTTTGGGTAGATTATATGCAGCAACATAATAAGCGTTGAGATTGTGCTGCTAGGGTGTAGCTGTAAAGAATGCCTGTCTGAAAAAGTTTTCAGACGGGCATTCCCGTTTTAAAAACAGGGATGGCAGCATACCTTTTATCTCAATTTCTGCTTCATGTGGTTTTAAGGTTGCGCTTCATGGCCGTAGTAAAGGTTTCAAATGGTGTAAGTGTACGATTTTCAGGTTAATTTACTGTATTCCGTTTCCAAGTTTCAACCCGACAGCTAGACGCTGGGTTTGACTTGCCGTATGCTTCAACAAGCTATCAACAACAAAATAAAAGGACACACCATGAAAAAACCTTTCCTAACCACATTATGTTTCTGCCTGATTGCAGGTTTGGCACACGCCGATGCGGGCGACATCAAAGCTCGCCAGCAATATATGAAAGAATGGCGCGGCCTGAATAAAAAAATGGGCGACATCCTGAAAAAACACAATGCCGCCTCTTTTCCTGCCGATTCTTTTGCCGCTTTGGCAGCGCAGTTGAACGAAACCGCGGGCGAACCGTGGCAACATTACAATGCCGGCAGCGACGGCGCAGGTTCCGACGCCTCCGCCGATGTATGGCGCAAACCGCAGGAATTCCAAGCGGCAATCAAGCGTTTCAATACTGCCGCCGCTGCTTTGGATAAAGCTGCGAAAAGCGGCAACTATGATGCAGTTAAAACCGCGTTTGATAAAGTCGGCCAAAGCTGCAAAGCCTGCCATCAAAGTTTCAAGCAGTAAATATTTTCAGACAGGCCTGTCTGAAAAAACCTATGTCAACCCATCAGGAGGAGCGCTATGAACTTTATCCACATCGTCGCCTTGCTTGCGCTGATTCAGTATTTTTTCTTCGGCTTTATGGTGGGCCGTGCCAGATCCAAATATGGTATCCACGCCCCCGCCGTTTCGGGCAACGAGCATTTCGAACGCGCCCTGCGTATCCAGCAAAACACGCTGGAGCAGCTGGTTGTGTTTCTGCCCGCGCTGTTTATCGCCGCTGTTTATTGGTCTGAAGGCATCATCGCCTTGATTGGCGTGGTGTATCTGGTGGGTCGTTTTGTTTACTGGCGTGCTTACACGGCCGACCCGCAAACCCGTGCGATCGGTTTTCTGCTAACCGTGATCCCTTCCTTCGTTTTGATAACCGCCGCCTTGATTGGCGCCGTGTTTAAGGCTTGATTGTGATTGTGAAATGCCTGTCTGAAAGGTTTTCAGACAGGCATTTTTTATGACTAACCAACTTAAAAATAGTATGTTCGTCATACTTCGGTTTTAAGTTGATTGACTATAATATTCTCGTTGTTGAAGATTGCGCTTCATGGCCGCGCGGCCACTTACTTTCTTTGCTTCGCCAAAGAAAGTAAGCAAAGAAAGGCGACCGCGGTTGCCGGTTTGCTGCGCAAACTGCCCTCACTGCGCGGAATTTTCGGGGCGGCCGCTAGTCGCTTCGCTCCGGGAGCGGCCTTGCTCCCCCGAAAATCCCGCTCCGTTCGGCGGCGCCGGCGGACAAAGCGGACGTAGTAAAGAAACCAAACAATTTAAGCGCATTCATTTTTGATTATTCCACTAAAAATGCCTGTCTGAAAACTTTTCAGACAGGCATTACTTCTCTATTTCACAGACTTGGCTTTATTTGGCAGCTAACTCGCTACGCAGTTTTTTGGTTACTTCCATCATCACTTCCAGCTGCTCGATGGTTTCTTTCCAGCCGCGGGTTTTCAGGCCGCAGTCGGGGTTGACCCACAAGCGTTCCACCGGCACCACATCCATGGCTTTGCGCAGCAAGTGTTCGATTTCTTTGGCTTGCGGAACGCGCGGGCTGTGGATGTCGTACACGCCCGGACCGATGTCGTTCGGGTATTTGAAGTCGCCGAACGCAGTCAGCAATTCCATGTCGGAGCGTGAAGTTTCAATGGTAATCACGTCGGCATCCATAGAAGCGATAGCGGGCAGGATGTCGTTAAACTCGGAGTAGCACATATGGGTGTGGATTTGGGTGCTGTCTTCCGCACCGGTTGAGGACAAGCGGAAGGCTTCGCAAGCCCAAGCGAGGTATTCGTCCCATTGTGCTTTTTTCAGCGGCATGGCTTCGCGGATAGCAGGCTCGTCGATTTGGATCACTTTGATACCGGCTTTTTCCAAATCCAACACTTCGTCGTTCAGAGCCAATGCGATTTGTTTGGCCACTTCGCTCAACGGAATGTCGTCGCGCACAAACGACCATTTGAACATGGTTACCGGGCCGGTGAGCATGCCTTTCATCGGGCGTTTGGTCAGGGTTTGGGCGTATGAAGACCAGTAAACGGTCATCGGGTTCGGGCGGGAAACGTCGCCGAAGATGATGGGCGGTTTCACGCAGCGCGAGCCGTAGCTTTGTACCCAACCGAATTGTGTGAAGCAGTAGCCGGCCAGTTGCTCGCCGAAGTATTCCACCATGTCGTTACGCTCGGCTTCGCCGTGTACCGGCACGTCCAGCTCCAATTTTTCCTGTACTTCCACGCAGTAGGCGATTTCTTTTTTCATCGCCGCATCGTAATCGGCTTCGCTCAATTCGCCTTTTTTGAAAGCGGCGCGGGCTTGGCGGATTTCGGTGGTTTGCGGGAACGAACCGATGGTGGTGGTCGGCAACACAGGCAGGTTCATCCAAGCCTGTTGCGCTTTGATGCGCTCGGCAAACGGTGATTTGCGCTGATCCGCGCCTTTAGGCAGGTTGGCGACGCGCGCTTTTACGGCATCGTTGTGGATTTTCTTGTTGGTAGCGCGGTCGGCAGCAGCGGCATCGGAAGCGGCAATCGCGTCTTTCACGCTGTCTTTGCCGTGTGCCAAGGCTTGCTTCACTACGCCCAGCTCAACCAATTTTTGTGCGGCAAACGCCATCCAAGATTTGATTTCGCTGTCCAGTTTTTCTTCCACGGCCAAATCTTGCGGGCTGTGCAGCAGCGAGCAAGAAGGTGCAATCCATAAGTTGTTGCCTAGTTTGGCTTTTACCGGCTCCAAAGTGTCAATCACTTTGCTTAAGTTGGCGCGCCATACGTTGCGGCCGTCGATCAGGCCGACAGACAATACTTTGTTTTCCGGCCATGCGTCGGCAAATATGGAGAGTTGCTCAGGCGCGCGCACGCAGTCGATGTGCACGCCGTGTACCGGCAAGGCTTTCAGCAGGTTCAGATGCTCGGCTACGGTAGCGAAGTAGGTGCCGATGATGATGCGCACGCCGGTGTTGGCAAATTCTTTGTATGAGGTTTCAACGGCTTTAATCCAGTTGGCGTCGGCATCGGCGGAGAGGATCGGCTCGTCGATTTGAATCCAATCCACACCTTCGGCAGCCAGTTCGCGCAACAATTGTGCGTAGGCGGGCAGCAGTTTCGGCAACAGGCTGATGCGTTTGAAATTATCGTCTTTGGCTTTACCCAACCACAACAGGGTAACGGGGCCGACCAAAGTAGGCTTGATATCGTAGCCTTGAGCTTTGGCTTCTTTGATTTGGGCGACCAGATTTTTCGCGTTAACCTTGAATTCGGTGTCGGCGTGCCATTCGGGTACGATGTAGTGGTAGTTGGTGTCAAACCATTTGGTCATTTCCATCGCAAACTGGGTGGCATTGCCGCGCGCCAGTTGGAAATATTCAGGCAGGCTCAGATTGGCTGCGTCAAAACCGAAACGCTTCGGAATCGCGCCCAAAGTGCAGAGCAGGTCTAAAACGTGGTCGTAGAAAGAAAAATCGCCTACAGGCAGCAAATCGGCACCGGCGGCTTTTTGGGTCGCCCAGTTCAAACGGCGGATTTCGGCGGCAACTTCTTGCAGCTCGGCTTCGCTTTTCGCGCCTTTCCAAAAGGCTTCGACGGCAAATTTCAGCTCGCGCTTCGCGCCGATGCGCGGGTAGCCTGATAGATGAAATGTGTTCATGTCCAACTCCTATATTGAATGAAATTCGGATGTTTGATGTGATGGTCGTATAGTGAACGGTTTTTGGAAAGGGTGCAAACGATTATTTTGCATGGCAACATGAATGTTTTTAATGTTTGACCGCCGGAGAATGCGGATAGGGTGGAATGGGTGAAACCGGAGTATTGCAATGCCTGTCTGAAAGCTTTTTCAGACAGGCATTTGTTGAAATGCGTATTGATCAACGCTCAAAGTGCAGAAACTGCATGTGCCGTTCGTATTGGTTCAGAATATCGATAATAATCTGCTCTTTCGTATAGCCGACGATATCGTAATCCTGGCTGCCTTCGCTCAAAAATACTTCGGCGCGGTAGTATTTTTCCTGCTCGCTTTGCGGTGCGATATTGCCGGCCTGGCCAAGAGCGAACACAGGTTTGATGGCCTCAATCAGCCGCACTTCGTAGAGGAAATCCACTTCTTCGCCGTGCAGCACTTCCAGCTTGAGCACATGGTTTTCTTTATCTTCCGACAATTTGCTTTCGATGCCTTTTTCCTGCAATTCGTGCGCCACTTCGAGCAGGGCCGGTTGAA
Organism: Neisseria sp. 83E34; assembly: GCF_001308015.1. GTDB lineage: Bacteria > Pseudomonadota > Gammaproteobacteria > Burkholderiales > Neisseriaceae > Neisseria. The sequence goes on from NZ_LGYH01000003.1 coordinate 178,849, forward strand.
GTTCTTTCATCATAAAGCGCAAAGCGGTTTTGGCATTGGGGAAATCCACCAAACGGCTCAGGCGGTTGCGCCAGTTGCGGCCGTCGTCGAGCACCATGGCTTTGTCGATTTGGGTGGCTTTGCGTTTATTGCCTTCCTGGCGCAGGCAGATCCACATCGAAATCATGTACACCACCAAAATCAGTGAAAACGGCAAACCGGCCACCACCGACACGGATTGCAGCGAGCTGAAGCCGCCGGCAAACAGCAAACCGAGCGTAACCAAACCTGTGGCCGCCGCCCAGAATAAACGCAACCAAATGGGCGCGTCGGCGCCGGAAGCCAGATTGCGCGAACTCAGATTGGCCAACACCAGCGCGCCCGAGTCGGCGGAAGTGACGAAGAAAATCAAACCGATAATCACCGCCAAAAATGACCACAGCGAGGAGAGCGGATAATGTTCAAACAGTGCAAACATGCCCATTGCCGGATTTTCCAAGGCGGTTTTGCCCAGTTCGACCGCGCCGTTGTTCACCAGCTCGATTGCGCTGTTGCCGAAAATCGAGAACCACGCAAAGATAAAACCGAGCGGGATAAACATCACACCGAACACAAATTCGCGCAAGGTGCGGCCGCGCGAGATGCGGGCGATAAACAGGCCGACAAACGGCGCCCACGCCACCCACCAAGCCCAGAAGAAAATCGTCCAAGCCGATTTCCACTCCGCACCTTTATCGCCGGTGTAGGCATACACTTGGAACGTTTTGCCGAGCAGGGTTTGGAAATAATCGCCGATGTTTTCAGTGAGCGCGTTCAGCAGAAATACCGACGAACCCATCACCAACAAAGCAATCAGCAAAAAGGTCGCGCCCAGCATATTGATTTCAGACAGGCGTCGCACGCCGCGTTCCACACCCGACATGGCCGACAAACCGGCGACCACCACCACCGAAATGATGATTACCGCCTGCACAAACTGGCTGCTTGCGATGCCGAACACATGGCTCAAGCCCGCATTGGCCTGCAACACGCCGATACCCAAACTGGTGGCGATACCCAACAGCGTACACACCACGCCGAACGTATCCACCGTGTTGCCCAGCCAGCCGTCGGTGCGTTTTTGGCCGAACACCGGCACCAGCGCGCTGCGCAACGCCAGCGGCATGTTTTTACGGTAGGCAAAATAAGCCAACGCCATGCCGATTAAGGCGTAAATGCCCCAGCCGTGCAAACCCCAGTGCAGAAACGTTTGCGCCAGAGCCGCGCGTGCCGCTTCGGGCGTGCCGCCTTCGCCGACGTTGGGCGTGAGATAGTGCGTTAGCGGTTCGGACGCACCGAAAAACAGCAAATCAATGCCGATGCCGGCGGAAAACAGCATCGCCGCCCACGCCAGAAAAGGAAAATCGGGTTTGTCCTGATCTTTGCCGAGCTTGATATCACCGTAGCGCGACATGCCGACAAACAGCGAAAAAATCGAATACGCCGCCACCACCAGCATGTAATACCAGCCGAAATGGTCGGATACCCAGCGCAGCGAGTTACCTAAAATATTTTCACTGAAAGCGGGGAATGCTGTGGTCAGCACAATCAGCAAAATACTGATGATAGAAGCCTCAGCAAACACGGTTTTATTCAGCAGAAAATTTGTGTTTTTATCTGCAGCAGAAGAGGGCGGGCTGTTCATGTTTTCATTCCTTTTGATGTACGTGGCGGTTAATTAAAGGCGCGTACAAATGCTTTTTGCCATTTCTTCTGCACCTGTTTCTGCACTGTCCAATTGAGTTTGCACAATCCGTTTGGGCGTGATTTCATCAATACGGAGAAAATATTGTTCATTGGGTTTGCGTTTACTCAAAATGCTAAATATTGATGCTTCATAATCGCGGATTGATTCATTTTGTTGAATCAATTGCTTGGTTTGCTTGCCATGAATACGCTGGAGTTTGTCGTCTTTTAAAGTTAAAGTCAGCAGATTATCGTTAAGCTGCCACTTGCCGTGTGATTTCGTGCTGTAAAGAAGCTCATGATTAGCAAATTTAAATTCAAAATGCCCTTGGGTACGGGCACTGCCGTTTGCGCTGTACACACTGACATAACGGGTAACAGCGTCAATTTCAGGATATTCAGTAACACACGACCATTTTCCCAGCAGTTGTCTCGGCGTGGGGCTAGCTGCTTGTGCCGAGACAGGCAAAAACGTTGCTAAAGCAAGGCTTAAAAACAGATTGGTTTTCATTGCTTCTTTCCTTGGTAAGTTGTTAATTAAGAACGCTTCGGCTCACCGCGAACAGGCGCGCCGTGGGCCACATAATAATCCGCCGTCGATTTCGGTAATGGCTGGTGGCCGCGGATTTTATCGGCGATTTTCTCTGCCAACATAATGGTGGTGGCGTTCAGATTGCCCGTGATGATATTGGGCATAATCGACGCATCCACCACGCGCAGGCCGTCGATGCCGTGTACGCGGCCTTCGCCGTCCACCACCGCATCGTTGCCCTCGCCCATCGCGCAGGTGCATGAAGGATGGTAAGCCGTTTCGGCGTGTTGGCGCACATATTCGTCGAGCTGCTCGTCGGTTTGGATATTTTCAGACGGCGTGATCACCGCGCCGCGGTAGCGGTCGAGTGCCGGCTGGTTCATGATTTCGCGCGTGATGCGGATAGCGGCGCGGAACTCTTCCCAATCCTGCTCGTGGCTCATGTAGTTGAACAAAATGCTCGGATGATCCGCCGGATTGCGCGATTTCAGCTTGATACGACCGCGGCTGGGCGAACGCATGGAGCCGACATGCGCCTGAAAGCTGTGCGACTTGCTGGCGTTGCGGCCGTCGTAGCGCACGGCAATCGGCAAGAAATGATATTGGATATTCGGCCATTCAAACTTTTCATGCGAGCGGATAAAGCCGCCGCCTTCAAAATGATTGGTCGCGCCCAAGCCCGTGCCCATCAACAGCCATTCCGCGCCGATGGCAGGCTTGTTCCACCAATTCGTCGCCGGCGCAATCGACACCGGCTCTTTACACTCATACTGCATATAAAGCTCGAGATGGTCTTGCAGATTGTTGCCCACGCCCGGCAAATCCAACACCTCGCTCACACCCGCCTCGCGCAACCATTCGCCCGGGCCGACGCCGCTGCGTTGCAGAATCTGTGGCGACGCAATCGCACCCGCACACAGCAGCACTTCGCGGCGCACTTCAATGCTATGCGTTTGGTTTTGATGGGTAAAACGCACACCGCGCGCGCGTTTGCCGTCAAACAAAATGGTGTCGGTGAGCGCGCCGGTCAGAATCGTGAGCCGCTCGCGGTGTTTCGCCATATCCAAATAACCGCGCGCGGTGGAAGAACGACGGCCGTGCGGCGTCACAAACCTGTCCATCGGGCCGAAGCCTTCCTGCTGATAGCCATTCAAATCGTCGGTGCGCGGATAGCCCGCATCTACGCCTGCCTGAATCATGGCTTCAAACAGCGGGTTTACATTCGGCTTGGCGGTGGTTACATGAATCGGGCCGCTGCCGCCGTGGTAATCGTTTTCGCCCGCATCGCGGTGTTCGGCCTTTTTGAAATAGGGCAGGCAGTCGAGATAAGTCCAATCTTCCAAGCCGGGGATTTTCGCCCAATGATCGAAATCCAGCGCATTGCCGCGGATATAGCACATGCCGTTAATCAGCGAAGAACCGCCCAAACCCTTACCGCGCCCGCAATCCATACGGCGGTTGTTCATAAACGGCTCGGGGTCGGTTTTGTAACCCCAGTTATACGTCAAGCCTTGCAGCGGCATCGCCAGTGCCGCCGGCATCTGCGTGCGGAAATCCAAACGGTAGTCGGGCAGGCCGGCTTCCAGCAGCAGCACCGACACATTTTCGTCTTCCGTCAGCCGCGCCGCCAGCACATTGCCCGCACTGCCCGCGCCGATGATGATGTAGTCGTAAGTGGATTTTAGGGTCATGGGTTTCCTTTTGTGTGTGGTTTTCAGACAGGCATTGCTTGGTGTTAAAGACAAATGCCTGTCTGAAAAGATGGGTACGGTTGATGATATTTAAACCCAATAGGCTTAAGGCAGGTGTGGCGCAACATTTTGCTCAAGAATGTTGACAAGCGCTTCATCCATATATTGGTAATCGTCAGGAATATCCAGCACCAATATGGTTTTGTGCTGTAAAGCGCGGGGAAACATGGCTTGCAGGCGGTTTTTATGTTTGTGTTCCATCACCATGATTTGGTTTGCCCACAAAATATCTTTGATGGAAACGGTGCGTTTGGCATTGGGGCTGGTGCCGGCCGAGCGAACCGAAATGCTTTGTCGGTTGCGGAACATATGTTCTGCGGTGGGGCTGCGCCATTGGTTGCGGCTGCAAACAAACAATATATTCATATTCAAGCTTTCTGCATAAAACTTCGGGCAGCCTTGAGGCTGCCCGAAATCAATCAAACCATTCTGCATCGAATGTTTCGCGGTTGAAAGGATAAATCAAACGCAACTGCTTGGCGCGGCGCATTTTTTCATCGCGGAAATACATCATACTCCAGTTTTTTTCCAAGCAGCGCAGCTCAGTGTTGCGCTTGCGGAACGGTTCGGCTTTTTTATGTGAAGGCTTTTTATTTTGCCAGCGCCTCCAAGCCCGGCTTCGTGTGCGGAAAGGTTCCAAAGCAAATGCCTGTCTGAAAACCTTTTTCAGACAGGCATGGTTATGTTATGAAGCAGGAAAGCTGCCCATAACCAAATAAACCGTGTAAGCAATATAAGCCGCCAGCAGCACCAAGCCTTTGGCGCGGCCGATTTTGCCGAAGCCGCCTTTGCCCAAGCAAAACACAAACAGCAACACCGTCAATGCCGGCATCACCACCATATCACGATTCAGAATTTCCGGCGCCACGTCCATAGGCGAAATCATGGCCGCCAAACCCACCACCGCCAAAGTGTTGAACAAGTTCGACCCCACCACATTGCCCAGCGCAATATCATGCTCGCCCTTGCGCGCCGCCACCACAGAAGAAGCCAGCTCTGGTAGGGAAGTGCCGATGGCCACCACCGTCAAGCCGATAACCAAATCGCTCACCCCCAAGCTTTGCGCCACCGTAACCGCGCCCCACACCAGCAGGCGCGAGCTCAATACCAACACCAGCAAGCCCAAAGCCAGCCAAAACAAGCCCCTTCTTAAAGACATTTGCGTGTTTTCCAATTCAACCGAAATATCTTCAATCAAGTTATCCGCACCTTTCAGATTCTGCAAAACCGTGCGCGCCATATAAACCACCAAAATCACCAGCAAAGCCGCACCATTCCACACGCTTAATCTTCCATCCAGCAGCAGCAAAGCCGACAAAGCCGTGATGCCCAGCAAAACCGGCATCTCCTTTTTCACAATCTGCGGCTGCACCAAAATCGGGCTGATCAGCGCCGTAATCCCCAAAATCAGTGCAATATTCGCAATATTCGAGCCATAAGCATTGCCCAGCGCAATGCCCGGGCTGCCGTCGAGCGCCGACATCACCGACACCACAATTTCCGGCGCCGACGTGCCGAAGCCCACAATCACCATGCCGATTAACAAAGGCGACATCCCAAAATGACGCGCCGTGGCCGCCGAACCGTCAATAAAACGGTCGGCGCTCCAAACCAGCAGCACCAAACCGATAATCACCGCTATGATCGCGTAAAGCATTATTTTCCTTAAGTTTTAAAAAATGAAAGCCGCGTATTGTAACATTGTTCAACCCTTAAGCGTATGCGGTTTTGTTTTATAGGATGGAATATGAAATGCCTGTCTGAAAAAGGTTTCAGACAGGCATCGGGTAGGTTTGGTTTTAGTATCATTAATAATGTAAGCAGTAGGTTGGATTTTTGAATCTGATAAAGGATTTCTCAAATGTCGGATACGAGTATCCGGTTTACGGTAACAGTAGGGTGTGGTCAAAGACGCGCACGCGGTTTTAGTTTAGATAGACAAACAGCGCGTGCGTGTCAAAGGCATACAAACTACATACAGGCCACAGCTTGTATAAAAATTTGTTTAGTAAATTATTTTCTTTGATTTAATAAATTAACGATATCTTGCCTAGCAATGTAAATAGAAGTTCTATCCGAAGTGGATTTCAATAAAATTTTGTGGTCTGACAAATGTTCTAAATATTTTCTTGCCGTATTATCTGTAACTCCTAATGAATTTTTGACTTCTTTTGCAGTGAATACTTTACCTGGATTTTTAATAGCTTTTTTCAATAAAATAATTTCTTTTGAATTTAAATCGTGATATACCGATGTCTTAGATAGCCAAGCTAATGTCTCTGTAAATTCTTTATGTTTTCTATCAAGGAATTTAAATAGTTCTTCAATCGATTTTTTTATTGTATACAATTGGTGTTCGATGAAATAAGTTAAATCATTATCATCGGTTTCTGTATATAAATAAGCTCTTGCATATTTAGCAGGTGCTTCTTTTAAGAGCTTACTAATAGAAATATATTCAAACTCATTGTAATTATTTTTCATCACGAACCAATAAAATAATGCCCTTGCAGTTCTACCGTTTCCATCAAAGAAGGGATGTTCATAACCTAACATAAAATGCAAAATAATTGCTTTTATTATAGGATGAATAAATTCTTTTTCTTTATGCTCATAATTGGCAAAGTCGCATAGTTTCTGTAACCTTTCTGATAAATCTTGGTGTGAAGGAGGTAGATGTAAAATTTCATTGTAATAATTACTAACATAGACATCATCCTTATTTCTTAACATTCCAGGAGATATTTTTCTATCATCTATACCTTGAGTTGCAATCAAATGAAAATTTAAAATTAAATCAATATCTAATTTACAATCTTTTTTTTCAATTACCTGTTTCATTAAAAGGTAATTATTCAAAATCATTTTTTCATCGTTACTTTGAGGAGCTCTTTCCTCTTCAAGCATTTGTAAGGCAACAGCTCTAGTAGTAGCTGCACCTTCCAATTGCGAGCTGGAAATAGATTCTTCATATTTCAAAGAACTGGACCAAAACTCATGCTTATTTGCTTTATCCATATAAAAATTTAATAACCTAGCTCTTAATTCATCAATTTGATGGAGTAACGAGTGGCAATTATTTGGTATATTAAACTTGAAATTTAATCCAGATTTATCTTTTAATCTTACACTGCGAGAAGAACCCTCTCTAACAAGTTTGAGCTTGAGCCATCTTTTTTCATTAAGATCAGTATCCTTAGATAAACGACGCAATTTATCCCAATGAATATAAGCTTCATCAGATTCAGGCATTTCAACTGACATTACCTCATGAAATTGAGCTATATATTTCTGCATTAATTCACTGATATTTTTTGGCTTTTCTACTTTTCTCATAATTCATATCTCAATAATTTATTTTTGAGATAAATTCTATACTGAAAGAATAATAGGGTCAAATAAACTCAATGTGCCTCTTCCCAATTCTCCCCCACGCCCACTTCGGCCACCAGCGGCACGCCCAGCATGCCTTCTGCCACTCCGGCCATAATCTCGGGCAGTTTTGTTTTCACTAAATCCAACTCCGATTCGGGTACTTCCAGCACCAATTCGTCGTGCACCTGCATGATGAGTTTGCTTTGGAGGCCGTCTGAAACGAGCCAGTTGCGGACGGCGATCATGGCGCGTTTGATGAGGTCGGAGGCTGTGCCTTGCATGGGGGCGTTGATGGCGGCGCGTTCGGCGCCGGCGCGGGCGTTGGCGTTTTTGTTGTGGATGTCGGGCAGGTAGAGGCGGCGGCCGAACAGGGTTTCTACGTAGCCTTGGGCGGCGGCTTGTTCTTTGGTGCGCTGCATGTAGTCGGCCACGCCGGGGTAGCGGGCGAAGTAGCGGTCAATAAAGTTTTTGGCGGAAAGGTTGTCGATGCCCAGTGATTTGGCGAGGCCGTATTGGCCCATGCCGTAGATGAGGCCGAAGTTGATGGTTTTGGCGTAGCGTCGCTGTTCGCTGCTCACGCTCTCTTGTGCGACGCCGAACACTTCGGCGGCGGTGCGGCGGTGGATGTCTTCGCCGTTTTTAAAGGCTTCGATCAGGGTTTTGTCGCCGCTCAAATGCGCCATGATACGCAACTCGATTTGGGAATAGTCGGCGGACACAATCACGCTGCCTGCGGGTGCGGTAAAGGCGCGGCGCACGCGGCGGCCTTCTTCGGTGCGGATGGGGATGTTTTGCAGGTTGGGGTTGTTGCTGGCGAGGCGGCCGGTGATGGCGACGGCTTGGGCGTAGGTGGTATGCACGCGGCCGGTGTGCGGGTTGATCATCTCGGGCAGTTTGTCGGTGTAGGTGGACTTGAGTTTGGCTAGACCACGGTTTTGTAAGATGATTTTGGGCAGCGGGTAGTCGAGCGCGAGTTGCTCGAGCACGGCTTCGTTGGTGGAAATGCCGCCGGACGCGGTTTTTTTCAACCCTTTGGTGGGAATGCCCATTTTGTCGAACAGGATTTCTTGCAGTTGTTTGGGCGAGTTGAGGTTGAAGGGCTGGCCTGCGGCTGCGTAGGCTTGCTGCTCCAGCGCCAGCAGTTGGGTACCGATTTCGTGGCTTTGTTGGGCGAGTTCGTTTTTGTCGATGAGTACGCCGTTACGCTCCATTTCAAACAGCACTTGGGCCACGGGCAGCTCCATGTTTTGATACATTTCAAGCTGTTTTTCGTCCATTTGTGCTTTCAGCCAGCCTTCGATACGCAGGGCAAAATCGGCATCTTGGGCGGCGTATTCGGTGGCTTGTTCGAGGCCGACATCGGCAAACGAAATCTGCTTCGCGCCTTTGCCGCACAGGGATTCGTAGGTAATGGTGGGCAGGCCGAGCCAGCGTTGGGAAAGCTCGTCGAGGCCGTGTCCCAAGTGGCTTTCGATGATGTAGGAAGCGAGCATGGCATCGCCGGCAATGCCGTTCAGGGCAATGCCGTAGTTAGCAAAAATGTGCTGGTCGTATTTGAGGTTTTGGCCGATTTTTTTGAGTTCCGCATTCTCCAAATGGGGTTTCAGACGGCCTAATACGTCTTGCAAATCAAGCTGTTCGGGCGCGGCGGTGGGCGTGTGGCCGAGCGGGATATACACGGCTTCTCCTGCTTTGAAAGCAATGCTGATGCCGACGAGTTGCGCTTCCATCGGATTGAGGCTGGAGGTTTCGGTATCGATGCCGATGGAGTCGGCTTGCGACAATTTGTCCAGCAGGGCGGCGAATTGGCTTTCTGTGGTAACGGCTTGATAATCCAGAGCTTCAGGGGCTTGGGCGATACCGATTTCTTTTTCAGACGGCCTCTCTGCGGCTAATGCGGCCTGTTCGCCGATATGTGCCGCGCCGAACAAATCGCCGTTGCCTTCGTGCATGCGCTCTTCGGCTTCTTTCAGCCAAGTACGGAAGTTGAGGCGTTTGAATTCCACCGCCAGTTGCGACCATTTCGGCGTGGTGCGGCGCAAGCTTTCGAGGCCGTCGTCCATATCGTTGTGCAAATCCACATCGGTTTTGATGGTAACCAGTTGGTAAGACAAGGGCAGCCTCGGCAGCGCGGCTTGCAGGTTTTCGCCGACTTTGCCTTTGATTTCAGCCGCATGGTCGATCACGTTTTGCAGCGTGCCGTATTGCTCCAGCCATTTCGCGGCGGTTTTGGGGCCGCATTTGTCCACGCCGGGCACGTTGTCCACCTTGTCGCCGATTAAGGTCAGATAATCAATGATTTGCTCGGGCCGCACGCCGAATTTGTTTTTCACGCCTTCGATATCGAGCTTTTCGTTGCTCATGGTGTTCACCAGGGTAACGTGCTCGGAAACCAATTGCGCCATGTCTTTATCGCTGGTGGAAATCACCACCTGCCAGCCCGCTTCTTCGCCTTTTTTCGCCAGCGTGCCGATGACATCGTCGGCTTCCACATCGGGCACAACCAGCACCGGCCAGCCCATCAGCCGCACCATTTCCGGCAGCATTTCAGCTTGCGGGCGCAATTCGTCGGGCATTGGCGGGCGCGTGGCTTTGTAGTCGGGATACATTTTGTGGCGGAAGTTGTCGCCCTTGGCATCGAACACCACCGCGCAATAACTGTGCACGTAATCGGCACGAAGGCGGCGCAACATGTTGAGCACGCCGTAAAGCGCGCCGGTGGGCGTGCCGTCGGGTGCGGTAAGCGGCGCCATGGCGTGAAAAGCGCGGTAGAGGTAGGAAGAGCCGTCGACGAGGAGGAGGGTGTGTTGGGTCATGGTAATGCCTGTCTGAAAAATGGATAGATGGTGGAATTATAAGGGATATGGGCGGTGAACTTTATAATCAATGTGAAATTAGAGCCGTAACAGTGCGTTCGGCATACCCGGGCTTGATCCGGGTATGACGGTAAAGCAGGATAATTAAGTATGCCTGTCTGAAAATATAGTTGCGCAGAAATCCGCATTGATCGTTTTCAGGCAGGCATATGTTAAAAAACCCGCTTGATGCGGGTTTTGCTGTGCTGGCTTGTGCCGGAGGTTAATTGCTGTTCATCCAATCGTCCAACTCTTTTTCGGCTTGCTCTTTGGTGTAGCCGTAGCGTTCTTGGATTTTACCGGCAAGCTGGTCGCGTTTGCCTTCGGCAACTTTCCAATCGTCATCGGTTAATTTGCCCCATTTTTCTTTGGCTTTTCCGACAAATTGTTCCCATTTACCTTCGATTTGATCCCAGTTCATATGGATTCCTCTCTTAATCGTTTATTAATGTTGAAAAATAACGCATTGTGCGTAATAAACAGATAGAGCAGGTTCGTTATTTTTCAATGATAATGTTTGGTTATTAACATAATTGATAGGAAAAAAGTATAGAGAACATGCTTTTATATGTGTGTCTTAATATGATTTTTACTGTAAATGCCAAACTGTTAATTTATGGATATTTAGTGATATTTTAAAAAGTTTATTGAAATCATTATGTTATTGTTTAAATGAATTTATATGCATTATATGGAAAGATGTTTATCCACAGATTATTTACATAGTTTGCTGTAAATATTGATTTAATTTGTGAAACTTTATCTAGATTGTAGATTTTTATTAATTTATGTAATTGGTGTGGGCGGGTTAGTGTGTTAGTGTAAGTAGCAATCCGCTGTGTTTGGGAGAAGATGTTGTGGCGGATTGATATAACACACTAAATTTTTTAATAAAAAAGGAAAGAATATGCTACGCTACTCTGTTATATTTTTTGTGATCGCGATTATTGCGGGTGTTTTAGGTTTCGGCGGTATTGCCGGCAGTGCTGCCAGCATTGCGAAAATTCTGTTTGTCGGCTTTTTGATTTTGGCTGTGTTGTCGCTGATTTTCGGTCGTAAGCGATAAAAAACGGTATTTCAATAAAATAATGCCTGTCTGAATCGGTTTTCAGACAGGCATTATTGTTTAGGAGGTATTACCAATGGCCGAGCATTTTCCACCAAATGCCGCCGATAAGCACAAACACGATAACGTTGACCACGCTCATGATAAAGCCCGCTTTCCACCATTCGTTTAAGGTGGTATAGCCGGAACCGAAAATCACAGGTGATGTGCCGGTGGCGTAGTGGGTGAGCGTCATCATAATGTTGGAAGCGGCCGCCATTAAGAGGGCAAACAGCATAGGCGGCGCGCCCAATGAGATACCCGCAGCGTAGAACGCGCCGAACATGGCGGTGATGTGGGCGGTGGTGCTGGCAAACATATAATGCGCATAAAGATAAGCCAGCATCAGCAGGGCGGATGCGCCGATCCAGCCTAAACCCAAATGGGAAATGCCGTCTTCCAGCGTGCCGGAAAACCAGGCGATTAAGCCGAGTTTGTTGAGGAAGGTGGCCATCATCACCAAAGCGGCAAACCAAGTGACCGTATCCCACGCGCCTTTTTCTTTCAGCACGTCATCCCAAGTAAGCACGCCGGTGAGCAGCAGCAACACCAAGCCGATAAATGCCGTGGCCGTGGCATCTACCGCGAACGCTTTGCCAAAAATCATGGCGGGAACGCCGGCCCAAAGCAGCAATACGGCAAACACGCCCAGCATGATTTTTTCCGCGCCGCTCATCGGCCCCAGTTTGGCCAATTCTTCTTTGGCAAACTGCGCTGCATTCGGCGTGTTTTTGATTTCGGGCGGGAAGATGAAATAAAGCACCAACGGCATCAACGCAATCGCAGCCAAACCGGGCAGCAGCATGGCCAGTGCCCAAGTTCCCCAAGTAAGATGGATTTCGGAGCCTGTGGCATCGGCCACCAGATTCACCACCAGCGGGTTGGGCGCAGTGGCGGTGATAAACATGGCCGAGGTAATCGGGTTGCTGTGGTAATTGACCAGCGCCAGATATTTACCCATACGGCTTTGCGTGCCTTTTTCGGGGTCGGAATCGTAGCTACTGGCAATCGCTTTCATAATCGGGTGGATAATGCCGCCGCCGCGCGCCGTGTTGCTCGGCGTAACCGGCGCAATCAGTAGCTCGGAAAATGCCAAACTATATCCGATGCCCAGCGTTTTTTTACCGAACACGGAAATAAACAGATAGCCGATGCGCGCGCCCAAACCGGTTTTCAGGATGCCGCGGGAAATCATGATCGACACGCCGATCAGCCAAATCAGGGGGCTGGCAAAGCTGCTTAATGCGTCTTTCATGGCATTGTCAGGTTTTTCCGCGGTAACGCCGGTTACCGCCACCAGCATAATCGCCAGCATGGCCAGCGCGCCGATGGGCATGGCTTTGCCGATAATTGCCGCGATGATGCCCACAAACATCGCCAGCAGATGCCAGGCTTGCGGCGCAACCCCTGCGGGTACGGGAATCAGAAACCAAATGACCAGGGCGATTGCCAGTGCAACCGCAGCAGGTATCGGCTTAAAACCCAATTTATCCATACCGGATACTCCTTGATGATTATTGTATAAAAATAAGAAACGATTCTAACGCTATTTTATTGCCGGAAAAATGATATGGCACAAATAAAATAATTCAGTTATCCTCAAACCCCTGTCTGAAAAATTAACAAAGGAGAAAAAGCATGACAATTCAAACCCGTACCCTAAGCTACACCGATTCGCAAGGCGTCACCCTCAAAAGCCATCTCTGTCTGCCCAAGCAAGCTGTAGACGGCCTTTCCGGCGTGTTGGTAGCGCCGGAATGGTGGGGCTTGAGTGAACACGTCAAACGCAGCGCCGAGCGTTTGGCCGAAGCCGGCTACGCGGCGCTGGCGATCGATTTATACGGCGATGCACTGCTCACCGACAAAGCAGACGTAGCCAACCAAAACATGACTTATCTGCTTGAACACCCCGAAATCCTTAACGATCGCACCGACCTTGCGCTGACCCAACTGCAAAACCTGCCCGAAGTGGCGCAAATAAATGTGGGCGCCGTCGGCTTCTGCTTCGGCGGCAAAGTGGTGCTGGATATGGCGCGCCGCGGCCTGCCGCTCAAGGCCGTAACCAGTTTCCACGGCATCCTCACGCCCGCCGTGCTTGCGCTTGAAGGCATGGTGAAGGGCGAAATCCTGGTGCAGCACGGCGAGGCCGACACGCTCACCACTATGGACGACGTGGCCGCGTTCCGTAAAGAAATGGATGATGCCAAAGTGGTTTACCATATCGACGTGTTCCCCGGCGTGAAACACGGTTTCACCAATCCGCAAGCCACCGAAAACGGCGAGAAAAACCATGTCGATTTTCTCGACTACAATGCCGAGGCCGCCGAAACCAGCTGGCGCAATATGCTGGGTTTTTTAGAGCGCCATTTATAAACACACCGAGTATGACGAACGTACTATTTTTTAAGTTGATTCACTATCACACAAAGGCAGGATTTCGACATGATGCAAAAAACCGTTTTCAATATCGCCAAAATGGACTGCCCCTCGGAAGAGCAGATGATCCGGATGAAATTGGCCGGGTGTCGCAGCATACATGCGTTGGATTTCGACATTCCCGGCCGGCGGCTCACGGTGTATCACGAAGGCGGCCATGAAGCCGTTTTCAAACAGCTCGACAGCCTGAAGTTCGACACCACCCTGATCGGCAGCGAAGCCGTAGACACAATAGAGCAGGGCGCCGCTGCGCAAGGGCGGGGCGAAGCGGAACGCGCATTGTTGTGGCAAGTGCTGGCGATTAACCTCTTTTTCTTTTTTCTGGAAGCCGTAAGCGGCGTGTTGGCCGGTTCGATGGGTTTGCTGGCCGACAGCTTGGACATGCTCGCCGACAGCGCCGTGTATGCGCTCGCCCTGCTGGCCGTGGGCGGCACCGTGCAGCGCAAGAAAAAAACCGCATTTTCAGCCGGCGTATTCCAGCTGGTGTTGGCGCTGTGGGGCTTTGCCGAAGTGGTGAAACGCTTTATCGGCTGGGAGCGCGTGCCCGATTTCAAAACCATGATTGCCGTTTCCCTGCTCGCGCTGGCGGGTAATGCTTTGTGCCTTTACCTGCTGCAAAAAAGCAAAAGCCGCGAAGCGCATATGCAGGCCAGCATGATTTTCACGTCGAACGACATTATCGTGAACTTGGGCGTGATAGCCGCCGGCGCGTTCACGCTGTGGACGCATTCCAAATATCCTGATTTGATAGTGGGCACAATCGTATTCGTGTTGGTGGGCTCGGGCGCGTGGAAGATTTTGAAATTGGCGCGTTAGGGTTGGATTGTTGCGATACACATGCCTGTCTGAAAGAATGTTTTCAGACAGGCATATTGGCCACCGTAGGTAGGATTCTTGAATCCGACAAATCTGCTGCGTCCGTCTCATTCTCGAATCCGATAAATTTCCAGCAACATTTCCGTCTACCGCAAGGCCGGCCATCCGTTATAAAATGCCAAGCCCTTTATCCGCAAACCCAATGCCTGTCTGAAAACCATGCTCGGCACCATCAATCTCACCACCTACATTATCGGCACGGTCGCCGTGATTTTATTGCCCGGCCCCAATTCCATGTTTTGCCTTTCCATGGCGGCGCAGCACGGCGTAAAAGCGGCTTACCGCGCCATCGCAGGCATTATTCTGGGCGATTCCTTCCTGATACTCGCCACCGTTTTGGGCGCGGGCACATTATTAAAACTCTACCCGCCGCTGTTTCACGGCCTCAAGCTGGTGGGCGGGCTGTATCTGGCCTATATCGGCTTCAACTTGCTGCGCGGCGCTGTAAGAAAATGGCAGCTTGATCCGTCTAAATTTCCAACCGGCTCCGAAGCCGCCGCCGGACCCGCGCCCCACATTTTCAAACGCGCCTTGCTGCTGAGCCTGACCAACCCGAAAGCCATATTGTTTTTCCTCTCGTTTTTCGTGCAGTTCGTCGACCCCGCTTACCCGCACCCCGCGCTTTCGTTTCTCGTGTTGGCGCTGATTTTGCAGGCCACCAGTTTTATTTATCTCAACATGCTGGTGTTCGCCGGACACAATATGACGCGCCTCTTTCGGCGGCACCATAAACTATCCGCCGCCGCCATGGGCGCCGTAGGGCTGATGTTCGCCGCGTTTGCCGTGAGAATGTGGATGGCCGCGATATAAAGCGGGCACGCGGAATGCCTGCCTGAACATTTCAAATTTAAGGAGCAAACCATGCGCGAATATGAATTTGTTTTGGTCAACGTGTTTGCCGAAACCCATTTCGGCGGCAACCCGCTGGCTGTCTTTCCCCAAGCCGAAGGACTGGACGACGAGGCCATGCAGCAGATTGCGCGCCAGTTTAATTTAAGTGAAACCGCGTTTGCCTTCCCCTCGGAATCCGCCGCCGCCGACCTGCGGATTTTCACGCCCGCACACGAGCTGCCGCTGGCCGGCCATCCCATCCTCGGCAGCGCATACGTGTTGCAGCAACGGCAAGGCCTGTCTGAAAGCTTTGTGCTCAACACCCGCGCCAAGCCCGTTTGCCTGAGCGGCTCAAACAACACGATGACCCTGAAAATCAGCGGTTACACCTGCCGCCCTTCAAGCGCTTCCCGTGTGGAATTGGCCGAAGCCGCAGGCATTCCCGAGGCGCAAATCGCCGAACACGCTTACTGGCTGGATAGCGGTTCGCCGCAACTTTTGCTGCAAGTTTCTACCGTCGCCGCGCTGGAAAACGCACGCATCGATTACGCCAAGCTTAATGCCGTTTGCCGTGCCGATTCGGGGCGCACCATGATTTACCTGTGGCACGAACAAGGCGACACCGTTCAGGCGCGGATGTTTTACGCACAAAACGGTGCCGTTTTAGAAGACAGCGGCACCGGATCAGCCTGTGCCAACCTCGGCGCCTATTATCTTTCGCGCGGCACTTTCCCGCTCAAACGCAGCGTGCGGCAGGGCGACCAAACCGGCCGTCCCAACCGCCTTAGCTTGCGTGTGGACGAAGCCGAAAATATCTATGTGGGCGGGCGTGTAGTGGAAGTCGGGCGCGGTGTGTTCACGCTGCCGCGTTGAGTGCCGGCAGAATTGGGTTGAAGTTATGCAGAAATTCATTTGTTTTATGATAAATATAAATAAACTGTCTAATTTTTGTGCAAGAAAATTTATATCTTTTCTGGAAAAACGGATAGATCGGATTAATAAACAGCAGAAAAATAATGCAAAATTTGTAAAATATCCTATTACTTTTTTCGTTGTAATATTATTTTCTTTCATTTTTTTTGTTGGGTTATTTTTAGACTTTTGGATAGGTAATATTAATAAGTCTAGGTTGGATACTTTTATTGTCGTAGCAAGCTTAATAAGTTTAGTTATAAATAATATATCCAAGTTGTATGAAACAGAGTTTTTTGATGATTATATTGTACATGTATTGAAATATATGGCAGGAGGAGTTTTGTATGGGTTTGTTGTTGGGGCAAGTATATTTTTAGTTGTTATCGCAACCCTTGCTATTGTTCAACCATCATATTTGCCACAATTTAATACTACTTTTTTTCTTTCAATTGTAATTACTGCTGGAATTTTATTTTTGGTAGCTTTTACCTTTTTGTTTTTGAGTGAAATTCTTCTTAATAAAAGAAATTTGTTTTACGCGATATGGTGGATATTTATTCTGGTTTTGTATTTGATAAAGATTTACACTTAAAGAAGCAGTCGCAGGTTGAGAAGGAATTCCAATAAATAATGGAAATCATGGAGATGTTGGGTTTGCAATCCAACCTACGCTGGCTTTATGAAAATTCAGACGGCCTGAACCAAAAATCGGTAGGTTGTATACCAACGGCACGCACGTGGCGATTGGTTTGCATAAGAAATCAACAACGCGTGCGTGGCTGCGCCACACACTCTACACGCAGGCTACGCTGGGCTGCCGCTTTAGTCGCATGAGCCCAACCCGAGTATGGCATCCGATTGATTCAACAATGCCTGTCTGAAAACAAAACACTTCACAAACATAAGGAAACCGCTTCGATGATCTCCCTGATTTTCATCCTGTTTTTCGCCATCCGCCTCGTATCCCTTTCCATTTCCATCCGCAACGAGAAGCGCCTGATCGCCGAAGGTGCCAAGCAGTTCGGCGAGAAAAATTCCAAGCTGCTCGCCGCCGCACATATCGCCTATTACTTCGCCGCTCTGGCCGAATCCCACATCCGCGGCGTGCAGTTTGATGCCGTTTCCACCGCCGGCACCGCCGTTACCGCTTTCGCCCTCGTCATGCTGTTTTACGTGATCCGCGAGCTCGGCGAAATCTGGACGCTGAAAATCTACATCCACCCACGGCACACCATCAACCGCTCCTGGCTTTTCCGCCATGTGCGCCATCCCAATTATTTTCTCAACGTCATCCCCGAACTTATCGGCATCGGTCTGCTCTGCCACGCTTGGACCACCATGACTATCGGCCTGCCCGTTTACTTCGTGATTCTCGCCATCCGCATCCGACAAGAACACGAAGCCATGCGCCATCTATGGTAAGCTGCGCATTTGAAAACATTTTTGATCCAAGCATAATCAAGTGCCGTTAAATATCGTATAATCCCGCCTGGCCGGATAAAAAACCACTCAGGCAGAAAAAAACAAGCGCATAACATAAGGCTGTCTGACAATCAGACGGCCTTTTTATAAGATAAACGCAGTGTGTGGATGTGCGAGGAAAAGCCTAGCACGATTGAGTTTTCAGACAGGCATTGATTGGTAGGGTGTGCGCCAACGGTACGCACGCGGTCGCTGAGGCCTGCGGTACAAATAAAAAACGCGTACTTCAGATTGCTCTGATGTAGGTCGGATTCTTGAATCCGACAGATAGGGAAATGTGCTGTAAGGAAAAATAGTTCAGACGGCCTCAAATGGTTTGTCGGATACGAGTATCCGACCTACGCTTGCTGAAACAATTTCAGACGGCATTGTCTGAAAACCGGTAGGGTGTGTGCCAACGGCACGCACGCGGTGGTTAACATTTTTAGTAAGAATGAAAAACGCGTGCGTGGCTATGCCATACACTCTGCACGCAGGCTGCGCTTGCTGCGTTGCTTGGTTGCCATTATTGAAGAATTTATTTGTACAAAGGAATTTAGTATGTTAATACAACAACTTCACTGGTGGGAAAAAACTGTTGAATATAAATTTATTGCATGGTCTAAATTGAAATTTGATGCTATCCCATTAGATGGGAATTTAGAGCAAGCAGGTGATGCTCTTTTTTCAAATGAAAACAATGAGTTTTTTTTAATTGAATTCAAAAAGAAGAAAGACAAAAAGCATATTGAAAAAGAATTAATTAAATTTGATGATTATAATGTCGCATTAACAAAAATTAAAAATCATAAATTCAATAGATGCCATTTTGTTGTTTATGGTGGTATTTTTACGAATATTGAAACAAAAGAAAAACTAGGTTTTGGCCTAGCATTTGAGCATTATATTGATTTTATTGCTTCAGAAAATAAGAAGATATTAGGAAGTTCATATTACGATGAATATAAATTTTTTGAAAAATATGCAATAAAGTCAAAAGATTTCTTTGAATATCTTAAATTTTTCTGTTCCCTTAAAAAAGGGAAAGATTCATATAGTTCATCTAGGTCTCCATTTGCTAATGCATTAGCTGTAACAAAAGATGGCATTGCTGTTTCATTAAATGAATTAATCAGTACATCTCCAAAGTTACAAATGGCTTTAAATGTTCCAGAGCCAACCATTCAACCCGAGAAGCCAACGATAGAAAGAACAATAGATGGCCCAAGTTGGTAAATTATTTAATCCGAATATTCTAGTGTTGTGAGTAAAAATTATGCCCAAACGTACCGACCTAAAATCCATCCTTATCATCGGCGCCGGCCCCATTGTGATCGGCCAGGCCTGCGAGTTCGACTATTCCGGCGCGCAAGCGTGTAAGGCTTTGCGCGAGGAAGGCTATAAAGTCATTCTCGTCAATTCCAACCCCGCCACGATTATGACCGACCCTGAAATGGCCGATGTTACCTATATCGAGCCGATTATGTGGCAGACGGTGGAAAAGATTATCGCCAAAGAGCGCCCCGATGCGGTGTTGCCGACCATGGGCGGCCAAACGGCGTTGAACTGCGCGCTGGATTTGGCGCGCAACGGTGTGCTGGCGAAATATAACGTTGAGCTGATCGGCGCCACCGAAGACGCGATTGATAAAGCGGAAGACCGCGGCCGCTTTAAAGAGGCGATGGAAAAAATCGGCCTGCATTGCCCGAAATCTTTTGTGTGCCACACCATGAACGAAGCGCTGGCGGCGCAGGAGCAGGTGGGCTTTCCCACGCTGATCCGTCCGTCTTTCACCATGGGCGGTTCGGGTGGCGGCATTGCCTACAATAAAGACGAGTTTTTGGCGATTTGCGAACGCGGTTTCGATGCGTCGCCCACGCATGAGTTGTTGATTGAACAGTCGGTACTCGGTTGGAAAGAGTACGAAATGGAGGTGGTGCGCGATAAAAACGACAACTGCATCATCATCTGTTCGATTGAAAACTTCGACCCGATGGGCGTGCATACCGGCGACTCGATTACGGTTGCGCCCGCGCAAACGCTTACCGACAAAGAATACCAAATCATGCGTAATGCTTCGCTGGCGGTGCTGCGCGAAATCGGCGTGGACACGGGCGGCTCGAACGTGCAGTTTGCCATCAACCCTGAAAACGGTGAGATGATTGTGATTGAGATGAACCCGCGCGTGAGCCGTTCTTCGGCGCTGGCTTCCAAGGCCACGGGCTTCCCGATTGCGAAAGTGGCCGCGAAACTGGCGGTGGGCTTCACGTTGGACGAACTGCGCAACGACATCACCGGCGGCCGCACGCCTGCGTCTTTCGAGCCTTCGATTGATTATGTGGTAACGAAAATCCCGCGTTTTGCGTTTGAAAAATTCCCCGCTGCCGACGACCGCCTGACCACGCAAATGAAATCGGTGGGCGAAGTGATGGCGATGGGCCGCACGATTCAGGAGTCGATGCAAAAAGCCCTGCGCGGTTTGGAAACCGGTTTGTGCGGCTTCAACCCGCGCACCGACGATAAAAACGTGATCCGCCGCGAGCTGGCCAACCCCGGCCCCGAGCGCATTCTGTATGTGGCCGATGCTTTCCGCGCCGGTTTCAGCAAGGAAGAAATCCACGAAATTTGCGCGATTGATCCGTGGTTCTTGGCGCAGATTGAAGACCTTATTCAGGAAGAGCAAAAGGTTTCAGACGGCCGTTTGAACGATTTGGACTTTGCCACGCTGCGCCGCTTGAAACGCAAAGGTTTTTCAGACAAGCGTTTGGCGCAATTGTTAGGCCTGTCTGAAAAAGAAGTGCGCGAACACCGCTACGGCCTGAATCTGCACCCCGTGTACAAGCGCGTGGATACTTGCGCGGCGGAGTTCCAATCCGACACGGCGTATCTCTATTCCACTTATGAAGAAGAGTGCGAAGCAAGGCCGTCTGAAAAACGCAAAGTGATGATTCTCGGCGGCGGCCCCAACCGTATCGGCCAAGGTATCGAGTTCGACTATTGCTGCGTACACGCCGCACTGGCGCTGCGCGAATCGGGTTTTGAAACCATTATGGTGAACTGCAACCCCGAAACCGTATCCACCGACTTCGACACTTCCGACCGCCTCTACTTCGAGCCGCTCACGCTGGAAGACGTGCTGGAAATCGTGCGCACCGAAAACCCGTGGGGCGTGATTGTGCATTACGGCGGCCAAACCCCGCTGAAACTCGCCAACGCGCTGGTGGAAAACGGCGTGAACATCATCGGCACGTCGGCCGATTCGATTGACGCTGCCGAAGACCGCGAACGCTTCCAAAAAGTGCTCAACGACCTCGGCCTGCGCCAACCGCCCAACCGCACCGCGCGCAACGAAGAAGAAGCACTGGTGCTGGCCGAAGAAATCGGCTATCCGCTGGTGGTGCGCCCGTCTTATGTATTGGGCGGCCGCGCCATGCAGGTGGTGCATACGCAAGAGCAGCTCAAAACCTATATGCGCGAAGCCGTGCAGGTTTCCGAAGACAGCCCCGTACTGCTCGATTTCTTCCTGAACAACGCGATTGAAGTGGACGTGGATTGCGTTTCAGACGGCAAAGACATCGTCATCGGCGGCATTATGCAGCACATCGAGCAGGCCGGTATCCACTCGGGCGACTCAGGCTGCTCGCTGCCGCCATACTCGCTCTCTGAAGAGATTCAAGAAGAAATCCGCCGCCAAACCAAAGCCATGGCTTATGCGTTGAATGTGGTCGGCCTGATGAACGTGCAGTTTGCCGTGCAAGACGGTGTGGTGTTCGTGCTGGAAGTGAACCCGCGCGCCTCGCGTACCGTGCCGTTCGTTTCCAAAGCCACTTCCGTGCCGCTGGCCAAAGTGGGCGCGCGTGCAATGGCGGGCATCAGCCTGAAAGAGCAAGGCGTTGAAAAAGAAGTGATTCCGGATTTCTACGCCGTGAAAGAGGCCGTGTTCCCGTTCATCAAATTCCCCGGCGTGGACACCATTCTCGGCCCGGAAATGCGCTCCACCGGCGAAGTGATGGGTGTGGGCGAAACCTTCTCCGAAGCCTACCTGAAAGCCCAACTGGGCGCGGGCGAACGTATGCCGGCGGTGGGCAAAGTGTTTATCGCCGTGCGCGACGAAGACAAACCGCTGGTGGTGCAAACCGCGAAAAACTTCCAATCGCTCGGCTACGGCGTGTGCGCTACCCGCGGCACCGCAGCCTACCTGAAAGAACACGGCGTAAACGTGCAGGTGGTCAACAAAGTATTGGAAGGCCGCCCGCATATTGTCGATGCCATTAAAAACGGCGAAATCGCGCTGGTGGTCAACACCGTGATCAGCGACCCGCAAGCCGTGGCCGACAGCCACAGCATCCGCCGCAGCGCGCTCACCCAGCGCGTGCCGCAATACACCACCATTGCCGGCGGCGAAGCCATGAGCGAAGGCGTGAAGAGCCTCAACGCCATGGGCGTGTACAGCGTGCAGGAGCTGCATGCGAGGCTGAAGAAATAAGCAGTTTTGAATGGAAATGCCTGTCTGAAAAAATGTTTCAGACAGGCATTTGTTATTGTAGTTATTAAAATTCAGTTTATTTGCTATATGTATCAAATTACCGCCCACTCAGCTTGAGCACGAATTTTCTGTTTTTGCCGGCCGTCTGTTTTCCCGATGGCCACTAGTAATACGGGTAACAGGTTTTCAGACAGGCCTGCGGTTTGACGCACGGCTTCGGTGTCGAAACCACTCATCGGACAGCTCGCCCAGCCTTGTTCTTGGGCAGCCAGCATCAGAGTCATAGCGGCGAGTGAGGCGCTGCGTATGGCTTCGTCTCGCTGGGCTTGCGGGTTATTGTGAAAGGCGGAATGTGCGGCGGAAACCCAGTTTTGCGCCGTGTCATTGTCGATGATGCCTGCCTGAACAGAGGCTTGCAATTTTTCGTTTAAATCCTGATGGCCTGTGAGCTTGCCGCTGATCACAATGACCGCGGCGGCCTGCATAATTTTATGCTGGCTAAAAGCAGCATGGTATAAAGCTTGTTTGGCTTTTTCTGAGCAGACGGCAGTGAAATGCCAGTTTTGCAGATGATAAGCAGAAGGCGCATGGCAGGCAGCTTTGATCAGGTAGTGCAATTCGGGTTCACTGATATGGCTGTCTGAAAAACCATAGGCCGAAACACGCTGTTGTAATAATTGAAAAAACGGGGTCATGCAGATTCCTTTGAGTTTTGGAGCGCGCGTTGTACGCCGAAGATGGAAAATAAGGCCAAGGTTAATCCGATCATGGATTGAACATTCAGGCTTTGCCCCAAAAACAGCCAGCCGAGCAGAAATGCCGCAATCGGGCTGAGCAGGCCGAGGGCGGACACCACGGCAGAGGGCAGTTTGTTGAGGCCATAGAAAAACAAAACATAAGCCAATACGGTTCCGAGCAGACAGAGGTAAACATAGCCGCCTATATTGGCTGCGCTCAATGCCGGAAGCGGTGGTTCGAGCCATAATGCCACGGGTAGGAGGCACAAGCCGCCAAGAAGCAATTGCCAGCCGGTGAAGGCCAATATGGAAAGGCCGAACCGCCAATGTTTCGAGAAAAAAATCCCGATAGCCATCGAAGCTGCGCCAAGCAGGGCGCTGGCGATGCCAATCGGGTCGAACCGGATTTGTGGGGAATATACAAGCAACATTATGCCCGCCACACCTAAAATAGCGGAAAACCAAGCGGTTTTAGGCGGTTTGCTTTTGCCGACCAGCCAAACCAGCAGCAAAACCATCAAAGTTTGCGTGGAAGTGAGAATGGCAGCCAGGCCGCCCGGCAGCCGGTAAGCGGAAACGAACAGCATGGCTTGGAAAAAGCCGATATTAAACACAGCCAGCAAAAATACTTTGCCGATTTCATGCTTTTCCGGCCATTCGCGTTTCCACAAAAGCAGCAGCAAGCCGGCCGGCAGCGTGCGCAGCAAAGCGGCGGTAAATGGCCGGTCGGGCGGCAGAAATTCGGTGGTCACTAAATAAGTGGAGCCCCAGATCAGCGGCGCGAGCGCGGTGATGAGGATAAGTGGAAAACGGTTGTGCATGAAATTACCTTGAATTCAAGATAAACGGATTGTGATGATATTTTATCTTGAAGTCAAGGTAAAATATTGGGCGTGAAATCTCAAGATGCCGTTCCGGTAATGGGGCGGCACGCAAAATTTTTTTCAGACAGGCATCAAAGGCCGGGCGGCAACAACGGCATTCTTTAAGGGTAAACGATGGATACAGACACACAGAAAACGCAGCAAGATGCGGTTCACCTGATTGTGGCGCAGTGGCAGCGGGAAATGCCTGCGCTGGCGGCGGAGAATATGGCTTTAATCGGGCGTTTGAAGCGTTGCGCCGCTTTGGTTCAGCCTGAGTTGGACGGCGTGTTTGCCGAATACGGTTTAAGCGGCGGCGGATTTGACGTGTTGGCTACGCTGCGCCGTGCGGGCAGCCCGTACAGCCTCACGCCGACCGAGCTGTTTGCCTCGCTGATGGTAACATCAGGCACCATGACCACGCGCCTGAAAAATCTGGAGGCGCAGGGTTTGATCCGGCGTCTGCCGAATCCCGAAGATGCACGTAGCATGCTGGTGCAGCTTACCGAAAGCGGTAAGGCTTTGATCGAGGAAGCGGTGGTCAAGCATGTGGAAAACGAGCAAAGATTGCTGGCTGATGTGCCGCAGCAGATACAGCGCCAACTGAACGAGGGATTGGCCGCGCTTTTGCAGGTTTGGGAAAAGCAAAAGACAAGCAGTAAATAAGCTTGGTTTGTATCAGAGCACAAGTATGCCTGTCTGAAAAGTTTTGGCTTCGCAGAAACTTTTCAGACAGGCATTGTTGCTTGGATCGGCCTAAACAATTTATGCGTAACGCAATAATCCGGATTGAATGGTTTTTTCTTTAAATGACTTAAAAAAGCTTTTTTGTTTCAGATTTGCCAAAAAGCTTGATGGATTGTTTTTTAACTAATCGTTTGATTGGAATAAAAAATTATAAAACAAATTATAAAAGTTAAAATATTTCATAAAAATGTTAAATCTATTAAAGCAGAAAAAACCGCTTTCCGCTATGATGGTTTTTCGTTTGGCTACTTTAAGATGATTGGGAGCAGCATTATGACCGTTTCTTACAAAATTTCTCTTCCTTTGAGTGTGCTGGCGGCAGCTTTATTGTCGGCTTGTTCGCCCGCAGAACAAAAAACTGCGGCTCCGGCTGCTTCCGGTGCTTCGGCTGCAAGCGGCGCGTCTGCGGTAGGGGATAAGCGCATTGCGATTACGGCGATTGTGGAGCATCCGGCGTTGGATGCTGTGCGTAAGGGAGCGTTGGAGCAGCTCAAAGCAGAGGGCTTTGAGGAAGGGAAAAACCTGAAAGTCGATTTCCAAAGCGCGCAAGGCAATCCGGCCACTGCTGCGCAGATTGCGAAAAAATTTGCCGGCGACAAGCCTGATGCGGTGATTGCGATTGCTACACCGAGCGCTCAGGCGATGGTGGCGGCTTCTAAAGATATTCCGATTGTTTATTCGGCGGTTACCGATCCTGTGGCGGCCAAATTGGTGCCGGGCTGGGAAGCTTCGGGCAGTAATGTAACGGGTGTGTCGGACGACGTGCCGCTCGGGCCGCAAATTGATTTGATGAAAAAGTTGGTACCTGAGCTGAAAAACGTGGGTTATGTGTTCAGTCCGGGCGAAGTGAATTCAACGGTGGTGCTGGATCGTTTGAAAGCCGATTTGGGCAAACAGGGCATCACGTTGTCTGCCGTGCCGGCCCAGCGCAGCACGGACGTTTTGCCTGCTGCACGCAGCTTGGGCGGCAAAACCCAGCTGATTTACACTTCGTTGGATAACAATGTGGTATCCGCTTACGAATCAATGTATAAGGCGGCCAACGAGATTAAAGTGCCGCTGATGGCTGCGGACACGGCTTCGGTGAAACGTGGGGCTGTGGCGGCTTTGGGCATTGACTATACCAGCCTCGGCAAGGAAACCGGCAAGGTTGTGGCGCGTATTCTGAAAGGTGAGGCCGCAGGCAGCATTCCTTCGCAGCGCATGGATAAGTTCGACCTGTTTTTAAGCCCCAAACATGCTGCGGAGCAGGGCATCACGCTGCCGGAAGATTTAAAAGCGCAGGCGGCTGAAATGGTTGAATAAGCAATTTGTATTGAAGCGATCCATAACCGATGTGGCCCGATAGCCTGCATCGGTTTTGGGTTTTCGGAATGCCTGTCTGAAAATTGTTTGAATATACTGTGGTGAACCAACTAAATAGTATGACGGCAGTGTTACTGTGCAAGTTGGTTTGCAATAGCTATAAAAAAGGAAATTCATGTCTTTGCTTGCTTTGTTCGGCACATTTGAAACCGGTTTGGTTTATGCGCTGGTGGCGCTGGGT
Source organism: Neisseria sp. 83E34 (assembly GCF_001308015.1). Classification (GTDB taxonomy): domain Bacteria; phylum Pseudomonadota; class Gammaproteobacteria; order Burkholderiales; family Neisseriaceae; genus Neisseria. Next base: position 205,069 of record NZ_LGYH01000003.1, read on the forward strand.
GTGCTGCTTTCTTTCCGTATCCTTGATTTTCCCGATCTCACTGCCGACGGCAGCTTCCCGCTCGGCGCGTTTTCCTGCGCAGTGTGTATGGTGGCGGGCATCAATCCGCTTTTGGCGGTAGGTATAGGTTTTTTGGCGGGCGCGCTATCGGGTGTGATTACCGCGTGGCTGCATGTGAAGCTGGGTATTTTGCAGCTTTTGGCGGGAATTATCGTGATGACCGCGCTTTATTCGGTAAACCTGCGTATCGGCGGTGCGCCCAATATTCCGCTCTTGGGCAGCGATACGGTGTTTGATTTGTTTACTCCTTTTATTGGCAGTGGTATGTGGCAGAATTCTGCCGTGTTGCTGGTGTTTGTGCTGCTGGTGAAATTTGCGCTGGATTGGTTTTTCGCTACCGAAACGGGTTTGTCTATGCGCGCTACCGGTGCCAATCCGCGCATGGCGCGCGCGCAAGGTATTTCGACCGGTAATATGGTGCTGCTCGGCATGGCGCTTTCCAACGGCTTGATTGCTATGGCAGGTGCGTTGTTTGCCCAGCTTGTGGGCGGTGCCGACGTGAGCGCGGGTTTGGGCACGATAGTGTTCGGCTTGGCGGCTGTGATTTTGGGCGAAGCTTTGCTGCCGAGTAAAAATATCTGGCTGGTTACGCTTTCTGTGATTCTCGGCTCGGTGATTTACCGCCTGTTCATCATGGTGGCCATGGGCAGCGAAACCCTTTCCGGCTTGGGACTGCAAACGCAGGATTTGAACTTGGTAACGTCGGTGTTGGTGGTGTTGGTGTTGATGCTGCCTAAAACCAAAGCAAAGCTTCAGATGAAAAGGAAACAATTGTCATGATGCGCGCAGAAAATTTACGCTTAACCTTCAACCCCGGTACGCCGATTGAAAATCCGGCTTTGCGCGGCATGAGTTTGGACATCAAAGACGGCGAATTTGTGACCGTGATCGGCAGTAACGGCGCAGGCAAATCCACTTTCCTCAATGCCATCAGCGGCGACATTGCGGTGGATTCCGGCAGCATCCATATCGACGGTGCGGACGTAACGCGCCTGCCCGCCTACAAGCGTGCCAATCTGGTGGCGCGGGTGTTTCAAGACCCAATGGCCGGCACATGCGAGAAATTGAGTATTGAAGAGAACATGGCGCTGGCCTACAAACGCGGTCGCACGCGCGGCTTGAGAGGGGCTTTAAACAAAGCCAACCGCGAAATTTTCCGCGAAAAGCTCTCGATTTTGAAGCTCGGTTTGGAAAACCGCCTCACCGACCGCATGGGTTTGCTTTCCGGCGGGCAAAGGCAGGCCGTGAGCTTGCTGATGGCCAGTTTGCAACCTTCCAAAATCCTGCTGCTCGACGAACACACCGCCGCGCTCGACCCGAAAACCGCTGCTTTTGTGTTGGAGCTGACCGACCAAATCATTACCGAAAACAAACTGACGGCCATGATGGTCACCCATTCCATGCAGCAGGCGCTTGACCACGGCCACCGCACGGTGATGCTGCATCAGGGCAAGGTTGTGTTGGATGTGGCGGGCGAAAAACGAAAAGGCATGGGTGTGCGCGACTTGCTGGATATGTTTGAAAAAACGCGGGGTGAAAAAGTGAGCGATGATTCGCTGCTTTTGAGTTAGTGTTTGAGAATAATAGAGAATGCCTGTCTGAAACCGTTTTCAGACAGGCATTGTTTTTTGCCCGCGTGCTGCAAACATTAATCATCGGGCTTCAAAAAACCGGCTTCTTTCTTTTGACGCGTGCGCTCCCGCATGGATAAAGGCTTTTTAGCGTGTTCGTTTTCGGAAGCCTGTTCCCATTCGCTGCTTTGCCCGCCGATGCGGTGGCTGCCGCGGATGCAGATGTGGCTGCCTAAGTCGTTGATGGTGGTGCGGGTGTGTTTCGGGTTGCCGGAGGTTTGGATGCGCGAAACAGAAATGCCGCTTTTAACGGTGCCATAGAGTTTCACTTCGCTCCATGCGAAGGCAGGGAAGAGGGCGGCAGATAAAATAAACATTAAATTTTTCATGGCGATTTGCGGATAATGTGTTGCAAGCGGTGTATTATAAAATGTATAAACGTAAACAAGCGGCATTTTTCTAAAGGAATCATATGGATATTTTAACCCGATTGCAAAACCTGCCTCCGGGCAAGTTCCACTATAAGTTATTGGTGCTGATTGGTTTGGGCTGGCTGTTTGATGCCATGGATACCGGCATGGTATCGTTTGTGTTGGCGACTTTGGGCAAAGAATGGAATCTGGCGCCTGCCGAACTGGGCTGGATTGTCAGTGTCGGCTTTATCGGCATGGCCCTGGGCGCAGTGTTGAGCGGGCGGGTGGCAGACCGGATCGGGCGCAAAAATGTGTTTATCGCCACGATGGTGGTGTATAGCATTGCCACGGGTTTGTGCGCTTTTGCTTGGGATTTGGCGAGCCTGCTGTTTTTCCGCTTTTGGGTGGGCTTCGGCTTGGGCGGTCAGCTGCCGGTGGCGGTGTCGCTGGTGAGTGAGTATGCGCCGCCGAAAGTGCGCGGGCGTTTTATTGTGTTGCTGGAAAGTTTTTGGGGCTTGGGCTGGCTGGCGGCGGCGCTGGTGTCGTATTTCTTTATTCCGCATTACGGCTGGCAGAGTGCGTTTCTGATCGGTGCGCTGCCGGTGTTTTACGCATTTTTCGTGTGGAAACTCCTGCCTGAATCGGTACCTTATCTCATCAATAAAGGGCGTGTGCAGGAAGCACATGAGATTGTGTCCAAACTTGAAGCGCAGGCCGGTTTGCCGGTGGCGGAAACGGCTAAGGTGGCCGAGCAGCCTTCTGCCGAGCCGCCGCGTTTTGCCCAGCTCTGGCAGGCGCCGTTTGCCAAACGCACGTTGATGCTGTGGCTGATTTGGTTCGGCATCGTGTTTTCGTATTACGGCATTTTCACTTGGCTGCCGAAGCTGCTGGTAGAGCAGGGGCATACGGTGGTGAAAACGTTTGAATATGTGCTGGTGATGATTCTGGCGCAATTGCCCGGCTATTTCGCGGCGGCGGTGTTGGTGGAAAAAATCGGCCGCAAGGCTACGCTGGCGGGCTTTCTGTTTGCCTGTGCCGTGTGTGCGTATTTCTTCGGCCGCAGCGATTCGGTGGCGATGATTATGTTTTGGGGCTGCTGGATGTCGTTTTTCAACTTGGGCGCATGGGGCGTGCTTTACACTTACACGCCCGAGCTGTATCCGGTGCGTTTCCGTGCGTTTGGTTCCGGTTGGGCAGGCGCTATCGGGCGCGTCGGCGGGATTGTCGCGCCGATGGCCGTAGCGGCGATGATCAGCGGCGAAGACGGATTCGGGCGGATTTTTGTGATGTTCACAGCGGTGCTTATGGCTGTGGTGGCGGTGATTGTGGTGTTGGGCGAAGAAACCAAAGGCCGTACGCTGGAAGACATCAGCGGGTAATGATGGAACAATGCCTGTCTGAAAATATTCCGATTAGCGGCAACGTGTTGAAATTTAGGAAACGGCTATGGATATACGAAAACACCATTTGCAGCGGGCGGTGGAGCAGCAGATTATCAACGGGCAGCAGGCCGATGATTTGTGGGCGTTTTGGCAGCAGCAAAACAGTAATGTGCCGCAGTTTAGCTTCACCCATGTTTTGTATTACCTCGGCGGGTTGCTGGCAATCGGTGCGATGTCGCTGTTTATGACCCTAGGCTGGGAAACGTTTGGCGGCGCGGCGATTGTGGTGTTGTGTTTGGTTTACGGCGCGGCAGGTTTGGTGTTGACCGAATATTTCCGCAAACGCAGCCTGCATATTCCGGCCGGCATCTGCGCTACGTTTGTGGTGGTGTTGGTGCCGCTGGCCGTGTATGGCGCGCAGCAGGCATTGGGTTTCTGGCCGGATAATGAAATGGCTTACCGCGATTACCACCGCTGGATAGACTGGCGCTGGCTGATGATGGAGCTGGCCACGCTGGCTGCCGCTGCCGTGATGCTGTGGCGTTACCGCTACCCGTTTTTGGTGATGCCCGTTGCCATTACGCTGTGGTATATGTCGATGGATATTGCCGATTGGATTTTCTACGGCCACGGCGGGGTTTACGATTGGCGGCTCAAGCAGCAGGTTTCCGCCTTGTTTGGTGCGGTTATGATTCTGCTGGCGTTTTGGGTGGATTTCCGTAACCGGAGCGAGCGCGATTATCCGTTTTGGCTGTATCTTTTCGGCGTGATTACGTTTTGGGGCGGCCTCAGCCTGATGGATTCCGACAGCGAATGGAATAAATTTTGTTATTTTCTGTTGAACATGGCTATGGTGTTTACCGGCGTGTTGATCCGCCGCCGCGTGTTTGCCGTGTTCGGTGCGTTCGGTATGTTTGGTTATTGCTGGCATCTGGCCGATAAAATCTTTAAAAACAGCTGGCTGTTTCCGATTTCTCTCACGCTCATCGGCCTGTTGATTGTGTGCATCGGTGTATGGTGGCAGCGGAACGAAGCAATTTATACGCAGAAGCTGCAAAACAAAATGCCGCAAGCAGTGCGCCGTTTTTTGCAGCGTAAGTTTCAGTGATAAAACCATGCCTGTCTGAAAAAGCTTTCAGACAGGCATGGTTCATTCCGCTGCTCAAGCCACGGTATCCAGCGCTGCGGCAATGTCGCAGTAAATATCATCAATATCTTCAATGCCCACCGAAAAACGCAGCAAGCCCTTGCGGATGCCTAATTCCCGTTTTAACTCCGGCGGCATACCGCTGTGGGATTGGGAATAGCTGTGGTTGACCAGGCTTTCCACGCCGCCGAGGCTGGAGGCCATTTTGACGAGCTTCATGTTTTTAACCACGCTGTTGGCAGCTTCCACGCTGTCGTTTTTCAGGTAAACCGAAACCACGCCGCCGAAACCGCGCATTTGCCGCGCGGCCAGGTTGTGGTGTTCGTGGCTCGGCAGGCCGGGGTAGAACATTTTTTCTATGGCAGGGTGTTGCTCCAAACGGCGCGCCAATTCGAGCGCGTTATCGCAATGCTGCTGCATCCGCAGTGCAAGCGTTTTGATGCCGCGCAATACCAGCGCGCAATCCATCGGCCCGGCCACACCGCCGGTGTTGACCATCATGGTTTGCAGCGGCTCGGCCAGCCCGGGCGTTTTGGCGACTACCACGCCCATCAACACGTCGGAATGGCCGCACAGGTATTTGGTGGCGGAATGGAACACAATGTCGCAGCCCATATCGAGCGGGTTTTGCAGATAAGGCGTAGCAAAGGTGTTGTCTATGCCTACCAGTGCGCCGGCGGCTTTGGCTTTGGCGGCCAGCAGAGGAATATCCACCAGGCGCAGCAAGGGGTTGGACGGCGTTTCCAGCCAAACCAGCTTCACTTTCCCTTCGGCCAAAATGCGGTCGAGGTTTTCGGGTTGGGTGAGGTCGGCAAACACAACGTTTACGCCCCATTTGGCATAAACCTGCGTCAGCAAATCATAGCTGCCGCCGTAGATGTCGCCCACGGCTACGATGGTGTCGCCGGGTGTAAGAAATGTGCGGAACACGCAGTCGATGCCCGCCATGCCGCTGGCAAACGCAAAGCCGTGCGAGCCGTGCTCCAGCGCGGCTACGGTATCTTCCAACACTTTGCGCGTAGGGTTGGCGAGGCGGGAATAGCGGTAGGGGATTTTTTCACCGATTTCATGCATGGCAAACATGCTGTTTTGATAAATAGGCGGCATAATCGCACGGTTGTGTTCGTCGCAATCATATCCGGTGTGGATGGCTTCGGTGGAGAATTGATAATTCATGATGGTGCTTCCGATTGGGTAAAGCGTCATTTAAACATAATTTTTGCCGTGTATAGCTAAATAACTCAAAAATGGGCGTTTGAGCCTAACTTGTTGCACTTGCAACGAAGCCGGCAGTAATTTGCAGTTATAGTTATTCTCAATGGCTATTTCTTGCTTGCGGTTATATACTTACGCCCTATATTAAGGGCGTGGCCCCACATCAAAAGGAAAAATAACGCATGAACGCCATTATTGCAGACGTGCAAAGCAGCAAAGATTTACGCAATACGCCGATTAATCAGGTCGGCATCAAAGATTTACGCTTCCCTATCTTGCTCAACACAGCCGAAGGCGCGCAGCATACCATTGCGCGCCTCACGATGACAGTTTATTTGCCTGCCGATCAGAAAGGCACACATATGTCGCGCTTTGTGGCTTTGATGGAGCAGCAAACCAAAGCCTTGAGTTTCGAGCGCTTGAAAACGTTAACCGGGGAAATGGTGAAGTTGCTTGATTCGGATTCCGGCCGCATCAGCGTGTCGTTTCCGTTTTTCCGCAAAAAAACCGCACCGGTTTCCGGTATTCAATCGCTCTTGGATTATGACGTGACCCTAACGGGCGAAGTGAAAAACGGTCAATATTCCCATAGCCTGAAAGTGTTGGTGCCGGTGACCAGCTTGTGCCCATGCTCTAAAGAAATTTCAGAATATGGCGCGCACAATCAGCGTTCGCATGTGACCGTGTCGCTCGAGTGCGGCGGCGGAGAAGTGGGTATAGAAGAGGTAATCGACTGTGTGGAAGAGCAAGCTTCCTGCCAGCTTTACGGTTTGCTCAAGCGGCCGGATGAAAAATTTGTAACCGAGCGCGCTTATGAAAACCCGAAATTTGTGGAAGATATGGTACGCGACGTGGCCGCGGCCTTACGCTCCGATAAGCGGATTACCGGCTTCACGGTGGAGAGTGAAAACTTTGAGTCGATTCACAACCATTCTGCCTATGCCTGCATTGTGTATCCTTAAGAGGTAAGTATTTTAAAGATGCCTGTCTGAAAATGCTTTCAGACAGGCATTAATACTATGCGAATTTGAAAAGCCGTTGCCACGACGTTTTAACGCCCGATTTCTTACAGTTTTAGCGGGTAATAAATTGAAATTTTCAGAAAAAATTTAACTGGATGATGGCATTTTGCTGTGCTAAACAGGATAATGCCGGTGTTTTAGTTAGTAAAGTGGTTTGATATGGTATTCAAACCAGAAGAAACAGGAAACAGAATGAAAAAAATATTGGGTTTCTTAATTGCGTTTTTTGCTTTGGCACAAGCCGCTTATGCGGTGGATGCTTCCAAGCTGCTCCCTCCCGAACAGGCGTTTGTGCCGCAAGTGGAGGTGAGTGACAAAGGGGTGGATGTGCAGTTTGCCGTGGCCGACGGTTATTATTTATATCAGTCTAAAATTCAGGCCGAGGCCAGCGAGGCAAATTTGCTGGATCAGCCGCAGTTCAGCCCCGGTAAGGAAAAGGAAGACGAATTTTTCGGCAAGCAAACGGTGTATTATCAAGCCGCACAAGTGCTTTGGCCTTATAAGCAGAAAGGCGCGCAAAACTATACGCTCAAGCTTTCTTATCAGGGTTGTGCGGATGTGGGCGTGTGTTATCCGCCGGTCGAAAATACTTTTGAAATCAACGGTAACGGCTTTTACCAAGTCGAAGGCCTGCCTGCGGCAAACGGCAAAGACCGCTTTTTGCAGCCGTCTGATTCTGGCGCTGTTACTTCGCCGCCCGCAGGCAAAGGGGCAAGCCCTTTTAAAATTTCCCGCGAAACACTCGGCGCCAACTTGTTGGCGTTTTTTATCGCGGGTCTGGGCTTGAGTTTTACTGCGTGTATGTATCCTCTGTTGCCGATTGTTTCGGGTATTGTGGTGGGCGACAAGCAGGCGGGCAAAGGGCGCGCGTTTGCTTTGTCTATGATTTATGTGCAGGGCTTGGCACTCACTTACACTGTGGTCGGCGTGATTGCGGGCTTGACCGGCTCGCTGTTGACTGTTTGGCTGCAGCAGGCATGGGTAGTGCTGGCTGCGGCCGGTGTGCTGGTGTTGCTCGCGCTTTCTATGTTTGGTTTGTTTAATATCCAGCTGCCGGCTGCGCTGCAAAGCTATTTTCAAAATCAAAGCAATAAGCTCTCTAACGGCAGATTGGCTTCCGTGTTCGGCATGGGGACGCTTTCTGCACTGATTGTCGGCCCTTGTGTGGCACCGCCGCTGGTTGGTGCGCTCGGTTATATCGGCCAAACGGGCGACGGTGTGCTTGGCGGGTTGGCACTTTATGCGCTGGCGCTGGGCACGGGCGCGCCGCTGATTGTGGTGGGTACGTTTGGCGGGCATGTGTTGCCGAGGGCAGGGGTGTGGATGAATGGAATCAAATACGCTTTCGGCATCATTCTTTTGGCCGCCGCTTTGTATATCGCCAGCCCGTTTCTGCCTTATCCGGTGGTGATAACGCTATACAGTCTGCTGCTGGTGATACCGGCCGGTATGCTGCTGGCGCGAGTGATGTACACGCAAGGCGTGATGCGCAAAGTGTGTGCAATACTGGGCGGGGTGATGCTGGCGGGCGGTTTGTGGTTCGGCTTCCAAAGCTATCAAAACCAAACCACCGCGCTGCATGAGTTTCTGACCTTGCACCCACCCGTTGAAAACGGACGTGTGCATGGCGAAAAATTTACGGATATTGGAGAGCTGAAAACCGCCATGACAATGGCCTTGCAGGAAAAACCTAATGAACCGGTATTGCTGGATTTTTACGCAGATTGGTGTGTGAGCTGCAAAGAGATGGAAGCCAGAACATTAAACCAGCCCAAAGTGCACGAAGCAGTGGATATGACCCGTTTTTTTCAAGCAGATGTAACGGCCAACACGCCGGAGCATCAAGCCTTTCTGAAAGAATACGGTTTATACGGTCCGCCGGGTGTGTTTGTGCTTAAAGCCGACGGCAGCCGCAGCGAAGCGTTGCTCGGTTTTGTGAAGGCAGACGAATTTATAGAATGGGTAAACAGCAACCGCTAAATAAAAATGCCTGTCTGAAAACTTTTTCAGACAGGCATTCTGTTAGCCGAGCAGCCGGCGTTTAAATCACTCTAAAATCACTTCCACACGGCGCGCTTCAGCATCATTGCCTTGGCCGGCTTCCGTATTTTCAGGTTTCCGCAGCTCAATTTGGCTTTCAGGAACACCAAATCCCAGCAGGGCATTGCGAACGGCAAAAGCGCGCTGCTTTGATAACTGTTCGTTAATTGCGACGTTACCGGTGCTGTCGTTGTAGCCGGAGATAACCGCTTTTTTACCTTCTTTCACACCGGTCAATACATCTTTCAAAGCTTCCTCGGCATTCGGTGCCAAGTCTGCTTTACCGGTAGCAAAATAGAATTTCACCACACCGTTTTCAACCACTGCGTTTGCGCTGTCGGCTGCGGTGGCTGGAGCAGTTGCAGCAGGGGTTTCAGTCAAAACCTGTTCGGCCGGGCTGCTTGCAGATGCAGCCGCAGGCGCAGGAGTGTCCACAACCACTTCACTGGCTGCAACTTCAGAAGCAGCTGCTACTTGAACGGTTTCAGAAGCCGCTTGGCCATATTTTGGAGAACCCTCGATTTTACCGCTCTCCCAGCCATAAACCGAATAAAAAAGCACAGACAACACAGCTAAAGCCGCCGCGCCACCTGCCACCCATAAACCGATACGTTGTTCTTTGTGATCATCATTATTGTCCGCCATCAATCAGCTCCTTTGTTATAGATTGGAAAAATACAAAATAGATAAATTTTGCCGCATTATACCGAAAAACTGCCTCCGCGCTAGCCTGAAACCGGCCGAACGGCTAAAATGCAGCCTTTACTATTCATCATTTGCGTGAAATTCCGAAATGCTTACCTTCCAACAAATCATCTTCAAATTACAAAATTTTTGGGCCGAGCGCGGCTGCACCATCATCCAACCTTTCGATATGGAAGTCGGCGCCGGCACCAGCCACCCCGCTACATGCTTACGTGCCCTCGGCCCCGAGCCGTGGTATGCCGCTTATGTGCAACCCAGCCGCCGCCCCAAAGACGGCCGCTACGGCGACAACCCCAACCGCCTGCAACACTATTACCAATTTCAGGTGGCCTTAAAACCCGCTCCGGCCGACATTCAAGAGCAGTACCTTGATTCACTGCGCGAATTGGGCATCGACCCTAAAGTACACGACATCCGCTTTGTGGAAGACGACTGGGAAAACCCCACCCTCGGCGCATGGGGCTTGGGCTGGGAAGTGTGGCTCAACGGCATGGAAGTGACCCAATTCACCTATTTCCAACAAGTCGGCGGCATCGACTGCACACCCGTTTTGGGCGAAATCACTTACGGCATCGAGCGTTTGGCCATGTATCTGCAAGGCGTGGAAAATGTATACGACCTCGTGTGGTCGAAAACACCCGACGGCCAAACCATCACTTACGGCGACGTATACCATCAAAATGAAGTGGAACAATCTACTTACAATTTCGAATATTCCGATGCCGAATGGCTGCTGAAACAGTTTAACGACTACGAAGCCCAAGCTAAACGCCTGCTTGAAGTGGAAGACACCTCTCTGGCTCTGCCCGCGTATGAACTGGTGCTCAAAGCCGGCCATACTTTCAACCTGCTGGACGCGCGCGGCGCCATTTCCGTAACCGAACGCGCCACCTACATCGGCCGTATCCGCACATTGAGCCGGATTGTGGCGCAGAAGTTTGTGGAGAGTCGCGAGAAATTGAGTTTTCCGTTGATTAAGAATAAAACAGCTTAAAACAGGTATAAGACTATGGATAAATTCCTCTTTGATTTGAAACCAAATGCAATTATTAAACGTTCAGAATTACACGACAAATTTGGTGGAAGTCGTCAAAGTGGCATTTCTCCATCTTCAAAGTCTAATAACGTTTTTATTTTTACTAATCCTGAGCATGGTGAAGAGCATGGCTACTATGATAGCTGGCGTGAAGATGGCCGTGTACTTCATTACTCAGGCGAAGGTCAAAATGGCAATCAAGAAATGAAACGTGGCAATAAAGCCATTTTGCAACATAAAAATGATAACCGTGCTTTACGCGTTTTTCAGAACACCGAAAAAGCTGGCTATGTTCGTTATGTTGGAGAATTCCAAATTGATGAAAAAGCCCCTTATTCTGTGAAACAAGAGCACAGTACCAATAATGGCCCCCAAAGAAACGTATTTATATTTCATTTAAATCAACTGAAATAATTTCAGATAGCCTGAAACAAAAAATTGAACCTGAAAGTATTCCAAATGACCCAAACCTTATTAATCGAACTCCTCACCGAAGAGCTCCCTCCGAAAGCCCTCAACAACTTGGGCAACAGCCTTGCCGCTTCCATCGTCGAAGGCTTGGAAAAAGAACAATTCATCGAGGGCGCGCCCGAATACACCGCCTACGCCTCTCCCCGCCGCTTGGCCGTGCAAGTGAAAAACGTGAAAGCTGCGCAGGCCGACCGCTTGGTGGTGAAAAAAGGTCCAAGCGTCGCGGCCGGCATGAAAGACGGCGTGCCGACCAAAGCGTTGGAAGGCTTCGCCCGCTCTTGCGGCACCGATATTGCCAGTCTGAAAATCGACAACGACGGCAAACAAGATGTGTATGCTTACGAATTTACCCAACAAGGCCAGCCTTTGGCGGCCTTGATCAGCGACATTCTGGCACAGGCCGTGAAAAAGCTGCCGATTCCGAAAGTGATGCGCTGGGGCAGCAGCACGCATACCTTTGTGCGTCCAGTGCACGGTTTGGTGGTGATGCACGGTGCAGATACCGTGCCGGCTTCGGTGTTGGGTTTGGACAGCCGTAATAAAACCCTCGGCCATCGCTTTTTAAGCAGCGGCGACATCGTGTTTGCTAATGCCGACAGCTATGCTGAAAAAATGCGCAGCGAAGGCAAAGTGATTCCTTCGTTTGCCGAACGCAAAGCCGCTATTCAGACGGCCTTAAACGAACAGGCAGGCCGTCTGAATGCCACTGTAGCCGCCGATGAAGCCCTGCTCGACGAAGTGACCGCGCTAGTGGAGTGGCCGGTGGTATTGGAAGCACAGTTTGAAGAACACTTCCTCGCCGTGCCGCAAGAATGCCTGATTCTCACCATGCAGCAAAACCAAAAATACTTCCCGCTACTCGACCAAAACGGCAAGCTGATGAACCGCTTCCTGCTGGTTTCCAACCTGCAAGCTGAAGACCCGAGCCATATCATCCACGGCAACGAACGCGTATTGCGCGCCCGCTTGGCCGACGCCGAATTCTTCTACAAGCAAGACCAAAAAGCCACGCTGGAAAGCCGTTTGCCTAAATTGGAAAACGTGGTCTATCACAACAAACTGGGCAGCCAAGCCGAGCGCATCAACCGCCTGATGAGCATCAGCGGACACATCGCTAAAGCCTTGGGAGCAGACGTTGCCGTTACCGAACGCGCCGCCCGTTTGGCCAAAGCCGACCTCGTTACCGAAATGGTAGGCGAATTCCCCGAATTGCAAGGCACCATGGGCAAATACTATGCCCGTTTGGACGGCGAAAGCGAAGAAATCGCCCAAGCCATCGAAGCGCATTACCAACCGCGTTTTGCCGGCGACGACCTGCCGCAAAGCAAAACCGCCGCTGCTGTGGCACTGGCCGATAAACTGGAAACCCTCGTCGGTATTTGGGGCATCGGCCTGATTCCCACCGGCGACAAAGACCCCTACGCCCTGCGCCGCTCCGCACTTGGCGTGTTGCGCATGTTGATGCAGCACGATTTGGACATCAACGATCTGCTTCAGACGGCCTACAACAGCTTCCCACAAGGCAAGCTCGCCGACAACACCGTTGCCGAAGTAGCCGACTTCATGCAGGCGCGCTTGGCTGTATTGCTGCAAAACGACCATCCGCAAGACATCGTAGCCGCCGTATTGGCCAAACAGCCCAGCCGCCTCAACGATCTCTCTGCCAAACTGCAAGCCGTGGCCGCGTTCAAACAACTGCCCGAAGCCGCCGCCCTTGCCGCCGCCAACAAACGGGTGCAAAACCTGCTCAAAAAGGCCGATGCCGAATTGGGCGAAGTGAACGAAAGCCTATTGCAGCAAGACGAAGAAAAATCCCTGTTTAGCGCCGCACAAGCCTTGCAGCCGAAAATCGAAGCCGCCTTGGCTGCGCAAGATTTTCAGACAGGCCTGTCTGAATTAGCCAGCGTTAAACCGCAAGTGGACGCCTTCTTCGACCATGTGATGGTGATGGCCGACGATGCCGCCATAAAACAAAACCGCTTGAATCTCTTGAAACAGCTTGCGGATTTGATGAACGCGGTGGCGGATATTGCCCAGTTGGGTGAGTAAGCCAAGCGTTTTGATTTGACGTATTTGATTTGAATAGGATGCCTGTCTGAAAAATGGTTTCAGACAGGCATTTCTATTCTTACCCAGTGACATATGTGGTTTTTTTTAGTTGGCGACTATCGCTTGGCATCGTGGAACGGTCAGGTTCTTTTGCTATATAATGAGCAGCTTATCAATAATGCCTGTCTGAAATGACTTACGATCATATTGCTTTTCATTACACCAACGATTTTCCCGACGACCTTGCCCAAGAAAATGCCGTGCACCACATCGGTTTTTATTTTGCATGGGCTGTTTCGCAAGGCTTGCACAACCCTGAGTGGGCGCAAGCTACGCCGGATTTTGCCAAATTGCAAAAAGGCGAATTGTCAGGCCCGGAGTTTGTCGTAGCCCATATGGGCGGGGAGCTTTCCGAAAACGATTTCAACGAATTGGGTAACCGGTTTACCCGTTTTTATTATGAAGACGAAGAAGAAGGTTACGGGCTGTTTATTGAAGATTATTTCAATGCACTCGGGCTGGAAAGCGAGGATGATTTTTACAGAACCGAGGATACGCCGGAAAATCAGGCCAAGCTCAGCCGCGTTTTTCAGATAGGCTTCGATACTTGGCTATCACGATTGAAATGAAGGCAGATTTATGAATAAAAACATTGCCATCAGCATTAATCGTTTCAGCCGCGGCGGAGGTATGGAAAGCTACACCTTTGATCTGGTCAACCAAATCACCGGAGACGGCCACCCCGTCAAGATTTATGCAGCACGTTTTGATACCGAATTGGCAGAATATGCCAAAGTCGAAGCATGTTTAATCAATCAAAGCCGCGTACCTAAAAAGCTGCGCCCGTTTTTCTTTTCCCACCAGCTGCAAAAACAGCGGGCAAATAATGAATATTTGATTGCATGCAACCCTTCTGATAATGCGGATTTATTTGTGTGTGGCGGGACACATTTGGGGTATTTGAAAGGAATGCAGCAAAGAACCAATCTGCTGGATAAACTCATTATCCGCCGCAACCGCACAAACTATGAAACAGCCAAAAATATCATGGCTCATTCGGCCTTGATGAAACAGGAAATTACCCAGTTGTATGGTATTGATGGCCGGAAAGTTCATGTTGTTTATCCACCTGTTGATACAAAGCGCTTTCATAATGATCACAGCCAAAATGAAGCAGTGCGCCAACGTTATGGCTTCAGACCAGAAGAAACCGTGTTTCTCTTTCCTTCTACCGGCCATAAACGCAAAGGGTTGGATATGCTGGCAGAATTTTTTGAGCATACGGATTTGCCGGTTAAATTGGCAGTGGCAGGTTCCCCTTTGCCCAAACCAATGAATAATGTGGCCGAGTTGGGCTTCTGCAAAAATATGCCGGAGCTTTACCGTGCAGCGGATTACACCATAATGGCGTCTCTTTACGAACCATTCGGTTTGGTGGGCGTTGAATCAGTGTTGAGCGGTACTAAAGTTGTTTTATCTGATAATATGGCTTGCACCGAAGTAATGAAACCTGAAGCAGGTTTCTTCTTCTCGCGCAACGATCCGCAAACGTTGGCTGATGCGGTTGAACAAGCTGTGATGCTGAAGCAGCAAGGCGAGCATAAAATAGCCAATCCGCTTGAGGTTTTAAGCTATAACCCCGAATTGAGCCATCACGTTAAAGCTTTATACCAATTCTTAGATTAATATTCAGCCGCTTCCTTTTGAAAGGCCGCCATGTTACATAATTTTGTAATCAGCATATCTTCAGCCCATGATCGCCGAGACCATATTCGGCAGGAGTTTTCAGCCCAAAATATCCCTTTTGAATTTTTTGATGCAATGACGCCTTCTCCTCAATTAGAGCAGGAGATTCAACGTTTTGTACCGAATTTGGCTCAGCATCAATATCAGATATCGGGCGAGAAAGCCTGTTTTATTAGCCATATACTGCTGTTTCAAAAATGTATTGATGCAAACTTGCCTTACATTGCCGTTTTTGAAGACGATATTTTGCTGGGGAAACATGCCGACGCTTTTTTAGCACAAGATTCTTGGCTGTTGGATCGTTTTTCAACAGATAGCGCTTTTGTGATTAAAGTGGAAACACATTATTTGACCCCGGCCGGTGTGAAGTTTAATTCAGGTATTCCCGCCCACGCAGAGCGCAATTTTGCCGTATTAAGCAGCGTTCACGGCGGTTCGGCCGGTTATATTATCTCGCAACAGGCCATCCGTTTTATATTGGACAAGCTTCAAACTTTACCCGCTGATGAGATTAAGCCGATAGATATTTTATTATTTGGCAACCTGTTGAATCACGGAGATTTAAAAGTTTATCAACTTGTTCCCGCACTTTGTGTCCAAGAATCCCAGATTAACCAAGAAAACAGCCAATTCAAAAGCCAACTTCAATTAGAGCGCGCACAAAACTGGCATCAAAATCCGGAACCTAGAAAAAAGAGAACCTTCAAAGAACGCTTCATCCGCGCATTCGGTAAAGTGAACCGTATTCTAGAAAAACGCCGTCGACAGATTATCCCGTTTCAATAAATACCATCAAAAACCAATAATATGCTTGAAAACATTTTTAAAAATCTAATGCCGCAATATCGGGATTCAGACTGTGTGGTTACCGAACTTGGCGGAATGACGAATAAAAACTATTTGGTTACAGTATCGGATGAACAATATGTTTTGCGCATTCCGGGTGCAAAAACCCAAAACATGATTAACCGTGAATATGAGGCAAAAAACAGCTTAAAAATGTCTCAAGCCGGTTTTAATGTGGAAACATGTATCTTCGATCAGAAAAGCGGCCTTAAAATTACCCGGTTCTTAAAAAATTCCCTGTCTTTAGATCATAAAAGCATTAAAAGCCAAGCAATATTGCAAAATCTGGCTATCCGTTTGTTGGAACTGCATCGAAGCCAAATAAAGCTTGATAATCAATTTGATGTTTTTCAAGAATATACAAAATATTTAGGTTTGCTCCGGAATAAACAATCGTTCTACGACTATAACACCTATATTCCTGATATTTTAGCGTTTTTAGATACAGCACATACGCAATTGAACCAAACCGGCAGGAATAAAGTTGCTTGCCACAATGATTTGGTGCCGGAAAATTTATTGCTACAAAACGATACGCTCTATTTTATTGATTGGGAATATTCAGGGATGAACGATCCTGTATTTGATATCGCAGCGTTCTTTTTAGAGTCACGAATCGATGAAAACGAGCAAAATTTATTTTTGCAAACGTATTATGCAGATAGCGAAGATTTAGCGACAATCAAACGGGATATTTTATTGTACCAATTTACCCAAGACGTATTATGGTTTGTGTGGACATTGGTCAAAGCCGAAGAGAACGAACATTTTGGTGATTATGGTGAGCGACGGATTAGCCGGGCACACAATATTATGCTGGATTTAAAGAAAACATCTGGCTGAACTTTTGCAAAGCTGCCATTTTGGGTGCTTTAATGAGGGGTGTTACTTGTTTTAGTTGAGTTGATACCGGCTGTTTGCGTATTGCATGTTGGTAATGAAATAACCACAAAAACGGTAACGGTGCAGAGCGGCTCTACGTACCTAAGCGTGTGGGCTTGTAGGTAAGGGATACTCAGGCTAAGCCCGGGTATGATGAAAGTAGTCGGAATTAAGGGCATGCCTGTCTGAAAATTTATTTTTAAATAGACATTTGTTGTGCCAGTTGCAGGAATTCCATTGTATCGGAAATGAGATGAACGCTATTATTTTAGCCGCCGGTATGGGCAGCCGTTTTAAAGAAATAGGGCAGAAAACACATAAATCGCTCTTACCTGTAGAAGGGGTGCCAAACTTAGAAAGAACGGTGCTGTATTTACAGCAAGCAGGCATTCACGATATTTGTATTGTGCTTGGGCATTTGGCGGAACAATTTGATTTCTTGAAAGAAAAATACGGATGTAAACTGATTTACAACCCTAAATATCGTGAATATAACAGCATTTATTCTTTTTATTTAGCAAGCAGTTTTTTTACTGATAGCTATGTAATTGATTGTGATGTTGTACTGTTTAAAAATATTTTTCAGGAGCCTTTATCAGGCAGCCATTATTTTTTAATTCCCCGGCCCTTAAGCGAAGAAAAAGAATGGTTGGCTGAAATAAATAATAACCGGATTACGCAAATTGAAGTCAGCAACAAGCCGGGGTACAGTCTGCTCGGAATTTCTTACTGGGATAAAAAAGAGTCGCAAAAAATCTTGGAAAAACTGCCGGATTATATGAGCCTTGAAATTCTGGAAAACAGCAAGCTATATTGGGATAACATTCCATTGGAAATATTATCGACATTGGAAGTAAAACCCTATTTATTACAGCTGAAAGACGGATTTGAAATGGATAATATGGATAATTACAACTTTATTCTCAATAATCTAACGGATTAATAGGGTTTATTGTGACAATGCCTGTCTGAAAAGAATTTGAAACATTATGGATAATCTATTTACCAGTAAATTTTGGATTGCATTGCGTCATCCTTTCAGCAGCCGAAAAAGAAAAGCTGCCAGAAAAGAAATCAGTGACGCGATAGAAGCAGAACGATTCAAGTTATTCCATCAGCTTGCCCCTCAAGCATTACTGGATTTATCGGCGACAATCAAAGCCTATCAGAAGCCGGTTAATATGTGGCTGGAGTTTGGCACATTACTCGGCGCCTATCGAGAGAAAGGTATTATTGCCCATGACTCGGATCTTGATGTGGGTATAGATGAACGAGATTTTACGCCTGAATTAATTCAGCATCTTATGAAACACGGCTTTAAACCCTTACGTAACTACACGATAAAAAGCACGGATGCCGCTATCGATGGATTTTTAGCGGAATATACTTTCCAATACAAAGATGTTGTGAATATTGATTTTTTTGTTTTTAAAACAGTAGGGCAGCATAAAATCTGTTTTTCATTTGATGTTGAAGAAGGTTTATCGGTAAAAAGTACCTTGAAAAAATATCATCAGCATCTTAGGGCAATTCAGATTCAGCTGAATGATTTTGGTTTGGTTGAGAGCGAATTTCTTGGTGGAATATTTCTGATTCCGGATAATACTGCCGAGCATCTGGCAGAAGTGTACGGCACCGATTTCATGATTCCTAAAGCATATTCTTATGAAAATAGAATAAAAGATTACGAG
Source organism: Neisseria sp. 83E34 (assembly GCF_001308015.1). GTDB lineage: Bacteria > Pseudomonadota > Gammaproteobacteria > Burkholderiales > Neisseriaceae > Neisseria. The sequence continues at coordinate 223,345 of NZ_LGYH01000003.1, forward strand.
ATTTTATTAGATACCAACACGCTTGGGAAACCCAAATTTTTTTCATAAATTTGATCATTGATAGAAAGTTGCTGGCGATTTTGCTATGTCATTATTCAAACAGATTACGCTGCGTTTTTTCGGAAATAAAAAAAGCAATCCGGATTTTGACTTTCACCGAGTATCATCCGTATTAATCAGACCGATGGGGCATGCTGTGGGTGATACGGTTGCTCACATAGCTTATATCCGCCAGCTCAAAGCGATTTACCCTAACTGCAAAATCGGTATTTTTGTAACTGAGCGAAGCCGACCGATTTATGAGCACTGCCCGTTGATAGATGAATTTTTAGAAGACTCTTTTTCTGAATGTATAAAACAGCACAAAAAATGGCAAGTTTATTTAGACTTTTATGAAACTTTCAATAGCCAACACATTATCAAAACAGCTTTATTAGCTGCGGATATCAATATTATTTTTCATAAAAGTGACAAGAAATATTACCATATCGGCAATGTAAAAAATTACGACTTCCACTGCCCGCCTCTTTCAGACAGGCATATGGCGGCGCATCTTCAAACATCGGTATTTGCCAAGTTTTTCACCATTCCTGAGCCTGATGTATCTTTGGAGCCGGATTCCGCAGCACTAAATGAAGTGGCACCTTTCTGGAAAGATGAAGCAGAAAGGAAATACCGTATTTTGCTTGCGCCGCAAGGTAGTGAAGCAACGCGTCAAATTCCTCCAAGCGAGCTGGTAGCACTTATCAATCGCTGCAATCCGGCAGACTTGCAGGACGTGCGGTTTGTGTTATGTAATACAAATAATAGTGAAACATATTTTGAGCAATTGCAGGAGTTATGCAGTGATAATATTTCTTTACTGCTTTCCCCGAAAACCAGTTTGCATCAATACCTAGCTTTGGTTGCATCTGCTGATTTGATTGTTTGCGTGGATAGCGGCACAGTACATTTAGCTTGTGCGTTCAAGCGGCCACTATTGGGTTTTTATGCAAATAATCCGGCGAATATCAGTAAATGGCATCCTTTGTCTTACAAAGGTGTTCCACATATGGTGGTCATTGCGGATTTACCCCCGCCTTCAAAAGAAACCCATCATTTTCCTTTGGATAATGCAAGCGATTGGCTGAATAATTGTATTGTTAGTGGCATTGCCGCCATAAAGTCAGCAAGTCTTCGCATATAATCCGACTCTCGAGCATCACATCCGGCAGCTTTATAACATGTTGCAAACTTAAGCAACCGTATTGGAAAAGGAGAGAGCAATGTTGTTCAGCCAAGAAGCTTGGAAGCGCAATCAGGATTTATATCAAGCCACTTTAAATTTGCCTTTTAACCAAGAGCTGGCTCAAGGTATTTTGGATAAAGACACGTTTTGCCATTATGTGATTCAGGATGCGCATTATTTGGTGGCGTATGGCCGGGCTTTGGCGGTGTGTGGGGCCAAAGCTTATGATGCTGATGGGATTTTGCAGTTTACCGACGCGGCACATGGGGCAATTGTTGTTGAGCGTAGCCTTCACGAAGGATTCATGCAGTAATTCGGCATCACTAGCGAACAATTCGAGCAAACGCCGCTTACAGCTGCCAGCCATCATTACACTTCGTATTTGCTTGCTGTTGCATGGTCTGAAAGTTATCCTGTGGTGTTGGCAGCGCTGCTACCTTGTTTTTGGATTTATGCAGAAGTAGGCAAAGACATCTTTGAAAAATCTGCAACCGGAAACCCTTATCAGGCTTGGGTGGATACTTATGCGGGTGAAGAATTTAATAGCTCGGTGCGCCGAGTAATCGAAACGATAGACAAGGTGGCCGCCGGCTGTGATAACTATACGCTGGAAAAAATGCACGAAGCTTATACAATGTCGGCGAAACTGGAATGGTTATTTTGGGATAGTGCCTACCGGCAGCGCCAATGGGTAGGTTTGGAACGGTTTTGAAATTGAAAACTAAAGTGTGATTTCCTTTTGAAGCCGGAAATTGCCCGGATTTCTTATTCAGAGTGACGAAATAAAAGTTTTCAGACAGGCATTCATGAAATAATAGGGCAATTTAAATTATAAGCGTACCAACCGCCCTTAGTTTATTAGTTTACAGCTAAATATCAAACAGAAAGACAATTTGAATGAAGTTGATTATTCTCGACCGCGACGGCGTGATCAACCACGACCGCGATGATTTTGTGAAATCGGTAGACGAATGGGTGCCGTTGGAAGGCAGTATGGATGCCATAGCATTTCTCACTGAAGCCGGTTACACCATTGCTGTGGCTACCAACCAGTCGGGTATTGGGCGCAAATATTTTACTGTGCAAGAGCTGACTGAGATGCACAATAAAATGCATAAGTTGGCGCAGCAAGCCGGCGGGCAGATTGACGGTATTTGGTTTTGCCCGCATACCGCTGAGGATAATTGCACTTGCCGCAAGCCTCAGCCGGGTATGGTAAACGATATTATCGACCGTTTTGATGCTAAGCCAGAAGAAACCTACATGGTTGGCGACAGCCTGCGTGATTTGCAGGCGATAGAGAGGGCAGGGGGCAAGCCGATTCTGGTGCTTACCGGTAAAGGTAAGAAAACCCTGTCTGAACAAGGCGATCAGTTGCCTGAGCAGACTCAGATATTTGATGATTTGATGGCGTTTTCGCAATATATGATGCAACTGGAGTCAGAAAAAAGCGCATAGTATTTAAGCCATTATTCATTTGTTTGCAAAAGAAAGAACGACATGCTGCTTATCCGAAATTTAATTCACTGGCTGATATTGTGTGTCAGCGCCATCATTATGTTTATTTTGGTGCTGCCCGCTGCTTTAATTCCGCGTGGAGCCAACCAAATTGGCAAGGCTTGGGCACAAGTATTGCTTTGGTCGTTGAAGAATATCGTTGGTTTGAAGTATGAGGTGGAAGGGTTGGAGAACATTTCAGACAGGCCTTCCATTATCTGCTGCAAGCACCAAAGCGGCTGGGAAACATTGGCTTTGCAGGAAGTGTTTCCCCTGCATGTTTATGTGGCGAAAAAAGAGCTGTTTAAAATTCCCTTTTTCGGTTGGGGTTTGAAAATTGCCAAAACTATCGGTATCGACCGCAAAGCAGGTTCGAAAGCGGCAGCAGATATGATCAGGCAGGGTAGGGAACGTAAAAAAGAAGGTTTCTGGATTGCCGTTTTTCCCGAAGGCACGCGTATTAAACCGGGTGAGAGCGGTAAATATAAACAGGGCGCAGCGCGCATGGCCAAAATGCTGGAAATGGATATGGTGCCGGTTGCTGTAAATAGTGGCGAATACTGGCCGCGTGATTCTTTTCTGAAATATCCGGGCACCATTAAAATGATTATCGGCAAACCGATTCCCTATACTGCAGGCGAAGTCGATGAGTTGACGGCATTATGTGAAAATTGGATTGAAGGGCAAATGCATATGATTAGCGGGCAAGGCCCGTGTTATCCAAAGGCATAACCGAATTTTTGTGGTTTGTCTGCTGTAGCTGTTTGAACCGAGTGGAAATAGAAAAATGCCTGTCTGAAATAAACGTTCAGACAGGCATTTCTGGTATGGTAATGAATTAATTTGCCAGCCATTCCTCAATCTGCTTTTCCAAAGCGGGCTCACTCAAGCCCAGTTGGTCAAGCAGCAGGGCTGGATCGCCATGTTCGGTGACGGTGTCTTCAATTGCAGCGAGCAATACGGGTTTGTAGATTTTGTGCTTGGCCAAAAGCTCTAATACTGCGCTACCTGCGCCGCCTTGCTCTGCATTTTCTTCGGTGCAGACAAGATAATCGTGCTCACGAGCTAATTGTAAGATCAGGGATTCATCAAGCGGTTTGACGAAGCGCATATCGGCTACGGTTGCATTGAGTTTTTCTGCAACACCTAAAGAGGGGTGAACCATGCTGCCAAAAGCGAGAATGGCGGTTTTGCTTCCTTGTCTGCGGATAATGCCTTTACCGAGTGGCACGGTTTCCAGATTAGCAGCAGGAACGGCGCCGTTGCCGGAGCCTCTCGGGTAGCGCACCACAGTTGGAACATCCAGTGCATAACAAGTGGAGAGGAGTAGGCGACATTCGGCTTCATCGCTAGGTGCGGCAATCACCATATTCGGAATGCAGCGCAGAAAGCTCAAATCGTACACGCCCGCATGAGTCGGACCGTCGGCGCCGACAATGCCTGCGCGATCAACGGCGAACATTACGGGTAGGTTTTGCAATGCCACATCATGTACCAATTGGTCATAGCCGCGTTGCAGAAATGTGGAATAAATCGCCACCACGGGCTTGGCGCCTTGGCAAGCTAAGCCTGCGGCAAAGGTGACAGCATGTTGTTCGGCAATGCCGACATCAAAATAACGTTCGGGAAAGCGCTGCTCAAACTCTACCAACCCGCTGCCTTCGCGCATGGCCGGCGTAATGGCAACCAGCCTGTTATCAGCTTCCGCTTGATCAATCAGCCATTGTCCGAAAATTTGGGTGTAAGTGGGTTTGGGCGGAACAAGCGGTTTGTCTGCTTCGGATGGGGTGGGTGTTTTGCCGATAGCGTGGTATTTCACAGGATCACGTTCGGCCAGTTTGTAACCATTGCCTTTTTTAGTGATAACGTGCAAAAGCTGCGGGCCTTTTTTGCTGCGCAACTCGCGGAGTACGTCAACCAAGTGCTCAACATTGTGGCCGTCTACCGGGCCGGTATATTCAAATCCGAAGTTTTCAAACAGTGAGAGTGACTGCTTAATATGATCTCCTTCACTGGCAATGGCTTTGATTTTGTGTTCGACTTTTTGTGCAATTTCCAGCGCGCCGGGTAATTTATCCAGCACTTTACCGGTTTGGTTTTTGATGGTGCTCAATACGCCGCGCATATCGCGAACGACGTTGCTTGCTAAATATTTAGGAAGCGCGCCTACATTAGGGGAAATCGACATTTCATTGTCATTCAGAATAACCAGCAGATCAATATCCATATCGCCTGCGTTATTTAAGGCCTCGAAGGCTTGGCCGGCTGTCATCGCGCCGTCTCCGATTATGGCAACGCTGCGGTTGCTTCGACTTGCCAGCTTGTCTGCCACTGCCATGCCTAAAGCTGCACCGATAGATGTGGAAGAATGGCCTACACCGAAATCATCGTATTCACTCTCGCTGCGCTTGGGAAAACCCGCCAAGCCGCCGTATTGGCGCATAGTGTGCATCCGATGGCGGCGGCCGGTGAGGATTTTATGCGGATAGCTTTGATGGCCGACGTCCCACACCAAATGATCATTGGGTGTGTTGTAAACATAATGTAGTGCAATGGAAAGCTCTATAGCGCCAAGATTGCTTGCAAAATGACCGCCGGTTTTGCTTATACTTTCCAATAAGAATTCGCGCAATTCGCCGGCCAGACGCGGCAATTGCGTTTTTTCCAAGCAACGCAGATCGCTTGGAAAGTTTATGGTATCTAATAATGGTGTGCTCATAAGGCGGTCTTTTGGTAAGTATGGTTATAAGCGTTGATTATAACAAGTTTTGTGCCAAACTGAATATGCTTTACCGATGCCTGTCTGAAACGTTTTTTCAGACAGGCATTTTGAATCAAAACAGAATTTTCTCACACTATCCCCTTTAAATTATTGCTAAAACGGAGTACATTTCAAAGCTGATTCAATTTAATCAGGACACAGCCAAAATGGAACGTTTTTCCAAATCTCATAAGCTAGACCATGTTTGTTACGACATCCGGGGCCCGGTACACAAAGAAGCTTTGCGTCTTGAAGAGGAAGGGCATAAAATTCTGAAGCTCAATATCGGAAATCCGGCACCTTTTGGCTTTGAAGCGCCTGATGAGATTTTGGTGGATGTTATCCGCAACCTGCCTTCTTCGCAGGGATATTGTGATTCAAAAGGCCTTTATTCCGCACGAAAAGCCATTGTTCATTATTATCAAACCAAAGGCCTGCGCGATATCACAGTGAATGATGTTTATATTGGCAACGGGGTGTCTGAATTAATCACGATGGCTATGCAGGCACTTTTGGATACCGGTGATGAAATTCTTATTCCTGCGCCGGATTATCCTCTTTGGACAGCCGCCGCCACTTTGGCAGGGGGCACTGTGCGCCATTATTTGTGTGACGAAGAGAATGAATGGTTTCCTGATATTGAAGACATCAAAGCCAAAATCACGTCAAATACCAAAGCCATCGTTATTATTAACCCAAATAATCCGACTGGTGCGGTGTACAGCAAAGAAATCCTGCTTGAGATTGCGGAAATTGCCCGTGCTCATAACCTGCTGATTTTTTCAGATGAAATTTATGACAAAATCCTTTATGACGGTGCGGTACACCATCATATTGCCGCACTGGCGCCCGATTTGCTGACCATTACCTTCAACGGTCTTTCGAAATCTTACCGTGTTGCCGGTTTCCGCCAAGGTTGGATGGTGCTCAATGGGCCGAAAAGGCATGCGCAAGGCTATATTGAAGGCTTGGACATGTTGGCATCTATGCGTTTGTGCGCAACTACACCTATGCAACATGCTATTCAAACTGCATTAGGTGGCTATCAGAGCATTAATGATTTGGTGCTTCCGGGTGGTCGGCTTTTGGAGCAGCGTAATAAAGCTTATGAAATGCTGGTACAAATTCCCGGTATTTCCTGTGTGAAGCCTAAAGGCGCTATGTATCTTTTCCCTAAAATTGACACAGAAATGTATAACATTCATGATGATATGCAATTTGTGTTTGATTTGCTCAAACAGGAAAAAGTATTGCTGGTGCAAGGCACCGGTTTCAACTGGCCGAAGCCGGATCATTTCCGTGTGGTTACTTTGCCTTATGTGCACCAGATAGAGGAGGCGATGAACAAACTGGCGCGTTTCCTGAAGCACTACCATCAATAATTTGACTGTGTAACTAGAAATAACGGTGCATTATGCAGATAAAAAATGCCTGTCTGAAAACATGCTTTCAGACAGGCATTTACTTTTAAGTCCCAACCAATCACTTAATCTTTTAAGAAGGTTACACCTGCTAATTGTGATTGCAAGATAGCATTGCGAATGGTAGACAGAGCCTTAGGCCGTATGAAATTACGGCGGTAAGCCAAAATAATACGCCGTTCCGGTGCATTATCTTTAAAAGGTATGATACTGAACAGCATGTGATCGTTTTCTGTTAACGCAGTTGCCGGTAATACGCTGATTCCCAAACCGCTGGCAACCATATGGCGGATAGTGTTAATAGAGCTGCCTTGCAGGGTGTTGGTCAGCCCCATGATTTTTTGGCGCGAGGCCAGTTCGGAACAGCTATCCAGCACTTGATCACGCATACAATTACCTTCGGTAAGCAATAATACTTGCTCCTCGGAAAGTTGTTGGGTGTCGACTGCATCAAGTTCTTCAAAGGGGTGTCCTTTAGGAACAATGACAAAAAACGGCTCATCGTAGAGTGGCATACTGATGATACCGGGCTCATGAAAAGGTTCTGCCACGATAATGGCATCTAAGTCACCGCGCTTGAGTGCTTCGGTAAGTGCTTGCGTGTAATTTTCGTCAAGCATCAGCGGCATTTTCGGCGCAGTTTCGCGTAGTGAAACAATCAGTTTCGGCAAAAGATAAGGGGCAACGGTAAAGATCAAACCAAGCTTGAAAGCGCCTTCCAGCTCATTTTGTTCTTCCGAAGCCAAGTGTTTGATAATCTCGGCTTCTTCAAGTACCTTGCGCGCTTGAGCAATGATGCGTTCTCCCGCCTCGGTAGTGATGATTTCACTACTGCTGCGATCAAATAATGACACTGAAAGCTCTTCTTCCAGCTTTTTAATGGCGATAGAGAGCGTGGGCTGGCTTACAAAGCAGCGCTGGGCAGCGCGACCGAAGTGCCGCTCTTGCGCCACGGCAACGATATAGCGTAATTCGGTCAGTGTCATTTTTTAGCCTTCTTTTTTCTGGTCGGGTAATGTAATGTTTAATTCAAGTACATCAAGCCCGTTTTGTTTTTCTTGGGAAATGCGGATATCGTCTAGTGATACGTTGACGTATTTCGACAATACTTCCAGCAATTCTTTTTGCAAAGTCGGCAGATAATCCGGAGCCTGCTCTTTCACGCGCTCTTGTGCAATGATGATTTGCAAGCGGTCACGGGCGACTTGTGCGGTTTTGGGCTTGCGGCCGAACAGGATATCAATTAAAGCCATGGAATTAACCTCCGAACAGGCGTTTGAAGAAGCCTTTTTTCTCGGCATCCAGGAAACGCATTTCGCGGTTTTCGCCTAACAAACGGGAAATTACGTCTTTATAAGCTTCAGCAGCCACGGCATCTTGCTGGTGGATAACGGGAGAGCCGGCATTAGAAGCTTGCAATACATTTTGTGATTCGGGAATCACGCCAATTAACGGAATACGCAGGATATCTTGGATATCTTGTACGGAAAGCATCTCGCCTTTTGCAACACGCTCGGGAGAATAGCGCGTAATTAACAGATGTTCTTTAACGGTTTCACCTTTTTCAGCTTTACGGCTTTTGCTACCCAAGATGCCTAAGATGCGGTCTGAGTCGCGTACACTGGATACTTCAGGGTTGGTGGTAATAATGGCTTCATCTGCAAAATAGAGTGCCATTAATGCACCGGTTTCAATGCCGGCCGGAGAGTCGCAGATTACATATTCGAAATCCATTTTTTCGGTGAGCTCGTTAAGCACTTTTTCTACGCCTTCTTGAGTCAGTGCGTCTTTGTCACGAGTTTGAGAGGCTGGCAGGATAAATAGGTTATCGCAATGTTTGTCTTTGATGAGTGCTTGGTTGAGTGTAGCCTCGCCTTGGATGACATTGATTAAGTCGTATACTACGCGGCGTTCGCAGCCCATGATTAGGTCAAGGTTGCGCAAGCCGACGTCAAAGTCGATAACGGCGGTTTTGTGGCCGCGCAGAGCCAAACCTGTTGCGATGCTGGCGCTGGTAGTCGTTTTACCTACGCCGCCTTTACCTGAAGTTACTACAATGATTCTTGCCACGGTGTTTCCTTCTGTTGATTTGATTAATGTTAATTAATTTTACCATCATCTTATTCTGCATCAATTGCACTGATGATTAAACGGTCGTCTTGCAGGTATACCTGCACAGGCTTATGGTTAAGGTGGGCGGGCAGGTCTTGTTCGAAGGTGCGGTAAATTCCTGCCACAGAAACCAGCTCGGCCTGCATGGAGTGGATAAATATTCTGGCATTTCGGTTGCCGCTTGCGCCGGCTAATGCGCGGCCACGCATGGGTCCGTAAATATGGATATTGCCATCGGCAATGAGTTCTGCACCTTTGCTGACCATGCTGGTTATAATCAGATCACCGTTTTCTGCATACACTTGTTGGCCTGAGCGGATGGGAGAGGAAACGAAAACGGTTGGCTTGCTGATAACAGTTGCTTGGGGTTGTTGTCTAACCTCGGCAATAGTTTCAGGTTGCTGTATTTTGGTTTGCGGAATGTCTGAACTGTTTGCGCCGCCAATTTGACAAAAGGGCAGGCCGTGTTTGGTGGCAATTTGGCTCCATTGTTCGTGTTCGTGGCGTAAGCCGGCTAGTACTAAGCCGTGGCTTCTAATAAGGGAAGCGATGCCGCCGACATTTAGGTCGGCGGGGTTGTCAAAGTCCTGCACGTCAAGCAGGAGCGGCATATTTAGTTCTTTATATTGGGTAGCGCGCTGCTTTAGAGCTTGATCTATTTTTCCTAAATCACTTGTGTGGATTTGTAGTGCTAGAGCGTCGAGGCGCGCGGATTTCACGTCAAAAACGGTATTCATTTTAAAATGGTTACCATAAAAAAATTTAATTAGTGGAAGTTTACCGCGTAAAACAAACCTATTCAATCTATGCTGGGTAGTAATGATGAAAAAAGATTTGAACGGTGGCTTGGTGTGTGAAGAAAGGTAAAGTTATGCGGCTATTTTACAACGTGATTGAAACAATGCCTGTCTGAAACATCTTTTCAGACAGGCATTGTCGGTTGTGGCGGATATTCAGTTTTTGTGTTGTTTCCGGCTATGTAATAAGGAGAAGAGAATGGAGATACCTAGTGCGCAGAATATAATAATCAATGAAACTCCTACTGGTATGTGTGTCCACTTAACGATCAACATTTTTATGCCGATAAAGCTGAGTACGAATGCCAAACCGTAGTGAAGGAATGCAAAACGATCGGCAATGTCAGCCAGAAGGAAATACATGGCCCGTAAGCCTAAAATGGCAAAGATGTTGGAGGTTAATACAATGAAAGGATCGGTGGTTACGGCAAAAATCGCAGGGATGCTGTCAACTGCAAATATGACGTCTGAAAGTTCGACCATAATTAGAACCAGCAGCAAAGGTGTTGCAACACGTTTACCATTTTCAATAGTAAAGAAATTTTCGCCGTCCAGATTATGGCTTACACGGATGTGCTTTTGAAGCCAGATCAGTGCTTTGTTGTGTGACAAATCTTCTTGTTCGTTATCTTCGCCGTGTTTGAGCATTTTCAGGCCGGTATAAAGCAGAAATGCCCCAAACACATATAATATCCATGAAAATTCTCTAACTAATACGGTGCCGATAAATATCATGATGGTGCGAAGAATAATGGCGCCAAATACGCCATACAGCAATACGCGGTGTTGGTATTGAGATGGAACTTTAAAGTAGCTGAAAATCATCAGAAATACGAAAAGGTTATCAACCGCCAATGATTTTTCAAGTACGTAACCTGTGAAAAATTCCATCACTTTTTGTGTAGCAATGTGTTGACCGACAGCTTGGTTGTGGGCTAATTCCCAATAAAGCCACCCGGCAAAGCCGCAAGAAACAGTCACCCATATAATAGACCAAATGAGTGCTTCTTTTATGCGTACTTTGTGCGCACCTGTTTTTTTTAATGACAACATGTCAATGACAATCATAACCAAAACAGCAACACAAAACACACCGTAAAACAACGGTGTGCCTACCGATATTTGAGGATGCATTATTGAAAATACCTAAATCGAATAAAGTTCAGTCAGTTATTTTAGCAGAAGTGCAGGTAATAAAAGAAAAATGGGTTTAGCATAGTGTTGGGAGTCAATGCCTGTCTGAAATTAAATAGCTCATTCAGACAGGCATTTACCAACTAAGATAAAACATAGACTTGGCTAAGAAAACAATCAGTATCATGTGGCAGAGCACCGCCCTGTGGATATATTTAGACCATGCTGGTGTCAATGTGCCACGCCGCATTTTGCTGACTGCAATGATAAAGTGTAATAAAACACTGAGCGCTAAAAAAACCTTAAAAACCAGTTGAATGGAAAAGGGTGAACTAAGCGGTGGAGAAAATGCCGCTGCATAACGGTGTGCCATAATTAGCCCCGAAATGAAAACGCCGATAACGACTACAGGCATTACACGGGTAGCTCGTCGTGAAATAGCCTGTTCGGTTTCCTTGCGAGCTTCACGAGAAACCTGCTTGTTATGGATTGCACTTAATATCAGCATTTCAAAAAATACGCCGCCTACAAAGATGATGGCGCAAAATAAATGAGCAATATGAGCAATGGCATAGGTTCTCATAACATAATCCAGTAAAACTTTAACGATGAAAAAATATCTTACGATCAGGCATTGCAAGGTTGATTCATCAATTATTGTATGTATTAATAACAATTTGGAATAGATCAATTATCTACCAATTGCGAATTTAAGGAGTTTATTATGAAAAATACCGTAACTAAGATTATGACAGTAACAGTAGTCGCTGCGTTGCTCTCAGCCTGTCAAGGCATGACAACCACTCAGCGTAATACTGCAACTGGTGCGGTTATTGGTGGTGTGGCAGGTAATCTAATCGGTAAAGATACAGGCTCTACATTGGGCGGTGCTGCATTGGGTGGTGTCATTGGTAGTCAAGTTAAATAATCTACCGAGTTAAAAAACTAGGTTGATTAAATTCGATGTATATCATCTATAAATAAATGCCTGTCTGAATTTTCAGACAGGCATTTATATTGTTTGAATCAATGTTTGAATCAAACGTAGTTTCTAAAAAACATTAGCTATGTTCATAAAAGTAATGCATCGTGTTTTTTTTGTGTGATCGGTAGCTAAGAGCGTAGTAAATAATTCTCTTGTAAAGCTTTTTGATGTATTCCATTGACTTGATTCTTGTAAGGCGGCTATAATTCCGCTCTTGTCGGCATGGTGTCGGCAAGTATTTAACTCAACAGGACGAGAAAATATGCCTACTATTAATCAATTGGTACGCAAAGGCCGTAAAAAGCCTGTGTACGTAAATAAAGTGCCCGCACTGGAAGCCTGCCCGCAAAAACGCGGCGTATGCACCCGTGTGTACACTACTACTCCGAAAAAACCAAACTCTGCATTGCGTAAAGTATGTAAAGTACGCCTGACTAACGGTTTTGAAGTGATTTCATACATCGGTGGTGAAGGCCACAACCTGCAAGAGCACAGTGTAGTGCTGATCCGCGGCGGTCGTGTAAAAGACTTGCCAGGTGTGCGTTACCACACTGTTCGCGGCTCTTTGGATACTGCAGGTGTTAAAGACCGTAAGCAAGCCCGTTCTAAATACGGTGCAAAACGTCCTAAGTAATTTATTAGGATTCATCAGGCACGTAGGCAGCTTTAAAAAGGCTGTCGAGTAAGTGAATATCCTGTTGGATATTCATGGGAAATGCCCAACTGAATAGATATTTAAGGAATTAAAAATGCCAAGACGTAGAGAAGTCCCCAAGCGCGACGTATTGCCGGATCCGAAATTCGGCAGCGTTGAATTGTCTAAATTTATGAATGTTTTGATGATTGACGGTAAAAAATCAGTAGCTGAGCGTATCGTGTACGGTGCACTTGAGCAAATCGAGAAAAAAACCGGCAAAGCAGCTATCGAAGTATTCAATGAAGCCATTGCTAACGCCAAACCTATCGTGGAAGTGAAAAGCCGCCGTGTCGGTGGTGCCAACTATCAAGTTCCTGTTGAGGTGCGTCCTTCTCGCCGTTTGGCCCTGGCAATGCGTTGGGTGCGTGATGCTGCCCGTAAACGTGGTGAAAAATCAATGGATTTACGCTTAGCGGGTGAATTGATTGATGCGGCTGAAGGTCGTGGCGGTGCAATGAAAAAACGTGAAGAAGTACACCGCATGGCTGAAGCCAACAAAGCATTCTCTCACTTCCGCTTCTAATCTAGATTTAGAAAGGCGACCAAAATGGCTCGTAAAACCCCTATCCAACTGTATCGTAATATTGGTATTTCAGCCCATATTGATGCAGGTAAAACTACTACGACTGAACGTATCTTGTTCTATACCGGTTTGACTCATAAGCTTGGTGAAGTGCACGACGGTGCAGCAACTACCGACTATATGGAGCAAGAGCAAGAGCGTGGTATTACCATTACTTCTGCCGCTGTAACTTCCTACTGGAAAGGTATGGCCGGTCAGTTTAAAGAACACCGTTTCAACATTATTGATACCCCGGGACACGTTGACTTTACCGTAGAGGTAGAGCGTTCTATGCGTGTATTGGATGGCGCGGTAATGGTTTATTGTGCGGTGGGTGGTGTTCAACCACAATCTGAAACCGTATGGCGTCAGGCCAACAAATATCAAGTTCCACGCTTGGCATTTGTGAATAAAATGGACCGTCAAGGTGCCAACTTCTTCCGCGTAGTTGAACAGATGAAAACTCGTCTGCGTGCTAACCCTGTGCCTATTGTTATTCCGGTAGGTGCAGAAGATAACTTTAGTGGTGTGATTGATTTGTTTAAGATGAAATCAATCATTTGGGATGATGCTTCCCAAGGTACTAAGTTTGAATATGGTGAAATTCCTGCTGACTTGGTTGCTACGGCTGAAGAGTGGCGTCAAAATATGATTGAAGCTGCTGCGGAAGCCAGCGAAGAGTTGATGGATAAATATTTGGGCGGCGAAGAGCTGACTGAAGAAGAAATTATTGCCGGTTTGCGTCAACGTACGTTGGCCGGTGAAATCCAACCAATGTTGTGCGGTTCTGCTTTCAAAAACAAAGGTGTCCAACGTATGTTGGATGCTGTAGTAGAGTTGTTGCCATCTCCAACTGATATTCCTCCAGTGCAAGGAGAAACGCCTAACGGCGAAAAAGCCAGCCGTGAAGCCAGTGATGATGCTAAATTCTCTGCATTGGCATTTAAAATGTTGAATGACAAATATGTTGGTCAGTTGACATTCATTCGGGTTTATTCTGGTGTGGTTAAGTCGGGTGATACTGTTATCAATTCGGTAAAAGGTACACGTGAACGTATTGGTCGCTTAGTGCAAATGACTGCCGCTGATCGTACTGAAATTGAAGAAGTTCGTGCGGGTGATATTGCTGCCGCGATTGGTTTGAAAGATGTAACGACCGGTGAAACCTTGTGTGCTGAAGATGCGCCAATCGTATTAGAGCGTATGGAATTTCCAGAGCCAGTTATTCACGTTGCTGTAGAACCTAAAACCAAAGCAGACCAAGAAAAAATGGGTATTGCTTTAAACCGTCTTGCAAAAGAAGACCCTTCTTTCCGTGTTCGCACTGATGAGGAGTCTGGTCAAACTATTATCTCTGGGATGGGTGAGTTGCACTTGGAGATTATCGTTGACCGAATGAAGCGTGAGTTTGGTGTGGAAGCCAATGTTGGCGCACCGCAAGTAGCTTATCGTGAGACTATTCGTAAAGAAGTGGAATCTGAAGCGAAGCACGTTAAACAGTCTGGTGGTAAAGGTCAGTATGGTCACGTAGTGATCAAGATGGAGCCAATGGAACCTGGCGGTGAAGGTTACGAATTTATTGATGAAATCAAAGGTGGTGTAATTCCACGTGAATTTATTCCATCTTGTGATAAAGGTATCCGTGATACGCTGCCCAATGGTATTGTTGCCGGTTATCCAGTAGTAGATGTTCGTGTACGTCTAATTTTTGGTTCTTATCATGATGTTGACTCATCTCAAATTGCATTTGAATTGGCTGCTTCTATGGCTTTCAAGGAAGGTATGAAAAAAGCTAGTCCAGTGTTGCTCGAGCCGATTATGGCTGTTGAGGTGGAAACTCCGGAAGAGTACATGGGCGACGTAATGGGTGACCTGAATCGCCGCCGCGGTATCGTATTAGGCATGGATGATGATGGTATTGGTGGTAAAAAAGTTCGAGCAGAGGTACCCTTGGCTGAAATGTTCGGTTATTCTACTGACCTCCGTTCTGCTACTCAGGGCCGTGCTACTTACTCTATGGAGTTTAAAAAATATGCCGAAGCTCCTGCTCATGTAGCAGCTGCTGTTACCGAGGCGCGTAAAGGCTAAGGTATTAAGGTATTTGTTAGGCTGTCTAGATAGCTGAAGTTTTCCAGGCAGCCTTTGTTCTTTAAAATGATCTTTTGTGTAAAGGAATTAGCTAATGGCTAAGGAAAAATTTGAACGTAGCAAACCGCACGTAAACGTTGGCACCATTGGTCACGTTGACCATGGTAAAACCACACTGACCGCAGCGTTGACAACTATTCTGGCTGAAAAATTCGGCGGTCAGGCAAAAG
>NZ_LGYH01000030.1 GCF_001308015.1 Neisseria sp. 83E34
AAACAACCAAGGGATTAAAGTGTCTGACGTGATGGCAACCCAAGCAGCTTTGGGAAGTTTGCTAGGCAATGCTGCGCAATATGCGGGAGATGCCATCGGTTCAAGGAATAAAGCAGCGGGTAAAGCTTTGGAAACAGTGGGGAATGCTAATAGCAAATTAGCTTCAGCCTATGCCGCCAGCGCATTAGCTTTAAATAAAACTAAGGCTGATTTAGCTGTATGGGATCCCCATGATAGGACAGGGCTACCTAAAATTACGGATTTGGACGCTAGCACTGAAACATTAAAAAAAACAGGCGACATCTTAAAAGATAATGTTAAATCTGAATTTGAGAAATCGTTTAATGATGTGAAGGATATTGTTAGAGATATAGATAAAGGAGGTAAAGATTTATTAGATAAAGGAGGAGAGGCTATATTGCCCACATTATTAGATATTTCTAAAACACTAGATAAAGCTCTTGATCCGAATACTTGGAAAGAGAAAGCTAGAGAATTTTTTGAAGAAATTGATAAAGGATGGGCAGAGCTACGAGAGGCGATGGAACAAAAACTGTTGCCTAAAATTCTTGATTGGGCTTCAGACTGGGGAACAAAAGAAAAACACTGGTGCACCCCTGAAGACTGGAAAGAATGGCAAGATGCCAACCGTAGCGGTAAATTCCATGTCTTACGTCCAGATCCGCTAACACTTGACCTCGATGGTGACGGCATAGAAACCGTCAGCACCAATGCCTATAAAGGCGCGCTTTTCGACCATGATAAAGACGGCATTCAAACCGCCACCGGCTGGGTGGCTGCCGACGACGGTTTTTTGGTTATCGACCGCAATGAAGACGGCATCATCAACAACGGCAACGAACTCTTCGGCGACAACTACACACTGAAAGACGGCAGCAACGCACCAACAGGCTTTGCCGCTCTGGCCGAATTCGACAGCAACGGCGATGGTGTGGTGGATGCCAAAGACGAAAACTTCGCCAAACTGCGCGTATGGCGCGATTTGAACCAAGACGGC
>NZ_LGYH01000031.1 GCF_001308015.1 Neisseria sp. 83E34
CGGGCTTGACCGCCTATTACGAATACAGCCATTACACCCCCACCGGCAAAGTATTGCGCAATTGGACTTCGCTGGGTGAGGAATGGCGTTTCGCTTACCACGACGGCTATACCGAAGTCACCGACGTCTTGGGGCGCACCGAACAATACCATTACGATTGCAACAACGAGTTGACCAAACGGGTGTTCGCCGACGGCAGCACCCACATCATGGAACGCGACAACTTGGGCCGTCTGCTCAGCCACACCGATGCGATGGGCCGCGTTACCCGCTACCGATACAGCAACGAAGGCCAAATCGAGACCATCGTCCGCCCCGACGGCGCCATGCTGCATTTCGACTACGACGACAGCTACCGCCTGATCCGCAAAAGCGATGCCGAAGGAAACTACGACGGCTACACCTACGACGAAGCCGGCAACCTGCTCACCCACACCGACCCGCTCAAACACACCACCCGTTTCGAATATGCCGGCAACGGTTTGCTGCTGAGTGTGACCGACCCCAAAGGCAGCACCACCGAGTATCATTACGACCGCAACCACCAACCCGACCTGATTACCGACTGCTCCGGCCACCAAACCAAACTGGCCTACACCCCCGAAGGACAATTGGCGCGCATTACCGATGCCTTAGGCCAACATACCGAATACCATTACGACGCCAACCGAAACCTCACCCTCGCCCTTTATCCCGACGGCAGCAAAGAAACCTTCCGTTACGACCATGCCGGCCGCCTGACCGGTCATACCGACGGCGAAGGCCACACCACCGCGTACGAATACGGCCAAGACGGCCTGCCGACGCAACGTACCAATGCACTCGGCCACACCTTCGGCTACCACTACGACCAAGCAAGAAGGC
>NZ_LGYH01000032.1 GCF_001308015.1 Neisseria sp. 83E34
TGAGACCTTTGCAAAATAACTCTTTACCTAACAGTTGATGCCCAAACACCGGATTTCGGCTGTTTTCTATTCCAATATTCCCTTTATTCTCCTCAGATACCCGATTATCGGGTATCTGAGCTGCCTTTCAGGCAACAACAGGCGCACGTAGCTTGTTGGCTGCTTTCAGCAGGTTCAAGCACATCGCTTTCAAGTGGCTTTGTGCCGCCACTTTGCTCAGGCCAAAATAGGCCGCCCGGGCATAGCGGAATTTACGGTGTAGCGTACCAAAGCTTTGTTCAACCACATAACGGGTTTTCGATAGGTGTTGGTTGCGGTGGGTGTGGGCTTCCGTCAGCGGACGGTTGCGGTGGGATTTACGCATGATGCCGTCCCGCAGCTCACGCTCTTCCAAATGCTGCCTGTTTTCCAAACTGTCGTAGCCTTTATCAGCATAGACGGTCGTGCCTTTGGCCAGCCCTTCCAACAAGGGGAACAGGTGTTTGCACTCATGGGCATTGGCGGCAGTGATGTGCAGTTTCTCGATATAGCCTTCCGCATCGGTACGGGTATGCTGCTTGTAACCCAGTCTGTATAAGCCGTCTTTCTTCACCCAACGGGCATCGCTGTCTTTACTCGGTGTGGTTTGGCTACTGACTCGTCCTTCGGCATCCACTTCTATGGCCTGACGTTGTTTGCCGCCGGCGGTTTGAATAATGGTGGCATCAACAATGGCAGCGTGTGCTTTTTCTACTTTTAAGCCCTTCTCAGTCAGTTGACGGTTAATAAGATCCAGTAATTCGGCTAGGGTGTTGTCTGATGCCAGCCAGTTGCGGTAGCGGCATAAGGTGCTGTGATCAGGGATGCTCAGCTCGTCAAA
>NZ_LGYH01000033.1 GCF_001308015.1 Neisseria sp. 83E34
CCTATATCGACGACCAGGGGCGTTTGTTTCCGCTGCCGGAACCGGAAGAAGACGATGAAGAACCGGTGTTGTTCGAGAGCGAACAAATCTGGTTCGGCAAAAATTCAGACGGCCATTATGTGATTGCTTCGTTGGACGGTTCGGTGTCGTTGCGCTTTGCGCCGCTGGCGGTGTCGGAAGACGACCCGAACGGCGACAACTGTACTGAACTACCGCTGGTGGCGGTGGAGGATGCCAACGGCAACCACCAGCGTTTTATCTACCACCCGCTGACCGGGCTGCCGCAATATATTATCGACGGCAACGGACGGGTGTTCTACTTACACTTCGGCAATGTCGCCGACGAAACCTCGCCCAAACTGCGCCTGTTGTCGGTATCGCTGCTCGATGCCCTGCCCGCTTTCGGCGCAGCCGCACAGGTCGGCGACGCATTGGTGCGCTACGAATACGGCAGCAGCGGCGATTTGCTGCGCGTAATCGGCCGCGACGGCGCGGTCAAACGCAGCTTCACCTATCAAAACAACCTGATGGTGTCGCACACCGATGCGGCGGGTTTGACCGCCTATTACGAATACAGCCATTACACCCCCACCGGCAAAGTATTGCGCAATTGGACTTCGCTGGGTGAGGAATGGCGTTTCGCTTACCACGACGGCTATACCGAAGTCACCGACGTGTTGGGGCGCACCGAACAATACCATTACGACGATAACAACGAGCTGACCAAACGGGTGTTCGCCGACGGCAGCACCAATATCATGGAACGCGACAGCTTGGGCCGTCTGCTCAGCCACACCGATGCGATGGGGCGCGTTACCCGTTATCAGTACAGCAACGAAGGCCAAAT
>NZ_LGYH01000034.1 GCF_001308015.1 Neisseria sp. 83E34
AGCGGATTCGGATTTGAAGTGCAACTTTCCGCAACAGAAAAAGGCCAGTATGCGGTAGCATACGGCCTTTCCTGACAAGAAAGATTGCCATGAGCTACACACAACTGACCCAAAGCGAACGATACCACATCCAATACCTATCCCGCCACCACACCGTCACCGAAATCGCCAAACAACTTAACCGCCACAAAAGCACCATCAGCCGCAAAATCAGGCGGCACAGTACACAGGCAAAGCAATACAGTGCCGAAAAAGCCCGGAAACAAAGCCGGCTTACCAAACAGCGTAGGCTAAAACCCTATAAGCTCCATTCCCGGATGATTCAACACATCAATACCCTCATCCGCCGCAAGCTCAGCCCCGAGCAGGTGTGCGCCTATCTGCACAAACACCACCGCATCACGCTCCACCACAGCACCATTTACCTCTATCTGTGCCAAGACAAAAACAACGGCGGCACACTATGGCGGCATCTCAGAATAGCCGGCAAACCCTACCGTAAACAGTACGGCAGCACATGGATCAGAGGAAAAGTACCTAACCGCGTCGGCATAGAAAAGGAGAAAAGATTGAATGAAAAGACCAACGGGTTTATTCGCCAATATTTCCCCAAGCAAACCGATTTCCGCAACATCAGCCATCGGGAGATACGCAGGGTTCAAGATGAACTGAACCACCGGCCAAGAAAAACACTTGGCTATGAAACGCCAAGTGTTTTATTCTTAAAACCTGTTCCAACT
>NZ_LGYH01000035.1 GCF_001308015.1 Neisseria sp. 83E34
TAGAAAATCTATGATTAGTTTAGTAATTTTTATTTTATTATTTTATTAAAATATAATAATTTTATATTGTTTTAATTTAGTTTCTAGAATTATTTTAACTATAACTATTTTTGTGTTTGTTGTGTCTAATTTTTTATATAGAAAATTAACGAAAGAACTTAAGGCGGAATTGGATTTCGAATCCGATTCAAGTTTTGACATTTGGGATATGGTAAAGGATGAGAGTAAAAAAGGGAATGTGAAAGCAATAATAGCTGCTATTTGTTATTGGATAAATAGTTTTTGTTTAATAATTGTAATGATAATGTTCATTTCTATGAATATTTAATAAATATTACAGAATAAATTATTTTTTAACAAATTAGGAAAATGTTATGGGTGTACAAAATAACTTGGATAAAATTATAAATAGCGTAGCATTGAAAGATAGTTTTCAAAATGGTGATATTGCCGGAGGAGTTGCGGCAGCGGCAGCGATTGCATCAACAGCTCCTAATAAAACTTTTGCATTGGCTGCATCAATCGCGGCGGTTCAAAGTTCTTTCGCATCGCTAGCCGATAAAGCTGTAAACAACCAAGGGATTAAAGTGTCTGACGTGATGGCAACCCAAGCAGCTTTGGGAAGTTTGCTAGGCAATGCTGCGCAATATGCGGGAGATGCCATCGGTTCAAGGAATAAAGCAGCGGGTAAAGCT
>NZ_LGYH01000036.1 GCF_001308015.1 Neisseria sp. 83E34
GCCTTCTTGCTTGGTCGTAGTGGTAGCCGAAGGTGTGGCCGAGTGCATTGGTACGTTGCGTCGGCAGGCCGTCTTGGCCGTATTCGTACGCGGTGGTGTGGCCTTCGCCGTCGGTATGACCGGTCAGACGGCCGGCATGGTCGTAACGGAAGGTTTCTTTGCTGCCGTCGGGATAAAGGGCGAGGGTGAGGTTTCGGTTGGCGTCGTAGTGATACTCGGTGTGCCGGCCCAAGGCATCGGTGATGCGCGCCAACTGTCCTTCGGGGGTATAGGCCAGTTTGGTTTGGTGGCCGGAGCAGTCGGTAATCAGGTCGGGCTGGTGGTTATGGTCGTAGCGGTATTCGGTGGTGCTGCCTTTCGGGTCGGTCACACTCAGCAGCAAACCGTTGCCGGCATATTCGAAACGGGTGGTGTGTTTGAGCGGGTCGGTGTGGGTCAGCAGGTTGCCGGCTTCGTCGTAGGTGTAGCCGTCGTAGTTTCCTTCGGCATCGCTTTTGCGGATCAGGCGGTAGCTGTCGTCGTAGTCGAAATGCAGCATGGCGCCGTCGGGGCGGACGACGGTCTCGATTTGGCCTTCGTTGCTGTACTGATAACGGGTAACGCGCCCCATCGCATCGGTGTGGCTGAGCAGACGGCCCAAGCTGTCGCGTTCCATGATATTGGTGCTGCCGTCGGCGAACACCCGTTTGGTCA
>NZ_LGYH01000037.1 GCF_001308015.1 Neisseria sp. 83E34
CGGCAGCAACGCACCAACAGGCTTTGCCGCTCTGGCCGAATTCGACAGCAACGGCGATGGTGTGGTGGATGCCAAAGACGAAAACTTCGCCAAACTGCGCGTATGGCGCGATTTGAACCAAGACGGCACCAGCCAAAAAGACGAACTGTTTGCTTTGCAGGATGTGAATGTACAGTCCTTAAATGTGGCGCATCAAATTGGAAAAATTCAGCTGTGTGCAGTAAGGGCTTAGCTCTTCAAGGCCGTCTGATTTACGGCTGCCTGAATTTTTGCGGTACAGTCAAATTCAAACGATTCTATCCCCCATCTGCTCTCTCGGCCGCTTCTCAGCCTCTCCACCACCACTTCTCCATCCCCAAAACTACCTTTGCTTCCCAAAGAATGCCTGTCTGAAAGCTTTAGCTTCGCAGAAACTCGCGCAGCTTGTTTTCAGACAAGCATTTTTATTCATTTTTATTTAGGATGCTTTGATTTGGGATATAAAATTCTCTTTGCATAAATTAATTTATTTTAAATAAAATAACCAAGGTTATTGAAACTTTTAAAATATTTGAAATAGATTTAATTTGGTGTTATTTTGATTTTTGATTGATGATAGAAAATCTATGATTAGTCTAGTAATTTTTAATATATTCTTG
>NZ_LGYH01000004.1 GCF_001308015.1 Neisseria sp. 83E34
ACAGCTTTTATAGTTACTATTAGAAAATTTAATTATCTTTAATAATCTTTAAATAGGCGTTATGCATATATTGCTTTTGGTATTTGTTTTTAAAAAGATAAATTGTAAAGAGTAAAAAATAGATGCCTGTCTGAAAATGTTACAATCATGTTTTCAGACAGGCATGTTGAATTTATGGCAAAAGCACCGAAAACCGTTTACCAATGCAGCGAATGCGGCGGTACTACACCCAAATGGCAAGGCAAATGCCCGCATTGCGGCGAATGGAACACCTTGCAGGAAAGCCTTACTGCACCTGAGCCGAAAAACATACGTTTCCAATCGTGGGCGGCGGATACCGCGCAGGTGCAGGAGCTTTCCCAAGTTACCGCCACCGAAGTGCCGCGCGAACCCACCGGCATGGGCGAACTTGACCGCGTGCTCGGCGGCGGTTTGGTAAGCGGCGCAGTCATTCTGCTCGGCGGCGACCCCGGTATCGGTAAATCGACGTTGCTGTTGCAAACCGTGGCGATGATGGCGAAAAACCGCAAAGTGCTGTATGTATCCGGCGAGGAATCCGCCCAACAAGTCGCCTTGCGGGCGCAACGTTTGGGCTTGCAAAGCGAAGGCGTGAACCTGCTGGCGGAAATCCGCATGGAAGCGATTCAGGCCGTCTTAAAACAGCACGAACCCGCCGTAGTCGTGATTGACTCCATCCAAACCATGTATTCCGACCAAATCACTTCCGCGCCCGGCTCCGTATCGCAAGTGCGTGAGTGTGCCGCGCAACTCACCCGCATGGCAAAGCAGATGGGCATTGCTATGATTTTGGTCGGCCACGTTACCAAAGACGGTGCCATCGCCGGCCCGCGCGTGCTCGAGCACATGGTCGATACCGTGCTGTATTTCGAGGGCGACCAGCATTCCAACTACCGCATGATACGCGCCATCAAAAACCGTTTCGGCGCAGCCAACGAGCTGGGCGTATTCGCCATGACCGAACACGGCTTGAAAGGCGTATCCAATCCTTCGGCGATTTTTCTCGCCAGCTACCGTGATGACGTACCCGGCTCGTGCGTATTGGTTACGCAAGAAGGCAGCCGCCCGCTATTGGTGGAAATTCAGGCATTGGTTGATGACGCACACGGCTTCACACCCAAACGCCTCACCGTCGGCCTCGAACAAAACCGCCTCGCCATGCTGCTGGCCGTGTTAAACCGCCATGCCGGCATCGCCTGCTTCGATCAAGACGTGTTCTTGAACGCAGTTGGCGGCGTAAAAATCAACGAACCCGCCGCCGACCTCGCCATCATCCTTGCCATGCTTTCCAGCTTCCGCAACCGCCCGCTGCCTGAAAAAATGGTGGCCTTCGGCGAAGTCGGCTTGAGCGGTGAAGTCCGTCCTGTCGCGCGCGGGCAGGAACGCTTGAAAGAAGCGGAAAAACTCGGCTTCAAACGCGCTATCGTGCCTAAAGCCAATCTGCCGCGCAATCCCAAAGATTTTCCGGGTTTGCAGATTTATGGTGTGAGCAGTTTGCAGGAAGCGGTGGATATTGTGAAGTAACTAAAAACAATGGAATGCAGCCTTTGCGGCATTTTCAGATATTTTTTGTGATGTTGATCATCCGCTTTGCGGAGGAGAATGATTTTTTTCAACATTACACCTGTTACTATGTAAGTGGTTTTATTATAGCTGTTTGGGAGTTTTGAATACGGCGCTTTTTAAGTATATGTATATAGAGAATTTTTAAGTATATGTATATAGAGAATTTTTAAGTATATGTATATAGAGAATTTTTAAGTATATGTATATAGAGAAAAGGTTGGTTTTTCCGTTGGTTAAGTGTCGGGATAGCCGGCAGTATATTGATCGGTTTTATCATCGGTTCGTCTGCGCGGAGAATTATGCCGACTCGTTTTGGATTCGGGTTATTTCCAACAGCGCCATGGCCTTGCCGTATTATCCTTGGTTTTTTGATTTCTCTGCCAACATCGCCCGCAAACCGGCCAAATTGCTCTTGCCTTCCTCTTTGCTCACAATCGGTTCGCCGCCTTTTCTGCCGAGGATTTTCAAATCTTCCTGCGGCATTTCGTCGATAAAGCGGCTGGGGTCGGGAAACTGCCATGTGCCTTGGCGTTTGCGTTTCACACAATGGGTAAGCGTGAGCTGGCGTTTGGCGCGGGTGATGCCCACATACATCAGCCGCCGTTCTTCTTCGACGTTGCTCTCTTCAATACTGTCGGCGTGGGGCAGCATGCCTTCTTCACAGCCTACAAGAAATACATACGGGTATTCCAAACCTTTGGATGCGTGCAGGGTGGAGAGTTTGACCGCATCTGTTTCTTCTTCGTTTTTGCCTTCGAGCAGGGTCATCAGGGCGATGGTTTGGGCGATTTCGATGATGTTTTTGCCGTCTTGTTCACCTTTGCGCGCCAGCCAGTCGGTAAGGTCGGTAACGTTGCGCCATTTGATTTCGCCGGCTTTGCCTTCTTCATTGTTCAGCAGGTGGGCTTCGTAGGCGATGTCGGAAAGCAGGTTGTTGACAAGTTTGCCCGCATCGTCGTGTTCGGCACGGGCGCGGTAATCTTCCATCAAGGCCATGAATTGTTGCAGGTGCTCGCGGTTTTGTGTGTTTAAGACGGCCTGTGCTTCGGGGTTTAACGCCGCTTCATACAGGCTGCATTCGTGGTTGTGGGCATAAGCGTTGAGTTTGCCGAGCGTGGCTTCGCCGATGCCGCGTTTGGGCGTGGTAACGGCGCGTAAAAAGGCGGGGTCGTCGTTGGGATTGGCGAGCAGGCGGATGTAGGACAATATGTCTTTGATTTCGGCTTTATCAAAAAAACTCTGGCCGCCTGAAAGCTGGTAAGGCACGCGCGCGCTGCGCAAGGCTTCTTCAAATACCCGCGCCTGATGGTTGCCGCGGTAGAGGATGGCGAAATCGGCGTATTGGGTTTTGTCGCCGCCTACCAGTTTCTGTTTCACAATCTGGCTGACCACCCATTCGGCTTCGTGCTGTTCGTGCTGGCAGGCGACGATTTTGATGTGTTCGCCCATGCCGAACTGCGACCACAAGGTTTTTTTAAACAATTTGGGATTGTTTTCAATTACCTTATTGGCCACTTTCAATATCCGCGCGGTGGAGCGGTAGTTTTGCTCCAGCTTGATCACTTTCATTTGCGGATAATCTTCTTGCATTTGGCGCAGGTTTTCCATGTTCGCGCCGCGCCATGCGTAGATGGATTGGTCGTCGTCGCCCACGGCGGTAAACATACCTTCCGCGCCGGTAAGCAGTTTCATCAAAGTGTATTGGCAGGCGTTGGTGTCTTGGCATTCGTCTACCAGTAGATAGCGCAGGCGGAGCTGCCATTTGTGGCGTACGTCGCTGTTCTGCTGCAACAATATGGCGGGCAGGCGGATTAAGTCGTCGAAATCGACGGCCTGATAGCTTTCCAGCGTAGCCTGGTAACCGGCATACACTTTCGCCATTTGGCTTTCCCATTCGTTAGAGGCCGTCTGAAGAATCTCTTCGGGCGTTTTCAAATCGTTTTTCCACAAAGAAATCTGATGCTGGGCTTTGAACACGGCTTCTTTGCCGGTGCTGCCGAGCAGCTCTTTGACGATTTTTGCACTGTC
Organism: Neisseria sp. 83E34; assembly: GCF_001308015.1. Taxonomy (GTDB): domain Bacteria; phylum Pseudomonadota; class Gammaproteobacteria; order Burkholderiales; family Neisseriaceae; genus Neisseria. The sequence continues at coordinate 3,613 of NZ_LGYH01000004.1, forward strand.
GGTGCCGTCAAGAATGGAAAAATTTTTCTTGTAGCCGATGTTGGCGGCTTCTTCTCGCAAAATGCGCATGCCGAGCGAGTGGAAAGTACAGATGGTCAGGCCGCGCGTTTGGCTTTTCGGCAGCATTTTGCCCACACGCTCCTGCATTTCTTTGGCTGCTTTGTTGGTAAACGTAATGGCGGCGATGTGGTGGGCAGGGTAATTTACTTGGGTAATCAGGTATTTGATTTTCTGGGTAATCACACCGGTTTTACCGCTGCCCGCACCTGCTAGAACAAGTAAAGGGCCGCCGAGATATTGCACGGCTTGTTGTTGCTGGGGGTTGAGTTTCATAGAGCGGTCATCAGGAAGAAATGCGGCGGAAATTATATCATTGTGCATTCATGCCTGTCTGAAATGCGGTTTCAGACAGGCATTTTATTGATTACAATATCCAGATATCCGTTTGAAAAAAGAAAGCGCCCAATTATGCAGAAAATCACTTTGGTTGCCGCCTGCGCCGAAAACGGCTGCATCGGTATCGACAACACCATGCCGTGGCACATTCCCGAAGACTTTGCTTTTTTTAAAGCCTACACTTCGGGCAAACCTGTGGTTATGGGGCGGAAAACTTGGGAGTCGCTGCCGAAAAAACCGCTGCCCGGCCGCCGCAATATCGTGATTACGCGGCAGGCGGATTATGCCGCCGAAGGTGCGGAAACAGCCGCTTCTTTGCAGGAAGCGCTTACAGCCTGCGCCGGTACGGAAGAAATCATCATTATGGGCGGCGCGCAGATTTATGCCGAATCCATGCCGCTTGCCACCGATTTGCGCATTACCGAAGTGAAGCTCAATATGGCGGGCGACGCGTTTTTTCCGCCGATTGATCAAACCGTTTGGCAGGAAGCTGCGCGGGAAGAGCATGAAAGCAGCAAAGGCATAGCCTATGCTTTCGTGCACTACCGCCGAGCATGAATGCCTGTCTGAAACACTGTCTATCATTATGCAAAAGGATTTTAGGATGACACAACGATTCTTGTGCGCCGCCTTATTGGCCGCATCGCTCGCCGCTTGCAACGCAGCCCAAAACAAAGAAGACGCGCAAACCCTGCGCGCCCGGCTTGCCGAAGCAGAAACCGCCGCGCGGCTTTCCGCAGAAAATACCAAGCGCGTCGAAGGCATGTATTCCGATATTTACTTTGAACTCAACAGCTTGACCGTTGAAAATTTCGAAGCCAAAGTAAAGCGAGGCGACACGTTTTATGCCTATATCGGCCGCCCCAACTGCGGCGACTGCAACGCTTTCGAGCCGCTGCTCAAACGCTATGTCAGGCAGCATAAGCTGCAAAACAAGCTTTATTTTGTCAACGTGTACCGGCTGCACCAAGACAAAACCGCATGGGCTGCGTTTAAGCAGACTTACGGTTTGAGCGGCACGCCCGTGCTGGCGAAATACAGCAAAGGCAGGCAGGTGAACAAACTGGACTACGAAGACAACGGCGGCATTTCGGGCGATGACCTGGCGTCATGGCTCAAGCAGAACAAGCTCTAATCAGAAATGCCTGTCTGAAAAGGTTTCAGACAGGCATCAACCATCAAACCAAACAACTCATAAGGAGAAACCATGAGCGTTATCTTACAGTTCGATTTCGAACTGCCGCCCGAAGTGCTGGGCGACGCACTCACGGCCAGCGCGCAGGATTTGGCAAAATCCATCACGCAGGAGCCGGGTTTTATCGCAAAAATCTGGACGGAAAACCTGCAAACCGGCGATGCCGGCGGCCTGTATTTGTTTGAAGACGAAGCCAGCGCCTTAAAATATGCCGAAATGCACAGCGCCCGTGCCGTGCAGATGGGCGGCGTTAACCCGCGTTTTAAAATTTATACGGTCAACAAAACGCTCAGCGGCATCACTTCGGGCGACAAGTTTACCCGTATTTTGGCGGAATAACGGGCAGGGTTGCCCATTGTTTATTATGAGCCTGCTGCTTATTGATTTGTTTTAAGTAATTGATTTCAAAAAAATAACAAATGCCTGCCTGAAAACTCTTTCAGACAGGCATTTGTTGGCTTTACTGTGGCAAAAAATTATTTCTTGTTATGGTTTCATCATGCCAGGTCTGGCTCCGGTATCTCCTCACAAGTAACCGGAATTCGAGTTATTCCAATCAATCCCTATGTATAGTTAAAAAACTTAATTTTAGTAGCATTTCCGTCATACTCGGGCTTGACCCGAGTATCTCCTAAAGTTAGCGGAACTCAAGATACTCGGGTCAAGCCCGAGTATGACGAACGTACTATTTTTAAGTTGATCCACTATAACGCAATGTTGTTTCAATTTTATTGGTTGTGGATGTTTTTGAGCATCAAGACCGATTTTAAAAATGATAATAGTTTTGTAAAAACGAAAAATTATGTTAGTATTGATGCAAATCAATAATGATTTTTAATACTATAAAAAATTTAATGAAATATAACTATATAAATTAAAAATATAGTAAGAAAATGTAAGTTGGATTCATAGCTCAAATTCTGTAATTTTTAATTGATGATCAATCCGAATGGAGACAAATATGAAATTCAAGCAACTGCCTTTAGTTGCGGCAGTGTTAGGTGCTCTATATCCTGCGTCGGCATTGGCTGACACTGTTCAAGCCCAAGAAGCCCCTGAAGTTGAGGTAAACAGCGTACAGGTTACCGGCGACCGCCAAGGTGCGAAAGTGAAAACCAATGTGGTTACTACCCGTTCGAAAGACGAAAGCACGGAAACCGATTTGCGCGGCCTGTTTAAAGACGAGCCTGCTATCGGTATCGGCGGGGGTAACGGTACTTCGCAATATCTGTATATCCGCAATATGGGTCAAAACTCGGTGGATGTAAAAGTCGACAATGCCTACTCCGACAGCCAAATCCACTACCACCAAGGCCGGCATATGCTTGATCCTGCTTTGGTAAAAATCGTATCCGTGCAAAAAGGTGCGGGCAGCGCATCGGCCGGTATCGGCCAAACCAACGGTGCGGTGATTGCGAAAACCTTAGATGCCCAAGATTTGCTGAAAAACAGTACAAACCCTAATTTCGGCTTCAAAGTAAACAGCGGCTACAACACCAACGACGGACACAACTACGGCCTGACGCTGTTCGGAAAACCCGGAGCGGTCGATTTCGTGCTCTCCGGTAACCGTGTTAAAGAAAGCAACTACAAAGGCGGTTCGGGTTACCGCAACGGCTTGGACGGCGGCAAGCGTGTGCCGTTTAGCGCATTGGACAAAACCGGCTATTTGGCCAAAATCGGTATCGATGCAGGCGAAGACCACCGTTTTGTATTGAGCCATCTGAACAACGAGCATAAAGGTGACCGTGTAGTACGTGAAGAATTTGCTATAGGCGGAGAAAGGCTCACATTGGCACGCCAAGCGCCTGCCAAACGTAAAATGAGCATCAACCAAACCAACCTCGAGTGGATGGGCAAAAATATGGGTTTTGCCCAATCGGCATCTGCCAATATCTACCGCTTGGAAAAAGGCCGCTGGTCTGTTGACGACAGCAGGAACGGTTATGCTGGCGGCGACAGTAACACGGAACCCACCAAAACCAAAATCGAAACGGTTGGCGGTAATGTCAACTTCGATTCGCATCTCAATGACCGCATTCTGCTGAAATACGGTGTCAACTACCGCACCCAGGAAGTGAAACCCGACCAGATTTTCCGTGCGGGCGTAACCAGGCAGAAGAAACAGGATGTCGGCGTTTATGCTGAAATGATTACCGATGTTGTTGAAGATTTAACGCTAACCACCGGTCTGCGCTACGACCACTTTAATTTCAAAGCGATGGACGGCAAAAAAGTCAGTGATGGCTCTGTCAGCCCGAGTTTGGGTGTGATATGGCAGGTTATCCCTGATTTGAGCCTCAGCGCGAGCCACAACTATGCCACCCGCAGCCCGCGTATGCACGACGGCATTATGGCGCACGGCAAACGCGGTGTGGTTTCCATTGCCGACAACACTAAAGCGGAGAGAGCCAGAAATACCGAAATCGGCTTCAACTACGACAACGGCACATTCGGCGCGGACGGCAGCTATTTTTGGCAAAATATCGGCAACGCATTGGGTACGAGCACAGGCCGCAACAACCACTTGTGCGATGCGCCGACACCGCGAAATCCTAACGAATGCTATTCTGAAATCATTAATGCCGGCAAAGTTAAAAACTCCGGTTATGAGTTGGGTGCATCGTTCCGCAAAGGGGGCTGGACGGCACGCTTGGGCGTGGCCTACAGTAAGCCGAAATTCTACGGCGAGCGTTTGAGTGCAAATCCCGAATACGCCATGCGTATAGGCCGCACTTGGACAGGTTCGCTTGCCTACCGTTTCGGCAACCCCGACTTGGAAATCGGCGTACACCACCGCCAAGTTGAAGGTGTGAAGAAAGAAGACAACTATATCTTGGTCAATCGGGAGGTTACACCTGCCGACACCGGCAAAAAAGCTTACGGCGTAACCGATATTTCCGCCAACTGGAAACCGCTTAAAAACGACAAGATGAATGTAAACTTCGCCGTGAACAATGTCTTCAACAAAAATTATATTCCGCATGCCCAACGCAGCGATTTGCCCGGTGCAGGGCGCGAATACCGCGTAGGTTTGAATTACACCTTCTGATGAGTTTGCCAAACCGTCAAGAAACATTGGATTTGGCATATGGAGAAGCAACTTAAAATAGCACATTTGTCATGCTCGGGCTTGCACCAAGTAGCTTGAGTTACAGTAACTTTAGAAGATATTCGGGTCAGACCGGAGCATGACGGTGTTGTTATTATTTAAGTCGATTCATTATAGAGGCTGCTCGAAAAACATTTTCAGGCGGCCTCTTCATATTATTTGTGATAAAAAATGCCTGTCTGAAAACGGTTTCAGACAGGCATTTCGACAATCCATTACGCTATTGGGTGTGTTTGCCTTCGGCCTTATCGCGTAACACACGGCGCAGGATTTTGCCCACGTTGGACTTGGGCAGCTCTTCCCAAAATTCAATATCGCGCGGCACTTTGTAGGGCGTGAGCAGGCTGCGGCAATAGGCGATAAGCTCTTCTTTATTCAGCGATTCGTCTTTTTTCACCACAAACAGCTTCAATGCCTCGCCCGTTTTCTCGCTGCTCACGCCGATGCAGGCGGCTTCGGTTACTTTCGGATGGCCGGTTACCACATCTTCCACTTCGTTCGGGTACACATTAAATCCCGACACCACAATCAAATCTTTTTTGCGGTCTACGATTTTCAGCCAGCCTTTTTCATCCATCACGGCAATGTCGCCGGTTTCCAGAAAACCGCGCGTATCAATCACTTTGGCGGTTTCTTCGGGGCTGTTCCAATAGCCTTGCATAACTTGCGGCCCGCGTATCCATAATTCTCCGGCCTCGCCTTGGGCCACTTCGCTGCCGTCGGCGGCGCGCAATTCAACTTCCGTGCTGGGCAGAGGCAGCCCGATGGTGCCGGTGTATTCTTTGATATTCAAAGGGTTGCAGCACACGCCCGGGCTGGCCTCGGTAAGCCCGTAGGCATCCACGATGGCTTGGCCGGTGAGCGCTTTCCAGCGTTCGGCCACGGATTTTTGGGTGGCCATGCCGCCGCCCAAACACAGGTGCCAAGTGCCGAAATCCACCTGCTTTAATTCGGCGCGGCTCAAGAGGCCGTTGTAGAGCGTGTTCACGCCGATAAAGACGCTGACGCTTTCTTTTTTCAACTCTTTAATCAAGCCTTTTAAATCGCGCGGATTGGCGATAAGGATATTTTTCGCGCCGGCCTGCGTAAAAATCATCAGGTTTACGGTAAAAGAGAAAATGTGGTAAAGCGGCAGGGCGGTTACGACGGTTTCTTTGCCTTGCGCAAGCTTGGGTTTGATCCATTCGGCAGCCTGCATCATGTTGGCGCAGATGTTGCCGTGGGTAAGCATGGCGCCTTTGGCCACGCCGGTGGTGCCGCCGGTGTATTGCAGCAGCGCCAGGTTTTCGCGTTTCAGGTCGGCGGGTTTCAGGGTGTTTGCCATGCCTTCTTTCAAGGCCTGTCTGAAAGGGGTGAAATGTTTGATTTGGAAAGGCGGCACCATTTTTTTGACTTTGCGGACGATGAAATTCGCCAGCATGCCTTTGAATGTGCCGAGCATGTCGCCTATGCTCGCCATAACCACATGTTTGATTTGCGTGTTGGGCAGAATTTCGGCCAAGGTGTGCGCGAAATTTTCCAATACGATAATGGTGCTTGCGCCGCTGTCGTTTAGCTGGTGTTCCAGCTCGCGCGGGGTGTAGAGCGGGTTGACGTTAACCACCACCATACCGGCTTTCAGTGCGCCGAAAATGGCAATCGGATATTGCAGCAGGTTGGGCATCATCACGGCCACCCGCTCGCCTTGCGGCAGCTTGAGTTTGTTTTGCAGAAAAGATGCGAAGCGGTTAACGCATTCCGACATCTCGCCGTAGCTGATGCTTTTGCCTAAGCTTTTAAACGCCGATTGATTGCGGAATTTGGCCACGCTTTGCTCAAACACATCAATGATGGATTGGTAGCGGGTGGCGTCGATTTCTGCGTCAATTCCCTTTTCGTAGCTCTGTAACCAGATTTTTTCCATTCAGGATCCTTATTATGATGCCCGGCGGGCGGTTCGGGTGATTATAGCGGCTTTAATGTAAAGCTGTGAAAATAGCAATGCCTGTCTGAAACTTTTCAGACAGGCATTGAGGAAATATCCGGTTTGAATCAGGCATGTCGGGTAACGATAACCGGTTTGTCGGTGGCAATAATGATGCCGCCGCCCAAGCATACTTCGCCGTCATACAACACCGCCGATTGCCCGGGTGTTACCGCCCATTGCGGTTCGTCGAATATCAATTGCGCGGTGTCATTGTCTGGATAGCGCAGTTCGCAGGCCGCATCGGCCATGCGGTAGCGGGTTTTGCAGGTATACCTGCCGGCTTTGGGGCGCTCGGGCAGGGTGAAGCTCAAATCGTTCATGGTCAGGCTTTGGGTGTAGAGCAGGGGATGGTCATGGCCTTGCACCACGATTAATTCGTTGCTGGTCAAATCTTTGCCGGCCACAAACCACGGCTCGCCCGCGCCGCCGATGCCCAAGCCTTTGCGCTGGCCTATGGTGTAAAACATCAGGCCGACGTGTTCGCCCACTTTTTTGCCTTCGGGCGTAACCATGTTGCCGTTATTGGTGGGCAGGTATTTTTGCAGAAACTCGCGAAACGGGCGCTCGCCGATAAAGCAGATGCCTGTGCTGTCTTTTTTGGCGGCGGTCGGCAGCTTGGCTTCGGCAGCCAAGCGGCGCACTTCGGGCTTTTTCAAATCGCCCAGCGGGAAAATGGCGCATGCCAGCTGGTGCGGTTGCAGGCGGTAGAGGAAATAGCTTTGGTCTTTGTTGGCATCCAAACCTTTGAGCAAGTAATGCACGCCGTTGCGCACTTCTTTGCGTGCATAATGGCCGGTGGCAATCACGTCTGCGCCTTGCTCGATGGCGTAGTCGAGAAAGCATTTGAATTTGATTTCGGCATTGCACAACACATCAGGGTTCGGCGTGCGGCCTGCTTGGTATTCCTGCAGGAAATAGGCGAATACTTTGTCTTTGTATTGGGCGGCGAAATTCACGATGTCGATGTCTATACCCACAATATCGGCCACGGCAATCGCGTCGAAAGAATCCTGCTTGATGCTGCAATATTCGTCGCTGTCGTCGTCTTCCCAGTTTTGCATAAACACGCCGCGCACTTGATGACCCTGCTGCTTGAGCAGGTAGGCGGTTACGGAAGAATCAACGCCGCCGGATAAACCGACGATGATATTTTGCGGAGCGTGGGAAATGTTCATTGTGAAAATATGGGGAATCATGCTGAATTGGAAAGAGGCGTAACTTTAACATATTTTTCAGACAGGCATGGCCGGATAAAAAACCGGCGTTTTGCTTAAGCCAACGCCGGTTCGTTTTAAGAAGCTTCCGCCCGAATCTGTTTTAAAAAGCGGCGGGTGCGTTCGTGTTGCGGGCGCTCGAACAAATCTTTCGGTTTGCCTTGTTCGACAATCACGCCGCCGTCCATCACCACCACGATGTCGGCCACTTCCATAGCAAACTTGATTTCGTGTGTAACCACCACCATCGTCCAGCCTTCGCGCGCCAGCTCTTTCATGGTGTTTAACACTTCCTGCACAAGCTCGGGGTCAAGCGCGGAAGTCGGCTCGTCAAACAGCATTAATTCGGGGCGGATGGCCAAAGCGCGGGCAATGCCCACACGTTGCTGCTGGCCGCCGGAAAGCTGGAAAGGATAAAGCTCGGTTTTGTCGCCCAAACCCACTTTTTGTAAAAGCTTCACGGCCTCTTCACGCGCTTGGACGGCGGATTTGCCTTGCACGGCCACCGGCCCTTCCATCACATTTTCCAGTGCGGTTTTGTGCGGGAAAAGATTATATTGCTGAAACACCATGCCGGATTTGCGGCGCAGCGCGAGGATGTCTTTTTTACCCGGTTTTTTGCCGAAATCGATATTGAGCGGTGTTTCGTTGTCGAATTTAACCGTGCCGGCTTCCGGCATTTCCAGTGCATTGAGGCAGCGCAGAAACGTGGTTTTTCCGGAGCCGGAAGGCCCCAAAATTACCACGACTTGGCCTTTGGCAATATTTAAATCAATGCCGCGCAAAATGGTGTTTGGGCCGAATGTTTTTTGAATATTGCGGATTTCTATCATATCGGCTCCTTATTTCGCCACATAACGGTCAAGGCGTTTTTCCATTTTGCCCTGCATGTGCGTCAGCACTGTGCAGATTACCCAATAAATCAAACCCGCTTCGGTGTAGATCAGAATAAATTCGTAATTGCGCGCCACAATCACTTGTGAGGCTTTCATCAATTCGGGAATCAGAACCAACGAAGCCAGCGAGGTTTCTTTTACCAGCCCGACAAAGGTGTTTGACAAAGGCGGCACGGCCACGCGCAAAGCTTGCGGTAGCACGATGCGGCGGAAAGTTTGCATATAGGTCATGCCGATGGAAAAACCGGCTTCCCATTGCCCTTTGGGAATCGACAAAATAGCAGAACGCACTGTTTCGGAAGCATAAGCGCCGATATTGAGTGAGAACGCAATAATGGCTGTGGGCACGGGATCGAGCTTCAAACCGATTTCAGGCAGGCCGTAGAAAATGATAAAGAGCTGAAGCAGCAGCGGCGTGCCGCGGATAACCGACACATAAAAACGGGCAATGCCGTAGAAAAACTTGTGCACCAAGCCTTCCTGCGGCACCACGCGAATCAGAGCAACAGCCAATGCAATCAGCAAACCTATGATAAATGAAACGATAGAAAGCGGAATGGTATAAACCAAAGCCGCTTTCAATAAAGGCCAAAATGCGTCGATTACGATTTGGGCCTTCGCCTCATTCATAAACGGCAGAGCCGCCAGAATATTATTTAACACTTATGTCTTCACCAAAAAATTGTTCGCTTAGTTTTTTCAAAGTGCCGTCTTTTTGCAGCTCAACCATTGCTTCGTTCACTTTCGCTACCGCAGCATCTTCACCTTTGCGGAAAATCAGGCCGGAACCGCGTAATTCGCCGGCGTCGGCAACCAGTTTGATTTCCAAGCCGCTGTCGGTATGTTTTTTCAGGTAGTCCAAAATGGCCAGATGGTCGTTTAAGGTTAAATCCACGCGTTTTTGTTTAACCAATTCAATCGCTTGTGCCATGCCGTCTACGCCGGTGATTTTCGCGCCGTATTTTTCGGCCATTTCGCGGTAGTTGCTGGTTAACGATTGGGCGGCATCCAAGCCTTTGATATCGGCCCACGATTTAACGCGCGCATCGTCTTTGCGTGCCAATGCGGCAGGGCCGCTCCAGCTATACGGTTCGGATTTGTCGTATTTAGCTTGGCGCTCGGGTGTGGTAAGGCTCACTTGGTTAGCAACGATGTCGAAGCGTTTGGCATCCAAGCCGGCCAGCATGGCATCCCATTGGGTTTCTTTGAAATCCACTTTCACGCCCAGCTTTTCGGCTACAGCGCGGGTTACTTCTACATCATAGCCGGTAAGCTTGCCGCTTTCATCGTGGTAGGTGAAGGGCGCATAAGTGCCTTCGGTACCGACAGTGATGGTGCCTTTGTTATTGATGCGGTCGATTAAAGGAGCATCCGCGCTCACTTGGGTGCCTGAAGCGGCCTGATTGGTATCGTTTTTACTGCAGGCGCCCAATGCCAAAGCAACAGTTGCTGCCAGTGCGAATTGTTTTAACATGTGTATTCTCCAATTTGGGTAAGACGGTTTTGTCAAAAAATGTAATTTTACGCCAAGCGCGTTTCAACGCAAAGCACGCTTGGTTCTATGCTATAGAACAATTAATTCTAATGCCTGTCTGAAAATGTTTCACATTTTTTCAGACAGGCATTGGCATATTTAAACAAACGGCGGATTGTTTACGTTTTTTAACTTATTATGCATAATCAATACTCTACGCGCCATTCCACTTCGCCGCCGGCGCGCATAGGTACGAGTTCCCCGTCGCCGAAAGGAACGCTCTCAGGCACTTTCGTATTGTGTTTTATCAAAGTAATGGTGCGCGGATTCTCGGGCAAGCCGTAGAAACGGGCGCCGTTTTTCGAAGCAAAGGCTTCGAGCTTGTCGAGCGCACCGGCTTTTTCAAACACTTCCGCATAAAATTCAATCGCATTGATGGCGCTGAACATGCCCGCGCAGCCGCAAGCGTTTTCTTTAGCGTGTTTCGGGTGTGGCGCGGAATCGGTGCCGAGGAAAAATTTGTGCGACTTATCGCCTGTGATGGCGGCAACCAAAGCGGCGCGGTGGGTTTCGCGTTTCAATACCGGCAGGCAGTAATGATGCGGGTGCACGCCGCCCACCAATAAATCGTTGCGGTTGAGCAATAAATGTTGCGGCGTTACGGTGGCGGCCACGTTGTCGCCCGCTTTGCATACCAGCTTGGCGGCATCGGCGGTGGTGATGTGTTCAAACACCACTTTCAAGCCCGGCACTTTTTCTAACACGGGTTTCATCACGCGCTCGATAAACACCGCTTCGCGGTCGAAAATGTCGATATCAGGATCGGTTACTTCGCCGTGTACCAAAAACAGGATGCCTTCTTCCGCCATTGCTTCCAACACGGGAATCAGCTTGAATAAATCGGTTACGCCGGAATCGGAATTGGTGGTTGCGCCGGCAGGGTAGAGTTTGAACGCCACGATGCCCGCCGCTTTGGCTTCGCGCACGGTTTCCGGTGTGGTGTTGTCGGTGAGGTAAAGCGACATCAAAGGTTCGAACGGCAAACCTTCGGGCACGGCATCGAGAATCTGCTGTTTGTAGGCCAGAGCCTGCGCCACGGTGGTAACCGGCGGTTTGAGGTTTGGCATAATCAGCGCACGCCCCATTTGGCGGGCGGTGTAGGGCACTACGGATTCCAATGCGGCGCCGTCGCGCACATGCAGGTGGAAATCATCGGGTTGGATAATGGTGAGGGTTTGCATGGTGTTCCTTTGCTTGAATGGAGGTTTCAGACAGGCATATGCCTGTCTGAAAAAGTTATTTGTGTTTCAAAACCAGTTTGAACACGCAGCCGTCTAAGGTTTCCGAAACCAAAAGGGCGTGGCCGGTTTGCTTGCAGAAGGCGGCAAAATCATCGGGTGCGCCGGCGTCGGTGGCTAAAACGGTTAGCTCGTCGCCCGTCTCCAAAGCGGCCAGCGCTTTTTTAGCTCTCAGTATCGGCAGTGGGCATTTCAGGCCGGTTACATCTAGGGTTTGTTCGGTCATGGTAAGTTTCCTTGTGTCTTATCTTAATATTATAGCTTGTTTCGCCGCGGCGTTTAAGAATGCTACAATGCGCCTTTCTGTTTGATTTCCCGCAAGGAAAACGATATGCAACGCTGGATTCTTCTGTTGGCTTTGGCCGCCCCCGCTGTTTTTGCACAGTCGCGTACCGACAAAGATACGCTGGTTAACACGCGCTATGTCGAGCGTAATCCGAATGAAGCCGATGCTCAGTTTAAAGAAGCGGAGCTGGCATTGCCGCCTATGCCGGGCAAAGATGCGCAATGGTTTGATCTTTATATCAAACCCGATTTTCCGCAGCAGCCGCAAATCGATTTAAACAGCATCACGCTGGCGCCGGACAATACCGTGCGCTATGTGTTGAATATCCGTTCGGCGCGCGGGCATGATAATTTGAGCGCAGAAGCGCTTTATTGCTCCGAGTCTGCTTTCAGCGCCAAGAAAAAATCGTCTTATAAAGTGTACGGCTACGGTGATACGGTGAATAACCGCTGGATACAGCCGCGCAATCCGCAATGGAAGGAAATCGGCGCCATCCTCAATACTGCCGACCCCGTGCGCGGTGTGTTGTACCGCGCATTCTGTGAAGACGGTTTGCCGGGCAGCAAAGAAAAACTGGTGCAGCGCCTGAAAGAGCGCTCGGGTACGCAATCTAAATTTCATTGGACCAAATAACCTCCGCTGTTGATGGACGCCCATTTTCTTTTTCTGCTGCTTATCGGTTTTTTGGCCGGTTTGATGGATGCGGCGGTTGGCGGCGGTGGGCTGCTTCAGATTCCCGCGCTGTTTAACACGTTTCCCGCCGCCGCTCCGGCTTCGATTTTGGGTGTGAATAAATTCGCTTCCGTTTGCGGCACGTTTACCGCAGGCGTTCAATTTGTGCGCAAAATCCGCGTTCCGTGGAAAATGCTGCTGCCAGCCGCATTGCTGGCATATGTTTTTTCCTATATTGGGGCAGGGTTAACCAGCCATATCCCCGTGTATTACATGAAGCCTGCCATGTTGGTGGTGATGGCTGTAATGTTTGTGTACACATTTTTCAAAAAAAGCCTTGGGCAGATTGTGCGCAGCAGTGCGCTTAGCCGCAAAGAATATGCACTAGGCTTGTTTTTCGGTGCGCTTATCGGTTTTTACGACGGCATTTTCGGCCCCGGCACGGGCAGCTTGCTGGCTTTTGTGTTTGTACGCTTTTTCTCGTTTGATCTCATCACGGCCACCGCTTCTTCCAAAGTGATCAACATCACCACCAATCTGGCGGCTTTGAGCTTTTTTATTCCGAACGGCCACATAGTATGGGCATGGGCGCTGCCGTTGGCTGCGGCGAACTTGTGCGGCGGTATCTCCGGCGCGCACCTCGCTATTAGAGGCGGCACGCGGTTTTTGCGCTACGGTTTTATGGTGTTGCTGCTGGTTTTAATCGGAAGGTTCGGCTGGGATGTGATACAAACCATGCCTGTCTGAAATCTTTTCAGACAGGCATGGCCTATATTGTATAATGCAGCCTTTTTTAGCAATGAAATAAAGCACATGAGCCATCATAACGAACAGCAGACATCCGATATTCCCGAAGAACACAAACGCAGCATCCGCAGTTTTGTTTTGCGCCAAGGCCATATGACAGCGGCACAGCAGCGCGCGATTGATATCATGTGGCCGAAATTCGGTATCGATTATCAACACAGTATGGTTAATTTGAATGAAGCATTCGGGCGCGACAATCCGAAAGTGCTGGAAATCGGCTTCGGCATGGGGATGGCTACGGTGGAAATCGCCAAGCGCCTGCCTGAAAAAGACTTTTTAGCGATTGATGTGCACGGCCCGGGTGTGGGCAATATTTTGAAGCTGATTGAAGAAGAAAATGTTTCCAATATCAGGGTGATGCGTCATGATGCGGTGGAAGTGGTGGAAAATATGCTGGCCGACGGCAGCTTAGACGGCATTCATATTTTCTTTCCCGATCCGTGGCACAAGAAACGCCACCACAAACGCCGCCTGATTCAAGCGCCTTTTGTGGCCAAATTGTTGCCTAAATTGAAGCAGGGCGGCTATATCCATCTGGCAACCGACTGGGAAGAGTATGCGGTGCAAATGCTCGAAGTGTTGAGCGGCTTTGATGAGTTGGAAAACACCGCACAAGATTACGCACCCACGCCGGATTACCGGCCGGAGACCAAATTTGAAGCCCGCGGCAAACGGCTGGGGCATGGTGTGTGGGATTTGGTGTTTAAGCGCATCAAATAAGCGGCTTTCAAGCTTTATTGTTAACTGCGCATCCTGTGATCAGAACGTGAAGCCTGTCTGAAAACCATTTTTTCAGACAGGCTTTTTGTTTGCTTATCGCAAATAAATTTATTTTTCCACGGTTTCGTCATACTGTGGGGTAGTGTTTATTTTGTCATGTCTAAGACGTGTTGGAAAAAATGGAAAAGTTTTGATGAAACATTAGGTTAAGCGGGAAAGGAGTGGAAATTCGGAATGTGAAAAAATAGTGCAAAATTGCTCATTTTTGGGTTGATTTTGCACTATTTTTGTCATGTAAATTGTCAAAAAATAGATAGGATTTGATTATTTTGCGATGCCGCAGCTCCATAGGTAGCGTCCTAGTATCTCGAAGTCGTGCGGTTCGGCTTGGGATAAATCGAGTTCTGTTGTCGGGTATATGCCCTTATTAGGGTTGTCGCTGATGACGTTTAAAGAGTTGGTGTTCAGGCGTTGCAGGCGTTTTACCCGCAATTCTTCGCCTTGTCTGAACAGGTATATGCCCTCGCGGGTGTATTGGGTAACGGCATGCCACAGTACGGTGCCTTGGTCGATCAGGGTTGGGTGCATGCTATCCCCTTCTACACGCGTACAGAAACAATCGGCAGGCTTTAACCCTAAGTATTTAAAAAAGGAATCTCGAAACCACATAGCCTCGGGGTTGGTGTCCCACGGGATGGCGCCATTGCCTGCGCAGGCAAACACCTCCCTATAATATTTGACTGGTACGATGTGGTCGCGGTCTTGCACGGCCGCCCATGCTGCATACTCTATATGATCACAAGCCTCTGTTGTCTGATTAGCAGGCTGTGACTCTTGCGGGTTATCGCTCCCTATATCTGGTTCGCACTCTGCATTTTCAGATAATAATAGGTCTATCAAGCCTTTTTCTCTTAATTCTTCAACGATATAGCGCGGAATCGTATATAACTTTTTCATTCCGCCTCTACCGCCTTTCCCCGGCACTAACTCAAATGTCCAATTTTCACGCTCGGCTTTATCAGCAATTCCGGGTTTGCTTGAGGGCAAACCAGAAGCTATGCCCAATTCTTTCGCTTTTTTAGAAATCTCAATGATTTGCGCGATATCAAGTTTAAAACCAGCCATAAAGCAAACCTTTTTATTTACCTTACTACTATGTTGTTAAAGTAGCAAGATTAATCAAAAAATAAATATATTTTAAAAACAATATTTTGAAGAAAAGAAGTAAGGAAAGTTGTAAATAATTGTTGCGTTTAAAATCTTACTACTTTACTATGTTTAAAACAGACAAAAAAACGGCTTTAAACATTATAGCTTGATTTGTCACCGCTCTTTAACAATTTGGAAAAAAGCCGAAAAAACGCAGACAAACGGTCTTTTATGAAGAGACTGTTTAACAGGCCGTCTGAAGAATCGGGCGGCCGATTAAGCAGTTTTGACTGTATTTTGCGAGGCTTCCTCGCTACATATAGGAAAGAAAAATGAAATACGAAAAAAACGGAATCAATTCTCTTGTGAATAAGAATTCAAAGCAGCTATTTCTGCACCTGCATCGAAGCCGGTCGGAGGAAGGAGGTTCAAATGTCCGGCTTCGGCCAACAGAAGCTCAAAGAAATCTGCTGACTGCTCATACGCGCCTTTTTTCGAGCAGGCATCTGCATAACCGTATCGCGAAAGCAGGGTATTCAGCAGCAAACCGTCTTGCAGCCTCATCCATTGAGCATAAACAAATAAAGGGTAGTGTTCGGGGTAGGCTGCTATGGTTTCTTGCCGTGCTTTTCCGCCAGCCTTATAGGCTTCAAATGGCTCGCTATATTCGTCAAGCCATGAACGGAAAGCATCCCAATCATGGATGAAGCCATAAACAAACTGATGTTGCTCGGGATTGAGCTGCCACCAGTCGGTAGCCAACTCATAGAGCTGCACGACGCTTAAATATTGAGACGTTTTGTACTGGGGCATGACGCATCCTTTATTGTGAATGGAAATGCATTTTATATATCTTTAAAGACGAAAGGAAATAAAAAGCGATGAGCGGACTACATCCTGAACTTATCAGAGCGCATCTGCGTATCAAGGGCTATACGTTAGAGGATGTGGCGCGGGAGGCGGGAATCGGTGCGACAACGGTACGGGAAGCCCTAAACAAGCCCTCTAAAGCAGGTGAAGAGGCGATTGCGAAAATTTTAGACAAACCGTTGCACGAGCTGTGGCCGGAACGGTGGACAAAAGACGGAAAGCGCATCCGACCGCGCTACGCACATTTATATAAGGAATCGGCAGCATGAAAACTCACTATTCGATAGCCGAATTGCTCGACATGAAGCTTGACTGCTTGCCCGCGACAAAAGTTGGCTTAGGCGATAAGGCGAAAAGAGAGAGCTGGCCCTACGTTGAGGTAGCAGGCAAAGGCGGGCGCAACGGCAAACGCCGCGAATACACACCACCGCCCGAAGTGATGGCGCAGATACAAGAGCGTGAGATGGCTAAGGTGCTGGCAGAAACGGCACCGCAAGCGCTGTCGGTGTTGGCGGCAAAAAATACGGCGGTATCGACTGAAATACGATACACGCAAACCACCGAGACACAGCGCACCCGCGAGGGAGCGAGGCTCGGAGTGTTGAATGCGGTGGAACGGCTGATGGCTGAATCGAGTGTCGGTAAAGACGCTGCGATCACTACGCTGCTGACACAGGCAAAGCTGTCGCAGTTTGAGCATATCGCCAAGATGTTTGAGCTGGCGTTAGACGAGCGCGGTGCAGGCAGTTTGAAGTTGCCGAGCGCGCGAACCATCAAAAGATGGTTTGCCCAACGGGAAAGCAACACGCTGGTACCGAAAGTAGCAACTGCCGACATGAATATGCCTGATTGGCTGCCGCTGTTTTTGAAGTATTACCGGCAGCCGACAAAACCGAGCGTTCAGATGGCCTATGAAGCGTTTTTAGATGCGCTGGCGGTTGAAATGCCGCTGGTTAAGGTGCCGAGCATACACGCGGTGCGACGGGCGATGAGCAAGGTTGGCAATGTGGCCTTGCAAGACGGCCGCAAAGGCAAGCGTGAGCTGAAAAACGACTTGCCGCACAAACGGCGCGAGTTTCTGCACTTGCCGCCTGCTGCGATTTACACCGCAGACGGCCACACATTTGATGCCGAAGTGCTTAACCCGATGAGCGGACACCCGTTCCGCCCTGAGATCACAACGGTAATCGATGTGGCAACGCGACGCTGTATGGGCTGGAGCGTGGGTTTGGCAGAAAGCAGATTCACGGTGCTGGAAGCCTTATGCCATGCGAGCCGGTCGGCTATCGGTGCGGTGTGGTATGTGGACTGGGGTAAAGGCTTTGAAAACTTGATGATGACCGATGAAGCAACGGGGATTATGGGCAGGCTGGGTATGACGATGAAACACTCACTTGCCTATAACTCTCAAGCGAAAGGTGTATCGGAGCGAAGCCATAACATTTTTACCCGCGCAGCGCGAAAGCTGCCGACTTATGTGGGTAAAGACATGGATACGGAGGCGCGCAAATCGCTGTTTCATTGGACACGCAAGGAAATCAAGCTGCAAGGCAAGATTATCAACTCGCCAATCCCGACATGGGACGAGTTTAAAGCGTTTATCGAAGCGGAAATCGAAGCCTACAACAACCGCCCGCACCGCAGCCTGCTGAAGTTTACCGACGACGACGGCAAAAAACGCCATATGACGCCAAACGAAATGTGGGCGTTGAAGGTAAAAGAGTTCGGCGAACCGCCGAGAGTGTTGCCGGAAGACGAAGGCTGGCTGTTCAGACCGCAAAAAATGTGCACGGTACGACGCGGCGAAGTGCAACTCTTTAATAACGTTTATTTTTCAGCGGTTTTAGAAGAATTTAACGGCGAAGAGCTGCGGGTTGGCTACGACGTGCAAGATGCGCAATGGGTGTGGGTGTATGACGATGCAGGCCGCTTGATCTGTAAAGCGGAATGGCACGGCAACAGCCAAAGCTATATGCCTGAGAGCGTGATTGAGCAAGCACTAGACAAACGCAACGATGCAGCCCTGAAACGGGTGGAACTCAAGCGCGAAAATGTGTTGGCCGAGCGCAGACAAGCGGTTATCGGCTATTCCACTATAACAAACGCTCAATCGGCATCACGGAAAATATTTTGGAAATCAGACGTTTCCATAATTTCGCTTCCGGCTCGTGTTTGCTGACTTGATTATCCTGCGGGTCTTGCCATTGCAGGCGCTTATTCGAGCCGAGCGTAACTTTGTAGGCCATGCGCGGTGCATTTTGCCGGAGCGATTGCTGCATCAGTTCGGCCAGCCTTGGGTCTTCAATCACCACGCCCATTTCGGTGTTCAGGCGGGCGGAGCGTGGGTCAAAATTGAAGGAGCCGATGAATATGCGTTTGCGGTCAACAATAAAGATTTTGGCGTGCAAGCTGGAAGACGAGCTGCCAACCAAGCCTTTGTCGGTAATTTTGGGCACGGAATGGATGGCTTTCAGCTCATAAAGCTCAATGCCTGCCTGAAGCAGCTTTTTGCGGTATCGGGCATAGCCGGAGTGTACGGCGGCAACGTCGGTGGCCTGAAGCGAATTGGTAAAAACGGTAATGGCAACCTGGTTGCGGCTCAATTCGGCAAGGGCTTCCGTGCCTTGTTTGGTGGGAACGAAATAGGGCGATACGATATAGATTTCCTGCTCGGGCGAGCCTAAGGCTTCGTCGATTTTTTCGGTAATCAGGGGTTTGTTTTTGCTTCTATCCAAGCCTTTGGTCGGGTCATCACTGATGTATTTGGTGGGCGCGTAAATCCACGGAATGCCGCTTTCTGTCATCGCCTGATGCAGCGGCGATGATTGCAGCCTGCTTTGATAAAGTGCGCGTAATGCTTGGTCTTCTTCGCTAACATAATCCAACTCCGCCCTGCCTTTTTCAAGGTCGGCATTCTTGGCTATGTCTGCAATCGGGTAGCTGGATTCGCTGGCCCAATAGCGGTCGAAATCGCCGGAAACTTGGCCGACAACGCTGCCGGTTGCCAGGATATCGAGGTCGGCAAAGCCTACATCATTGGAAATATTGAAATATTCATCACCGATATTGCGGCCGCCGAGTATGGTGGCTTTGTTGTCGGCGGTGAATGTTTTGTTGTGCATGCGGCGGTTGAGGCGGGGAAAATCGTGCAGATAGCCCAAGCTGCGCATGCTTCTGCTGGCAAAAGGATTGAACACGCGGATTTCGATATTGGGGTGTTCGTCGAGCGCGGTAAGGATATTGTCCATGCCGCGCGTGTTGTTATCGTCGAGCAGGATGCGCACGCGCACGCCGCGTTTGGCGGCCGCTTCCACCATTTGCATCAGCAGTTTGCCGGATACATCGTTATGCCAGATGTAGTATTGGATATCGAGCGCCTCTTCGGCCGATTCGATAAGGGTCGCGCGGGCGATAAATGCGTCGTGCGGGTCACTGAGCAGATAAATGCCGGATATGTCTGCTTTGTGGGTTTGCGCCGGATTGCCGTTGTGCAGCACGTTGTGCACGCGCGTGGCGTTGGGCGCTTTGATGTAGCGGCTGCTGCTGCGCTTTTCCAGCGGCGGCAGTGATTGGCAGCCGGCAAGCAGAAGGGCGGTGAGTAAAAAAGCGGGAGTGTGTTTCATTACATCTTGGTTGTTTCAGACAGGGGTGGCCATGAGTGATGCCTGTCTGAAAATATAGGATAAATTTTGTTGTGTTATTGTAATGAAGAAAGCTTGGCTTGTTTCGTTGGTTATATTAAAGGGCTTGATTTTGGGATGTAAGGCGCGCTGGTGTTCGGCTTGGGCGCAATGCCTGTCTGAAAAGGGTTTCAGACAGGCATTGTTGTTACAGCACGGTATGCGGCGGCTCGTAGTGGATGATGTCGCGGATTCGGTTGTGTTCGTCGAGTAGAACCACTTTGGGTTCGTGCGCGGAAATTTCTGGTTCGGAAAGCATTACATACGACATGATAATCACGATATCGCCTTTTTGCACCAGCCGGGCAGCCGCGCCGTTTAGGCAGACCACGCCGCTGCCGCGTTCGCCGGGGATGGTGTAGGTTTCAAAACGCTCGCCATTGTTATTGTTGACGATTTGTACTTTCTCGTTAACGCAGATGCCGGCTGCATCCAATAGGTCTTGGTCAACGGTGATGCTGCCGACGTAGTTTAAGTCGGCTTCGGTTACGACGGCGCGGTGAATCTTGCCGCCGAGCATAGTGCGGAACATATTGGTTGGCTTTCTTGGGATGTGTGTGTTTGGAAGAGGCAGGATTATGCCTGTCTGAAAAATGCAAAGGCGGCATTGTACACGCTTGGCCGGAATATTTCTCAAGTTTGTTTCAGACAGGCATGCCGGTATCAGCAGCCCACCTGTTCTTTAAACCATTTCATATAAGGGCGGTGGCCGCGGTGTATCGGCAGCATTAGTATTTGCGGGCATTCGTAGCTGTGGTTTTGCTGGATGATTTTTTCGACCGCGCTGAAGTGGCAGCGGGCGCTTTTGATGGTGATGCGGATTTCATCATCGTTGCATATTTTGCCTTCCCACATATACTGGCTTCGGATGTTTTCGTATTGAACGCAGGCGGCGAGGCGGTTTTCTAATAACAAGCTGCCGATACGCTCCGCTTCTGCGGCTTCGGCAACCGTTGTGGTGATGATAACGGGTTTGAACTGGGGCATTTCAGATAACCTTATCTAAAATTCAACACAGGCCAGCCTTTTTCTGAGGCTTCTTGCTGCAAGGTTTCATCGGGGTTGACGGCTACGGGGTCGCTTACCAGGCGCAGTAGCGGCAGGTCGTTTTTCGAATCGCTGTAAAAATAGGTTTTGCCGTAGCTTTGCAGGGTTTCGCCGCGCGCTGCGAGCCATTCGTTCAGGCGGGTGATTTTGCCTTCCTTCAGGCTGGGCGTGCCGATGTAGCTGCCGGTGTAGCGGCCGTCCGAGCAGGTTTCAAGCTGGGTGCCGATAATATTAGTGATGCCGAAAAGGTGGCAGATGGGTGTGATGATGAATTCATTGGTGGAGGAAATCACCAAAAGTTCGTCGCCTGTGTCCCGATGGCTTTGAACCAGCATTTTGGCCATCATGGAAATGTGCGGCGCGATAAATTCGGCTACGAATTCTTCGTGCATCTTTGCCAGCTCTTCTTTACTGAAGCGGCTTAAAGGCTCAAGGTGGAATTTGAGGAATTCATCGATATTCAGGCAGCCGTTTTGGTAATCTTGATAAAATTTGTCGTTTTGCTTTTGGGTGTATTCGATATCGACCAAGCCTTTTTTCATCAGGTATTGCGGCCAGGAATGGTCGGAATCGGTGTTGATTAAGGTGTTGTCTAAGTCGAAAATGGCAAGGTTTTTCATTCTGCTTCCTGTTGTTTCAGAAGTTGGCGTAAAAGCGGCAGGGTGATGCGCTTTTTCATGGTGAGGGAATAATTGTCTAAGGCGTCGAGCATATTC
The DNA here is from genome assembly GCF_001308015.1 of Neisseria sp. 83E34. Taxonomy (GTDB): domain Bacteria; phylum Pseudomonadota; class Gammaproteobacteria; order Burkholderiales; family Neisseriaceae; genus Neisseria. The sequence goes on from NZ_LGYH01000004.1 coordinate 25,111, forward strand.
ATCAGGCTGCCCAAATCGCGCCGCCAATGCAGCAGCAGGTAATTGAAGATGGTTGGGTCAACGGGAATGCGCCGAGTGCGGGCGAGGCTTGAGAGGGCTTGGATTTTTTCTTCGTCGGTGAGCGGTTTCACTTCGTAAACCAGGCAATAAGCCATGCGGGTGCGCAAATCTTCGCGCAGGCACAAATGCTGCGGCTTTACATCGGCACTCAGAAGCAGGGAACCTCGGCTGCTGTTGCGATAGCGGTTGAACACGGCAAACAACAGGGATTGTTCTTCGGCGTCTAACAGCTCCACTTGGTCGATGGCCAGATAATCCGCTTCGCAGGCTTCTTCAGTGAGCGGAGCGGTGCGCGCATCAATATATCGGGCGTTTTTGCCGCTTTGCTGCGCTTTATCGGCCCAGGCGCGCAAGAGATGGCTTTTTCCGGAACCTTCTTCGCCCCAAACGTAGAGAAACTGGTTATCCTGTTCTTTCAAAACGTGTACCAGCTCGCTGTTGGCATTACCCAGAAATTCGTCGAAGCCGGGATATTCATGGCTGGCAAAATCGAAAATAAGCTGGTTCACGGCTGGCTCGGGTTGGAAAGGACACGGAATTGTACGTTGTTTTAACGAATAGCTGCAAGCGTGTGCGTTTATCTGAATGAATTTGGCAAGCGGGTAGGTTTGGCTTTAAAATGCGCCGATTTTTGCAAGATTTTAAACACCTTACATCATAGAGAATATATTGTGATTGCCACTGTTATTGATTTCATTCTGCATATCGATCAGCATTTGCAGGCTTTGTCTGCCGATTACGGCCCCTGGATTTACGGGATTTTGTTTCTGATTGTTTTCTGCGAAACCGGTTTGGTGGTCACGCCGTTTTTACCCGGAGATTCTTTATTGTTTGCGGCGGGCGGTATCGCGGCTGTGGGCGGTATGAATATCCATTTGATGGTTTTGCTGCTGCTGATTGCTGCGATTGTAGGTGATGCGGTTAACTTTATGATTGGTAAATATTTTGGTGCCAAGTTATTTGCCAATCCCGATTCCAAAATCTTCAAACGCAGCTATCTTGATAAAACCCATCAGTTCTACCAAAAATACGGCGGTAAAACCATTATCATCGCGCGCTTCGTGCCGATCGTGCGCACGTTTGCTCCGTTTGTGGCCGGTATGGCGCACATGAATTACGCCAGATTTATCCGCTTCAATATCATCGGCGCGGTTTTATGGGTGGTGCTGTTTTCTTATGCAGGCTATTTCTTCGCCAACATTCCCGTGGTTAAAAACAACTTAGGCTTGGTATTGGGTGCAATTATTGTTGTGTCTGTTATGCCTGCGGTGGTTGAGGTGGTTCGGGCCAGAATGGCGGCGAAAAAAAACTGAGCTGTGTTGAATAAATGACAATGCCTGTTTGAAAATCTTGCTGTGAAGCGCAGAGGTTTTCAGACAGGCATTCTGTTATCCGCTATAATTCCGTTCTTCCTGTTTTAAGTATTTCAAAAGATGAATGTTTCTTTGGTTTCGCGCATTGAATCGATTTTGCCGCAAACGCAATGCCGCGAGTGTGGTTATGAAGGCTGCAAGCCTTATGCACAGGCGCTGGCGCAAGGTGAGGCTGCGGTAAACCTGTGTGCGCCCGGCGGCAACGAAGTGATGCAGGATATCGCAGCTTTGTTAGGCCGTCCTGCGCTTGCTCCGGCTAAAATTCAAGAAAAGGTTTTGGCGTGGATTGACGAAGCGGTGTGCATAGGCTGCACGGCCTGCATCCGTGCATGCCCGGTGGATGCGATTATGGGGGCTTCCAAACTGATGCACACGGTGATTGCGTCTGAATGCACGGGTTGCGGCTTGTGCGTAGCGCCGTGCCCGGTCGATTGTATTTATATGCAGCCGGTTCAAGCTGATTATCTGCCGCTTGCCAGAGATCTGGCCCAAGATGAAGAACCGCGTTTTGCAGCAGCCGCTCATGCTAAAGCCCGCTATGAATGGCATGAGGTGCGTAAAACCCGCGATGCTGCCGAACGCAAGGCGTATTTGGCAGAAAAAGAAGCGGCGGCCAAAGCGCGTATGCAGCAATTCGCTGGGCAAGAGCAGCAGAAAGCTGCGTTTAATCCTGCCGACTTGATTGCGCAAGCCATGGCGCGTGCGCAAGCGCAGCAGGAGCGTCGCATTGTTCCGGTTAATAGAGAAACGTTCAAAGAGCAGCAAATCAGAGAGGCGAAAGAGCGCGCAAGTTACCGTCGTGCGCTGCGGGATGTGAAATATGGCAGTGAAGCGGAAAAAGCCGCTGCCATAGAATATTTGCGTGAATATAAGGCGGCGCAAGAAGCAAAAATGCAAGATAAAATTTGAAAGGCTGCTTGAGATGTATGCCTGTCTGAAAAATAAAATTTAAGGAAAAATATGCTCCCTTTTGATTCGGCAGCCCAAAGCCAACTGGCTGCTTTGCTCGACCCGAAAGCCGTAAGCGGCAATACGATGCGGCTGGACGAAGTGCAGGCATTCATGCTTGCCTTATTGAGCGGCCCCGATAAAACAGAGCCGCACATCTGGCTGCCCGAGGTTTTGGGTGGTGAAGATTTGTTCGACCGGAACGAAACAGAAGAAATCCAAATGCTGGTGTTGCGTTTGGCTTTCGATTTGAAGAAAAAGCTGGAAGCAGGGCGGTTGCCTGATTTATTGCTTTACGATGATGAAAACGGCCAAAGCGATTTTTATACTTGGTGTAATGCTTATCTGTATGCTTTGGATGTGGTGAAGACCGATTGGTTTGAAGCGGCGGGTGATGATGATTTTGAAGATTTGTTTTACCCAGTAATGGCACTTGGCGGCATGTATGACGAATACCGCAACGACAATGCCGTGCTCACTTTTACCGAAGCGGAAGCCGCTAAAATGGAGCAAGATCTGCCTTATGCCTTAATGGAAATCTATACCTATTGGCACAAGAAAAAATAGTCTGAATCGATAGAATGCCTGTCTGAAAGCTGTTTTCAAGCTTTCAGGCAGGCATTCTTGAAATATCCTGCGCCAAAATCCGCCAATTCAAGCGGGCTGCGGCTTTCACGTTTTCAGCAGGTTTCTAACTTCAGATTAAATCCACTATAATGCCGATATTATAAGGAAATTGATTACCCTCTATGACACAACAGAACGAACGTTTTATCGCGCCGGATTACGCAAACCACAGCCCGCTTACTTGGTATCAGGCAGCATCGACCAAGCCGGGCTTTATCCGTGATGATGCACAGAAAAAAGCCATCGAGCACCTTGACCGTCTATGGACGGAATTGATGATGTTCAAACGCAAGCGCAACCGTTTTCTCGGCCGCAGCCTGCGTTCCCCGCAATTGCCGAAAGGGCTTTATTTTTATGGCGGCGTAGGCCGAGGCAAAAGCTTTTTGATGGATGTGTTTTACGGCTGCCTGCCTTACCGCCGCAAGCGCCGGGTACACTTTCATGCATTTATGGCAGAAATCCACCGGCGCCTGCGCGGCCTGAAAAGCGAAGCCAACCCTCTAAAAGCAGTTGCTTCGGAAATCGCCCGGGAAACTCGGGTATTGTGTTTTGACGAATTTCATGTGAGCGACATTGCTGATGCCATGATTCTCGGACGTTTGCTGGAAAATCTGTTTAACGAAGGTGTGGTACTGGTTGCCACTTCCAACTATGCGCCTTCGGAGCTTTATCCGCAAGGGCAAAACCGCAGCAGTTTTCTACCTACTATTGCTTTGCTGGAAGATAAGCTGACAATTTTGAATGTGGATGGCGGTGAGGACTACCGTTTGCGCACATTAAGCCCGGCCGAGGTGTTTTATGTGCCCGCCGATGACGAAAACGAGCAGAAACTGGGTGCGCTGTTTGCCCAAGTTACCGCTTCGCAAAAACAGCTTGATAAAAAAATTACCATTCACGGCCGGGAGCTGGAATGTAAAGGGCGTACCGAACGGGTAATTTGGTTTGATTTCAGAACCTTGTGTTTCGGCCCGCGCTCGCAAGCCGATTATCTTTATTTGGCCGAGCATTATCAAATGGTGTTCATCTCAGGCTTGGAAAAACTCACGCCTGCCGAGCGTTCGGAAGCGCGCCGCCTAACCTGGCTGATAGACGTATTTTATGATTATCGCGTAAAAGTATGCGCCACCAGCGAAGTGCCTGCCGAGGAGATTTATATAGAAGGCGATTTTGCCAACGAATTTGTGCGTACGGTAAGCCGTATGGTGGAAATGCAGTCGGAAGAATATTTGGCTTTGCCGCATTTAACCCTTAAATAGCTTATTAAATCAGATAAATAAATTTACAAAAAATATTACAGAATGCATCTGCAATCTTGTACAATATAGAACTTTGCTTTTTACCAAGTCATTCAATATTAAGGAGCATGACATGACTATCCAACGTACTTTCTCTATCGTTAAACCCGATGCAGTAGGTAAAAACAATATCGGCGCAATTTACAACCGTTTCGAAGAAAACGGTTTGCGCATCGTTGCTGCCAAAATGAAGCAATTGAGCAAAAAAGAAGCGGAAGATTTTTACGCTATTCATAAAGAGCGTCCTTTTTTCCAAGAGTTGGTAGAGTTTATGACCAGTGGTCCTGTCATGCTGCAAGTTTTGGAAGGCGAAAATGCCGTAGCCAAAAACCGTGAAATCATGGGCGCAACCAATCCTGCCGAAGCTGCTGCCGGTACCATCCGCGCAGATTTCGCTGCTTCTGTTGGTGAGAACGCTGTACACGGTTCAGACAGCCTTGAAAACGCAGCAATCGAAATTGCTTACTTTTTCAGCCAAAGCGAAATTTGCTCACGCTGATCAGCGCATTGAAATGCCAAAGGCTGCCTGAATGGTTCGGGCAGCCTAAAGGTTTTTGAAATATATGAAAGCCAATTTATTAAATTATGATTTAAGCGGTTTAACCCAACATTTTGCTGAAATGGGTGAAAAACCGTTCCGTGCCAAGCAGGTTATGCGTTGGATGCACCAAGCAGGTGCGTCTGATTTTGCTGAAATGACCGATTTGGCAAAATCCTTGCGTGCAAAATTGCAGGACAAGGCAGAAGTCGGCGTGCCTGCGTTGATGGCTGCACAAGAATCGAGAGACGGCACCCGCAAATGGTTACTGGATGTAGGTACCGGAAATGGTGTGGAAACTGTGTTCATACCAGAAGCCGAGCGTGGCACTTTATGTATTTCCTCTCAGGTAGGCTGTGCGTTGGAATGCACATTCTGCTCCACCGGCCGACAGGGCTTTAACCGTAACCTGAGTGCGGCAGAAATTATCGGCCAGCTTTGGTGGGCGAATAAGGCAATGGGCGTAACCCCGAAAAATGAACGCGTTATTTCCAATGTGGTGATGATGGGCATGGGCGAGCCTTTGGCTAACTTTGATAATGTGGTTACGGCTTTGAGCATAATGCTGGATGACCATGGCTATGGCTTATCGCGCCGCCGCGTAACCGTTTCTACTTCCGGCATGGTGCCGCAGATGGATCGTTTGAAAGAAGCGATGCCGGTTGCGCTGGCTGTGTCCTTACATGCTTCAAATGATGCGGTGCGTGATGAGATTGTGCCGCTGAATAAAAAATATCCGTTGAAAGAATTGATGGCGGCTTGTCAGCGTTACTTGGTTAAAGCGCCACGTGATTTTGTGACATTTGAATATGTTATGCTTGATAGCATCAATGACAAACCACAGCATGCCAAGGAATTGATTGAATTGGTAAAAGATGTGCCATGTAAATTTAATCTGATTCCGTTTAACCCGTTTCCGAACTCGGGATATGATAGATCAAGTAACGATGCTATCCGTGTGTTTAAAGAGATTCTTCAAGAAGCCGGTTTTGTGGTGACGGTGCGTAAAACCAGAGGTGACGATATTGACGCTGCATGCGGCCAACTGGCAGGACAGGTTCAAGATAAAACACGCCGCCAGCAGAAGTGGCAGCAATTGCTGGTGCAACAATAAATTTCGATAATTAAGGTGAGTGTGATGAAGCAATTATGGGTCCCCGTTTTATTGGCTGTGCTGTTGGGTGCCTGTTCAAGCAAAGGGTTTAAAAAACCAACTGCTAAAGAGCGGGCAGTAGAAGTATCACAAATTCAGACCCAGCTGGCAGTGGAATACATGCGTGCCAAAGATTACCGTTTGGCAACGGCCAGTATCGAAGAAGCATTGAAAGCAAACAGTAAAAACGAGATGGCCTGGCTGATTCGCGCTCAGATTTATCAATTTTTGAAAGTGCCTGAGCGTGCTGAAGAAAGCTTTTTGCAGGGTTTGTCGATTAAGCCGGATAGCGCTGAAATCAACAATAACTACGGCTGGTTTTTGTGCAGTGTAAAAAACAATCCGAATGCTGCCCTGCCTTACTTTGATAAGGCGTTGGCAGACCCAACTTATCCGAGCCCTTTTATTGCCTATCTGAATAAAGGGGTATGCAGTGCGAAAATGGGTCAATATTCTTTAGCGCAAGCTTATTTGGAACGCTCAATTGCGGCGGCTCCCAATTTTGTTCCGGCTGTTAAAGAGTTGGCGCGTACTAAATTACTGGCCGGTGAATTAAACGAAGCCGATATGTATTTCAGACAATATCAAAGCAGGGTAGAAATGCTTTCTGCTGATGATTTGTTGCTCGGATGGAAATTGGCCAAAGCCTTAGGTAACGGCCAGGCTGCTTATGAATATGAAGCTCAGTTGCGTGCTTTGTATCCTTATTCGGAAGAGCTGCAGTCGGTTACCGGTGGCGGAATAAAGTGAGAGAATCATAAATGAACATTAATCCGGATGCTCAAGAGCTGGGCAAAATGTTGGTTGCTCTGAGAGAGCAAAAGGGCATGACTCTGGCAGAAGTGGCAGAGCGTTTGAAATTGCCGGTGGATAAGGTTGCCGCTTTGGAGATGGGTGATTACCGTCAGTTGCCGGATATGGTGTTTGTACGGGGGTTTCTACGTGCATACGGCCGCTTGGTTCAAGCGGATGAAGCTGAGTTAACCGGGCTTTTGGATAAAGTAGCTCCGGTTTCTGAAAAAAATATTTTCAGCGGTTATAAAAAGAGTGATAAAGAGCGCTATGCCTATCTGGAAGAGAAAAAAAGCTTTCCAGGCTGGATTGTTGCAGTATGTGCGGCGGCGGTTGCGGTAGGCGGCGTGTTTATCTGGCAGAGTAAGTCTGCCACTCAAAAAGCGGCAGATGATATGCAGGCGCAATCTTCTACTGAGCAGGTTATGCAGCGGGCCACGGAGCTGAAGCAGAAAAATGTCACAGTTGTACCGATGGAAGAAGGTAACGTGGCAGCATCTGCCGCATCAACCTCGGTGGTGTCGGCAGCTTCAGCAGCGTCGGCACCAAGTAATGAGCAGGAAACATTGGCGGTAGCTGCGGATGAGTTATACATAAAAGTTCGTTATCGAACCAAATTGGTTGTGAAAGATAAAACAGGCGCTGAACTGGTGAATCAGATTGTACCGGCAGCCAGCGAACATCGCTTCAAAGGTAATGCTCCGTATGATGTGCGCATTGGTGTGGTACACGGCAGCATTGTTAATTTCGGCGGACAGGAAATTAACTGGGCACCTTATCTGGTCGGTCGCACAACAGCAGTATTTAAAGCAGGTCAATAAACATGAGCCAATACACAATAAAACGTCGAAAAACACATCAAGTCCAAATTGATCATATAACAGTCGGTTCTGATGCGCCGGTGGTTGTGCAATCTATGACCAACACTGATACGGCGGATGCAGAAGCCACTGCGTCGCAGGTTAAAGAGCTTTCTGATGCAGGCTCTGAAATGGTGCGCATCACGGTCAATAGTCCGGAAGCGGCATCAAAAGTAGCAGAAATTCGTCAACGTTTGGACGATATGGGCTGCAACACACCGTTGGTCGGCGACTTTCACTTTAACGGCGAACGCTTGCTGGCTGAATTTCCGGATTGTGCGAAAGCTTTGTCTAAATACCGGATTAATCCGGGTAATGTGGGTAAAGGTGCTAAAGGAGATGAGAAATTTGCTTATATGATCCGCACGGCCGCGGAATACGATAAAGCTGTGCGTATCGGTGTTAACTGGGGCTCGCTTGATCAAAGCTTGGCCAAGCGTATGATGGATGAAAACATCGCAGCCGGTTTGCCGAAAACGCCCGACGAGGTAATGAAAGAAGCTCTAATTGTTTCTGCTTTGGAATCCGCTCAAAAAGCAGTAGATTTAGGCCTGTCTGAAAACAAAATCATTCTTTCCTGCAAAGTGAGTGCTGTGCAGGATTTGATTCAGGTTTATCGAGATTTAGGCAGCCGTTGCCAATATCCGCTGCATTTGGGTTTAACCGAAGCAGGAATGGGCAGCAAAGGTATCGTAGCTTCAACGGCGGCGCTTGCTGTACTTTTGCAAGAAGGAATAGGCGATACCATCCGCATCTCTTTAACGCCCGAGCCGGGCAGCTCGAGAACCCAAGAAGTTGTGGTTGGGCAGGAGATTCTGCAAACCATGGGTTTGCGTTCGTTTACTCCTATGGTTACCGCATGCCCGGGTTGCGGCCGTACGACCAGCACTGTATTCCAAGAGCTGGCCCAAGATATTCAGCGTTACTTACGCGAGCAGATGGCAATTTGGCGTTTTAAATATCCGGGTGTGGAAAACTTGAATGTGGCAGTGATGGGGTGTGTGGTCAACGGCCCGGGCGAGAGTAAATTGGCCGACATCGGTATCAGCCTGCCGGGAACCGGAGAAACGCCTGTCGCGCCGGTGTATGTTGATGGCGAGCGGAAAGTTACCTTGAAAGGCGATAATATGGCCGTTGAATTTCTAGAAATTGTGAAAGAATATGTAGAAAGCAATTATGGAGAAAACGGTAAAAAACGCTCTGTAAACCGTGTTATCCCTATTCAAGCGGCAAAATAAGCAAAGGATATCAATGCCTGTCTGAAAGCCTTTCAGACAGGCATCTGGGAAATCAATATCAACATATATAAAGAAGTTAAAATGGGTAACAAAATCCAAGCCGTAAAAGGTATGAACGATTTATTGCCGGTGGAACAAAAAGATTTCAAGCTTACTTCGGCATTTTGGCAGGTGTTTGAAGATGTGGTTGTCCGTTGGACGAAGCGTTTCGGTTACAAGCAAATCCGCACACCGATTTTGGAACAAACCGGTTTATTTGTACGTTCGATCGGGGAAGAAACCGATGTGGTCGGCAAAGAAATGTATACTTTTTCCGATTCCAACGATTCTATCAGTTTGAGTTTGCGTCCTGAAGGCACAGCCTCGTGTTTGCGTGCGGTGGTTGAGCATAATCTGCTTTACAACAGCCCTCAGAAGCTTTGGTATATGGGGCCGATGTTCCGTCGCGAACGCCCGCAGAAAGGCCGTTATCGTCAGTTTCACCAAGTAGGGGTTGAAGCGCTAGGTTTCGAAGGACCTGATGTTGACGCCGAGATGATAGCCATGTGCGCCGACTTGTGGAAAGAATTAGGGATCAGCCAGTATCTGACATTGGAATTAAATAATCTGGGCAATAGGGAAGAGCGGGCAGCTCACCGCAGCGCATTGGTTGATTATTTAAGCCAATATGAAAGCAGGTTGGATGAAGACAGCAAGCGGCGTTTGCATACCAATCCTTTGCGTGTTTTAGACAGCAAAAATCCCGATTTGCAGGAAATTTGCAATGCCGCGCCACGGCTTACCGATTATTTAGGCGAAGCTTCACTGGCACATTACAACGAGCTTAAAAGCATGCTCGACGGTTTGGGTATCCAATATGTAGAGAACCCGCGCTTGGTTCGCGGTTTGGATTATTACAACCAAACGGTCTTCGAATGGACAACCGATAAACTTGGCGCTCAGGCCACTGTTTGCGGCGGCGGCCGCTACGATGGTTTGATTGAAGAGCTTGGTGGAAAAAACACTCCTTCCATCGGTTTCGCTATGGGTGTTGAACGGTTATTGCTATTGGTTAATGAATACGGTTGTCTGAAAAGTGAATCCGCACCTGATGTTTACAGCATGCATCAAGGCGAGGGCGCTGCCTTGAAATCAATGCAATATTCACATTTATTACGTGAAAACGGATTTTGTGTGTTGCAGCATTCGGGCAACCAGAGTCTGAAAGCGCAAATGAAAAAGGCCGATGCGAGCGGCGCACGTTTTGCTTTGATTGTGGCGCAAAGCGAACTGGAAAGTGGTTCGGTTACTTTGAAAGATATGCAGGGTAATTTGGGCCAGCAAACAATAAATGCCGAACAATTATTGACAACTTTACAAGAATGGAAGAATACATAAATGGCATCACATCTTGAAGAACAACAAGAATTAGAGAATTTCAAACATTTCTGGAAAGGTTGGGGGCGTTGGATTTTTGCCTTATTGGTAGCGTGCAGCTTGGCTTATTTAGGTCTCGTACTCTATAAAAATTATCAAGCCGGTAAAAACGAAGAGGCGGCAGAAATTCTGTCGCAAATGGCCTCCAAAGCGCAAACCAGTAAAGATCCAAAGATACTGCATGTTGATTTGCTGAATCTGCAGCAAAACTACCCGAAAACCATCGCAGCTGCACAAGCAACCTTTATGGCTGCGGCTGCTGAGTTCGACAAAGGTAATTATGATGCAGCAACCAAGCATTTGAATTGGGTTTTGAAGAATCAAAAAACTTCTTTGGTACAGGCACTTGCCGCACAACGCTTAGCAACCGTGCAGTTGCAACAGCAAAAATTTGATGAAGCATTGGCTACTTTGAATACCCCTGTTGACGAAGCTTTTCAGCCGGTATTGTTGGAGCTAAAAGGCGATGTGCTGGTTGCGCAAAGTAAGGGCAAAGAAGCCGTTGCTGCTTATGAAGATGCACTAAACAAACTGCCGAAGGAAGCAGCAGCACGCGAATTGCTCCAGTTCAAGCTTGATCAATTGAAATAAACACTCAAAGGCTTACACTAAACCTGTAAGCCCTTGATCATTTAATGCCTGTCTGAAAAACGAAAGTTCATGTTACTTTGTCGTTATCGCAAATAAATATTATTTCTGCTACGGTGTTGCTGCGCCTTGCCGTACTACTTGTACTGCCTGCGGCTTGCTCCTTGTATCAAAAAATAAGTTTATTTACTATAGATGATAATCTTACTGATTTTAATAAAGCAGCCGAATATACTGAATAAAGGTATTACAATCGGCTGGTAGAGAATATCTTGATGAAACCCACAATCGCACTTGTCGGCCGACCCAATGTCGGAAAATCCACTTTATTTAATCGGCTGACCCGTACTAAAGATGCTTTGGTCGCAGATATGCCCGGTCTTACCCGTGATCGTCACTATGGACATGGAAAGGTCGGCAGCAAGCCTTATTTGGTTGTTGATACCGGTGGATTTGAACCTGTGGTAGATAGCGGTATTCTGCATGAAATGGCCAAACATACGTTGCAAGCGATTGATGAAGCAGACGCTGTTGTTTTTCTCGTAGACGGTCGAACAGGCTTAACGCCGCAAGATAAAATTATCGCCGACCGTTTGCGGCAAAGTCCTCGTCCGGTGTTTCTGGCAGTTAATAAAGGTGAAGGAGCAAACAGGAGTGTATTGGCAGCGGAGTTTTACGAACTGGCTTTAGGCGAGCCTTACGTGGTATCCGGCGCGCATGGCGACGGTGTATACAGCTTGATTGAAGATGTGCTGGAAAAATTTCCAGATGCTCAAGAAACCGAAGAAATTGCCAAACATCCTGTATTTGCTGTAATAGGCAGACCCAATGTTGGAAAATCTACTTTGGTTAATGCTATTTTGGGCGAAGAGCGGGTAATTGCTTTTGATATGGCAGGCACCACGCGAGACAGTATCCATATCGATTTTGAGCGTGAAGGTAAACCTTTTACCATCATCGATACCGCAGGTGTACGCAGGCGCGGAAAAGTTGAAGAAGCCGTTGAAAAATTTTCAGTGATTAAAGCTATGCAAGCAGTGGAAGCATCTAATGTAGCCGTGTTGGTATTAGATGCACAGCAAGATATTGCAGACCAAGATGCCACCATTGCAGGTTTTGCACTGGAAGCGGGTCGGGCTTTGGTCGTAGCGGTCAATAAATGGGACGATATTGATGAAGATAGAAAGGTTCAAATCAAACGCGATATTGCACGCAAACTGTATTTTTTAGATTTTGCCAAATTTCACTATATTTCAGCATTGAAAGAAAAAGGTATCGACGGTTTGTTTGCAAGTATTCAGGCGGCTTATGATGCTGCCATGATAAAAATGCCAACACCGAAAATTACCCGTGTTTTACAAAGTGCGATTGAGCGTCAAGCCCCACCCCGTGCCGGATTGGTTCGACCAAAGATGCGCTATGCCCATCAGGGCGGTATGAACCCGCCTGTTATCGTTATACACGGCAACGCCTTGCAACACATACCCGAGGCCTATACCCGGTATCTGACACAGACTTTTAGAAAAGCTTTTAATCTGCAAGGCACACCTCTGCGTATTCAATACAATGTGTCAGATAACCCTTATGAAAATGCGGATGAGAAGCCGAAAAACAAACCGTTACGACGAGTACAATTGAGCAATAGGATTGAAAAACGAGAAGGCAAAAAAGTAGAAAAAAACCGTCTAAAGAAAAAGCGCCAAGTAAGCATCAAGAAAAAACAAAGCGCAAACTAAGATTTTCAGACAGGCATTCAATGCCTGTCTGAAAAGAGATTTATCCGGCAAGCTGATTATGGTTAATTCAGATGCTGAATAAATGTTTTGCACATTCTTACCGAAAAAGATTGGTAAAAATGAGCATTCAAGGCTACAATTCCAAAGTAGTACAAATTATTACAATCAAAAATCATAAAAATGGAGTATTAAATATGACAGCTAAAGGACAAATGCTACAAGATCCTTTCTTGAATGCACTTCGTAAGGAACATGTTCCTGTATCTATTTATTTGGTGAACGGTATTAAATTACAAGGCCAAGTTGAGTCGTTCGACCAATATGTTGTGTTATTGCGTAACACTTCTGTAACTCAAATGGTTTATAAACATGCGATCTCAACAATTGTTCCTGCGCGCGCAGTAAGCCTACAACACGAGAATAAACAAGCAGTACAGCAACAAGCTGCCGCCTCGGCAGAAACGCCAGCAGCAGAATAAAGATTTATGTCAATGAAAAACCTTGTCGATAGACAAGGTTTTTACTTTTTGTAGTGCGTGACGCGACATAAATTTTGATTTTCAAAAATTAACAGTTATTATTTTGCTGAGCAAATATTCGGTTATGGCAAGAGTTATCGAAGTATTGATGTCTTAAGTATCATGCAAGGGAGTGTTGAACTAGGATTACAGTTTTTTGTCAAGACTGTCTAAAGCCAGAAAAATATTATATATTGTTGAAAAATAGTGTACCCATTAGAGACCTATTAAATTAATACTTGAAGTGACTTAGGATGAACTGATGAATGCAACAAGCAACCTGAAAGTGACCAAGCGTGATGGTCGTTTAGAAGAACTGAATTTAGACAAAATCCACCGTGTTATTACTTGGGCGGCGGAAGGTTTGGATAACGTTTCGGTTTCTCAGGTTGAATTGAAATCGCATATCCAGTTCTATAATGGGATACGTACAGACGATATTCATGAAACCATCATCAAGGCGGCAGCGGATTTAATTTCGGAAGAATCTCCCGACTATCAATATTTAGCAGCGCGTTTGGCCATTTTCCATTTACGCAAAATTGCTTACGGCCAATATGAGCCCCCACACTTATTCATCCATGTTTCTAAACTGGTGGCAGAAGGTAAATATGACAAACACCTTCTAGAAGACTATACCGAAGCAGAATTTAATGAGCTGAATGATTATATAGATCATGAGCGGGATATGACTTTCTCATATGCTGCTGTGAAGCAGCTTGAAGGCAAATATCTTGTACAAAACCGGGTAACACGCGAAATTTACGAAACCCCTCAGTTTTTGTACGTGTTAGTGGCTATGTGTTTATTTGCCAGATACCCTAAAGAAAGCCGCTTAAATTATGTTAAGCGTTTTTATGATGCTACCAGCCAATTTAAAATTTCATTGCCTACACCAATAATGAGCGGTGTGCGTACGCCAACACGCCAATTTAGTTCATGCGTATTGATTGAGTGTGACGACAGCTTAGATAGTATCAATGCCACTACCAGCTCAATCGTTAAATATGTTTCCCAGCGTGCAGGAATCGGCATTAATGCCGGCCGTATTCGTGGATTAGGCAGTGCGATTCGCGGAGGAGAAGCTCAGCATACAGGCTGTATTCCTTTCTTTAAAATGTTTCAGGCAGCCGTGAAATCGTGTTCTCAGGGCGGTGTGCGTGGTGGTGCCGCAACATTGTTTTATCCGCTTTGGCACCTTGAAGTGGAAAGCCTCTTGGTCTTGAAAAACAATCGGGGTGTAGAAGATAACCGTGTGCGGCATCTCGATTATGGTGTACAGATAAACCGTTTACTATATACACGTTTGATTAAGGGGGGAAATATCGCTTTATTTTCTCCTCATGAAGTTCCTGGCTTGTATGATGCATTCTTTGAAGATCAGGATGAATTTGAGCGGCTTTATACTAAGTATGAGCAAGATGAAAATATCCGTAAACGTGTTATTCCTGCGACGGACTTATTCTCCTTATTGATGCAAGAGCGAGCAAGTACCGGACGTATTTACATTCAGAATGTGGATCATTGCAATACGCATAGCCCATTTGACTCCAAGGTAGCTCCGGTTCGCCAATCAAATTTGTGTTTAGAAATAGCATTACCAACCAAACCATTGAATGACATCAATGATGAAAATGGTGAAATTGCTCTATGCACGTTGTCTGCATTTAATCTTGGCGCATTGGAAAGTTTGGATGAGCTGGAAAGCTTGGCTGATTTGGCAGTTCGCGCATTAGATGCTTTGCTTGATTATCAGGATTACCCTGTGAAAGCTGCTTATAATGCCACAATGAACCGTCGAACCTTGGGTATCGGTGTAATTAACTATGCCTATTATTTGGCTAAAAACGGAGTGAGATACAGCGATGATTCTGCCATTAATTTAACACACAGGACTTTTGAAGCTATCCAATATTATTTATTGAAAGCTTCAGTCGCTTTGGCTAAAGAATATGGTACGTGTCCTTTGTTTAAAGAAACCACTTATTCTCAAGGAAAATTGCCAATTGATACTTACAAAAAAGATTTAGACAGTATTTGCGATGAGCCGCTCCATTTAGATTGGGAGGGCTTACGTTCTGAAATTTTACAGTATGGTTTACGTAATTCCACATTAACCGCTTTGATGCCGTCAGAAACTTCCAGTCAAATAGCGAATGCAACCAATGGCATTGAGCCCCCGCGCGGGTTGGTTTCAATCAAAGCTTCTAAAGACGGAATATTAAAACAGGTTGTACCTGAATTTCAGCGTTTAAAGAATGATTATGAACTGTTATGGCAGATGAAAAATAATGATGGGTACATCAAATTAGTAGGGATTATGCAGAAGTTTGTTGATCAATCTATTTCTGCTAATACCAGCTATGACCCACAGCGTTTTGAAGGTGGTCGCGTGCCTATGAAACAAATGCTCAAAGATCTGTTGACAGCATATAAATATGGTTTGAAAACACTTTATTATCATAATACGCGCGATGGTGCGGATGATACACAAGTGGATTTACAGGATGATGGTTGTGCGGGCGGTGCTTGTAAAATTTGATGATATTGTAATATTTTTGATCAATTGGAAAAAATCATTGTAAGTATTGTTAAGGTATAGTTAAACCACTTACATAGTAACAATGTCATCATACTCGGGCTTGACCCGAGTATTTTGAATTTAGGTAATGTTGAGAAATGCTCGGTTCAAGCTCGATTATGACGTATGTATTTTTTCTTAAGTTGATTGACTATATAAGGCTTCCGTGATTTTTATTATTCCAAAAGCCCGTTAAATCTATGTTACATAGCTACAAAAAAGACCGTTCATTGAACGGTCTTTTATAATGAATATTGTAAATTATCCATGTAAAGCGCGTTTATCTACAGCTAGCGCTGCTTCATGCAATACTTCAGATAAAGTTGGGTGTGCGTGAATAATGCGGGCAATATCCTCACTGGATGCTTTGAATTCTAAACCTATAACACCTTCGGTTATTAATTCGCTAACCATTGGTCCAACCATATGTACACCTAAAATACGGTCAGTTTTTGCATCAGAGAGAATTTTTACCGTACCTTTTGCTTTGCCTAGCCCCAAAGCTCGGCCGTTTGCTCCAAAGCCTGAAGTTCCTTTTTTGTATTCTATACCTTCAGCTTTAAGCTGTTCTTCAGTTTTACCCACCCATGCAATTTCGGGGTCGGTGTAGATAACGAAAGGAATAGTGTTAGCATCTAAATGAGGTTTTTGACCAGCAATTCGTTCTGCGACAGCAACGCCTTCTTCGCTTGCTTTATGCGCTAGCATCGGACCGCGTACGACATCTCCGATTGCCCAAACATTCGGCAAATTGGTGCGGCATTCATCATCTACTTTCACAAAGCCACGTTCGTCTTTTTCCAAACCTATAGCTTCAACATTCAAACCGTCAGTATTGGGAATACGGCCAATGGAAACAATGAGTTTATCAAAAGTTTCTTTTTTGGCCTGGCCATCGGCAGTTTCATAATTGATGGTTACACCTTGCTTTTTGCTTTCGATTTCACCGATTTTTACACCCAGTTGAATATCTAAGTCTTGTTCTTTGGTGAAGTATTTGAATGCTTCTTTGGCAATCTGTTGATCTGCTACGGCCAAGAATGTGGGAAGCACTTCTAAAATAGTTACATCCGCACCCACTCGTTTCCAAACAGAACCCATTTCCAAGCCAATCACGCCGGCGCCGATAATACCAAGCTTTTTAGGTACTTTTGTTAAATTGAGGGCGCCTTCATTATCCAATACATTGATGTTATCAATAGCAATTTGAGGAAGTGGACGTGGCACAGAACCGGTAGCAACGATAACATTTTTGGCTTCAACCAAGCTTTTTTCGCCTTTATTGTCTACTTCGATTTGATACAGATCACCGTTTTTACCCTTAAATGATCCTTTACCATGAATGCTCTCGACTTTATTTTTTTTGAAGAGGAATGCGATGCCGCCGGTAAGTTTGGTAACGATGGCATCCTTGCGTTCAATCATCTTAGCTGCATCAAACTTAACGCTGCCTATATTGATACCGTGTTCGGCAAAATCATGTTGCGCAGCATGAAAATGTTCGCTTGATTGTAAAAGCGCTTTAGAAGGAATGCATCCGACATTTAAACAGGTTCCGCCAAGTGCAGGCGCGTCGCCGGCTTTATTGACACCAGCATCAATACAGGCAGTTTTAAAGCCAAGTTGTGCAGCTCGGATAGCAGCAATATAACCGCCAGGGCCAGCGCCGATTACAACAACATCATATTGAGACATAGTTTATCCTTAAAATATTTTAAATATTGGTTTTTGATATTTCGCAGCATGAAATTTAACGGCAAGTATAAGGGCTATATTCCGTAGCTTCATTACCATTTTTATCCCGAACGCGAATAATGGCGTTGGGATAGGTTTTGCATAATGTATCACGCATCATCGGAATACCAGCCTTATTCGAGGAAAGTTCGACTTTTTTTCCTAACATTCTACCTTTGGTCGTGTAAGCCGTAAGCGTGTATGCGGGGTTTGGTGTTGCGCAGGCAACTAAGGTTAGACTAGTAAATAATAAAATTAAACATTTCATGCTTGAACTCCTTTACGTAGAATTTCAGACAGGCATATTTTAAATATGCCTGTCTGAAATTGCTCTTATAAATCAAGCAGCAAACGAGTAGGATCTTCCAATAAATCTTTGATGGTAACGAGCGTTAACACAGCTTCTCTACCGTCGATGATTCGGTGGTCGTAAGATAAAGCTAAGTACATCATCGGGCGGACAACGACTTGGCCGTTTTCCACCACGGCTCGTTCTTTAGTTGCGTGCATACCTAAAATAGCAGATTGTGGCGGGTTGATGATCGGGGTAGACATCATGGAACCGAAAGTGCCGCCATTGGTGATGCTGAACGTACCACCGGTTAAATCTTCAATAGCAATTTTACCGTCTTTGGCTTTTACGGCGTAATCAACAATAGCTTTTTCGATGTCAGCGATGCTCATTTGATCCGCATCACGCAGGATGGGTACAACCAAACCACGTGGGCTGCCGATAGCGATACCGATATCGAAGTAACCATGATAAACGATATCTTTACCGTCAACGGATGCATTTACAACTGGGAATTTCTTCAAAGCTGCAACAGCTGCTTTAACAAAGAATGACATAAAGCCAAGTTTGACGCCGTGTTCTTTTTCGAATTTTTCTTTGTATTTATTACGCAAATCCATCACCGGTTTCATGTTCACTTCATTAAAGGTGGTCAGGATTGCATTTTCTTGTTGTGATGCCAGTAGACGTTCGGCAACACGGGCGCGCAGACGGCTCATCGGAACACGCTGCTCAGGACGTTCACCGACAGGTAGAGGTGCAGCCGCTGTGGAAGCTTTAGGCGCAGAAGGTGCTGCGTTTTGCACATCTTCTTTCAAAACTCGACCGTCACGACCAGAGCCTTGTACGTTGCTGATGTCTACGCCTTTTTCTGCCGCCAACTTGGCTGCAGCCGGCATAGCAACGCCGGATTGTGAAGAGGAAGCTGGAGCTGCACTAGCTTGCGCTGCTGTGGGTGGAGATTCTTGTGCGGGTGCTTCTTGAACAGAAGCAGCAGCTTCGGTATCAATTTTAGCTAAGAGCTGTTGAGTTTCAACGGTTTCACCGTCTTGTACGATAATTTCTACCAACACGCCTGCTTGAGGGGCGGGTACTTCTAATACGACTTTATCTGTTTCGATATCTACCAATACTTCATCACGAGCAACAGATTCTCCAACTTTTTTGTGCCAAGACAACAAGGTACCTTCAGTAATGCTTTCGGCAAATACAGGAACATTTACTTCAACAATCATTTTATTCTCCGGTTTTGGGTAAGCCTGTCTGAAAATGATGTTTTTCAGACAGGCATTTGTAAGATCAATTCAGGTTCATTGCATCATCAACCAACTGTTTAAGTTGGGCAACGTGCTTGCTCATATAACCAACAGCTGGTGAGGCGCTGGTCGGTCGGCCTGCATAAGATAGTTTTTGTGAAGCATTTAATACACGTTCAATGCGGTGGCGAATTTGGTGGAAGGCCCCTTGGTTGCGGGGTTCTTCCTGTGCCCACATAACTTCTTTTGCATTCGGATACTTAGCCAGTTCAGCTTGAATTTCTTCATATGGGAACGGATAAAGCTGCTCAACACGAACGATGGCAATATCATCAAGCAATTTACGCTCTTCTCGGGCAGCGGCCAAGTCATAATACACTTGACCTGCGCACAGAATGATTCGCTTCACGCTGTTATTGTTTTTACGTTGAACCATATCGCCGATAAGTGGGCGGAATTCAGAGCTTTCGGTAAAGTTTTCAAGCGGGCTCATTGAATCTTTAAAGCGCAGTAAGCGTTTAGACATAAAGATTACAAGCGGTCTGCGAAGCGATCTTAAAGATTGGCGTCTCAAAACATGGAACATTTGAGAGGCTTCTGAAAGCATAACAATTTGCATGTTTTCTTCTGAGCATAGTTGTAGCCAGCGCTCTAAACGTGCAGATGAGTGCTCCGGGCCTTGTCCGTCGTAGCCGTGTGGCAGAATGGTCGTTAAGCCGCACAAACGTCCCCACTTGGTTTCGCCTGAAGAAATAAATTGATCAATAACCACTTGTGCGCCATTGGCAAAGTCACCGAACTGAGCTTCCCAAATAACAAGTTTATTAGGTGCAGAACATGCGTAGCCGTACTCGTAGGCCATTACTGCTTCTTCGTTAAGAATGGAATCAATAACGGAAAAACTTGCTTGACCTTCACTCATATTGCGCAGAGGAATGTATGTGCCGCCATCTGACTTTTCACGATTTTGATCGTGGAATACTGCATGGCGGTGAGAGAATGTACCTCGGCCGGAGTCTTCTCCTGAAATACGGACACCGATACCATTAGTAACCAAACTTGCGTAAGCTAAAGTTTCAGCCATACCCCAATCGATCGGTTGCTCGCCGGAAGCCATGGCTTTACGGGAATCGATAACTCGTTTAATGGTGTTGTGCAAAGCAAAATTGTCAGGTATTTCAGTAAATTTATCCGCTAAGCGTTTAATATCGGCTGCAGGTAAACCACTTTCAACTTTTTCGCGCCAATCTTTGCTTTGGTATTTAGACCAATCAATACGGTGTTTGCTTTCGTAGTCGGTCAAACGGGTTTGCTCCACGTGCTCGCCTTTATCCAAGGCATCGCGGTATGTTTGAATATAGCTTTCTGCTTCTTCTTTAGTTACAACGCCTTCATTAATCAGCTTATCTGCATATAAAGCACGAGTGCCTGGATGCTGGCTAACTTTTTTATACATCATCGGTTGGGTTAATGTCGGGTCATCGCCTTCATTGTGACCAAGTTTACGATAACATACTAAATCAATAACGACATCTTTTTTGAATTGTTTTCGGTAGTCTAAAGCAGCCTGTACAACGAAACACACTGCTTCGGGATCATCTCCGTTTACATGGAATACTGGTGCTTCCACCATTTTTGCGATATCCGTACAATAAACGGTAGAGCGCACATCTCGTGTGTCTGATGTGGTAAAGCCGATCTGGTTGTTGATAACCAAATGGATAGTACCACCTGTGGTATAACCACGGGTTTTAGAAAGGTTGAATGTTGCTTGGTTGACACCCAGACCGATAAATGCAGAGTCACCATGAATCAAAACAGGAAGAACTTGTTCTTGACCGTTTTCGCCGCGACGACGTTGTTTTGCGCGTGTTGAACCTTCTACTACCGGATTTACAATTTCCAAGTGGGAAGGGTTGAATGCGAGTGAAACATGCATAGGGCCGTTTTGTGTGGCAATGTCGGAGCTAAAACCCATGTGGTATTTCACGTCACCGCTCGGCAATGTAATTGCAGCTTTGCCTTCGAATTCTGCAAATAAGTCGCTTGGTTTTTTACCTAAGGTATTAACCAATACATTTAAACGGCCACGGTGAGCCATGCCGATAATGACTTCTTCTACGCCATCTTTACCTGCATTTTGAATTAAATAATTTAAACCGGCGATTGAGCTTTCGCCACCTTCAACAGAAAAGCGTTTTTGACCGACATATTTAGTATGTAGGTAGCGCTCCAAAGTTTCAGCAGCAGTAACCTGTTTTAGAATATAGCGTTTTTGTTCGGTATTAAAAGAAGGAGTAGATAGTGTTCCTTCAAAATAATTGCGGATCCAGCGGCGCTCTTCTGTGTTGGCAATATACATATATTCCACACCGATATGCCCGCAATAGGTTTGCTTCAGTTTGCTGACGATATCAGACAAAGTCATTTTATCGTCGCCAGAGAAATCACCTTCTCCAACGCTAAAGCGTACAGCCATATCGGCATCGCTTAAACCGTGAAATTTTGGGTCGAGTGCATCAAGATTGCGAGGTGGCATGCGATTGAGTGGGTCAAGTTGCGCAGCACCTACACCTTGAATACGGTAGGCAGACATCAAACGTAATACACCAACTTGTTTTTTTAGCAGAGTTTCATCCAAGCCGCCAGTAATGGCTGCAGTGGCTTTTTGTTTTGCCAAATTAGCGAAAGACTCCTGAATCGGTCGGTGGGCAACATCACGTTCAACTGCACCGGGTTGGGCTGCCAGTTGAGAGAAATATTGCTTCCAATGATCGTTAACGGAATCCGGATCGTTCAGATAGTTCTCATAAAGCTCTTCAATATAGGGAGCATTGGAACCAAACAGATATGAAAAACTTTGTTGTTCATCCATCATAGCTATGTCTTTGCATTGAAAGTGAAAAAATTAGAATAAATCTAAAAATTGGTTTATTCGTTAGGGTGAATGGTAAGTGTGTGAATGCGATACGCTGCTAAAGTTTTTGAGTGTATTTTGATGTCAAATATAGTTTAGTTTTCAGACAGGCATTGATGATTCAAAAGTGCCTGTCTGAAAACTTATCAGTAAAATATTAACGTTTGTCTACTGGAACGAAGTCACGACGAGCCGAACCTGTGTAAAGTTGGCGTGGACGACCGATTTTTTGGTTCGGGTCGCTAATCATTTCATGCCAGTGTGAAATCCAGCCTACGGTACGAGCCAAAGCAAAGATTACAGTAAACATGGATACCGGGATACCTAAAGCAGACAGTACGATACCAGAATAGAAGTCTACGTTCGGATAGAGTTTACGCTCAATGAAGAACGGATCATTCAGAGCGATTTTCTCTAATTCCATAGCCAACTTGAACTTCGGATCATTCTCTAAGCCAAGTTCTTTCAAAACTTCATAACAAGTTTCGCGCATAATGCTAGCTCGTGGATCCATATTGCGATATACACGATGGCCGAAACCCATTAAACGGTATTTACGCTCTTTCACACCTTCCATGAAAGCAGCCACATTAGATACATCGCCGATTTCATCAAGCATTTTCAGCACGGCTTCGTTGGCTCCGCCGTGAGCAGGTCCCCACAAGCTTGCGATGCCGGCAGCAATACATGCAAATGGATTGGCACCAGATGAACCAGCTAAGCGTACAGTAGAAGTAGAGGCGTTTTGCTCATGGTCTGCGTGCAGAATAAAGATGCGATCCAAAGCTCTTACTAAAACAGGATTGGGCTCGTAAGATTCACAAGGAGTAGCGAATGTCATATACATGAAATTAGCAGTATAAGACAAGTCATTGCGAGGATAGTTAAAAGGTAAACCGTTTGAATAACGGTAGCACATCGCAGCGATTGTTGGAATCTTGGAAATCAATCGATAGATTGCAATTTTTCGGTGTTCTGGGTCAGAAATTTCCAAGCTGTCTTGGTAGAAAGCAGACAATGCGCCCACTACACCAACCATCATAGCCATCGGGTGTGCATCACGACGGAAGCCACGGAAGAACCAAGTTAATTGTTCATGTACCATGGTATGTTTTGTTACTGTGTTAACGAACTTCTCTTTTTGTTCTGCAGTTGGAAGTTCGCCGTAAATCAGTAGATAGCAGGTTTCGAGGTAATCGCTATGTTCAGCGAGTTGCTCAATGGGATAGCCACGGTAATAGAGTTGACCTTTTTCTCCGTCGATGAAGGTGATTTTCGACTCACAGCTTGCAGTAGATACAAAGCCGGGGTCAAAAGTAAACATATTTGAACCTTTTGTGAAGGTTCTGATGTCTACTACATCATGCCCTAAAGTACCTTGCAATACTGGTAACTCTAAGGTTTCTTTTCCTTCAATTTGTACTTTAACGGTTTTAGACATCTCTTAACTCCTTTATTCTTATGTTCGGGTTTTGTTGAAACCTCAGAAAGCCGCTTGGGTATATATAAATATATAATTTGTTTATATATGCCAAATCAAGCATTTCTGATTTTTTCCAGAATCAGTTTGAAATCATCGCGATCTGTTTGCTCTTTTTGATTAACCAAAGCTAAAAATTCTTGGTCTGGCAAATCTAAGATTTCCACAAATATCACAAGTTCTTCATCACTTAAGTGCTGGAATTCTGTTTCCATGAACCGCCCGAGCAAGATATCTAGCTCAAGCAGTCCACGGCGTGTGAGGAAACGGATGCGCCGTTTCGCAGATTCGTCAAAAGTTACCATATTTAGATGGCTCGTTTCAACATTATTTCTTTAATCTTACCGATAGCACGTGTCGGGTTGAGATGCTTCGGACAAACATCTACACAATTCATAATTGTGTGGCAACGGAACAACCGATATGGATCATTCAAATTATCCAAACGCTCATTGGTAATAGTGTCACGGCTATCAGCGATAAAACGATAAGCGTTTAACAAGCCTGAAGGACCGACAAATTTGTCAGGGTTCCACCAAAAAGAGGGGCAGGCAGTTGAGCAGCAAGCGCAGAGAATACATTCATACAGACCGTCCAATTCTTTACGGTCTTCCTGAGATTGTAAACGTTCACGCTCAGGTGCCGGAGTATCATTCACTACATATGGTTTGATAGAGTGATATTGTTTGAAGAATTGAGTCATATCCACAATCAAATCACGAATCACAGGCAAACCAGGCAACGGGCGCAGTATGATAGGTTGCGGCAGGCTACGAATATCCGTTAAACAGGCCAAACCATTTTTACCGTTAATGTTCATGCCATCTGAGCCGCAAATACCTTCGCGGCACGAGCGACGGAAAGAAAAACTGTCATCTTGAGCTTTGATTTTCACCATCGCATCTAACAGTTTAACGTCGGTCGGTTCAATTTCAATCTCATAATCTTTCATGTACGGCTTGGCATCCACATCAGGATTATAGCGGTACACTTTGAAACGTACTTTTTCCATGTTGTGTGTTCCTTAGTAAACGCGTTTAGCCGGCTCGATATAATCTACGGTAAGTGGTTTGGTGTGAACCGGTTTGTAATGAAGGCTGTTGTCTGCTGAATAAAACAGAGTGTGTTTCATCCAGTTTTCGTCATCGCGTTCAGGGTGGTCATCAGATGCGTGTGCGCCTCGTGATTCTTTGCGGGCTTCTGCTGAGATCAATGTAGCCTTGGCTACTTCCATCAGATTGTCCAGCTCCAAAGCTTCGATTCGGGCTGTGTTCCAAACTTGGCTTTTATCTTTGATTTCTGTGTTCTTACAGCGTTCATACAGATCCAAAACTTTGTCTACGCCTTCTTTCAGAATTGCATCGGTACGGAAAACGCCCGCGTGCAACTGCACAGTGCGTTGGAGTTCACGGCGTAATTCATCAACGTTTTCACCGCCGGATTGATTATTCAAACGATCCAAACGTTGTTTGGTAAATTCGCCAGCATTGTTTGGTAGAGGCTTCCAATCTGATTGAGTATTAATGAATTCAATCATGCTGTCACCGGCAGACTTGCCGAATACTACCAAGTCCAACAAGGAGTTGGTTCCTAAACGGTTAGCGCCGTGTACGGATGCACAAGCACATTCGCCAGCTGCGTATAAGCCTTTCACAACAACTTCAGGATTGCCGTTTTCTGGAACAACTACTTCACCTAAATAGTTGGTGGGAATACCGCCCATCATATAATGCGTGGTAGGAACAACGGGAATCGGATCTTTAATTGGATCGATGCCTGCGAATTGGATGGAAATTTCACGGATTCCAGGCAATTTTTCCATAATTTTTTCAGCACCAATGTGATCAATTTTCAGAAGAACGTGGTCTTTGTTTTTACCGCAACCGCGGCCTTCGTAAATCTCCATAGCCATAGCACGGGATACGACGTCACGTGAAGCCAAGTCTTTTACGGTTGGCGCATAGCGTTCCATAAAGCGTTCGCCGTCACAGTTCAGAAGAATGCCGCCTTCGCCGCGAACGCCTTCTGTAATCAATACGCCGGCTCCGGCCACACCTGTAGGGTGGAATTGCCAGAATTCCATATCTTCAAGGGGAATGCCGGCACGTGCGCAAATACCTAAGCCGTCACCTGTATTCATAAAGGCATTGGTTGATGAAGCGTAAATACGTCCCGCGCCACCGGTAGCAAATAATACGGCTTTTGCGTGGAAAATATATACGTCACCGGTTTCCATTTCCATTACGGTTACGCCCACAACACCCCCGTTTTCATCACGAATCAGATCAAGAGCAGTCCACTCAACGAAGAATTGGGTATTGGCACGTACATTTTGCTGATAGAGGGTATGCAACATGGCATGACCTGTGCGGTCAGCTACGGCACAAGCGCGTTCAACGGCACGTTTCCCATGTTCGGCAGTATGACCGCCGAAAGGGCGTTGGTAAATTTTGCCGCTTTCTACGCGGTCAAAAGGCATGCCCATATGTTCTAATTCAATTACGGCTTCAGGAGCGCGGCGACACATAAATTCGATGGCGTCTTGGTCTCCCAACCAGTCAGAACCTTTAACTGTGTCGTACATATGCCAATCCCAACGATCTTCTTGCACATTACCCAGTGAAGCAGAAATACCGCCTTGTGCAGCAACAGTATGTGAACGAGTCGGGAATACTTTTGATAAAACAGCGGTATTTAAACCGGCTTTGGATAATTGAAGTGCTGCGCGTAAACCAGCACCGCCGCCGCCTACAATAACGGCATCAAATTTGCGTACAGGAAAAGTCATCATTAACCCCAAATCACTTTAATTGAATAAACGGCGCAGCCCACCAACCAAACGATGGTTGCAGATTGTAGGAACAGGCGCAGACCAAACGGTTTGATATAGTCCATCCAAAGGTCGCGGATACCTACCCATGCATGTAAAAACACTGCAATAAAAGTGGTTTGGGTAAAGACTTTAACCCAAGTTTTGCCAAAAAACTGTTGCCATTCGGTGTAGTCATCAGCACCAAACATACTCAATAGAAAAAAGAAAAAGATGACGGTATAAACCAACATCACTACAGCGGTAATACGCTGCATTGCCCAATCGCGCAGGCCGTAATGAGCTCCGGCTAATTTACGGTTTACCATAATGCAACCCCCAATACCGAAGCAGACGCAATGCCTGAATAGAGTGCGATTCGAGCCGTTTTGCGGGCGGTTTGAAGCTCTAGGCCTTTGTGGGCATCCAATAATAAGAAGCGAACACCTGAGATCAAATGATGCATTAAGGCCCACAATACACCGATTAGAATAAGCTTAACAAAGAAATTATCGGCAAATGCCTTATAAGTTTCAAAGGTTTCTCCGTTGCTTAATGAACCGCTTAATAATGCCAGTAGAATCGGCAACATAATAAACAGAATAACGCCGCTGATCCGGTGCAAAATCGAAACAATCCCTGGAATTGGCAGCTTGATTTGCTGTAAATCCAGAAACACAGGTCGTTTTTTCGTCTGCATCTCAATTCCTCTTAATCAATTAATACTCAACACACTCAAAGCCACGCAGTTTCACAGCAACCGGAAAATTACAATAAACTACGTTGAGGCGTAATTTACTCTGTTTAAGTGAGATTGTGTAGTCTTTTTTGGTAAATAATTTTATGAAATTTACCAACAGCATTAAAAACTTAATGTTGTTATCTTACTGAATGAAAAAAAAGCTTAATGAGCATAATAATTTACAAGATTTTGAGCAAAATTTAAGCAATTGGGCAGATGGATTTTGTGGATGTGTTTATTCGGCATAATGTTACTCTTTATCAGCTGTTTGTAGATGATGTGTTGGAAGGTGTTTGAATAATTTTGTTAAAAATTAAATTACAAGTCCCTACATTTATTGGTATGATACACAATGTCGGATAGGCTGTACGTTTCAACGTTGGTCATTCGTTATCGTCAAAATGAAATGGAAATTGGATGTTGGCTTAACTATTTCAGCTGCGGCGGATTGTGATTGCTGCTTAAAATTTCTTTATCTATTGACATAATTACCATTAACATATGACAGAGCTTATGGTTTTGAGCTTTGTGCCTTTCAAAATAAACAATATTTACTCAGGAGAGTTTTAAATGAAAAAAGCCGTTCGTGTCGCCGTTACTGGTGCTGCTGGCCAGATTGGTTACAGCTTGTTGTTCCGCATTGCTAGTGGCGAGATGTTGGGTAAAGACCAGCCAGTAATTTTGCAGCTGCTGGATTTGCCGCAAGCACAAAATGCGGTTAAGGGTGTGATGATGGAGCTGCAAGATTGTGCATTCCCTCTGCTGGAAGGTATGGTGGCTTCTGATGATCCGGAAGTGGCGTTTAAAGATGCGGATATCGCTATTTTGGTGGGCGCGCGTCCGAGAAGCAAAGGTATGGAACGTGCTGATTTGTTGCAGGCCAATGCAGAGATTTTCACTGTTCAAGGTGCTGCATTGAATAAAGTTGCCAGCCGTGATGTGAAAGTTTTGGTAGTGGGTAATCCTGCGAATACCAATGCTTATATTGCTATGAAATCCGCTCCTGATCTGCCTGCGAAAAACTTTACTGCAATGCTGCGCTTGGATCATAACCGTGCAGCCAGCCAAATTGCTGAGAAAACCGGCAAATCAGTTAAAGATATTGAGAAACTGTGTGTATGGGGTAACCACTCTCCAACCATGTACGCAGATTATCGCTTTGCCACTATCAATGGTGAGAGCGTGAAAGACATGATTAACGATCAAGTTTGGAATGCAGAAGTGTTCCTGCCTACCGTGGGCAAACGTGGTGCCGCAATTATTGAAGCGCGCGGATTATCTTCCGCAGCTTCTGCTGCGAATGCCGCTATCGACCACATCCGTGATTGGGTTTTGGGCACAAACGGCAAATGGGTGACTATGGGTATTCCTTCTGATGGTTCTTACGGTATTCCTGAAGGCACTATGTTCGGTTTCCCGGTAACTTGTGAAAATGGCGAATACAAAATCGTTCAAGGTTTGGACATTGACAGTTTCAGCCAAGAACGCATTGACATTACTCTTAAAGAATTGGAAGAAGAAAAAGCCGGTGTGGCTCACTTGCTGTAATTTTCCGATTAATTTTTAGAAATTAAAAAATGCCTGTCTGAAAACTTTTCAGACAGGCATTTTGTTGGATAAGTAGGGTAAAAAAATCAGCATAAAATATGATGTTGAATTTTTATTGCCGTGCTTCTTTAGTATTATTTGCAACTAGTTGCTTTGGCTGAATATTAAGTTTTTCGGTTATAAATAATTATGTAAGGCTATGTGAATTTTTAATAAAGTTAATATTTTAAACTTGAAATTCAATGTCTGAAACGCTACTTATTTAGAGACATTATTTTAAGTTCAACATCATACAGAGGATAGTAAATGAACCACACTAAAAAGCCGGAAGATTTTATCCCTTCATTTCGTCGGCGCCAGCTTGATGAGCCTGGCTTTTTAAGAAAATTGGCGCGATTTGCAGCCCGGCTTGGCGGGCCAGCGGTCAAGCAGCTCTATGCATTATACTTTCTATACAAATCACCGGCCGTGCCTAAGCGTGCCAAGCTGATTATTGCAGGCGCATTAATCTATTTTTTTAGCCCGATCGATAGTATTCCTGATTTATTAGGTCCGTTGGGTTTTACCGATGATATCGCAGTGATTGCTTTGGTCTATGCGCAAATGAAAGCTTATATGACTGAAGATATTAAGGTCAGAGCGCAGAGAGCGACTGATCAGTTGTTACGTCGTTAAGTTGTCGAGTGCCTGTCTGAAAAACTGCAAGCTGTTTAAATAAAGCTTGCAGTTTTCTATGATGTTTTCATATAGGTATTAATTCGCCAGTAATTTTCTCCAACGGGCAATTTGAAAGAGAACCTGCTCCGGCGCCGTGCCTCCCAAATGATTGCGGGCATTCAGGCTGCCTTCCGGTGTGAGCACTTCATACACATCTTCTGCTATCAGAGCAGAAAAGCTTTGTAGCGTGTCTAGAGGCAATTCGCTCAAATCAACATTCTTTTCGTCCGCATGACGCACTGCTTGCGCCACCACTTCGTGGCTGTCGCGGAACGGCATGCCTTTTTTTACCAGATAATCGGCCAAATCTGTGGCAGTGGCAAATCCCTGCATCACTGCGGCACGCATATTTTCGGGTTTAACTGTAATACCTCGCACCATATCTGCATAAATTCGTAAGGTGTCAACCAAAGTATCTACGGTATCGAATAAAGGTTCTTTGTCTTCCTGATTGTCTTTGTTGTAAGCAAGCGGTTGCGATTTCATCAGCATAATCAGAGCAGTAAGATGGCCGATTACGCGCCCGGATTTCCCTCTTACTAACTCAGGTACATCCGGATTCTTTTTCTGCGGCATAATAGAAGAACCAGTACAGAAACGGTCTGCAATATCAATAAAACCGAAACGTGGGCTGATCCATAAAATCAATTCTTCACTCAAACGGCTCAAATGAACCATCAGCAAAGAGGCTGCTGCTGTGAATTCAATAGCAAAATCACGGTCAGATACGGCATCAAGTGAATTTTGGCAAATTTGTTCAAAGTCTAAGAGTTGTGCAGTAATTTCGCGTTTGATCGGGTAGGTAGTCCCTGCTAGGGCGGCAGAACCCAATGGCATGCGATTAACCCGTTTACGGCAATCGGCCATACGTTCGTCATCACGCCCAAGCATTTCAACGTAAGCCAGCATATGATGGCCGAAACTTACCGGTTGCGCCACCTGCAAGTGAGTAAAACCCGGCATCACGGTATCGGTATGCGCTTCGGCCAAATCTAACAAAGCAGATTGTAAAGCTTGAATCAGCAAGCGGATTTCGCTGATTTCATCGCGAAGCCAAAGGCGGATATCGGTTGCAACTTGGTCGTTACGGCTTCGTCCGGTGTGCAGGCGTTTTCCGGCGTTACCGATTTTATCGGTCAGGCGCCGCTCAATATTCATATGGACATCTTCAAGGTCAAGCGACCATGGCATCGTGCCGGCTTTTATCTCATTAAGGATTTCAGTCATGCCTTGTTGTATGTTGGCTACATCTTCATCGCTCAAAACGCCTGCCTGTCGAAGCATTTCGGCATGGGCTAAGGAGCCTTGGATGTCCCATTTGGCGAGCCTTTTATCAAAATCAATTGAACCGGTGTATTTTTTTACTAATTCTGACACAGGTTCGTTAAAACGACCTGACCAAGTTTTGCTATTATTCATTTTTACTTCCATAATGATGAATTATTAAAGAAACGTCACGAAGCAGACTGCCAAACTCATGCCGAATATTATACGTCACTTTCTGTCAAAATTCGCGGTGCCCAATATGCGGAATCTGGCCTCACAGGTTCGGATTATCCTGACTATTGCCGTGACTGTTTTGTTTCTGCCTCTGATTACCATTTCAGACAGGCCTTATTTTGATCAGGTTTTGGACTTAACTGACTGGGTGGCTCCGACGTTGCTGGCTATTCTGCTCAAAGGCTATCTGATGTATGACTATATCAGCAAGTTGCCGAGAGAACAGGAAGTCGTTATATCTTATCTTAGTAATCTGCTGATTTTTGTTTTGATAAATTATGTACTTTTTCAATCGCATGATAATTTTTGGGTACATTTTTGGCAGTTCAACATGACTGTGTTCGCACTGATGTTTTACGAAGCCAATAGAAGACAGTCGTTGAAACCGGCGTTGGCGGAAGCAAGATTAACTGCATTAACTGCCCGCATTCGTCCCCATTTTTTGTTTAACAGTTTGAACGCCGCTATCAGTTTAATCCGTTTGCGCCCTTACGATGCGGAAACGCTGCTGGAGAATTTGGCTAATTTATTCCGCGCACAATTACGCGACGGCAGTCAGAGCAGTACGCTTGGGCAGGAAATTGAATGGGCTCAGGAGTATATGGCGATTGAGCAGATTCGCATGGGGCCTACGCGGGTGCAGGTGATGTGGCATCATAATGCGCCGAATGATGCCGAAACGCCACATTTGTTGTTGCAGCCGCTGCTTGAGAATGCGGTATTCCACGGTATCGAGTCAACCCACCGTCCCGGTTGCATTACCGTGATTACGGAATTAAAAAACCGTTGGATCTACATTACCATTGAAAATCCTTATGTGCCGCAAGAAAGTGAATTAAACATTAAGCCGCACAAGGGCAATTCGATGGCTTTGAAAAATTTGAAAGAGCGGTTGGCATTGATGTATGACAACGATGCTACGGCGAGAACCGAGCAAACCGATGCGGTGTTTCGCATTCATATCCGATTACCTTATTATAAAAAAGCTTCTTCTTTAAACGGTTTGTTTGACGATTAATAAAGGTTTTGCTTAAAGCACAATGCCTGTCTGAAAATTTTTTCAGACAGGCATTGTGTTTGTGATTAGTTAAATTATAGCGATCAAGCTTAACTGCTGTGTAGAAAGCGCACAGCTTTTTCCAGATTGTCAGACATAACCAAAGGCAGGCCTTTGATAGATTTATGGATAGCTTCATCAATCAATTGCTTGTTTTCGCCGCTTGGTTTGTTTAGCACATAGCCGGTAACGAGATTGCGGTCTCCCGGATGGCCGATGCCCAAGCGTAATCGGTAAAAATCGGGTGTGCCGAGTTTGGCTTGAATGTCCTTCAAACCGTTGTGCCCGCCATTGCCGCCGCCGAGTTTGAAGCGGATGCGGCCACAGGCGATATCCAGTTCGTCGTGTACAACTAAAATTTCATCTGGTTTGATTTTATAAAATTGGGCAAGCGCGCCTACGGCTTTGCCGGAGAGATTCATAAATGTATTGGGTTTCAGCAGCCACACTTCACCACTTTCCGGCAAGCTGACACGAGCGACATCGCCGAAGAATTTTTTTTCTTCTTTAAACTGGGCTTTCCATGCCCAAGCCAACTCATCCAGCAGCCAAAAACCCGCATTATGACGGGTATGTTCGTATTCTTTGCCCGGATTACCCAGGCCGACAATCATTTTGATGGTCATCTTTTATCCTGTGTTAATGGTTTTATTTTCCACTATTTTTTACGGCCTGTTTGCCGGAAACACGCAAGCGACGCGCTTCTTTCGGATCAATCTGCAATGGCCGGTAAATTTCTACACGGTCTTTATCACGCAAAACCGTATCATCTTTTACTTCTTTGCCGAAAATGCCCAAGGGCGCATTGGTTAAATCAGCTTGGGGAAAGATTTCTGCTATTTCGCTTTGCAGCACAGCTTGACGTGCAGTTGTGCCGGAATCAACCTGCATGCGTTGGAGATGCTGTTGTTGCGGGGTGCCGTAAACGATTTCAATGGTGATTTTATCCATGGCGGCGATTGGCTTCTTCGATAAAAGAATCTACCAGTTTGCCGCTCAAATGATGGAAAACCGGGCTGATAAGGGTGGCCAGCAAGGGGTTGGAAAAATCATATTGCAGCTTAAATTCGATTTTGCAGGCATCATCGCCCAACGGAATGAATTTCCATGTGCCGTTTAGAGTTTTGAACGGGCCTTCCAGCAAATCCATATGGATTTCGCGTCCGGGAATGTTGTGGTTATGGGTAGCGAAAGATTGCTTAACGCCTTTGTAATCCATGAACAGGCGGGCTTTTAATTCGTTGCCTTCGCGTGAGATGATTTCGGTTTTGCCATACCAAGGCAGGAAATCCGGATAATCTTCAACGCGGTCGACCAGTTCGAACATCTGTTCGGCCGAGTGCAGAACGAGTACATTTTTTTCTACGGTTTTCATAAAGCAAAGCGTGTTTCGGCAAATTGAACAAAAGCGGGATTATAAACCAAAATGCCTGTCTGAAATGTTTTCAGACAGGCATTCTGTTTACTGAATCAGTTGCTTAATACATCTACGCCTTTAGGCGGCGTGAAGGTGAAAGTGTTGCCCGAAAAAGAGGGTTTGTTGTTTAAGTTGCTGAATTGAATGGTAGTTTGATTGCCAAAGCTGTCTTTAAGCTGCATATTGCTCAAAGCGGAGCCTTTGAAACCGATTCGGATGTATTGATAGCCGGCATTATTTTTTTTAGGCGTGGCGAGTACATAATCAATGCCGTCGGATGAACCGTCTTCTTTCAAAGCATAGCTGCTTTCAAGCGCGGTTTTGTTGGATAAGATGGCGGCCGGGCTGTCGCCGATGGTTTGGTTTTGGTTAGATTTGGTAACTTGTTTTAAATCAATGTCGTATAACCAAATGGTTTTGCCGTCACCTACGATGGTTTGCTTGTAAGGTTTGGTGTATTCCCAACGAAATAAACCCGGGCGGCGGATTTGGAAAGAGCCGCTGGCGGATTGGGTTTTCTTTTTGCTTTTCACGGTTTGGGTGAAGTTGCCGCTGATACCGTCGGAATCATTGTTAAACTGCTTCAAAGCATCAATTGCGCCCGCATGGGCTGCGCTGATGCTTAAGCTAAAAATAGTGGCAGCGGTAAAGAGTTTTTTCATTGGGGGTATCCTTTCTCTGTTCGGATGAATTTTATTGTTTGCTTGGCAAAGCATATTAAGCGATTCAGCAGAATTTACAAGGGTTTGGCCGCTTTTCAGACGGGCATTGTTTAATTGTAAAGATGCGGTTCAAATTAAAACCCTTGAAAATTCAAGCGGCAATAAAAATTGCTTTAACTTGAATTTAAACCCCTTTTACCTATGCTAAATACAACAGTATTTCAAATAATCTCTTGAGTGCCGGATAGAATAAGCAAATCCGCTATAATACAGCGATGAACAGCATTTATTCTCTTCTATATTCCGCGCTTTCAGCAAATGATGCCGACGAAAAATGCAAACTGACCAACGAAGCATTTGATGCTTGGGCGACAGGCAGTTTGACAGCTTCGGCTGATGAGCCGCCGTGTGATTTTCGTATGGCGGGGCATCCGGCAAAGCCGGAGCTGGTGCCGCCGTCTGAAGTGACACAACGCAAAATGAACACGCCGGAAGGTTATGCTGCTATGCTGCATGCGGTATGCCATATTGAATTTAATGCCATCAACCTCGCGCTGGACGCAGCTTACCGCTTCCGCAGCGTGCCACCGCAATATACCGCCGACTGGCTGCGTGTGGCGAAAGAAGAAGCTTATCATTTTGTGCTGATGCGCGATCGGCTTCGTGCGCACGGCTTTGATTACGGTGATTTTAAAGCGCACAACCATTTGTGGGACATGGCTTATAAAACGGCTTTTGATCCGTTGTTGCGTATGGCTTTGGTGCCGAGGGTTTTGGAGGCGAGGGGTTTGGATGTAACACCGGGTATCCGTGCTAAGGTGGCGCAGCGGGGAGACGAGGAAACTTGTGCGGTGCTGGATATTATTTACCGTGATGAAGTGGGGCATGTGCAGATCGGCAACCATTGGTATGTGTGGCTTTGCGAGCAACGGGGTTTGGAACCTGTGGCGCTGTTCCGTAATTTGCTGGCGCGTTACGATATGTTTATTTTTCGAGGTTATGTAAATTTAGAAGCAAGAGAGCGGGCGGGCTTCAGCCGATTTGAGTTGGACATGCTGGAGGATTTTGAAAATAGTATGAAAGCGGGCGGACAGCGGCGGAATTGGCAGAATGCTTTGAGGTGATATAGATTAGTTGAACCACTTGAGCAGT
This sequence comes from Neisseria sp. 83E34, assembly GCF_001308015.1. Lineage (GTDB taxonomy): Bacteria > Pseudomonadota > Gammaproteobacteria > Burkholderiales > Neisseriaceae > Neisseria. The sequence goes on from NZ_LGYH01000004.1 coordinate 60,117, forward strand.
ATCGTCATCTTTGGGTTAAGAGTGGGCGTGGTTTAAAGCATAGTTTATAAGTTGATTTATTATGGGATGCGCTCTAATGTATCCAATGTCGGTTTCTCAGATGCGATGCCTGTCTGAAAAATCAATTTATTCAGACAGGCATTCCTATAATTCTAACTATTTACCATTGTTCTTGAGTGATGAAAATGCCTGTCTGAAAACTTTTCAGACAGGCATTCTTCAAAAGGCTGTGCTGTAAGCAGAGCTATTCATCAGTTTCTTCGTCGCCGTAATATTTCACACCGATTTTAATCGGAGCGCGGCCTTGGGATTTACGGTGGTGGTTGGTGTCACGCAGTGAATAAGCGCAGCCGCAATATTCTTGTTGGTAGAAATGTTCGCGTTTGCTGATTTCAATCATGCGTGCGCTGCCGCCGCCTTTGCGCCAGTTGTATTCCCAGTAAACCAGATCGGGGTATTTTTCTGCTGCGCGCACGCCGCAATCGTTGATTTGGTTCATGTTTTTCCAGCGTGAAATGCCGAGCGAACTGGTAATTACGGGAAATCCGTGTTCGTGCGCATAAAGCGCGGTACGCTCGAAACGCATATCGAAACACATGGTACAGCGGCGGCCGCGTTCCGGATCCATTTCCATGCCTTTGGCGCGTTCGAACCAGTTATCCACGTCATAATCCGCATCAATAAAGGGTATACCGTGTTTCTCTGCAAAGGCGATGTTTTCGTTTTTACGAATTTCGTATTCTTTTTTGGGATGGATATTCGGGTTGTAAAAATAAATGGTGAAATCAATGCCTGAAGCGAGCATGGCTTCCATCACTTCGCCGGAACATGGTGCGCAGCAAGAATGCAGCAGCACTTTTTTGTGGCCGCCCGGCGGGGTGAGTATGGGGCGCTCGAAAGGTTTATCGTTTTGTAGTTTGCTCATGATGGTGTGCCTTACGAAGTTTCAGACAGGCATTGGATTGGATGGCTATTTATGTGCTTGTCTGAAAATATATCAAGCACATATTTTATCAGACTGAAAGGCCGCCCGAAAGCAGAGTTTCGGGCGGCCTTGTGTATGAAAAATTTAAAGTTTGTTTAAAGCATCTGCGAAAGTTTGAACTGTACGTTCGACATTTTGCAGCTTGTCTAAACCAAACAAGCCGAGGCGGAAGGTTTGGAAGTCGCTGCGTTCGCCGCATTGCAGCGGCACGCCGGATGCGATTTGAAGGCCGTATCCGATGAAGGCTTTGCCGCTTTGGATATCGGGATCGGTGGTGTAGCTTACCACTACGCCGGGTGCTTCAAAGCCTTGTGCAGCAACACTCGGATAGCCTTTTTCTGCCAGCAGAGTGCGGACTTTTTTTCCCAGCTCAAGCTGTTTTTCGCGCAGGTTTTCAAAGCCGATGTTTTCGGCTTCCTGCATCACCTCGTAGAGTTGGAACAAAGCATCGGTAGGCGGGGTGGCATGGTAAGCGTGGCCGCCGTTTTCAAAGGCTTCCATGATTTGCAGCCATTTTTTCAAATCCAGTGCGAAGCTGTCGGATTCGGTGGTTTGCACTTTATCGTAAGCCTTTTGGTTGAGCATGACCAAACCGCAGCCGGGCGAACCGCTCCAGCCTTTTTGCGGGGCGGAAATCAAGATGTCGATACCGAGTTTTTCCATATCCAGCCAGATGCAGCCCGATGCGATGCAGTCGATTACCAGCAGGCCGCCTACTGCGTGAGTGGCTTCCGCCAGTTTTTGAATGTAGTCGTCAGGCAGCATGATGCCAGAGGCGGTTTCAACGTGGGGTGCAAATACGATGGCGGGTTTGTAGGCGGCAATTTCAGCGCACACTTCGTCAATCGGCACGGGTGAAAACGGGGCTTGAGCCGCGTCTTTCTGGCGAGCGGTAAGCACTTTGGTGTCGGCTGCGAAGGCGCCTTTTTCTAGAATCTGCGTCCAACGGAAGCTGAAAAAGCCATTGCGCACAATCAAGCATTTTTCGTCGCGCGCAAGTTGGCGTGCCACGGCTTCCATGCCGGAGGTGCCGCTGCCGGGAATCACGGCAACGTGTCGGGCGCGGTAAACTTTTTTGAGTGTGGCGGATATGTGATTGAGCGCGGAGCGGAATTTTTGCGACATGTGGTTCAATGCGCGGTCGGTATAAACCACGGAATATTCCAGTAAGCCGTTTTCGTCAACTTCGGGGCGGGGCAGGGTGCTGCTCATACTAAAGATTCTCCTTGATTGTTTTATTCATGTAGGCTTGCTGCCTTGTGTCAAAAATATGTTGATTGCCATATTTTGTGCGGTTGCGGCCGCGTTTTAACTGCACGATATTAGCATTCTATGGCTGCAAATAAAAGCAATGCCTGTCTGAAAACTTTTCAGACAGGCATTTGCGCGGGTATAAGCACTGCGGATTATTTGCCCGCCTTGAGCTGCTGCCACAAGGCAACGGTTTGTTTTTTCGCTTTGTCGCTCATTTGCGGCATGACAAAACCGTTTTTCATATCTTCGGCGTTCGGGAAGATAGAGCGGGTTTCCACCAGCTCTTTCGGCAGTTTTTCACGCGCAGGCAGGCTGGCCGGTGCGAAGGTTACTTCCAAAGCGTTTTTGGCCGCCACATCCGGGTTCAGCGTCCAGTCGATATATTTGTGGGCGTTGACGATGTTTTTGGCATCGGCGGGAATCAGCCATGATTCAATCCAAAAGCCCATGCCTTTGGGGTTGAGCACTTCGATGCCGACTGTGCTGCCCACTTCTTCGGCGCGTTTCTTCGCCATGTTCAAATCGCCGCCGTTACCCGCTGCGATACAGAAGTCGCCGCGCGCCAGCTCGTCGATATAAGATGGGCTGAAACGTTTCACATCGGGGCGGATTTTTTCCAAAACTTTGGCGGCTTCGTCAATGTCGGCAGGGTTGGTGCCGGCAGGGTCTTTGCCTAAGTAGTTCAATACGATGGGGAACATTTCGCTCGGCGTATCCCACAAGGCGATGCCGCATTGTTTCAGCTTGTTGGTGTATTCCGGTTTGAATAATAAATCCCAGCCGTTTTCAGGCAGTTGGCCGCCCAGGATTTCTTTGCCTTTTGCGGTGATGGCCAGTGTGTTGACGCCGGAGAAATAGGGCACGGCGTATTCATTGCCCGGGTCGGCGGTTTCGAGCATTTTCAGAAGCTCGGGGTCGATGTTTTTATAGTTGGGGATTAAATCTTTATTGACTTTTTGATAGGCACCCGCTTTGATTTGGCGCGGCAAAAATGCGATGCCTGGCACCACTAAATCATAGCCGGATTTGCCGGTTAACACTTTGGTTTCCAGGGTTTCGTTGTTTTCGTAAAGGTCGTAGGTGAGCTTCAGGTTGTTTTGTTTTTTGAAGTCGTCTACGGTGCTTTCGTCAACGTAGTTTGACCAGTTGTAGATGTTTAGGGTGTCAGTTTGCGGCAGGTTGCTGCCGGCAGATGTGGCAGAAGCCGCTTGGCCGTTGGTTGGTTGTTCGGCTTTTTGTCCGCCGCAGGCGGCCAGCGCGAATGCAATCAGTGCGGTCAATAATGATTTTTTCATGATGGGTTATCATTCCTTGATGAGTGGAAAAAAGAGAGCCTTAGTGGTTTTGGATTAAGGCGGGAAACGATTTATTGTAATGGAGGATTTACAAAAAATCAAAATGGAAAAACATAGGCTTGATGCCTGTCTGAAAATAACATTCGCCGGGTATTTGGCTATAGAATACGGGATTCGTTCCATTTGAAGTGTTGATTGGTAATATTGATTATGAATTCCTTGGCGTTTGATGGTTTTGCGGCTGAAGCGGCGGTTGGTTTGTTGGAACGGGTTGCGCCCGAGGTTAGCTGTGTTGTATCGCCTTTTGTTGATAAGCTTTTTACTGCTTTGGCTGAAGGCCATTCGTTTATTTGGCTGGGCAAACAAGATGTTGCTGCACTGAAAAAAGCGGAGCCTGTTGTGGGTGAGGGGGTTGAAAACCCTCTGATTTTAAAGGGTAATAAACTTTTTTTTGGCAAAATGTGGCAGCTGGAGCGGGATTTGGCACGGCAGATTCTGCGCATTGCTGAAGTCAAACCGGAGCCGGTGGATTGGTTAAGCGCATCGCACCATTTGGCAGACTGGTTTTCAGAGCCCGGCAGCAGGGATCAGAAAGCGGCGGCGGCGTTGGCTTTGCTGCAAAACTTTATGGTCATCAGCGGCGGGCCGGGCACGGGCAAAACGACTACTGTAGCCAAATTGCTGGCTTTATTGTGCGTAAACTCGGGTAAGTTGCCGCGCATTGCTTTAGTGGCGCCGACAGGAAAGGCCGCTGCGCATATGGCTAAAGCGTTGCACCGCGCGTTGGGGCAATTTGATGCCGGATCGGATATCAAGGCGCATTTGGAAAATCTGGAAGGGCAAACGGTGCACCGTTTGCTTAAATTCAAGCCGCCTTATATGCAGCCGGTTTATTATGCCGATAATCCGCTTCCTTTGGATGTGATTGTGGTGGATGAGGCGTCGATGCTGGATACGGCGCTCTTATTGCAGCTTTTATCTGCGGTGCCGGACAGGTGCAGGGTGATTTTATTGGGTGACGAAAACCAATTGCCTTCCGTGGGTGCGGGCGCAGTTTTGGCTGCGCTTGCCCAACAAACAATGCTAACGGAAACAACTGCGCAGGAGCTTGCTAATTTATTGCCGGAACAGCCGTTTGACGTTTCAGACAGGCCTGTGCCTTTAGCAGAAAACATTGCACGTTTAACCATTAGCCATAGGTTTGGGGAACACAGCGGCATCGGCTGTTTATCGCGTGCGGTTGTGTGTGGGAATGCAGAAGATGCTATTGCGCAGTTTGAGCGGTTTCCAAATGAAATCAGTATTAACGATATGAATATTGACAAGCAGCTTGAAACTTTACATCGACTGCAGCAAAGCTACTGGCAGGCTGTGGCGCAAAATGATGTGAAAGCGGCTTTCGGGCATCAGGCCAACTGTGTGGTTTTGACAGCATGGCGCAGCAATGCAGAGCATTTCAATCAAGCATATCAGGCCTATCTGAAAAAAATCGGCATCATCAAGCAGGAAGAGCGTTGGTTTGCGGGGCAAATGCTGATGATAAGCCGCAATGATTATACGTTGGACTTGTTTAACGGCGATATTGGTTTGGTGCTGCGCGATAGCGAATCTGATTCGGGCGCACTGGCAGTTTATTTTCCCGATGGTACAGGGTTTCGCAAAATCGCCTTAAGCCGTTTGCCGGAATGCGAAACAGCGTTTGCTATGACGGTGCATAAAAGCCAGGGTTCCGAATATAAAGAAGTGTGGTTGCTGCCGCCCATGGGCTATGGAGTTGTTGAAACGGCGGAAGGCGGATTAAACCGGGCTTTGCTTTATACGGCGATTACCCGGGCGCGCGAGCGTTTTGTGTTTTTAGGCAAACAGGAAGCTCTTAAAGCTGCTTGTTTGCAGGAAGAAACGCGCCGAAGTGCGGTAAGGGAGATGTTGGCGGAAGGGATAAGTTGAGCGGGTTGGTGTTTATTATCGGTTAAGTATAAGCTTTCACGGAGTTTGCTATTCTTATGCCTGTCTGAAAACTATTTTTTCAGACAGGCATTTTTACAGTTTTATAGTTAATCAACTTAGAAAAATCACATGTTTAAATCATTAACGAATCTTGGCTATTACTGCCTGTCCGCTGGTACCTTTCTTTGCTTACTTTCTTCAGCGAAACAAAGAAAGTGAGTGCTGCGCGGCCATGAAGCGCAAGGGAATACAAAAATTAAAGGCGCACATTGCTATACCAAACTTTAAGTTGGTTAACTATAGTGAAATCGCTTATTTAAACAGTTGTGTCATAGTTTAGATCTTATCCGAGTGTGCTTTCCTTTTATTTATAGTAAAAAATGCCTGTCTGAAAGCCGCTTTCAGACAGGCATTTTTTACAGCTTGATAAGTTACTCTTTAGGCAGACGCAGAATAGATACAATCAATCCGCCCCAAATAACCAAAATTGAAATAACCATCATAATGATTGCAGGCGTACTCATGATTTGTCTCCTGTCGGTTGGGTGGGTTTGTCTTCGTGCGGCCAGCTCAGTTGGGATAGCATGAAGGCGATGACCAATAAACCGATTGCCATGCCCCAGCCCAAGCTGCCGACAAACCATGCCGGATAGCCTTCGTAGCCTTCAGACAGGATTTTTTTCGCCTCGGTAAACAGCATGAAGCCTAAGATAGCCGGTGTGATGATGCCTGCAAACAAGCGCCACAAGAAACCGAGTTTGAATGATGAAGTGGTGTTGACATGCGTGGTGAGCTGGTTGAAATTTTTAGTCAGCGTGATGCAGAGGATAGAAATAAAGCCTACGGCCACAATGCCGAAACTGTTTACAAATTTATCCATCACGTCTAAAACCGGCAAGCCTGTGGTGGTGCCGAACAGCAGGGTGGAAATCACCATTAACGGCAGGCACACGATAATGGTGGAGGTGATGCGGTGCATGCGCAGTTTATCTTGAATGGCTGCAATGATCACTTCCAAAATTGAAATCAGAGAAGTCAAACCGGCAAACACCAAAGAGCCGAAAAACAATACGCCGATAATGGCACCAAACGGTGCTTTGTCGATAATTGCCGGGAACGCGATAAATGCCAAACCGATGCCGGAAGTGGCGACTTCGCTCACTTCTTTACCTGCCGCAGCAGCCATAAAACCCAATGCGGCAAACACGCCGATACCGGCCAGCAATTCAAAGCTGCTGTTGGCAAAGCCCACAACCATGCCCGTGCCGGTTAAATCCGTATCTTTTTTCAGATAAGAGGCATAGGTGATCATGATGCCGAAACAGATGGAAAGTGAAAAGAAGATTTGGCCGTAAGCGGCGAGCCACACGGTAGGCTCGGTAAGTTTTTCCCAGTTAGGTGTAAACAAAGCGTTCAAGCCTTGGGATGCGCCGGGTAAAAATAATGCGCTGACCACCAGAATCAGGAACATCACTGTCAACAAGGGCATGAAAAACTGAGAGGATTTACCCACACCTTTTTGAACGCCCAAAGCCAAAATCAGCAAAGTAACTACCCAAACACCGATTAAGGGGCCGACGATGTTGTCGACGAAATTGAGACCCAGCGAGGCGCCGTCGGCCATTTGCAGATAATCTTTAAAGAAGAAAGCCGACGGATCAGCGCCCCAGCCGCTAAAAAATGCGAAATAGGTATAGCTGGCGGCCCAACCGATGATTACGGCGTAATAAATCGAGATAATCACATTAATCAGTACCTGCCACCAGCCGAAGGTTTCAAAATGCTTACTCATGCGGCGGTAAGCCAGCGGTGGAGAGCCGCGGTATTTATGCCCGATGGCATAGTCTAAGAAAAGCAATGGGATACCGGCGGTGAGCAGGGCAACCAAATAGGGGATGATAAAGGCGCCGCCGCCGTTGTCGTAAGTGATATAAGGAAAGCGCCAAATATTGCCCAAGCCCACAGCAGAACCGATGGCGGCAAACATAAACGCCTTGCGGGAGGAGAAAGTTTCCCGCTGGTGTTTTTTCGGATTTGAATCAGACACGATAAATACCTCAATGAAATATGTGGTAAATCAGTTGCTTATGAAATAATTTCTGGCAACAGTTATCTTTATGGTTGCAAACAAACCGACTTACTTTTAGCGTTTTGTAAAGTTATGCCATAAAAAATTAGGGTTATCGTAAAAAAAAATCAGAAAAATGGCAAGCAACAGGTCGATATTTGTTTGTGTTGGTGATTTGGTTATTTGCAAAGCAGGATGTGGAACTTAATTATTTAGAGATGGCTGAAAAGCGGTATTTTAAATGCCTGTCTGAAAGGTTTTCAGACAGGCATTTCTTCGTTTGCAAAATTTTTGCACAAGTGATGCATATTTTTCTTGCTATTTGAATTCATGTTTTGTATATTTGTATTCAAATGAATACAAAAGAAACTATTTGAAATGAATGCAGGCAACAGAATACCGGTTAGCGTGAGAATTTCTCAGGAAGATGCTGATTTTATAGCAAATTTAAATATAGAAGATGCGAATACACCTTCTGAGAAAATCCGCGAATTATTAAAGCAGGCGCGTTTGGCGCATACGCAGATGCATGATTACGGCTCGGCGTTGAATGCGACGGAGCAGTTTTTCCAATCAGCCAAGCATAAAGTGCTGCATGCTGAAAAAGAATATGGTGTGCACTCCCACATTCTGGCGCGGGTGTTTGAATTGCTGCCGGATTTGAGCGCGACATTGGCGGCCGATTTACCCGAGGGTGCTGATTTGGACATGCTGAAAAAATATGAGCGTGAAGTGATGTGGCGCATTGTCCGCCTGACAGACAGCATCCTCCAGCTGGCGATTACCGGAAAAGGCGCGGCATATGACGATAATGTGTTGGGCGAGTTGGAAAACACATTGAAGCTGGCGCAGATTGTGCAGCAGGCCGGCGATGTATAAATGCAGACAAACAGGAAAGGAAAGAATATGAGCGAAACATTGGCACGCAGAGTGGGGCGTTTGGTTAGCGGTGGTTTTCATGCCTTGGTGGACGCTGCGGAAAACTTGGCTCCAGAAGCGGTAATGAACGAAAGTATGCGCGAAATCGAGCGGGCGATTGATGAAGTGCGCGCGGAATTGGGCAAGGTGTTGGCGCAAAAGCATTTGGCCGCTAAGAAAATGGCGGATGAAAGTAACCGCCACGAAGCTTTGAGTGAAAGTTTACAGGCTGCGGTTAACAACGGCCGCGATGATTTGGCCGAGGCGGGCATTGCCGAGCAAATGGATATTGAAGCGCGTTTGCCTGTGTTGGAAAACACGATTGCCGATTGCGCTACGCAAGAAAAAGAATTGGAAAGCTTTATCGCGGCCTTACAGGCGAAAAAGCGAGAGATGCAGCAGCAATTGCAGCAATGGCGCGCGGCGCAGCAACGTTCGGCAGGCCCTGCGGACGCCGCAGGCGGTGATTTAAACCGCATTGCGCGCGATGCCGAAAAAAGCGGCAACACGTTTGACCGCGTAATGGGCCGCCAAAATGCCGTGCACAGCAGCACCGAAGCCGCGCAGTTGGCCAAGTTGAAGGAATTGGAAGATTTAAGCCGCAGCAATCGGATTAAAGAGCGGCTGGCCGCTTTGAAAGCCAATAAGTAAGCCGTTTTCAGACAGGCATCAATCATTCAGGTATGCCTGTCTGAAACACTTGGAAAGCAAACCATGTATCCATCTGAGCCTAAGCAAAAAAATAACAATAAATGGCTGGCTGTTGCGGCTGTTGTGTTGGTGTTGAGCATTGCCGGCTTGGTTTATGACAATTGGGATGGTGCGGCTGTTGAGGCATCATCATCCGAATCTGCTCTGCCTAAACCGGTATCACCGGCACAAGCTAACCGATCCGAAGCCGCCGTTGTTGAGCAGCGGAAAATTCCCCTTGTTGCTGCGCCTACACCTACGCCCGCCTCAGCCGCATTGCCCAGCAACACGCCGCAAGATGCCGAAGTTAATGAGTGGTATGCACAAGCTCAGGCTCATATGCGTAATGATGAATGGGATAAGGCTTTTCCGCTTTGGGAAAAAGCGGCAGCAAAAGGGCATGCCCGAGCTTTAAACAATCTTGCAGCTGCTTATTTGGAAGGAAGAGGAGTCAACAAAGATATCGAGCGTGGCTGCCAGCTGATGGAGCAGGCGGCAAACAAAGGCGCTTCTGTGGCTACTTGGTCAAATTTGGGCATGTGTATTGAAGATTTGCCTTCTCCCGATTACGAAAAAGCGGCTGCGGCTTATCAAAAAGCGGCTCATGGCGGCATGGGCGATGCGCAAATGGCCTTGGGCAGAATGTATGCCATTGGAAGAGGCGTGCCACAGGAAACTTCTTTTGCGCTTTATTGGATGGGCATGGCTGCGGGTAACCGTTACCCGAATGCGCTGCGTAGATTGGGCGAGTGTTTTTCACAAAGGGGATGCAGTAAACAATATTATGATCCGGCCATCGGTTATGCTTTGCAGCAGGCTGCATTTGAGCGTAGCGAAAAAAGCAGGAGTATTTTGAAACCTTTCCATCAATGGCGGCTGCGTTCCAAAGCTTTAAGCGGTTTGAGTGAACGCGACAAAAAATACGCCGAAGAATATCGGGCTGAATGGTCTGAACTGGACGATAAACAACTGGTGGAAGCCGCTTTGCTTGAAAGTGGTGCTGTCAAGCCGAGGTAAATGTTTTTCAGACAGGCCATCTGCCTTGCAAACACAAAGGAACGATTATGTGGGATTTAATCAATGCGCCGCAAACCCAGATTTTCGGCATAGCCATCATGTTGATGGTGTTGCTGGGAGTGGTGGAAACTTTATCGCTGGTGTTTGGCGGCATCAGCAATTGGGTAGATGGTTTGCTACCAGACAGTTTAACGGAGCCGACACACGCCGAAATCGGGCTGGACGGTGCGGATGCAGGCGCACTGGTGCGTTTTTTAAGCTGGCTTTATGTGGGCAAAATTCCGTTGCTGATGTTGATGGTGGTGTTTCTGGCTGTGTTCGGTTTGCTCGGCTATATCTTGCAGGCCTGTCTGAAAAACTTTGTCGGCTTTTATCTTAACGGTTTTCTGGCTGCGGGGGCAGTGTGGTTTGCCAGTTTGCCGGTTGTACGGGTGGTAGGCGGCAGGCTTTATAAAATCATGCCGAAAGACGAAACCACCGCCGTCGAGCAAAAAAGCCTGGTCGGCCGCGTCGGCGTGGTGGTGTTGGGCGAAGCGAGACACGGCAGCCCGGCAGAAGTGCGCGTGAAAGACGGCTTTGGCCAGCAGCATTATGTAATGGCGGAGCCGGACAACGGCGGCGTGCTGCAACAAGGTGAGGCTGTGTTGCTGGTATCGTTGGAAGGGAACACGTTTAAAGCGATTGCCAATCCGAGCGGCAGCTTGGTGGATTAGTTAAGATTTAAAGAGAAGTTTGTAGAAGTGATTTTGTAATTATTTATTTAGGGAAACAGATATGCCAAGAAGATTGGATCCCATTCCTGAAGGAATGAAGCAAACTTTATGAAATACATCTTTTGAAAATCAAGTTGTTACTTGGTTAATGCAAGACGGGTGGCAGGTATTTACACCTATTTTAGATCATGGTCATAAAACAGATGTATTAATTTCTGACGGTAAACGCTATTTTCGTATCCAAATCAAAACGGTAGATGCTAACAAGGGAAAGAAACAAGAAATTTTTAATGTTTGGGGAGAGTGTAAGATTGATTTTGTTATTTACTTTGCTCGTAATGGAGAATGGGGTTTTATAGTACCTGCTTTTTATGAGAATAAAAAGGTTTTAAATGATCCCGAGCATAAAATGTTTTTGTTGAAGAAAAATGAATTTTTAACTGCATTTCACATGGTTGATTAACAATTTGATTTATTTATATATTTTTCTAATTTACGTTTTGGTCAGCCTATATTTCAAATGGCTGCTTTCATGGGGTGGCGCGGAAAGGATAGAAGGCTGGCTGGCCGGTTTTTTAATCAATTTGCAGTCAACCGGTTGGGATACCGAGCAAATCCGGTTTTATGCTTTGCTCTCGTGGATTGCGTGGACGGTTTTTTGCGTGGTGTTGCTGTTGGCAAGTTGATGTGAAAAACATCAATATGCCTGCTTAAAAATTTGTTGAGTGGTATTGAATTAAAAGAAGAAAGGAAAGTTTATGGGTTGGATTTCAATTGCGAGCATTGCCGGTATCGTGCTGGTTGCCTTGTTTGTGCTCGGCCTGATTTTGGCGCGTCTGTATCGCCGTGCGAGCAAGGAAGTGTCGTTTGTGCGCACCGGCTTTGGCGGGGAAAAGGTGATTATGAACGGCGGTGCATTGGTGTTGCCGGTGTTGCATGAAGTGATTCCGGTGAATATGAACACTTTACGGCTGGAAGTGCGCCGTGCTGCGCAGCAGGCTCTGATTACGCGCGATCGGATGCGTGTGGACGTGGCGGCGGAGTTTTATGTGCGCGTGAAGCCTACCTCCGACAGCGTGGCCACGGCGGCGCAGACTTTGGGAATGAAAACCATGTCGCCCGAGCAGCTGAAAGATTTGGTGGAAGGTAAATTTGTGGATGCGCTGCGTGCGGTGGCTTCCCAAATGGCAATGGAAGAATTGCACGAAAAACGGGGCGATTTTGTGCAGAAAGTGCAGCAAGTGGTGTCCGAAGACTTGTTCAAAAACGGCCTGGAGCTGGAAACCGTGTCGCTGACCGGCTTGGATCAAACAGCGTTTGAGTTTTTCAACCCGCAAAACGCGTTTGATGCCGAAGGTTTGACCAAGCTGACAGAAACCATCGAAGTGCGCCGTAAAAAGCGCAACGATATCGAGCAAGACACGGATTTGGCGATTAAAACCAAAAACTTGGAAGCGGAGCGCACACGCCTGCAAATTCTGCGCGAAGAAGAATATGCCAAATTGGAGCAGGAGCGTGAAATTGCGGTGCGTAAAGCCGAGCAGGAAGCCAGTATTGCCGAGCAGGAAGCGGCTAAAAAACGTGAAGCCGAAGAAGCGCAAATTGCCGCTGCACGCGAGGTAGATTTGAAACGCATTCTGGCCGAGCGCGATATTAAAAACGAAGATATCCGCAAAGCGCAGGCCGTGGAGCAGGCAGAGGTAGAACGCCGCAAAGCGATTGAGTTGGCCGAGCAAGACCGCGCGATTGCGGTGGCGGAAAAATCCCGCGCCGAATCGGAGGCTAAAGCCGAAGCCGACAAAGCGCGTGCGGCTGCGGTGCGCGAAGAAGAAAGTGTGATAACCGTGCGCGAAACCGAGCGTGCCGAGCGCGCCAAAGCAGTAGAATTGATTGCGGCAACCGAGGCGGCGCAGAAAGAAGCGATTGCCGTAACCGTGGCTGCGGAAGCCGAGAAGCAGGCAGCGCAAGACCGCGCGGAAGCCGTTCGCATCGCGGCGCAGGCGGAGGCAGAGCAGGCACGTTTGGAGGCGCAAGGTCAAGCCGATGCGCAAGTGTTACTGGCCCAGGCGCAAGAGCAGCAGTATAAAGTTGATGCCGAAGGCAAACGCGCGGTAAACGAAGCGGCCAATGTGCTTTCGATTGAGCAGATTGAAATGCAAATCCGTTTAGCTATGTTGAAACACCTGCCTGACATTATCCGCGAATCGGTTCGCCCGATGGAAAACATCGACGATATCAAGATTCTGCAAGTCAACGGCTTGGGTGGTTTCGGCAGCACAAGTGCGTCAGAAGGTGTAGAAGGCGCTACACCACAAGGCAATCTAGCCGATCAAATGGTCAACAGCGCTTTACGCTATCGCAGCCAAGCCCCTTTGGTTGATAATCTGTTGAAAGAATTGGGTTTAAACGGTGGTGACATCAATGGGCTGACTCAAGGCTTGGATAAAACAATCAGCCCGAAAACGGAATAATGACTGAGTGAAAGTATTAATGCCTGTCTGAAAAGTAGTTTTCAGACAGGCATTTTTATTAGTCCGGTCACATCAGACTCAGGTTTGCCCCGAGTATTTTGAGTTTCAGTAAATTTTGGGATTCTCGGGACAAGCCCAAGCCTGACGTGTGTACTTTTTAAGCTAATTGACTATATACCAAAATTTAGGGCTAATTTACATAGTCAAAAAAAAAACGGGATATTAACTATCCCGTTTTTGTCCAGACAAACATTTAATGCCTGTCTGAAAGATTAACAGCGTACCGTTTAACATTTAAACTTTAACAGTCTCTGCTACTTCATTGTAGCTGTCGATTTCATTGAAGTTCATGTAACGGTAGATTTGATCACCTTGCTCATTGATGATGCCGATATTGGCTTGGTATTCCTCAATAGTCGGGATTTTACCTAGCTTCGAGCAGATGGCCGCCAACTCCGCAGAACCCAAGAACACGTTGGTGTTTTTACCCAAACGGTTCGGGAAGTTACGGGTTGAAGTCGACATCACGGTTGCACCTTCGCGCACTTGTGCTTGGTTACCCATACACAGTGAGCAGCCCGGCATTTCCATACGGGCACCGGCACGGCCTAACACGCCGTAGTGGCCTTCGTTAGTCAGCTCTTGGGCATCCATCTTGGTCGGCGGGGCTACCCACAGGCGTACCGGAATATCGCTCTTGCCTTCCAACAGTTTGGAAGCTGCGCGGAAGTGGCCGATGTTGGTCATACAAGAACCGATAAACACTTCGTCAATCACGGTACCAGATTTTTCTGACATGAAGCATACGTCGTCAGGGTCATTCGGGCAGGCAATAATTGGCTCTTTGATGTCGTCCATATTGATTTCGATAACAGCAGCGTATTCTGCATCTTTATCGGCTTCCAACAGTTTAGGATCGGCCAACCATGCTTCCATGGCTTTGATACGGCGTTCCAAAGTACGCGGATCTTTATAGCCGTCTGCAATCATGTTTTTCATCAACACGATATTGGACTTCATGTATTCGATGATCGGCTCTTTGTTGAGCTTCACGGTACAGCCCGCAGCAGAACGTTCGGCAGAGGCATCAGACAATTCAAATGCTTGCTCTACTTTCAAATCAGGCAAACCTTCGATTTCCAAGATACGGCCGGAGAAGATGTTTTTCTTGCCGGCTTTGGCTACAGTCAGCAAACCTTGTTTGATGGCATACAGCGGAATGGCGTTTACCAAGTCGCGCAGGGTTACGCCCGGTTGCAGTTTGCCGCTGAAACGTACCAATACTGATTCAGGCATATCCAAAGGCATTACGCCGGTTGCCGCAGCAAACGCTACCAAACCAGAACCGGCCGGGAAGGAAATACCTAACGGGAAGCGGGTGTGAGAGTCACCGCCGGTACCGACAGTATCGGGCAGAAGCAGGCGGTTCAGCCATGAGTGGATCACGCCGTCTCCCGGACGCAAAGCCACACCGCCGCGGGTAGAAATGAATTCAGGCAGTTCTTTATGGGTTTTCACGTCAACCGGTTTCGGATAAGCGGCGGTATGACAGAAAGACTGCATTACTAAATCAGCAGAGAAGCCCAAACATGCCAAGTCTTTCAACTCGTCGCGGGTCATCGGGCCGGTGGTATCTTGAGAGCCGACGGTAGTCATGCGCGGTTCGCAGTAAGTGCCGGGGCGAACGCCTTGACCTTCAGGTAAACCGCAAGCACGACCAACCATTTTTTGTGCCAAAGAGAAACCGGCTTTGCTTTCGGTAGGAGCCTGAGGCAGGCGGAATTCGGTAGAGGCGGGCAAGCCCAAAGCTTCACGGGCTTTGGCAGTTAAACCACGGCCGATAATCAGGTTGATACGGCCGCCTGCTTGTACTTCGTCCAGTAATACTTGTGATTTCAGTTGGAACTCGGCAACGGTTTCGCCGTTTTTCACAATCTTGCCTTCGTAAGGCAGGATGTCAACTACATCACCCATTTTCAGTTGAGATACATCTACTTCGATAGGCAACGCGCCTGAGTCTTCTTGAGTATTGAAGAAAATCGGAGCAATTTTGCCACCCAAGCATACGCCGCCGTAACGTTTGTTCGGTACGAAAGGAATATCCAAACCGGTATGCCAAATCACAGAGTTAGTGGCAGATTTACGGGAAGAACCGGTACCCACTACGTCGCCCACATAAGCAACAGGGTGGCCTTTGGCTTTTAATTCTTCCAGCAGTTTGATGGGGCCGACTTCACCCGGTTTATCGGGGTTGATGCCGTCGCGCGGGTTTTTCAGCATGGCCAATGCATGCAGTGGAATATCGGGGCGGCTCCATGCGTCAGGAGCGGGAGAGAGGTCGTCGGTATTGGTTTCGCCGTCGACTTTGAATACGGTAACGGTAATTTTTTCAGGCACTTTTTCGCGTGAAGTGAACCATTCGGCGTTAGCCCAAGATTCCAAAACAGCTTTGGCGTGTGCATTGCCTTTGTCTGCTTTTTCTTGTACATCATGGAATGCATCAAACATCAGCAGAGTGTGTTTCAAACCTTCAGCGGCAATCGGAGCCAGTTTTTCGTTGTCTAAAAGTTCAATCAGCGGATGAATGTTGTAACCGCCAAGCATAGTGCCGAGAAGTTTAGTTGCATACTCGGGAGAAACCAACGGGCTGGTTACGCTGCCTTCAGCAACGGCGGCAAGGAAAGATGCTTTTACTTTTGAAGCATCGTCCACGCCGGGCGGTACGCGGTTGGCAAGCAGATCAACCAGAAATTCACCTTCACCTGCAGGCGGATTTTTCAACAGCTCTACTAAATCAGCGGTTTGTTGTGCAGTGAGAGGAAGGGCGGGAATACCGAGCGCTTCGCGCTCTGCAGCAGCTTTGCGATAAGCTTCTAACATCATTTGTTCCTTTATGCGTGTTTTTCTTCTGAAACCGCATGTAGTCATGCGGACTTACCAGCTATCATAAACTAAATTTTATGAAACAGGAAGAGTTTATGAAGCTTAGTTTTTGCTTGATTCACAAAGTGGTGTTTTGAGGGTAATGCCTGTCTGAAAGCTTTATGGGGTTTGTTGTAAAAGGCCGGATAATTGAGCGTGCTGCCGGTTTGTAAAACAGCTGTGGTGTACTTTGGGAGCGTTGGCAAAAAAAAACCGCCCGATTGGTTTCGGGCGGTTTTGAGTGTCGGGTTATCGGCGTTTTTTACTTTGTTCGTAAATAGGCATGACTTCCGGCATCATTCTGCGCAGGTTTTTCATGCGGGCGTCGTTGGATGGGTGGGTGGATAATATAGTACCCAAGCCGCCGTTGCTGCCTGCTACACGATTCATTTTTTCCCAAACGGTAATGGCTGCTTCGGGGTTGTAGCCGGCTTGTGCCATCAGGCGTAGACCGCCTTCGTCTGCTTCGTCTTCCTGTTTGCGAGAGAAAGGTTTGGTAATGCCCAAATCGCTAACCAGCGTTGTGCCTAAATTAACCATATCGCTGCTGGCGCCTGTGGAAGATTGCAATACGGCACCGCCGATGTCGGCAGCCAAACCTGTTAAGACTTGCTGGCCGACGGCTTTTTTACTGTGTTCGAGCAAGGCATGAGTCATTTCATGGCCGACAACGGCAGCGATTTCGTCATCGGTAAGTTTCAGGCGATCAACGATGCCGGTGTAAACTGCCATTTTGCCGCCGGGCATGGCCCAAGCATTCATTTCATTCGATTTGATAACAGTCATCTGCCATACGAAAGGCACGCCGGTTTTGTTGGCTTGATTAGCATAAGGCTTCATGCGGTTGAACACGGTATGTACGCGGCGAGAAGTTTGAGACGTGTTGTCTATCATGTTTTTATTACGTGCGGTAGTCACAACGTCGGTGTATTGTTTGGCCGCTGCTTGATTCAGCGTGGCTGTGTCATAGCCGACAACGTCGGCTATTCCGGTACAGCCCGACATACTTAAGCTTATCGTGGCGATCAAGGCTGTAAAGGTGGTTTTTTTCATGTATATAAACTCCTGCAAATTCGGCATTAATTATCAAATGCCTGTCTGAAAATATCGTTATGGTTGGTTTTCGGTTTGGCTGCATCCGCCGTTTGGTTTGTAATATTTTGTCGCTTCGGGCAACAATTTTTGCAGATTATCTATCCGCTGCTTATTGGTAGGGTGGCTTGAGGCGACAATGTTTTTAAAATTATGGTTACTTTTGAGGTTTTCCATTTTTTTCCACAAGCTTACGGCTTCTTGCGGATGATAACCTGCTTGTGCCATCAATTGCATGCCGCCTTTATCGGCTTTATTTTCTTGACTGCGCGAATAGGTCATTTTAACGCCATAGTGAGTGATGACATCTGTGCCGAGATTGGCGAAACCGCCGCTCACGCCGGTGGTGGCCTGTAAAGCGATGCCTGCTGTTTTGCCGGCAAGTCGGGTAAGCACTTGTTGGCCTGCTTTCTTTTTGCCGTGTTCTTTTAATGCGTGGGTCATTTCATGGCCGATAACGGCTGCGATTTCTCCATCGCTCAATTTAAGCGTGTCGGCCATTCCGGTGTAAAACGCCATTTTCCCACCGGGCATAACCCATGCGTTCAGCTCTTTGGATTTGATAACTGTTATCTGCCAGTCGAATGGTGTACCGGTTTGGTTTGATTGTTCTGCATAGGGTTTCATGCAGTTGAAAATCCGGTGGACGCGGCGGGCAGTTTCCGACTCAGTATCTACAAGATAGCGGCCGTCGGCAATCCTCATCATTTGGCGGTATTGTTTGGCGGCGGTCTGGTTGAGAGAAGCTGTATCATGGCCGGCCATTTCTGCAACGACATTACAACCGCCGAGTAACAGTGAGACGGACGATAATGCGAAGGCTTTTACAATGGTATGTTGGGTTTTGATCAAAATTCACACTTCCTGAGCTTAAGGAACATAGCATAAATAAACGGGTTGATTAATGCTTTTCGATGAAAGGTTACTCCGATAGCGTTTCGTGTCAGTGTCATACCTACATTTGAATGGAGCCGCTTACGGTTTGTATGATTTCTTCTGTGCCCGGGTTGTCGGCTGTCATTTCCGGTACGGAGGAAAGTGCGGCGTCCATAGTTTGGGATTTCATGGCTGCGGTTTGGCGCGTACGGAAATTGCTGTCTATTTGGATATTCACGATTTTATAGCCTCTGAAACCTAAAGTTTGGCTGATCACCTCGGCGCGTTTTTTAAAATTTTTTAAAGCCTGTTTGCTCAACTCATTGGTGATTTCGCTGCGTTTTTCAGGCGATACTGTAAAGCTTAAGCGCATTACGGCAGCATCATTTTGGCTGGCGGCAATCAGTTTGTTTAATGCTTGAAAATCTTTGCTTTCCACACTGACATACGCGCTGTCGTACCAGCCGGTTACTTTACCTTTTTCATTGTAATGGGGTTGGGTGCTGCGATTGATTACCGCACCTTTAAACGCTTTGTTGGCTGAAATTCGAGCATTGAGCGTATTGAGGCGTTGAGTAATCCGGTTGCTGACCGCCTGACGGTCTTTGCCTTCTTCTTCAATAGCAAAAACAACGCTCATTAAGTCGTTATCGGCAGTTGTGCTAACACTTTCCGAAAAAGAGACCACGTTGTAGTTTAAAGGTTCGGCAAATACCGGTGTAGCAATTAACGGCAGTAATAACAGAGCAATGGCTTTACGCATAAGTTTCTCCTTTTGAGTTGGAAAAAAACAGGTTACATATAAACGGAGATTATTTTATTCCTACTTTGACCATCTTAAGGGTTTACTTGTTTTGCATTTTAGACAAATACCGGCCATGAAACTTAAAATTTCCTACCATGTTGTTTTGTATTGTATGAAATATTGATTTTTACAGCTATACAAATGCCTGTCTGAAAAAAACTGTAAGTAAATTTGCTCTAATGGCTTGTCAAGCCTACTGCTTTAGCAGTATAACCGAATAGGCGTTATCATTAACGATTATTCATCTGTGTAAAAAGGTATTTATCATGTTTTTTGACAAAATCGAAGCAGCACCTGCCGACCCCATTTTGGGTTTGGGCGAAGCATTTAAAGCAGAAACCCGCGAGAACAAAGTCAATCTGGGTATTGGCGTTTATAAAGACTCAAAAGGTCAAACACCGATTGTAAAAGCCGTGAAAGAAGCTGAAAAGCGTCTGTTGGAAACTGAAAATACCAAAAATTATTTAACCATCGACGGTGTAGCAGAATACAACGCCCAAACGCAAAAATTACTCTTCGGCGCAGACAGTGAAATCATTGCTTCCAAGCGAGCGAAAACAGCGCAAAGCTTGGGTGGCACGGGCGCGTTGCGTGTGGCGGCTGAATTCATCAAACGTCAAACCAACGCTAAAAACATTTGGATTTCATCACCTACTTGGCCGAATCATAATGCGATTTTTAAAGCTGTGGGCATGAATATCCGCGACTACCGTTATTATGATAAAACCACGCATGGCTTGGATTGGGATGGCCTGATCGAAGATTTGGGTCAAGCCGAAGCGGGAGATGTCGTGCTTTTGCACGGCTGCTGCCATAACCCGACAGGTATTGACCCTACGCCAGAGCAATGGGAAACCTTGGCGAAAATGTCTGCCGAAAAAGGCTGGCTGCCATTGTTTGACTTTGCTTATCAAGGTTTTGCCAATGGGCTGGAAGAAGACGCTTACGGCCTGCGTGCCTTTGCCAAGCTCAATAAAGAATTGTTGGTGGCCAGCTCTTATTCTAAAAACTTTGGTATGTACAACGAGCGCGTGGGTGCGTTTACCGTGGTGGCTGCCGATGAGGAAACAGTCAACCGCGCGTTTAGCCAAGTGAAAACCATTATCCGCACAATATATTCCAATCCGGCTTCGCACGGCGGCGCGACTGTGGCTTTGGTGTTGAAAGACGAAGCTTTAAAAGCGCAATGGATTGCCGAGCTGGATGAAATGCGCGGCCGTATCAAAGAGATGCGCCAGCAATTTGTAGATTTGCTGAAAGAATATGGAGCGGAGCAGGATTTCAGCTTCATCGTGAAACAAAACGGTATGTTCTCATTTTCGGGCTTAACGCCTGAACAGGTTGACCGCTTGAAAGATGAGTTTGCGATTTACGCTGTGCGTTCAGGCCGTATCAATGTGGCGGGTATCACACAAGACAATATCCGCTATTTGTGCGAAAGCATAGTGAAGGTATTGTAAGCACTGAAAGATAAAGCGGCTGAATTTTGAAAGCCGCTTTATTTATTGAATATGGTGGAATTCCGCATAAAGCGCGGACAAATACTGTATAGCAGTTACATGGATTTCATTATAAAAATGCCTGTCTGAATTTTTCAGACAGGCATTGTAATCATTTCGGTGGTTTTAATTTTCAGATTTGTTTTGAGCCTTATCTGTTTTTTCGCTTTGCGAGCTTTGAAACAGCGGCGCTTTGTTATTTTCGTATTCCTTTTGCTTTTCTTTATCCTTGAACTTCACTTCAAAAAGCTCCGCGCGGCTGAAAGTTTTGCTGATTTTTTCTTCCATGCCCGGCGTGTTCTGCACCCAATAAAGTGCAGCAATGGGGAGCCCTACAAGCAGTAAAACCGTTTTGCTGATTCGCATTGTTATACCCTCGTGTTTTATTAATTTGTTTAGTCATTTATATGTTGTTTACGATATTTTAACAATCACGGTTTGATGGAAAACAGGTTTTGGATAAACGCTATCATATTTTTATTCAACGGTTTTATTGTTCTTTTTTCTGAAGCTCATAATCTGCCGGATGGCATTCAAACTGGTGCCTATGCCGCCGACCAGCAGTAATAAGAGCAGGGGCCATAATAGAATTTGCGGTACGAACCATAATAATAATGCGGCGAGCAATAAAACAGTGCCTATCGCCAAATAAGCCCATGCTTCGCTTTGGTCGACAAGGCGGGTTTGCGATATGTTGGTGTCGAACACATGGCTCAATTGCATCACTTGGCGCATCACGCCTTTTACGTGCCCGCGGTGCAGGGCTTTATGGTGTCGGTAGATAGGGCGTCGGTCGGTGCGGGGTTCAACGCGGGCTTTTTGTACCAATACTACTTCTGTGGCGTTTTCCAAGTCTTTCAGAAAAATTCGCTCAAGTTGGTAAACGGTGGCAGGGTCTTCTATGGAAATATCCAATTCGCGGTTGGCATACCAGCTGGAAAGATTCAGATTGGTGCTGCCTACGCGCGCCCACTGGCCGTCGATAATGGCGCTTTTGGCATGAATCATGGTGCCGTCCCATTCAAAAACGCGCACGCCTGATTCAAGCAATTGGCGGTATTGGGTGCGCGATACTGTGCCTATCCATTTGATGTCGGAGGTGCGCGGAACCAGAATGCGCACGTCGACGCCGGCTTTGGCTGCGTTAATCAATGCCTGTACATACATGCGGGTCGGCATGAAATAAGCGTCGGTAATCCAAAGGTTTTGGCGGGCCAGCCCGATAATGTTTAAATCCAGCCGCATGGTGTTGGTGTTGGCCGGCGTGGTGGCTAGAACACGGGCGCAGGATGAGCCGGAAGGATCGGCTTCGCCGCTTTCATAATTGCGCATCTTGGCAGGCATCGTGCCGTTTTGGGAGCGCAAAGTGTCTTCAAAGGCATTTAAGATGTCGTGCACAACCGGGCCGGTTACTTGCAGGCCGGTGTCGCGCCAAACGGAAATTCCTTTTTCCGGCCTGCCTTCCCATGCGGAGGAAATACACAATCCGCTCACAAATGCGATGCGTTCGTCAATAATAATAGACTTCCGGTGGTTGCGCGATAATACACCTAAGCCGCCAAACCAGCCGGGCGGATTGTATGCTTTGACTTCGGCTCCGGCTTGGATTAGAGGCTTGAAAAATCCGCGCAGATGGGCGTTTATCGAGCCCACCCAGTCATATATTAAAGCGACGGCCACGCCCTCGGCCAGTTTTTCCAGCAGAATATCACGTATGGTTTTGCCGAATTTATCTGGTGCAAAAATATACATTTCAATACAGATACTTTCTTTGGCCGAACGCAATGCCGCTTCCCAGGCAGGAAAGTTTTCGGTGCTGTCTAGCAGAATGGTAATGTCGTTGCTGCAAGAGGGGCGGGCACCGGAAGCACGCTGAATCATTTGCTCAATCAGCGTGTTTTGATTTGCGATGTGGACGGTGGGTATCTGCGTATTCATAGCGGTTATTATAGCGTGATTGGTGCGGATAAACTCAATGCCTGTCTGAAAGGTTTTTCAGACAGGCATTGTTTGAATTGGTTTGATGGGTAAGGTTTATGATGAGCTGCCGCTGCGCACGATGGAGCGGATGATAAAGCGGTTGGGGTGCAGTGCTTCGCGGATGCGACGTGAGAACGGGTTGGGCAAACCAAGTATTTCTGCGGCAAGGCTTTCTGCGCAGATGGGTGCGCTGGCTAAACCGCGTGTGCCGTGCGCAGTGTTGACATATACATTGGGCAGATAGGGGCAGGGAGCGGAGAGGCGGTAATTGCGGTCGAGTGCGAGTTTGGCGTACACCTTTTGCATGGCTTCGTAATCGCCTAGCGGGCCGACAAGTGGCAGATGGTCGCTGCTGTCGCAACGCACGGCGGCATGGCCTTGCAATGAATGCCTGTCTGAAAGCAGGCTGCGGGCAAGTTTGGGGTGCAGCTCGCGAAGCATTTCTTGATTGGCTTGCTCTTCTGCTTCTCTCCACTCGCTTGAGCTATCGTGTTGGATAAATGTAGCGCCATAACAATGAATGCCTTGCCAGGCAGGAGCCATATAGCTGGCGCCGGAAAGTGCTATGTGCAGGTTTTCAGACAGGCTTGTGGCAGGTGCCAAAGCGGTTTGACCGCGGATGAACCTTAATGGCAAATGATTCAACGGCGGTATTTGGCCGCTTGAGGCGCCGGTGCAATAAACTATGCAATCAGCTTCTATTGTGGTTTGCGGTGCGGTGAGCTGCCATTGTTTCCCTGTGTGGCGGGCTTTTTGCAGTGGGGCGTGGGTGTGCAATGTGATATTGGGATGGGTAAGTAGAGCGTTGACAAAAGCAGGCGGGTTGAGCCATATGCCTTGCGGCCAGAATAAGCCGCCTTGTGCTAAAGTTACCCCGGCAAGGGACGAGGCTTCTTCTGCGTCAATGCTGCGGTAAAGATGGGTATGATGGGCTTGCTGACCGAGCAAGGCGTTGCGCTGTGTTTCTGCTTTGTTGTGATTCAGATGAAGAACACCGTTGCCGCCCCAGCTGCCTTGTTGGGGCAGCAAATGCTCCAGCAGCCTCCGGGTATGGCCGTAGCCGCAGAGTAGAAGCTCGGTTTGTTCGGTGTTGTGCGGCGAGATTTTGGCATAGAGCAAGCCCTGTCTGTTGCCTGATGCAGCCTGTGCGGGTTGGTTTGCTTCTAAAACGCTCACGTGCACGCCATGCTCCGCCAATGCTCGTGCTGTTGCCGCGCCGGCTATACCGGCACCGACAACAGCCACATGTTTTGGTTTGGATAATGCGGGTGGAATGAACCAAGGTTTTTGCGGCCTTTCCGGCGCTTGTGCTACGGCCTCAGTCTGCCATTGAACGGGTTCGCCGAAATGTTCGTATAAATGGGCAGCGGCAGAGGGAGGCATCAGCCATAAAGAAGTGTTGGGTAAAACCTTGTGCAACACATTCGGCCCGCTGAATTGCAAACAGGACAATTCTTTGTGTAAGAGCAAGGCGAGCTCCTGTTCGGCAGGTTCAGGCTCTTCAGACAGGCATAGTTCGGGCTGCACCAAATCCGGTAAACAAATGACGATATGCCGATATGATTCGGCAGTTTTCAGTAATGTTGCAAGAGCGGGAAAATGGTTGAAGGTTGCAGGCATGGCATTTTCAGACAGGCATGATAAAAAGGCATATTAGCCTTATGCTGCTTTTAAATAAAGGGTAAATACCAGCAATGCCTGTCTGAAAACCCAAATAAAATACATAAAAGCAGTTTCCATTCTGCTGCGTTTATTATATATTTCAAAAAATCGGCTACGGCCGACTACAAACATTATCGCTTGGATAACACTCACACTTCATTCCGGGCTTTTTTGAAATCCAAAAAGGTAAACGCCTTTACCAAAATTAGGAGAATATTTATGACAAACCAGGCAGCGGAACGCATACAACACGAAGGCCTGCGCAGCAAAATCATGTCGGCCGAACAGGCGGCCGAGTTTATCAAAAACGGTATGACGGTCGGCATCAGCGGCTTTACTGGCGCAGGTTATCCGAAAGCCGTACCTACCGCGATTGCAGAGCGTGCAAAAGCCGCACACGCGCGCGGCGAAGAGTTTGCATTCGGCATGATTACAGGTGCTTCTACTGCCCCGGAATGTGACGGCGTATTGGCGGAAGCCAACTGCATCAGCTTCCGCAACCCTTTCCAATCAGACCCAACTTTGCGCAAAAGCATCAATGCCGGCAACACCGCTTACCAAGACATGCATTTGTCGCATGTTGAGCAACAAATCCGTAACGGTTTCTATGGAGAAATGCAGGTTGCCATTATCGAAGCAACCGGCATTACCGCAGACGGAAAAATCATTCCTGCGATGGGTATCGGCCACTGTAACGAAGTGTTGAAAGCAGCCAAGCACGTTATCATCGAAGTGAACACCAAGCAAAACCCGCTGTTGGAAACCATGCACGATGTGTATTTCGATATCGGCACTCCGCCAAACCGCCAGCCGATTCCTTTGGTAAAACCTGATGACCGCATCGGCACGCATTATCTTGAATGCGATTTAAATAAAGTGGTGGCCATCGTATTAACCGATGCTTTCGACCGCAACAGCAAATTTGCCGATCCTGATGAAAACTCAAAACGCATTGCTGCACAAATCATTGACTTCTTCTCTCACGAAGTGAAAGCGGGCCGTTTACCGAAAAACCTGTTACCGCTGCAATCAGGTGTGGGCAATGTGGCTAATGCCGTGTTGGCAGGCTTGTTGGATGCGCCGTTTGACGATTTGACCGGCTTTACCGAAGTATTGCAAGACGGCATGCTCGATTTGATTATCGCCGGTAAAATGAAATCCGCATCAGCAACTGCTTTGTCATTCAGCCCGGATGCTTTGCAACGTTTCAACGATAATATCGAATTTTTGCGCGACAAAATCGTTTTGCGCCCGATGGAAATCACCAACAATCCCGAGCTTATCCGTCGCTTGGGTGTAATTGGTATGAATGCCATGATTGAGGCCGATATTTACGGTAATGTAAACTCGACTCACGTTATGGGCACCAGAATGATGAATGGTATCGGTGGCTCAGGCGACTTTACCCGCAATGCATTCTATTCATTCTTCGTAAGCCCTTCAGTGGCTAAAGACGGTGCAATTTCCTGCATCGTGCCGATGGTTTCACATCACGACCATACCGAACACGACGTAATGTTTATCGTTACTGAGCAAGGTATGGCTGATTTACGCGGCAAATCACCGCGTCAACGTGCCAAACTGATTATTGAGAATTGTGCACACCCTGACTACCGCGATATGCTTCGCGATTATTTCGATCGCGCAGAAAAAGCAGGCGGTCTGCACACTCCGCACCTGTTGAACGAAGCCTTATCATGGCACCAACGTTTTGTTGAAACAGGCGACATGCGTGTGAAGTAAATAGTTATATTGATAAAAAGCCAACCTCCGCTTTATATAGCGGAGGTTTTTTTAGGCCTGTCTGAAAGCAGAGTCTGAGCGGAAGTAAAATGCTTTCAGACAGGCATTGTTTATCCGCGTAGAAACTGCCCGCAACATTGCTTGAATTTTTTTCCCGATCCACAAAAACAGGGTGTTTTCATGCTTGGCAGCGGCACGGTAGGATCGATAAAATACCAAGTTCCATCAATGCTCACAAAAGCTGATAGCTCACGATGAATATGGGTTTCACCTTGCTCGCTGAAGCGTGCTTCAAATTCTACTTGAGCGTGGTGTTTTCCCGCTTTAGGACGGTGTTGTAGAACGGTTAACCCTAGCCATTCAGCGCTCCGGCTCCACGCATTAATGTCTGCACGGTTTAATAATGCTTGTTGCGCAGGCACTGTGGTCGATACAATATAATCGATTTGTTGTAAAACATAAGCTGCATAACGCGAACGCATCAATGTTTCGGCATCAGTTGCAGAATGTTTACCTTGATGCAGAGGGGCGCAACAGTCTGCGTAAAACAAGCCTGATTGGCAGGGACAAAGCGAAACGTTCATTGTCAAAAGCCCTTAATTTGAGGAGTGGCGAAATTTTACTCCATAAAGATTTTTTCAGACAGGCACGGAAATAATCTGTTGCGTTGCGCTAATACCGTTATGAGAGACTCTTTGCAGGTTTATTGTGAAAAAACTTGCTTTTGCCAAGTTAAGTAATTAAAATTACGAGTTTACGAAAATTCAGATTTATTTCAGGAGACATCAAATATGGCAAATAGCGCACAAGCCCGCAAACGTGCTCGCCAAGCTGTTAAAAACCGTGCACACAATGCCAGCCTGCGTACTGCTTTCCGCACTGCGGTTAAAAAAGTATTGAAGGCGGTTGAAGCAGGTGATAAAGCTGCTGCCCAAGCAGTTTTCCAAGAAAGCGTTAAAATTCTTGACCGCATCGCCGATAAGGGCGTGTTCCACAAAAACAAAGCTGCTCGTCATAAAAGCCGTTTGTCTGCCAAAATTAAAGCAATGGCTTAATTTCAGTAGACCTTCAGCTGGTTCGACGCATTAAGCATGCCCCCAGATAGCCCGTCGGTTTATATTTGGGGGCATTGTTATTCTTAGTCCGGTTGTATCTGTTGAGCATAAAACGGGTAGGCTAATATATTGAAGATTGTATTATGAATCGGTTGAAATATAGTGCGCTGATTTGTATCGGTATGTTGCCCTTGTCGGTGCAAGCCTCGGATCCGGCACTGCAATGTACGCTTTTAAAAGACAATGCCTTGCGTTTGGCTTGTTTCGATAAAGTATATGCTGCACAATTTCCGCCACAGAGCTTACCGAAAGCGCCTAAACCGCAACCTAAATCAGTAGATTTGGTTAAGTCAATTGAAAGCAGTATTGATAATCAAGAAACGGTTGTGGTATTCGACGGTGCAGGGAAGGCCGGAGAACCTTTATCAGACCTGATTGAATCAGCAGATGCCTACACCCCGCTCAGCCAGCTATATGATTTGGATGAAAATAACCAAAACGGTATTTTGTCGCTGCGGGAACATAATCCTATGTACATCCTGCCTGTTTGGTATAACAGCGCGCCAAACGCTAAACCACACAGTTCCACGAGGGGTGAGACGGCTGCGGAAAAGTTTTCCGATCAAAAGCGCCTAGAAACCAAACTGCAAATTTCTTTTAAAACTAAAATCATGGAAGATCTGTTTAAAACGCGCGCAGATATGTGGTTTGGTTATACTCAAAAATCAGATTGGCAGGTTTGGAATCAAGGGCGGAAATCTGCACCTTTCCGTAACAGCGATTACATGCCTGAATTGTTGATTACCCAGCCAGTGAAAGCCAATTTGCCATTTGGCGGGAAATTGCGTGTATTGGGAGCCGGTATCGTGCACCAATCAAACGGCCAAAGCCGGCCTGAGTCACGTTCGTGGAATCGTGTTTATGGCATGGCCGGAATGGAGTGGGGTAAACTTACCGTCGTTCCGCGTGTATGGATGCGTGCTTTCGATATGAGCGGCGAAAAAGATGATAATCCGGATATTATGGATTACATGGGTTATGGTGATCTGAAGTTACAATACCGCTTTAATGACCAGCAAACTTTGGGAACCACGCTGCGGTATAACCCGAAAACCGGTAAAGGTGCGATAGAAACAGGTTATGCATTCCCGGTAAAAGGTAAATTGAAGGCCTATGTGAGAGGTTTCCATGGCTACGGTGAAAGTTTGATTGATTACAATCATAAACAAAGCGGTATCGGTATTGGTGTGATGTTTAATGACTGGGATGGTTTTTGATTGTTGAATCCACTCGTTTCTTTGAGCCCGGATGCGTATAATAAGCGTTTGGGCCGTTCTATTTATTATGGAAAAATCAAGTAATGGCAGAGAAAAAACCGGAAAGCGGGAGCATTGGCAAGGCGCTGAAAAAATATCTGATTACCGGTATTTTGGTATGGCTGCCGATAGTGGTTACCGTTTGGGTAATCACTTATATTGTCGGCGCTTCCGATCGTTTGCTTAATCTTTTACCTTCATATTGGCGTCCGGAACAATATATCGGCTTTAAAATTCCCGGGTTGGGTGTCATCGTTGCCATTGTGGTACTTTTTATAACCGGGGTGTTTGGCGCTAACGTATTAGGCAGAAAAATTCTAGAGGCATGGGATAGCCTGCTGGGTCGTATTCCGGTTGTGAAGTCCATTTATTCCAGTGTGAAAAAAGTGTCTGAATCATTATTTTCAGATAATGGACGATCTTTCAAAACGCCGGTATTGGTGCCGTTTCCACAGCCAGATATTTGGACAATCGCTTTTGTATCAGGAAGCATTCCTCCTTCAGTTGAAAGAGGCCTGTCTGAAAACGGTGGGGAATATATTTCTGTGTATGTGCCTACCACACCTAACCCCACCGGCGGTTATTACATCATGGTTAGAAAAAGCGATGTGCGCGAGTTAAACATGAGTGTAGATGAAGCGCTGAAGTATGTGATTTCTTTAGGGATGGTAATGCCTGATGAATCGCCGGTAAAAATTTTACCAGAAGTGAAACAGATAGAAAAACAAGCAGATAAATAAACTGGTAATTGATGAAACAAATTTTATTGTTGGTTTTTGTTTTGTTGGGTATCACTACACTCGCTTATTCGGCATTTGAACATGATGTGGTAAATGCAAAAGATGAGCCGGTTTATCTCTTTAATTGAATGAAATAATTGGAATTTAGACAATGATGGCTGAAACAGGTGTGGCGGGATACGCCAAAAGAGCCGATAAACCGTTGGGTTAAAAAATATGAGTTGGGCCAATGCCGCCTTTACAGGCTGTGGGGATTGGCGGTAAGCAGTATTACCGAACTTGGATGTGTCAGCTTCATAATTGGCCAGACAACAAACTTTATGTATTAAACGAATAAGAAAAAATATTTGCTTATCATGTGGTTTTCCGTGAATTCCAAAATTCTGAAGAATACCAAGCATATATCTACGGCAGACCAAATGCAGAGCAACTGTAATATTTAAAAACAGGATTCGAGTAATTTATGCCTGTCTGAAACATTATTCAGAGGGTGTGAGCGATAAATTTAAATTAAAACAAATAACAAGGTGATTTTATGCGTACCAATTATTGTGGCTTAATCAGCGAGCAATATCTAGATCAGATCGTTACTGTAAAAGGCTGGGTACACCGCCGACGCGACCACGGCGGTGTGATTTTTATCGATTTACGTGACCGCGAAGGCATTGTGCAGGTGGTTATCGACCCTGATACCCCCGAAGCATTCAAAACCGCCGATTCAGCCCGTAACGAATACGTGTTAAGCATTACCGGTAAAGTACGCAACCGCCCCGAAGGTACGGCCAACGATAAAATGATTTCCGGCAAAATTGAAATTTTGGCGAAAGAAATCGAGATTTTAAACACCGCCGCTACGCCTCCGTTCCAAATCGACGACGAAAACATCAGCGAAAACGTGCGCTTGACCAACCGCGTTATCGACCTGCGCCGTCCGCAAATGCAGCGCAATTTGCGCCTGCGCTACCAAGTGGCCATGGGCGTGCGCCGTTATTTGGACAGCCAAGGCTTTATCGACATCGAAACGCCGATGCTGACCCGTTCCACTCCCGAAGGCGCGCGCGACTACCTCGTGCCCAGCCGCGTGCATCAGGGCGAGTTTTTCGCCTTGCCGCAATCTCCACAATTGTTTAAGCAACTGCTGATGGTGGCCGGTTTCGACCGTTATTACCAAATCACCAAATGCTTCCGCGATGAAGACTTGCGTGCCGACCGCCAGCCTGAATTTACCCAAATCGATATTGAAACTTCGTTCTTGAACGAAGATGAAATCATGGACATTACCGAAGGTATGGCCAAACAGGTATTCAAAGAGGCATTGGGTGTAGAGTTGGGCGATTTCCCGCGCATGCCTTTCTCTGAAGCCATGTTCTACTACGGTTCGGACAAACCCGATATGCGTGTGTCGCTCACATTCACCGAGCTGACCGACTTGATGAAAACCGAAGAATTCAAAGTATTTCGCGCTGCAGCCGACATGAAAGGCGGCCGCGTGGTGGCTTTGCGTGTGCCGAACGGTGCGAAACTGAGCCGCAAAGATATCGACGAATACACCAAATTTGTCGGCATCTACGGCGCGAAAGGCTTGGCTTACATCAAAGTCAACGACGTAAACAATATTACCAACGGCGAAGACAGCGGCCTGCAATCTCCGATTGTGAAATTCCTGTCTGAAAACTGCCTGAAAGAAATCATCGCCAAAACCGAAGCGCAAAACGGCGACATCATTTTCTTCGGTGCCGACAAAGCCAAGATTGTGAACGAAGCCATCGGCGCATTGCGTATCAAAATCGGCCACGAACACGGCGCGGAAAACGGCTATTTCGTAGACGAGTGGAAACCGTTGTGGGTAGTGGATTTCCCGATGTTCGAATACGACGAAGAAAACGACCGCTATGCCGCCATGCACCATCCGTTTACTTCACCCAAACAAGGTCATGAAGATTTGATGGAAAGCGATCCCGAAAACTGCTTGGCGCGTGCCTACGATATGGTGCTGAACGGTTGGGAAATAGGCGGCGGCTCTATCCGTATCCACCGTGCCGACATTCAGGAAAAAGTGTTTGCCGCCCTGAAAATCACCCCCGAAGAGCAGCAAAACAAATTCGGCTTCCTGCTCGATAACCTGAAATTCGGTGCGCCTCCGCACGGCGGTTTGGCGTTCGGCTTAGACCGTTTGGTCACTTTGATGACCGGTGCCGAATCCATCCGCGATGTGATTGCTTTCCCGAAAACCCAGCGCGCCCAATGCTTGTTGACCAATGCGCCGAATGCGGTTGATGAGAAACAACTGCGCGAATTGAGCTTGCGTTTGCGTGCTAAATCAACAGAAAACTAAATGTGAGACGTAGGAAAAAGCTTGTTATGGTGAACGTTCTAGGAGTTAAATTTGTAACTAAGGTTCAGTCTCAAAATAAGTGGATTACCATTCCTGCAGATATAAAACGTATTCTTGGTATTTTTGAAGACACAGACTTACATGATTTAGTTATTGAAATAAATTCTGCGAAAGGAACAAAAATTCAAGTCATGAGAACTGCTTCGGGTGGTGAAATCACGAAAAATTTTAATGAGCATATTGAGCTTGATGAATTAGTCACTGTTTGTATAACCAAGGTAGGATAGTTTATTTGATTGGGGCCGTTTGAATTTTCAGATGGCCCTTTATTATTTGAGACTGAAAAGTTGATGGTAAGACTTTTAGTAGAGTTCCTCATTAATTACTATGGTCTTACTTTTTTGTAGTACGATTATTTGTAATTTATGATCTTATATCAATTAATTAGAAATGCGATTATATTTAGTAAAATTTTATTGTTTTTCATGTAAAGCTGGAAGAAATTAGTTTTGGAAAAGAATCCTTTAAAAACAATGACAATTGTAGCAGTAGCCGTGGCTCTGGCTATTAGTTTCTGGTATAGCTCAGCTTGGCTGCAGCTCTGTTATGGGCTGGCTTTATTTTTATTTGGCATGCAGAGCATTGAAGAAGGCTTGCATAATGCGGCGGGAGGCATGCTGGAGCGATTGATGACCAGAAGTACAGCTACTCCGTTAAGAAGTATGCTCTTCGGTATGGGAGCAACATTTGTTTTACAATCAAGCACATTGGTTTCTTTGTTAACCATGGCATTTCTTAGTGCAGGCTTGATTTCTTTAGTAGGGGGTATTGCGGTTATTTTAGGAACCAACTTGGGTGCAACCAGTGGTATTTGGCTGTTGGCTTTGGCAGGACAAAGTATCAGCTTAAGTCCTGCTGCTGTGCCTATGTTGGTGTTTGGTATTTTAGCCGGATTCTTTAAAGGAAAAATGAAAGGATTCGGCAGAGTTTTGGTGGGCATCTCGCTTATATTTCTAGGAATTGATGCCATTAAAGGTGGCTTTCAGAGTGTAGGGAGTGCTTTTGATTTTGCTTCGGTTCAAGTTCAAGGCGCTGCCGAAGTGGCTATTTTCAGCTTTATCGGTTTGTTATTGACCATTGTGTTGCAATCCACCCATGCTACGCTGATTCTTACGCTTGCGGCTTTGGCCGGCGGGCAAATCAGTTTGGCGCAGGCTTTTGCTATCGCGATAGGCTCTAATGTAGGAACCAGTGTTTCTACGGCTTTTGTTGGTATGTTGGGCAGTGACCGTGGAGGGCAACGGCTGGCTATGGCACATTTGCTGTTTAACGTTGTAACTGCGCTTTTGTCTTTGTTGTTGTGGATTCCGATTACATCTGCGGTTCAAGCAGTAGGTGTTTGGTTAGGGATGAGCGATTTGCTTCAGTTGGCATTCTTCCATACGATATTTAATGTGTTGGGTTTGGTTGTATTTTGGAATTTTCAAAACCAATTGGCAGACGAACTATTGCGCCGTTTGCCCGATGCCGTACAAACAGGTTTGCAGGAGCCGAAAAGAGAAAAAAAACGCCATGCCTTATATCTGAATGAAAATATGCTGCGTTCGGGTGATACCGCCTTGCGTGCCGTATGTAAAGAAATCGAACATCTAAATACATTGAGTTTGGAAGTGATCTGTCAGGCACTGTTCATTCCTGAACAAGCGCTTTATGAGGATACGTTATCGTCGGAACTGAGCCTGCCTGAAAAAGTGCAGAAAATTGATGTTCAAACGCTTTACCAAGACCGGATCAAGCCGTTGTATGGGGAGTTGGTGGAATTTACCAGTAAAACCGATATTGACGAGCGTGATGATAAACAGAAATTGTTGATGAATGCGCATATGGCGGCGATGCAAATGGTGGAGATCGTTAAAGGTTGCAAACACCTTCAAAAAAATATGCAGCATTATTTGCAACAGCCACAATCTCCTGTGTACAAAGAATATTTGGATTTGCGTGCGCATTTATTTGATACGCTGAAATATTTTTACCGAACATCTTTATCGGAAGCCGATTCGCCAGAGCGTACCGATAATATTGCAATATTAGCGCAGCATGTTGAAATACTGGATACTGTTTTCCGAACCGGAATATTGGAAAAATTGCGCGCAGGAAAAATTGACAGTTGGCAGACAACCTCTTTAATGAATGACATCAATTACGCCAAGCGCATTGGCTTGGGATTTTTGGATATTCTGAGGGAGGAAAAAGAGCTGATGATGCACCCTACCGAAAAGGAGCAAGAAGCTGCATAGGTTTGGAAACGTAATGCCTGTCTGAAAGTTGCTTTTCAGACAGGCATTCTTATCATAACCGTTTATAGTCAATCAACACATTTTTGACACCAAGCGGCAAGCCGCAGGCAGTGAAGATGGTACGGTGAGGAACAGCAACGCCGTAACAGAAATAAAGTTTATTTGCGATATATATTCTTACGTTAATCTTGAAAACCTGCGATTACTATAGGGAAAATCTACACCATACACAAACCAAATCAATAAGGCATATAAAAAAGCCTGAATCCATAAGCTTGTACTTAAATTTCCTGCCTTCAAAGGAATAGAAGGGATACAAGTCATCACCATTCCAAGCAAAATTGAAGCAATTGCCAGCCATTGGTAAGCGCGCATACCCATAAAGTAGGGGGTTTGCGGTTCGCCGCGAAGTGATTCTTCTACAAACCGGAAAATGCCGCTGAGAATGAAATATATGCCTGTTACGAATGATGCGGGCATTTCCAGTGTATACAATCGCCACAAAAGAAAGAAACTGAGAAAGTTTGCCGCCATTGAATAAAACTGTGTGGGATAAAGGTTTTGTCCGCATAAACCGGCCAATTTGTTGACTCGGGATTTGGGGTGTGTGAACCGTAAACCCTGTACCGTGTCGGTGGGTTTGCCATGGCAGCAGCCTTGAACCAAGCAGCGGCATCTGCCGAAAAACTGGATAGGGCATGCAGCTAGAGCTGCCGCCGCTAATAGTGACCAGATATCTGCTCCGAACAGCCCTGCCGTAAATACTGCAGTCAAAATGCCGATAACGCTGCCATAGTAACCAAAGGGGCGCAATAAGGCGGCGGAACCTTCTACCCATTGCGCCCACAATCCGGCACCGATAAAGCCGGAAAAGCCTATCAGATAAACGGCCCACAGGTTGCCGGGCAATAGATAAGCCATGATTAAAAAACCGAAAAATCCGCCCAAAGCCGCATAAAATCCGTGATTAATCAGGCGCACTTTGCCGAATTGCCATTCACGCCAGGAATTTGCAATCCGTTCGCAGAAATGCAATAAGCCCATATAAACCGACTTCCTATATCTGATCAGGCAATACACCAAAACAGCAGAAGCGGCATCTGCAAGGGTATGGTTGTGGGTGGTCAGGCAGCTTAAGATGACCAGCCATGCTGCTGCTACAAGATAGCGGCGGTATGGTACAGGTGTGCCGGCGAAGTAATGCGCGGCAATGAGTGCCCAAAAAATATGGAAAGACGGAAATGAAGCCATGGGCGAATCGTATTGACGCCCCCATTCAATGATATTGCTGAAAAGCGAATCGGGCAGCGTTTGGTAATCTATTGCTGCCGGAACAACCAGATAGCTATAAAAGATCAGTAACATTCCCCAAAAAGCGTCACTCATCCATGCCCGCAAACGTTGGTTGCTGTCGATAACAAACGGAACGGCTATGGTGAGCGGGTAAGCCAACAGATAAAACAATACGGTAAACGGCAAAATCGGCACATAAGCATCGGCCGCGGTGTTGCTGTAAAACATATCTGAAGGTAAACCTAGCCAAACAAATATTTCGTAGCCCAACAGCCATGGCACAAACACCAGCAAGGCGGCCCGTGTTTTTTCAGACAGGCCTGGTTTGCGCACATTAGGGGG
Source organism: Neisseria sp. 83E34 (assembly GCF_001308015.1). Taxonomy (GTDB): domain Bacteria; phylum Pseudomonadota; class Gammaproteobacteria; order Burkholderiales; family Neisseriaceae; genus Neisseria. Next base: position 95,432 of record NZ_LGYH01000004.1, read on the forward strand.
AGGAAGATCCAGCCATGTTTTGTGCAACAAAGGCTTGGCACCGAATTGCCGTTCGATAATTTCACGCTCAAAGCCGTATATGTAAGCCACAATCATCAGTGCAAATAGCGGTGTAACCAGCCACATGCCGGCAGACGAACCGTTCAGCCATGACCAACCCAAACACAGCAAGACCGCGCCTGCGTAAATCGGATGCCGGCAAACGCGGTAAGCGCCTGAAAATACATATTCCTCAGGAGGAAACGCATTCATCGGCAAACCTTTGCCTGTGTGCCATAAACCGATCATCGCCCATAACATCAAAGCTATTCCGGCCGCCGCGATCAATCCGCCCGGCCATTGTGCAACGGGTAAAGGTAGTGTAACCGCATGATCGGCGTATATTGCCCATTGCCACAGTAATGCTGGTAGAAGCAGGCAAAACACGGCAGCATAGAGTATTTTTTGCAAAATTAAAGGCATATATTTTCTTCAATAAAACCGTTATTGCGTTGGTTTTCTCTATTTATTAAAAGGCAATTAAGAGCGCCACAATACTTTTTCATACAGCGCCCAACCTGTTTCAGCCGGTGCACCGGGTATAACGAGTTCGGCGCGGCTTTTCCACTTGGTTTCGCGTGTTTTCAAGAAATCTTTACCGAACACGCGGTTGAGCACCGGAAAACGCCGGGCCAGTGTCAGTAAAGGTTCGTCTTTGATCACAGCAGGTTCGTGAAAGTTTAAATGCAAGCTATGCTCAGGCAGTAACAAACTGTATTGATCCAAGATGAAATTTTGATAGCACTTGCCATCCAGATAAAGCAGTTTCAAAGGATTTGTGCCGCGCCATTCCAGCCATACCAGTGTATGGGAAGGAGAAAGGAAACGCCCCCAATACAATTCGTTTAAAGGCAGACGCCACGGCTCTAAAGTCAGCATTAGTGTTTCTGCGTAGCCAAGGCCTTGAAAATGTTGCCCATTCAGCAAACAGGAAAACCGGGCCTTGGGTGTGTGGCAATGCCAGCGGACATATTTATTTGTATCAGTAAAAGTGGCGGCGTTGAGTAAATCTACATCGTTAAGGGGTGCGTCCAGAGCTTGCCATTTAGCCGATACGGATAAGTTTGATTGCTGAAAAATACGGTGATTTTCACCAAGCTTTGCAGCTTTCAGACAGGCATCTTCATGCAAAACGTTATCCGAACTGTGAAGCATCACTGAAGAATACGGTAGGCGGACGCCCAGGAATGATAGTTCCGCAGCATACGCAATCATGGCATTGCCGTGTTGGTCGATGCCGTCGAAATAATGTTTGCGGAGGGTAAACACGTGATGTTCCTGTGGGGCTGGTAATGGAAGAATACAAATTGAAAACAGATACAGATTGCTTAGTATCAACCGACATAACACTGATGCCTGTCTGAAAACAACGTTCAGACAGGCATCAGTGTTATGTGTTTAATCAAAGAAAGTACCGGCTTTCACCAAGCGTTTGGCGTAATAAGGTTTATCCAGACTTTCTGTACGCACAACGCTACCGGACGAAGGGGCATGGATAAATTGGTTATTACCGATATATAAGCCGACATGGGAAATGCCGCGACCGGAAGTGTTGAAGAACACCAGATCGCCCGATTTCAGTTTTTTGGGGTTAATACTGCGGCTGGCCGCTGCCATTTGGCGGGATGTGCGCGGGATATTAACATCCAATGCGTTTTTATACAGATATTGAATCATGCCGCTGCAATCGAAGCCGGTGTCGGTGGTGCCGCCCCAACGGTAGGGCGTACCGACCAAATCCATACTTTGCAAAATCAGCTCCCGTCCGCCTTCTTGCTGGCTGATGTGCTTGATGCGTACGGGCTTGACGCTGCTTTTAGACGCATGGGTTTTGGTTTTTTTGCTTGATGAAAAAATGCCGCAAGATGAAAGCGTAACAGTCAATATACCCAAACAGGCGGCGCGGTAAAGCGGTTTCAGATTCTTCATGGCGGTTCCTTGAATGAAATGCGTTTTCAGCCGGCGGTTTAGTCGGGCTGCGGCACTTTATGCTGCACCGCATACACCGCAGCTTGTACGCGGCTGCTTAATTCCAGCTTGCGCAAAATATTCTGCACGTGCACTTTAATGGTGGACTCGGCTAAATCGAGGCGGCGGGCGATGATTTTGTTGCTGTGGCCGGCAGCCAGATAACCGAGGATTTCCAGCTCACGCGGGGTCAGGCCGGCGAGTTGGTTGTTTTTAGGCGCCGGTGTCGGTGAAATGAGCGATTGAACCAGGCGGGCGGTCATTTCGGGTGAGAACACATTGTCGCCGTCAACGGCTTTGCGGATGGAATCAAGCAGAAAATCGGCATTGATGTTTTTCAACAGAAAGCCGCGAGCGCCCAAACGCATGCATTCGGTGAGATCCTCGCTGTCTTCCGATACGGTAAGCATCACCACGGTTTGCTCGGGGTTGGCATTAAGGATTTGCTCCAATGCTTCCCGCCCGTTCATCACCGGCATATCCAAATCCAGCAATACGATGTCGGGGCGTAGCTGCTCCGTGATTTTTACGCCGGCCAAGCCGTCTTCAGCTTCGCCGACAACATTGAAGTCTTCTTGGCGGGAAAGCAGGGCTTTAATGCCGCTGCGGAAAAGTGTATGGTCGTCGATCAGTACGATATTGATGCTCATGTGGCTTCTCTTTTATTCTCATGTAAAGTCAATGTGATGGTGGTGCCCTGGTCTGGTACGGACGCTATGTTTAGATCCGCATGAATTCTGCGCGCCCGCTCGTGCATAATGCCGATACCGACATGGTTGCTGCCCATAGCTTTCAGCCTTTCCGGGCTGAATCCGATGCCGTTATCATGGATGCTCAGAACGAAATCTTGGTTGTTTTGTAGGGTTATTTCAACGCTGTCTGCACGGGCGTGTTTGCGGATGTTGGACAAGCTTTCCTGCAAAATGAAGATTACTTGCAGCTGCTGCTCCGGGCTGAGCGGCAAACCATGCCCTTGCCAGGTAACCCGAGCCGGAATATGGGTTTGCTGGGTAAACCGCTTCGCCAGGGTTTCAACTGCTTCGGTAAAGTCTTTTCTGCTGACTTTTGTGCGGAAGTTTAGCAGAAGTTCGCGCACATCGTCATAGCATTCTTGCACGCCTTCTTTGATGAAATTCATATTTTCCTGAACCTGCTCCTGCTGGCCGGTTTGCATGGCGTTTTCAAGCATTTGTACTTGCAGGTTTAGAAAAGTCAGAGTTTGTGCAATGCTGTCGTGCAGGCCTTGGGCCAACAGATTGCGCTCCTGTAAAACGGCAAGCTGGCGGTTTTCTTCTATGAGCCGGATATTGGCTATGGCCAAGCCGAGCTGGTCGCATAAAGTATTCAATAAATCGGTTTCTGCGGGTTCTAATGTGGTTTCTTCTTTGAAGTAGAGCGTAAAAATGCCGATATCCTGCTCTTTATGGCGCACATGAAACACAGCCACATCTTTGAAACCGACTTTTTCACAAAGGTTGGCTTGAGCCGGTGGCTCTTTGTGGAAAAAATGCACTATTTGCTCACCGGCCCGGCTGGCTGCGTGGCCGCAAAAGCAAGCTTCCAAACGCTCGCACTGTTCGGCAGTTTGCAGATTTTCAGGCAGGCCTTTACTGGCTGCCAAGTCCATGCGGTTTCGTGTGAAATCCAGCAGGCGAACGCTGCCGGCGGACGCTGATGTTTGCGGCAGCACATGGTTGAGGAAATCTTGTGCGGCTTCTGTGGACGCATGGGTTTGGTGGAGTTGGCGGGTGGTTTGATAGAGTGTTTCCAGCTCATGGTTTTTGCGGGCAAGGTCGTGCGTTTTGCACTGAACTTCCTGCTCAAGATTGTTGTAAAGCTTTTGCAGATGAGCACCCATTTGATTGAAGCCGTCGGCAAGTTGGGCAAATTCGGCCACGCTGCCCAGCGCCACTTTTTTACCGAACCGTCCGGCTCGAATGGCTTCCACGCCCAACCGCAAATGGTTAATCGGATGGATAACCCAAGCGTAGAGTAAAACCATCATCACCGCCGCGCCAATCAACACCATAATCATCAGGCCTGTCTGAAAAAGCCGTAGCCATTCGGTGTCGCGGGCGTTTTCAAGTTCGGTTAGATGAACCAGCCGGCTGATTTCTTTAACGAAGTTTTGTAAAGTTTCAGCCGAGGCAGGTTGCTGCCCGGTTGCGGCGGCAAGCAGCATGGGGCGGGTCAGCTTTTGCCAGTGATGCACCACTTTTTCCATTTGCTCGTGAATCTCTTCTGATTCGGGTAAAAAAAGCGGGCGTTTCGGGTCTCCGTTTTGCAGGTTGGTAAGGATGCGGTCAAATTCTTGAATGTCAGGCTGAATAGTTTGCGTATCGGCACTTTTTGCGAGCTTGAAAGCCATCAGATAAGTACGCATACGTAGGCTGCCTGCATCGTTGATGGCTGCCCCCGCCCCTTCCATGCGCCAAGACAAAACAAGCGTAAAAGCAATGGATACCAAGGCTGCCGTTACGCCAAACGCGGTCAGCAGTTTCAAACGGGACGAAAGGCTGAGGTGGCTGTTCATAAGCGGGCCGTTTATAAACTTAATTAAGAATTAGGCCAAAAGTAGCATTTAAAAGAACTAGCTTCAATTCTACTAAAGAATAGGGCATCTTCCCAGCTTACGGAATTCAGGTAGAATCCGCCTGTATTTCATTTTTTCAGACAGGCATTCCAACATGATCAGCATTCTTTATTTCGGCGTATTGAAGCAGCGCCTGCAAACCGAGCAGGAAACCATCGAATGGCAGGGCGGCAGCGGCAATGATTTGCTCCGGCTGCTGCGCGCTCGCGGTGAAGAATGGAACGATGCGCTGGCTGAAGACAAAATATTCCGTATCGTGATTAATAAGCAGATTAGCCCGTGGAGCGCAGACATTCCCGACGGCGCCGAGGTGGGATTGCTGCCGCCGGTAACGGGAGGCTGAAGATGAAACTGACCGTGCGTGTGCAACAAGAAGATTTCAATTTGCAAAACGAATACGATGCGTTGCTGGAAGAAGCGGAAAATACCGGTGCGGTGGCGGCATTTGTCGGGCGGGTGCGCGACAGAGATACCGACACACCTTTGTCGCATCTTTTTCTGGAACATTATCCCGAAGTTACCGAGCATGAAATCAAACGCATTGCACATGAAGCCGACACGCGCTGGCCGCTTACCGCCTGCACCGTTATCCACCGGGTGGGGCTGCTGGGGGCAGACGATCAAATCGTGTTGGTATTAACGGCCGGCGAACACCGCAAAGCCGCATTTTCCGCGGCTGAATTTTTGATGGATTATCTGAAAACCCAAGCACCGTTTTGGAAGCAGGAACGTTTTACCGACGGGCGGGAACATTGGGTGGAAGCCAAACAAAGCGATGCCGAGGCCGCGGATAAATGGCGCTGAACGCATTAATCCTGTCAGGCGGGCAGGGCAGCCGCATGGGCGGCTGCGATAAAGGGCTGGCAACATATCAGGGCGAAGCGTTTGTCGACCATATCATTCGCCGCTTGAATTTGCCGCGGGCCCAAATTGCCGTGAGTGCCAACCGCAATCAAACGGAATATGCAAAGCGCGTGCCGCTGGTGTTTGGCGATTTGCCGGCTTATCAAAACTGCGGCCCGCTCGCTGCGTTGGCCAGCGCGGCTGAAACAGTGTTGGCTGATGCCGGTTGGTTGCTTGTCGTGCCTTGCGATACCTTGCATTTGCCGCAAGATTTATGCGGCAGGTTGGCCGAGGCGGCAAAACGAACCCCCGATTGCCGCGCTTTTTATGCCGCTACCGAAACACAGCAACATTACGGAGTGATGCTGGTACACACGGATTTGCTCGGTTCGGTTGCCGCTTATCTTGATGCGGGCGGGCGCAGCATACAAGGCTGGCTGCGTGAACAACGCGCCAGCGCCGTGCATTTTCCAAGCGAAGCCGAATTCCGAAACTACAATACCTTGCAAGATATGGAGAACCCACATGCTTGATTTTGAAACCGCGCTTACCCAATTGCTTGCCACGCATTCCTGCCGCTTGGGCAGCGAAACCGTATGCCTGTCTGAAAGCATGGGCCGGATACTGGCAGAGCCGCTGATTGCGCGCTATCCAAGCCCTTTGTTCGACAACAGCGCGATGGACGGCTACGCCGTATGCGACACTCAAGGCGGCTTGCAAGACTTTACCGTAGTCAGCCGGGTGATGGCCGGTGAAATCAGCAACACGCCTTTGCAACACGGGCAGGCCGTGCGCATTTTTACCGGTGCCGCATTGCCCCCGCAAGCCACTGCGGTGGTGTTGCAGGAAGACTGCCGTGTCGAAGGCGACAAACTGCATGTCGGAGCGACCATCAAAGCGGGGCAGCATATGCGCTTGAAAGCAGAAGAAATAAAAGAAGATGATATTTTACTGGCGCGCGGCAGCATGATGTCTGCCGCTGCCGTGAGCCTGACCGCATCGCAAGGCTGCCATGAATTGCCGGTTTACCGAAAAATGCGGGCCGTTGTGTTTTCCAGCGGCAACGAATTAACCGAACCCGGTGCCGGGTTGGGCGAAGGCAAAATTTACGATGCCAACCGCTACCAGCTGATTGCATGGCTGCGTACTTTAGGAATCGAAACCAATGATGGCGGCATACTGCCCGACGATTTAATGCAAACCCAAGCCGCTTTGCAGCAGGCGGGTGATCAATACGATGTGATTATCACCAGCGGCGGCGCGTCGGTGGGCGATGCCGATTATTTGAAACAAGCCTTGCAGAATATCGGCGAGCTTACCGAACACAGCATCGCCATCAAACCCGGCAAACCGTTTGCCTGGGGCAAAGCAGGCGGCGCGCATGTGTTTGTGTTGCCGGGCAATCCGGTTTCCGCGTTTGTAACCGGGCAGATATTGCTGCTGCCGGTGTTGAACAAATTAATGGGCAAAAATGAAGCAGATTGGCAGCTTGCAGAGTTATATGTTACCGCTGCATTTACCACCAAAAAAGCCATCAAACGCCGCGAGTTTCTGCGGGTGAGGGTGGAAACGGCCGATAACGGAGAAACCGTCGCCCGCCTGCTGCCCAACCAGGGTTCGGCTATGTTGGCTACTTGCGTGGCGGCCAATGCCTTATGCGACGTGCTGCCGAATACTTTGATAAAAGCCGGCAACAAAGTGCGCGTAGTGTTGTTGAAGTAAAAAGAATGCCTGTCTGAAAAAATGTTTAACTTCACTGATTTTCAGACAGGCATGTTCATGATTTTGGTTTCAGTGTTTCAGCTCAAAAAATCCAAGCCGATATCTAAAGCACGGCTGCTGTGCGTCAGATAGCCGAGCGCGATAAAGTCCACGCCGGTTGCGGCCACTTCGCGCAGGCGGTTGAATGTGATGCCGCCCGACGCTTCGCAGCGTGCTTTGCCGCGGCACATGGCTACGGCTTGTTTTAAAGTTTCGTTGTCCATATTGTCGAGCAGCACCAAATCCGCGCCGCCCGCCAAAGCCTGCTCCAACTGGGCTAAAGTGTCCACTTCCACCTCAACGGGAATCAGATGCCCGGCAAGCTGTTTGGCGCGTTGAACGGTTTCTTTCAGGCCGCCCGAATAGACCAAATGGTTGTCTTTAATCAGAATCGCATCGTCCAAACCCATGCGGTGGTTGCAGCCGCCGCCTGCCCGCACGGCGTATTTTTGCAGCGTGCGCAAGCCGGGAATGGTTTTGCGGCTGCAGGTAATGCGCGTTGGATAATCTTTGATTTCGGCAACGGCAGCAGCAGTCATGCCGGCAATGCCGCTGAGATGGGTCAGATAATTGAGCGCGGTGCGTTCGGCGGTGAGTAAGGCGTGCGCTGAACCTTTTACCTTAGCCAACACTTGGCCTGCCTGAATATCAGCGCCGTCTGCCGCCAAAGCCTGAAATTCAATCGAAGCATCGGTTTCGGCAAACGCCAGCCGAGCCAAATCCATACCGGCCAATACGCCGTTTTCACGGCTGACCACCGCCAATTCGGCCTGCACGCCGGCAGGAATGGTTACTGCAGACGTTACATCACCGCGTCGCCCCAAGTCCTCCAGCAAAGCCTGCCGGACAAACGGCTTCAACACCACATCGGGCAAAGGAAACAATAAAGGTGAGGTGGCAGCTTGCTGCATAGGGTTCTCCATGAATGTGTGTTCGGATACTTTTAACATCTAACATCAATCGGCAGCCAGGCGGGCGAAATCGTCCCGTTCGGGCTGGTTTTGCCAAAGGTATTCGGTGTGCGTGGCGATTTCGTGTGCCAACGGTGCGCCGTATTGGTCGGCGATAAAGCCTAATGCCATGTCCATGCCCGCCGATACGCCTGATGAAGTATAAAATGTTCCGCTGCGTACCCAGCGGGCGACGGGCTGCCAATCCACCGCGGCGTTGACGCTGCGCACCCATTCAAAGGCTTTTTTATTCGACGTGGCGCGCAGACCGTTGAGTTTGCCGGTGGCGGCCAGCAATGCCGAGCCGGTGCAGACGGCCAAGCAGTAACCCGCTTGGTCTGCCCATTGTGCTAAACGCCCGATAAATTCTTTATCATGCACCAAACCGCGCGTGCCCTGCCCGCCGGGGATAAGCAGAATACTGTTTTCAGACAGGCATTCGAGTTTCTGCGTATCGGTGTAAAAGCCTTGATGGCTGGGTATCAAGCCGCCGCTGAGGGAAACGTAATGCATGTCGGCGCCGGGAATGCGGTGCAGAAATTCTATCGGCCCCATCAAATCGAGCGTTTCGTAATCGTTGAAAAACAAGCAGTAAATATCCACAGTTTACCCTTTCAAACAGGCATTATTTGCGCAACGGCAGTTTGATGTCGGAAATCAGGCTTTCCAGCAATACGTTGTCTTTAAATCGATAAAGCTGTGCCGGACGGCCGATGCCGCCGGCAGTGTTACCCGCTATCGGTTCGATTAAATCCTGATGCTTGATCTGGCGGCGGAAGTTTTGTTTGTGCAGCCTGCGGCCGGTTAAGGCTTCGATGCTTTGCTGCAATTGCAGCAGGGTAAATTGCGGCGGCAGTAATTCGTAAATAATCGGGCGGTATTTGATTTTGGCGCGCACACGCGACATGGCGGTGGCCAATACGCGCCGGTGGTCATGCGCCATAAACTTGCCTGTTGAGGCCAAATCAAATCCTGACGACTGCTCCGGCGATTCGTGAATCAGCCCCGCTTCATACAGCAATTCGTAGCGCAGCAGCACATATTCCTCCGACCATTCGTAAGGTGCCAGCCCCCAGCACAAATTCATACGGTTTAAGCGTTCCTGCCGCCCGGCTTCCGTGTCGGCCGTATTGGCCCAGCGGCGGATATGCTGCACGATATGGGCGACGGTCTGTTCATGATCGGCACAGCAGGCGTTTTCCCACGGGAAATAGCCGTACCAGTCGCACCATTTGGCCGTGCCGCTCAAAATCGTTTCGTCGGCTTCGCGCACCAAGCCCAAATAGCTCACATACAGCACGGGCAAGCCGTGTTCGTTTTTGCGGTCGGCATCGATAAACGTGTAGAGCTGTTCCACATAACCCATAGGCTGGCCGGTTTTCTTCGCCACCCAAACGCGCACGCCCGCCTGAAGCGAACGGTGCACCGGCAGCAAAGGGCCGTTGAGCAGCAGGCTGCCGTTATCAACGGTGAGCACGCGCGGCCGGCCGCCGGTTACGGCAATCAATACCGCCACCAATTCCACCAAGCCTTCAACGCTGCCGCTTACTTCGGGAAATGAATCCATCTGCTTTGCGTCCGGTTGTTGATTGAAAACAGCATTTTACTGCATATATCGCAATGCCTGTCTGAAACCTCGTGCCGCAGATTTCTTCTTGCCTATTATACTCAATATGAGCATAATGCAAAAAAAAGAAATGTATCCGAATAAAGATTAAGAGGAATCCTGCCATGCAAACCGGCCAATACCGTGCTTTCGACTACGATGCCCCCCTGTCGAACCAGCCCACTTCCGCCTGCCAAATCCGCCAAGCGTGGGCGCGCGTGCCCGAGCCTTTGTCCCATGAAGCAACAGGCCGTCTGAAAAACGACATCCGTGATTTATTGAAACAGCACAATGCCGTATTGGTGGCGCATTATTATGTCGACCCGCTGATTCAGGATTTGGCTCTGGAAACGGGCGGCTGCGTGGGCGACTCTTTGGAAATGGCGCGCTTCGGTGCGGAACATCCCGCGCAAACGCTGGTGGTGGCCGGCGTGCGCTTTATGGGCGAAAGCGCCAAAATCCTCAGCTCCGAAAAAACCGTGTTGATGCCGGATTTAGAGGCGGAATGTTCTTTGGATTTGGGTTGTCCGGCCGATGAATTTGCCGCGTTTTGCGACCAGCATCCCGACCGCACGGTGGTGGTGTATGCCAACACTTCCGCCGCCGTTAAAGCACGCGCCGATTGGGTGGTTACTTCTTCGATTGCGCTGGAAATCGCCACGCATTTGCATCAACAGGGCAAAAAGCTGATTTGGGGCCCCGACCGCCATTTGGGCGAATACATCCGCAAAGAAACCGGCGCCGATATGTTGCTGTGGCAAGGTTCGTGCATCGTGCATAACGAATTTAAAACGTCCGAACTGGCCGCCCTCAAAGCCAAGCATCCTGAAGCCGTGGTGTTGGTGCACCCCGAATCTCCGGCAGGCGTAACCGAATTGGGCGATGTGGTCGGCTCCACCAGCAAACTCTTGAAAGCAGCCATCGAGCGGCCGGAGCATACCTTTATTGTGGCCACCGATTTAGGCATTCTGCACGAAATGCGCAAACACGCACCGCATAAAACCTTTATCGCCGCACCCACCGCCGGCAACAGCGCCACCTGCAAAAGTTGCGCGTTCTGCCCATGGATGGCGATGAACTCGCTGCAAGGTATCCGCCATGCGCTGGAAAACAAAACCGGGGAAATCCTGCTGGACGAGCAGCTGGGCAAAGCCGCCAAACTGCCGCTCGACCGCATGTTGAATTTTGCCGCCGTCTTAAAACAACCCAAGCAAAACCCTTTCAACGGAATCGGGCCTGCATAATGAACACCGAATGGGACATTATCATCGCCGGCAACGGCTTGGCCGCCTTAACGCTGGCACTCTCGCTGCCTGAAAGCTGCCGCATCGCCGTTTTGTGCAAAAACCGCCTGCAACACAGTGCCAGCAGCCATGCTCAAGGCGGCATTGCCGCCGTTTTGTATGATCCCGACACGTTGGACAGCCACGTTGCCGACACCTTAACCGCAGGAGCGGGATTGTGCGATGAAACGGCAGTGCGCGAGATTTTGGCGCAAGGCGGCCAAGCGATTGAATGGCTACTGCAATTTGACGTGCCGTTCGACCGAAATTCAGACGGCCTGCTGCATTTAACTCGCGAAGGCGGCCACAGCATGCGCCGCATCGCCCATATTGCCGACCACACCGGCAAAGCGGTAATGGAAAACCTGCATCACGCCTTACGCAACCGAGCCAATATCCATGTGCTTGAACGCCATACGGCGCTGGATGTGTTGAAAAATCCCGAAGGCTCGGCTTGCGGCTTGCGCGTGTTGTCGCAAGAAAACGGCCAGACAGCCGAATGGCACGCCCGCTATACCGTGTTGGCCGGCGGCGGCTTGGGGCAGATTTATCCGCACACCACCACGCCGCCGGAATGCACAGGCGACAGTATTGCCATGGCTTTGCGGGCAGGCTGCACCATCGAAAACGCCGAGTTTATCCAATTCCACCCCACCGGCTTGGCCTTGCCGCGCAAAACAAACGGGCGGACTTTTTTAATTTCCGAAGCCGTCCGCGGCGAAGGCGGCGTGTTGCGCAATCAACAAGGCGAACGCTTTATGCTGGGTCGGCATCCTTTGGCCGAACTGGCGCCGCGCGATATTGTCGCCCGCGCCATTGCCCGCGAAATCGCCAAGCAAAGCGAACCGTTCGTGTGGCTCGATATCAGCCACCGCCCTGCCGAATTTATCCGCAGCCACTTCCCCAGTATTTACGCCCACTGCCTGAAAAACGGCATCGACATCACCCGCGAAGCCATGCCCGTTTGCCCCGTGCAGCACTACACTTGCGGCGGCGTAGCCACCGACACTTGCGGCAGAACCCAAATCGCCAACCTGTTCTGCCTAGGCGAAGCCGCCTGCACCGGCCTGCACGGAGCCAACCGCTTGGCCAGCAATTCGCTGCTGGAATGCGTGGTAACGGCACGCAAAGCGGCTGAAATGATAGAGAAGGGCGGGAAACAGATTTTGTTGAAACGCACAGAGCCAAGCGTTCACGCACCGGCGAATCCACCCTCAAACCTGCCTGTATTCAGCCGCGAAAATCTGCACCAACTCACTGCTTCGTGCTTAGGCATTCTGCGCAATCATAACGGTTTAGCCGAAGCGCAGACCGTCTTAAACGCTTGGCTGAATACCTTACCCGAACCGCAAACCGCACGGGAATACGAAGACCGCAATCTCTTGCTGTGCGCCAAAGCCGTGGCCGATGCCGCCGCGCAACAATGCCGCAATGTCGGCGCACACTTAAATACTGATTTATAGCGAGATAGTAATAAGTGAGGCCGGCAGCGGACAAAAAGATATTCAGGTTGGGCACGAGTGTGGCGGTAAATGATCAGGATGATGGAAATGCCTGTCTGAAAAGTGGTTTTCAGACAGGCATATATTATATGCACCATCACAGTTTGAAGAATCAGCGTAATATAGAATTTCCGTTATTTTTGGGTTCAACCTTGAAGATGGCAGAAAGGTTAAATATTTAAACTTCATAATCTATTTGGTTGTATGATATGCCTGTCTGAAAAACATTTTCATCCAACCTATCGGAATAGGTTTTTGAGGTCCGGGAGGCCGCCATGTCTGCATCTCATGAACATCACCACAGCCACACAGCCAATAAGCAGGTTTTGCGCACTTCATTGATTGTTATCGGCGTGTTTATGCTGATTGAGGTGATTGGCGGTATGGTGACCAACAGCCTTGCATTGCTTTCCGATGCAGGGCATATGTTTTCCGATGCGCTTTCTTTGGGTATTTCGCTGCTGGCGATGAAGCTTGGCGAGCGTTCGGTAAACCGTTATAAAACTTTTGGTTATAAGCGTTTTGAGATTCTGGCTGCGGCGTTTAACGGGTTGACTTTACTTGTGATTTCGCTTCTGATTGCTTGGGAGGCGATCGGCCGCTTTATCCAGCCGCCTCCGGTTGCGACGACCGGCATGCTGGTGGTCAGCACGCTGGGTTTGCTGATTAATATCTGGGTGGCGTGGTATATGCTGAAAAACAGCGATACCGAGGAAAACCTCAATATGAAAAGCGCTTATCTGCATGTGTTGAGCGATTTGTTCGGTTCGCTCGGTGCGATTGCAGCGGCTTTGTTGATGATGGCGTTTGGCTGGCAGTGGGCTGATCCGCTGGCAAGCATGTTGGTGGCGGCTTTGATTGCACGAAGCGGCTGGGGCGTGATGCAGCGTGCTTCCCATATTTTGATGGAAGGTGTGCCGGCCGATGTGGATTTAGACCATATTTCCGGCATTATCCGGCAAACCGAAGGTGTGGATGCCGTGCATGATTTGCATGTGTGGAGCATCAGTAACGGCATACATGCTTTATCTTGTCATATTGTGGTGGACGGCGGTATGAGTGTCGCCGAGGCGGAGCAGATTGTTTACCGTTTGGAGCATAGCTTGGCGCACGAGAATATCCAGCATGTTACGGTGCAAACGGAGAGCAGGGTGCACCCGCACGGCGATGATTTATTATGTAAAATGCCTATTCATGAGCACCATGAACATCATCACCATCATTAATGTTAAAATGCCTGTCTAAAAAAATTCAGACAGGCATTTTACAGAAAGAATAATTCACAATGACTATCCAAGCCGTATTATTTGACCTCGACGGCACTTTAGCCGACACCGCTCTTGATCTGGGCGGCGCATTGAATTCACTGCTTCGCAAACACGGTTTGCCGGAAAAGCCGATGGAAGAAATCCGCCCCGTTGCCAGCCACGGTGCGAGCGGGTTGATTATGCTGGGTGCAGGCATCTCGACATTCCATCCGCATCATGACCGCTGGCGTAAAAACTATTTGGCCGAATACGAACAATGCTTTGATAAAGACACGGTTTTGTTCGATGGTATCAACGAATTAATCGGCAAATTGGTTGGCCGCGGTTTGAAATGGGGCATCATCACCAATAAGCCGCAAACCTTTACCGACCGCCTGGTGCCCAAGTTGGCATTTGCGGAGGAACCGGCCGTGGTGGTGAGCGGCGATACCTGCGAAGAGCCGAAACCGAGCGTAAAACCCATGCGCCATGCTTGCGCCGAACTCGGTATTCCGCCGGAAGCCTGCCTTTATGTGGGCGATGCTGAGCGTGATATGATTGCCGCCAGAAAAGCCGGTATGACATCGGTTTTGGCAGAGTGGGGCTATATCTCGCAAGACGATACTGTGGAAGATTGGCCGGTGGATTTTTCCATTGAAAAGCCGCTGGATTTATTGAAACATTTATAAAACCAAAGATAATGACCCGTAAACCCGATGCGTTTGGCCGCCTGATTAATGCTTTGAAAACATTGCCCAATGTAGGCCCCAAATCCGCTCAGCGCATGGCTTACCAGCTTTTGCAGCATAACAGGGAAGGCGCAGCCGAACTGACGGCCGCATTGCAGTACGCGCTCAAGCAGATTCGGCACTGCCGCCTGTGCAATACATTCTGCGAAGATGAAATCTGCCCCATCTGCGCCGATGCCGAGCGCGACCCGCGCCGTTTGATGATTGTGCATATGCCTGCCGACGTGGCGGGCATGGAAGCCGCGCGCTGCCACGACGGGCTTTATTTTGTATTGATGGGGCAGGTTGATCCCGCTCAGGGCATGGATTTAACGCATATTGCGCTCAACCCTTTAATCGAAAGGCTGAAAAACAGCGAGGTTGAAGAAATCATCATTGCCACTAATTTCACTGCCGAAGGCGATGCCACGGCTTATGTATTGTCTGAATTATTTAAAAACCTGCCGTATAAAGTGAGCCGCCTTTCCCGCGGCATACCGCTGGGTGCCGAGCTGGAATATGTGGATGCGGGCACACTGGCGCAGGCTGTGTATGAGCGGCGGCAGTTAAAAGATTAAACACACCATGCCTGTCTGAAACAGTTTTCAGACAGGCATTTCAAACGAAGGAAAATTTATGTATCAAAAGAGAGCGCGCCCGATAAGGCCATGGATTATCATGTGCGTGGTGTTGATATTGTTTGTGTGGCTGCTTTATGCCTTGGGCAATATTCTGACGCCTTTTATCGTTGCCGCTGTGATGGCTTATATCCTGAACCCGCTGGTGGAAAAGCTGCGCAACCGTGGTGTTAAACGCGGCTTGGCTTCCATGCTGGTTATGGTGTCGGCTTTGGTGTTGCTGCTGGCTTTGGTGCTGGTGATTGTGCCGATGCTGATTAATCAGTTCAACAATATGCTGGAGCGGCTGCCGCAAATCGTGAATTTTATTCAACACAAGATATTGCCTTGGCTGAACAATATGGTGGGCGACAGGGTGACCATCAACACTCATACCGTAGCGGTGTGGCTGCAATCGCAAACCGGAGAGTTGAGCAAAGCATTGAAACAGGCTGCCCCCGCGCTTATGCGGCAAAGCGGCAATGTGGTAATGGGTTTGAGCAATTTGCTGCTGTTGCCTTTCCTATTGTATTACTTCCTGCTCGACTGGCAGCGCTGGTCGCACGGTATCCGGGCGTTGGTGCCGCGCCGCTTTATCGAAAGCTACATACGGATTGCCGGCAATATGGATAAAGTGTTGAGCGAGTTTTTGCGCGGCCAGCTGATGGTTATGCTGATTATGGGCTTGGTTTACGGACTAGGCCTGATGCTGGTGGGGCTGGATTCGGGTTTCGCCATCGGCATGATTGCCGGTATTCTCGTGTTTGTGCCTTATTTAGGCGCATTCACCGGTTTGCTGCTGGCTACCGTTGCCGCTTTGCTTCAATTCGGTTCTTGGCAAGGGCTGTTGATGGTGTGGGGCGTGTTTGCAGTGGGTCAATTTTTGGAAAGCTTTTTCATCACGCCGAAAATTGTGGGCGACCGCATCGGCCTATCGCCTTTCTGGGTAATCTTCTCTCTGATGGCATTTGGCCAGTTGATGGGATTTGTCGGCATGCTGGTCGGCCTGCCTCTTGCCGCGGTAACTCTGGTGTTGCTGCGCGAAGGTGCGGATGCTTATTTCGGCAGCCGCTTTTACAAACACAAATAAACCATGCACTTTAAAATATTTTCAGACAGGCATATGCCTGTCTGAATTTTTTTGTCGGCTTAACTATATATCTTTGGAAGGATTAACCTCCATTACTTTTATCTGTAAAGTAACAGGGAATCAGAAAAAGGATGTCATGATGAATTTATTCGACACACGCAACGTTACCTTTGCCGAGCCGATAGAAATGCTTTACGCCTGCCACGAAAAAGTGCGCCGCTTTTGCAGCCAGCTAAATATGCTGCTTGCTTATATTGCCGAAAATGGTTTCAACGAAATTGCGGAACAAGCCGTTAAGCAAATTGTCCAATATTTTACCGTCGCCGCGCCGCTGCACCATCAAGACGAAGAGCAGGATTTTTTTCCGCTGCTGCTCAAATACGCGCCCCAAGCACAAAGCAGCATCGAAGAGTTGGAAAAACAGCACGAAAGCCTGCATGAAAACTGGTTGGCATTGCATGAAGAACTTGTCCGGCTTAAAACCAACCCGCAACATATTCCAAACGAGCATCTGATAAAACGCTTTACCGATGGGTATGCGGCCCACTTGGCGGTGGAAGAGCCTTTATTCGAAATGGGCAAACAACATATTCCTACCGGAGAGTTGGCTGAAGCGGGCAAACAAATGGCAGCACGCAGGGTGTAAATTATCCGGAGATGATTCATTTTTCAGCGGTTATGTTTTTTGGGTTTATTGACAAGCAGTATCCCGGTTGATTATAGTTTGCCGCAAAAGTTGGTTGATGATGAACGTACTTTATAACAAAGGAGTAAATTATGGCGACATTTGAATTGAAAAAAAACGATGCAGGTGCATACCATTTCAACTTTGTGGGTGCCGAAGGAAAAACCATTCTGCGCAGCGAGCAATACAGTAGCAAAGCCGCAGCGCAAAACGGCATAGAATCAGTGCGTAAGAATGCCGATCAAGAAGGGCGCTACGAATTGAAAGAGAGTAGCTCGGGCCAATTCTACTTCAACTTGAAAGCGGCCAACGGCCAAATTATCGGCACCAGCATGATGTATGCCGACAATGCCGAGCGGGAAAAGAAAATTGCAGAAGTGAAACAAGGCGCAGCAAAAGCAAGCGTAATGGAAGTTTGATGAGCAGTTATTTCGAGTGGGGCCTGTCTGAAAATAAATTCAGACAGGCTTTGGTTTTTGCAATATAAGGAAACACAATGAAGCAAAACAAAAAATTATGGCTGTTATGCCTAGCCGCAGCATTAAGCTTGGGCGCTTGCGGCGGCAACGAAGATTCAGACCGCGACGACAGGGGTTCAAAATACGAACGCGAAGCCGACGATAGAGATCGGGAGGATCACAACCGCCGTGATAGCGATGACGATAGAGAGCGCCATGATGACGATCGTGATGACGACAGAGACAGAAAATATGACCGCGATAGAGACGATGACCGCGATAGAGATGATGATAGAAACGACAAGCGTCGCGATAAAGACGATTAACCGCTAAGCAGCCACGACACAATGCCTGTCTGAAAAGCCTAGGCTTTTCAGACAGGCATGATTGTTCGCCATATAAGCCTGCCGCTTATACTGAGCAGTTATCCATTTATACCGCCATAGCGTATAATCTTAAAGTGATACACAACCATAACCTACTCATTATTATCTACATTTTAGGAACTTGCATGTTACAAGGCGAACACAAACCCACTAACACCCATTCCGCAAACTACGGCTTTCTGATTATGCCGCGTTACGGTTTATTTTGGCTGTTTATCGCTTTAACCGTCATCAGCCTGCTATGGCAGATTTGGTGGCTTTTTATCATATCGCTCTCATTTACTGCGCTCGGTATCCACGACGTTACCCAGAAACGCCGCGCCATCTTGCGCAACTATCCAATTGGCGGCCATATCCGATTCTTATTGGAAAACTTCCGCCCCGAAATCCGCCAATATTTTCTGGAAGACGACCAAGAACAAGTGCCGTTTTCGCGCCAGCAGCGCTCGCTCGTGTACCAACGCGCCAAAAATTTAGACAGCACCACCGCATTCGGCAGCATCAACGACCTCAACAAAACCGGCAGCGAATGGTTTCTCCATTCCGGCAACAGCCATAAAATCAGCGACAGCAAATTCCGCGTACACGTGGGCAACGAGCGCTGCCTGCAACCCTACGACTTATCCGTGTTCAACATTTCCGCCATGAGCTTCGGCGCACTTTCCGCCGCCGCCATCGAAGCCCTCAACAAAGGCGCCAAAATGGGCGGCTTCGCCCACGACACAGGGGAAGGCAGCATCAGCCCCTATCACCAAAAACACGGCGGCGACCTGATTTGGGAGCTGGGCACAGGCTATTTCGGCTGCCGCGACGAACAAGGCAACTTCAATCCCGAAACCTTCGCTAAGCGCGCCGCACTCGAGCAAGTGAAAATGATCGAAATCAAGCTTTCACAAGGCGCCAAACCCGGCAAAGGCGGCGTGTTGCCCGCATCCAAAATCACCGAAGAAATTTCCAAAACCCGCGACGTGCCCATGGGCATAGACTGCATTTCCCCGCCCAGCCACCCCGCATTCTCCACCCCGCGCGAACTGGTTAAATTCTGGCAGCAGCTGCGCGAACTTTCCGGCGGCAAACCTGTAGGCTTCAAGCTTTGCATAGGTATGCCGTGGGAATTTATGGCCATCGTCAAAGCCATGATGGAAGAAGACAATTATCCCGACTTCATCGTGGTTGACGGCGCAGAAGGCGGCACCGGTGCCGCGCCCGTAGAATTTATGGATTCACTCGGCATGCCGCTGGTCGACGCCCTGATTTTCGTACAAAATACTTTGGTCGGCGCAGGCATCCGCGACAAAATCAAAATAGGCGTGAGCGGCAAAATCGTGAGCGGCTTCGACATCGCCAAAATGATGAGCCTCGGCGCCGACTGGTGCAACAGCGCCCGCGGTTTCATGTTCGCCGTAGGCTGCATCCAATCCCGCTCCTGCCACACCAACAAATGCCCCACAGGCGTAGCCACCCAAGATCCGTCGCGCCAGAAAGCCCTGGACGTGCCCGACAAATCCGAGCGCGTGAAAAACTTCCACGCCAACACCCTCAAAGCACTGGCCGAAATCGTAGGCAGCACAGGCCTAACCCATCCCTCGCAGCTCAAACCGCACCACATCGTGCGCCGTCAGCCCGACGGCTGGATCAAACTCCTGTCTGAACACTACCAATTTATCGAACCCGGCTCGCTGATTACAGGACACTGCGGCCGCCCCATTCTCGACCGCATGTGGAAACTCGCCGATCCCGACAGCTTCCAAGCCATGGGCATTGCTGATGAAATTATTAAAGGCGAAGATTGATTTAAGCCGTATAGCCGCCCCGCTTACATTGTAAAAGCCCGAGTATGACGAGTGTACTATTTTGAAGTTGATTAAACCCATCGCTTAAAAAAATGCCTGTCTGAAAAAACAACTTAATGTTTTTCAGACAGGCATTTTTTTAATCACAGTTTTTAAAATCAATACCTCGTTTTATTGAGCTTTGTAAGTCGGATACTTCCATCCGACAAATCGGTTCAGATAAGTAGAGCAGATAACTAGAATTATCAAGCGCACTTTTCAAATCCGAATCCGCTAGGCTTCTTTCATGTTCGGGAATCAATAAGCGGATATGTAAAATCTTTGCTTGCTGCTGCCATCGCAATGATATAGGCGGATTTGGTTTTTATGCTTGCCGGCATCCAGGCATTTACCGTTCAGCGAGCTGCGGATGGTTTTGCCTTCGCGATACCATTTCTGGTTGCTTTTGCCATGACATTGGTAGGCGATAACGGGTGCGCCGTCTTGGGTTTGATTGCCGGCCACATCCAAACATAATCCTTGTATGCGGATGCTGTCATTGTGGAAAGTGAATTGTTGGTTGCTTTTACCGTGGCAAGTATGGGCGATGATATCTTTATTGTTAACACCACTCAAATCAAGACATCTGTCATCGGGAGTTCGGATAAGGTAGGTGCTTGATTGCTCATGCTTGCGTGGCAGCGGGTTGAGCTCAGAGCGGGGCGCTTCTGTGTGGATATCGGGAATGGTGTTATACCCGTCGTTAGGATGGCCGATATAAATGCAGCCGCCAAGCAAAAGAGGTACAAGATACAGACTGTGTTTCAATTTCATAAGTTTCATAAGTTGTTTCCTTGTTACATTGTGTTTGATTAATTTTGTAGACTTTCAGACAAGCATATTGCTTGTATTGCTATGAAGTTGGATATTTTGTACAGGCTCTTTACGTGCAGCAGGTTTTGTATTTCCTGCGGTCGCTGCCTTGTATGAAATATGTGTTTCATAGCAAGATTTTGAAACATTCAGTTTCATAGTTTTTATGGGTTATTGTGCTTACAAATGCCTGTATGACATTTTTCAGACAGGCATTTATGTTTAACGGCACTATTTGAAAAATTATTCTTTATCTTCTTTGTTTTCTTTTTTCGGTGCGGGTTTTTTCGCAGCCAAACCTAAAGATTTTTGCCATTGGGCGGGCGATTTCACCAGCTCTAAGGCTTTTCTCAATTGGTCGTCTTTAGCCGGATTGGGTTCGCGGCGAGAAGAAAGATCTTCTTTTTCTTCTTTTTCATCTTTTGCACCGGGCGAAGATGAGGCTTCGTCTGGCTCGAAGATGTTGCCGTTAACTTCTGTACCGCCGCTTGGATTGCCGATGTGGCCGGCAAGGTCGGCTTCTCGGCTTTCGAATAAGCGTTTTTTATCTTTCACTTCCACATCGGGCACGATGCCTTGCGCTTGAATCGAACGGTCGTTAGGTGTGTAGTAAAGAGCGGTTGTCAGTTTGACCGCGCCGCCGTTGGAAAGGGGTAACACGGTTTGTACGGAACCTTTACCGAAACTTTGCGTACCTACGATAACGGCACGTTTATGATCCTGCAATGCACCGGCCACGATTTCGGAAGCCGAAGCCGAACCTGAGTTAATCAGGATGGTAATCGGGATGTTTTTCATTTCGGCAGGCACGCCAACCAGCGGGTCTTGCCCCATACCGATCATATAGTCTTTCTTGACGGCGGAGAGTTTCAAGCCTTCTTTGCCGTCGCGCCCTTTGGTGCTGACTACCGGCTGGCCTTCTTTTAGAAATGCAGCCGACACACCAACAGCGCCGTTAAGTAAACCGCCCGGATCGTCACGCAAATCAATAATCAAGCCTTTGAGTGCGCCGCTGTTTTGTTTATGCAGGGTTTTGAGGGCATCGTTTAAAGCGGTGACAGTGCGCTCTTGGAATTGGCTGATGCGTACATAGCCGTAGCCCGGTTCGAGTAGCTTATAGCGCACGCTTTTCACTTTAATGATGGCGCGGGTGATTTTTACGGTAATCGGCTTATTAACGTCTTTACGTGAAAGAGTTAATGTAATGGATGTGCCGGGTTTGCCGCGCATTTTTTTCACAGCTTCGTGTACGGTCATGCCGCGGGTGGATACGCCGTCGATTTTGGCAATAAAGTCACCGCTTTTTACCCCGGCACGTTCGGCCGGCGTATCTTCAATCGGAGCAATTACTTTAACGAAGCCGTCTTCTGCACCGATTTCCATACCTAAACCGCCGAATTCTCCAGAGGTTGATTCTTTAAGGTCGGTATAGTCTTTTTTGGTCATAAACTCAGAATGCGGATCCAAACCGGCAACCATGCCTTTCATGGCGCCTTCAAGCAAAGCTTCGTCGGTTTTGTCTTGGTAATAATTGGCTTTAATCTGCCCGTATACCTCAGCCATGGTGCGGATAGACTGCACGGGCAGTGAGCTTTGGCTGTCTTTTTCTGCTGCATAGCTCTGAACACTCAGGCTCAGTATCACGCCGCTGAAAGCGCCGAGGGTATAAAGAGCGACTTTTTTCAAAGTGGAATTGGCCATTATTTTTTGCTTTCTCTTTCTTTCTGTGTCTGTCGGAGACAGTTGCGAACTGTGGAACTTTATTGGATTTGTTTTTCAGTATCAACCAATCACGGGTAAAAATATGCTAATGAATCGTTACCTTATCCATGAAAGTGGGTTCATGGGCTGGTTGCGGTAACGGACTTCGAAATACAAACCTTGCTCGCCGGCCGGTAATGTGCCGCTTGTACCGATGTAGCTGCCGGAGCCTACGTTTGCACCGCCGCTCACACCGATACTATTAAGGCCGGTATAAATGCTGACATAGCCGCCGCCATGATCGACCACAACGGTATTGCCGTAGCCGCCGAGCGTGCCGGCATAGGCAACGGTGCCTGATGCGACACTGCTTACGCCGGATGGCGGGGTGGCGAAGAATACGCCGCGCCATGTGCCGCCGCTGGCACGCGCTTGACCGAAACGGCCGGTAACGCTGCCGCCGACGGGCTTGCGCAATCTGCCCTGCATACGGCTGAAGCTGCTGCCTTGACTTTGATCCGGCCCGGATAAGGCGCGGTCTTCAGCAGTAAGGTTGCCGCGCGGAGCAGTGTTGTTTTTTTGTTTGGTTTGTTTTTGCGCTTGGTTGGATTTGTTAATACGCTCTTGAGCAGCCTGTTTGCGGCTTTGTGCTTGAGCTTTTCGGTTAGCGGCGGTGCGTCGGGAAATATCGGCAAGGATGTTGTTTAAGCGGCGTTCGTCTTCGCGTAGTTTGGTAATTTTCTGGGTTTGACTGCTGATTTGGGCGTTGAGCTCGTTGCTTTGCTGCTGCGCTGCGCTGCGGGTTTTTCCCAATTTTTTGAGCGCGGCTTGTTGGGCCGCTTTGAGTTTTTTCAGGCGGTTCAGCTCGGCATCAATGGCTTTTTCTTGCTGCTCGAGCTCTTTTTGCTGCTTAACCAGATTGTGTATCACTTTTTCGTTGGCCTGGTTAATGTGTTTGATATATTCCAGATAACGGGCTTTTTGACCGGGCTCGGCATTTTTTAGGAACAATGAAATAGAGTTGGGTTGGCGGTTTTTATAGTGGCCTGCGAGCAGACGGGTAATTTGGGCTTTTGTGCCGGTAACTTCGGTTTTGACTTTTTCTAACTCGTTTTGTAATTTCTGCAACTGATTCCAGGCTGCGTTTTGCTGGCGGGTGATGGCGGCCAGCTCTGCCCGGGCTTTTTCTAATGCTTTCAGACTGGCATTTAATGCTGCTTGCGCGCGGCGTTGGGCGGCCTGTTTTTGTTTCAGGTCGGTTTGCGCATTGCTGATGGCTTTTTGGATATTTTGCAGCTCTTTTTGGCCGGGCTGGGCAAATGAGGGAAGGCTCAGACACAAAAGAACAGTGAGCAATAGGGGCTTCAGTTGCATGGTTAATTATAGTTAAGCAGACGAAATCTTGCTGATTATAACGGATTTGTGCGTGCCGAACAGCCCTATTGTATTTAGTGGATTGATACCCATATTAGCCGTTATCTTTACGGAATGAATTAATAATATGAAATCCAGCATGAATCTGACAGATCATTTTCTGATTGCCGCTCCTTCTATGAACGATATGTTTTTTGAAAACAGTGTGGTTTATCTATGCGAACACAATGAAGACGGTGCACTAGGTGTCATTATCAATAAGCCTTCGCCGGTTACGATGGATTTGGTGTTTGAAGCGGCAGGGCATCATACACCGGAGCGTTTTAAAGGGGAGTGGGTGATGATGGGCGGCCCTGTGCAGATTGATCGTGGTTTTGTGGTGCATATGCCGATCGGTTCCTGGCAGAGCAGTTTGGCGGTAAATGATCATGTGGCAATGACAACTTCACGCGATATTATCGAGAAACTCAGCCAGCCGGACTTGGTTCAAAAAGCTGTGATTACCATTGGTTATGCGAGTTGGTCGAAAGGGCAGCTCGAGCAAGAGCTGATGGACAATTCTTGGTTGACTGTGTCTGCTGATGAGCGGATTTTATTTGATTTGCCGCATGAGGAGCGCTACGAAGCGGCAATGGCGAAACTGGGTGTTTCTCCGCAAACGCTGATGGGAGGCGCAGGCCATGCCTGAGGCAATCAAGGTGCCGAGAGGTACGGTTTTGGCTTTTGATTTCGGTGAGGTACGTATCGGGGTGGCGCAAGGTGATGCGGAAATCGGTTTGGCACATCCGCTCGCGACGGTAACGGGTGAGAGCAATGAAGCGAAGTTTGCCGCGATTGATAAGCTGGTTAAGGAATGGCAGCCGCATTATTTTGCTGTGGGTTTGCCTACGCATACGGACGGCGCGGAACATGAGTTGACCCGGTTATCACGCAAATTTGGCCGTCGTCTGCATGGCCGTTATAAGCTGCCTGTGTATTGGGTGGACGAGCGCTTGTCGTCGGTTTATGCAGAGGGTTTGTTGGCTGAGGCGCAGGTGTTTGGCCGTAAACAGAAAAGCGTGCTTGATCAAGTAGCGGCGCAGGCGATTCTACATAGTCTTTTTGAAAGTGGTGCGGTTGAATGGTTTGATGGAAATAATAACGGCGATACAATGCCTGTCTGAAAAATAATCCAAGATGTTTTTCAGACAGGCATTGTGTTGCATGATTTAGTTGAAGTAGCGTAGTCGGCTATAAATCAATATGTTTGGTATAAGGAAATGAAATGAATTTGATGGATACTTTAATCGGTGCGGCAAGCTCTGCACTTGGCGGTTCGGGCAGCCAGAATACGGCGTTGCAACTGGTTATGCAGCTGATGCAGCAAAACGGTGGCGCGGGCAATCTGATTAACCAGCTTCAACAAGGCGGCTTGGGCGATATATTGAATTCGTGGGTTTCCAACCAAAGCAGCAACGAATCGGTTTCCGCCGCCCAGATACAGGATGCTTTGGGTAGCGGCGCGTTGGAAAAAGCAGCTTCTGCGGTGGGCGTGGACAGTACGCAGGCGGGTAATCTGTTATCACAATATCTGCCGCAAATTATCGACAGCCTAACTCCGAACGGCAGTGCAGCAGATGCGGATGGTTTCGGTTTGGATGACATCGCCCGTATTGTGATGCAGAATTTTCTGAAATAAGTGCTGCTTTGGTAAAGCAATGCCTGTCTGAAACGTTTCAGACAGGCATTGTTGTTTATTCGTTATAATGTTTGCGTTTTAAATGCTGATATACCTTTAATTAAGGAACACAAGAAATGGAACGAGAAAAAATCCCTGCATCTGTAAAAGCGAATATTTTGGGAGAAGCGCTGCCTTATATCCGTCATTTTTCCGGCAGCACTTTCGTGATTAAATATGGCGGCAATGCCATGACCGAAGAGCATTTGAAAGAGGGTTTTGCCAAAGATGTGACCTTGCTCAAACTGGTTGGCATTAACCCTGTGATTGTGCACGGCGGCGGGCCGCAGATTAACGAAATGCTCGAGAAAGTGGGTAAGGAAGGCGTGTTTGTACAAGGCATGCGGGTTACCGATACGGAAACCATGGATATCGTGGAAATGGTGTTGGGCGGCCATGTAAACAAAGAAATTGTTTCTTTACTCAATCAAAACGGCGGTAAAGCGGTTGGGATTACAGGGCGTGACAACCATTTTATTAAAGCAAAAAAACTGTTTATCAACACGCCTGAGCGCAACGGAGTGGACATCGGCCAAGTGGGCGTGATCGAAAGTATAGACTGCACTTTGATCACCCAAATGATACGTGGGGGCTACATTCCTGTTGTAGCGCCGATTGGTGTCGGGCGGCAGGGTGAAGCGTTAAATATCAACGCTGATTTGGTAGCGGGCAAGCTGGCGGAAGAATTGAATGCGGAAAAACTGATTATGATGACCAACATCACGGGCGTGATGGATAAAGACGGTAATCTGCTAACCAACCTGACTCCGCGCAAGATTGACAACCTAATCGCAGACGGTACGCTCTACGGCGGCATGTTGCCGAAAATCAGCTCGGCTATCGAGGCAGCTACCAACGGCGTGAAAGCCGTGCACATTATTGACGGGCGCGTGCTGAATGCTCTGCTGTTGGAAATTTTTACCGACAAAGGTGTGGGTTCGATGATTTTGGGCAAGGAAACAGAGTAAAGCCGGTTTACACTTAATTAAACAATGCCTGTCTGAAAAGATTTCAGACAGGCATTGTTTAATAAGCTTACACTTTTTGTTTAACCGATGATTTCTAAATCTACGCCTTGGCTGCGGCCGCGACGGCTGCGCAATTGGATATCGAGGCGTAAGTCGTTGGCTGAATCGGCATTTTTAATGGCTTCCTGGAAGCTGATAGAACCTTGCTCATACAGTTTGTATAAAGCCTGGTCGAAAGTTTGCATACCGATATCGGTCGATTTTTTCATAATCTCTTTGATGTTGTGGATTTCGCCGCGGTGAATCAAATCGGAGATTAGCGGGGAATTCAGCAACACTTCCACTGCGGCAATACGCCCTCTGCCGTGTTCCAATGGGATTAGGCGTTGTGAAATAAAAGCCTGCAAGTTTAATGACAGATCAGTTAAAAGCTGGTTGCGGCGCTCTTCGGGGAAGAAGTTGATGATGCGGTCAAGCGCTTGGTTTGAACTGTTGGCATGCAGTGTGGCCATGCACAAGTGGCCTGTTTCGGCAAACGCCAAGGCATATTCCATGGTTTCACGGTCGCGAATCTCGCCAATCAGAATCACATCAGGCGCTTGGCGCAAAGTGTTTTTCAAGGCGGCAAACCAGTTTTCCGTATCTACCCCCACTTCGCGCTGGGTGATGATGCAGTTTTTATGCTGATGCACAAATTCAATCGGGTCTTCAATGGTAATAATGTGGTCGTTACCGTGTTCATTACGGTAGTCGATTAGCGAGGCCAGCGAAGTGGATTTGCCGGAACCTGTGCCACCGACAAAAATAACCAGGCCGCGTTTGCGCATAACCACTTGCTGCAAAACAGGCGGCAGATTCAATTGCTCGAAAGAAGGAATTTCGCTGCTGATCTGACGGAACACCAAAGCGGTTGCGCCGCGCTGCACCATAGCGTTTACGCGGAAACGGGCTGTGCCGGGCAGCTGGATTGCGAAATTACATTCGTTGGTGGTGGTGAATTCTTCAAGCTGCTTCGGGTTCATCACTGAAGCGGCGATTTCTATGCAGCGCTCGGGCGTGAGCGGCTGGTCGTTTAAACGGGTAATTTTACCGTCGAGTTTTACAGCCGGAGGAAAGCCTGTGGTTATGAATAAATCAGACGCTTTGTATTGCACCATGTACCGAAGCCATTGGTAAAGCTCGTCTTTTGTGTCAATTGAATCGTGTAATGTGTTATCCATGGGTGAGGCAACCTTTAGAAGACAATGGTATTGTTTATTAAGTAATGAAAGTGTTTGAAATGTTTAAAGTTCTTTTTTCTGATATGGCACTCTTTCGCGTCGAGTGCGCTTGCAGGAAGGCGGAACCGTGCAATTATATCAGACCATATGTATAATCGGACTTAAGTTCCCTTGCTTTTACAGGTTTTACAACAAATGACCGAAACCAACATTAATAAGAAAACAAATAGACACAGTTTCAGCCTTGCTTGTGTTGCAGTAAGGTTGCATTATGCCTTTGTGAACGATAGCAGCCGGTCGGAAGGAAGCCTATGAAAGCCAATACGATTGCCATTATTGGTGCGATGGAGCAGGAAATCGAGCTCTTGAAAAATTTGATGCACCATCCTGAAGAAGAAAAATTCGGTAATTTCACCTTTTACCGCGGCAGCTTATTTAATAAAGAAGTGATTCTTTCACTCAGCGGCATCGGTAAAGTGAATGCTGCTATTGCAACTACTATGGCAATTAACCGCTATCAGGCCGACTGCGTGATTAATACGGGCAGCGCCGGTGGGTTGGGTGCGGCTTTACAGGTGGGCGACGTAGTGGTGGGTACGCTGATTGCGCACCACGATGTGGATGTGACCGCATTCGGTTATAAAATCGGCCAAGTGCCGAAATTGCGGCCTGCGTTTGAAAGCGATACTGATTTGGTTCGCGCGGCGGGTAAAGCGGCAAGGGTTTTTGCCGGTGCGCGGATTCATAAAGGTTTGATTGTGAGTGGCGATCAGTTTATTCATAGCGTGGAGCAGGTGGCGCGTATCCGCCAGAATTTCTTTGGTGTGCAGGTGGTGGAAATGGAGGCTGCGGCGATTGCGCAGACATGCGAGCAATTCGGTGTGCCGTTTGTCATAATCCGCGCCGTATCGGATTTGGCTGATGAAAAAGCCAATATCAGTTTTGAAGAATTCTTGGAAACGGCGGCGGTCAATTCCGCCAAGATGGTTAATTCGATTATCAGCAGTCTGTAATCCAGAAAGGCCGGTAGTATGGGTTTCAGACAGGCATTTCCGAAAAATAATTGCCAATCTGTGTGTTACAGGATAAAACTTTGGCTTAAACCCGCGTGGATTGGGATATGGTTTGCGGCGGTTTATTTTGCCGGTAATGCTTTGGTGTTTTGTGTGAAAGGCGGTAGTTTGGCCGCGCCGTTAAGCTATATAACTGCTTGGCCTTTTTCTCTTTTCTCTTCGGAATATACGGATCATTACGGCAGCTTTCTGATGCTTAATTCAGTGTGTTGGTATGCGGTGGGGCATGTACTGTATAACATCTGCCGCATCATTAACCGGGGCGTGCCGGCAATTTCTGTGATGTTTATGTTTGGTTATGCTGCGATACTTGCGTTGGTATTTGTGTTGCTGTAAACAAGAATTGGTAAGCGATATGAACAATGCCTGTCTGAAAGGTTTTCAGACAGGCATTTTGTTCGTTTGGAATGCTTATAACTAAAGTGTATTTAGTTACAATTTTATGTTCTTTTTCAAATGGCCGTGTAGTCTTTAATATGTGCCGGCTGTTGTTGTGTTATGGAATCTAACAATGCCTGTCTGAATCGTTTTTCAGACAGGCATTAAGATAAGGTGGAATGATGCTGTTGTTGAAAACACAAACTGTTTTGCCCGGTTTCAAGCTTACACTTGGGTTGAGTATGCTGACGCTTTCTCTGATGGTGTTGATGCCGTTTGCCATGTTGGTTGTTGCGGTAACGGGCATGGGTTGGGCGGGTTTTGTGGAGCAAATTGCCGAACCGCGCACATTGGCTGCTGTGTGGCTGACTTTGAAAACCTCTTTTTTTGCGATGTTGGCCAATGTGGTGTTCGGTACTCTGGTAGCGTGGGTGTTGGTGCGTTACCGCTTTTGGGGAAAAGGGTTGGTAAATGCCTTGGTTGATCTGCCTTTTGCATTGCCTACCGCGGTAACCGGTGTAGCGCTGGCCACGCTTTATGCACCCAACGGCTGGCTTGGTAGTTGGCTGGAACCTTTCGGTATCAAAGTGGCGTTTACGCCGCTTGGAATTTGGGTGGCACTAGTGGTAGTGAGCCTGCCGTTTATTGTTCGCTCCGTTCAGCCGGTGCTGGAAGAATTGTCTCCAGAATATGAAGAGGCAGCGGCATCTTTGGGGGCGAACCGTTTTACAGTGCTTTATCGCGTGCTATTGCCGGAAATTTCGCCTGCTTTGTTAACCGGTGCGGGTATGGCGTTTGCAAGGGCAACGGGTGAATATGGTTCTGTGATTTTTATTGCGGGAAACATTCCGATGGAATCGGAAATTCTGCCTTTGATTATTGCCGGCAAATTTGAGTTGTTTGATGTGAACGGAGCAAGTGCGGTAGCTTTGTTTATGCTGGGTATTTCGTTTGTGATTTTATTTGCTTTGAATATTTGGCAATGGCATTTGAATAAGCGCGGGCGTTGAGCCTGCTTTGCGGAGTAAGA
The DNA here is from genome assembly GCF_001308015.1 of Neisseria sp. 83E34. Lineage (GTDB taxonomy): Bacteria > Pseudomonadota > Gammaproteobacteria > Burkholderiales > Neisseriaceae > Neisseria. The sequence goes on from NZ_LGYH01000004.1 coordinate 125,294, forward strand.
CTATGAATACAGCTAAAACCAATCCCCTTCTTACTGAGTCGCGTATTGTACGTTATGTCTTAATCGGCACTGCATTGTCGTTTCTTGGGCTGATGCTGGTGGTGCCTTTAGTTGCCGTGTTCTGGAACGCTCTGGAAAAAGGATGGCAGCTTTATCTTGCTGCGCTGACTGAGGCGGATGCTTTGCATGCGGTTAAGCTGACAGTGTTGATTGCGGCAATAGTGGTGCCGGTAAATATAGTCATAGGTATCGCGCTGGCTTGGCTGCTCACACGTTTTGATTTTCGCGGCAAGCAGCTGTTCACTACATTGTTGGACTTGCCTTTTTCTGTGTCGCCGGTAGTAGCGGGCTTGATGTTTGTACTTTTATTCGGTGCTAACAGTGTGATGGGGGCTTGGTTGGAGGCGCATGGTGTTCAGATTGTGTTTGCTTTGCCCGGGATGGTGTTGGCTACCTTGTTTGTAACTTTTCCGTTTGTGGCACGCGAGCTGATTCCTTTAATGCAAGCACAAGGCGATAGCGAAGAACAGGCCGCCTTGATTCTGGGGGCGAGCGGCTGGCAGATGTTTTGGCGCATTACTCTGCCTAATATCAAATGGGCGCTGCTTTACGGGATTATTCTGACTAATGCGCGTGCTATGGGTGAGTTTGGTGCGGTGAGCATGGTATCCGGCCATATCCGCGGACAGACTAATACACTACCTTTGCAGGTGGAGATTTTATATAACGAATATAATTTTACCGCTGCATTTGCTTTATCCAGCCTGCTGGCTTTGCTGGCTTTGTTGACTTTGCTGCTGCAAAACATGTTGGCCTGGAGGCGGCAAAAACAGCTTGGGTCGGCCGGTAATTGAAGATATGCCTGTCTGAAACAACTGTATTACATTCGACCGGAATGACTTGATAGGAGCCTGGTTATGACTATACGTATCGAACAACTCAACAAATACTTCGGCAGTTTTCATGCTTTGAAAAACATCAGCCTTACGATTCCGACGGGCAGTCTTACCGCGCTGCTTGGGCCTTCTGGCTGCGGAAAAACCACCCTTTTACGAATTATTGCGGGTTTAGAGCAGCCGGATGGAGGCGGTATTTTCTTTGATGATGAAAATGTGACCCTCAAACATGTGCGTGACCGCAAGGTTGGTTTTATGTTTCAGCATTATGCGCTATTCAGGCATATGAATGTGTTCGATAACATTGCTTTCGGCTTACAGGTGCTGCCACGGAAAGTCAGACCGGCCGAAAGCCAAATTAAAGAGAAAGTTTACAACCTGCTTCAGCTGGTGCAGCTTGAGCATCTCGCCAAAGCTTATCCCGGACAGCTTTCTGGCGGTCAGCGCCAACGTATCGCTCTTGCACGCGCGCTAGCTACCGAACCGAAGCTTTTACTATTAGATGAGCCGTTTGGTGCGCTGGATGCCAAAGTAAGGAAAGAATTGCGTCATTGGCTGCGTCAAATCCATCATGAGTTGGGCATTACCAGTGTGTTGGTTACACATGATCAGGAAGAAGCGCTGGAAATGGCCGATAGAATTGTGGTGATGAATCACGGTGTAATTGAGCAAACGGGTAGCGGTGATGATTTATATCATGAGCCTGAAAATGTGTTTGTTACCGAATTTCTCGGTGAAGTGAACGCATTTGAAAATGCAAAAATAGAGCAAGGCAGTCTGTTTATTGGTGGTTATGAAGAAAAACTGGATGGCAGGGGGCATGAGCGGCAAAATGTCATTGCTTATATTCGCCCGCATGATTTGGGATTATCTGTAAAAGCGGACAGCAATAGTATCGGAGCAGCCGAAGTAGTTTCTATACAAACCACCGGCCCTATGGTTCGGCTTATGTTGAAGCATTCGGGCAACAATCGGCTGTTGCAAGTATTGCTTCCGCACAATGAATACCGCGCCGAGTCATTTGTATTGGGGCAAACGGTATGGCTGTATCCTAGAAAGCATATTGTATTCAAGTTACCCGAAATGGTGGAATATGTGATTTAAATTAAATGGCAGATAAAGCATCCGTCATGCTCGGGCTTGATCCGAGCGTTTTCTTTACTTTTCCCAATTTCAAGCCTGAGTATGACGGATGTATTGCTCAAATTTGTTCAGTAAGCGGTACAACATAAATGCCTGTCTGAAAATTTTCAGACAGGCATGGCTTATTATTTTTAACGGTAAGCTTATTTGGTGGTCAGTTGATCAAACAAACCGCCGTCGGCGAAGTATTTTTTCATAATCTGATCCCAAGAGCCGAACACCTCCGTCGGACGGAATGTTTCGACTTGCGGAAACGTTGTTGCGTTTGCCGCCAACACATTTTTGTCTGTCGGTCTCAGGTAAAGTTTGGCGCCAAGCTCTTGGGCTGGTTGGCTCCATAAATAATTCAGATATTCGGTTGCGGCTGCCGTTGAGCCTTTTTTATCGGTAACGCTGTTTACGACTGCAACGGGGCTCTCCATTAGAATCGAATAACTGGGATACACGATTTCAAAATTGCCATTGCCCAATTGTTTTGCCGCTAAATTGGCTTCGTTTTCAAATGTAATCAACACATCGCCGATATTGCGTTGAACAAAAGTGGTAGTGGCCGCCCGCCCGCCGTTTTCAAACACTGGAATATTCTTCAAGAGTTTCTTGGTAAATTCAATTGCTTTGTTTTCATCATTATGGTTGGTTTTTAGCGCATAAGCATAGGCAGCGAGAAAAGAGTAGCGGCCGTTGCCAGAGGTTTTGGGGTTGGCAAACACCACTTTGATGTTGTCTCTAACTAAATCTGACCAATCTTTAACTTGCAGCGGGTTACCTTTCCGTACCAAGAAAACCGTAGTGCTGGTAAAGGGGACGGCATTATTCGGAAACTGTTTTTGCCAATCGGGGGAAACTAAACCTTTTTGCACCAGTAAATCTATATCCGAGCTTTGATTCATAGTAACTACATCTGCCTGCAAGCCGTTTGCTACCGACAATGCCTGCTTGCTGGAGCCACCGTGTGATTGTTGGATATCAATGGTTGAGTTGGGATGTTTGCTTGCGTATTTTTTTGTAAAAATAGGGTTGTATTGTTTGTAGTAATCACGTGTTACATCATATGAAACATTCAGCAAAGTTGTTGCGGCGGCGTTATCACTCGGGGCTGATGCCAGCTTGGTATCGGGCTCGGGGGCGCAGCCGGATAGGGAGAGTGCCGTGAATGTGAATAAGGCGATCAAATATTTTGGCTTCATTTTATTTCCTTTTGCTTAATTTTAGGGATTACTTCTTCATTTTAAGAAAGAGTTTTTAATAAGAAAAAGAATGAATGATTGTTAACTAATGCTTCTTGGTTATATAGAACCGCTTCTGAAGATGCGGGGACAAAAGCTTTAAAAAATGCTATCCTCTAATCTTTTACATTTCTAGCGATAAGATGAAAAAGCTGATACCCATCGGAGTTTCCGGTATAGCCTTGGTAGCGGCAGCCGTATTTGGCGGTGCCCCTTATTTTCTCGGACAAAAAGCCGAACAGGCCTTGAGCGAGCAGCATCAGTTGCTTGCCAAAACCAGCTTTCTCACGGTCGAATCCTATCAATATGAACGCGGCTGGTTCGGTGCGACGGAAACCACCGTTGTCAGATTGAAACCTACTTTGCTGAAAAATATGCAGCAATATTTGCCGGACAATTTAAAAACGATTCTGAACGAGCCGGTTACCATGGTAAACCATATCAAACACGGGCCGTTTGCCGGTGGTTTGATGCCTGTTAGTGCGAAGGTGGAAACCGAATTCAAATATCACCCGGAAACACAAAAAGCGCTGAAGCGGTTTTTTGGCGATCAAGCGCCATTGGTTCTGACTAATGTGATTCACATGAACGGTTCCGGCCAATTGCAAGCCAGCGTGCCTGCTTTCGATTATGAAGAGTTGTCAGGCATTAAATTGAACTGGAAAGGTTTGAGCGGCAATACCGATTATCAGCCCGGCTGGTCGGATTACAGTCACAGCTATCAAGCTCCTGCTTTGTTTGCCAAATTGGCAGACAAAGGTGATGTATCGCTGGAAAATCTGCAAATTAATACGCAAACTCAAGACGGCAAAACCCAGTTATCGCTTGGCAACAGTAGTTTTAAGCTGGATAAATTTTCAGTCGTATGGAAAGAGGGCGTTGATTACAATGTGAAAATCAACGAGCTGATTAATCTGGTAACCGATTTGCAGATTGGTGCTTTTATTAATCCTACCGGTCAGGTAGCGCCTTCGAAAATTGTGGTGGACAAGCTGCAATTTGATACCAAGATGGCAGAGAACGGGGATTGGATTAACAGTGAAGGGAAGTTCCGATTTGCCAATTTGGTTTACGGTGAAGAACAATACGGCCCTTTGAATATTGATGTGGCTGCCGAGCACCTTGACGCTAAGAGCCTTTTGATATTGAAAAACAAAATGGCTGAGGCTGCATCCAAAGAAATGACCGGCCAGCAAATTCAGGATATGTTGATTCAGGCGGCAAAAAACGAAGCTGCAGGCTTGTTTATCAATAATCCTGTAATTAAAGTGCGCACTTTTGATTTGAAGATGCCGCAAGGTAAAGTGCAGTCTAGCGGGGAGTTGCGCTTTAATGGTCTTACCCAACCTGATTTGAATAATTTCAACGCGTTGATTAAAAAAACGTATGCCGATTTCAAATTTCAGGTTCCGCAAAAACTGCTGGAAAGCTTGGTAATCAATCAAGCACGCAATGTGTTTACGGTTAATGCTGAAGATGCTGCCGAAGGTCGCGCCAGCCTTGATGATATTAATGAAACTTTGCGCCTGATGGTTGAGAACGTAGTAGCTTCAATGAGTCGTGATGGTTATATTACGGTAAACAACGGCGATATCAGCACGCAAATGGTTTTGAAAGATAGCCGGTTGCTGTTTAATGGAAAACCGCTCAGAAGTGAGCCCGATGATGTGGACATTGATGACGTGGTTGAACCTAACGAGTCACAGGCAGCAAGTTCCCAACAAGCTGCAAGTCAGCCTAAAGCGGGCGGTTGATTGACTTAAAGGCTGAGGCAGCCGATTTTACTTCGGTTCATTTCAATGCCTGTCTGAAAACTATTTTCAGACAGGCATTGTTTAATTTGCAGTGTCTGCCGTTAAGAATTGATTTACACCGTTTTCGCAACGTGTCAGCTTATTGTCCAGCGTTTTGTTTAAAAGCGCATCGTTGTGCGGCAGAGCATCGCGTTCTGCTTCGTGATGCCATAGGTGGTAGGCAATTCCGCCGAATTTCAGGTTGCGGCGTTTTAAGCCATGATGATAGAGGCGGGCGACAAATTCGCTGTCTTCTCTGCCCCAGCCGACAAATTCATTGTTAAAGCCGTTAACTGCCAATGCATCTTCCCGGAAAAAGCCCATATTGCAGCTTTTAATGGATTTATGGCTCTGGCTTTTTTTGCGCCAGATGAATTTACTTAAATGACCGCAGCGCAACGCTGCTAAGCGTTTTTCTATTCCTTTGTCGAAAAGAGAAACGGGTTCTGTTTGGTCGGGTCGGCTGAGCAATTCCGCGGTTTTCTCTTGGGTAAGCATAACGCGCGAGCCTTGGATAAGCGTGTTTTTTTGGGCGGCTTGTATGTGGTCGCGGATAAACTCGGGATGCAGCACCATATCGCCATCAATAATCACCATATATTCACCGCTGGCGGCTGCGATGGCACGGTTGCGGGCTTGAGCGGCACGAAAGCCTTCGTCTTCCTGCCACAGGTGTTTGACCGGGATGGGACTTTTTGAAGCGAATGCACGGATGACTTCTGCCGTATCTTCACGGGAACCATCATCAGCAATTAGGATTTCAACGGGCTTGACGTTTTGTTGAAGCGTGGAGTAAAGCACTTTTTGCAAGGCATCTGGGCGGTTGTAGGTAGTGATTAACAGTGATACGTTCAATGCTTGGTTACGCTCATTTAGTTTGATGTATTTGTAAAAAGAACCGGCAGCATTGGAAAAGGAGATGGTAAACCCGTCGCTGCCATATTTAAAACCTTGTTTGATGAAATAGTTTTTAATAAAAGAAGAAAATCCGTGCAAAGTTGCGCTGCCGGCAGAGGTGCGTTTGGTAAAACGGAATTGGTCTGCATAAAGTGAAGTGTATTGCTGCATTTTTTGAATCAAACCATCGGCAGAATCAAAAGAATAATGCAAAAGTTCGCCTTTTAGAGCAGCAATTTGGGTTCCTTCCGGTTGCTCTAATGATTCATGAACTTGACGGTCGTTAAAACGTGTGTGTTTGCGGTTGTAGAGGCGGCAGATTATGTCGGGATACCAGCCGCAGCCTTTGATTGCACGGCCGCGATAATGATTTAAGCGGGAGAGGGTGTATATGCGGTTGGTTTGCGATAAATCCGCTTGGCGTATGCTTTGCATCAACTCGGGTGTAACGATTTCATCGCTGTCTATGCTGAAAATCCAATCATGGCGTGCAAGCTTGGCCGAAAGGTTTTTCATGGGGCCGAAACCGATGAACTCGTGTTTGTGTATGCTTACGTTGTTAAAACATGCAGCGATTTCGAGTGTGCGGTCGGTCGAACCGTTGTCTAATAGTAATACTTCGTCGAAACCGCTCAGGCACTGTAATACCTCTGCTAGGTATTTTTCGGAATTTTTAACCATCATGGCAGCGGTAACGGGTATTTTTTCGGCAGTGTCGTTCATTTTCATATTCGATATTTTAAGGAGAGAAGGCCGTCTGAAATATTGCAGACGGCCTTTCTGTTTGTTTTCAGACAGGCATTCTTAAGATCTAAGGCAATTGCCCGATAGATAAAGCCATTTCTTCAAACATTCTATCTGCATCAACTTCGGTTACCCAATAAGCATTTGCCGGTTTGCCGGTTGAATTCCACCAATCCACCACACACGCGCCCATGGTTAATTCGCTGGAAGTTTCCACTTGAACATAGCATTCGCGACCTTGGAATAATTCGGGAAACACCGCGCAAGTAATCGCGCAGGGGTCATGCAACGGGCCGCCTTCGGTGCCGAATTTTTGAATGTCGTATCGCTCATAACTTTGCAGAATGCCGGCCAAACGCGGGCCGTTTTTATTATTCTGCTTGCGCAACACATCCATACGTGGGGTGGTAATGCATGCTTTGTGGGTTACATCGAGCGGCAAAATGGTTGTGGGTACGCCGCTTTGCAACACGATTTGTGCGGCGTGCGGGTCGCAATAAAAATTGAACTCCGCCGCGGGCGTGATGTTACCCGCTTCGAAATAATTGCCGCCCATCAAAACAATCCGTTTGATAGCACGCGCGCAGTCCGGTGCAAGCGTTAAAACTTGGGCGATATTGGTTAACGGGCCGATAGGGCAGATGACAATGCTGTTGTCTTCTGCTGCACGTAAAGTATCAATCAAATAGTTCACGGCGTGCTGCTCTTGTAACGGGCAACGGGGGGAATGGCGTTCAACGCCGTCCAAACCAGTTTTGCCGTGCACCTCTTCGGCGGTAACCAGATTCCGCAGCAGCGGTTTGGCAACACCTGAATACACAGGAAAATTTTCCTTTCCGGCCCAATCGCAAATAATCCGTGCATTTTCAGAGGTATAGCGGATACCTACATTGCCGGCTACTACGGTAACCGACATAAAGTCAATCAACCCGCGTTTGGCTAAGCCATGTGCCATCAGAATGGCTGCTGCGTCATCTTGGCCTGGGTCGGTATCAATGATTAAGCGGATTTTTTCAGACATATTCAAGCGCACCGATAAAAATTAGGAGGAAGTTGGAAGTGTAACGCAGCCAAGATAACGATACAATATGCGCTTTTCTTAATTTCAGACAGGCATTGTTGAGATATGCGTTTGGTGCTGGCCCCGATGCAGGGGTTAACTGATGATGTGATGCGTGATTTATTAACGCGTATTGGTGGTTTTGACGAGTGTGTGAGTGAGTTTGTGCGTATCACGCACACGGTGCATTCCCGTGCGACTTGGTTAAGATATGCACCTGAAATTGCACACGGTAATAAAACATTTTCAGGTGTGCCGTGTACAGTGCAGCTTTTAGGTAGTGATGCAGAAAATATGGCAGTCAATGCGTTGGCAGCAGTGCGGTTTGGCGTGGAAAAAATCGATCTCAACTTTGGTTGCCCCGCACCTACGGTAAATAAGCATCAAGGAGGCGCAGTTTTACTGAAGGAGCCGGACAGAGTGTTCCGTATTGTGAAAACCCTACGGGATGCTTTGCCCGAACATATACCACTTACGGCAAAAATGCGTTTGGGTTTTGAGGATAAAACGCTCGCTTTGGAAAATGCCTGTGCGATTAATGAAGGCGGCGCCTGCGGCTTAACCGTACATGCACGCACTAAAGTAGAAGGTTACGAACCGCCTGCCCATTGGATATGGGTGCGTAAAATTGCTGAAGCTGTGGATATTCCGGTTACGGCAAACGGTGATGTATTCACTTTGGCTGACTATATAGGGATTAAAGAGGAAAGCGGTTGCGACAGTGTGATGCTGGGTCGTGGGGCTGTGATGGTGCCGGATTTGGCAAGGCAGATTAAACAGTATGAAAACGGCGAGCCGGTTCGGCCGATGACGTTTGCAGAAATCATGGATTGGATTTTGTTGTTTGTGGATTTGTGCGTAGAGAAAGAAGGAGAAAACAAATATCCTGTTGCAAGAGTGAAACAGTGGTTGGGAATGATGAAAAAAGCGTATCCTTATGCTGATGGGCTATTTCAGTATATCCGGTCTATAAAAGAGATAAGTGGTATAAAAAAAGCTTTACGAGAGTATAAATTTCAGATAAAAAGAGTTCTTTAATTATTTGATATTTGGGCAATTATTGAAAATTTAAAGATTACCGGGGAACAAAAATGAAATTTAAATATCATATGCCAAGTTCAAAATTCAAACAACATGAGCTCACACATATGCAAGAGATAATAAACCAATCCAAAGAAATTCCTATGTCGGACATTGAGAATGGTCAATTAATCGCGCAGGAATTAAATTCAGAAGGAGCTTTAGCCTTAGAAGAGCAGGAAACTTACCAACTTTTTACTGAAAATTGGGTGGTTCCGGAAGATCAAATACAAACCGCTTATAATCATATCGGTTATACACATTTAGCAAAAAATGCTTCTGTTGATGTTGCCGATGATTCAAGTGCTGTTGATAGTGGTGCAGAAGAGATAGCGCCTATCAATGACTCTGGCTCAGGCAAAATGCCTTGGATTGTTGGCGGTTCGGGTTTATTGTTGGCCGGTTTGGCTGCAGCAGCTGCCGGAGGTTCATCCGGCGGTAGTTCAGATGATGGTCAAGAAAAAACAGCCCGAAAACGGAGTATGGGAGAGGAACGCTCCGCAACACAGCCTGCTGCATCTACTGAAGAACATTCAGGTGAAGAGCATTCAGCGAAAGAAGATCAAACACCAAGCACTGCCGGAGTAACAGCTGAATCGCCTGCTGCTTCGGCTGAGGAAGCGAAACCTGTTGAGGATCCTGTTTCTTCTCCGCCTGCCGGTGATATTAAACCACCGGAAGAGCCTGCTCCTAAGCCGGAAACAAAAGTAGAAAATTCAACACCAGAAAACAATAATGTGCCGGAATCGACTCCTTCGGTTAAAGAAAACGTTGTGCCGGAAACAACAGAGGGCACCGGCAATATCGTTGACCCTAATCATTCTGCGACAGAACAAGCAGAGCCTGTACCGCAACCTGCAGTAAACGGCAAGCAAAGTGGTTTGACGCTGGATATCGCCAAACATTTCTATTCTGCAGATGTGATTAAAAAATACATTGATACCATCAGCAAATCAGGCGGTACGTTTTTGCAACTGCATTTATCGGATGATGAAAATTACGCGTTTGAAAGCACTGTGCTTGATCAACGCGCTGCGAATGCTACCCAAAATGAAGACGGTACTTACACCAACCCAAAAACGGGCAAACAGTTTTTGAGCTACGAGCAGATTGCCGATATTGTGTCTCATGCTAAAGCCAAAGGTGTGGAGCTGATTCCGGAGATAGACACACCTAATCATATGGATGCAATCTTTGATTTGTTGGAGCATCACAAAGGTGCGGATTATGTGCAGAGCATCAAATCCGAAGTGGTAAACGATGAAATCAAGATTACTGATCCTAAGGCTATTGATTTTGTGAAAAGCCTTTATACTGAAGTAATCGGCTTGATGCAGGGCAACAGCAAACACTTCCATATCGGCGGTGATGAATTTGGTTACAGTGCTTTGAACAATCACGAGTTCATCACTTATGCCAATACCTTATCGAAATTCTTGGACGAACAAGGCTTGAAAACACGTATGTGGAACGACGGCCTTTTGAAAACCAGCTTGAAAGAATTGAACCCTGCAATCGAAATTACCTATTGGAGTTACGATGGCAATCCGGGTGTTGATTCGGTGGCTGCTGATCGTCGCGCAGAGCGCGCAAGCATGAAAGACTTGCTGGACGAAGGCTTTGATGTTTTGAATTACAACTGGTATTACTTGTATTTCGTACCCGATGACGGCGTAACCAATGCCGAAAGCGGCGCACATATGGCCAGCGATATTCAAGCTATGTGGGATTTGGGCGTTTGGGATGGTAAAGACCATTCCGACCTGATTACAAATACCGGTAAGGTAATCGGCTCGTCTTTAACGATTTGGGGCGAAAATGCCGATAATCTGACTGATGATCAGATTTATGAATGGAGCGCCAACGGTTTGGCCGCGTTAATCAGCAAAACCAATGCGGATTCAATTAATAAAGACGATTTGTCGAGAGTAACTTTGGATATTACGAAAGAAAATCGAGATGGTGAAGTAATCAATCTGAAGAGTTCTGCTTCTGAATTGGTTGATGTTTCTCTGGCTGACGATTTGCTTTCCAGTTATTCCTTCGTGTGGCTTAACGGTGATACCGATGACATGTTGACATTGTCTTCAGATTGGTCATTCACCGGTGCCAGTGAGTTGAAAGACAATGTGAGCTATAGCCTGTATAAACACGGTAGTAATCACTTATATGTTGATACCGACATAGTGGTAGAAGTGGTTTAAACAGGGAGTAATTTGAGAAATGCCTGTCTGAAAAAGTGATTTTTCAGACAGGCATTACCTTATGCTGGTTTCAGAAGTTACATTATATTCGTCAAGCAGTGTGATATGTTTCCGGCTTTTTCGGTAGTCGGTTTATTGTTTGGTTAAAAACGCTTCCAGTTCCTTATATAAAGGCATGCCACCTTGTGCGCCCGGGCGGGTAACTGAAATGGCTGCGGCTGCGCAGGCTTTTTTCACTGCCTCGTGTAAACCTTGTTTAAGGAACACTGCCAAAGTGCTATTAAACGTATCTCCCGCCCCGGTTGTGTCGACAGGAGTGACTTTAAAGCTGGGCTGGCTATGTTGTGCGCCGGTTTCATCATTGAATAATGCGCCTTTGGAACCTAAAGTCATTACCACTTGGCAAGGTGATTGTCGTAGCATTTCTTCCGGAGACAAGTTTTCAGACAGGCCTAAGCTAATTGCGAGTTCGTAAGCGTTTGGGGTAAGCAGGCTGGTTAAATTGATTAATTCCTGCGGCAATTTTTGCGCGGGAGCAGGGTTGAGGATAAAGGGCTTGCCGTATTTTTTTGCCAGCTTGGCGCCGGCAATTACGGTGTCTAGCGGGGTTTCCAGCTGTGCCATAACCACATCGGCATCGGCAATACGCTGTTCTTCGTTGTGCACATCAGCCGGGGTAAGAGAAAAGTTGGCGCCTGAAACCACAATAATATGGTTGTCGCCTTCTGCTACCGTGATGTTTGCCATGCCGCTGGGCTGGTCTTGAATAATGCGCACGGCATCCGTGTTGACTTGTTCTTTTCGCAAATTGTCTAATAAAGCCTGCCCGAAATGATCCGAACCAACCGCGCCGATAAGCGAAACTTTTGCGCCCAAGCGCGCGGCGGCCACGGCCTGATTGGCGCCTTTCCCGCCCATATATTGATGAAAACCCATTCCTAGCAAGGTTTCGCCTGGTTGTGGAAAACGGGGCGACGAGGTAACTAAATCCATATTAATGCTGCCGATAACGACGATTTTGGGGGCATTCATTTGATTCTCCGGAGATAACAGGTCTTGCTCAAAATATACGATATGCCTGTCTGAAAATATTTTCAGACAGGCATTCTTTATTAAAACAGCTGTCTTGATTCATCAGCTATTTAGAATACCTTTTTTAATGATAAGTTCATCATCCTTCAGCCGCGTGAATGGCTGTTTGGTAAAGGCTTCAGGTTTTAAATATCCACTTCAGCTTTGTCGCCCTCAGCTTCCATCCAAGCGCGGCGGCTGGCGGCTTCGCCTTTGCCCATCAGCTTGACGAAAATATCATACGTTTCTTCACCGGCTCCCTCAGGAATGCTGACGCGCAACAGGCGGCGGGTGTCGGGGTGCATGGTGGTGTCTTTGAGCTGGTCGGGGTTCATCTCGCCCAAGCCTTTGAAACGGCTGATGGAATAGGCGGTTTCTTTCACGCCTTCTTTTTGCAGCCGCTCCAAAATGCCGTCCAATTCGCCCTGATCGAGTGCGTAGAATTTGCGCGCGGGTTTGCTTTTGCCTTGCGCGTTTACGTCCACGCGGAACAACGGCGGCTGGGCAACATAAATATGGCCGTCTGAAACCAGTTTGGGGAAATGGCGGTAAAACAGGGTGAGCAGCAGCACTTGGATGTGCGATCCGTCCACGTCGGCATCGGAAAGGATGGCGATTTTGCCGTAACGCAGGCCGCTTAAATCGGGGTTGTCGTTTGCGCCGTGCGGGTCAACGCCGATGGCGACGGCGATGTCGTGGATTTCGGCATTGCCGAACAGTTGGTCTTGATGCACTTCGAAGCTGTTCAACACTTTGCCGCGCAAGGGCAGGATGGCTTGGGTGGCTTTGTCGCGTGCGAGTTTGGCCGAACCTCCTGCCGAATCGCCTTCCACCAAGAAAAGTTCGTTTTCGCGGATGTCTTCGCTTTCGCAATCGGTGAGCTTGCCGGGCAGCACGGCCACGCCGCTGCCTTTTTTCTTCTCGATTTTCTTCACCGAACGCATCCGCGCCTGCGCCTGCTTGATGGCGAGTTCGGCGATTTTTTTACCGGCTTCGACGTTTTGGTTGAGCCACAATTCCAGCGGGTCGCCCGACACAGCGGCCACGAGTTTGAGCGCGTCTCGGTTGGTGAGTTTGTCTTTGGTTTGGCCTTGGAATTGCGGGTCGAGCACGCGGGCGGACAACACGAACGCCACGCGGCTGAACACGTCGTCGCTCTGCACTTTCACGCCGCGCGGCAGCAGGTTGTGGTGGTTGATGAAGTTGTTCACCGCTTGGAATACGGCCTGTTTCAAACCGGCTTCGTGCGTGCCGCCGAGCGGGGTAGGAATCAGGTTGACATAGCTCTCGCTGTTGCACGAACCTTCTTCCAGCCAAGTGAGCGCAAACGCCGCACCTTCACCCGTGCTGAAATCGCTGTCGTGGCCGTCTGAAATATAGTTTTCCGAAGCGAACACCGGCACGGCTTCCTGCGCTTCGCTGATTAAGTCGAGCAGATAGCTTTTCAGGCCGTTGGGGTAATGCCATGTCTGCACTTCTTTTTCAGACAGGCCTTTTACGGGGCGGGTGAGCGACACGGTAACGCCCGGCAGCAACACGGCTTTGGCGCGCAACAGGCGTTCGAGTTCGGGAATGCTGTATTGCGGGCTTTCAAAATATTTGCCGTCGGGCCACACGCGCACTTCGGTACCGCTGTCTTTCACCGCACATTTGCCGACCTCGGCCAGCGGCTCAACTACTGCGCCGCCTGCAAATACGATGCGGTGGATTTTGCCTTCGCGTTTCACGGTTACTTCGAGGCGTTTGGAAAGCGCGTTGGTTACCGACACGCCCACCCCGTGCAGGCCGCCTGAAAAGGCATACGCGCTGCCGCCGTCTTTCTTGTTGAACTTACCGCCCGCATGAAGCTGCGTGAACACCAATTCCACCACCGGCAAACCTTCTACCGGATGGAGCCCCACCGGAATGCCGCGCCCGTTGTCGCGCACGGAAAGCGAACCGTCTTCATGGATTTCCACTTTGATTTCACTGGCAAAACCGCCGAGTGCTTCGTCGGCGGCGTTGTCGATCACTTCTTGGCAGATGTGGGTGGGGCTGTCGGTGCGGGTGTACATGCCCGGCCGTTCTTTTACCGGCTCCAAACCTTTGAGGACGGTGATGCTGGATTCGCTGTATTGCTTTGCTGGGTTCGACATAAGATGTGTTTGAATAAAAAATAGATTTGGATTTTAACACAACAGCTCTAAAACTGGGCCGCGCCGACATGTAACAAATGCCTGTCTGAAACTTTCAGACAGGCATTTGTTTTTTTAGAGTATCAAGCTTTTTTAGCCAATGCTGCTTTTATAAATGAGCTAAACAGCGGATGGCCTTTTCGTGGGTTTGATGTGAACTCGGGATGGAACTGGCAGGCAAAAAACCATGGGTGGTCGGGCAGCTCAATCGTTTCTACCAAACGCTCGCGGCCTGCGGATACCCCGCCGATAACCAAGCCTGCTTTTTCCAGCTCAGGTACGAAATTGTTGTTCACTTCGTAGCGGTGGCGGTGGCGCTCTTTGATTGAGGTGGTGCCGTAAATTTTGGCAGCAAGGCTGTCGGGTTTCAAATCGACTTCTTGTGCACCCAAGCGCATGGTGCCGCCTAAATCGGCATGTTCGTCGCGTTTTTCGATGCTGCCGTCTGCCGTTTGCCATTCATCGATTAAGCCGACCACAGGATAAGGAGATTTTAAATCGAACTCGGTGGAGTTGGCGCCTTTCATTCCGGCAACGTTGCGCGCATATTCAATCAGCGCGATTTGCATGCCGAGGCAGATGCCTAAATAAGGCACATTATTTTCACGCGCGTATTTGACCGCGGCGATTTTGCCTTCCACACCGCGAACGCCGAATCCGCCCGGCACCAAAATAGCATCCATGTCTTTCAGACAGGCATCACCTTCTTTTTCGATGGCTTCGCTGTCAACATAAGTAATCTGAACGTCGGTTTCTGTGTGGATACCGGCGTGTTTCAAGGCTTCAGTGAGTGATTTGTAGGATTCGGTTAAATCAACATATTTGCCGACCATGGCGATTTTCACCGTGTGTTTCGGATTTTTAATCGCGTAAACGATTTTTTTCCATTCGGTTAAATCGGCCTGCTGAACATTAAGCTGGAGTTGCTCGCAGATAATGGTATCAATACCTTGCTCGTGCAGCATTTCGGGAATTTCGTAAATGCTGTCCGCATCATAACTGCCGGCTACCGCCCGCTCTTCCACGTTGCAGAACAAGGCGATTTTGCGCTTTTCGTCTTCCGGCAAAATGCGATCCATACGGCATATCAACACATCCGGCTGAATACCGATTTCACGCAGTTCTTTTACCGAATGCTGGGTAGGCTTGGTTTTGATTTCGCCTGCTGCGGCAATGTAGGGTACATAGCTCAAATGTACATATAAAGTGTTGTTGCGCCCCAATTGGCTGCGCATTTGGCGGATGGCTTCCAAAAATGGCAGTGACTCAATATCGCCCACAGTGCCGCCGATTTCAACAATGGCAACATCATGGCCTGCTGCGCCTTCATGGATTTTGCGTTTGATTTCGTCGGTAATGTGCGGGATAACCTGTACGGTGCCGCCCAAATAGTCGCCGCGGCGCTCTTTGGCGATTACTTGTTCGTAAACCTGGCCTGCGCTGAAGCTGTTGCGGCGCGACATGGTGGAGTTAATGAAACGTTCGTAGTGGCCCAAATCCAGGTCGGTTTCTGCGCCGTCTTCCGTAACGAACACTTCGCCATGCTGGAAGGGGCTCATGGTGCCGGGGTCTACATTGATATAAGGGTCGAGTTTGAGCATGGTTACTTTCAAGCCACGCGACTCGAGGATAGTAGCAATGGAAGCGGCGGCGATACCTTTGCCTAATGAAGATACTACGCCGCCGGTTACGAAGATAAACTTAGTCATGATGTTTAGTCGCTCGGTTGGAATTCGTAATTTTACTGAAAAAAACAGCTTTCGGCAACGCGGGTTACGGTTGCTTTCGGGAGGTGGTTTACTAAGTGGAATAGCTAAAAAAACAGTAACTGTGTAGGCAGCTATTCTTTCTTCGTGTATGAATTTGAAATTAAGGGGATACTCGGTTAAGGCATAAGTATGACGGTAAAAGTTTAAATAATAAGAATGCCTGTCTGAAAAAGTGGTTTTCAGACGGGCATTAAGTTGGGCCGGTTTATTTGTTATAGGTTTTTTATTATATAAAGAGTGCCCGAAAACAATGCGGGCACTTTTGGTTTATCGGGCGCAGTTTGCCAACCATTTTTCTTGTTGTTCATGGGTCAGCACTTGAAATATTTTATGTTGTACCGAAAGTTCTTCAACGGCGAGATCCATATCTGAATCATAACGTTTCTGAAGATAACGGCGGGCTTCGTGTTTGCTGAAAGGAACGGTTGATAATACTTTGATTAATTCTTGTTTGCGCGAGAAATTTGCATTCCGGTTTCTAATCTTGACTCTTTCTATATTTTTTTTGTGTGCATTCCGGATTTGAAGGAGCGCTTTTTGCTGGCTTTCATCCAAAGATAACGAACGCATATCGCAATTGGGATAAAAATCGCTCAATACAACGGCGGAAGCGTGTAGCGATAAAGTGCACAATGCGGTAGCAGCCGTATATTTGATGAAAGACAAGCTGGAAAATTTCATTTCATGATTCCGTTTATATGAAGCAGATTAAAGCGGGTTCAATATAGCGGACTTTGGCGTGAAGCGGAGTATTTACGGCGTTAACTTCCGTTAATATACTTGATTTTAATATTCTTATTATTTTTGAATATTATTATGCTTTTGTTGTAGTTTTGTTGCCATTGTGTCAGTTTGGGATGGATGGAATAATATGCCTGTCTGAAAATATAGTTGGAGTTTAAGCGTGGTTGATTACCGTATAGCACCTAGTATTTTATCTGCTGATTTCGCACGCTTGGGTGAAGAAGTGGAAAAAGTGATTGATGCAGGTGCCGATTTGATTCACTTTGATGTGATGGATAATCATTATGTGCCGAATCTGACCTTCGGCCCTATGGTTTGCGCAGCATTGAAACCGTATTCGCGGGTGCCGATAGATGTGCATTTGATGGTGGAGCCGGTAGATGATTTGATCGTTGCATTTGCAGATGCGGGGGCAAACATTATTACGTTTCATCCTGAAGCGAGCCGTCATATAGACAGAAGCTTGAATTTGATTAGGGATAAAGGGTGTCAAGCAGGATTGGCGTTGAATCCGGCTACTCCGGTTAATGTATTGGAAAATGTGCTGGATTTATTGGATATGGTATTGGTTATGTCGGTTAATCCGGGATTTGGCGGGCAGAGCTTTATTCCGAATACTTTACCAAAGCTGCGCCGTGTAAGACATTTATTGGATGAATATGAGCGTTGCAGCCGTCGTTGGATTTCTTTAGAAGTGGACGGAGGGGTAAAACCTGAAAATATTGCTGAAATCGCAGCGGCTGGGGCGGATACGTTTGTTGCCGGTTCTGCGATTTTTGGAAAGCCTGATTATGAGGCTGTTATCAGCCGGATGCGCAAGGAGTTGGCTTAAGGTTGATATTATTTTCAGACAGGCCTGTCTGAAAATTTATACTTAAAGATACTTTAGAAACGGTTTGGAAATGGCTTCCAAACCGTTTTTGTGTTGTAACACCGACAAAAATGATTTTCTAAATTCTATCAATAAAGCGTGTTGACTCGGCTCAGTTATTTAAGCCGGAGGTATTTTGTGTGTTCAGATCATGAATATTTTAAGAAAAAGGTGATCTATTATTTTTTAAGTTGAAAAAGAGATGGGTTTGGCTGTTTAAAAGATAGAAAACAGATGTCGCGAGATTTTGTTGCAATATTTATTTATCTAAATTTCATATATGGAAGTATATAAAATACAATACGTTGAGTGTTGATAAGTGTCAGGATTAGCTGAAAAATGCTTGTCTGAAACATTTGATTCAGATAGGGATTCTGAAACCCTGTGTAATTGCATTAATGTTTTATCGTTTCCTTAATTTGTTTTGTAAAGGATGGTAAATCATAAATATATTTATGTATTTAGGTATCGATGTTTTTTTGGGCATCGATAACTTTTATTTATGGCTTTTAGCTGTAAATTTCTCTAAATAATTCATTGTTTTATCTATTTTTTTATATAAATCATATAGATGGTTTTATTTTGGGGTGGAGGCTGTAGAAATGCGTTGCAATAGTGTAAATCTATGTTATTCTCTTACACAGAACTACATGGTGGAAAGAGATGTGTAGTCTGACTATTTTGAATAGAAGTTTGACTGAATTTGGGTTTGGTTTCGGTTTCTGTCATGAAACTTGGTATCAAAACAAAATTAGGTTTTAAAGAAGAACAGTGTTAGGAGGAAACAATCATGTCCAATCACAAACATGATGCTGCCGGTTATTGGAAAGCCAATGTCCGACTTATTTTGACTTGCTTGGTAGTCTGGGCTGTGTGTTCCCACGGCTTTGCTATCTGGCTGCGTCCTTTGCTTGCGGGGATTAAGGTAGGGGGATCTGATTTAGGTTTTTGGTTTGGCCAACAAGGTTCCATTTTAACTTTCATCGCCATCATTTTCTTTTACTCTTGGAGAATGAATAAGCTTGATGAAGAATTCGGTGTGCATGAGGAGTAAACCATGAGCCAATTTGCAATTAATTTGATTTTTGTGGGGGCGTCTTTCGCACTGTACTTCGGTATTGCGATTTGGGCTCGTGCAGGTTCCACCAAGGAGTTTTATGTTGCCGGCGGTGGTGTGCATCCGGTTTTGAACGGTATGGCAACCGCTGCGGACTGGATGAGTGCCGCATCGTTCATTTCTATGGCTGGTTTGTTGGCTATGAACGGCTACGGCGCTTCAGCTTATTTGATGGGTTGGACCGGTGGTTATGTATTGCTGGCTTTATTGTTGGCTCCTTATCTGCGTAAATTCGGCAAATTTACTGTGCCGGATTTTATCGGCGACCGTTTTTACAGCCGTACGGCGCGTTTGGTTGCGGTTGCCTGTTTGATTGTGGCTTCAACCACTTATGTGATCGGTCAGATGACGGGTGCCGGTGTGGCGTTCTCACGCTTCCTTGAAGTAAGCAATACGACCGGTTTGCTGATTGCGGCCGTAGTGGTGTTGTTTTACGCGGTATTGGGTGGTATGAAAGGCATTACTTACACGCAAGTTGCACAATATGTTGTATTGATTATTGCCTACACCATTCCCGCCGTATTCATTTCATTCAACTTAACCGGTAATCCGATTCCGCCTCTGGGTTTGTTTGGAACAGATACTGCTTCCGGTATGCCTTTGCTGCAAAAACTGGATTTGTTGGTAACCGATTTGGGCTTTACTGCATACACTGCTGATGTGCCCAATAAGTTTAATATGTTCCTGTTTACCATGTCGTTGATGATTGGTACCGCCGGCTTACCGCACGTAATCATCCGTTTCTTTACCGTACCTAAAGTATCCGATGCCCGTTCGTCTGCCGGTTGGGCGCTGGTATTCATTGCCTTGCTTTACACCACAGCTCCTGCAGTAGGTTCTATGGCTCGTATCAACTTGGTTAATACTGTGTACCCGAATGGCTCTCAAGAACAAGCTTTGAATTATGAAGCGCGTCCGCAATGGATGAAAAACTGGGAAACTACCGGTTTGCTGAAGTTTGAAGACAAAAACGGCGACGGTAATATTCAATACTACAACGACAAATCTGCTGCTTTTGAAGCAACTGCTAATGAGCGTGGTTGGAAAGGTAACGAGTTAACTGTAAACAACGATATCTTGGTATTGGCTAACCCTGAAATTGCGAATCTGCCGAGCTGGGTAATCGGTTTGATTGCAGCGGGTGGTTTGGCGGCAGCATTGTCTACTGCGGCAGGCTTGTTACTGGCTATTTCTTCAGCTGTATCGCATGACTTGATTAAGAAAACACTTAAACCCGATATCACTGAAAAAGGCGAATTGATGGCAGCGCGTGTGTCTATGACCTTAGCGATTGTCGTTGCTACATGGTTGGGTATCAATCCTCCGGGCTTCGCAGCACAAGTAGTGGCATTGGCTTTCGGGATTGCAGCGGCTTCTATCTTCCCTGCTTTGATGATGGGCATCTTCTCCAAGCGCATCAATAGTACAGGTGCAACAGCAGGTATGCTGGCCGGTTTGATCTCCACTTGTGTGTATATCTTCTTATACATGGGCTGGTTCTTCATCCCCGGCACCAACACTTTCGAGAATGTGGAAGCTAATTGGTTATTCGGTATTTCTCCGCTGTCGTTCGGTACAGTGGGTGCTGTAATCAACTTCGTAGTTGCATTCGTGATTTCTAGTGTAGGTAAAGCACCGCCTCAGGATGTACAGGATTTGGTAGAGAGCGTGCGCTATCCGCGTGGTGCCGGTAAGGCAGTTGATCACTAAATCTTGTGAAATTTGGGCTTCCGCAGGGAAGCCCAAAATTTTAAAATCATATAAACTTGCACAACTGTTTTATAAAATCATTTTAAAACCGTAATCGCGGGCATTAACTTAGTTATTGTTTTAAAGTGATTTGATTGGGTTACGCGAATCAAAACTTTTTCAGACAGGCATTGTTATCAAGGCCGGATAAATATAGACGTTCGGTGTTTAATTTTATAAAGGGAACTTTAATGGTTTGGGAATGGATTGCCACTATTTTTGCCGGGCTGGGCGCTGCGGGTGTGATGCTGGGGCTGCGGTTTGTTTTTAAGAAGTCGCCCAAATGGCTGGTTCCTGCGGGAGCAGGCTTGGGAATGCTGTTATTTCAAATATATAGTGAATATACTTGGTTCAGTCATACCCGTTCATTATTGCCGAAAAATACAGCTGTTGTGGCTGAAATCGGGGAAACTGCGTTTTATAAACCGTGGAGCTATATTAAGCCTCAAGTATTGAAATTCGTGGCGGTAGATACTGATAAAGTTTTGTTTGTGGATGACCATAAAACGATATTGCAAACAAACCTGTATTTTTTTGAACGGCGGATGAGCGCCAACACCTGGCCGATTTTGATTGATTGCAAAAAAGGCTTACAGGCAAATGTTAAAAGCGTAGAAAATGGTGTGCCGATGGCAGATAGTTGGCATAAAGGTCAATATACCGATCAGATTGCAAAAGCGGTTTGCCCTTAAGTGGGTTATTTTAATCAAAGCAATGCCTGTCTGAAACGTTATCTAGATTTAATCTGGTCGGAACCGTAGAATAGCGCCTTTATACTTAATCAGAGAATAGAGTAACGGGAAACTTATGAATATATTGATTTGTAATGATGATGGTTATCTCGCTCAAGGTATTTCAGTGTTGGCGCGTGTAGCAGGCGAATTTGCCAACGTGCGCGTAGTAGCGCCTGAGCGAAACAGAAGCGGTGTGAGTAATTCGCTTACGCTGGATCGCCCCTTGAGCATACGGGAAGCTGAAAACGGCTTTTATTTTGTGAGCGGCACCCCGACCGACTGCATCCATCTCGGTTTGCATTCCTTGCCGGAATTCAAGCCCGATTTGGTTTTATCAGGTATCAATCACGGCGCAAATATGGGAGATGATACGCTCTATTCAGGTACTGTCGCCGCTGCTACCGAGGCTTATCTTTTAGGTATTCCCGCAGTTGCCTTTTCACTTAATGATTATAGCGACCGCTATTGGGAAACAGCAGAAAAAGCAGCTTGGATGATGATTGACCGTTTGGTAAAAAATCCTCCTCCCAAGCCTGTTTTATGGAATGTTAATATTCCTGCCGTTGCGCCAGAAGATATACAAGGCATTAAAACCGTGCGGCTCGGCCGCCGCCATCATGTTCAAAGTATCATTCCTTCCCGCAATCCGCGTGGAGAACCGATTTATTGGATAGGCCCCATCGGCAATATTTCAGATAAAGAAACAGGCACGGATTTCGCAGAATGTGAAGCAGGTTTCATCACGGTTACCCCGCTGAAAATTGATTTGACCGGGTTTGAGCAGATGCAGGAAGTGGCGCAATTTTGGCAGAACGGTGCGTGCTAGAAAAATTTTCAATCAAGATAAAATCTTGCAAAATTCTAGAATAAACGGTTCTTAAGTCCGTAAAAAACTTGAGGATAACGCGCAATTTGATTATGATATGCGCCAAATTCCATCAAATTAAACTAAAGAAGGTAAGCAAAGATGTTAAAGAAAACCGCAATCCGTACCGGCTCGGTTGCCATCGTTTTGATGCTGGGCGCATGTTCTTGGACACAACCCCCGGCTCCAGTAGTGCAAGGCAGCACTGGTTCGGCAGGCAGTTACGGTAGCGAGGCAGGAAGCGCCCCATCTTCTAACCCTTATGGCGCAACGCCTTATGATCCGAATGCAGGTGGCACAAGCGTGGTGAACAACACTCCCGCTCCCTATACTCCACCTGCTCCTGCGGCAAGCGGCGGCAGCTACATACCTTCTAATGCTCCTGTAGACATCAATGCGGTCACACACACTGTGGTGCGTGGTGATACTGTTTACAATATTTCCAAACGTTACAACATTACGCAAGACAATTTGCGTGCTTGGAACGGTTTGTCAGACAATAACATTAATGTAGGCCAAACTCTGCGCGTTAAGCCTGCAGGCTATACTGCTCCGGCTGGAGGAAGCGCTGTTACCACACAACAAGCACCCGCTGCCAAGACCACGCCACCGGCAAGCGGCCCGGCTACGACGCCTACCGTGGCAACAGGCGGTACGCGTACAGTTGAAGGCATAACGTGGCAACGCCCGACATCTGGCAGCGTGATCACCCAATTTACTGCAAGTAACAAAGGTGTGGATATCGGTGGAACGGCCGGTCAACCTGTGGTGGCTGCGGCAGACGGTAAAGTGGTGTATGCGGGTTCAGGCTTGCGCGGTTATGGCAATCTTGTGATTATTCAGCACACCAAAACTTTCCTGACGGCCTATGGTCATAACCAAAGCCTGTCTGTAAAAGAAGGCCAAACTGTGAAGCGCGGACAAACCATCGCCAAAATGGGTAATACTGATGCCGACCGAACTAAACTGCATTTTGAAGTGCGTAAAGACGGTAAGCCGGTTAACCCTGTTAACTATGTTGCGTTTTAAACCTAGCATCTGAGCAAAACACCTGCTTAAATAAATAAGCAGGTGTTTTCTTCATTTGGATTTAAAGGAATGAAAAAGCAGCTATGGCTGAAAGATTGAGGGGCTAATCTACTTCATCTCTTTTATCATTGCTTTGGTATGGAGAAAAAGACTTGGGTTTTTTATAGTCGGGCCCGTTGACACAATGCCTGTCTGAAAATGTTTTCAGACAGGCATTGTTTATTTCTGCAATGAAGCAAACACATCGAAGTAATCAGGGAATGTTTTGTGCGTACATTTCGGGTCGTTAATCACAACCGGCACGCCCAGCAAGGAAACCAATGAAAAACACATCGCCATACGGTGATCATCGTAAGTATCGATTTCGGCATTGGGTGTTAGAGTAGCAGGCGGTGTAATGTGGATGGCTTCCGGTTCTTCTTCTACAATTGCGCCGACTTTCCGCAATTCATTGGCCATGGCAGCGATGCGGTCGGTTTCTTTTACGCGCCAAGAGCCGATATTGCGCAGGCTGCATGGTGCGCCGGTTGCGAGTGCGACTACGGCCAGCGTCATGGCTGCATCCGGGATATGGTTTGCGTCTAAATCGAAGGGCAGCACTTTCTGGCCTTGCGCACGGCTCACTTCGATAAAATCTTCTCCCCAAGATACTGAGGCACCGATTTTTTCCAGCTCATTGGCAAATGCCACATCACCTTGAATCGCATGTTTGCCCAAGCCGGTTACACGGATGGGCACACCTGATAATAAGCCCGCAGCGAGAAAATAAGATGCGCTGGAGGCATCGCCTTCTACATGAATGGTTTCGGGTGCATGATAGCGCGCGCCTGCGGGAATTTTGAATATTTCGTGATTGTGATTTTCCACGTTCACACCGAACTTGGCCATCAGGTTTAAAGTGATGTCGATGTAGGGTTTGGAAATCAATTCGCCTTCCACATGAATTTCAAACGCCTTTCCGGTCAGCGGCAGAGCCATGAGCAAGGCGGTAAGGTATTGGCTCGACACATTGCCGCGAATCGGAATAATCCTCGTGTCTTTATCCTGAAATTCGTTGATGCGCAGAGGGGGAAAGCCTTCATTGCCTAAATAGTCGATTTGCGCACCGGCAATCCTTAATGCGTCCACCAAATCGCCAATCGGCCGCTCGTGCATACGCGGCACGCCGTGCAGATGGTAATCACCGCCGAGTATGGCTAAAACGGCAGTAAGCGGGCGGAATGCTGTGCCGGCATTGCCTAAAAATAAATCAGCATTGCGGTTTGGAAATGAGCCCTTACAGCCATGCACAACCAAACCTGATTCGTTGCGTTCCAGTTTCACGCCGAGTGTTTCCAGCGCTTCAAGCATACGGTCGGTATCGTCTGATTTTAATAAGGACTTGATAACGCAGCTGTTATCGGAAAGCGCAGCTAAAAGCAGGGTACGGTTGCTGATGCTTTTGGAGCCGGGCAGGGCAATGGTAGAGGGTTTTAGCTCGGAAGCGGGCAGGCGGATGAAATCGGTCATGGTTGTGAGTTTCTTGGAAAAAGGGATGCTTATTATGCCAAGAATCGGGTGTTTCTTAAAGATGGGTTTACTATCAATCGGTTTGATGAAATGCCTGTCTGAAAGCTTTCTTTAGTGATTTGTAGCCGCTTCTATCACAACGGTTAAATCCACGTCTCTGCCTACGCCTTTACCTATCAAATAATTCATACCCCATTGGGTGCGGTCAAGTGTGGCGGTAAAGCGGCCTCTGCAAACGCGGTTTTTATGCGGCTGGCCGGTTCGGCAACCGAATTTTTGTGCAACCAATTTAACCGGATGGGTTTTTCCGAGAGCGGTTAAATTGCCGTTTACGGAAACCAGATTGCCGTTTTGGAAATTGAATTGTGTGGAAACAAAGCGCATCTTAGGAAATGCTTGTGCGTTAAATAAATCTTCCGATTTAAGATATTCGGTAAATTGATTGCTGCTTGTTTTGAGTGTGTTTACCGGAATAATAAGGTCGATGGTGCCGGTTTGCCGGGTTTCGTCAAAAGCCAATACGCCGTTAAGGCCGTAGAAGCCGCCGACATGGCTTTTTTGACCCAAGTATAGGAGGCTGAAGCGGGCGTGGGCATGTTGGCTGTTGATGGTGTAGTTGGCTGCGGTTGCGAGTGTTGTCAGTGCAAGAAAAAACAGGCCGGAAAGAAAGTGTTTCATTATATTGAATATGTTAAGTGCGCAGACGCTGAGTGAGGAGTCAATCTAAAATAGTACACTCCGTCATATTCGGGTTAAGCCCGAGTATGATCGGTAAATTTTATTGTTTGAAACGGTAAAAAGCTGCCCTTACGGCAGCTTTGCTTTATTTCAGAATCGTTACTTTCTTGATGATGATCGGTTTGACCGGCACGTTTTGATGGTAACCCTGATTGGTTGTTTGCACTTTGGCAATTTGTTCAACCACATTCATGCCTTCGGTTACTTTGCCGAACACAGCATAGCCTGCATCGCGCGCGCTGTTGCCTTTGCGATTGAGAAAATCATTGTCGACTAAGTTGATGAAAAATTGGCTGGTGGCGGAATTCGGTGATGCGGTGCGCGCCATGGCGATGGTGCCTTTTGTGTTTTTCAGGCCGTTGGCTGCTTCGTTGGTGATGGCTTTTTCGGTGGACTTTTGTGCCATGTCAGCAGTGAATCCGCCGCCTTGAATCATAAACCCGTCAATCACGCGGTGAAAAATGGTGCCGTCGTAAAAGCCTTTGTTGGCATAGTTTACAAAATTGGCTACGGTTTTTGGGGCTTTCGTTTCGTCTAGCGAAAGCTTGATTGTGCCTATATTGGTATCGATCTGTGCCAGCGTTTCGGCCTGCGCGGCAAATGTGCTCAAGCCGATGGCCATGGCTGCGGCCAGATGGAGAAGTTTCATTTGTTTTCCTTTCATAATAGATTGTTTCTGCGGTGTTTATTATATGGCTCGCCATGTTGGCGTGTGTTTTTATTGTGTAAAAGCAAACGAATGCCTGTCTGAAAATGTTGTTAACGTTACACATGGTTTTCAGACAGGCATGGTAAAGTGAGCGCTTAATGCAGCTGGTTTACATATTCCACTTCTTCTTTACTGCCGATAATCACGGCCACGCGCTGGTGCAAGCCCTCAGGCTGGATATCGAGCATATTCTGCTGGGCGTTGCTGCTTTTGCCGCCTGCCTGCTCGATAATCAGGCTGAGCGGGTTGGCTTCATACATTAAGCGCAGTTTGCCGGGCTTAGACGGATCTCGCTTATCGGCCGGATAGAGGAACACACCGCCGCGCATTAAAATGCGGTGGATTTCGGCCACCATGCTGGCTACCCAGCGCATATTATAGTTTTTGCCGCGAGCGCCGGTATCGCCCGCCATCAGCAATTTGATATATTGCTGTACAGGTGCAAACCAGTGGCGCTGGTTGGAGGCATTGATGGCATATTCTTTGGTCTGCTCGGGCACGCTTGGGTTTTCTTTGGTGAGTATAAATTCGTTTTGATTATTCAGCGTAAATACAAACACGCCGTGCTTAAGCGTGAACACAAGCTGGGTTTGCGGGCCGTAAAGCACATAGCCGCTGCCCACTTGCTCGCTGCCTTTTTGCAGGAACGATTGGGTTTCCAAAGTGCCTGTGGGCTTGGCGAGAATGGAGAAAATGGTGCCCACAGAGATATTCACATCGATATTGGAAGAGCCGTCGAGCGGGTCGAAGAGTACTAAATAGCCGCCGTTTTCATTACAGGCCACAAAAGTATCTTCTTCTTCGCTGGCCAAGCCGGCCACGGCAGGGTTGGCTTTGAGTTGCTCAATCAGGATATTGTTGGCGATCACGTCGAGTTTTTTCTGATCCTCGCCTTGCACGTTTCCCGAACCCGCTTCGCCCAACACACCGGCCAGCGCACCCTGACGCACTTTACCGCTGATTTCAACGCAGGCTGCCACCGTGCTTTCCAGCACGCTGCCCAATTCGGCGGGAAGTTGGTTGGTTTGCAGATGTTGTTTTAGAAAAGATGGAAAAGTTTGCATGGTATTCTCGTTGTTTAGGGGTGGATGTAATCGGCTGTAAGTTTAATATAAATGAGGGTTTTAAACAATTTCAGACAGGCATTGTTTAATGATGCCTGTCTGAAAAGTGCCTTTATTCCGAAGGCTCGTAATCGGAAGCTTCAATCTGCGCTTTTTCTTTTTTACGCTTTTTCTTGTTTTCGTCTTTATCCTTATCGGGAATCGCCGCATCAATCACTGCGCCAGTGCCTTTCACCACCACTTTGCTCGCCGTAAACACCGTGGTTGCGGCCAAATCCACCGCGCTGGCCACCAGGCAGCCTTGCAGGCCGAAGCAGCATAGAAAAAGCGCACCCAAGCGCAAAGAAAGTTTCATGTTTTCAAAACCCAAAAATTAAGATGGGCAATATTATAGCGCAAACCGAATGCCTGTCTGAAAGCCTTTTTCAGACAGGCATTTGCTATAATCTTTACTTTTCCCCATTTCAAGCAGGCCGCATTATGGAAGTGATTCAATACGAAAATTCCCCCTTCAAACTCTACCAGCCTTTTCCGCCTGCCGGCGACCAGCCCACCGCGATTGCCGGCCTGCTTGAAGGGCTTTCAGACGGCCTCGCTTACCAAACCCTGCTTGGCGTAACCGGTTCGGGCAAAACTTATACGATGGCGAATGTGATTGCCCGAAGCGGCCGCCCGGCCATCATCATGGCGCACAATAAAACCCTGGCGGCGCAGCTTTATGCCGAGATGCGCGAGTTTTTCCCCGAAAACGCGGTGGAATACTTCGTTTCCTACTACGACTACTACCAACCCGAAGCCTATGTGCCCAGCCGCGACCTGTTTATCGAAAAAGATTCCGCGATTAACGAACACATCGAGCAGATGCGCCTTTCCGCCACCAAAAACCTGATGACGCGCAACGACGTGATTATCGTCGCCACCGTGTCCGCCATTTACGGTATCGGCGACCCCACCGAGTATCAACAAATGGTGCTTTCCGTGAAAGAGGGCGACACCATTGAGCAGCGCGACATTATTTCTACCCTCGTTTCCATGCAATACGATCGCGGCGAAATGGATTTCAAACGCGGCTCCTTCCGCGTGCGCGGCGACGTGATCGACGTGTATCCCGCCGAAAGCTCCGACAACGCCTTGCGCATCAACCTATTTGACGACGAAATCGACCGCCTAGACATTTTCGACCCGCTCACAGGCAGCAACATCCAGCGGGTAGGGCGCTACACCGTGTTCCCCTCCAGCCACTACGTGACCCCACGCGACACCGTGCTGCGCGCTTGCGAAAGCATTAAAGAAGAACTGCGCGAACGCATTGATTTCTTTACCAAAGAAAACCGCCCCGTTGAAACCCAACGCATCGAGCAGCGCACACGCTTCGACCTCGAAATGCTCTACGAAATGGGTTTCTGCAAAGGCATCGAAAACTACTCGCGCCACTTTTCCGGCAAAAAAGAAGGCGAACCGCCGCCCACGCTGATGGATTATCTGCCTGATAACGCCATCATGTTTATCGACGAAAGCCACGTTACCGTTACCCAAATCGGCGGTATGTACAAAGGCGACGCCAGCCGCAAACAAAACCTCGTCGACTACGGCTTCCGCCTGTCTTCCGCCCGCGACAACCGCCCGCTCAAATTCCACGAATTTGAAAAAATCATGCCGCAAACCATCTTTGTTTCCGCCACGCCCGCCAAATACGAAGAAGAACATGCCGGCCAAGTGGTCGAGCAAGTAGTGCGCCCCACCGGCCTCGTCGACCCGCAAATCGAAATCCGCCCCGTCGCCACCCAAGTGGACGACTTACTCAGCGAAATCAACGACCGCATCACCAAAGGCGAGCGCGTACTCGTGACCACCCTCACCAAACGCATGGCCGAACAGCTCACCGGCTATTACAGCGAACTCGGCATCAAAGTGCGCTATCTGCACAGCGATATTGATACCGTTGAGCGTGTTGAAATCATTCGAGATTTGCGCCTCGGCCTGTTTGACGTGCTCGTCGGCATCAACCTTTTACGCGAAGGCTTGGATATCCCCGAAGTCTCCCTCGTTGCCATCCTCGATGCCGACAAAGAAGGCTTCCTGCGCAGCCACCGCAGCCTGATCCAAACCATAGGCCGCGCCGCCCGCAACGTAAACGGCGTAGCGATTTTGTATGCCGACAAAATCACCGATTCCATGAAAGCCGCCATCGAAGAAACCGAACGCCGCCGCGAAAAACAGATTAAATTCAACCAAGAACACGGCATCGTGCCGAAGCAGATTACTAAACAGGTAAAAGACATTATTGACGGCGTGTACCACGACGATTCAGGTAGCCCCAAAGGCAAAGGCCGTCTGAAAACCAAAGTGAAAGTGGGCGAAATTCACACCGAAGAAGACGCCATTAAAGAAATCGCCAAACTCGAAAAAGCCATGCAGGCCGCGGCAAGGGATTTGCAGTTTGAAGAAGCGGCGGTGTTAAGGGATAAGATTCGCGGGATTAAGGAAGGGTTGTTGTTTGGGGCGGAGTGAGTGTAATGAAAAAAATAGATGAAGCTTTTGTACGACGAATTAATGATATTTTAATTGAGCACGATATCCCCATTAGAGATAGACCATTAGAAACAATGTTTCTTTGGATGCAAGAAAATAAGATTGTTGAAAATTTTTTTGAACTTGATGAATATGATTTTATAAAACAAGTATATAAAAAAATTTACCCTAATGAAGATTTTTCTCTAGCTGTTTTGAAAAGTGCCATTGCTATTAGAGATAAAATGTACAACGTGAATGTTCCGATAATTTTTGGTAGCTATATGATAGATATTTTGAATTTGATACAAATAAAACAACAGGAATTGGAAAATATCTTTCAAAACTACCCCGAACAGGGGTGGCGCGCCTATTATGGTGTTGCCGATTTGGTTGATTATGCGTATGCCGTTGATGATTTAAGGTTGGAGGAGGGAGAGTGTTCACAATTGTTGGAACAAGCTACTAATAATTTGATAGCAACGAATAGAATATTATCTCAAGATGAAAATTTGGACGCTGCAGTTCAAACAATCTGCATCACAGCTGAATTATCTCTAAAAGCGGTTTTGGCAAAATTTGGATATAATGAAGAAAGAAGAAGAAATATTGGACATAATATTTATAATCTTGCGAAGGAGATAGTAAAGATAAAATCCATGAATTCTGATGATAGGTTCTTATCTGAATGTGGCCGTTTTCCAAATTATGTACAAAGTCGATATATTTCTTCAGGATTATCTAGAAGGCAGTTAATAAATTTGACTATGCGCGTTCAGTTTGTAGCGGCAGAGGCAGTTAGAAGGATTTCAAATAGAAATCTCGCTAGGGAGCTTGAAATGGATAAATTAAATTTACCACGTCCAAGTTTTGATTTATAGCAAGTGTAGCCTGCGTCCGTAGCAAGCGTAGCCTGTGTGCGTAGGGTGTGTGCCATCGGCACGCACGCGTTGTCGGAATCTTTGAAGCCGCGTGCGTGGCTTACGCCACACACCCTACCTGCAAATAAACAACGAGGCCGTCTGAATTTCAGACGGCCTTCATGCTGTTGTCTCAAATGCGGCAAACAAGCGTAGGTCGGATACTTGTATCCGACAAAATGCTTGGTATAACAGAAATGTTTAATCGTTGTGATAATGTATAAACGTCGGATTCGAGAATCCGACCTACATCTTGTATTATCTGTATCGGTCAATTTGTATCACAAGGGGAAAACTATGCGATATCGTCGATATTACCGTGCGGGCGGAACGTATTTCTTTACGGTGGTGGCGCATAACCGCCAACCGGTTTTAACCGGTGATTCCGTGCGTTCGGCTTTGCGTGAGGCTGTTTGGGCGGTGCGGGGAAAATACCCGTTTGAAATTACGGCATGGGTGTTGATGCCCGATCATCTGCATACCATTTGGCATTTGCCTGAAAACGATGCGGATTGTTCCGAACGTTAGCGGCAAATCAAACGGCACAGCCAATATTTAATCGGTGCTGATGTGCGATTATGGCAAAAACGGTTTTGGGAACACATTATTCGTGATGAGGCGGATTTTGCCCGTCATTTCGATTATGTGCATTTCAATCCGGTGAAACACGGCCATGTGCCACAGGTATCGGATTGGCCATTTTCTACGTTTCACCGTTATGTGAAACAAGGGGTTTATCCGCAGCACTGGGGTGGGGATAGTTTGGATTTTTCGTTGGAGTATGATGAATAAACAGAACCGTAGGTCGGATACTTGTATTCGACAAAATGATCGTGATAGCACCAATGTCGGATTCAAGAATCCGACTACATTGATTAATCGCACCTACATACAAGATGCCTGTCTGAAAATTGTTTTTCAGACAGGCATCTTGTATGGTTGTTAGAGACTGTTTTGCAAGCAGCTATCAGTTTCTTTTTTTATCTTGTTTTTTGAAGTTGCCGCTGCTGGATTTTTTGGCTTTTTTAAATCCGCCGTCTTTACGCGCGCTGCCATCTTTGCGTGCGCCCCATTTTTTATCCGAAGCGCCGCGTTTGTCGCCCCAGCTACCTTTGCCTCCTTTTGGCTTGCCGGCTGGCTTGTTGCGTTTGCGGGTCGGCTCCATGCCTTCGATGGTCATTTCGGGCAGTTTGCGGCCGATGTATTTTTCGATTTTGTGCACTTTCACATATTCGTTTACTTCGGCAAAGGTGATTGCCAAGCCGGTGCGGCCTGCGCGGCCGGTGCGGCCGATACGGTGCACGTAATCTTCGGCTTGTTTGGGCAAGTCGTAGTTGATCACATGGGTGATGGTGGGCACGTCGATGCCGCGTGCGGCTACGTCGGTGGCGACGAGGATTTTGCAGCGGCCTTTGCGCAGATCCATCAGGGTGCGGTTGCGCCAGCCCTGTGGCATGTCGCCGTGCAGGCAGTTGGCGGCAAAGCCTTTATCGTATAACTCGTCGGCCAAAACCTCGGTCATGGCTTTGGTTGAAGTGAAAATCACGCATTGGTCGATATTGGCATCGCGCAGGATGTAATCGAGCAGGCGGTCTTTGTGGCGTTTGTCGTCGCAATATAAAAGCTGCTCTTCGATTTTGCCTTGATCGTCAACGCGTTCGATTTCGATCACTTCGGGGTTTTTGGTCAGCTTGCGCGCGAGTTTGCCCACAGCGCCATCCCAAGTAGCCGAGAAAAGCAGGGTTTGGCGGCTTTCGGGGGTGGCGGCCACGATGGTTTCGATGTCGTCGATAAAACCCATGTCGAGCATGCGGTCTGCTTCGTCGAGAATCAATACTTCGAGGCGGTCGAAATCGACTTTGCCGCTGTCCATTAAATCCATCAGGCGGCCTGGTGTGGCCACAACCAAATCGACGGGTTTGCTTAATGCGCGGATTTGTTGGCCGAATGATGAGCCGCCAACGATGGTTACGGTGCGGAACCATTTCATATTTTTGGCATAGGCTTGCGCATTTTTTTCAACTTGCGCAGCCAATTCGCGGGTGGGCGCGAGCACGAGTGCGCGCGGGCCTTTGCCGGATTTTTCGCTGCGTTTGGTCAGGCGCTGGAGCGTGGGCAGCAGGAATGCGGCGGTTTTGCCTGAGCCGGTTTGTGCGCCGGCCATGATGTCGCGGCCTTCCAATGCTGCGGGCAGGGCTTGCGCCTGAATGGGGGTGGGGGTTTCGTAGCCTTCGGTTTTGAGGGCGGAGAGGATGTTTTTATCGTGCAGTAAATCGCTGAATTTGATAGACATGGTGTTCCTAAAACATCAACAACACCTTCTGCCCGGCAATATGCAGGCAGCCTGAAGCAGGGGAAAAAAGAATAAAGAATATCGCTTTTAAAGGTTGTCGCAAGCTCGAGGGCTTGTGTTAACATCGGCGACAACCTGCAAGGCTGGTTTTGCGTGGGTAAATTTGGCAAAACCAAAAAGAAAAGCCTTATCCGAAGATAGGCATTTTATAAAGTTGGCTGAAGACGATGGCTTCAAATAAAATGAGTGCGAATCTTAGAGGTTTTGTGCTTATTAGTCAAGAAGTTTCTGTTTCAGACAGGCATCGGTTTATTTGGGATGATTCGTAAAAAACATATTTTAAATAATGGGCAAAGCATTGCTTTGCAGCTTCGGCGCAGTGCGAAGAAAAATATTATTATGCGGCCGGTGACGGCGGATGAAATCAGCGTGAACATTCCGCCGTTTTTAAGCGAGCGCAAGCTGGATAAATGGCTGTCTGAAAACGAGCATTTTGTGCTGGATTTGCTGCAACGTGCCGGTAAAGGGCAAGCGGCGGTGCGGCCGGAAAGTGTGTGGTATCGTGGTATGCGGCATGAATTGCTTGAACACGATGCTGCGTTTGTGGCTTTGCAGCAAGGTGCGCTACGGCTGCCGCGGGGTGATTGGGCGGCGCAGAAAAAGCATTTGTCCCGTTATTTGCGGGCGCATGCCGAGGAAATGTTGCTGCCGCGCTTGATGTATCATGCCGCTCAAACCGGATTGCAGCCTGTGGCGGTAAAGTTATCCGATGCGAAAACGTTTTGGGGCGTATGCAGAACGCGTACCGGCATACGCTTAAATTGGCGCTTAATCGGCGCGCCGGATTTTGTAGCGGATTATGTGTGCATACACGAACTCTGCCATCTGCGCCATTTAAATCACAGCAGCGATTTTTGGGCTTTGGTAAACAGGTTTACGCCGTACACGCTTGAAGCGAAAAACTGGTTGAAACGGCATGGTAATGAATTGTTTGTGTCGGGCTGAGTGAATGCCTGTCTGAAAAGAAGGATGATAATGTGAAGCTGACTTTGATGTTTCGGGAATATTGCAGCTTGTGCCACAAAATGCGCGATGAGCTGAAGCCTTTGCAGGAAGAATTCGGTTTTGAGCTGGAAGTGCTGGATGTGGATGAAGATGCGGTATTGGAAGCGCAATATAATGAACTCGTGCCGGTTTTGCTGCATGAGGGCCGGGAGCTTTGCCATTGGCACTTGAATGAAGGGCTGGTTAGGGAATATTTGGCAGGCTGGTAAAGAGGAGGCCGGTAAACGCAGCGGTTGATGGTTTGAGGCAAATGATTGGGATAATGGAAATGCCTGTCTGAAAACTTGTGTTGCTTGTTTTTAGACAGGCATTTATTTGCGGGCGGGTTTGTTGTTTGTAGAAATAATGTAACTGTATTTTCACATACGGAGTTGTAGCCTGCATTTAAAAAGCAACTCCGTTACGGTTCAAACGTGGTGCGGCTGTATTTCACATACCACCATAAAATCAGCCAATAAACCGCCAATAATCCCAATAATATCCACAATAAATATGCTCCTTCGGTAAACGGTGTGCCGATTTGGTTGAACCGCACCGAAGCCTGAATGCCCGCCGTACTCGGAATCAGCCAGCGGAGCCATTGCAAAGGCAGCGGCAGAGATTCGGCGGGCCAGGCGTAGCCGCTGAGGAAAAACATTGGTATCGAAGTAAACATTAGGAGCTGCAAAGAACGCTCGCGTTTTTGAAACCACAAGCCGAACAAGCAGCCGAGTGTGGCAACCGTAGGCGCAAACAACAGCGTAAAAGCCAGCATGCCGCCGATATTCTGCCCGCGCGCATAGTCTTGAATATAAAACACCCAGCCGAAGTAAAACAGCGACATCAGCCAGCCCATCATTGAGAGCGCAAAAATCCTGCCTGCCCATGCCCGCATGGTGGCGTATTGCCGTTTCTGTTCGCGCCATGTGCCTACCAACAAAGCCGAGCCCATCATCAGAAGCTGCTGAACAATCAGCACCGCCACGCCCGGCACAACATAATTGCCGTAGCCTTGCGTAGGGTTATATTGCACCTGCATGGCAAACGGAATCGGATTTTGCGCGGCAAAGGCTTGTTCCGAAGTCATGCCGCCCGCTTGCAGGCGTTTGATTTGGATGCCTGCGGAAACCGTGCCTACCACTTCGGCAAAGCCTGTCTGAACTTCTTTGCTGACCAAAAGATAGCTGCCGTTTGCCAACACGCCTGCCCGTGCGGGCCGCTGCATCATTACATTGTTTTTCAAACCGGCGGGCAGCACCATATAGCCGCCGATTTCCCCTTTCCACAATGCTCTTTTCGCATCATGTTCGCTGGGCATGGCCCGAACGTCTAAGCGCGGGCTGGCTTCAGCCATGCGCACGATACGCTGCGACAAGGTGCTTTTGTCGTAATCGACGATTGCAGCCGGAATCCGCCGCGCCGCCTGCGTGCTGTACGGCCACGGATAGAAAAAACCGTAGAGCACGGGCGCAATCACCAGCATCAGCAACACGCCTTTATCGGAAAAGATGTTGCGGATGGTGTCGATAAATGCGTTGGTAAAAGTTTTTTGTTGCATCGGCGAATTCAGAAGTGTTTTAGAGCGTTATCCAGCCTAAGGTGTTGGCGAACACCAGCAAAATGGCCAGCGGCGCCAGATAGCGTAAAGCAGTATGCCATATCACGCCGATAAACGGCGGCATGGTCGAGCCTTGCTGCATATGCTGCAGCACATCATTGCGCTTTTGCATCCAAGCAGTAAATAAGGCAATCAGCAAAGCGCCGATAGGCATCATCCATGAAGTGATCAGGTAATCCCATAAATCAAAAACGGTTTTGCCGAAAATGGTGTGGTCGGCCAATATGCCGAATGATAGGGCAGAGGGAATTCCTACGATGAGAATTGCGGCACCCAGCAGCCAAGCGGTTTTGCGACGCTTGTGTTCATGATTGTGTATCACAGCGGCCAATACCGTTTCGAGCATCGCAAAAGCCGACGTTAAGGTGGCAAACGAAACCAGCAGCATAAATATCGCAAATAAAACGCCGCCAAACGGAATTTTTTGGAACACGGCAGGTAACACGATAAAAATCAGCCCCGGCCCGGCGCCCGGCTTGAAGCCGAATGCAAATACGGCAGGGAAAATAACCAAGCCGGCAAGCAATGAAACCAGCATGTTCAGCCACATCACGCTGTTGGCCGAGCGGAACAAATCCTGTTTATTCTCCAGATAAGCCGCATAAGTAATCATGGCCGATACGCCCAGACTTAAAGCGAAAAAGGCTTGCCCCAGCGCAGTCAGCACGGATGATGCGTTTACCTCGCTGAAGTCGGGTTGCAGAAAAAACGAAACTCCCGCCATCGAGCCCGGCAAAGTGAGCGAGCGAACGGCTAACAGCAGAAACATCATAAATAAAATCGGCATCAGCCAACGGTTGGCTTTTTCAATACCCTGCGAAATACCGCCTTGCACCACGGAAACGGTGAGCAGCATAAAGAGAATCTGATAGCCGATAGCAGAGAAAGGGTCGCTGATAGTATGGTTAAACAGGGTTTCAAAATCGGTTTGCGCCGAAACAGCTCCCTGAAAAGCATGCACCACATAAGCCAGCACCCAGCCGCCGACCACACTGTAAAACGACAACAACACAAAACACGCCAGCACGCCCATACGCCCGACCCAATGCCAAGGGGTGTTTGGCGCCAGCGTTTTAAAAGCATCAATGGCGTTTTTCCCCGATTTTCTGCCGATATAAAATTCAGCCAGTAAAATCGGCAGGCCGATTAAGATGGTAAAGATTAGAAACAGCAGAAAAAACACTGCGCCGCCGTTGGTGCCGGCAGTGTAGGGAAATTTCCAGATGGCGCCCAGCCCGATTGCCGAGCCTGCCGCAGAGAGAATAAAACCGATTTTGGATGACCAATGTGTTGATTTAGACATGTTTTGAAAGCGTTATTTCAATTTAAAAACAAACATTCATCTTGCTGTGAGGGCGCGATTGTAGCACCGTTTGCTGTTGGCGCGGCAATGCCTGTCTGAAAAATATTCAAGCAGCTATGTATTCAGACAGGCATCCATAAAACCCGTATCACACACGCATTATCTGGCGCCCCAACGCTCAGGCAATTGGTAAGCGCGCTGCGCCAGCTTGGTTGCCGCCAGCATCAGGAGTGTGGCGGCCAGCGCCGACCATAATAAAGGCTCGGCCGCCCATTGCCATGGAACCCCCATTTCCAGCAACCCTTGCTGCAATTCGAGATAATGCGTCAGCGGCAGAAGATCCGACCAATTCTGCGCCCATGGCGGCATGGCGATACGGGGAAATGCAATGCCTGAAAACGCGAAAGCAGGCGCAGTAATGAAACCTGTACTCGATAAGCCCATGCGCAGCGACATCGGCAAAGCCGTAACAATCACACCCAGCCACAGCGATACCAGCATCATTAAACATAGCCCTAGAAACGTTGCCAGCCACGAGAGGGCGCCAACATCATGTATCTGCGCCAGCAGCCATAGCAACATGCCGCTCCATATAGTAAAAGTCAACGTCGGCCACAACAGTTTGCCGCACAAGGCAGACAGCGAATCAGCGAAACGCACGCGCTGATGTTTCAAGCGGCAGCCCGCTTTGGTTAGCCAATCATGCAAACTTTTATCGCGTATTTCGCGCCCGAAAGCCACTGCACCGGCCGTCATGGCCAAAATATGCAGCAGGCCCGGAATCAGCGTGGAGGCCAAAAACTGCTGATAATCTGTGGAAATATTAAACAGGGCCGAAGTGGCCGTGCGTATCGGGCTGAATGTGTTTTCCGCCTGTTGCGGAGATGCCCCGCGTTTGTTGAGCGCTTTCATTTCCACACCTGCCGAGAGCGTGCCCGCCACCGCTTGCACATCGCGCACCAACACGCCGGAAAACGAACCGAATTGCCCGTTGAGCTGCAAAATCAGCGGCGAGGCCTTGCCCTGCTTGATTTGGCGCGAAAAATCATCAGGAATCACCACCACGCCATACACATCTATTTTATCCATAGCTTGTTGCGCGGCGCGTTCGTCGGTGTAGGTTTGAGCCACTTTCAAAGCAGGCGCACCGTCGAGATAGCGCACCACTTGGCGCGACAGGGCGCTATGGTCTTTATCCAGCACGCCGATAGGCAAATCGGTAATGGTGGCGCGGCCGAATATCCACCAAACCAACAGCACACTGGCCAGCGGCAGCCATAATAGCAAGGCAAGCTCCCAGCGTTCGCGGCTCAAATACCGCCATTCCAAACGCGCGCTTTGCCAGAAAATATCAATCAGTTTATTCATATGGTTTTGCTTTTTCAGACAGGCATTGATGCCTGTCTGAAAATATTCAATTCAATATAGAAGCGGCCCCGATGGAGCATCAATTTAATTGTGAACATATCCACCGGTTGAAAGCTTTCCGAGTTAGGCCTAAAGATACACTGCATGGGTTTTAATTGATAAGCTGCAATTATATTGCAGAAAATCAAAGATAAGCAGCCCGGATTTATGCAATATGTTTCAGACAGGCATCCGCATATGCCTGTCTGAAAAAAGATAGCCGGTTTACTGGTTGTATTCATTATAGCTGTTTTGATTTCCCTTTAGTTTTATGCAGCCCAGCCGCCGAAGGAGGATTTATGACTTACTACGCCGGACTCAAACGGATTCAAGATACCACCATCCGCCACCGCACCATCGAAGGCCTGCAACGCCTGCGCCGAGCTTTAGCCGAGCAGATTCCTACCCGTACCGTTTCTGACACGCTGCTGCTTGCCACATGGAACATTCGCGAGTTCGA
Source organism: Neisseria sp. 83E34 (assembly GCF_001308015.1). Classification (GTDB taxonomy): domain Bacteria; phylum Pseudomonadota; class Gammaproteobacteria; order Burkholderiales; family Neisseriaceae; genus Neisseria. Next base: position 164,036 of record NZ_LGYH01000004.1, read on the forward strand.
TTCCGGCAAATACGGCTACCGCAGCGAAGAAGCTTATTACTACATTGCCGAAATCCTCAACCACTTCGACTTGATTTCCATCCAAGAAGTGCGCGACGGACTCTACCCGCTGCAACACCTGCAACGGCTGCTTGGCGACAACTGGCAGTTTCTCGTTACCGACGTAACCTTAGGCTCATCGGGTAACTCCGAGCGAATGGCCTATTTGTATGACCGTCGTAAAGTCAGCTTCACCGGTTTGGCTGCCGAACTCGTACTGCCCAAAGACAAAGACGCAGAAGAAGAACCCTTGCAGCTTGCCCGTTCGCCCTATGTGGCAGGCTTCAAAGCAGGCTGGGCTTATCTCACGCTCGCCACCGTGCATATTTATTACGGCCAAAGCGTTGCCGTCGATCCGCGCCGTTTCAACGAAATCAAATCCTTCAGCCAAACCATCGCCAAACACGCCGCCAAACTTTCCGGTGCACCGCAATATCAGCCCGGCGCAGAAGTAAAGCCCGACAACCTCATCATGCTCGGCGACTTCAACATCTTCAACCGCAACGACGTAACCATGCAGGCCATCACCGAAGCCGGATTCGTCGTGCCCGAAGAGCTTAAAACCATTCCCGGCTCCAACGTCGCCAAAGACCGCCATTACGACCAAATTGCCTATTACAAACAACTTGCCAAACTCAAACCCACCGGCCGCGCAGGCATTTTCGACTTCTTCGAACACGTTTACCGTCTGGAAGACGAAGCCGTCTATGCCAAAGAGCGTGAAATCAAACCCGGTCGCAGCTTCAAAGACTGGCGCACCTATCGCATGAGCGATCACCTGCCGATGTGGATTGAGTTGGGGATTGATGATAGCGATGCTTATTTGGATGGGTTGAAATAAGGCAGGATGTTTCGTTTAAAAAAGGCTGTCTGAAAATTTTTTCAGACAGCCTTTGTTCCGATTAGACAAAGCGTTGCATATTTCTCTAATTGATACAACCAGATGTTTATTAGGCTTTATTCCTCTCATTATACTGCACCTCCGCAAATTCTAATTTAACGCACTGTAGATTATCCTCATTTTGCATACTACATCTGAAATGCCGTTATCCAAAAACATATTCCGGCTATAAGTGAAAGCGGAGTCATAACATATTTTTCTTTCCTACTTTTTGAAATCATGTTCATAATAGTATTCAAAGATAGGTAAGTGGCAAAGAAGAAACAAATATTTTTAGTAACCTTAAAAGACAACCACAAGGAAATAAAACCTCCGGCTTGCAAAATAATTATCATTGCAAAAATTTGGATAGCCACCGAAATGACTGCCACAACTCTAAATTTCTTAGGTAAGATTTTATGTTGTCCACCCATTGTAAATTCGCCCAAAGGCAAACCGCAAGCAACAAGAACTGTCATAGTTGCTATAACTCCAAATAATACTGCACCTAATATTGAAAGCATAAATCAATATTCTCCCTTCGCAAAATACAAAAAATTTCAGTTACAAATTCTAATTTATCATTCACTACTTCCAAAAAAAAACCTACCAAAACGATGGAAGGCTTTCTAAAAATTTACTTTAATTCAACAACTCCCTTTTGAACCTACTTTTTCAACTTTTTAAACAGTATCATTCAGAGAGTTTTAATACACCAAAATCGCTCAAAACCTGTTTTTTTAAGCGTTTTATAGCAGTAACATATTTGCTTCTGTTATTCCCACTCAATTGTGGCAGGCGGTTTGCCGCTCACATCGTAAACCACGCGGTTGATGCCGCGTACTTCGTTGATGATGCGGTTGGACACTTTGCCCAACAGCGAATAAGGCAGTTCGGCCCAATGTGCGGTCATGAAGTCGCTGGTTACAACGGCGCGCAACGCCACAACATATTCGTAAGTGCGGCCGTCGCCCATCACGCCGACGGATTTTACCGGCAGGAACACGGCAAAGGCTTGGCTGGTAAGGTCATACCATGAAGTGCCGTTTTCGTCGGTAGTGTTGCGCAGTTCTTGGATGAAAATATCGTCGGCGCGGCGCAGGAGGTCGGCGTATTCTTTTTTCACTTCGCCGAGAATGCGCACGCCCAAGCCGGGGCCGGGGAAGGGGTGGCGGTACACCATTTCGCGCGGCAGGCCGAGGGCTACGCCGAGCTCGCGCACTTCATCTTTAAACAAATCGCGCAGGGGTTCGAGCAGCTTCAGGTTGAGGGTTTCGGGCAGGCCGCCGACGTTGTGGTGGCTCTTGATGGCGTGGGCTTTTTTGGTTTTGGCTCCCGCGCTTTCGATTACGTCGGGGTAAATCGTGCCTTGTGCCAGCCATTTGGCGTTTTGGCGTTTGCCGGCTTCGGTTTGGAACACTTCTACGAATTCGGCGCCGATGATTTTGCGTTTTTGTTCGGGGTCGGTCACGCCGGAGAGTTTGCCCATGAAGTCGTTGGTGGCATCAACGTGAATCACGTTCACGCCTAAATTGCGGGCGAACATATCCATTACCATTTGACCTTCGTTAAGGCGCAGCAGGCCGTGATCGACGAATACACAGGTGAGTTGGTCGCCAATAGCGCGGTGGATCAACGCGGCGGCAACTGAGGAATCTACGCCGCCGGACAAGCCGAGAATCACTTCGTCGCTGCCTACTTGCTCGCGGATTTTTGCCACGGCTTCGTCGATGTAGTTGGGCATGGTCCAGCTGGGTTGCGCGCCGCAGATGTCGAGCACGAAGCGGTTTAAAAGGGCGCGTCCTTGTTTGGTGTGGGTAACTTCGGGGTGGAATTGGATGCCGTAGAATTGTTTTTCTGCATTTTCCATCATGGCAACGGGGCAGCTTGGCGTATCGCCGATGATGCAGAAGCCTTCGGGCAGTTTGGATACTTTGTCGCCGTGGCTCATCCATACGTCGAGCGTGTTGGGCATGCCGTCTGAAAGGCCGCGGGTGAGTTCGCAATCGATGGTTTTCACTTGGGCGTAGCCGAATTCGCGCTGGTCGCCGGGGGAAACTTCGCCGCCGAGGTGGTGCGCCATAAACTGCATGCCGTAGCAGATGCCGAGCACGGGAATGCCTAAGTCGAAAATGCCGGTGTCGGCCTGATAGTCGGATTCGTAAACGGAATTGGGGCCGCCGGAAAGAATGATGCCTTTGGGGTTGAAGGCTTTGATGTCTTCCAAAGGCATGTCGTAGGAGTGCAGTTCGCAGTAAACATGGGCTTCGCGCACGCGGCGGGCGATGAGTTGCGTTACTTGCGAGCCGAAGTCGAGAATGAGGATTTTGTCTTGAATCATGATGGATTGGCTGGAAAATTTTAAGAAAGATTTCGGGCTGGATTTTAACATAGAAAATGCCTGTCTGAATGGTTTCAGACAGGCATTTAATGAGAAGGAATGTTAGTCCGGCCTTTGCAGGCGTTCATGTTTATAGGGGATGATATTGCTGCGTGAAAGCAGCAGCAAGCAGCCTAAGATAATCATGCCTAAGGCGATAAGCGGGGCGTAATCGAGAAAATATTGGCTTTTGAGATAAACAGCCGCGCCGATATAAATCAAGATAGGGCCGGCGACAATGGATTGTTTGTTGATGCCGTCCATAATTAGCACCGCTACGCCGGCCACAGCTAAGGCGGAGGAAACCAAGGTAGCGGTAGCAGGCAAGATGTCGGTGGCTTTTAAAAACCAAACGGCACCTGTGATAATCAGAAACAGCGGCAAAAAGAGGGAAGGGCGTGGCATGAGGTTAAGCTCCTGCTAAAACGTATATATTTCGGATAGGCGCATTATTGGGGCGCAAGGCCTGTCTGAAAAGGCCGGATAAAACGCTCTTGCGTGTTTTTACGGTTTGTTGCCATATTGCATATCTAATATGCAACACAATTATGGTTCACAGCTATTTTCATTAGATAAAATGAATGCCGCCGGATTCGGCGGCTTGGTTTCACCATCTGAGCTTAACGCTCATTTTTCATCAAGCGCTGTTTTTCGCGCTTCCAATCGGCTTCTTTCATGCTTTGGCGTTTGTCGTGTTGTTTTTTACCTTTTGCCAAGCCGATATCCATTTTGATATAGCCGCGATGATAGTGCAGGTTTAAGGGAACAATCGTGTAACCGGCCCGCTCTGTTTTGCCGATGAGTTTATTGATTTCAGATTGCTTCAGCAGCAATTTCCGTTGGCGCACGGGATCGGGCTTAACATGGGTAGATGCGGTAGGCAGGGCGGTGATGTGGCAGCCAACCAAATAAAACGCATCTTTTTTCCAATGAATATAGCTTTCTTTCAACTGCACGCGGCCGGCGCGTATGGCTTTTACTTCCCAACCGTCAAGCACCAAGCCAGCTTCGATTTGGTCTTCAATGAAATAATCGTGAAACGCTTTTCTATTATTGGCGATACTCATGATATAAGCTTCAAAAATACATTCAGACAGGCATTGTAGCATAGGCCTGTCTGAAAAATCAGGTTGCTTGGATTAAGGTGAAACGACTTACGATTTGGCCTTGATATTCCAGCTTTTCAGAAAACATAGCGGCGGGGCGAACCCAAAGGCCGTATTCTCCGTAAAGTGCGCGGTAAACAACTAACCATTCTTCTGTTTCGGAATGCCGGGCAAGAGCCTGCAGTTCGTAAAGGTTTCCTTTGTAATGGCGGTATATGCCCGCAGGAATATCAGGCTTGCTTGGTGATGTGTTTTGCATAATATGCTGCGATTTTGTCGATAGAAGCTTGATCGTTGGGGGAAAGAACACGTTTAAGGGTTTTGAAGCGTAATGTTTGTAAATCTTGTTCTTCCGCTTTTGAGCAGTCTGCAGACTGGTTGTTTCTGAGATGGTTTATGATTTCGTCAAGTTGTTTGAGTGCGTTTTCGTAAGTGTTCATTTTATTCTGCCTTGTGAACAGTAAATTAAAAATGATAAATTAATGGCAGGTTTTTTAAACCTGCCATATTTGTTGATTGGAATCAATCCAACCCAATATCAATTAAGCGGCTTGAATATTAGCAGCTTGTTTACCTTTGGGGCCTGAAGTTACATCGAAAGAAACTTTTTGACCTTCTTTCAAAGTTTTAAAGCCTTCCATATTGATAGCTGAGAAATGTGCAAACAAATCTTCGCCGCCCTCATCGGGAGTGATGAAACCAAAACCTTTAGCGTCGTTAAACCATTTAACAGTACCGGTTGCCATGTAATACTACTTCCTATACAAAAAAATTAACAAATGAAAGCAAAATCAGGCAACGCTGTAAAACTAAAAGCCATCGATCTCTCCAAAAGCTATTATTTTTATTGATGCCAAGCTCTGCTTGATGTCTTTTTACCTGTGTAAAGCATGCCCGTCAAGTAATGTTTTGGAAAAACATAAAAATTTATTAAAATGGGAAAAAATACAACAGAAAACGGGATATCATGAGTCAAAAAAACCGTAACGATGCAGATAGTGCCACACTGAGCAATCAGGCACGAACACGACCGCCGAAAAAATATGGGGTGTACCTTTTGAATGATGATTACACCACAATGGATTTTGTGGTGGAGATTTTGCGCGGAGTATTCGCACTGACACACGAACGTGCAGTAGCGGTGATGCTGTTGGTACATCATGAAGGCAAAGGTTTGTGTGGTGTTTATACGCGTGATATTGCAGAAACCAAGCAATATCAGGTAACGGAGCGGGCAAAGCAGGAAGGTTGCCCACTAAAATGCAGCGTAGAGGAGATATAAGTGATTTCAGCCGAATTAGAACGTATTTTGCAATATATCTATGCCGATGCCAGAGCACGCGGCTATGAGTTGATCAGCTTGGAGCATTTGCTGCTGATTTTGATTGAGCAATCGGATGATGTGCATAACCTTTTAAAAGCCGTAGGTGCGGATTTACAACTTTTAAGCAGCCAGTTGATGAATTCTGTGGTGGAAAATACGCCGATGTTGCCGCAGGATTCTATGGGGCATATAGAAACACAGCCTACTATTGGTTTTCAACGTGTTTTGCAGCGTGCCATCATACATGCCCAATCCGCAGATAAACAGGAAGTGCTGCCGATGGATATCTTGGTCGCCCTGATGGGCGAAAAAGAATGTCCGGCTGTATATTTCCTTAGTTTGCAATCAATAGGCCGTTATGAAATTCTCAACTATCTTGCACATGGTGAAAGCCACACGGATAGTGCGGATTATCGTTCTGTGGGCGAAGATACGGACTCAAAAGAAAAAAGCAAAGACGATTTGAGCAGCTATACGGTTAATTTGAATGCCGAAGTTATTGCAGGAAGAATAGATCCTTTAATTGGAAGAAAACATGAGATGGAGCGTTTGGTGCAGGTTTTGTGCCGTCGGCGAAAAAACAACCCATTGCTGGTGGGTGAAGCTGGTGTTGGGAAAACTGCGCTGGCAGAAGGGTTGGCTCATCAGATTGTAAATCATCAAATTCCCGAAACATTAAAAGATGCTGTGGTTTTTACTTTGGATATGGGCGCTTTGCTGGCAGGCACCAAATACCGTGGCGACTTCGAAGCTCGGGTAAAGGCGGTGTTAAAAGCGTTGGCTGAAGTTCCTAATGCAATTTTATTTATTGATGAAATCCACACCATTATCGGGGCAGGCAGTACTTCCGGCGGCACAATGGATGCTTCAAATCTACTTAAACCCGCATTGGCTAAAGGGCAACTTCGCTGTATCGGTGCCACTACTTATGATGAATACCGAACAATTTTCGATAAGGATCATGCTTTAAGCCGGCGTTTCCAAAAAATAGATGTGGTAGAGCCGACAGTAGAAGAAACCGTGCAGATTCTGCGTGGGTTAAAACCTATGTTTGAAGATTTCCATCAAGTTCGGTACACGCATGGGGCATTAGAGGCTGCTGCTGAATTGTCTGCCCGCTACATTAACGAACGTTTTTTACCTGATAAGGCAATTGATGTGGTTGATGAGGCGGGTGCTGCACAACGGATTCTGCCTAAATCCAAACAGAAAAAAGTGATTGGAAAGGCGCAGATTGAAGCTGTGATTGCCAAAGTGGCGCGAATTCCTGAAAAGACTGTTTCGCATGATGACAAACAAGTGCTGCAATATCTGGCACGTGATTTGAAAAATATGGTGTTCGGGCAAGATAAAGCGATTGATGCATTGGCAGCAGCGGTAAAAATGTCGCGATCAGGTTTGGGGCAGCCCGATAAACCCATCGGTAGCTTTCTGTTTTCCGGCCCGACCGGCGTGGGAAAAACCGAAGTTGCCAAGCAGCTGGCATTTGCACTTGGTGTTCCGTTGCAACGATTTGATATGTCGGAATATATGGAGCGCCATGCAGTATCACGCTTGATTGGTTCTCCGCCGGGGTATGTCGGCTTTGAACAAGGAGGCTTGCTTACTGAAGCTGTGAATAAACAGCCTTATTGTGTTTTACTGCTCGATGAAATTGAAAAAGCGCATCCTGATATATTCAACGTTCTACTTCAGGTAATGGATTACGGTAAATTAACCGATAATAATGGCAAAAGCGCTGATTTCCGCAATGTAATTATTATTATGACAACCAACGCAGGTGCAGAGAGTTTAAGCCGTCCCACTTTGGGTTTTACTAATCAACGTGAACGCGGTGATGAGATGGTTGCTATCAATAAAACGTTTACTCCGGAATTCCGTAACCGTATTGATGCAGTCATTCCATTTGCACCGCTGAGTGAACCGATTATTGCAAAAGTAGTGGATAAATTTTTGCTGCAATTGGAAAAGCAGCTGCTTGATAAAAAAGTGGAAGTGGAGTTCACACCAAGTTTACGGAAATATCTGGCAGAAAAAGGTTTTGATCCACAAATGGGCGCGCGTCCTATGCATCGTTTGATTCAGGATAAAATCCGCAAGGCGTTGGCTGATGAGCTGTTGTTTGGTAAGTTAACGGACGGTGGGTTTGTCAGAATAGATTGGGATAAGGAAAAAGAAACAGTAGTATTGAAGTTTAAGAAAATTGAGCAGAAAAATACGGCAGTTGCTGATGCTTAATAATTGATCATGAATGCCTGTCTGAAAAAAGTTTCAGACAGGCATTGTTTATTTATAGCTAATCAAATTAATTTTAATATGAAATTAAAACTATAACTAAAGTAATTTTAAAAGATGGTTTTTAAGAAAAGTTATTTGCCGTTAAAAATATAGCATATACCTTGAAAACTCTTGTTGTGAAACAATCTAATTTTTAAGTATATCTTTTGAGGTATAGCTGTTGATTGCGCATAAATTTGCCAATAATCAAAATTAAAGACGGTTAGCGTTTTGTTTTAGTGAGTTTACCGTAAGTAACTTCTATTTCATTTATCGAAAGGACTTTAGTATGAACTTAGATACCATCAAAGAAATTCAGAACAAGCGGTCTTATCCAAGTGTGACGATTACCTTACCTACTTACCGTACATCGCCTGATAATGACAAAGATCCTATTCGGTTAAAAAATTTGGTAAGTGAAGCAGTGAATCGCTTGGAAGAAGAATTCGGTAAGCGCGAAACAGCCGATATTGTGACTGAAATTCATCGATTAGCCGATAACGTAGATCATGAGCATAATCTTGATGGATTGGTTATTTTTGCGAGTGCCGAATACAGCGGTCTTTTCAAATTGCCTTTCAGATTACCAGAGCACCTAAGTATTGAAGATAATTTCGTAACTCGGGATTTAGTTTATGCAATGAATCGTAGTCCATTGTACTTGCTGACAGTGTTAAGTGAAAATGGTTCGCGATTGTTTGTGGGCCGTAAGGACTTACTTAACGAAGTGAATGCGTATGGCTTTCCGTTCAGCTTGGAGAATGTTGTCGCAAGTGCGAGCATTAGTCAGGATATCAGCCATGTGCGGGATCAGATTCTGACCGATCAAATGCGCGAAGTAGGTGATGCTTTGGTGGAAGCTCAAAAGCAAATTCCAGCTCCTATCGTGGTAGTTGGTGTGGATCGAAATATTGGACACTTCCGTGACGGGGCCCGCAATAGTGACGATGTTATGCTGTATATACACAGTGGGCTCAGTGATGAAACAGAACATCAGTTGGTTAAAAATATTTGGCCGCAGATTAAAGAAGCTTTGGATGAAGAGCGTCAAAAAGTATTTGTCGATTTAGAAAATGCTAAAGGCAACAACTTATTTGTTGGCGGATTGAATGAAATTTGGCAGGCTGCAGTAGACGGACGTGCCGAAGTGTTGGTTCTGGAAGAGGATTTGAAAATTCCTGCTAAAGTAAGTGGAGATGGTAGAACGCTAACACTTTTGGCGGAAGGTTTTGCTCAAACCGAACATACTTATGAAGATATTGTAGATGAGATTATCGAGAAAGTTTTAGCAAACGGCGGCCGTGTTAAGTTTGTGGATAATGATAGTTTGAAAGCAATCAATCCGATGCGCGGCATAGCGGTAATTACACGTTATTAATATGCTTTTTTCTTAGCAAAACAACCGCTTGTAGATTCTTAAGCGGTTGTTTTTATTTAAATCAAAAGAGCCAACGAAATAATTTGTTGGCTCTTTTGATTAAGATAAGTTGGCGGAGTGGACGGGGCTCGAACCCGCGACCCCCGGCGTGACAGGCCGGTATTCTAACCAACTGAACTACCACTCCGCGCGAAAAGCTTGGTGGGTGATGACGGAGTCGAACCGCCGACATTCTGCTTGTAAGGCAGACGCTCTACCAACTGAGCTAATCACCCTGAATTAATAAAAGCATTGCGTTAAACGCTTTAATGAATTGTATTGGCGGAGTGGACGGGGCTCGAACCCGCGACCCCCGGCGTGACAGGCCGGTATTCTAACCAACTGAACTACCACTCCGCGCGAAAAGCTTGGTGGGTGATGACGGAGTCGAACCGCCGACATTCTGCTTGTAAGGCAGACGCTCTACCAACTGAGCTAATCACCCTAAATAATAAAAGCGTTTGCGTAAACGCTTTGTTGTATTGTTGGCGGAGTGGACGGGGCTCGAACCCGCGACCCCCGGCGTGACAGGCCGGTATTCTAACCAACTGAACTACCACTCCGCGCGAAAAGCTTGGTGGGTGATGACGGAGTCGAACCGCCGACATTCTGCTTGTAAGGCAGACGCTCTACCAACTGAGCTAATCACCCTTGTGTTCGCTGTGAGAACGTGATTAAACCAAATTCTGGCTTTCTGCGCAAGTGCTTTTTGAGGAAATTATTCGCTTCCTTGTAACGACCAGTTTTCAAAAGAAATTATTTTTTCTTTTCTGCCGATGATAATCAGGATGTCGTTAGGTTCAAGTACGAAATCGGGAGTGAAATCACGGATTTGGCTGGTTTGACGGCGGACGGCAGCGAGCTTCACTTGTGTTTCGTTCAGGGGAAGCTCCCGGATGCTTTTACCGACGGCGTAAGCTTCCCGTGGCAGGGCGAAAGCGTATCGGTTTACGCTGTTGATTTCATTGTAAAAACTTTCTTCATCGTCGGAGCCGCTGATTAAGCCTTCTAAAATTTGGTAGCGGCTGCGTCTTACGTCGGAAATGATTTGATGCACGCGCTGGTAGGAGAGGCCGCTGTTGATCATGGCGAAAGAGGCTAGGGCGAGGCTGGCTTCGCGTGTGTCGGAGATAACTTCTTCTGCGCCTAAGTCGGTAAATTTGTCGATATAGTCATCGGTAACGGCGCGTACATGGACCGGCATGGTGGGATGCAGATGCATGATGCTGTCGAGAACGTGCTCCGTTTCGTGCATGTTGTTCAGCGTGATGATTACGGCTTGTGCACGGGAGAGGCCGGCTGCTTCAAGAATCTCTTTGCGTTTGGCATCGCCGAACGCAACGGGCTCGCCGATGCCGCGCGCTATTTGAACCCGCTCTGCGTCTAAATCCAAGGCATAGTAGGGGATATCTTGTGCAGCCAGTATTCTGCCGATGTTTTGGCCGCCGCGTCCGAAACCGATAAGTAGGATATGGTCGGATTTGCTCATGGTGTCAATCAGCATTTTTTGCAGATCGGCTGCTTGCAGATCCCAGCTCGGCTTAATCAGTTTGTTGATGGCCTTATCGCTGCCGTTGAGGATAAATGGTGCGGCGATCATGGAAAGCAGGATGGCGGCGGTGGCGGCCTGCTCCAAATTGTCGGAAATAAGAGCCAGATTGCCGCTTACGGCGAGAATAACGAAGCCGAACTCACCGCCTTGCGCCAGATATAGGGCTGCTTTCAGGCTTTCGGCGCCGGTGTGCTTCATGCGCCAGGCAATCAGGAAAACGATCAGGGCTTTCAGCGGAATAATAATGGCGAGCAAAATCATGACCAAAGGCCAGTTTTCCACCAAAACGTTGAGGTTGAGCTTCATGCCTACCGTGATGAAAAAGAAGCCGAGCAAAATGTCGCGAAACGGTCGGATATCGTCTTCCACTTGGAAGCGGTATTCGGTTTCCGAAAGCAGCATGCCGGCCACGAATGCGCCTAAGGCAAGTGAGAGGCCTTCCAGTTCGGTAAGGTAGGCGATGCCCAGTGTGACCAGTAAAACATTGATCATGAACAGTTCCGACGACTTGGCTTTTGCCACCAAGCGGAACCAGGGTGTCATCACGCGGCTGCCGATGATAAACAATACGCAAAGAGTGAGCACCATTTTGACTGCGGCAAGGGAAAGCTCCCACCAAAGGTTGCCGCTGTTGCCTCCGGCCAGGGCGGGCAGCAGAATCATCAGAGGCACCACGGCGATATCCTGCATCAGCAACACGCCCATCGCCATTTGGCCGTGTTGCTGGCCCAATTCGGTTTTTTCAGAAAGAATGCGGCTGACGATGGCGGTGGACGACATAACCAAAGCGCCGGCAACGGCAAAGGCCTGGGTAAACGGCGTGTTTTGGCTGATAATCAGAATGCCTAATACGGCGGCAAGGGTAATACCGATTTGCAGGCCGCCCAAGCCGAACACCAAGCGGCGCATGGAGTTCAGCTTGGAAAGTGAAAATTCCAAGCCGATGCTGAACATCAGGAATACGATACCGATTTCCCCCAAATAGTCGGTAGCGCTGCTTTGCGGGATGAGGTGCAGCACGCCCGGGCCGGCGATAAAGCCGACCAGCAGATAGCCCAGCATGGAGGGAATGTTGAAACGGCGGCAGGCAATAACCGCGATAACGGCAACAAGTAAGACGAGAACGACGGGTGCGAGTGAGAAATGCACGGAAAGACTCCACAGATAGCGGGTTTTGGAAAGACAGCGGCAAATGTTATTGTGAGTTGTTAGCCGATACCATTATGCCTGTCTGAACTTTTCAGACAGGCATAATTATACTATGGATAAACGGGGCAAACGCAGTTTGCCGGTTGTTTTATATGTGTTTCAGACAGGCATTTGCGTGTTGATAAGATGCCTGTCTGAAAGCGGATTCAAATCGAATAGAAAAACGCAATGTTTTGATCCATGTCGGCGGCCGGCATGTTTTTGGCTTTGCCCACCGCTCTGGCAGGCACGCCGACAACGGTGGTGTTCGGCTCCACGTCCGCCACCACAACGCTGCCCGCACCGATTTTGGCGCACTCTCCGATGAGGATGTTGCCGAGTACGGAAGCGTTGGCGCCTATCATGACACCGTCGCCCACTTTCGGGTGTCGGTCGCCGCTTTCTTTGCCCGAACCGCCGAGGGTTACGCCGTGCAAAATCGAAATATCGTTGCCCAAAACAGCGGTTTCTCCCACCACCACGCCCGTGCCGTGGTCAATCATGATGCCGCTGCCGAAGCGCGCTGCGGGGTGGATGTCGACGCCGAACACTTCCGATGAGCGGTTTTGCAGAAAATAGGCCAAAGTCTGGCGGCCGTTTTGCCACAGCCAGTGGTTGATGCGGTGTGCCTGAATGGCATGGAAGCCTTTGAAATAGAGCAGCGGCAGGCAATATTGGTCGCACGCGGGATCGCGCTCGTAATAGGCTTTTATGTCGTCCTGCATGGCTTTTGAAATGGAAGGGTCGTCTTCCAGGGCGCGCAGATAGATTTCAAACAAAGCGCGCGCGTCCATCGTGGTGCTGGAGAGTTTGCTGGACAAATGAAACGCCAATACGCGGTCGAGGCAGTTGTGCCGCAGCACGGTTAAATGCAGAAAGCTGGCCAGCATGGGCTCTTCGGCGGCGGCTCTTGCGGTTTCTTCTCTGATGGTGTCCCAAATAAATTTTTTGTTTTCCATTTTCAGACAGGCCTTTGTAGAATTTTCGGGTAAGGTGATTGTAACGGAATGAGTTTTTTTGACAAGTTTTGTGATTCGGCGTGAAGCGGCGGTATGCCTGTCTGAAACAAAGCTGATACAATCTCCAACTTCATTTCGACAACCGGAAACTGCGATGACTGAAACCGCTACTTTAGAATTGGCCAAAGCACTGATTGCCCAAGCATCCGTCACACCCGACGACAAAAACTGCCAAGCCATTTTGGCCGGGCGGCTTGAGGCAATGGGCTTTACGGTAGAAGCCATGAATTTTGGCGACACGAAAAATTTCTGGGCGCGCAAAGGCAGCGCAGCGCCGGTTGTGTGTTTTGCCGGGCATACCGATGTGGTGCCCCCGGGCCCTGAAGAAAAATGGGCGTCTCCGCCTTTTGTGCCGACAGAGCGGGAAGGCTGCCTGTATGGCCGGGGGGCTGCGGATATGAAAACCAGCATTGCGGCTTTTGTTACCGCGTGCGAGCGCTTTGTGGCGGCAAATCCGGAACACAAAGGCAGCATTGCTTTTTTGATTACTTCCGATGAAGAAGGCGATGCGTATGACGGCACGGTCAAAGTGGTTGAAGCGCTGCAAAAGCGCGGCGAGGGAATTGATTATTGCATTGTGGGCGAGCCGACAGCGGTAAACCGCGTGGGCGACACCATTAAAAACGGCCGCCGCGGTTCGCTCTCGGGCAACCTCACAGTTAAAGGCAAACAGGGGCACATCGCCTACCCGCATTTGGCGGTAAACCCCGTGCACACAGTGGCGCCCGCTTTGCTGGAGCTGACTGCTGAAGAGTGGGACAAAGGCAACGATTATTTCCCGCCGACCGGTTTTCAGATTTCCAATATCAACGGCGGCACGGGTGCAACCAATGTGATTCCGGGCGTGTTGAACATCAAATTCAATTTCCGCTTTTCCACCGAATCGACGGAGGCAGGCTTAAAAGAACGGGTGCATGCGATTTTGGATAAACACGGCGTGGATTACGATTTGGAATGGTCGTGCTCCGGCCAGCCTTTCCTTACCGAAGCCGGCCGGCTCACGCAGGTGGCTCAGGCCGCGGCAGCCGAAGTGTGCGGCATCCAAACCGAACTTTCCACCAGCGGCGGCACGTCCGACGGCCGTTTCATTAAAGCCGTTGCAAAAGAATTGATTGAATTGGGGCCTTCCAATGCCAGCATCCACCAGATTAACGAGCACGTGCTTTTAGAAGACATTCCCAAACTTTCCGCTGTTTACGAATACATGCTGGCCGAGTTGCTCAAATAAACACAATGCCTGTCTGAAAAAACGGTTTGCTTTCAGACAGGCATTGTTTTATGGGGTTTGAAAAGCTTAATTAAACAGGCTGACAATCCATACAGCAGCCAAAGTGATCACAATAGCGGCGGCACAGCCCACTTTTGCCACCACGCCGAGTATGAAACCGATAAATGTGCCGATGCTCACTTTTCCTGCCGACCACACATCTTTTCTGGCAATGATTTCACCCGTTGCCGCACCGATAATAGGGCCGATTAATAAGCCGGGAATGCTGAAAAATGCGCCGACCACACCGCCGATAAACGAGCCCCAGATGGCTTGTTTGCTGGCACCGGTAAATTTTGCGCCCAGCATACCGGCTACGTAATCGGTGGCGGTGCCGATGGCTGCGAACACACCTAAAGCAATCAAAGTATTGGTGCCGATAATCTGGTAATCGCCTGCATAAGCCAGTAGCCACGCGCCGCCAAACATCAAACCTAAGCCGGGAATGGCCGGATAAATCGTTCCGAGTAGGCCGATAACAAGGCAGATTAAGCCGCAAAGAATAAGGATAGTAGTCATGAGTATTCCGGATTTTAGGTGAACTGATAGTGCCTGTCTGAAACAAACAGGGTGTTAGGCTGTTGCGGATTGGATTATAAAAGGCTTGCTATGATGAGATAAGTCTAATTTTCGTGGTTTTACGAAAGAGTTAAATCAGGTCAGTTACGCGATAAACAATGCCTGTCTGAATGTTTTCAGACAGGCATTGTTGCTTAATCAGGCAATTTCACCACAACCGTATCGGCAACGTAATCCTGTAAAGTGCGGCGGTCGCGTTTTACATTAAAAAGCATAACCAAACAAATTAAATTAGGCAGCCAGCTGATGAGGTTGGAGAGCACTTCAAGTGCAGTTTCGGAAACCAACGCGCTGACAATCATCACAAGCAAAGCCACAATAATGCTCACAGCAATGTTGTAAACCACTTCACGCAGCAATACCGTGCCGAGAAAGCCGGCTTCATCACCGTTAGACTTAATCACTTTGATTTTAAGCAGGCGTTTCCCCAGAGACTGGCCGTGCTTGCTCATGATAACAATCTGCCAAATGCCGTAAACCAAATAAACTAAAATGCTCAACAAAAATACAGGGTGGGCAAATACGCTGCTCAAAGCAGAAAAAACAGCTTCCGGGTTATTCTCATTAATGCCTTTGAACTGTTCTGAGTTTTTGATAATCAGCACAACCATCGTTGCAAACAAAGGAATCAAGGCGATGATGGAAAACAGAATATTCAATGCGCAAGCGCCGATTCGCAAACCGGGCGGCGCGATTTTCACTTCAATTTGATTGTCTTCAGGAAGCGGGAGGCTGTTTAAATTATTCATCATAATCATCCTTATGGAAAACAGAGTGTGTCGGTATAACCGAAAACTGAACAGTCAACAGTAAGGCGGCGCTATGCAGATAATATAGGCAATACAGTGCCGCAGGATATTCAGTTTCGGCTGTTACAGTCGGTTGCTTCAAATTTGCCAACAACCGCAAACATACTTCATCAAACTTAACATTTAGGCTTGCTGGCCAATATATTAATCACTTTTCGGGTTTGCGTCGCCTCAATTTTGATGGCGTTACCGTATTCATCAGAATGCCTGTCTGAAAAGTGCTGCGGCATGGCTTCTTTATCGAAAGCCGTGTCACCACCGTGTTTCAAAACCTGCCCGCGCTCCAAACCGGCAAAATCAAACAAGGCCGTATCGGCCAGATGCGAGGGCACAACATTTTGCAGGGCGGAAAACATGGATTCGATGCGGCCCGGGAAGCGTTTGTCCCAATCTTGCAGCATTTCCTTAATCACCTGGCGTTGCAAATTGGGCTGTGAGCCGCATAGATTGCACGGAATAATCGGAAATTGTTTTAGCTCGGCATAGCGCGCTAAATCTTTTTCTTTCACATAAGCAAGCGGGCGGATAACGATGTGTTCGCCGTTGTCGCTCACCAGCTTGGGCGGCATGGCTTTAAGCTTGCCGCCGTAAAACATATTCAAAAACAGCGTTTCCAGAATATCGTCTCGGTGGTGGCCGAGCGCGATTTTGGTGCAGCCCAGCTCTTTGGCAACGCGGTAAAGCACACCGCGACGCAGGCGGCTGCAAAGCGAGCAGGTGGTTTTGCCTTCTTCAATCACACGCTTCACCACGGAATAAGTGTCTTCTTCGATAATCTTATAAGGTACACCGATGCTTTCGAGATATTGCGGCAACACGTGCTCGGGAAAGTCCGGTTGCTTTTGATCGAGGTTTACGGCAATCAGCTCGAAATCCACCGGCGCGCTGGCTTGAAGCTGGCGCAGAATATCCAGAAGGGCATAGCTGTCTTTCCCGCCAGAAAGGCAGACCATGATTTTGTCGCCGTGCTCAATCATATTGAAATCATTGATGGCATCGCCCACGGCATGGCGCAGGCGTTTGTTTAATTTATTGTTTTCAAGCTCGTGTTTGGGTTTTCTAGACATGGAAGCGTGTTTGAATTTCGTTTGAATCAAGAGCGGAATTATACCTGAATCGGCTTCCGAAGCGCAGATTTACTTCTTTCAGACAGGCTTAAACCGATTTAACCCGATTTACGGTACAATGCGCGTTTATTTTCAGCTGAAGGAAGGCGGCCTTTACAAATGGCTTCTTTAGAAACTTGGATTGGTTTGCGCTATCTGCGTGCGAAAAAACGCAACGGTTTCATGTCTTTTATTACCTTAATTTCCATTTTGGGTATCGCACTGGGTGTGGCGGCGCTGATTATCGTGCTCTCAGTAGTGGCAGGATTCCAAAAGGATATCCGCGGAGCGCTGCTGCATGTGGCGCCGCATGCGGAAATCGGCTATTTCGAAATGGGCGGTGGTGAAAAATGGCAGGATTTGCGCAAATATGTGCAAGGCAAGAAAGAAGTGCTGGCTACCGCGCCTTATATTGCCGATCAGGCTTTGCTGGCAAATTCGGGGGAAGTTCAAGGCGTGCAGCTGCGTGGCATCCTGCCCGATGAAGAAAAAAAAGTGGTCGATTATAGCGACAAAATGAAAGTGGGCCGCTTTGATGATTTACGCCCCGGAGAATTCGACATTATTTTGGGCGAAGGTTTGGCCGAAGCGCTCGGCGCAGAGCAGGGCGGGAAAGTAACCGTGATTACGCCCGAAGGAAATGTTACGCCTGCCGGCGTGGTGCCGCGTTTAAAGCAGTTTAACGTGGTAGGTATTGTCAAAACAGGCGTGTATGAATTGGATCATTCATTGGCGCTTACCCACCTGATTGATGCGCAAACGCTTTACCGTTTGGGTGAGGATAATGTAAACGGCTTGCGGCTGAAACTCGCCGATCCGCACAATGCGCCGGAATTTACCCAGAATCTGATTCCTGTGGCCGAGCAGCATAAAATATGGGTGCGCGACTGGACATTCTCCAACCGCAGCTATTTTGAAGCAGTTAAGTTTGAAAAGCTGATGCTGTTTATTATCTTAACGTTGATTATTGCCGTGGCTGCATTTAATTTGGTGTCGTCTTTGGTAATGGCGGTTACTGAAAAACAGGCCGATATTGCTATTTTGCGTACGCTGGGCTTGTCGCCCGGCAGCGTGATGAAGATTTTTATGGTGCAGGGTGCTTTTGCCGGATTTGTGGGCACTTTGGTCGGCGTTGTGGTTGGGGTGCTGGTTGGCGTGAACATGGGCAGAATCATTGCCGCCGTTGAAAACCTGATAGGTAAAAAATTGGTTAATCCGCAATTTTATTTTATCGACTATGTACCCAGCCACGTTGACATAAACGATGTGGTTATCATCGTTGCGATTTCCCTTTCTTTGTCATTTTTAGCCACACTCTACCCGAGCTGGCGCGCTGCGAAAACCCAACCTGCGGAGGCTTTGCGCTATGAATAATCTGGTTTTAAACTGCCAAAACATCAGCAAAAGCTATAACGACGGAGTGCTGAATGTGCAAGTGTTGAAAGGCTTGAGCTTGCAGGTTCGGGAGGGGCAGAGCGTCAGTATTATCGGCGCTTCGGGCAGCGGCAAATCGACTTTGCTGCATATCCTCGGCGGCCTTGATATGCCAAGCTCGGGAAAAGTTGAGCTGATGGGCAATGATTTGAATGCATTAAACCAAAAACAATTGGGTAATTTGCGCAACCAATATTTAGGCTTTGTTTATCAATTCCATCATCTGCTACCGGAATTTTCCGCACTCGAAAACGTGATGATGCCGCTTTTAATCGGCAAAAAGCCCAAAGCCGAAGCCGAAAGCCAAGCCGCAGCCATGTTGGAACGGGTAGGCTTAAAAGCGCGTATGCAACACCGCCCGAGCGAGCTTTCCGGCGGCGAACGCCAGCGTGCCGCTATCGCCCGCGCACTGGTTACACGCCCGAAATGCCTGCTTGCAGACGAACCTACCGGCAATCTCGACCGCAAAAATGCGCAAAACGTGCTGGATATGATGATTGATTTGAAACGTGAGCTCGGCACCAGTCTGGTGGTGGTTACACATGACGACGAGCTAGCCGGCCGCTTCGACCAAGTAATGATGATGCAGGAAGGCACGTTGATTCATAAATGATGCCTGTCTGAAAAAATGCCTGTCTGAATATTTTCAGACAGGCATTGTGTTTTTTGGCTTGAATTAGGCAACGCTGCAACCTGATAAATTTTTCGGCAAGCATCACTTTTGTTTTGCATATAAGGCTATCTCTTTCATAACGATACACGTTAAAATAAGCGGTTTCCCATATTTTTCAGACAGGCATCATGAGCAAGCAAGACAACGACACCATCCGCATCCGCGGCGCACGCACCCATAATCTGAAAAACGTCGATCTCGACATCCCCCGCCACAAGCTCGTGGTGGTAACGGGTTTGTCGGGCAGCGGCAAATCCTCGCTCGCGTTCGATACGCTCTATGCCGAAGGCCAGCGCCGTTATGTGGAAAGCCTTTCCGCCTATGCGCGCCAGTTTTTGCAGATGATGGATAAGCCCGACGTCGATTTGATCGAAGGCTTGTCGCCGGCGATTTCGATTGAACAAAAGTCCACCAGCCACAACCCGCGCTCCACCGTCGGCACCGTTACCGAAATCCACGACTATCTGCGCCTCTTGTATGCCCGCGTCGGCACGCCGCATTGCCCCGAGCACGATTTGCCCTTGAGCAGCCAAACCGTATCGCAAATGGTGGATCACGTTTTAAGCCTGCCTGAAGACACCCGCGTGATGATTCTCGCCCCCGCCGTGCGCGAACGCAAAGGCGAGTTTGTCGATTTCTTTGCCGACTTGCAGGCGCAAGGCTTTGCCCGCGTGCGTGTGGACGGCGAAGTCTATCAACTCGACGAAGTGCCCAAGCTCGAAAAAAACATCAAGCACAATATCGACGTGGTCATCGACCGCGTGAAAGTGAAAGCCTACATCAAACAGCGGCTGGCCGAAAGTTTTGAAACCGCCCTGCGCCACGGCGGCGAACGTGCGCTGGCAATGGAGATGGACAGCGGCGAAGAGCATTGGTTTTCCTCGCAATTCGCCTGCCCCGTGTGCTCATACAGCCTGCCCGAACTCGAACCGCGCCTGTTTTCTTTCAACAACCCCGTCGGCGCCTGCCCCACTTGCGACGGCTTGGGCAGCATGAATTTCTTCGACCCCGAACGCGTAGTCGCCCACCCCGAGCTTTCCCTTGCCGTCGGTGCGATTAAAGGCTGGGACAAACGCAACCAGTTCTATTTCCAAATGATTCAATCGCTGGCGCGGCATTATCAATTCGATGTCGATACCCCGTTTGAAGCGCTACCTGAAAACATCCGCAAAATCGTGCTGCACGGCTCCGGCAAAGAAGTGATTGATTTCACCTACCTTTCCGAACGCGGCACCACCTTCAACCGCAGCCACGCCTTTGAAGGCATCATCCCCAACCTCGAACGCCGCTACCGCGAAACCGATTCGCCCACTGTGCGCGAACAGCTCGCCGAATACCAAAGCCACCGCGCCTGCCCGAGCTGCGGCGGCGCACGTTTGCGCAAAGAAGCACGTTATGTTTATGTGGGCAAACAGCCGCTGCACGAAATTTCCGCATGGCCGCTCACCCAAACGCACCAATTCTTTGAAACCCTCGATTTAGAAGGCAACAAAAAACACATCGCCGAAAAAATCCTCAAAGAAATCACCGAGCGCTTGGGCTTTCTGATTAACGTCGGCCTTGATTATCTGAACCTCAGCCGCAGCGCCGAAACCCTTTCCGGCGGCGAAGCCCAGCGCATCCGCCTCGCCAGCCAAATCGGCAGCGGACTCACCGGCGTGATGTACGTGTTGGACGAACCCTCCATCGGCCTGCACCAGCGCGACAACGACCGTCTACTCGCCACCCTCAAACGCCTACGCGACCTCGGCAACAGCGTCATCGTGGTCGAACACGACGAAGATGCCATCCGCGAAGCCGATTTCGTTATCGACATGGGCCCCGGCGCGGGCGAACACGGCGGCAACGTTATCATCGCCGACACGCCCGACAAAGTTGCCGCCTGCACAAACTCCGTTACCGGCCAATACCTCAGCGGCAAAAAAGCCATCGCCGTGCCGTCTGAAAGAACGCCCGTCAACCCCGAAAAAATGCTCGTCCTCAAAGGCGCACGCGGCAACAACCTCAAAAACGTTACCCTCGAACTGCCTTTGGGTTTGATTACCTGCATCACCGGCGTATCCGGCAGCGGCAAATCCACCCTGATTAACGACACCCTCGCCAAAATCACCGCGCGCGAACTCAACCGCGCCCACGAAGAACCCGCGCCCTACGACGACATCACCGGCCTCGAACACCTCGACAAAGTCATCAACGTCGACCAATCCCCCATCGGCCGCACACCACGCTCCAACCCCGCCACCTACACCGGCCTCTTTACCCCCATCCGCGAACTCTTCGCCGGCGTACCCCTCGCCCGCGAACGCGGCTACAATGTCGGCCGCTTCTCGTTCAACGTCAAAGGCGGCCGCTGCGAAGCCTGCCAAGGCGACGGCGTGATTAAAGTAGAAATGCACTTCCTGCCCGACGTTTACGTGCCCTGTGAAGTGTGCCACGGCAAACGCTACAACCGCGAAACCCTTGAAGTGCAATACAAAGGCAAAAACATCAGCCAAGTGCTCGACATGACCGTAGAAGAAGCCCGCGAATTCTTCGACGCCGTACCCACCGTATCCCGCAAACTGCAAACCCTGATGGACGTAGGCCTAGGCTACATCCGCCTCGGCCAATCCGCCACCACCCTCTCCGGCGGCGAAGCCCAACGCGTCAAACTCGCCCTCGAACTCTCCAAACGCGACACCGGCCGCACCCTCTACATCCTAGAC
Organism: Neisseria sp. 83E34; assembly: GCF_001308015.1. Taxonomy (GTDB): domain Bacteria; phylum Pseudomonadota; class Gammaproteobacteria; order Burkholderiales; family Neisseriaceae; genus Neisseria. Next base: position 185,791 of record NZ_LGYH01000004.1, read on the forward strand.
GAACCCACCACCGGCCTGCACTTCGCCGACATCGCCTTGCTGCTGGAAGTAATAGGCCGTCTGAAAGGCAAAGGCAACTCGATTGTGATTATTGAGCATAATCTGGATGTGATTAAAACGGCGGATTATATTGTGGACTTGGGGCCGGAAGGGGGCGATGGCGGGGGGAGGATTATTGCCAAAGGCTCGCCGGAAGAAGTGGTTAAGGTTGAGGGGAGTTATACAGGGAAATATTTGAAGAATATGTTGAAATGATTTTCAAACTGTCTAGATGTCTATAATTTTTTATTATCACTTTTTTATTGAAAGAATATTTATGTCAGTAAAAATTTTTATTAGTTATTCACATAAAGATGAAGATTTTAAAGATGAATTAATTGCCCACTTATCAAGCCTTAAGAGACAAAATAAAATTGATTTATGGCATGACAGGTGCATTACAGCAGGGACAGAATGGAAAGAGCAAATAGATTCCAATTTAGCTGATAGCGATATCGTGCTATTTTTAGTAAGCTCTGATTTTTTAGCTTCGGATTATTGTATGAATAAAGAAGCGCAGCAAGCCATGCAACAGCATGATTCTAATCAGTCTGTTTTAATTCCAATTATTATTCGTTCAGTTGATTGGCACGAAGAAAATATTTCTCGTTTTCAAGGCTTACCAAAAGATGGAAAAGCTGTTAATACATGGAGTGATAGGGATACAGCTTGGTTAAACGTAATTGAAGGAATTAAAAAAGTTTTGGGTGATACGCAAAAAAAGATTAACTTGCTCCCGCCGAATAAAATAATTCCGGAGAATAAAGGGGGCAATCCAGAATTTTTACAGAATCTCAATATTACTGATATTAAGTTATCTCACAGCAAATTAGAAGAAATTAAATTATCTGACATTTTCGTTTATCCCGATGTCGTAGAAATACTAAACGATGATGATGTACTTATTGCTCCAAAATCATCAGAGATGATTTTTAAAAAATTAGAGCATATTATATTTTTCGGTGAAGAACAGGTTGGAAAAACTTCTTTATTAAAAATAGCTTTTCTAGAATTATATACTCATAGCCCATTTATTCCACTATTACTATCCGCTCCTAATATTAAGCAAAGCAATACAGATGCTGTAATTAAAAAGGCCTTTTGTGAACAATATGAAAATTTAGAATTAGAAAAAATTTTAGAAGAGAATAAATTAGTAATATTAATTGATGATTTTGATAAATGCCAAATAAAGAACAATCAATCAAAAAACAACCTTATACGAGATTTGAAAAGGATTACAGATAAAATAATTGTTTCAGCAAATGAATCCTTTAGATATATTATCCCCGACATTTCTGAATTAAATAGTTTTCACGCATATGAAATTAAACTATTTGGCTATCAGAGACGTGAAGAATTAATAAAGAAATGGCTAGAATTGGGTGATAAAGACTCATTGACAGAAGAAGAGCTATTTAGTGATGTTAGTGAATTAACTAATAAATTTAAAACTATTATTAGCAATAACATTGTGCCTTCCAAGCCCATTTATTTAATAATTTTTTTACAAATGCAAGAGGCTGTAAATAATCAGAATGTTGAACTATCCTCTTATGGACATTATTATCAACAATTAATTTATCAATCTTTTGAAAATGCAAGAATTAGCAAAAATAAATACGATAAGTATATAAACATACTGTCGGAATTTGCATATTTTATTTTTCAGCAAAAAGAAGATAACTACTCTTCAACCGATATTAAATTACAAGATTTTTTTAAGTCATATGAACGTCGTTTTTTAGTCGAAGATTCACAAATAGAAATTATTGATAATCTAATAAAATGTTCTATCCTATCAAAAGAAAATGATAGTTTAAAATTTAAATACCCATATATATTCTACTTTTTTGTAGGTAAAAAAATTGCTGATGGTTTAGGTGATAGTGTACAAAATAAAGAAATTCAAAACTCTTTTGAATTATTGCTAGATTCATTACATTTGGAAAGTCATGCAAATATTTTAATATTTTTAACACATCATACAAAAAATCGATCTGTATTAAATCAAATTACTGAATACCTACAAAAACTATTTAAAGATCAAAGTCCAGCAAAATTAACTAGAGACGAAGTTAAATTTATGACGGACTTTATACAACAAATTCCTGATTTAGTTTTAGAACAGCGAAATGTTAGAGATGAACGAAATAGATATAATGAGAATTTAGATAAATCAGAAGCATACTATGCGAAATCTGATTTAGATAAGGAATTTGAAGAAGAAATGAAAAATAATGATTTGCTATCAAATATTAATAAATCATTTAAGGCAATAGAAATTGCAGGGCAAATTATTAAAAATAGACATGCCTCTATTGAAATTAGCGAACTAACAAATTTAGCACAACAAGGAATATTAACAGGATTAAGATTCTTACAATACTTTATTACTTTATCTGAACAATTCCAGAATGAGATTTTAGAAGTTATTCAACAAAATTTACGAGAACATCCATCTATCACGAACGAAGAAATAGAAAAGAATGCCGAAAATATTTACTTACAAGCAACATATGGTGTTATTTATGGCGTATTAAGAAAAATAGCCATGTCAATCGGCTCTAGAGAAGCATTATCTATCTATCAAAATACAGTTAATGATGCCGAAACAGATAAAGCAATACCTGCTAATTTACTTATATATCAATCTATACAATTATCATTTGGTAGTAAAAGTTTAAATATAAGTACTTTGCAAGATACATATAGTAAAATCAAAGACAATCCCGTATGCATTAGATTGTTAAAAGAATTAGTAATTCAGCATACATATATGTTTCCTGTGAATTACCAAACTAAACAAAAAATTGCATCTTTACTAAAGTTACCATTTAAAACTCAAGTTTTAATGGATAAACAAAAACGTGTAAAAGTGTAATTTTGAAATAAGCAAACCGTAGCCTGCATAAAACCTAAATCCCATGCGTAAGGTGTGTGCGGTACGTGCGGTACACACCCCGCGTTGTTCGGGCTTCTGTTCCAATGCCGTCTGAAATTTTCTTTTCAGACGGCATTGTTTTGAACATAAATAATGTGGCGTGATTTTAAAATCTTTGCAGCCGATATGAGCTATTCCATTCAAAACCGCGTGCGTGGCTGCGCCGCACATCCTACCGATAGTTTAACGTTTGCCATTCTTAAAGCGTAGAGCTTTTACCCAAAGCCACGCACGCGTTGCCTGTACCACGGCGATTCATATACTCAAGGCCGTCTGAAAACAAGCTACTCAGGTTTCTCTGAAACATCTTATCTCTCTCATTCCCCAGCACCTAGACCTAATGAAAACAATGATTTATATTGTTAATATAACATCAAAACAAAACAGCATTCCCAAATATCCACACACCCAAACTAAAAAATTTCTGTTGAATTGGCTTGAAGCAACCTTTAACTGTGAGGGAGAAGCAAATGGAGAACTATCTTCCGGAAAATGCGAAAACCGGTATCGTGCAGTCGATTAGAAATATACAGGTGGGGTCGGTCGATATTTTGGGGAACACGGTTGTGAATGTGCTGGCGATGCACAACGAGTATGTGATTTATGAAATCGACAGCCCGAATATTCAGAGCAGAATCAAGCTTTTTATCGACGGCCACACGGATGAATCTGAAAAAATCATACGGGATAGATTCAATAAGGTGAGGTGCGATTATATTCTCGCCAAAGCCATTCTTTCGCGCTCGATTGATTTTGAAACGAACAAGCAGCGCATTGCTCATGCGCTGGCGATGTGTTTGAACAATGATGATGAAGACAATGTCAATCTGTTCCCGCGCATGATTGCTGCGATTCATAACGAGCAGAATCTGATTTTGAAAAACAGGCTGCTTTATCTGATGCCGAATATTATTTCTATCTGTTTGTGCGTGTTGTTTAAAGTGGCTTCGGAGGTGTTTCCGTTTGAAAAAAACTATGCTTTTCTCACAAACTTTTTAGAGATTCTGCCGTTTATTTTCGCCATTCTGCTCGGCAATAGCACGGGGGTGTTGATTAATTCGAAAAACTTGAGTTTTCAGGAATTTGAAAGAAGGCATTGCTATTTTCTGATTGGTTTGGAGCGTTTGTTTCTGGCCTTCTTCACGGGTAGCATCACTTATATTCTGATTAAATCCAACCTTATCAGCTCGGTGATTTTGTCGGACGACAATCCGTGGTCTTTAATGCTGATTTTGATTATTGCGGGCTATTCTGAAAGTTTTATCCCGAGTATTTTAACGAAATCGGAATCCGTTATTCTTACTTCTGCATCTTCCAAATAAATGTTGCCAATGAATAGGTTGCCTGAAATATCCTATTCAGTAGGCTTTTTTCTATTTCTGATAGGAATGTATGCTTTAAAGCGTTTGTACGATTTTATATACATATTGTTTCGACTTGTTTATGCAATGCCTGTCTGAAAAAGCAATTTTCAGACAGGCATGTGTTGTATCAATTTATTACTTGGAAGCCTCTTTGTGCTTAGATCACTTAATTTTAATAACGGTGACGGCATGTTTGATTAACTATATACAAGGGGTAAATGAAAAACCGCAGGTTTATGTAATCATAATCCTGCGGTTCGGCTTGTATGGATGCAAGCGGTTTAATGATGAATGGCTTGTTCCACGGCGAGCTTTTCCTGACGTTCGGCTTCTGCGGTTTCCCGCTCGCGTTTGGTGGCTTGGCGCATCATGTACCAATTGATGATAATTACCAATGTGCCGACAATGGCAATCATGATGGTAGCCAATACGTTCATCTGAGGATCCAAACCACGTTTGATTTTAGAGAAAATCACTTGCGGTAGTGTGGATGAGCCGGGGCCGGAAAGGAAAGATGTGATAACCAAGTCGTCCAGAGAAAGCGTGATGCCGAGCAGGAAGCCGGATACGATTGCGGGGGCAATCAGGGGCAGGGTAATCACGAAGAAAATCTTCAAGGGGCGGGCGCCTAAATCCATTGCGGCTTCTTCCAGCGATTGATCAAGCTCCATCAGGCGGGAGCGGATAACCACGGTAATATATGCCATACACAAGGTGGCGTGACCGAGAAAAATGGTGAAAAATCCGCGGTCAAGCCATTCGGCAGAGTTGCCCGTGATGCTTTGTATCATGCCTTGCACTTGGATGATCAGCAAAAGCAGCGATAAGCCGGTAATGACATCAGGCATCACCATAGGAGCCGACACCATGCCGGCAAATAGGGTGCTGCCGCGAAAACGTTTGATACGTGCTAAGGAGTAGCCGGCCAAAGTGCCGAGAATTACGGCAACGAATGAGGAAACCACTGCGATACGTAAAGATAGCCACGCAGCTTCCAAAATTTCACTGTTATTGAGCAGGCGCGCATACCATTTGGTCGAGAACCCGCCCCACACGGTTACGAGGCGGGAATCGTTGAATGAGTAAATCACCAACACGATCAAAGGAATATAGAGGAAAGCCATGCCGATAAACAACATTATCTTGAGGAACCAAGACATTTTTTGATTAGCCATGTTTTCCTCCTTCTTCTAATTCGCGGTTTTCATAATGCTGGAACAAAGCAATGGGCACGACCAGCAGCAAGACCATAATCACGGCCAAAGCGGCGGCAAGCGGCCAGTTATTGGCATCAAAGAAGGTCATCCAAAGGGTTCTACCGATCATGAGGTTATCGGAGCTGCCAACCAAATCGGGAATCACGAATTCGCCTACACAAGGGATAAATACCAGCATGGAACCTGCGATAATGCCGGTTTTGGATAAAGGCAGGGTAATGGTAAAAAATGATTTAATCGGGCCTGCGCCTAAGTCGGAAGCGGCTTCCAGCAGGCGGCCGTCGAATTTCACCAGCTGAGTGTAGAGCGGCAGAATCATAAACGGCAGGTAGGCATAAACCATCACAAGGTTGAGCGAGAAAGTGTTGTAAAACATTTGCAAAGGCTCATCGATAATGCCGTATTTCATCAGTAAATTATTAATGATACCGTTTTGGCTCAATAACCCCATCCATGCATACACGCGTAATAGAAAAGAAGTCCAAAAAGGCAACATGATGGCCAGTAACAGGGTGTTGCGGTAAGCGGGTTTTGCACGGGCTATGCCATAAGCCATCGGATAGCCTAAAAGCAGACAGATAAGGGTGGTGGTAGCAGCCGTTTTTATCGACAGCCAATAGCTGCGCAGATACATATTATTGCCTGTAGCATCGCCCAGGCCGAACATCTGTTTGAGCGTGTCGGTAAAGTTGGCAAAAATTTCCTGATAGTTGTAATACACGAGATGCAGGGTTTGTTTGCCTGTTTCTTCATCGACTATGAATAGATCGCTGTATGGTGGAATTTTCAGCTCTTGTTCGGCAAAGCTGATTTTCAGCACGATGAAAAACGGAATCAGGAAAAGCACCAGCAGCCATATGTAAGGTATGCCGATGACAATGCCGCGCCCTGGGCGTAGGCGGCGTTTGATGTTGATAGACATGGGCGTTTCCTCAGCGGGTTAATGGGGTGGGTTGGTTTTCGGGCCAATCCAAATAAACTTCTTCATCCCAAGTAGGCGGCGTGATATTGCGCACATACCAATAAGGCGCAGGAACCTGGCTTTTAATAATGCGGCCGTTTTCCATTTGCACATGGTAGATGGCGAAGCTGCCGAGGTAGGCAATGTCTTTTACAATGCCTTTCGCCCAGTTGTGGCTGTCGCGATGGGCTGGCTTTTCTTTATGTAAATCAATATCTTCTGGTCGGATACTGATCCAGATGGTTTGCCCTTCTTTACCTTCAAATTTTTGATCGGTGTAGATTTTGCTTGGCAATTCGGGGCAGTTAATTAAGGCATGGTGCTCGTTTATGCTGTCGACGGTGCCTTCAAAAATATTGGTTTCACCAATAAATTCAGCGGTAAAGCGGCTGTTGGGGAAGTCATAAATATTGCTGGGGGTGTCGACTTGTTTGAGCTGGCCGTCGGACATAATGGCAACGCGGGTAGCCATGGTCATGGCTTCTTCTTGATCGTGTGTAACCATAATGCAGGTTACGCCCACGGTTTCGAGCGTATCCACAAGCTCAAGTTGGGTTTGCTGGCGTAATTTTTTATCCAAGGCACCCAATGGTTCGTCAAGCAGGAGGATTTTCGGGCGTTTGGCAAGGCTGCGGGCTAATGCTACGCGCTGCTGCTGGCCGCCTGAAAGTTGATGTGGTTTGCGTTTGGCAAATTTGGTCATTTGAACCAGGCGCAGCATTTGCTCCACGCGCTCGGCGATTTCGCCTTTGGGCATTTTGTCTTGCTTGAGGCCGAAAGCGATGTTTTGCTCCACAGTCATATGCGGGAAAAGTGCATAGCTTTGGAACATCATGTTGATAGGGCGGTCGTAAGGAGCGAGCTTGGTAATATCCTGTCCGTCAAGAATGATGCTGCCTTCGGAAGGGGTTTCCATGCCGGCAAGCATGCGAAGAAGAGTTGATTTGCCGGAACCCGAACTGCCCAGCAAAGCAAAGATTTCATGTTTGTCGATATTAAGGTCGATGTGATCGACAGCGTAATTGTCACCAAATTTCTTAACCAAGCCTTTGATTTGCAGATAGGGTTGGTTGGCAGACGCAGTGGTCATGGCAATACTCCGGTAAAACGAGTACCGCAAAGCGGAATTTCGCAAGGGTGAAAATAAAGCTGTTTGATTGCTCTCCGTGGGAACCTTCAAGCGTTCGGGCAGCGCGAGAATGATTTTTTCAAAATCTGTAATTATATTTTGTTGTGGTAGGGCGGGGCAATCAAAAATTGATTTTTTCAGTGAAATAATCGGTTTAATCTTGATTGAGTGTTTTTTCCGATAGGGATTGTTGTATTTATGTTTGGTCGGGCTTATAGCGGTATAGGCACAAGGTTGTTTATAGGTTAATGAAACAGCTACGGTATGAACACAATGCCTGTCTGAAAAATGTTTTCAGACAGGCATTGTGTTTTGCCGGCTTTAGGAAGCGGTTTATTAGGATTGCTCTTCAGCCAACAATACCGGCACGATTTTGTTTAACGCGGCTTGCCAGTCGGATACGTTTAGGCCGAGTGACTTGATTTTATCGCAGTTCATTACGCTGTAAGCCGGGCGGGAAGCCGGGGTGGGGTATTCGCTGGTAGCGATGCCATTAGTGGTGGGCACTCGGAAATCGCGGCCGCTTTGCGAGGCGGTTTGGAAAGTGGCGCGTGCAAAATCGCACCAGCTCACGGATTTGTCGCCGCAATAATGGTAGAGGCCGATGGGGAAATTTTGCAGCTTCAGGGCGTTGATAATGGCTTGTGCCAGATCACCTGCGTAGGTGGGGTTGCCGATTTGGTCGTCCACCACGCCTAAGGTGTCGCGGTCTTTGGCGAGACGCAGCATGGTTTTGACGAAGTTGTTGCCGTATTCGGAAAACACCCATGCGGTGCGGATAACCATGCTGTTGGGATTGGCGGATAGGGCAAGCAATTCCCCCGCAAGCTTGGATTTGCCGTAGATGCCGACAGGATCCGGCGCATCGGTTTCCGTGTAAGGTGTTTTGGCATTGCCGGGAAAAACGTAATCGGTGGATACATGTACGAATTTTGCGCCCACAGCTTGCGCGGCGGCGGCCAGATTGTGGGTGCCGGTGGCGTTGATGGCGAAGGCTTTGTCGCGTTCGCTTTCGGCTTTATCCACTGCGGTGTAGGCAGCTGCGTTGACTACGGCATCGGGTTGGAAATTTTTTACCATGTTCATCACACCGGCAGCATCGGTGATGTCGAGTGTTTTGGAATCGGTGGCGATTAATTCCCAGTCTTCCGGCAGGCGGTCTTTAAAGCAGCGGCCGAGCTGGCCTTTGGCTCCGGTGAGCAGAATTCTCATTTGTTGTATCCTTCTTTTGTGTAATCGTTAGTAATTTGGGCGACTATTGTATAGCCTATTGGAAAAATAATACAGTAACAAGTTTGGTTTTGTGGCATATGGAGCGATAAAATGTTTGCAGGAAATGCCTGTCTGAAAAGGTGGATATGAATAGTGTGAAAATGTTGTTGCTGTTTGGCATAACGGCGGTGATGGAAATTTTAGGCTGCTGGCTGCCTTATCTGTGGTTGCGGCAAAATGGTTCTCCATGGCTGTTGTTGCCTGCTGCGGTTTGCCTTGCAGTGTTTTCTTGGTTACTGACGTTACATCCTGAAGCGAGCGGGCGAGTTTATGCTGCTTACGGCGGAGTGTATGTGAGTACGGCTTTAGTGTGGCTTTGGCTGGTTGATGGTGTACGTCCGCAGCTTACGGATTGGTTGGGTGTGGTTTTATGCTTGATTGGTATGTTGGTAATTATGTTGGGTTCGGGCAGGTAGGGATTAGGTTAAAATTGCTTAATTTTTAGGCAAATTTTAAATAGTGATATGTTTCAAATGTTAAAGCAGTTTATCCACATATTGTGCACATGGCTGCCAACATTTACTGTATATAGCCTGTATGCCTGTCTGAAAAAGCTGCAAAAGGTTTATTTGAAAATATATCAAGGGGTTGAACAAATCTTTTTTGCGACCATGTATAAAATAATCAACATTGATTGGGATAAATATTAAGGAATACCGCCATGCAAACTCTATCTGCCGAAGTGCGCACTGCCAATGCCCGGGCGCGTTTGCGTAAAAACCGTATGTTTGCAACCGGCTTGCTGGTTTTGGCATGTGTGTTGTTTGTTGTTGCCACGATTTTTGTGGGCCGTTATCCGGCATTGGGTTATCTGAAAGCATTTGCCGAAGCGGCGATGGTGGGTGCGCTGGCGGATTGGTTTGCGGTTACCGCGCTGTTCCGCCATCCGCTTGGTTTACCGATTCCGCATACGGCGATTCTGCCAAAAAACCAGCACCGTATTGCAGAGGAGCTGGGGCGTTTTATCGAACATAATTTTTTACAGGATAAACCGATTGCGCTCCGTGTGTATCAGGCCGAGCCAAGTGAAAAACTGCTTTATTGGCTGAGTAAAAACCGCAAACAATGGTTACCCAATCTGGCTGCGCAGATTCCAGCTTTACTGAAAACAGCCAAGCCGGAGCAGGTAGCGCGCTTTGGCAGCCAGATGCTGATGCAGCAATACAGCGGGGACAAAATCGGCAAAACGCTGGCCGATATATTGACTTCCGTCAAGCGGCAGGGGCTTGACGATGTGTTGCTTTGCGCTTTGATGAAACAGGTGCGCCGTTGGTTGAAACATCCCGAAACACGTATGATGCTGGAGCAGAGTTTGAACGAGTGGGCGGTAAAAATCGAACGCGATGCGCCGAATACTTGGGACAAAATCAAAGCCTCGCTTAAAGGCACGCTGCTGGAAAAAGTGGACGGCTGGATTTCGGAAAAAGCCTTGGATTGGGCCGATGGCTATTTGGCCGCAGCATTGGAGAACCCGCAGCACAGGCTGCGTCGGTCTGCTTCGGAGCAGATTGACCGTATCGCGCACGCGTTAAGGCATTCGCGCCTGTGGCACCGACGGTTGGAGGCAACCAAACGCGAGTTGGCGGCCTCGTCTGCTTTGCAGGAGGCGGTAACGAGTTTGTGGCTGGGTTTGCAACAATGGTCGCAGGATGATGTGAAAAAAGCGGATTCGCTGGTTCGGGCGCAGATGGAAAAGTTGTTGGAGCATATGCTGCGGCAGGCGGCGGAATATCCTCAGTTTATGCGGCGGATGGATGTGCGCGTTTCGCTGATAGTGCGTGATTTGGTAAACAACTATAAAGACCGTGTTGCGGCTTTTGTAACTGACAAAGTGAAGAGCTGGGACAGCGCACAGATGGTGGAAAAACTGGAATTAAGCGTGGGCAAGGATTTGCAGTTTATCCGCATCAACGGCACGCTGGTCGGCGGTTTGGTGGGGCTGGTAATTTATTGCGTGTCGGAGTGGGTGTTGAAGTAGTTTTGAAATTATTCAGGGGGGTTTATGATGAATCAACTTAATAAACGTATGCTTGTCATACTCTAGTTTTAAGTCATGAGTATGATGGCACGATAGTTTAACCATAATTTTAATCTCGCTTATAAAATGCCTGTCTGAAAAGTTTCAGACAGGCATTATGGTTAAGTCCTTTTTCTGCTAATCAGCAGCAAGCAGCCTAAAAACATTTGAATCCAAGTGGAAATCAGAGTCATGTATTGATCTTGCAGCATTTGGGTTAGTAGGGGGTAAAGCGAGATGGCGTAAATAATCATGCAAAAATCGTTGGTTTTACGCGCTTGTTTATACAGTATCCAATGTATCGGCAAAAAAATCAGCGGAATAAAAAAGCCGAACACATAGAAGTCACGCACATACACTTCATAAACCGTGTAGAGGTTGGTTGGTGCGGGTGTGAATTGATAGCCTTTTACAATGGGCCCGGGCGGATCAGTCAAACCGAATGCAGAGAGTATGCTTAAAATAAAACGCAATGAATAATCGCCGAAAGCCAGTGTTCTTAATTCATCCGTAATCATGGAAAGGGCTACGAAAGGCGCAATGAAATAACTGTGCGCACTTTCAATGAAGCTGGCGGCATTCTCACTAAAAGAAGCGTCGGGGGATGCGCCTTTAGAGGTTAAAGCGGCTACTAAAAAGAACATACCCAATAAAACAGAGCCCAAAACAGCCAGAGCTTTCAGTCTAATTTTACCCATCACGGCCAAGGGTGTAACCGTAAAAATAAAGATCATTAGGAAGAATGTGCGTCCGGTGGTGAGATAAGCATAAATCAGGGCGAGCAACACGGCTAATATTGCCTGCCATTTGTTGAGCTCTTTTTTTGCGGCGTAATACACGCCTACTGAAGCGCTCAAAAATGCCAGCGTATATAGATAGCCCAGTTTACCCATGTCTTTGCCTTCATTATTGAACACATAACGCAAGCGGGTGTAGCCCGAGCTGGTGAAAATACTTTCTCCTGCATAATCGACAACCATCTGATAAAACGTTGGTAATGCGGCAATCAATGCCAGCTGTATAATCGTAAATATTTTTTTATTCAATTGGTATTGAGGGGCATTCGGCATAAAGCCCGGTTTGAATGGCCGTGTACAAACCATCATGAATAAAGCAATCAGCTGTACACATATTTGAAGGAATAAATATTCTTCTGAAATCGGTCGATAAGTGTGTTGAAAAAAAGCATAAGCCACAAAAATAGCCGACCAAACGCCGAAGTAGAGGGTAAACGGATTAAACGGTCCTAGCCTGAAATATTTAGATAGGAAAAATCCGCTTAAAGAGATGAGGGTTAAAATAACCAACATAGAATATCAAATATGTTTGTCAGGATTGAAAGTAAGTAAAAAATGCTTATCCATTATAATGCATTTGTTATTAATTTGTAATTTAAATTACGGATTTAAATGAAATTATTTTATATAAATTTACTTTTCAAGATATAGTTAGCACCATAATATTTATTTTGATTTTATATAAGGCAATATATCTTGTTGCCACATATTCCAAGGATAAATGCCTGTCTGAATCTTTCAGACAGGCATTATTTTAGAATTACACAGGAAAATCAGCCGAATGCTAAAGCACAATCGTTTTAAAAATACTCAAATGCTTAGCTGCTCAAGAAGCCGCTGTTTTAATAGTAGCTGCTGTTTCGGGTTGGCGAGTTGAGGGCTATATAGCAGAAAGCTGTCTTCCACACGTTCGTCTAAAGTATTGATTTTAGCGTAACGCAGGCTGATATCCAGTTCGGCAAACACTTCTGTGATGTCAGCCAGCAGGAAAGGGCGGTTGACTGCAATAATCTCCAGCGTAAACCAGCCGGGATAGTCTTCTTCTTCGGAGAGAAACAGGTTGGGCGCAATCGGTTGATGTCGGGCGCGGCGGCTTTTTACGCCGCCTGATAAATTATTGGTGCGGAATTTGCCTTGTATAAAGCAGTTTAGTTCTTTTTCCAGCGATGTGCGGATGCGCGGGTAGTCGTGCGGGCTGTAATGATTGGGAAACTGAACAACGAATGTATCCAGGATATAGTTGTGTTCGGTTACGAAAGCGCGCGCTGCCACAATATCCAAGCCGGAATGGCTGAAAATGCGGCACAAGCGGGTAAACAGGCGGTCGGCGTTGGGCATATACACCATCACTTGCAAAGTAGCGGCATCTTGCAGATTGCGTATGGCAATTTGTGATTCTTCCAAATGCTCGATCAGAATCGGCAGATGCCAGAGGATTTCCTGCTCTTCATGCCGCACAAAATAAGCAGGGCCGAGCGCTTGCCACAAGCGGCGCTGCTGCTTAGCATCATAACCGGCTTGAGTGAGCGATTCGGTGGCACTGTTTTGGCGGATGCTGGTAATGGCTTTGCGGTTTTTTTCCACACCGGCCAGGCGCTGTGCTGTTGAGTGGAACAGATTTTCCAGCAAACTGGCTTTCCATGAATTCCAGATTTTCGGGTTGGTGCCGCGGATATCAACTACGGTAAGCAGATAAAGAGCGGTTAGCCGCTCTTGCGTTTTAACCCGGTCGCAGAAACGGGTAATCACATCAATATCATAAATGTCTTCTTTTTGAGCTACGGTGGACATCAACAGATGGTCTTCAACCAACCAAGTTAGCAGGTCGCTTTCTTCTTGGGTGAGGAAATGGTCTTGGGCAAATTTTGCCGCATCTTTGGTGCCTTCTACCGCATGGTCGCCACCCCGGCCTTTGGCAATGTCATGAAACATGGCGGCCAGATAAAGCACATGTTTTTTTTCAAACGAATACATCAGCCCGGAAGCGAAAGGCAATTCATGGACATGGGCGTCTATAGCCAGGCGGCGCATATTGCGCAGCACCATCAGGATGTGGTCGTCAACAGGGTAGATGTGGAATAAGTCGTGTTGCAGTAGGCCGGTGATTTTTTCCCAGGCAGGCAGGTATTGGCCGAGCACGCCGTAAAGATTGAGAAAACGCATGGTGCGGGTCAGACCGTTACCGGTTTTGAAAAAGCCGATAAAGCGCTCGCGGTTGACGGGATTTAGGTAAAAATCTTTATTGATATTGCGGGTCGCTGCCCACCATTGGCGCAAGGTTTGGGGCGCGATGGTTTTCAAATCGTTGCGATTCTGGATGATTTCGATGATTTTGAAAATATGGGTAGGGTCGTTGCGGAACAGATTTTTGTCTTTTACCGCAATCTGGTTGTCGACTTGATAATATTCGTCGTCGATATGGTGTATATGGCGGGGCAATACTGAATATACGCGGCCCCGCAACATGGGGATGATGATGCCGTTCAGCTGTTTGACGGTCTTTGTGGCACGATAAAGCCGGTGCATCAGTTTTTCACTTTTTATGCGGTTATTGTCATTTTGAAAACCCATGTCGGTGGCGATTTTATTTTGCAAATCAAAAATCAACCTGTCTTCTTCACGGCCCGCGGCCAAATGCAGCTCGATTCGGATGCGTGCCAGCTGCTTGTGGCTGTTGGAAAGCAAACCGGCTTCCATACGCGTGAGTACGCGGTTATGCACCAATGAATGTGCTGATGTTGATAAACCCTGCGCTTTGGCCAGCCACATCATGGTGTGGATATCGCGCAGGCCGCCGGGGCAGGTTTTGATATTCGGTTCAAGCAGTGCGCCTGAGCCTTTTTGCTTGTCGTGGCGCTGTTGCATTTCCACTAATTTACCTTCGATAAATAGAGCGGCATTGCGTTGCAGGTTGAGTTTTTGAAGCATGGTATTAGCAGTGTTTTGGTCGCCGCAGATAAAGCGTGCTTCGAGAAATGCTGTTTCGCCGCTAAGGTCGTCTTCAATACTGCGGCACAATTCATCTATGCTGCCGACTTTGGCTGCGGGCGTAAGCTGCATATCCCATAGGGTTTGAATCAACGCGGCGGCGGCTTCTCGATGCGCTTCGGTCAGTGCTGTGTCTGAAACCACGGCCAAATCCAAATCGGAATAGGGGTACATTTCCCGCCTGCCGAAACCGCCTGTTGCCAGCAAGCATATGCCGCTATCGTCAAATAATTCCTGCCACAATGAGGAAAGCATGTTGTCCAAGGCTTGGGTGTATTGCTCGAAAAACACATTGGGCTGCCGCTTGAACAAATAGGCAGCGATGGCTTGTTCTTTTTTTAGGCTTAATTCTTTTGCAAGGGTTGGGGCAGAGTTAGGCATGGCGGTTTCACTCAGTTGGTTTCAGACAGGCATTTTGATTCCGAATTATATAGCGCTATTGTTTCATTATGCATAATACGATGCCTGTCTGAAAAATATTCAGACAGGCATCGTGTATATAAACATAGAATTTTAATAACCTAAGCGCTGGCAAATGGTGGATACCAATCCGGCTTGGTTGAGCGTGTAAAAATGCAGACCCGGTGCACCTTCGCGTAGCAGGCGCTCGCACATTTCGGTAACCACATCCAGCGCCAGCGATTTAATGGCAGCCGTATCGTCGGCATAAGATTGCAGCTTCAAGCGCAGCCAGCGGGGGATTTCCGCGCCGCAAGTATCGGAGAAGCGGGTCAGTTTGGAGAAGCTGGCAATCGGCATGATGCCGGGAATAATCGGAATATCCACCCCGCGGCCTTGCACATCGTCGACGAAGCGGAAATAGGCATCGGTATTGTAAAAATATTGGGTAATGGCCGAATCGGCGCCGGCTTTGACTTTGCGTACAAAATTATTCAGATCGTCTTCTGCGCTGCGGGCTTGCGGGTGAAATTCGGGATAAGCAGCCACTTCAATATGGAAATGGTCGCCGAACTCGTTTTTAATCAATGAAACCAATTCGTTGGCGTAAAACAAGCCATCCATACCCGCACCCATACCGGAAGGAATATCGCCGCGCAGTGCAACGATATGGCGTATACCCAGCTCTTTATATTCATTCAACAAATCAACTACTTCCTGCGGTTGCATACCAATGCAGGGCAAATGCGGTGCGGCAGCAATGCCTTCACTTAAAATATCCTGAATGGTTTGCATCGTGCCTTCTCTGGTGGAGCCGCCTGCGCCGGAGGTGCAGCTGAAAAAATCCGGCGCGTATTGGCTGAGCTGTTTGCGTGTAATTACCTGCTTGGCACGGCCTTCGGGTGTGCGGGTAGGAAAGAATTCGAAACTGAGTTTGGGCAGCGACATGCTTGAAGCTCCGTAAAATTTTTAGATGATGCTTAGGTTATGTGCTTGATTGTGCGAGTGCAAGCGGTAAAAGCTGTTTTTCTTGTGAAAAATATTCTTTTAGATATGAATTTAATTATTGCTCACATATTATTCTTGAAAAATCATATGCTTGTTTAAATGAAGCAATGCCTGTCTGAAAACGGGTTGATAAGTTTTCAGACAGGCATTGCTTTTATGTGATCATGATTTATCAGAATTGTGCAGGCGGTAAATCCGGGCAACCGCTTCCGATAATTCATTATTATGGCTGCTGGCTTTGGAAAGCGTTTGCGTGGGAGAATGCAGCAACTTATTGGTAAGCTGCACGGATAATCGTTCAAGTACTTCTTCCGGTGATGTGCCTTTAGCCAACTGCTTCATGGCGTTTTCCAACACATAACGGCGGGCGCGTTCGCCTTCGTCCCGCAATGCCCGAATCAGCGGCACGTTTTGCCGGCTGCGCTGCCAATCGATAAATTCAGCTACTTTTTGCTCTACCATAGCCTCGGCTTCCGCTGCCGCACGCTGGCGGGATTCTTTACCGGTTTCAATGATTCCGGTCATATCGTCAACGGTGTACAGATAAATATCATCCAGCTCGTTCACTTGCTCTTCAATATCCCGGGGCACTGCCAAATCCAGCATAAACACAGGCATGTGTTGCCGCTCTTTCAAGGCTTTTTCCACCATGCCTTTGCCGATAATAGGCAACTGGCTGGCCGTAGAAGAAACCACCACGTCATAATCGGACAAAACGGCAGGCAAATCACTCAATAAACAAGGCTCGGCATTGACGCTTAATTTGTCGCACAATTCTTGCGCTCTAGGCAAGGTGCGGTTAACAACAGTAATAAGGTTAGGCTTTTTAGCGGCGAAATAAGTAGCCACCAATTCGATCATTTCACCCGCACCGACGAATAGAACGTTTAAATCGCTTACGGAAGGGAAAATCTGTTCGGCCATTTTCACTGATGCAGCCGCCATAGAAACGGAATTTTCGCCTACTGCGGTAGAGGAGCGGATTTCTTTGGCTACGGAAAATGTTTTTTGAAATAAGGCGTTCAACCAAGTGCTGACGGCAGATTGCTCTTGAGCAACCCGCACGGCATCTTTGAGCTGCCCCAGAATCTGCGGTTCGCCCAATACCATGCTGTCCAAGCCGCAGGCTACGCGGAATGCGTGTTGTATGGTTTCGCTGCACCCGTAGGTATAAAGATAAGGGCGGATTTCTTCAACCGCCAAGCCTTGATAGTTCGCCAGCCACTGCACAACGGCTTCCGTATCACCCACGCAATACAATTCGGTTCGATTGCAGGTAGATAAAATCACTGCTTCCTGCGCGGCACGGCTGCTTACCAAATTGCCTACGGCTTCAGGCAATACCGCAGCGGCAAACGCAAGTTTTTCGCGTATGCTCAAAGGAGCGGTTTGATGGTTCAGACCTACGGCAGTCAGTTGCATGGCGGGATTTTCAGCTTGGGAGAATGTGGAATAAATAAACGCGCTATTGTATCAAAAAAATGGATATAAGTATGCGGGGTTTAAGTAATAGAGGAGAAATTTGATTGTCTGTTTATGCTCCTGGCTGTATGAATTTCCAAGTGATTATCCGGCTTCGGCTGCTTTGCATTGCATGTTGATTGAACGCAGATTGCCGATGAATAGGCTGATAGGCAAGGTTGCTTGGTAAACAATACTTAAAGTTAGTGCTTTTTTATTTTTTTATGATATAAGTATAAAAGCAATTGGGTTAATAAATTATTTTTTAGGAATGGAGCGCTTTATGTTACACAAACAGCGCTTTGCACAGGAAACTGATAAACATGAGTAAATACCCTCATATTATTTTGGCATTGCTGATCGGCTGTGTGTTCGGCTTAATCGCTTCGCAACTGTTTTTCGCGCCTTCGCGCACATCCGAGCCTTTATTTGACGCGCCGGATGCGCCGGTAGCCGACTTCAAAACATGGCAAAACAATAATTGGAAATTCAAGCTTTCCAGCAACAATGATGAAAGTACGGCAGAGGTGGCCGTGTTGGAAAATCAGGTTCTTCCGTTTAAAATTATGGTTAACGGCGCCACTTCGCCTAAGTTTTTCCAAATGGATATCTCAGGCGTGCCGCACGAACCTTATGGCACGATTACTTTGGTTGGTGATGAGGAAAAAGGGTTTATCAAAGAGGTGGAGCTTTGGTCCGCACAAAAAATTTACCGCCTCAAACGCACCAAGGCAGGTGGCAGCTGGACAATGCAGGAAGTGAGCCTGAAAAAATAAATGCCTGTCTGAAAAAGGAACAACATCGTGGATTTGCATGACATACGAGAAGAGTACAGTAAAAAGGAATTGTCGGAACAAGAATGCGACGCCAGCCCGATTATCCAGTTTGAACAATGGCTTGGCGAAGCAATGAAAGCGGCGGTCAACGAACCGACTGCGGTTAATGTGGCCACCGTAAGGGAAGACGGCAGGCCTTCCAACAGAATGGTGTTGTTGAAAGAAGTGAATCCCAAAGGTTTTGTATTTTTTACTAATTATCAAAGCCAGAAAGGGCGTGCGATTGCGGCCAATCCGTTTGCTGCGATGACTTTTTTCTGGCCCGAATTGGAGCGGCAGGTGCGCATCGAAGGGTGCGTGGAAAAGTTGAGCGATAAAGATTCAGACGAGTATTTCGATTCCCGGCCTTATACCAGCCGTATTGGTGCTTGGGCCAGCGAACAAAGCAGCGTATTGGAAAGCAAAGCCGTATTGGTGGCGAAAGCGGCAGCCGTAGGTGTAAAGCATCCGTTCCACGTGCCGCGCCCGCCGTATTGGGGCGGCTATCTGGTGATTCCCGATGCCGTGGAATTTTGGCAAGGCCGCCCGAGCCGCCTGCATGACCGCATACGTTACCGTTTGGAAAATAATGTGTGGATTAAAGAGCGTTTGTCACCTTGATATTTGCGTATTCAAATCAGTTTAAAGCCGGAGGATTGCCCATCTCCGGCTTTGTTGTTTTGTGGATCGAAAAATATTTCTGATTTAAGCCGTAGAGCATCCGAATTTAATATGAAGCTTGGGGTATAATTCGCGCAATTATGCCGACACTGCAAACTATGCCTGACAAATCCCACCGCATCAATCACCAACCGGCTTTCCTGTTGACTGCTACCCCGTGGCGGGAAAGCAGCTTGTGGCTGGAGGTGTTCAGCCGCGATTACGGCCGTGTGGCGCTGCTGGCGCGTAGTGCGCGCAAACGGCAGAGTGAATTGCGTGGCGTGTTGGTGCCTTTTGTGCCGATGAGTGCATCGTGGTATGGCAGCGGCGAATTGAAAACGCTGCACCGCGCCGAATGGCTCGGCGGTTGGGCTTTGCCGCAAGGTAGGGCGCTGTTTAGCGGGTTGTATGCTAATGAATTGATGTTGAAACTGACTGCGCGCGAAGATCCGCATCCAAAGCTTTATGATGCGTTGTTTGGCTTGATGAAGGCAGTGGCCGGGCAGCCGAATCATGTGGCAGCTTTGCGCTGCTTTGAGTGGTCTCTGCTGACCGAGCTGGGTTTTGCGCCGGATTTGCAGCATGATGAAGCCGGTTGCGCGATTGATGCGGAGCGCGATTACTGGCTGCGGCCGGAGCATGCGGCCTTACCGCTTGATGGCGCCGATAATGTGCATATAAGCGAAGCGCAGGGTGTGGTTGTCAAAGGCAACAGCTTGATTCAACTGCGCAAAGGTGAGTTTGATAGTGGAGACAGTTTGCAGCAGGCTTTGAAACTTACCCGTATGCTGATTGATTTCCGCTTGCCGGAAGGTGTGAAATCAAGACAGGTTTTGCAGCAGATGCAGGCTTTTGAGTTTGAATGAACAAAATGCCTGTCTGAAAAAATAAAGCGGCACGTTGGAATTGCCGCTTTAGTGAAAGAAAGGAAAAATCCATGCTCTTAGGTGTGAATATTGACCATGTGGCCACCCTGCGCAATGCGCGCGGCACAACTTATCCCAGCCCGCTGGAGGCTGCTTTACTGGCCGAAACGCATGGTGCCGACTTGATAACCCTGCATTTGCGCGAAGACCGCCGTCATATTAAAGACGCTGATGTGTTTGCAATTAGAAGTGCCATCCGCACACGCATGAATCTGGAAATGGCGCTTACCGAAGAAATGTTGGAAAACGCCTTAAACGTGATGCCGCAAGACGTGTGTATTGTGCCCGAACGGCGTGAAGAAGTAACCACAGAAGGCGGGCTGGATGTGTTGGCACAGCAGAAAAAAATTGCCGAATACACGGAAACCTTAACCCGAGCCGGTATCCGGGTTTCACTGTTTATCGACGCTGATGAAGCGCAGATTCAAGCGGCAAAAGATGTGGGTGCTCCGGTAGTGGAATTGCACACGGGCGCTTATGCCGAAGCCCGCACGCACGAAGCGCAGCATAAAGAATGCTCGCGCATTGAAATCGGCGCTCATTTTGCCAGCGAGTTGGGTTTGGTGGTAAACGCAGGGCACGGGCTGACCATACACAATGTTACGCCCATCGCCCAAATTCTTGCCATCCGAGAGCTGAATATCGGCCATTCGCTGATTTCGCAAGCCGTATTTTTGGGTTTGCCGGAAGCCATCCGTCAAATGAAAAAAGTGATGTTTGAAGCTCGCGCTTTACCTTATTAATGTTTTTCAGACAGGCCTGTCTGAAAAGAAGGAGATGCCCATGATTTATGGAATCGGTATGGATATTATTGCCCTTAACCGCATTGAGCGGCTTTATAAAAAATACGGTCAGGCTTTTGCCGAACGCTTACTGAGCCAGGTGGAGCTGCCTGAGTTTGAACAGGCCGGCAAACCTATCAGTTTTCTGGCTAAACGCTTCGCTGCCAAAGAAGCCTTTTCCAAAGCAGTGGGAACCGGCATCCGCGGCATCGTTTCGTTTCCGCGTATCACTGTCGGTCACAATCATTTGGGGCGACCGGAAATTTTATGCGATGCGGATTTGCAGTCTTGGCTGGATGAGCAGGGCATCAAGCAAGTGCATCTGAGCATAAGCGATGAAAAAGATGTAGTGCAGGCTTTTGCTGTAGCGGAAAAATAAAAGAGCAAGCCGATTTAAACTATGTTGAAAGAAAACAATATATTGCAAGATTCCCGTCCATTGTTGCGCGTGGTTGCCGGCGTTGTATTAAACGAGCAAGGCGATTACTTGCTGGCTTCGCGTCCGGAAGGCAAACCTTATGCGGGATATTGGGAATTTGCCGGCGGTAAAGTCGAGCCGCAGGAAAGCGAGCTGGATGCGCTGAAACGCGAGTTTGAAGAGGAGTTGGGCATTCATATCCATCATGCAACGCCGTGGTTAACCAAAATCCATATGTATGAACACGCGCATGTTCATTTGCGTTTTTTCCGCGTTAAAGCGGGTGATTGGTCGGGCACTTTGCAGGCCAAAGAAGGGCAGAGTTGGTCTTGGCAGAAAGCGGGCGATTTTACCGTGTCGCCCATGTTGCCGGCTAACGGGCCGGTGCTGGCCGCATTGGCCGTGCCGACCGAGCTGACAGGCAGTGTTGACACAGGCTTTACCGGCGAAAACCGCATGGGTGCTTATCGTGTTGTGCCGTTTGCCATGCTGGAGCCGACACACAAACATTGCTTGATTAGCGCGGAAGCACTGAAAAACTATGGCAGGAGGCCGCAGGTAGAGAGTTTGTGGGTGTTAGTTGAGGATGCCGAACAGTTCGCCGAAGCGTTTGATGCCGATGTGGTGGTATGGCGAGCGGCTTGTGAGGAATCTGCCAGGCAAGTTTTGCAAATATTGAAAGATGGCGTAGGCGTGCCGTTGGTGGTGTTGGCAGAAGAATGCCTGTCTGAAAAATACCGTTCAGCTTGGCTGGAAGCCGGCGCACACGCGGTGGTAGCAGATCGGCAAACCGGACTGGCATAGGGAAAGCAAGATGGATAAAAATAAAAAATGGATCATGATTGGCGCTTTATTGCTGGTATTTGCCGCAATAAAACTCGGCACGCTTTATATTTGGAACAAGCAGCAGCCGCAAGCGCAAAATGTATCGGCAGATTGCGATGTGAGAAAAGGCTGCGTTTTGCCGAACGGGGCAATCATCAAATTCAGTGAGCCGCTGAGCGCCAAAGCCCCTTTTAATATTGAAATGGATAATGTGCCGCAAGATGTGCAAAATGTTTATCTCAGCTTCAGCATGAGCAATATGGATATGGGGTTTAACCGCTATGATTTGAAAAAACAAGCCGATGGAGCGTGGCGTGCAGAGAACGTGCGGCTGCCTTTGTGTACCGACAACCGGCATGATTATTTGGCCGATATCCACATCAACGGCAAAGTTTTTCAAGCAGGTTTTACCGCTGAGTAAATGTTATGCCCATGCCTGTCTGAAAACAGCTGTGTGTTTTCAGACAGGCATTTCTTCTATACAATCCAAAATGAAACCATGCTATGAAAGGAAACCGCTATGATTGGTCAGAAACTGTTTGAAGAAGTGAGCGCCAAAGTGAGTGAAACCATTGCCAACAGCCCGGCAAAAGACGTTGAAAAAAACGTAAAAGCCATGCTCGGCAGCGCGTTTAACCGCATGGATTTGATTACTCGTGAAGAATTTGATATTCAACAACAAGTGCTGATTAAAACCCGCACCAAGCTGGCGGAGCTGGAGGAGCGTGTGGCCAAACTTGAAGCCGCAATCTCAGCCGCAGAAGCCCCTGCAGAAATTGCCCGGCAAACCGATACATCATCTGAAGGATAAGCCGTTCATGTCTTTGGCGGTAATTTACAGCCGTGCATTAAGCGGCATGGATGCCCCTTTGGTCGAAGTGGAAGCCCATTTGGCCAATGGTTTGCCGCAATTTAACATCGTCGGCTTGCCGGATACTGAAGTAAAAGAAAGCCGAGATAGGGTGCGCGCAGCCATTTTGCAAAGCGGCTTCGATTTTCCCGCTGCAAAAATTACCGTTAATCTGGCGCCTGCCGATTTGCCAAAAGAATCGGGCAGATTCGATTTGCCGATTGCGTTGGGTGTATTGGCGGCTTCCGGCCAGATTTTGCAAGACAAACTGGCGCAATACGAATTCGCGGGCGAGTTGGCTTTATCCGGTGCCCTGCGTCCTGTCCGCGGCGCTTTGGCGATGGCTTGGCAAGGTGCGCAATCGGGCCGCTCTTTCGTGCTGCCCGCTCAAAATGCTGCGCAAGCTGCCGTTATGGACAGCATTGCCGTGTTCGGTGCGGAAAACTTAGCCCAAGTAGCGGCGCACCTTAACGGCATCGAACCTTTAAGCCAAGCTATGGCTCCGGATCGGCAAAGCCTGTCTGAAAATATAAATATGCCGGATATGCGCGATGTTAAAGGCCAACATACCGCCAGATTGGCTTTGGAAATAGCGGCAGCGGGTGGCCACAGTATTCTAATGGTCGGCCCACCCGGAACGGGTAAATCAATGTTGGCGCAACGCCTGCCCGGTATTCTACCGCCGCTAACAGATGACGAATTGATTTCGGTTTGGACTTTGCGCTCACTATTGCCGCAACATCTGCAAAACCTCAGCACGACCCGCCCTTTCAGATCACCCCATCACAGCGCCAGCGCCGTTGCACTGGTTGGCGGCGGTTCAGACCCGCGCCCGGGTGAAATTTCCTTAGCGCATCAGGGCGTTTTATTTTTGGATGAGTTGCCGGAGTTTGACCGCAAAGTGCTCGAAGTATTGCGCGAACCTTTGGAGAGCGGAGAAATCCATATTTCACGTGCTGCCCGGCAAGCTACTTATCCGGCCAAATTCCAATTGGTCGCCGCCATGAACCCATGCCCTTGCGGCTATTTCGGCCACCCAGTCAAACCCTGCCGCTGCACGCCTGACAGCATACAGCGTTATCGGGATAAAATTTCAGGCCCGCTGCTCGACCGGATTGATCTGACCATAGAAGTGCCGAGCATCCCTGCCGGAGAGTTAACGCAGGCGCAAGCAGGGGAAAGCAGTGAGCATATCTTGCAGCGGGTTATGGCTGCACGAAGCAAGCAGTTGAACCGTCAAGGCAAAACCAATGCCCAATTAAGCGTTAGCGAGTTGGACGAAAAAGCGATGATCAGCGAAGAGGCAAAAAAAGCTTTGGGTGATTTGATAGAAAAGCTTTCTTTGTCGGCACGTAGTTTTCATAGAATTATGCGTGTCGCGCGTACCTTAGCTGATTTGAATGATGATGAAACGGTTAACAGGCAGCATGTATTGCGCGCCGTCAGCTTCCGCAGAGCTTTATAATTGAAAAATATTATGTAAGCTAAGGTAAAACGGGTTAGGCAGCCGCCCTGATATTTTGTTAGAATAAACGGCTAAGTTTGTTGAAGGCTATCAGCCGCTTTCGGCTTTTAGAGAACCAGAGAATCTTAAAGGTATCGTAAATGAATGCGAAAAAACAATATGGAAAAGGTTTATCCGGCTTTTTTGTCGGCCTGCTTTTGGCCACAGCAGTGATTGCCGGTGTGCTGTATTTCCTGAATAAAAACGGCCAGTCTTCGGTAAAAGAACTGCCGAAAGTTGAAGATAAAGTGCCCGAACCCGAGATTCTCGTGCCCGGTTCAAGCCCAAGCGCTTCTGCAACAAAAGCCGATTCCGCTTCTCAAACGCAAGCTGATGTAGTGCCTCCAGCCGCCTCGGAAGCAAAAGTAACAATCGAACCGACAACTAAAGAAGCTCCGACAGTAACCGAGCCGACAGAAGCAGACAAAACAACTGTTGTGCCGCCAACTGCCGGCAGCGGAATAGTGGAAGAGCCGGTAACTCATCCGTCTGTTGTCGTTGTTCCGACCAAGCCAAAAATGTCGGCCGAGCAGGAAAAAGCGGCGAAAGAAGCACAAAAACAAGCCCAGATCAAAAAACAGGCAGAAGCTAAAAAAGCAGAAGCCGAGCGCGCTAAAAAACAGGCTCAAGCCAAACCTAAAACCGAGCCTAAAGTGCAGCCTACTCCTGAGCAAATTCTGAATAGCGGCAACTTGGAAAAAGCCCGCAAAGAAGCGCAAGCCGAAGCACGCAAAAAAGCTGAAGCCGATGCAGACAGACAACGTGCTGAAGATGCATTGAGCGGTCGTTCAGGTTCTGAAAAACAAAACAGCAAATCATCTGCCCAGCCGAAACAGCAAAGTAGTTCTGCCAAAGGCGGCGGCAAAGTGATCATTCAAGCCGGCTCATATAATGATCAGCAGGCCGCCGAAGTTCAGCGCGGAAAACTGGCTGCGGCGGGCGTATCTGCCAGCGTTGTGCAGGCAGAGGTAAACGGTAAAACGGTTTATCGAGTTCAGACAGGCGTTTTGAGTGCTGAGGAAGCGTCAACGGCGCAGAAGAAATTGAAACAGCGCGGTATCAATAATTTTGCCCGCTCTGTGAAATAAATTTAAGGATATTGTTCATGAAAGTGAAAAAAATCATATTGGCTATAGGCTTAGGGGTTGCTTTGGCTGCGAATGCTTCTGCGGCGGTGGTTGAAGGACAGGATTATAAGGTTTTGGAAAAACCGATTCCGCAAACACAAGCAGATAAAATTGAGGTTTTGGAATTTTTCGGTTACTTCTGTGTGCATTGTTATCATTTTGATCCTATTTTGTTAAAACAAGCTAAGACTTGGCCAAGCGATACTTATCTGCGTACAGAACATGTGGTTTGGCAGCCTGAAATGCTGGGCTTTGCCAAAGTAGCTGCAGCTGTGAATCAGTCCGGTTTGAAATATCAGGCAAATTCGGCCGTGTTTAAAGCGATTTATGAACAAAAAATCAATTTGGCTGATTCGGTAACTTTCAAAAAATGGGCGGCCGAGCAAAATTCTTTCGATGCAAAAAAACTGATTGCTGCTTATGATTCGCCTGCGAATAAAGCTGCAGCCGAAAAAATGGCTAAGCTCACAGAGGAATTCAAAATTGAAGGCACTCCCATCGTGATTGTTGGCGGTAAATACGAAGTGAAATTCCACGGTGATTGGCATGCAGGCGTGAAAACGATTGAGGAGCTTGTTGACAAAGTGCGTAAAGAGCGCGGTATGAAAGCACCTCAAAAAGTCGAAAGCAAACTGAAAAGTAAAGGTGCTTTTTTCGCTAAAACGGCTAACCAGTAAACAAATCATCTGATGGGTGAGGAAACGCAACCCGTCCTTTCAGGCAGTCTTTACGGCTGCCTGTCTTCATTATCAAGCCGATAGATTGGTTTGTGATATAAATCCCGTTTTTTAGATATAACTTTAAGTAGCCGGATATAAAAATATTCGATTATTTTATAGCAATAGAGAATTAGGGATGGTGTTATAGAGTCTCGTCTCTTTAATACGTTGCTGTCGTTATTTAATTAGATTAAATCATTAAAAAGGATAAAAGGCTGACTGCCGTTTATAGATATGGATATTGTATTGTTATTTAAGGCCCTGATTCTGGGGATTATTGAAGGTTTAACTGAATTTCTGCCGATTTCCAGCACGGGGCATTTAATTGTGTTCGGCAATTTGATGGATTTTAAAAGTAACGGTAAAGTATTTGAGATTGCGATTCAGCTAGGTGCCGTGTTGGCAGTGATTTTCGAATACCGTATCCGTTTTAAGCATGTGGTTAATTATGTGGGTAAGGACAGGGCGGTTAATCGTTTTGTGGTCAATCTGATTATTGCCTTTATTCCTGCTGCAGTTGTTGGCTTTTTATTCAGTAAACAAATCAAGGCGGTATTATTTAATCCGATTAGTGTGGCAACTATGCTTGTATTGGGCGGATTCTTTATTTTGTGGGTTGAGAAACGTGCCAAAAGCCATCAGCCCAAAGTGACCAGTGTAGATGATATGTCGCCTAAAGATGCCTTGATAGTAGGCTTGGCGCAGATTTGTGCTTTGGTGCCGGGAACTTCGCGCTCAGGGAGCACGATTATGGGCGGGATGCTTTGGGGATTGGATAGAAAAGTGGCTACGGAATTTTCATTTTTCCTGGCTGTGCCGGTTATGATTATGGCCACAACTTATGACATTTTGAAAAACTATAAATTATTCAGTTTGCAGGATATTGGTTTAATTGTTGTTGGTTTTGTGGCTGCATTTGTTGCCGGTTTATTGGCTGTGAAAGCTCTGCTGAAATTTGTGAGTGCGAAAAACTACATACCTTTTGCATATTATCGAATCATATTCGGCGGCTTGATTTTGCTGACTTGGCAAATGGGTTGGGTTCAGTGGACACTAGATTAATTTCTTATAATTGAATTGAACATGCCTGTCTGAAAATGTTTTAATTTCATTTTCAGACAGGCATGTTTAATTATTATTTTCAATGTGTTATATCAGTTTGTTGTTTGGGTATTTTCAAACCGAAAGTTTTAATATAGCTTTGCTCGTCCAACTCTTTGACAGTAATGCAAAAATTATCAATCATGATGCGGTCGCCGGCTACGGGTATGTCGCCGAAACGTGCTCTGAACAGGTCAACGAGGCTGAGATAGGCCTCATTTTCTTTCACCGTAAAACCATAAACTTGTGCTAAGTCGCCCACTTTTACTTCCGGATTGAGAATAAATTCGCCATAAAATTGCTGTTCCGTTGTGTGATCGTTCAAATCTGCAAACTGTTCGGCGAAGGCATCGCCTTTTTCTTCAGGCAGGATATACCATGCAGTATCGTTTTCCTGCATTTGCGTGTTCATGCCTACCTGAACAGGCTTGCCGTTGCGGATAAGTGCAAACAGGCGGCTGTCTGCAAACTCTTCGGGGCGCGTCATCACATAAGGGTGGCTGTTTTCTGCTTCCGAACCGGCGGCTACTTTAAACGATTGCAAACCAACGGAAAGATTGCGGGCGAGCCAGATTTCGCGGTAAGAAAGTGGCTCAGGTTTCGGTGGCAGCACCACTTGCAGCTTGTTGGCCAAATAAGGAATGGTCGTGCCTTGTATCAGCAAAGAAAGAATCACAACCGCAAAGGCCACATCGAATAACAGCCGGGAATTGGGCACGCCCATCATTAAAGGCATAATCGCAAGCGTAATTGGCACGGCACCGCGCAAGCCTACCCAGCTGATATAGGCGAGCTCCTTTTTGCTGTAATGAAACCATTTAATTGATGAGTATACGGCCAGCGGGCGTGCAATCAGCATTAAGAAACCTGCAATTACCAAAGCATCCATACCGTGTTCCAACATGCGGGAAGGCGTTACCAGCAGGCCGAGCACTAAGAACATCGCGGCTTGTGCCAGCCATGCCAAGCCATCCATTACGTTTAGAACGTGTTCAACCGAGCTATTGCGCGAGTTACCAATTAAGACGCCAGCCAGATAAACTGCTAAAAAACCGCTGCCGCCGCTAAGATTGGTTATCGAAAACACCAAAAGGCCGCCCGAAGCAATCAAGATGGCATACAAACCTTCGGCCAACCGGATTTGGCCCAATATGAAGGCCAAAGTTTTGCCGGCCAGCCAACCGAACAACAGCCCCAAGCCGAGTTGCAAAACAAACATTTGCACAATAGAAAGAAAGCCTGTGGCTTCAGGCTGCATAATCAGATTAATCAATACACTGACCAATAGTATCGCCATAGGATCGTTGATACCGCTTTCCAACTCCAAGGTAGCCTGAATACGGGCGTTTAGCCGTACGCCGCTGTTGCGAAGTAGGGAAAATACGGCAGCCGCATCGGTAGAGCCGACAATAGCGGCCATCAGGATGCCGAGTTTCCAGTCGATGCCCATATAAAAAGTGGCAAAAATGCCAAGCAAACCCACCCCGGCCAACACGCCCCAGCTTGCGAGAATGGATGCGGGTTTTAGGGCGATGCGAAAAGTTTCGAATTTGGTGCGTAAACCGCCGTCCAGCAGAATAATTGCCAATGCCAGTTGTCCGACGAAAGTGGCGCCGGTGAAGCTGTCGAATTTGATACCGCCTATACCGTCTTCCCCCGCCAGCATACCGACACCGAGAAAGGCCAATAACAAAGGCATACCGACCCGCGCAGAAATGCGGCTGACGATAACGCTGACAAACAATAAAAGTGCGGTAACGAGGAAGAAAATATTAAGCGTGTCCATTGATAGCTCTTGATGAGATATTATTGTCTATGCCTGTCTGAATTATTTTCAGACAGGCATAATTTTTTATGTGTTGTCTTTATCTTTTGTTTGCCCTGAAGCCTGGCGCGTTTCTTTAATTACTTGGCCGGCAGCTTGGACCGGGAACAGCAGGCTGAGCGGGTTGGTGCGGATTTGCATAATCACGCTGTTGAAAAGCTTGCGGAAGCTATCAATATGTGCATCACGCGAGCGTAGAGCCACCCAAAGCGTCAAGGTAAAGCTTACCCATAAATTAACTATGCCGATTAAGAAAATGCATATCAGGTAAAAGCCAAACATAATCGGATTGGTCAGATCGCTTGCGGCGGCATAAGCAATGTTTGCAGATGAGAATGCCACATGGCGGATATCCAGCGGCAGACCGAGGAGGTAGCCGATATAGCTGGTGCTGCCGAGCATCACGCCGAAAATAAAATTACCCATAATCGCGCCGTAATTATGATGCACATAATTGGCTAAATAGGCGCGCCATTTAGCCGGCAGGATTTTAACGAGAAGAGGGTGCTGATTGAGACGCTGGCGCAGATGCAGGTAGTCGGCGCGGTTATCAAAGAAGCCTGAAATAATGCCGGCGCAAAACAGCCACACGCCGGCGATGCCGGCATAAATCAGAGAAGGTTCGCTTAAAGGCAGTACCGATTTAAATTGCTTCTGTACGGTTTCAGCATCCAAAATCGGCATGCCTGTCTGAAAATAATAAACGGCAGTAATCAACATCGCCAGTAGCATGGCCACGCTCACATTGCCAAACACGGCCACACCTTGCGAACGGATAACGTCTATCGACAATTTGGCCAGTTTTTGGTCAACAGCTTTACCCGAGTCGTTCCGCTCCACTTGCTCTGCAATGCTGGAGGCCGTCATTGCGGGCTGTTTGGTAGCAACCGTGCAATGAATCATATGGATAAACACGAAGCCTAAACCATAATCGAGGCTGGAGAAGATGGCATATTGCAGCTTGCTCAGCCCCATCATGCCGAGTTTGAGTTTCAAAAGGGCCATAAAAGCAATAACCGCGCCGCCGCCTGCTGCTGCGCGCAGCATGCCGAAATATTCGCTGCGCGAGCTGGTAATGTATTTTTCGCCGCGGTAGCTGGTATTTTGGCTGATGCTTTTTGCCAGCATTTTCACACTGCGCCGCCAAAGCAGGGAGGTACTTTTTTGTTCGGCAGCAGAATAAGCCATGGTTTGTAAAAGCTCAATCAGATGCCGCCGGCGCGAAGGGTTGTCGGTAGCAGTTTGGATGGTTAGCAACATGGTTAGCCGGTTGAGCGATTGTTCGAGGCGCTCTAATAGGTGCGACACGGCAATTGAAGAGCCTGTGCCGGCGCACACGCCTTTTTTACGCAGTCTTTCGATATGTGAACGGGATTGTTCAAGCATCACTTGCAGGTGCGCATCATCAAATATTTCTGTTTTTTCATGCTGATAATGATCAATCAACAAAGTGACTTCGCGCTTGAGCGCGATAAAGGAAGAGTCCACTTCCAGAAGTTTGGGATCAAGCCGCATTAAATCCGGATCTAGCTCTTCGGCGGCAATCCAGATAGAAAGCATTTCAAGCGCATGAAGATTGGCATGTTGGAAATTGCGTCGGGTTGCCTGCAGAATGTTTTCCGGTGTGTGGGCCGCCAGCAAATCGTAAAGGCGCAGCCATTGGCGCGGCGGGATAGCGCCCAGCCATTCTATGTCGCTGCTGCGGTAGAAAAGCTTTTCAAACATGTTTTTAATGCTGCGCGGATCGTGGGGCGGCGGGCTGAAGCGGTCGTAAATGCGTTTGCCCAATTCTTTGCCGAAGCCTTTGCGCGAGAAAATCCCGAGTGAAACGAGTGCGGGATAGATATGGGTGTTGTTGAGCCAGCGGTAGAATTGGATGCCTATTTCTCTTGCTGTTTCGGGATGGTCGGAGAGTGTTTGCAGCAATAAGTCCATGCGTGCAGCCGCGTCTTTACTGCCTCCTTTGCGCAGCCATTGTGTAACGCTGGTGAGGACGCTGCCGATGTTGTTGAGCCGGACAAGCTCTTGTAACCAATCGGGGATGTTTTTTTTAGGTAATATGGTTTGGTACATTAATTCAGGTCAATGTGTTGTGTGAGGTGTAAGGATAACAAAAAAATAGGGTTCGGTCTTAGGCTATTGATATTTTGAGGAATGCCTGTCTGAAAAGCAGATTCAGACAGGCATTGTTTTTTGACGGTAAAAGCTTAAGCCTGTTCCGATTGCAAGGTGCGGCGGCGGCGAGTTTCGCTCAGTACCATACCGGTACTGACCGATACATTCATGCTTTCAACGGTGCCGAACATGGGAATCGACACCAGCATATCGCAATGTTCGCGCGTGAGGCGGCGCATTCCTTCGCCTTCGTTACCCATTACCCAAGCCACGCTTTCGGGCAGGTCGCAATGGTATAAATCCGAATCGCCTTCCATATCGGTGCCGATAATCCAAATACCGTATTCTTTCAGCTCGCGTAAGGTGCGGGCAAGGTTGGTTACGGTGATGTAAGGCACGGTTTCAGCCGCGCCACAGGCTACTTTGCTTACCGTGGCATTCAGGCCGGCGCTGCGGTCTTTTGGCGCGATCACGGCGTGTACGCCCATGGCGTCGGCCGTACGCAGGCAGGCGCCGAGGTTATGCGGGTCGGTTATGCCGTCAAGCACCAGCAAAAGCGGCGGTTCGCTCAAGTTTTCCAACACATCTTCCAAATGCACATGGTTTTTCGAAGCGTCGATAAATCCGACCACGCCTTGATGGCGCATGCCTTTGCTAAGCTTGTTTAGCCGATCTGCATCGGCAAAATGCACGCGCACTTTTTCGTCGGCAGCTTTTTGCAGCACTTCGCGCGTGCGCGCATCGTTTTTACCTTCCTGAATATAAATTTCCGTGATGCTTTTGGGGTTTTGCCACAAGCGGGCATTAATGGCATGAAAGCCGTAAATCAATCTTTGATTAGACATGAATATTTCCTGATGTTTTCAGACAGGCATACTAAATATTAATGCCTGTCTGAAAAATATAGATTGGCGGAATCAGCCGCCGTTTTTCTTGCTGCCAAACCAGAAAAAGCCGATTACGCCCAACACAATCATCGGCAAGCTCAACCATTGGCCCATAGACAAACCCAAAGTCAGCAAGCCCAAATGGTCGTCCGGTTGGCGCGCATACTCGGCAATAAAGCGAAATAAACCGTAACCCGCCAGAAACACCATGGAAACTTGGCCGGTAGGGCGCGGTTTACGGGAAAAAATCCACACGATCACAAATAAAGCCAGCCCCTCAAGTGCAAATTGATAAAGCTGCGAAGGATGGCGCGGCAACATGCCGAATTGTTGGAGCCAGGCCATGTATTCCGGATTATTGACAGCCAGTTGCGCATCTTCATAAGCGGCTTGGGGAAAACCCATTGCCCAAAATGCGGCAGGGTCGGTAACGCGGCCCCATAATTCGCCGTTGATAAAATTACCGATGCGGCCGGAAGCGAGCCCCAGCGGCACGAGTGGCGCGATAAAATCGGTAACCTGCCAAAAGCCCAGATTTCTGCGTTTGGCAAACAACCACATCGCCACTAGCACACCTAAAAATCCACCGTGGAAAGACATACCGCCTTCCCAGATTTTGAAAATCGAAACCGGATCGCTGATGTATTCGGAAAATTTGTAAAACAGCACATAGCCCAAGCGCCCGCCCAGAATCACGCCGAACACACCGTAAGTTAACAAATCATCCAGCATTTCTTTGGTAAAAACCGTGTGCCCTTGTTTGATGCGCAGGCGGCCGAGCAGCATAAACAGAATGAATGCCAAAACATAGCTGAGCGCATACCAGCGGATGACTATAAATTCAAAATCTATTGCAGCGGCATTAAATTGAGGGTGGATAATCATAATAAAATCGTGCTTTGCTCATAATATTTTCAGGCAGGCATTATACTGGAAATGCGTGATGCCTGTCTGAAAGCTTGCAACACACATTTATTAACGCTTGACTGCGTTTGGTATAAAATAAGCGCAATTTTTTACCGATTTACAAAAGCAGCCACCGGCGGCTCATACTAAAACTTTTACGAAGGACACCAACCATGCCAGCTTACCGCTCCAAAACCTCCACCCACGGCCGCAATATGGCCGGCGCCCGCGCGCTGTGGCGTGCCACCGGCGTGGCCGACGAAGACTTCGGCAAACCGATTATCGCCATTGCCAACTCGTTTACCCAATTTGTACCCGGCCATGTGCATTTGCACAATATGGGCCAGCTCGTGGCGCGCGAAATCGAAAAAGCAGGCGGTTTGGCAAAAGAATTCAACACCATTGCGGTGGACGACGGCATTGCCATGGGTCACAGCGGTATGCTGTATAGCCTGCCCAGCCGCGATTTGATTGCCGATTCGGTGGAATACATGGTGAACGCGCATTGTGCTGACGCGCTGGTGTGCATTTCCAACTGTGACAAAATCACCCCCGGCATGCTGATGGCCGCCATGCGTTTGAATATTCCCACCGTGTTCGTTTCAGGCGGCCCCATGGAAGCGGGCAAAGTGATCGGCGTTGCCAATATTACCGACACCCGCAAACTGGATTTGGTCGATGCCATGGTGGATGCCGCCGACGATAACGTGAGCGACGAAGAAGTGGCGGCGGTGGAACGTTCCGCCTGCCCGACCTGCGGTTCCTGCTCCGGCATGTTTACCGCCAACTCGATGAACTGTCTCACCGAAGCATTAGGCTTGTCGCTGCCGGGCAACGGCTCGCTGCTGGCCACGCACGCAGGCCGTAAAGAGCTGTTTTTGGAAGCAGGCCGTCTGATTGTGGAAATCACCAAACGTTATTATGAGCAAGACGATGAAAGCGTGTTGCCGCGCAGCATCGCCAGCAAAGCCGCGTTTGAAAACGCCATGAGTTTGGACGTAGCAATGGGCGGTTCCACCAACACCGTGCTGCACCTGTTGGCCGCCGCCAGCGAAGCGCAGGTGGATTTCAAAATGGCCGACATCGACCGCATCAGCCGCCAAGTGCCGTGCTTGTGCAAAGTCGCACCCGCCACACAGAAATACCACATGGAAGACGTGCACCGCGCGGGCGGCGTGATGGGCATTTTGGCCGAACTTGACCGCGCAGGCTGCCTGAAAACCGACGTTTCCACGGTTCACGAAAAAACCTTGAAAGACGCGCTGGAGAAATGGGACGTGATGAACCCTGCCAACGAAGCCGCACACGCCCGCTACAAAGCTGCGCCGGGCGGCGTGCGTACCACCGAAGCGTTTTCACAAAACAGGCTGTGGCCTTCGCTCGACCTCGACCGCGAAAACGGCTGCATCCGCAGCAAAGTACACGCTTATTCGCAAGACGGCGGCTTGGCTGTGCTGTTCGGCAATATCGCCGAGCGCGGCTGCGTGGTGAAAACCGCCGGCGTGGACGATAGCATTCTCAGATTTACCGGCCGCGCGCGCGTGTTTGAAAGCCAAGATTCTGCCGTGGCAGGCATTTTGGATAACCAAATCGTCGCCGGCGATATTGTGATTATCCGTTACGAAGGCCCGAAAGGCGGCCCGGGCATGCAGGAAATGCTGTATCCGACTTCTTACCTGAAATCCAAGGGCTTGGGTAAAGAATGCGCCTTGCTCACCGATGGCCGTTTTTCAGGCGGCACTTCCGGCTTGAGCATCGGCCACGTTTCGCCCGAAGCGGCGGAGGGTGGTGCTATCGGTTTGGTGAAAGAGGGCGACACCATCGAAATCGACATCCCCAACCGCAGCATCCGCTTGGTTGTTTCCGATGAAGAGCTGGCCGAGCGCCGCAGCGAAATGGAAGCGCGCGGCGCCAAAGCGTGGAAACCCGACAACCGTGACCGCCACGTTTCCGCCGCCTTGCGCGCTTACGCGGCCATGACGACTTCCGCCGATACCGGCGCGGTGCGTGATGTGAGCCAAGTAGAATGCTGATTAATATTTGAGGCAATTGGAAGCGGTTTCTAATTGCCTCAAAATTTTTGTAGCCTTTGATATGGCTAAATATAAAATCACACTCTACGTAACTGGTTCAAAAGGCAATGGAGATAGAGGCCGGTTTGTGTAGCAAGTAAACTTAACTTTTGCTACGGCCTTGCTGCTCCTTGCCATACTACCTTGTACTGTCTTCGTATTCGTCGCTTTGTATATAGTTTCTAAACACAATGCCTGTCTGAAAACCGTTTTCAGACAGGCATTGTGTTTAATTAATATTTTATCAGGGAATGTTAAATCACCTGCTTCTTAAGCCCATTCACATACCGCTGTCCCGATTCCGTCAATTGTAAGAAACGGGTTTCATGTGACGGTTGGTAAACGTAGCCCCTGGCTACAAATGCGGCGAGCAGTTCATGCCCGAGCCAACCGGCCAAATGGAAGGATTTTTCTGTCCAGTCCATACAGGCGGCGGTGTGGGGCGGATATTCACGGGTGTCTATATCCAAATTGGCCAGCCACTTTAATCCTTTATCTGTGAGGTTGAAGCGTTCGCGTTCTTTGTCTAGTTCGATGAAACCGGCATCGCTGAGGGCTCGGCTGATTTCTATGGCAATTTTGCCTGCCATATGGCCGTAGCATACGCGTAGAGTATGGCTATTATGCGTGGTTGAACGTTGTTCTTGGGGCGCCAGCATGGCTAATTGCTGCAAAGCTTCCATAATGTGTGGATTGCTAATTCGATATAAGCGGCTTCTGCCTTGCTGCTTCATGCTGATTAACCCGCCGTGGAGCAGCTTGCTTAAATGTACGCTGGCGGTCTGCGCGGTAATGCCCGCTGCAGTTGCTAATTCGGTTGCACTTAATTCTTCGCGGCCGATTAAAGCG
Source organism: Neisseria sp. 83E34 (assembly GCF_001308015.1). Classification (GTDB taxonomy): domain Bacteria; phylum Pseudomonadota; class Gammaproteobacteria; order Burkholderiales; family Neisseriaceae; genus Neisseria. The sequence goes on from NZ_LGYH01000004.1 coordinate 221,768, forward strand.
TCCAGCATCAGGGCGCGGCTGGGGTGGCCGATGAGGTGGGCGGTGTGGGTGAAATGATGGGCAAGCGACATGATTTTCCCTTTTTTCAGACAGGCATTTGGATTATAAGTTGTTTTGTAAACCTGATCATCGGCAGGCGGTGATTGGGTTATTTTTATTTTAAAGAGATTTGCCGTTTCTTATTTCGTTAAACAACGAAATAAGGGGCGAATAGCTTATGTTAATTTGCCTTGACCATTTCATAATAAGGGATATGTTATGCGTTTGGTCTTCGGTATTGTGTTTAGTTTGTTGTGGTCGTCTGCCTTTATTGCGGGTAAATATTGTTTGGAATATCTGCCTCCGCTGGATGTGTTGAGTTTGCGTTTCTTGCTGGCGGCCGCGTTGCTTTTTGCCGTTTGTTGGTGGGTAAAACGCAGCGGGCAGGGCGATGGTAGTTGGGCGGACAAGCGCTTATGGCTGCACGGCATGGTTTTGGGCATATTGAATTATGTGCTGTATCTTGGTTTTTCTTATACCGGCCTGCAAACAGTCTCTCCTGAGCTGGTGGTGCTTGTGGTGTCGACCATGCCTTTTGTCACAACGTTTGTAGTGTCTTGTGTGAAACGGAAATGGTTTTGGTTGCAATGGTGGGCGATTAGTTTAGGTTTTTGGGGCGTGTATATTGTGTTGTCGGTAAAAATGCCGGAAACCGGCTGGAGCATCGGTATTGTGTGGACCATACTTGGTATGTTGGCACTGGCGGGCGGCACGCTGTTTTATCAATTTACAGCTTCGCGCCACCAAGTTTTGCCGCTTACCGGTATTCAAAATTTATTTGGCGGGCTGATTCTGCTGCCTTTTTCCAACCCGACGCAATGGCCTGCTGCGATGGCAGAGCCGGTGTTTGCATTATCGCTTTGGTATCAGGTGGTTGTGGTATCCGGCGTGGCAATGGTGATGTGGTTTCAGCTGGTGCGCTGGTTTGGTTCGGACAATGCTTCTGCTTTCCATCTGCTCAACCCGATTTTCGCCGCTGTGTTGGCTTGGTGGTTTTTCAATGCGGATTTGGGTGTGGCCGATGTTGCGGGTACAGTGCTGGTGGTGTTGGCATTGGGTATGCTCAATCGAATCAGGCGCAAAGTGTGATCGAAAAGGAATGCCTGTCTGAAAAAAGTTTTCAGACAGGCATTGATTGGTTTAAAACCGCTGATTTTATTTCCGGCTGCGGCTTTTTTTGCGTTTACCGCTTTCTGTTTTGACAGCTTTGGTTTTGGCTTTTGCAGGCGACTCTGCAACCAGCGTGATTCTACCGTCTACCAGTTTCAGCGATTTGGCAGACCTGCCGGATTTCGCCGATTTGCCAGAAGCGCGGGTAGGAGATTTTTCTTTGTCGGTTTTGCGTGTGTTACGCGCTTTTGCTGATTTGGCTGCTGGTTTGTCTATATCTTTAGTGGTTTTTCTGCTCCGTTTCTTACTTTTTTCACCGCCTTTGATTAAGGTTAAATCAATTCTGCTGTTATCCAAATCCGCACGTGCTACTTTCACGGTAACTCGGTCGCCCATAGAGAAGCGTACGCCGCTGCGTTCGCCTTCGATTGCCATAATTTCGGGGCGGTAATTGAAGTAATCTTCGCCCAAATCGCTGATGTGGATTAAGCCTTCGATATGAATATCATCTAAAGTAACAAATACACCGAAGTTTGCCATGCCGGAAATCCTGCCTTCAAATACTTCGCCTACTTTATCGCGCATGTAATAAGTTTTGAGCCAGTTTTCAACATCGCGGCTGGCATCATCGGCACGGCGCTCGGTAAACGAAGTGTGCACGCCCATTGCCTGCCACGGCTCGTGCGGCTTATACATCTCACCCTGCAACACGGCTTTGATGGCGCGGTGTACAGTTAAATCAGGATAACGGCGGATGGGCGAAGTGAAATGGGCGTAGTGATCATAAGCCAAACCGAAATGGCCTTCATTGCTATGTTCATACATCGCCTGCTGCATGGAACGCAACATCATTACTTGCAGCAATTCCTGATCAGGCCTGTCTGAAATCTGTTCGGCCAGCTTGGCATAATCTTTAGGCGCGGGTTTGTCTCCGCCCCCCAAGCTCAAGCCGAGTAAACTGAGTTGCTCGCGCAGCGCGGTCAGCTTTTCAGGTGTAGGGCCCAAATGGTTGCGGAATAGAGCGCCATGTTTGTTTTTCAACAAAAAGTCCGCCGCGCACACGTTGGCCGCCAGCATACATTCTTCAATCAGCTTATGCGCATCATTCCGCACCACCGGCACGATGCGCTCGATTTTGCCGTTATCATCAAAAAGCATTTGCGTTTCAATGTTTTCAAACTCCATCGCGCCGCGCTGTTGGCGTTTCTTTTGCAAAATACCGAATAGTTTGTATAAGGTGTCCAGCTCTTTTTTATGAGGATTGCTTTCGCTGCTTTCCAGCCATTGCCAAACTTGGGTATAAGTCAGGCGGGCGTGAGAGCGCATTACGGCAGGATAAAACTTATATTCTTTCACATTGCCCAAATAGGAAATATGCATATCGCATACCATGCATAAGCGATCAACATCAGGGTTCAGCGAACAAATGCCATTGGAAAGCTTTTCCGGCAGCATAGGAATGACGCGTCGGGGAAAGTAAACGCTGGTGCCGCGCTGGTAAGCATCTTTATCCAAATCATCAGCGGGTTTCACATAATGGCTCACATCGGCAATAGCCACTATCAACCGATAATTCCGCCCCTGCTTTTCTGCGTACACAGCATCATCGAAATCCCTTGCGGTTTCTCCATCTATGGTTACCAAGGGTAAATCGCGCAAATCTACGCGGCCTTTCATATCTTTTTGAGATACGGTAGAAGAAATTTTTTCGGCAGCTTTCAGACAGGCATCACTAAACTGATGCGGCAAATGATGTTTGCGCACAGCAATTTCAATTTCCATACCGCTATCTGCATAGTCGCCCAATATTTCAGTTAAAGCGCCCACAGCAGGATGAGGCCCTTCAGGATAGCTCTCAATTGCTACCATCACCACTTGGCCCGATTCCGGTTTCAGCGCAGCCACAGATTCCGGCTCGAGCAAAATTGGCTGGCTCAGCCGCTTATCCGCCGGCACCAATACACCTACACCGCGATCCAGATAAAAGCGGCCGACCACATCTTTATTGGCTCGTTCCAGAATCTCCAGAACCTGCCCCTCCCGCCTGCCGCGACGATCCACTCCACCGGGACGCACCATCACAATATCGCCGTGCATCAGCCCGCGCATCTGTTTTTCATATAAAACAAAATCGCCTTGTTTGTTGTCAACTAAAGGCACGGCGAAGCCGAAACCGTCTTTATGCGCCTCAATACGGCATTTAACCAAAGCCAGTTTGTCTGCCACACACACTGCGCCGCGACGGTTAATCAATACTTGCCCGTCACGCGCCATCGCTTTGATTCTGCGTTCGAAAAATTCATATTCATCGGCCGTAATCGATAATTTTTCGGCCAACGCTGCAATTTTCAGTGGAACACCTTCTTGTTCCAATAAATCGATAACCCATTCTCTGCTGGGTAACGGATGTTCATAACGTTGTTTTTCACGATCCAAATAAGGATCTTTTTCTCTTAAATTTAGAGATTTAATATTTTTCTTCATTTTTCTAATTGACATTTTTTTTTAAGGTTTTATAATCTTGAGCTTCGTTTCGTGCGTTAGCACTTTAACGTAAATCATAAATTAAAGCAAAGCCCAGGTGGCGGAATTGGTAGACGCGCTAGCTTCAGGTGCTAGTATCTTCACGGGTGTGGAAGTTCGAGTCTTCTCCTGGGCACCAGCCAAAATTTGCTTTGATTATAATTTAATTTCAAGCCCAGGTGGCGGAATTGGTAGACGCGCTAGCTTCAGGTGCTAGTATCTTCACAGGTGTGGAAGTTCGAGTCTTCTCCTGGGCACCAGATTAAAAACAGCCTGACTAAAATTTGGTTGGGTTGTTTGTTTTTCAGACAAGCATTCTTGCCAAACATCTGAAAAAACAATACAATTTAATTTCCACAGAGAGGTGGATGAGTGGTTGAAGTCGCACGCCTGGAAAGCGTGTATACGTGAATAGCGTATCGAGGGTTCGAATCCCTTCCTCTCTGCCAGATTTTATTGTAACCTGATTTATTAACATAACGAATTTCAGGTTATATCCATTTTATATACCATATTGTGTGCCTGAATAATAAAGCTGGTGAGTAATCACCAGCTTTATTATCTTTGTCTTGCGTGCAAATATTCATTCGTCAAAAAGAGTATCCACTGATTTAGGTCGTAATAACGGAAAAATTGTAATGCACCCCGGTTTTCCTGTCGCAACACTGGTTCCGTAACCCAAACGGCTGGTACGCCCTTCCCGTTACATTAGTCTCTTTGGTTAATTTGCCTCTAAGTGTCATAGTTCTCAAACCATATCAGTTTGTCGTCTTTGTCGGTCATCTCACGCGGTATGCCGGCCGATTTGGTCGCAGTGGAAATAATTGATTTCTTGTTTGTCTTCAATGTCTGTGTCGGTGTAGCTGCGAATTTGCGCCAGCGGTTCGTAGCTGTCTGCATCGGTATAGATATAGGTGTAGAGGCCGTCTGAAATTTGTTCTTGTAGCAGATGGCTGCCGTCCCACAGGAAGGCAATTTCACTGTTTTAATTTAAAATATCTTTGCAGCTTTGTATTTTCAGACAGGCATAGGCCTGTCTGAACGTTCTGAAAACGGGGACCGACAGTTTTTTCAAACGGTTTTGGATAGACGACATATGCGGTTACGCGAAAATGGAGCGGATAACCGTACCTATAAGGCTAAAATTGTTATATACATTCGGCAATTGTTCTTTCCACAAATTCCCATTTACCGTTTTGTTTTTTTAATGTTACTTCATAAGTAGGCTTTTTTGTTGAAGGAACACCATCATATATAACTACCTCGTCAACCACATCCCCATCAAAGCCAACCCAAACTCTATTTGTATTACATAATATTTGCCCTTTCTTATCTTTATCAGAAATTAACACTCCCTCAATATGTCCAGCATCGTTGTCTTTAACTAACATAGCAAATGGATTTTGACTGTTGGTTATCAGTAAATTGGAACCTGTTTTATATTGTTCCAGTGTTTCGGATACTGCAACCTGCCAGTTTTTATAATTCAAGTGGCTGTCCAAATAAATCCCCCGCTCATCTACAGCAGCCTCCTTATTGCTTGATAAAATATCCGCCGTGAAATTTTTTGGGGCCGCAGATACAAAATTAAAAAACAACACTGTTGCCAAAATAGACAGTATGCTGGTGAAAATATATTTCATGATTCAATATCCCTAATATAATAATTAAGCGTTTACAAACATCCATTTTTCTTTAAAATTTCATAAGCCTTTTCCTTGTCTCCTCCTAAACGTAAATTTATGTCTGCTTCAGCTACACGACGATCTTTCCCTTCTCTTCGACATTTATTAAGACCATACCAAAGATAAATCTGCTTCATTCCGTTAGCGTAATTTGGGGCGTTAGGTACATCCGTCGCGAGATGGATGCCTACCGCCAGAGGCATTCCCGTTACCGCAGATACGCCGTTCGGACTGGCTTTGGCCGTTAACTCCGGAGTTGTAATAGAAGCCATATTAGAAACAGTACCGGGGGTTTGGCTGATGGCTCCATTAATGGCATCATTTTTTATCGCCCCACTTTTCCAGCGATCTGTTATCACTTTATTGAGTACTTCTACTTTTGCACAACTTGTAGTTTTACAGCCTCCAAATAAACCTTCATTAGGTCTATCATCAAACGGACTCAATCCTAATACATCAGTCCAGCGTTGGGCATTAGGAACAAAATGATATAAGTTTTCTCCGCCTATCAACCCAATCGGATCCTGATTAACAAACCTACCGCAGTCCGATTCGTAATAGCGGAAGAAGTTGTAATGTAAGCCCGTCTCTTGGTCGAAATACTGGTTTTGCAATCTGAACGGCTGATGGGCGTTTGTAATGTTTGTTTCAGATTTGAGTTTCCCCCAACCTGCATAATCCCCAAACCACAACAAATTACCGTTCTTATCGGTCATCTCTCTTGGTATGCCGATTTGGTCGCAGTGGAAATAATGGATACTTTGTTCGGTTTCTTCTTCGTTTGTCCAATTGCAGACTTGCGCCAGTGGCTCGTAAGAATCTTGGTCGGTGTAGATGTAAGTATATAGGCCGTCTGAATTTTGTTCCTGTAACAAGTGGCTGCCATCCCAAAGGAAAGTAATTTCACTGTCTAAAATATCTTTGCCGTTCTCTGTTTTCAGACAAGCATGGTCTGTTGAATGCCTGTCTGAAACTTCGTTAGCGTTTTCTTTCAGACGGCCTTTGCTTATCCGCCGACCCAACGCGTCGTAGGTATAAACCCATGTCTCTTTACTGCCGTCTTTCTTAAAGATTTCCACCTTAACCAATTGGTCGTGCAAATCATAGAAATAGTTCTGCACTTCGCCGTTTGGCAGTTCGCGGTGGATCAGGTTGCCGAGGTCGTCGTAATAATAGCTGATGCCGTTGTAGTGTTTCAGGCGGTTGTCGGTAACGGAGTTGAGGCCGTCTGAAACGGTTTGGTCGTTGGTCGACAGGATATTGTGCGCGGGGTCGAAGGCGAACCGCTCGTTGCCCGCTCGGGTGATTCTGCCCAGTTTGTCGTAGCCGTAGTTGCGTTTGAAGGTGATTCCATCTGTATGACACTAAGGATTACTTTTAACTTCTATATTTGGCTTTTGGAAAGTGTACTCTAGCCAAGCTTCGGATTTCGAGCTGTACCCTTTAAATACTAAATTATTGTTTTCTATAAAAAATTCTTGTATTAATTCAAAAGGTTCTATTTCATTTTCTAAAATATTTTTTATCAATGGCTTTTCAAAAGGTGATTTAGATATAAAGTGTTTTCCACTAAACTTAGACCAATCTTTAATTTTAATTGCAATGTTAGAAATGTATTGCCTCAAAGATTTTGAGTAAGCTTCTGAAAAATAATAAACTATTTCATTTTTATTAATGATTACTTTAGTTATAGGACAATCGCTAATACTTAAATCATGTATATTCATTTCATTGCCTTTAAATATTTCAACAACTAATTGGGTAGGATGGGAATGTGAGCATCGGGAGATGTTCTATCCACAATATTTCCTTTAATATCTAGAGAGTTTCCTTGTCTATCATATAAATGTGCATGATCATTTGGAGTTTTATCATCAGGAGGATCTAGCCTAACAGCACATTTTCCTGTATCCGTATAATTCCATTGCATAAATCTTCCATCAGGTGAGCCACCTCTCCATGAAATATTTTCTGATTTTGATAAAACATCTGCAATTTGTTGGCGATTCATACTAGATAGATTTAAACCAACTAAAGGATTTAAACCTAAAGGGTCAATCCAAACCTGCCTATTAGGTGCAAAATGATAAAGATTATTTCCTCCAAGCAGTCCAATCGGATCCTGATTAACAAACCGCCCAACATCAGGATCGTAATACCGGAAGAAATTGTAATGCAGCCCTGTTTCACGGTCGCAATACTGGTTTTGGAGTCGGAACGGCTGGTGCGCCCTTCCCGTTACGTTGGTCTCTTTAACCAGTTTGCCCCAAGCGTCGTATTCGCCGAACCAAAGCAGTTTACCGTCTTTATCGGTCATTTCTCTCGGTATGCCGATTTGGTCGCAATGGAAATAATTGATTTCCTGTCTGCTTTCACATTCCGTGTTTGTATAGTTGTGAATTTGGGCTAGGGGTTCGTAACTGTCTTGGTCTGTATAGATGTAAGTATAGAGGCCGTCTGAATTGTGTTCCTGGAACAGGCGGCTGCCGTCCCACAGGAATGTGATTTCACTGTCTAGAATATCTTTGCCGTTTTCAGCTTTCAGACGGCCTTTGCTGACTCTTCTGTCCAACGCATCGTATTCAAATACCCAAACTTCTTTGTCCCACTCTCCTGTTTCGGCGTTCTTCTTAAACGTTTCCACTTTAACCAAACGGTCGAACAAATCGTAATACAGATTTTGGGTGCTGCCGTCCGAATGTTCTTTGTGGATGGTGTTGCCGAAGTCGTCGTAGAAGAATTTTATACCGTTGTAAGCCGCAATGCGGTTGTCTTTTACCTGCTCTCCGTATTCGTTAATCAGGTTGTAGGCGGGGTCGAAGACAAAGGTTTGGTTTTGCACTTTCAGGGGCTGGCCGAGCTTATCGTACTCGAAGTGCGTCGTACCCGTACGCAGGTCGCTGCTGTGGAGCAGGTTGCCGGTTTTGTCGTAGCCGTAGCTGCGTTTGACGGCGGTTTGGACGGGGGTGCGGGCGGGTATGTAACCCGCCCCTACGGCTGCTTTGCCGCTTTCAGACAGGCTGTTGAGTTGTGCGATTTGGGCTTTCAGACGGCCTACCGGATCCAATTCGTAGCGGCTGGTTAAGGCTCCTTGTGTCCTTTGGATTTCGCGGTGCAGCTTATCGCGTTCGATGTCCGTAATGACTTCGCCGTCGAGGTTGATTTGGTGCAGGTGGCCGCTGCCGTAATACAGATAGTTGATTTGTCTGCCGTCGGGCAATACGGTGGTGGTGCGGTTGCCGTTGAAGTCGTAATGGTAGCGGATGCTCTCGGTAACCGGCTGGAACAGCATATCGTATTGCGGGTCGCGCCAGTCGGTAGCTATCAGGCCGTTTTGCTCGTTTTCTTCTTGGGTCGGTACCTTCCAGTGGTGCTGGCCGATGAGCTGACCGTTGGGGTTGTAGTCGAAGCAGGTGATGCTGTGTGCATTGGCGGCATTTGCGGCGGTGTGGTCGGAGGCGGCCAACAGAAGTCAGGCACGTTAAAAATCACGCGGAACTTGCTGCTCTTGCGGGCGATTTTGTTGACGGCCATGGTGGGGTTTCGTGTGGATTAAGGTTAACAGGTAAAAAAACGCGTGCGTGCTGTCGGCATGCATGTTACAGATTAAATAGGCAATGTTATATATGCTATGCTTGCTGTAACAAATGGCTGCCGTCACATATGAAAGTCTGTTTTATCTGCTTGAGAACGTTTGAAAGTTCACGGTATTTTTCAATCTGCCTGTCTAAGGAGAGCTTCTTTTTCTTTTAGTTTTTTAATATATTTAATATTTCGATAAGAAACAAAAGTTTTCCCATTTTCAGATATTGCAGCAATAATTAAGATATTGCCTTGCTTAAAAAAAGCAATTTTGTCTTTTTGTCTCTTAAGATATAACTCATGATTTTCAAAAGTGGTTTCTCCGCCTGATAATGCTTCAAATTCTTCTAAAGTTAAATTGTTATAACTTGAATATAATTGATTAAGAGAATTTGTTACTTCTTTAAAAGATGGTGTTAAATTTAAAATTAAAACGTTTTGCAATATGTTGTCATTGTCATCAAATTGGAAAACAACAGTACTTCCATCTGATTGCTCAATCCAATAACTATTGGGCATGGGTATGTCATTTTTTCCAAATCTAATATAAGAACTATCTGCACGATTTAGATTTGGGTACATAGATAAGGCATCAGTCACAGAGGAACTTCCTATCTGTAAGTTATAAGGAGCTGCATTATCGACATTCTTGGAAATATTATTAACTTTTTTTTCTATATTGTTTCTTGAAGATGTTTTTTCAATTTTATTTGTGTTGGGTTGACAGGAGGATAGCAATGCACATAGTGCTAAAATAGACAATATATTTTTAACTATCATTATTCGATCCTTTTTTAACAAATCCTAGATTAAGATTGTTATCTCTGTTGGGAGCAAATTGCAGTATAAGTAGCACATTTCCCTAAACTTGCACCTCCTCCGCCCCCCACTAGTGCATTGACATTATGTGTAATAGTCGTTTTTTCATTAGGTCGTGGATCACTTGTACATATGCCTCCTCCAGCACCATATAATGCGGCTGCACTACCATTTACACAAGTCGACTGGCTTAAGCCTATTGAAGATGTATTATTAGAATATGAATATTCACCACCAAAAGTTAGCCGCGCACTAGCACCGGTCTCACCACATACTGTTGCTGCTAAACAATAATTTGTAGCTCCATCGGGAAAATTATTTTTAATGCCTGTTACACGAGCACTGAGACCTCCCATATTTTGTGCTTCAGCAACAACACTCATAGAGTGTGAACTAGCTGAGCGGGTGAGTGGTTGAGGATTTAATTGCTTAATAGCATTGTTATATGCTTCATTGTAGGAAGAACGCATGCCGGGCGAGTTTAATTGTTGCTGTAATGCCTCAAATCCATTAAGCCCTAAAGGGTCAATTAGCTTTTGTGCTGAGTTTCCAAAATTATATAGATTCTCCCCACCTGCCAACCCTATCGGGTCTTGATTAATAAATCTTCCACAATCAGGCTCATAATACCTGAAGAAGTTGTAATGCAAGCCCGTTTCTTTATCACAGTATTGATTTTGAAGCCGGAACGGCTGATGGGCGTTTGTAATATTGGTTTCAGATTTGAATTTCCCCCAACCTGCATAATCCCCGAACCACAGCAGATTGCCGTCCCTATCGGTCATCTCACGCGGTATGCCGATTTGGTCGCAATGGAAATAGCTGGTCTGTTGTTTAGCCTCGCCTTCTGCATCCGTCCAACCACGGATTTGCGCCAGCGGTTCATAGCTGTCTGCATCGGTGTAGATGTAGGTGTAGAGGCCGTCTGAATTTTGTTCCTGCAACAGATGGCTGCCGTCCCACAGGAAGGCAATTTCGCTGTCTAAAATATCTTTGCCGTTCTCTGTTTTCAGACAGGCATGGTCTGTTGAATGCCTGTCTGAAACACTTTCGCTTTCAACGGTTTCTACCCCGCCGTTTTTCAGACGGCCTTTGCCGATCCGTCTACCCAAAGCATCGTAGCGGTAAGCCCAAGTCTCTTTACTTCCGTCTTTTTTAAAGATTTCCACCTTAATGAGTTGGTCATGCAAATCATAGAAATAGTTCTGCACGTCGCCGTTTGGCAGTTCTCGGTGGATCAGGTTGCCGAGGCCGTCGTAGTAATAGCTGGTGCCGTTGTATTCTTTAAGACGGTTATCTTTTACTGCGTTGTCCCGATGCCTGTCTGAAAGGATATTGTGCGCGGGGTCGAAGGCAAACCGTTCGTCGCCCGCTCGGGTGATTCTGCCCAGTTTGTCGTACTCGAAATGCGTCGTTCCCGCCCGCTGGTCGGTGCTGTGGAGCAGGTTGCCGGTTTTGTCGTAGCCGTAGCTGCGTTTGACTGCGGTTTGGCCATGCATGCGGGCGGGTATGTAACCCGCCCCTACGGCTGCTTTGCCGTTTTCAGACAGGCCGTTGAGTTGTGCGATTTGGGCTTTCAGACGGCCTACCGGATCCAGTTCGTAGTTGCTGGTCAGGGCTCCCTGTGTCCTTTGGATTTCGCGGTGCAGCTTATCGCGTTCGATGTCCGTAATGACTTCGCCGTCGAGGTTGATTTGGTGCAGGTGGCCGCTGCCGTAATACAGGTAGTTGATTTGTCTGCCGTCGGGCAATACGGTGGTGGTGCGGTTGCCGTTGAAGTCGTAATGGTAACGGATGCTGTTGGTAACCGGCTGGAACAGCATATCGTACTGCGGGTCGCGCCAGTCGGTGGCTATCAGGCCGTTTCGGGCATTCTCTTCTTGGGTC
>NZ_LGYH01000038.1 GCF_001308015.1 Neisseria sp. 83E34
CCCTTCCCGCTGTTCGCCGATTTGGGCGGCGCTAAAAACGTTACCAAAGACGTTAAAATCAACCGCAAACCCGCCTTCGTCTTCAAAGCCAGTAAAACCAACCGCACCTACGGCGACGAAATCGCCCTGCCCGGCCGCAAAGGGGTGATTTCCCGCACCGCCACCAAACCGGCCTGGCCGATGCGCCACTCTTCTTCGGTTAAAATCCGCAAGCGCTATATCGTCCGGGCCGGCGATATGTTCCACATGAACAACAAGTATAAGAAGCCGAAGCCGCCGAGACCGTGTATTTCCTGTAAGGCTGCGGCGGCGGTCGGCCGACCGGTCAACCCGATTCACGGATTGAAGTTTCTGGAGAACGAAACCGACTTTGCCTTCGAAGGCTTAATGCCTTTGGTGTGGAACCGCAGCTATTATTCCGACCAAGACGGCACCGGCTGGCTCGGCGAGGGTTGGAGCGTGCCCGGCAGCCAACGCATCATCCGCGATGCGGCGGGCTTGGCCTATATCGACGACCAGGGGCGTTTGTTTCCGCTGCCGGAACCGGAAGAAGACGATGAAGAACCGGTGTTGTTCGAGAGCGAACAAATCTGGTTCGGCAAAAATTCAGACGGCCATTATGTGATTGC
>NZ_LGYH01000039.1 GCF_001308015.1 Neisseria sp. 83E34
GGTGCGGTTGCCGTTGAAGTCGTAATGGTAACGGATGCTGTTGGTAACCGGCTGGAACAGCATATCGTACTGCGGGTCGCGCCAGTCGGTGGCTATCAGGCCGTTTCGGGCATTCTCTTCTTGGGTCGGTACCTTCCAGTGGTGCTGGCCGATGAGTTGGCCGTTAGGGTTGTAGTCGAAGCAGGTGATGCTGTGCGCATTGGCGGCGCGGACGAGGTTGCCGTTGGGGTCGTAATGATAGGCGGTTTCCTGAACCTTGCCTGTGCTGTCGTGGGCAAGGGTTTGGGTCAGGCGGCCCAAGATGTCGCGTTGGAACTCGGTGATTCTGAGCGGGGTTTTGTCTTTGAAGCCGTCTGAAAGCGGTGTCCTGTCCGTGCTTTTAACCGGTTGCCCGCCGTATTGCGCCATCAGTTTGGCGGCTACGGAGGCATCGTCGCCGTATTCGCTCTGCTGCACCAGTTCGTTGCCGGCGTTGTAGTGGTAAGCGGTCAGTTTACGGTCGAAGCCGCTTTCGGCCACCAAACGGTCGAGCACGTCGTAGGCGAAACGGTAGCGGGCGCCGTTTTCGTTGGTGAGGC
>NZ_LGYH01000040.1 GCF_001308015.1 Neisseria sp. 83E34
ACGTCGGTGACTTCGGTATAGCCGTCGTGGTAAGCGAAACGCCATTCCTCACCCAGCGAAGTCCAATTGCGCAATACTTTGCCGGTGGGGGTGTAATGGCTGTATTCGTAATAGGCGGTCAAGCCCGCTGCATCGGTGTGCGACACCATCAGGTTGTTTTGATAGGTGAAGCTGCGTTTGACCGTGCCGTCGCGGCCGATTACGCGCAGCAAATCGCCGCCGGTGCCGTATTCGTAGCGCACCAATGCGTCGCCGGCCTGTGCGGCTGCGCCGAAAGCAGGCAGGGCATCGAGCAGCGATACCGACAACAGCCGCAGTTTGGGCGAGGTTTCGTCGGCCACATTGCCGAAGTGTAAGTAGAATACCCGCCCGTTGCCGTCGATAATATATTGCGGCAATCCGGTCAGCGGGTGGTAGATAAAACGCTGGTGGTTGCCGTTGGCATCTTCCACCGCCACCAGCGGTAGTTCAGTACAGTTGTCGCCGTTCGGGTCGTCTTCCGA
>NZ_LGYH01000005.1 GCF_001308015.1 Neisseria sp. 83E34
AAGGCAGCTCAGATACCCGATAATCGGGTATCTGAGGAGAATAAAGGGAATATTGGAATAGAAAACAGCCGAAATCCGGTGTTTGGGCATCAACTGTTAGGTAAAGAGTTATTTTGCAAAGGTCTCAGCACTTAAAATATTTGATTTCCACAGCAATATATGCACCAGCTTAATTTTATTTAATAACAATGATAATAAAAAATAAGAGCTGAACTATATAGCAAAAGTTAAATTGAATGCCTATGGAACACAAAATGCCTGTCTGAAATCTTTTTCAGACAGGCATTGCTCTACGTAATAACAAGTATTCACTTCATATTATCAAGGATCTAATCATAAAGCTTGGCGTATATTCACAGCATTATCCGCCATTGCCTTTACCACTTTAAATCCATTCAATTATAAAAAATGCCCCAACTTACCGGCTTTCGTACTCAAATAAAGCTCATTTTCCTCATTCTCGCCCACACGCAGCGGCACGCGTTCCACAACCCGGATGCCGGCATTTTCCAACACGGCCACTTTCTGAGGATTATTGGTCAGCAAACGGATACTCTTCACGCCCAAATGCCTGAATATGTCCCTGGCCAAAGTAAAGTCCCGCGCATCCACAGGCAAGCCTAGGGCCACATTTGCTTCAACCGTATCCATTCCTTGATCCTGAAGCTGATACGCGCGGATTTTATTAATCAAACCGATACCCCGCCCTTCCTGCCTCAAATACACAATCACGCCCCGCCCTTCTTGCTGTACAGCCTGCATAGCTGCCTGCAATTGCGGTCCGCAATCACATTTTTGCGAAAACAACGCATCTCCGGTCAAACATTCAGAATGCACCCTCGACAACACCGCTTCCCCATCGCCCACGTCCCCCATTACTAAGGCCACATGCTCTTGACCGCCGGCCTCTTCAAAGCCATGCATCATAAACACCCCCCATTCCGTAGGCAGGCGGCAAGAGGCTACAAATTTTAATCCCTGCATCACATATCCCCGTTATCTTCTATTTCATTATCCATATTAAGTAAAACACTCAAAGGTTCAACCAATGCCAAAGCAAGGCCCACCCACTCTGCTTGAGCTGCATCATCAAATGCAGATTTCTGCTCAGCCTCCACATGCAGCACACCCAACACCCGGCCGCTCGGCAAACAAATCGGTAACGACATCTGGCTCGGGCCGCGCATATTATGCAGGCCTTTCAGCTCCCCTTGCTCCAGCCAATGCTCGACATTATCCACCACATTCAGCCAACCCGTCTGCGCCGAACGGGCAAACAAATAATGCCAGCCGTTTTCCTCATCGACAGACACCTTCTGCTCGATCACTTCACCTTGTTGCGCCAAGCGTACAAGATAAGTTAACTCATCCGGAGCCAGAGCATACACGACCGCACTTTTCACCACTGTACGCTCAAACACAGAATCCAGAGCCATGAAAACCTGTTTCAGAGCCACTTCATTCTGCTCATTTTCCAAAATATGCTCCGCAAGCACCACATCATCGTTCGCATACCATAAAAGCGCCCGTTCAATCGCCGCATTACCCGAAGCCATGACAAGCCGAACCGCAACCTGTGCCACACACACATCATCCTCAGGCAGCTTCAAACCTTGCGTTTGCAGATAATCCCGAACCGATAAATCAGACATAACATTCCTTCCTAAAGCGGACAACCAACCAGCGGGAATCTGTCAACACATCCCAATCATTCCAAAAAATGCTTGAAACATCGAAAATAATTTGGCCTATCCACCATTAAAAAAGCCGCCCGCATCAGCACAGACGGCAATACTGCTCCGATAAATCAGTGCTGATTATAACTTTTTCAATGCCTGTCTGAAAAATTTTTCAGACAGGCATTTCCATTTTCTTAACTTATGCGTATAATCAGCACTTCACTTTTTTTTGCGGACGTGGCGAAATTGGTAGACGCACCAGATTTAGGTTCTGGCGCCGAGAGGTGTGAGAGTTCGAGTCTCTCCGTCCGCACCAAACAAATAGCGCAAGCCTTTAATTTATAAGGCTTGCGCTTTTTAATTCCACAATTCTGTGACAATCTCACAAACCCATATCTTTTTCCAAATTATGCATAATTATGCATTGGGTGCATAATTATGCATAATTCAATATTCAGATAAACAGCCGGGCAATTAACATGAATGATCCCCTATACTTCCACCGCCCCGATTATGCCGCCAAACTCGTTAACAGCCTCAAAGATGGAATCATGCATGCTTTTACCTTGTTTGCGCCACGCCGCATGGGGAAAACCAAATTTCTATTAAATGATATTGCACCGGCTGCAGAGGAAGCCGGTTTCAATGTTTTCTATTTCTCCTTTATGGACGATAACCGTGACAACTTAACCCAGCGCTTTCAGGCAGCCTTATACCACTTCGCACAAAATATCAACAAAATCAGTAGCGCCAAAACTTTTATCAGCAGTGTAAGTAAAATTGATATTTTAGGCGTAGGAATTGAGCGTGATACCGAAACCAAAGCCATCCCGCCCATTAGTGACATTATCAGCGCAATCGCTGCGGTAGGCCGCCCTTCATTATTATTACTTGACGAAGTGCAGGAGCTGGCGCGCATTAAGGGCACGGAAGGTATTATTCGCGCTTTACGCACAGGCTTGGATATCAACCAAAACCAGGTCAAAACCATTTTCACAGGCAGCAGCACTCATGATTTAAAAGCGATGTTCAACAACAGCAGAGCACCGTTTTTCCACTTTGCCCATGCGCTGGATTTCCCTTTGCTCAGCCGCGCTTTTACTGATTTCCTGGCTGACATTTATCATGAGCGGACAGGGAATGCTGCCGACAAAAATGCTTTTTATGAAATATTTGAAAAACTAAACCACACCCCAATGTACATGAGGGCAATTGTGCAAGACATGATTGTGAACCCTGATTTAAGTCTGCACACCGCCGCTGTAGAGCGGTTGGAACAGCTTAACAGCCAAGACGGGCAAATCAAAGAATGGCAGCAAATGAGGCCGCTGGAGCAAATCATACTTGCAGACATTGCCCAAAACAACAATGTAAGCCCATACAGCAACCAACGGCGCAAAGAATATGCTTTGATGCTGGGTGTAACCAACATAAGCAGCAGCAGCGTACAAAGCGCACTGAAGCGTATGGAACGCCACAACTGGATAAGCCGCGATATGTCCGGTTCATTGCAGATAAACAGCCCTTTATTGCAGATTTGGATAATGGCACAAGATAAGCGTTAAAGGTTATTACCAAGCAACTGACACGATGGATGCCTGTCTGAAAACCACTTTTTCAGACAGGCATCTTTATTATTTCAAACACTTAGATTTGATCCAAGCATCGCCCAATGTTACTGAATCTAAACTCAAGTCAAGCCCGGGTATGGCGGGCGCACTATTTTTAAGTTAATTCACCATATATGGTCTAATTTCATCACTCCTAAAAAAATGCCTGTCTGAAAACTTTCAGACAGGCATTTTTACCTAACAAAGCGATACGGGTTATTTATCCAACACTTCACCTTGTGCACGTTGCTTCTCAATGGATTTATTAATGTACCATTGTTGGGCGATACTTAAAATATTGTTCACCACCCAGTAAAGCACCAAGCCGGATGGGAAGAAGAAGAACATCACTGAGAAAATAATCGGCATCATCTTCATCATTTTCGCCTGCATCGGATCGGTTGGCGGCGGATTGAGTGTGGTTTGGAACCACATAGTCGCAGCCATCAGTAACGGCAGGATAAAATAAGGATCCGTGCGGCTAAGATCGGTAATCCAACCAATCCAAGGCGCTTGACGCAACTCAACCGATGCAAACACTGCCCAATACAATCCAATAAATACAGGGATTTGCAGAAGCATAGGCAAACAACCACCGAGCGGATTGATTTTTTCATCGCGATACATCTGCATCATGGCTTGTTGCAAAGCCATACGGTCGTCACCGTATTTCTGTTTCAAGGCTTCCAGCTTAGGCGCAACAGCACGCATTTTTGCCATTGAGCGGTAAGAAGCATTGGTCAACGGATACAAAGCAGCTTTCACAATCACGGTTAGCAATACAATCGCCCAGCCCCAGTTACCCACCAAGCCGTGCAATTTTTCCAGTAACCAGAATAAACCGGTAGCAGGGTAATAAACGCGGCCATAGTCTTTTGCTAGCTCAAGTTTATCGGCAATCTTACTAATGGTTGATGTCGTTTGCGGGCCGGCATACAGGCTCATCGGGAAGCTGTATTTCATGCCGTTCTGCATTTCAGGCAAGTTGACCACCACACCCGAAGAATAAAGGTTATCATTGCGGCGCTTGATATCAAGCTGGCAGCCTGCGGTACACACAGACGCACCATCTTTAGGCTGCAAAATCCAAGTAGCCATAAAATAGTGTTGGATCATGCCCACCCAGCCGGTGTTGGTGCGGCGGACATATTCGGCTTTATCGGTGCCCGAATTGAAATCGTCATCCAAATCGCTGAAATCAACTTTTTCAAAGTCACCCTGCGGCGTGTACACAACCGGACCGGTATAAGTATGGGTAAAGAAGCCCGAGCCTTCAGGGGCTTTGTTGTCACGCACCACTTTATAAACCGCATGAGCTTTAAAAGGCTTACCGCTCAAATTGGTTACATCAAAACGTACGTCAACTAAATAGCTGTCTTTTTTAAACGTATAAACTTTATCAATCCGCAAACCGTCACGAGCCGGCGCACTCAAACGCACTTCTGCTTTGTCGCCGTTTAACGTGTATTGTTTCTGCGCCGCGGTAAAAGCCAACCCCTTCAATAAGCTTTGACCACTAGCATCTTGCAGATCAGATTGTGCAATGTAAGTATTTTCTTTATTGTCACTAAACAATACGAAATCTTTATTTTCATTGCCGGTAGCGTTGTATTTCAAGAGAGTAAGACCGCGCAAATCGCCACTTTTCTCATCAATAACAGCCTTAACCGTGTCTGTTGTTACGGTAATCGGCTGCACAGGAGAAAGCGTAAGCTCTGTTGACGGCGCTTTTTGCTGTTGTTGCTGCTGCACCACAGCCTGAGGCTGTTTGGGCGTAGGGAAAAGCTGCTCCCACCCAAGTAAAATCAGCAAAGCAATCGCAAAAAACATGGTTAGTCTTTTGGCGTCCATCGTGTGTTAAGTCCTAAAAATTATTTAAGGGTTATGATTAATTCAAACTTGAAAGGATAACAGATAAATGAATTTCGCGCGTGATTGTTTAACAAAATGCAGCTGAATGTTAACTAAAGGATTGGCAAAATATTTAAGGAACAGGGTCATGCCCGTGCCCGCCCCAAGGATGACAGCGCGCTACTCGCTTTAAAGCCAGCCATCCGCCCTTTAATGCGCCGTATTTGTTAATAGCCTCCACAGCATATTGCGAGCAAGTCGGCGTATAGCGGCAACGCGGCGAGATCATAGGGCTGATGCAATATTGGTAAAACTTAATCAACCCCAAAAACAGTTTAGCCAACATCGTCTTTATGACTTTCTGGGGAGCATCAATTGCGCTAACTCTTTGCGCACTTCCACTGCATGGCTTCTATCAAACCGCTGGCGAACCCGCACCACAAAATCATAAGGTGCCAATTCGCTTTTATGGCAACGGAACCACTCCCTAATCACACGCTTCATATAATTGCGCTCGTTTGCACGCTTGGCAGCTTTCTTACCTACCACCAAGCCTAAGCGAGCGTACCCATAAACGTTTGTATCCGATTGCAACACTTGCAAGAATGCCCTACTGCGTTGCTTTCTTAAAGCAAAAACGGAAGAAAATTCTTCCGTTTTCAATAAGCGGTATCGCTTTCCAAAGCGCTGTTCCACAGCGGCACCAAGCTTAAACAGCCAAGCGTTTGCGGCCTTTGGCACGACGCGCAGCCAACACAGCGCGACCACCGCGGGTTTTAGAACGAACCAGGAAACCGTGGGTGCGTTTACGCTTGGTAACTGAAGGTTGATAAGTGCGTTTCATGTCGATTCCTAAAATTAATCTGAAATATTAAACGAAAGATTACACACCAAATCAATTTTTTTGTCAATATATATCGGCATATACCTCACCATGCTTGTCTGAAAATTTATATAGCCTGCCCATGCAAATCCCCCATACGCTGATAGCAGTTATCCACAAAATTCGGTATAATCTTGCGAATCTTTAACAAACGCACAAACTGCCGCCCCGCCCGCAGCCACTCTGGATTAGCCGATGACTCTTGCCGAATTCTGGCCCCTGTGCCTCGACCGTCTTCACCATACTTTAACGCCGCAACAATTCGATACTTGGATTGCGCCGTTAACCGTGGGCGAAGAAAAAGGCCAATGGGTGGTTTATGGTAAAAATCAATTTTCGGTCAATATGCTGAAAAAGCAATTTGCCCAATCTATCGAGCGCGTTCGTGCAGAAATTGCACCCGGTTCACCCAGCCTGCTTTTTAAAACCGGCAAAGGGCAAAGCTTTACACGCGCCGGCCGGGCTGTTAGCTCTGATATTCAATCCTGCCTGTCGGAAAACACCCGAAAAACCGAAGCTTCTCCGCTCGCCTCGCAAAAAAGCCTGTCTGAAAATGCCGCTAAGCCTCAAACAAGTCAAAAAAATACAGCCAAAACCAGCGCGGCCGAAATTTTGGCCGAGCGTATAAAAAATTTGCCCACAACAAACAAAAAAGCCAAAACGGAAGAGTCCAAAAAAACCAAAGCAAAAACAGAAGCCGAAAAAGAAAAAGCCGAGCAATTTTACGCCCAAACCAATTTATCCCATGATTACACGTTCGACACCTTGGTTGAAGGCAAAGGTAACCGAATTGCTGCTGCCGCTGCACAATCTATCGTTGAAAATCCCGGCAAGAGCTATAACCCTTTTTTCCTCTACGGCAGCACAGGCTTGGGCAAGACCCACTTGGTTCAAGCCATTGGCAACGAATTATTGAAAAACAAACCGGATGCAAAAGTGCGCTACATGCATTCCGACGACTACATCCGCAGCTTTATGAATGCCGTGCGCAGCAACAGCTACGAAACATTCAAACAGCAATACAAACAATACGACCTCTTAATAATTGACGACATCCAGTTCATCAAAGGCAAAGAGCGCACGATGGAAGAGTTTTTTTATCTTTACAACCACTTCCACAACGAAAAGAAACAACTTATCCTCACCTGCGATGTGCTGCCCACCAAAATCGAGGATATGGACGACCGCCTAAAGTCGCGTTTTTCATGGGGCTTAACTTTAGAGCTTGAACCACCCGAATTAGAAATGCGAGTGGCCATTTTGCAGAAAAAAGCAGAAACCGCCGGCGTAGAGCTGGATGAACAAGCTGCTTTTTTCATTGCCAAACATATCCGCTCCAATGTGCGCGAATTGGAAGGCGCTTTCAAGCGTGTCGAAGCCCGCAGCCGCTTCTTGAAGAAAAAAATCGACATTGATCTGGCAGCGGAAGCTTTGCAAGACATCGTAGCCAGCGCCTACAAAATTATTACCGCCGATCTGATTATGGATACCGTAGCCAAACACTACCGCATCAAAATCAGCGACCTGCTCGGCGCCAAGCGCACGCGCAACATCGCACGCCCGCGCCAAGTTGCCATGAGCCTCACCAAAGAATTAACCAACCTCAGCCTGCCCGCCATCGGCGATGCATTCGGCGGCCGCGACCACACCACAGTGATGCATGCCGTTAAAACCGTAGCCAAATTGCGCAACGAAGACCCCGAGCTGGCACAAGACTATGAAAAATTATTGATTTTAATCCAGAATTGATTATTCAAAAGGTATAAACCATGTTGATTTTACAAGCCGAACGCGACGCCCTGCTCAAACCGCTCCAAGCCGTAACCGGCATCGTAGAGCGCCGCCACACCCTGCCGATTTTGTCTAATGTATTGTTAGAAAACGTACACGGGCAAACCAATATTCTGGCAACCGACTTAGAAATCCAAATCAACACCACCGGCCCGCAAAGCGACGCCGGTGAATTCCGCATCACCACCAACGCAAAAAAACTGCAAGACATTCTGCGCGCCTTGCCCGAAGGCTCATTGGTTGCACTGGATTGGGCGCAAAACCGCCTCACCCTAAAAGCAGGCAAATCGCGCTTCAACCTGCAAACCCTGCCGGCCGAAGATTTCCCGCTGATGAGCGTGGGTGAAGATGTGAACACCGCATTCAGCCTGCCGCAGGAAGCCTTGAAAAACATGCTTTCGCAAGTGCAATACAGCATGGCCGTGCAAGACATCCGCTATTATCTCAACGGCTTGCTAATGCAAACCGAAGGCGACCAATTGCGCCTGGTTGCTACCGACGGCCACCGCCTCGCTTACTCCAGCACCACCATTGATGCCGACTTGCCGAGTGCCGAAGTGATTCTGCCACGCAAAACCGTGCTCGAATTATTCAAATTGCTCAACAACCCGAGCGAACCCGTGAGCATTGAATTGCTCAACAACCAAGTGCGCTTCCGCTGCAATGACACCGTAATCGTCAGCAAAGTGGTCGATGGCAAATTCCCCGATTTCAACCGCGTTATCCCGCTTGATAACGACAAAATCTTCCTCGTAGGCCGCACCCAGCTTTTAGGCGCACTGGAGCGCGCCGCCATTCTGGCAAATGAAAAATTCCGTGGCGCCCGCCTACACCTGAAGCCCGGTTTGCTGAGCGTAGTATGCAGCAACAATGAGCAAGAAGAAGCACGCGAAGAACTTGAAATCGCTTATCAAGGCGGCGAATTGGAAGTTGGCTTCAACATCGGCTACTTAATGGACGTATTGCGCAATGTGCATGCCGAAGATATGCAGCTGGCCTTCGGCGATGCCAACCGCTCCACCCTATTCACCATCCCCAACAATCCGAATTTCAAATACATCGTAATGCCGATGCGGATTTAATCAAGCACACAAATGCCTGTCTGAAAATGTTTTCAGACAGGCATTTTCATAAGCCTTAACCAACATACTCCGGCTTACCCTAAATATCCTTTATTTCCCAAGCCAACTCATTCTACATAACACATCCAATCCGCAGATGCCTGTCTGAAAACTTTTCAGACAGGCATCTGCATTTCAAACCTTTCTCCACCAAGCAACACCCCTGCGAAATATGCTACAATCGCGCGTTAACTTCTACGAAATTTTCAGGAATAAACATGAGCTTAAAATGCGGCATCGTCGGCCTGCCCAACGTCGGCAAATCCACCTTGTTCAACGCCTTAACCCAGTCCGGCATCGAAGCGGCAAACTATCCTTTCTGCACCATCGAACCGAATGTCGGCATTGTTGAAGTGCCCGATCCGCGCATGGCCGAGCTGGCTAAAATTGTGAACCCGCAAAAAATGCAGCCCGCCATTGTTGAGTTTGTCGACATCGCAGGTTTGGTAGCAGGCGCGAGCAAAGGCGAAGGCTTGGGCAACCAGTTTCTTGCCAACATCCGCGAAACCGATGCCATTGTGAACGTAGTACGCTGCTTCGACGACGACAATATCGTACACGTTTCAGGCAAAGTCGATCCGATTGCCGACATCGAAACCATCGGCACCGAGCTGGCACTGGCCGACCTTGCCAGCGTAGAAAAAGCCATCACCCGCGAAGGCAAACGCGCCAAATCAGGCGATAAAGACGCGCAAAAACTCGTTGCCCTGTGCGAAAAACTGCTGCCCCATCTCAATGAAGGCAAACCCGTGCGCTCATTCGGCCTCGATGCCGAAGAACTCGCTATGCTTCGCCCCCTGTTCCTGCTCACCGCCAAACCTGCCATGTATGTGGGCAACGTTGCAGAAGACGGTTTTGAAAACAACCCGCACTTAGACCGCCTGAAAGAATTGGCAGCCAAAGAGAATGCGCCTGTAGTTGCCGTCTGCGCCGCATTAGAAAGCGAAATTGCCGAACTCGAAGACGAAGAAAAAGCCGAATTCCTCGCCGAAATGGGCTTGGAAGAACCCGGCCTCAACCGCCTGATCCGTGTCGGCTACGACTTGCTCGGCCTGCAAACCTACTTCACCGCCGGCGTAAAAGAAGTCCGCGCTTGGACCATCCACAAAGGCGACACCGCCCCGCAAGCTGCCGGCGTGATCCACACCGATTTCGAACGCGGCTTCATCCGCGCCCAAGTGATTTCTTATGACGATTTCGTTACCTTGAGCGGCGAAGCCAAAGCCAAAGAAGCCGGCAAAATGCGGGTGGAAGGAAAAGAATACGTGGTTCAAGATGGCGACGTGATGCACTTCTTGTTTAATGTTTAATGCCTGTCTGAAAATATAGAAAATGTGAATTTCGTAGGCTGGGCTTTAGCCCAGCCTACATAAATAACGGAAATAAAATGAGCTCAGTTATCCAAGACCTCCAATCCCGCGGCTTAATCGCGCAAACCACTGATGCCGAAGCCTTAGACGCTTTATTAAACAAACAAAAAATCGCTTTATATTGCGGTTTCGACCCCACTGCCGACAGCCTGCATATCGGCCATTTGCTGCCGGTGCTAGCTTTGCGCCGTTTCCAACTGGCCGGGCATACGCCGGTGGCTTTGGTGGGCGGTGCGACGGGCATGATCGGCGATCCGAGCTTCAAGGCGGTTGAGCGCAGTTTGAATACGGCTGAAACCGTGGCGGGCTGGGTAGAGAAAATCCGCAACCAGCTCAAGCCGTTTTTGAGTTTTGAGGGCGACAATGCCGCGGTTATGGCGAACAATTACGATTGGTTCGGCGGCATGAACTGCTTGGATTTCCTGCGCGACATCGGCAAGCATTTCTCTGTTAATGCGATGTTGAACAAGGAATCGGTGAAGCAGCGTATCGAGCGCGACGATGTAGGCATTTCGTTTACCGAATTTGCCTACGCGCTACTGCAAGGCTATGACTTTGCCGAGTTGAACAAACGCTACGGTACGGTGCTGCAAATCGGCGGTTCCGACCAATGGGGCAATATCACCGGCGGTATCGACTTGTGCCGCCGCCTCAACAAGGTAACGGCTTACGGCCTGACTTTGCCGCTGGTAACCAAATCGGACGGCACGAAATTCGGAAAAACCGAAGGCGGTGCGGTATGGCTGGATGCGCAAAAAACCTCGCCTTACCAGTTTTACCAATTCTGGCTGAAAGTGGCCGATGCGGATGTGTATAAATTCCTGAAATACTTTACGTTCTTGTCGGTTGAAGAAATTGATGCCATCGAAGCGAAAGACAAAGCCAGCGGCGTGAAGCCGGAAGCGCAACGTATTCTGGCGGAAGAAATGACCCGCTTGATTCACGGAGAAGAAGCTTTGGAAGCTGCGCAACGCATTTCCGCCAGCCTGTTTTCCGGCGACGAAAGCAGCCTGACCGAGAGCGACTACGCCCAGCTCGCTTTAGACGGCCTGCCTGCGTTTGAGGTATCAGGCCGTCTGAATGTGGTGGATGCGTTGGTTCTGGCAGGTTTGGCAAAGTCCAATAAAGAAGCGCGCGGTTTTCTAAACAGCGGCGCGGTGTTGCTGAACGGCATGGCAGCGGAATTGAATAATCCCGAACATGCGCCGGAAAAACCGGATGATGCTTATCTGATTGATGATAAGTTCAAACGTTTCGGCAAATATACGATTCTCCGCCGCGGCAAGCGAAACCATGCTTTGCTGGTTTGGAAGTGATTGATTGCACGTTTTGTTTTTCAGACAGGCATGGAAATGTAGCGATAAAACCGCTGCAAATCGATACAGCTATAATTTGAATGGTTAACCATAATTTACCCGATTTTAATATGACGTAAAAATATGCAACAACCCTTCTAATGCCAACTTGCCGTGTTACTATGTTTCTTCATTTTCAATACAATAAAACAAGGATACGCTATGAGCCAAAATCAAAACGACAGCACTTTCGACGTTACCCCTGCCGCAGAAATGGAAGCCGAAGAGCGTGAATTGGTGATTGAAAACTCAGTAGAAGAATTGCAAGAACATGCCGACCATCCTCTAACTGATGCGGAAATCGAAGCAAAACGTTTGCATCTTAATGACATCAAACCTAAACCCGAACAATAAGATAATGAAAGCGACCTTTTATAGGTCGCTTTGTTTTTCTTTATTTCTGCGCTGGTTGCCGTATTCTGCAAAGCGGCGAAACTTGTCTGTTTCAAGACACAGGCGCCTGAAGGCGGCTGACGGTGGCGGCGGTAAAACTTCCTTGGCCGTTTGCGTTTCAACACACAGCCGCCTAAAGGCGGCTGACGGCGCGGGTAGCTAATCCGCGCCGAATTGCATTGTTTCAACACACAGCCGCCTAAAGGCGGCTGAATCCAATTGTGCGGGTGTGCCGTTAATTTCAGATGTTTCAACACACAGCCGCCTAAAGGCGGCTGATTTCAGACAAAGAGTACATGTACGTATTAAGCCGTGTTTCAACACACAGCCGCCTAAAGGCGACTGATCGCGAAAAGCGTGGCACTGCGAAAAAAACAAAAGTTTCAACACACAGCCGCCTAAAGGCGGCTGACAAATTACGGCGACATAACAAAACTAGTCGGAAGTTTCAACACACAGCCGCCTAAAGGCGGCTGACGCTGATCTATATTTCCCTGAATATCCGGATCTGCGTTTCAACACACAGCCGCCTAAAGGCGGCTGACGAGTACGGCACTGGGAAAGGGTTCGATTTCAGTGTTTCAACACACAGCCGCCTAAAGGCGGCTGACTTCAACACTCGGCGGATTTTTTTTGATGCTGGCTGGTTTCAACACACAGCCGCCTAAAGGCGGCTGATTGGCTTGCCCTGTTTTCCCTCGGGCTTGGCGGTTGTTTCAACACACAGCCGCCTAAAGGCGGCTGACGAAGCAAAACACAGACACCGACGACCGCAGCATGTTTCAACACACAGCCGCCTAAAGGCGGCTGATTCCGCAAGAGGAGCTTACCGGCGCTTATTTGATGTTTCAACACACAGCCGCCTAAAGGCGGCTGATAGGCGGCGTATCTTCCCAAAGCTGGGAATCTTTTGTTTCAACACACAGCCGCCTAAAGGCGGCTGATTATAAAACGTGCAATACACGTTTGCCGCATCGTAGTTTCAACACACAGCCGCCTAAAGGCGGCTGATGCCCCCAACCAATTTATTCACGCGCTCACTGCGGTTTCAACACACAGCCGCCTAAAGGCGGCTGACGTTTGCATCAACGCCCATGTTGATGCTTTCGATTGTTTCAACACACAGCCGCCTAAAGGCGGCTGACTCATCTTCATCGCATGGCGCACCATCCTCAATCATGTTTCAACACACAGCCGCCTAAAGGCGGCTGATTGATTGCTGTTTAATATTTTTGATGTTGGTTGTAGTTTCAACACACAGCCGCCTAAAGGCGGCTGAGCATTCTTGCTTGTGACAAAATGGGCGAAGTTCAGGTTTCAACACACAGCCGCCTAAAGGCGGCTGAGGTAGTAAGGATGGGTAAAAAATATTCGGGTGAAGTTTCAACACACAGCCGCCTAAAGGCGGCTGACAGTTTGTAGCCTATGCTGGATTAAGTCCCCAAAAGTTTCAACACACAGCCGCCTAAAGGCGGCTGAGCGTATAACCGCCGTGCCTTAATTCTGCAAGCTTTTGTTTCAACACACAGCCGCCTAAAGGCGGCTGAGAAAAGTGGGTAGCAAAATCACAAGAGGCAAGCCGTTTCAACACACAGCCGCCTAAAGGCGGCTGAAGCCTTCTCGGAAACCTTTATCCATCAAGGCTTGCTTAGCCCTGATTCGCTAAAGCTCCCCGAAAATGCGAAAAGCGAGTATAACACAGCCTGATTCCGCCACACCCGCTTTCCTAATTTCCTGATTGTTAAAGAACAATCCCGCATCGCCAACCTCCCCGCATTTTCATGAGAACCATACGTTAGCGATTCACACGATCAGCGTATCCTGAAACACATCTACCGCCTCCTTCGCACCATGATGCTCCACCTTGCGCCGCCATTTGCTGCCCAGATGGTAAAAACGCAGGCTGTCTGTTTCAGGCTGGTAAGTGTCCAATAGCTTGGCTTTCAGTTTTACCCACTGATCAGGCGTAACGTCGCACTCGAATACCGAATATTGCACGCGCACGCCGTAATCCAAACAATGTTTGGCGATGCGCCGCAGCCTCGCCTGCCCTGCCGCGTCTTCCAGCGAAATATCATAAGTAATCAACATCAACACACTATTTCCCCTTATCCATTTTTCAGACAGGCATTTTCAGACGGCCTCAAAGATTACCCGAAAGGCCGTCTGAAAATGCCTGTCTGAAAAACTCAACGCATCAAAAACGGCGGATATTCCGCCAAATCCCCGCGCAGATGCCGCGCCAGCAGCATCGCCTGAATATGCGGCAGCAGGCCGATTTCCACTTCCTCCTGCAAAAACGGATGCACAATCTTTTCCTGCTTTTTGCTTTGCAGCGTTTGAAACAGCAACTTGCGCACTTCCGGCTTAATATTCACCGCACCGCCCGCCTCCGTTACAAAATCCTGCGGCTTGATTTGCCCGCGGTTAATCAGGCTCAACACCATCCTGTCCACCCACCACGCGCGGAACTCTTCCAAAATATCCTGCGCCAAACTGTCGCGCCCCGGCCGATCAGCATGCAGAAAACCCACCTGCGGATCCAAGCCCACGCCCTGCAACGCCCCGCTGATGTCCTTGCCCAGCACCGCATACAGAAAAGACAGCAGCGCATTCACCCCATCACGCGGCGGGCGACGGTTGCGGCCGTCAAAATCAAAACCGCTTTTCTCCGCAAGCAAATGCCGGAACACCCCGAAATAACGCGCCGCCGCATCGCCCTCAATCCCGCGAACCTTGTCCAAACACTCCGCCCGCTTCAACTGCTGCAAAGAAAAATTCAACGCCGTTACCGCCGCCAGCACCTCCGCATGCTCGCCATGATTGCGCAAACGCCGCTGCAACACCCGCTTGGCCGACTGAATCTTCGCCGCAATAATATGCCGCGCAATCGGCACAGGATTCTGCTCCGACAGCCGATACTGCGCCCGCCGCAACAACACATTACCACTCTGACGCCCCTGCAAACGCCCCAAAAACCGTCCGTTTTCGGTAAAAAACGCCAAATTCACATTGTTTTCACCGCAAAACCCCATCAAAAAAGGCGACACCAACACGTTACCGAAACAAAAAATATGCCCAATCGCATGCACCGGCAACTGCGCCACCTTCTTGCGCTCCTGCTCCACCACCAGCGTTTCCCGCTCCTTATGCAGATAACTGCCTTGAGTGGTGATATAGAGCGTGTTTTGCAGTTTGCGCATGGTTTGAAAAACTCCTTGAATTTTGACCGCGCTTTAAAGTGCCATCTAAATGATGATTTAGGCTTCAGACGGTATCGTAGTAATCATAGGTTGAGTTGGAAATCCAGTACTTTTATTAATTTAATGATTTTAATAGGTTTTTATCCAACCAACTAACAATCCATTTAATTTATTTTTAATCAATTTTTATATTGCAATTTTTCGCAATACATTTCCCAAATGGAGTTAATGGCTTAATTAATTCATCAAGATTAGAAACATCTATTTTCATAAACTCAATAAACTCAATAAAATTTGGGAAATCAATTTTTATATTTTCTTCTTTATAATCATTTATTCCTAAACCCTTTCCAAAAACTTGTAATGTACTAATTCTATAAGACTTATCAGAAAAAATCATATTATTCAAAGCAAGTAAATCAATATCCACAGGAGAAGAAATATTATTCATAAAGAATTTTGATATATTATTTATATATCCTTTATAAATATCTTCTGCCTTTTTCCGTAAATCAACCTGCAAATCTAGTGAGGCAACTTTACTATCAATTAATTGGTAAACATCGAAAATATTACTAGAAAATTGACCCTCACTATAGTTAACCAAAACATATGGGACATCTCTAAGATATCTAATGAAACACAAGAAAAATATCTGATCCTTGTTTAAGTATTTTACATATGAGATAGCCTGATTAATCAAATAGTCATTGCTATTACTATTTAGCTTATCCATTAATAAATTTGCCAATAAATCATTTAATGAAATATCATTTTTTGTTCCAACTTGGTTAACTATCTCACTAATTAAACTTTGTACTTCAGAAGAAGCAAATCTTTTCTCCATTTCTTCATCAATACGACCACTTAAAGCCTCATCGACAGTTGAACTTAGCTTTTCATGGAATTGAAATGCGAAATCTGCAATGGCTTTATATGATTCAGATTTTGCATCTGCTATCAAGCTAGGTAACTTAGCAGAAAATAGTGTCTCAAATAGATTTTTAATTTCAGAAAATGAAAGCCCAATATTTACACTACCAGTAATCTCCCCTTGGTTTTGCAAAGATACAGAATTTTCACCCTGAAATAATGTTAAATTTTTTCCCAAAACCATTTTTCAATCCTTTTTGTTTATTTGATTAATGTTTATATTGCCGTTAATTTTTCCAGAATTCTGAATACTTTGTATATTATCTCCATTTAAATTAGCACTTATGTTATTTTTCACAAATCTATCTCTAATGTAACTAGCTCCAAATAATAACGACAAAGCACCAAATATCATGGACCAGCT
This sequence comes from Neisseria sp. 83E34, assembly GCF_001308015.1. Taxonomy (GTDB): domain Bacteria; phylum Pseudomonadota; class Gammaproteobacteria; order Burkholderiales; family Neisseriaceae; genus Neisseria. Next base: position 16,554 of record NZ_LGYH01000005.1, read on the forward strand.
ACTAGGATTCAATCCCAGAAAAGACTTATCAAAAATATTTGTAATAAAAGCCAAAAGCAACCAAACAATAACGAAAAATATTTTCACATACTCTCCTAAAAATACCAATAAATCAAAAGCATTTGCCAAACAACCCTTCCACATACCCCACCGACCGATCCCTCTCCATCAACTTCGGCTGACAAACCTCAATCAACGAACAGGCTTTACAGCGTTTGCCGTATTCCGGCGGCGGGGTGATACCGCTTTCCAAAAGCCCGCGCACTTGTGCGATGGTATCCAGCGTTTCTGCCCTGAGGCCGTCTGAAAACACAATCGATACGCGGTGGCGGGTTTGCATGTACCACAATGCGCCTTCTGCCACCGTTTGCCCGGTCATTTCTTCCAAACACAGCGCTTGAGCACAAAGCTGGATTTCGTCGAACGGTTCGGGCTTGGGTTTGCCACGCTTGTATTCGACAGGTTTCAGACGGCCTGTCTGAATATCGCGCTCGACCATATCCAACACGCCGTGCACGCCTAAGTTTTCTGCCGACACATGCACGCTGCGCTCGAAGCGCACGCCCTTGCGCATTTCCGGCTCGCCGCCATCCACCCGCTCATGCAACGCACGACCTTGTGCGGTCAAAAAATTCTCCGCCCATACTTGTTCGTTATGAATCAAAGCACACTGGCGCGGACAAAAGGCGTAGTGTTGCAGGGCGGAGAGTGGGATGCTTGTCATGGTATTTTTCTCACCAATCAGCGCTTATTGTGGTAAAAAATACTCATTCTAAGCGCTTTATATAGATTATTTTCATCATTTTTTAACCTCTAATAATAACTTTTCTCCATCAGCAATTCGTGCCAAGGTTTGGGCAAATGGAAATGAACGGTTCAAAATCCTTTTAACTTCACTGGCCTTAATAGCTTTTGATAAACGGGTAAAGCCCTCCAAACGCTGATAATAGGTTTTATCTTCCCTTCCATAATGCGGTGCTTTTTCCAGCTTGCCTGATGCTTGCCCGAATGCCACGATTCCTTGCCCTGATTCGTAGAGAAATACCCAGTCGCCTTTTTTGAATTTAGCAATTTTCTCTTTATAGCCATCTTCAAATGCCGCCGCCACTTGTTTTTCCAACATAAAATCATGATCATCGATATCATTAACTTTATTGGTATTGAGCAAAAAATATTGGGTTGATTGCTCGGCATCCACCTCCTCCAGTTCCTCATTTGCCTGCTCCTCGAACCGCTTTTTCCACGGAACAATAATTTGCTCTGTAATCAGGCGGTGCAACAGTTCTTGTCGCGACATGTCAAAACTTTCAGCGATTTCCTGCAAGATCAAGTCTTCTTTTACGGAAAGGCGAATACTGAATGTTGTTTTTTCCTGGTTTTTTTCAACAAATTCATTTTCCAAGCTTTGGATGAAATTTTTCATTTGATGCTCCTTTTTTCACAGAGCAAAGATTATACCAATAAAAACATAAAACGTGAACACAATTTCAATTTTAAATGTGTTCATATTTATAATGAACTGAATTTAAATAATTTATTTACAGAATTTCCACTACTCCCACACCCTTGAGGCCGTCTGAATCCACGCTGATGGCGTAATCGCTGAATGCGGCTGCGGGCGTGCCGCTTTCGCCGTGGATGCGCTCGACTTTGACGGCTTCAAACAGTTTATGCGCCGGTTCGTTGCCGAGTGTGCTGTCGTGTTTGAAGACGATGAGTTTACGGGCGGCCATTTCGCCGCGGGCGGCGGAACGGTCGTGCTCAAACATGAGCTTCAAGGCGTTCCACAGTTGTTGCAGGTCTTCATCAGAAAAGCCGGTTTTGGCGGCAAGATTGACGGAAACGAAGCCGTGCACGCGGTAGAGTGCGTAGGGGACGATGTATTTGCGCCCCATAGTGCGCTCTTTTTCGAGGTCTTTTTCGTTGGTAACGGCCATGCGGGTAATAGAGACTTCCAGCGGCACGATGGGGTCGATGGATTGGGCGAAGGCAAGCTGCACGGGGCCGCGCACTTGGCCGCTGTTGACTTCTGTGGTCATCACTGCGCCGAAAGTGCGGATATCGAAGAAGTTTTTGCACATCCATGCAGTGATATCGCGGGCTTTGGCTTCGTCTTTAGGCAGTTTTTTGGCTTCGGGTTCGATGCCGAGGGCTTCATAAGCGCGCTTGTTTTGCAGGTTGAGCACGCTTTTTTCTTTGACATAAATTTCATAGCCGGGTCGGTTTTCATTTGCCATTTCTACAAAGTTGCGGATTTTGCGCTTCAGGCACACATCGGTTACCAAACCTTTGCTGGATTCAGGATCGAGGCGCGGCATATTGCCTGCGTCGGGGTCGCCGTTGGGGTTGCCGTTGCTTACGTCGAAGAAAAACACGAATTCATAGCGGTTTTGGATAGACATTTTCATTCTCCTTCATGTGATTGGGTTTCTGCGGGGTCTTTTTTGGCGAAATAGCTTTGTTTTTGATGGTAATAGCCGATGGCGAAGCGGCCTTGCTCTTCCATGCTCAAATGGCGCGGGAAGGTTTCAGGCAGGCCTGCAATCACGGCGCTCAAATCTTTATCGAGATTTACTGCCATGCCTGCTTTGTCTTTACGCAGGCGGGACAAATGGTGTTTTGCGCCGCTCAATAAACGCGGGAACACGGAAAACGGCACCGCGGAAGCGGAGCCGTAATAGCGGTCGGCAATGCCCGCATTCAATTCACCCAGCGCCTGATATTGAATGCGCTCCAACACGGCGAACAATCTGCCGAGCAAATAAGCCGTGTTGCGGCTTTCGGTATCCAAACTCATGGGAATCTCCTCTTTAATCAAACCTTTTCTGAAACGCCGCTGCAATACGGCTTTAATCATGGCAATGCGCAGGCCGTTGGCATCGCCGTCGGCACGGATACGCGCGATTAATTGCGACAGCAAACTCATGGGATAGGGCGTGCCGCCGATCACGGCGCGGGTCATTTCACCGGCCAACACGGGCGAAATGGTTTCCGCCTTTGGTTTTTCGTAGCGTCCCTCGCTATTTTTAAACTTAATCGCTGTTTCCAGTAACAATTTGAAAATTGAAGGCGGCGTTTTCCACGCACACGGTTCAAGCGCCAAATCTTTCCAATGTTGCGCCAAATGTTCCGCCAGCTTGCCAAACGTGGTATCCAGCCAAAAGCGGATGGAAATCCGTGAAGCATTCGGCGCCAAGCCCAAAATATAAAAGCGGGTGTCGGGCGACAATTCGGGCGCAGCTTCCTGCAAAGGGCGGCCTTTAGCGATTTGCTCCAAAATATTGAATACTTTTTTGCTTTCCTGCTCGTCATCGGGCGGGGTGAAAGCAGCGGCAAAAAACCCTTCCGCCGCCGCGGCTTGCTCAGGCGTAGCGGCTTCCGCCCAAAAAACGGTGCTGGCATCGCCGATGGTCAGGCAATGGTCATCATTTCTTAGCAAATAATTTAATGCTGTCGTATAAGCAAATGCAGCTTGTTCAGAAACTGGTGCATTTGTCCCCTTTTCTTTTCCATACGATTTAAATGAATCTTGATTGAATGCAACAATAGAACAACCAGAACTTTGTCCCCCAGCTAAAGTCAGTGTCCTCCCCTTAATCGCCGGATGCAGCCGCGCAATCGGTGCTTGTTCGCCACTTACCAAACACAAGCCCTGCTCCGCTTCATCGTTTTTCAGACGGCCTGCCCACAATGCCTGCGCCGCTTCACGCTGGTGGATATAGCCGCGCGTACCGTCCAACCTAAACGCCACATTCGCATCGAGCATGTCAGGCCGGCAGGGCGGATGGGCAAATTGTTCGGGCTGCCAGCGCTCCAAATAACGGCGCAAGGCCAGCAAACCCTCGTCTTGCGTGTCTTTCAGGGCTTCCAAATGCAGCTCGCGGAAAGCGGCAAAGGTTTTTTCAGACGGCCTAAACGGCTGCTCCTTGGCAGCGGTTTTGTCTTTATTGGCTTCCACGCCCAGCGCATAAGCAGTTTTGTCCCACAAAAAATTGGGCTTCACGCCCGACGTGCGCTTTTCAGGGCGCGGCACACTCATCAGGCGGGGTTGCGGTTTTTTGTCATCCGTCAGATGCGGCACCACATCCACCAACAGGCCGCCTGAATCCAACACCAGCACCCAGCCGATTTTTTCCTCACTAAAACCATACGACGGCACTTTCGGCTCGCCTGTTCGGTCATCATTCTCCGCTGCCAAACGGCGGTAATAGCGTGCAAGAGAGGCCAAAATCATCTTTTCACCTCCTCTGCATCAAACGGCGGCACCTCAATCACCCCGTTTATCATTTCCGCACGAAAAAAATACGGCGTATTGCCGTGGTCGAAATCAATATCGTGCAGCATCCAGCCCAAATCGCGGTTCAACTCGTTTTCAGACAGGCATGAAACCGGCAAAGGCTCGCCCTCATCCACCCAAGCAAAATGTGCCGGAAACTCACGCACACCCATGCAAGGCTGCTGGAAACACTGCCCTTTTGTGGCACGGCGTTTGAACATCTCGATATGCTTGGCAATGGTTTCGCCCTCGCCCGCCCGCGCAGTCAACACGGCATGCGCTTCAATCACATAAGCCACATCTTTCAACACCGTCGCCGCGCGCTGCTGACGGTCATCCTCAATCAACGCATACAAATCTTCCACACTCTTGCGCCGCATCGCCCCGCTGACCTTGCTCGCCGAAATCTTGCTGCCCAATTCATTACGCCGCACCGACTCAAAGCGAATCGGCTTCAACACATGAATACGGTCAATCACCCAGCGAATAGCCGGCTTCCAATGCACCGCCGCCAAAATCCCCCGCGCCGCCGACGGTGTGATCACATCGTAAGACACCCGCTCCACTTTCATCTCGGGGCGGGTAAAGCAGGCGTAGTCACCCCAGATGTGTAAGCGTATTTTGTTTGCCATACCGGCTCCTTTTACACACAGCCGCCCGAAGGCGGCTGACTTTCACTTTAAACTATCAACTTTAGTTTCAACCCACGCAGCCCGAAGGCTGCGATACATCGGCTATTTTCAGACGGCCTTTTTCTCAAACCGCAAAAAATCCGCCAATTTTTTGGCTTCACTCACTTCATCATGAGGAATCAACAGATAACGCCACGCTTTCGTGCCGTGTTGGCTGGCGTAATTGGATGCGTGTTTGCACCATGTGCTTGCCGCTTGGGCCTTGGCTTGCACTTCAGCACTATCCAAATCAGCATGCGCCTTGGTTTCCGCCATCAAAATACAATCCTCCGTTTCTGCCACAAAATCGGGCAAATATTCTTTTTGCTCCATACCCAGTTTGTAATCTATTTGGAACTGCCCCTTGGCGGGTTTGAACCATTTTTGTGCATCACGCTCCAAAATCACGGCAAAGCGGCGTTCGGTGTCGGAATCAAATTTTTGCAACGGATACAGACATTTTGCGAAATGGCCGAACAACATATTTTTGATGCGCGTTTTGTCGGTCACGGTATCGCGCACCGAATGCACGGCTTCGTTGGCGGCCACTGTATAGACACAAGGTTTGAGCGTGCTAAACCCTTGACTGACTTTGGCTTCGTAGCCAGCGGCCTTTTCCCAAAAGTGTGCGACCATTTGCGCATGAATTTCACGGGCAATCAGGCGGCGTTCTTTGTCCAGCACATTCAAGGCTTCTTCCTCACTTAAATAGCTGTGCAAATGCGCCACCATTTGTCCTGCCAAATCATACAAAAGCTCGGACTGGGTGAAGTAATCAATATCGTCAAAATCAATCAGCGCATGAACGATATAGTCTTCGGGACGTTTTTCAGTCAGCCCCATTTCCCGTGCCAAGCTGGTTTGCTCGTTGGTATGCAGATTGTGAATGGTGATTTCCCGTTCGCTCGGCTGCAGATGCAACCGGCTGACATCCAAAGTGAACGGATGAAAACCCGTGCTCACCTCGCCGCTCGGCACAACGGTAATGCGCGGAATATCGATGGTGCTGTCCACCATCACCTTTGTGGTTTTGGCAACAATACCAGCCACATCCGGCGTATCTGCCATTGGCAATTCAGCCTGTGCCGGCTGCAGGCGTTTTTGCACCTCGGCGGTAATTTGTGCCTGTATATCTGACTGCAATAATGCTTGCGAAGTCGGTGCATCATCAGGCCTGCGGCCATATTGTGCCGCCACCTCCATCACCACACGGGCAATGCGTTTTTCATGTTCGTTGGTAAAAACGGGTTGATAAGATTGTGGTTCTTGTGCCGACATATTTTCAGACGGCCTCTCAGCCAACCCCAAACACACCTCCATACTGCTGGCTACCTGAACGCTGACTTTTTCATCATCTTGGCAGGGTGCTTCCAAAATCACCTGCTGCAAACGCAGCACCGAATCGCCTTGATTGGCTTCATCAATAATTTCCTGAAAACGGTCATGGGCAATGATATTGAGCCTGTCCACCGCCGCCACGCCGGTACGCTTGCCATAGGGCAAACGCAAACCGCGTCCGATGGATTGCTCAATCAAGGTACGGGCATTGGCAGCACGCAGCGGCACGATGGTATAAAGATTGGTCACATCCCAACCTTCTTTCAACATATTAACGTGAATCACAATCTCGGTCGGCTCATCCACGCTTTCCACCGCCAGCAAACGGGCAATCATTTCTTCTTCGTCTTTGCCCGATTTGCTCGAATCCACCTGAATCACCTTGCCGCGATAACGCCCGCCGTGAAAGTTTTCCGACTCCATCAAAGCCAGCAAAGCCGTTGCATGCGTAGTATCGCGGGCAATCACCAGCATAAAGGGCTTAACCGGCTTGACGCCGTTTTCGCGCGCATAGGTAAGCAACTCTACCTTGGTGTTTTCATGCAAACGCACGCCGTCTTCCAATTTGATTTTCTCGATTTCTTCAAGCGTATAGTCTTTGGCATTGAAATTACGCTGAGTGACGACGGCCGGCACTTTCACAAAACCGTCCTCCAGCGCCCGCGCAAGAGGATAATCGACAATCACATTTTTAAACGGCTGCGGTGCTTTTCCCGTTTCTACAAAAGGCGTGGCGGTCAATTCCAAACCCAATAACGGTTTCAATTCATTAATCGCCCGCATACCGGCTTGTGCACGATAGCGGTGCGATTCGTCCATTAACAGCACCAAATCGGGCAAATTCGCCAAATAATTGAAATAACTGTCGCCCAGCACCTCGCGCATCCGCTTGATACGCGGTTCTTTGCCGCCGCGCACTTCAGAATTGATTTTGGCGATATTGAAAATGTTGATGCGTACCTCCGTTATCCAGTCGCCGGAAGCAATATCCTGCCGCTCGTAATCTTCGCCGGTAATCACCCGTGGCGGATGAAGGGCAAATTCACTAATCCCCTTAAACACATATTTAGGGGTATTAGGCGAAAAGTCGGCAATCAGCTTGTTGTAAATGGTGAGGTTGGGCGCAAGCACAAAAAAATTGTTGATGCCGTGCGCCAAATGCAGATAAGCAATAAACGCACCCATTAAGCGGGTTTTGCCCACGCCCGTTGCCAGCGCAAAACACAAAGACGGAAACTCGCGCTCAAAATCCTGTAAAGTGGCGAATTTGCCTTTCAAAATCTCCAAAACCGCCGCCACATCACGCTCGTGCTTGAGCATCTGTGGCGCGGCATCCAAAGCCTGTTTTAACTTCGCCAAACTCTCCGCCTGCGGCGTGCGTAGCGACAGGCGGCCGTTGATATGGTGTTGTACCCGTGTGGTCATTCTAATAATCCTTTGTTATATATATTATTTTGAACTATCCGGAGAAACCGGAAAGTTGCTGATCGTTTTGCCAATCCAACAACTCATTTTCCAATTGCTCAACCGTCGGCAAATTTGTCAGCAACTGATCCGGCAAAGCCCGCACCAGCTCGTATTCAGCCACACCAATCGGCTTATCAATACCCGATAGCGCATATTCGGCAACCAAACGGTTTTGCGTTTTACACAGCAACAGTCCGATGGTTGGATTATCCTCCTCGGCTTTAATTTGCGCATCTACTGCTGCCAAATAAAAATTCAGCTGCCCGGCATGTTCGGGCTTGAATGCCGTAGCCTTAAGCTCCACCACCACATAGCATTTCAGACGGATATGGTAAAACAGTAAATCAATAAAAAACTCATCGCCATTCACTTCCAAACGATATTGCCGCCCGACAAAAGCAAAGCCGCTGCCCAACTCCAACAAAAAACGGGTAATGTGTTACACCAAAGCATTTTCAATATCCCGTTCATGTGCCTCATCCCCTAAGCCCAAAAAATCAAACAGATAGGGATCTTTAAGCGTTTCTTGCGCCAATTGTGAATGAGGCTTGGGCAGGCGGGTTTCAAAATTGGTAACGGCTTGCCCTTGCCGCTCGTGCAAACGGTTTTTGATTTGCTTTTCCAAGGTAGCACGCGACCAATTTTCAGCCATCACCTTTCGCACATAAAACAAGCGGACATCTTGCTCTTTAATACGATTTAATAACAGAACATTATGCCCCCACGGCAATTGTCCAACAGCCTGTTGGACAATTTCAAAATCAGGCCATGCTTCGGCAAAAGCCCGCATATACAGCAGGTTGGCACGGGAAAACCCTTTCATTTCAGGAAAAGATTCGCGCAAATCACGCCCCAAGCGCTCAATCACTTTACTGCCCCAGCCCTGTGCCGCCTGCCGCTGCAAAATATCCCGCCCGATATGCCAATAAAGAGAAATCAGCTCGGCATTCACAGCTAAAACCGCTCTTTGCCGTGCCACCAGTACCCGATCTTTGATTTCTATCAGCCACTGCCCGTAATCATTTGGCAATGATGAATTTTCCTTACCCATCACCATATTCCCCATCAAACAGCCCCTCTTGCTTTTCAGGTAGCCTTTTGCCCTTTTTCGCTTTCACAGGCGGTTTCTGGTCATCCGTTTTTTCAGACAGGGGTTCGACTTCGGCAAAGGGCAGATTGGCGACATTCAAACTGTAATCGTCATGCCCCCATTCACAGCGTGCCAAAATCATTTTCGGGATTTTCTTTAAGGTGAGATTGGGAAAACGCTCCGCCGCCTGCGCTGCCGTGATGCCGCGCCATGCCGAACAGCAAATCAGCAAACTGCGTCCTTCGCCCACCTCATCCGACAACGCCTGCAACTGCTCGGCGGATAAGGTTTGCGTGGTCACATAAATAAAATCCTGCTCACTGGAAAAACCATGCTGCCACCAATGGGTTTCAGACGGTCGGTAAGTAAAGCCCTCCAACTTGGCAAGCGCTTCGGCAAGCATTTCAGGGTTGTAGTCGGGGTTGATGATCGGATTACCCCATTTGTCGTTCACAATCAAAGTCGGCGCCAAACGGTAATAACGAAAACCGCCGCCGCCCTGCCAATTCACCGCTTTGGAAATCCCGCCCTGATCGCTGCCGTCAATCACCTTTTGCAGACGTGGAATAATATGCGTGTGGCAATGCTCGCCCAGTTCCACCATAACCCAGCGCCGTCCCATCTTATGCGCCACAGCGCCTGTGGTGCCGGAACCGGCGAAGGAATCGAGCACCAGATCGCCAGGGTTGGTGGCTAGATGGATAATTCGTTGTAAAAGCTTTTCAGGTTTTGGTGTATCAAAAACATCTTCTGAATTAAATTGCTTGACTTCTTTTTTAGCATCTTGATTATCACCAACTTCTTCTCTTAACCATATTGTTTTTGCAACAATCCCACTTTGAACCTCATTCAGAAAACGCTTTATTCTTGGAACACCATCACCTTTTTTACCGAACCAAATTCTATTTTCACGGATTAACTGATCTAGCTTTTCCTTAGTATATGCCCAACAGCGGCTTGCTGGCGGATGAACAACTCTACCTGACGGAGTAACTATTGGATAATCCGTTGTAGAAGAATATGTTTTTACTGACATGTTGTCAGACATCCACACTCCTCTCGAATCATTATCAGGATTTTTATATAAGCTATTCGCTTCTTCTGTCCTCGCAAGTAAATGTGGTCTCCAAATTATTTTATTCTTGGCGTAAACCAAAATATGGTCATGAGAGTCAGACAACCACTTTGCGTCATTCTGTGGAGCATATTTTTTCTGCCAAACCGCATTTGTTACAAAATTCCCCCGCCCAAAAATCTCATCACATAACACTTTCAAATAATGGGCTTCATTGTCATCAATGGTAATCCACAACGAACCGTCATCAGAAAGCAAACGCTTGATAATCTCCAAACGGTCGCGCATCAATCCCAGCCAAATCGAATGCTCCAGCCCATCATCGTAATGCGTAAACGCACTGCCCGTGTTATACGGCGGATCAATAAACACACATTTCACCTTGCCGGTAAATTCCTGCTCCAACGTTTTGAGCGCAAGCAAGTTGTCGCCAAAAATCAGACGGTTATCAAACACATCCTTTTCCGACCGCACCTTGGCATGATAAGACTTATCCGCCTCTTCCAATAAAATACGGGCTTCTAACTTAGGACGTTTATGCTTGCCTATCCAAGTGAGTTCTAGTTTTTGGTTTTTCATTACGACACATCCGCTTTTAAATCATTAATTACAACAGGCACGATACAGATACTAACAGACACGCCCATTAATTGAAGGCGGTTATAGCAACTGCGCAAATTTATTTTGCTAAAAAGAGGTAAATCAAGTGCAGTCGTTTTCTTATCATTGCTTGCTATGACATATACAACTTCAAACTCACTTGCTTTTGGTTTTTCATTTTTAGCGGGTAATTTATGAGTCTTCGGTAATTTTTTATTCACCAAAGCGCGAAAATTTCCATCTGACAAGATCAATTGAGTGGAAACCAAACCTTGAGAAAATAGATGACTTAATACGCTTGAGCCGCCATATCTTTTTACATGAATGAGCTTCTTATCATTTGTGTAAATATCGCAAAGCTCAATTCTGCTACTCCCACCACCATAAGATATATTTCTTTTATCCATTAACACAAATCTGCTGCCATCACTATTTACAACTTTTTCATTATATTTATCTTCAGATTTTTCAGAATATTCAGGTAACGATATTTTTGACAAAGGAATATCTTGAATATTCTTATCTAAATTTTCCAAAAAATCACCATCAATTTTGTACCATTTTCCATTTGTTAAAGAGTACGCTCCCCCATTCAGTTCAAGCTCACAATAAATACATTGATAAACTTTCCATGTATATGTGGGCTGTTCATTTGCAACATTAATGCAATGAATATACTGCTCCCTCATCTTTTTAATAGAGAGTTCTTCGCTATCATTCCTTGTATAAGCCAAATAGCCTTCCCAACTTATATCATCATGAAGCTCTCCCCTTTTGGCTTTTTGGTATCTGAAGCCTGAAATATTTTCCCAGTTAATAACTTCAGGAATGGAAAGCCATGTTTTTGAAAAGTCATTTTGAGCAATTTTCTCAATCAGCTTTGCGTCTAATTCATTTTTAATGGATAAATTTCTAACTTCTGATAATCTATCTATCCAAGGAAAACTTTGTTTGTAAGATTCAGAATCAAACAAAGTTATCGCTTTATTCAAAAGCAAAGGAAGATCTTTCAACTCAAAAGGTAGCGAGACCTTGAGTGCATCTTTTCCAGAAAGTGTTTTACAAAAATTTTTATCTTTTGGAGAACCTGTAGCTGCATACATTAAATCTTGTTCAACATCCAAGCCAAAATCAGCAAAGCTTGTTGAAACACTGGCTTGGTTTTTCTTATGAACAGGTATAGATTCCAAAGTATGCACATCTACACTTCTTAACTTTCCCGGATCCACTGCATTCACAACAACTCGTAGCCCAAAATTTTCCTCAAAGCAATCTGGATTAAGAAGATGACGACCATATCCAAAAGTTAAAGCAAAATATCTGTCACTATGTTTCATCAAGAGGACTGCTGCACAACCAGAACTAAATAAATGACTTAAATCATCATCTATATGAGGCTTAAACAAATTTACCCATGAAGGTGGACGAGGGGGATTTTGCTTGGAATACAAAACTAATTCTTGCCCACCCTCTATTTCCAGGACTGTTTTCTTTAAACCACCTATGCCTTGAATAGCTTGATCTTCCTGTGTTATAGATTCTTTTAACAGAAAAACTGAAAGGCTATGTGTTTTCTTTTTCATCACACCATCTCCCACTTAATAAAAAACATCTCTTCCTCCTCCACTTGCTGCTGCAAACTTCTCTCCAACTCTTCAATCAGTGCATTCCGCTGATTTTCAATGTCGTCCTGCCTGTCGAACAGCTCGCGTCGCTGTTTGCTGCGTTTGCTTTCCAACTCCCGCTGTTTTTTCTGCCAGGCGAGTTTTTCTTCCAATGTGGCGGCGGTAGCGGCGGTGCGGCGGATTTCTTTGATTTGCCGGTCGGTTTCTTTGATTTCTTGTTCCAGTCCGTGTTTGAGGTCGTCTGCCCAATCGTCCAGTTTTTGTACTTCTTGTTCAAAGTAATCAAGGTTGCGTTGTTGGGCTTCATTCAGCAGGGCTTGACGGCGGGCGGTGATGTCTTGGCTTAAGGCCGTCTGAATCTGTGGCGGCTGCATGATGGGTGTTTGGTTGGCGGGCAGACCGAGCAGTTTTTCGGGGTCGGTTTCTTGCAGGATTTCGCCGCTGTCGGTAATGGCGGCTACCAGCAAATGCTGTTCTTGATTGTTAAAGGCACGAATGATAACAAGCTTGGCAATCAATTGCCCGCTTTGTCCGATATAAGGCGCCAAGGTGCTGATTTTGCCGTGCTGTTTCTGATATTCGCCGTAATCGAATATCAGTTTGGCAGGCGGGCAATGGCAGGATTTGGCTTGGGCAAGCAGGGCTTGTGCCAACGGGTGGCTGATGCGGTAGAGGTGGGCATTTCCGTTTTGGCGGGGCAGTTCGTAACGGCCTGCCGGGATATGGCTGAGGCCGTCTGAAAGGTTTTCAGGTAGGCTGTGCAGGGTAAAGCCGTGTGCATCAAAGGTTGCGTGTTTGCCCAATGCGCTGCGGGTGAAGTTGAGTAGCAGTTTTTCGTATTTGCTGCGGGTGCGCTCGCTGTCGTCAGCACGGATTTTGAGTTTCGCTTGCACTGCTTCGTCGAAGTTTTCCAGCAGGGTTTGGCGGGTTTGGGTCATGGCCGCGTTGATTTCGCCGGAAAGTTCTTGTTGCAGTGCGTCAAAACCGGTTTTGATTTCATTGGGCAGGCGGCAGCGGCGGTAGATATCGGCAATGCGGCGTTCGATATCCACACCTGAACCGATAGCACCGAGCACTTCGTCGCTGGCACCGAATACGCCTTCAAAAAGCCGGAACTTTTCTGACAGCAGTTCGTAAACGCGGGCATCGGCTTCGTTGCTTTTATCCAAAAAGTTCACCACGACCACATCGTGTTTTTGCCCGTAGCGGTGGCAGCGTCCGATACGCTGTTCGATGCGTTGCGGGTTCCACGGCAAATCATAGTTGATGACCAACGAGCAAAATTGCAGGTTGATGCCTTCGGCACCGGCTTCGGTGGCGATCATGATGGTGGCGTGTTCTTTAAAATGCTCAACAAGGGCGGCGCGGGTATCGGCGGTTTTGGAGCCGGTGATTTTGTCGCTGCCTTCGTGTTTTTTGAGCCAGTTTTTGTAGATGGTTTGGGCTTGCGGGCCGCTGTTGGTGCCGTTAAACAATACGATACCATCGCCGTTTTCACCCGCATAGGTACTTTTGGATAAGCATTCAAGCAGGTATTCCTGGGTGCGTTTGGATTCGGTAAAGATAATGGCTTTTTGTGCCGCACCCAAGCGTTTAAGCTCGGCAAAGGCTTTTTCTAACGCACCAAACAATGCTTTGCCTTTAGCATCTTCGCGGATATTTTGTGCCAAGTTTTTAAAATGATTGAGCTCTTCGATTTCGTTGGCGATGGCTTGGTATTCGTCGCAGGTTAGGCTGGGTGTTTCGCCGTTTTCGTTTTCCCATTCTTCTGCGGTTTCGTCCAAGCTTTCATAATCTTCATCCAGCGTTTCAACGAGATCCGTGATGTTTGCCTCATTCAATACGCCTTGCAGGCGTTTGCTCATGGTATCCAAGGCACCGGCAATCGCCCGGCTGCTCGAAGCCAAAAGTTTCCATAATACCAGTGAAATCAGCTGCCTTTGCCCCTCAGGCATGGCTTGCAGATTGGAGCGGCGCAAGTAGTCTGCCACCAATGCGGAAAGTGCTTTTTCTTCGTCTGATGGTGTGAATTCCTGAACAATGGCAAGGCGTGCGGTATAAGGCACATAGGCTTGCACTTGACGGCGCAGCGTGCGTTTGCACACCGTTTGCAATCGCTGGCGTAGGTTGTGCAGGCTTTGCTCCGAAGGTTTTGTACCGAACTGGCTGCGGAAACTGTCCAAATCGCCAAATACATGCTGATCAATGATGCTGACCAGGCCGTACAACTCTAAAAGCGAGTTTTGCAGCGGTGTGGCAGTCAATAGCACTTTGGAAGGTACGTGGTCAAGCGCTTGTTGCAGGGTTTTGGCAATTACGTTGCCTTTTTTATAGACATTGCGCAGGCGGTGCGCCTCGTCGAGCACCACCAAATTCCAATCAACCGTTTTTAAGTCATCCGCTTTAGACTTGGCAAACTGGTAGGAACAAATAACCGGAGCGTCTTGGCGAAAGGGATTTTTACCCTGTTTTTTAATGGCGTTATAACTTTTGGCTTCCAAAATCACGCCCTGCAAACCGAATTTTTCCTGCAATTCCTGATGCCATTGTTTGCGCAGATTAGCAGGGGTAATGATTAAAATCTTGCGTTTACGCTCTGCCCAACGCTGCAAAATCACCAAGCCAGCTTCAATGGTTTTGCCCAAGCCCACCTCATCCGCCAGAATCACGCCTTTGGACAATGGATTTTGGCAGGCAAACAAGGCGGCATCGACCTGATGCGGGTTTAAGTCTACTTGCGAGTCCACTAAAGTGGAGGCAAGAGATTCCATGCTGCCGTTTTGTGCTTGACGGGTCAGTTGCCAGGCAAAATATTTAGACTGATGGGGGGTAAGTTTGCTTTGCTGCATAAGTTTTTCCAAAATTTTATTTTTAAAATTAGCCTTATAGTAAAATTCAGTTCATCTTATTATTAATATTTATATTTTATAGGTGATAATTTCAAAAAACTAGCATTTCTGCTTTCAAAAATTCCATATCTCCCCAAGAGAATCCCGCCGCTTCATCATACAAATCCAACCCAATCAGGCTGTAAAACTGTTTCCCAAACTGCTTTTCGTTAACCGTTTCTACCCGCCCTGCTTCAAACAAGGCTTTCAAGGCGTTTTCGGGTATTTGCACGGTGTAGGGCTGAAGCTTGCGCAGCAGGCCGCCGATTTGGTCGGCGTGGCGCAGGCTGTCGATCAGGGCTTCGGCCTCGGCATTGAAGGGGATGATCAGCGGCTGCATATGGGTTTCGATCATGCGGAATTCGCGAGCGATGGTTTGGAAGGGGAAATCCATTGTTCTGCCCGCATCGTGGTGCTTGGCAAGGATTTGCTTGCCATCCAGCGCCTTGCCCTTCTCTTCATAGACACGCTGGAAATAGCGGCGGATGGCATGCGGCGACAGCAGGTCGTCGGCGTGGTGGCGCACGACTTCGCGCATGGCGGCGGCCAGCAGGCCGAGTTCGGGCGGGGCCTTCCATTGTTGTTCGGGTTTGAATACCCAGACGAAGCTGTTTTCAGACGGACTTTTGCCTTCGCGGTTGCAGCGTCCTGCGGCTTGGGCGATGCTGTCCAATCCGGCTTCGGCGCGCATGACCAAGGGTAAGTCCACATCGACACCGGCTTCAATTAAAGAAGTCGAAATCACGCGGCAGGGTTCGCAGTTTTTCAGACGGCCTCGGATGAATTCCAGCACTTGGGCGCGGTGTTTGGCGCACATCAGAGTGGTGAGGTGGAAAACGCCGTCGAGGCATTTGGCGCTGTCGTACAGGCTGCGGGCGTGGCGGCGATTGTTGACGATGATGAGGATTTGCCTGTACTGCGCGAGCTTTTCTAACAGCTCGGCATCGGTTTGTGCGCCGATGTGTTGCACGGTGGTGCGGCTCAGCTTGTCGAACAATTCAGGGGGATTGGGCGCGAGTTCGCGGATATTCTCCAGACCGCGGTAAAAGCCGTGTTCGGCCTGTATGGCAGGCTGGGTGGCGGTGCACATGACGATAGAGCAGTGGTAATTGCACGCCAGCTCCTTGATGGCCTGCACGATGGGCAGCAAGAGCCCCAGCGGCAGCATTTGTGCTTCGTCGAGAATAATCACGCTGCCGGATATGTTGTGCAGCTTGCGACAACGCGAGGAGCGATCGGCAAACAGCGATTCAAAAAACTGCACGGCAGTGGTAACCACCACGGGCATATCCCAGTTTTCCGAGGCTTGGCGCAGTTTGTCTTTGCTGTTTTCGCCCTGCAGTTTGCTGTCGTCAAACGTGCTGTGGTGCTCCAGCACGGCGGCTTCGCCCAGGTTACCGAAGGCTTTGCAGAACTCGGCTGCGTTTTGCTCGATGATGCTGGTAAAGGGAATCACATAAATCACGCGACGCATGCCGTGGCGCTTGGCATGTTCGAGGGCGAAGGCCATGGAGGTGAACGTTTTGCCGCCGCCGGTGGGCACGGTCAGGGCAAACGGTCCCGGAGCTTGTGCGGCTTGGCTCACGGCATGGTCGAGAATTTCGCTGCGCAGGCGGTTCAGTGCGGCATTGCGTTTTTCTTCTTCCGTGCGCTGCGGCTTTTTTGCAGCCTTTTGTCTGAACTCATAAATAAAACGATTGAACTGCGTGCACAGCTCTGACAAATCAGGGTGGCCGCCCCGCTGAACGGGCTCCCCCTCCTGCTCCGCATAAAAAGCTTCGGTGTCGAGGTAATCGGCGTCCACCAGACAGGAATACAGCATGCGGGTAAAGAACGCATAAGAGAAAAAGGGCCGGTGCTCATCAGCCTTCAGAGCTGGAGCAGGCAAGGTTTGCGGAAGATGGATTTCCTGCTGCCACACGGCATCCAGCGCCGGAATGTCTTGACCGAATTGCAAGGCAAGCCGTTGCTTCAAGGTGCGACGGCCATCTCCTTCGCCATCGCCATTGGCCAAACCGGCGTGATGCCCGGCAATGCAAAACGCCATCAACTTGCCCGGCACTCCCCAGTGTTCGAAGGCGATTTTCGCTCCTGCGGTGGCGTGATCCACCGCAGGGCCGCCGCGCAAGCGCCGGTCAAATTCAGGCGTGTATTTGCCCAAATCATGCAGGCAGCCGGTATAGCGCGCTATTTCCTGCGCGCCAAAAAAAGCGGCAAACCTTGCAGCCATATCGCCTACGTTAGCGAGGTGGCTTTGCAAGGTCTGCCAGTGTTGTTCAGGCCGGTTTTCGGCGGAATGGGCGTAGTAAGTTTTGGTTTTCCCCACCATATTTGCTCCATGATTGTTTTTATTTTTTTAAATACTATCACAACCTTTAAAATAATGATTAATAAAAATCAAATATTCTTTATATGTGTTCTAAATTGCTTTCAGACAGGCATTCTGTTGCCTGCTTGATTCATATTCTTTGAATATGACGGTTCATCCTTATATAATGAATGAATCATTCAACCTCATGTTTACAAAGGGAAGAACTTATGGAAACCATCAATATCAAAATCGGCGGCATGACTTGCGGCGGCTGCGTGAAAAGCGTGACCAAAGTATTGGAGGCATTAGACGGCGTGGCGAAAGCCGAAGTGGATTTGGCATCGGCCTCTGCTCAAATCACGTTCGACCCGGCCGAAGTGCAAACCGCCGCATTAGTTGAAGCCATTGAAGATGCTGGGTTTGATGCTTCGCTTTAAAATTTTTCAGACAGGCATTGTTTATACTATTTAGCTCTTTCTCATTAGCTCTTTCTCATCCCTAATGCCTGTCTGAAATTTAAAGGTAATACCATGCAACAAAAAGCCCGTTTCCAAATCGACGGCATGACCTGCCAAGCCTGCGCCAGCCGTATTGAAAAAGTGTTGAACAAAAAAGACTTTGTTCAGACGGCTTCGGTGAATTTTGCCGGCGAAGAAGCGCAGGTGGTGTTTGACGACAGCCGCGCCGATGCCGACACGCTGATTCACATCATTGAAAAAGCCGGCTTTAAGGCCGCGTTGAAAGCCGATGCGCCAATGCAGCCGGAAGCGGAACCGCATATCGGCTGGCGGTTGTGGCTGCTGCTGGCGATTAACGTGCCGTTTTTGTTCGGCATGGCGGGCATGATGATCGGGCGGCACGATTGGATGATGCCGCCGATGTGGCAGTTTGTGCTGGCGAGTATCGTGCAGCTTTGGTTGGCGGTTCCCTTTTATAAAAGCGCGTGGGCGAGCATCAAGGGCGGGCTGGCAAATATGGACGTGCTGGTTACCGTCGGCACGGCGGCGATTTATCTCTACTCGGTGTTCATGCTGTTTTTCCACCCGCACGCAGCCCACGGCGATATGGCGCATGTGTATTTTGAAGCGGGCGTGATGGTGGTGGGCTTCGTGAGCTTGGGCAAATTTCTCGAACACCGCGCCAAGAAAAACAGCCTCAACAGCCTGAGCCTGCTGCTGAAACTCACGCCCCGCCAAGTGAGCGTGCAACGCGGCGGGCAATGGCAGGAAGTGCCGCTCGACGACGTACAGATCGGCGATTTGATCCGCGCCAACCACGGCGAGCGCATCGCGGCGGACGGCACGGTGGAAAGCGGCAACGGTTGGGCGGACGAAAGCCATCTCACCGGCGAATCCAACCCCGAAGCCAAAACTGCGGGCAGCAAAGTGCTGGCGGGTGCGGTGATGACCGACGGCAGCGTGGTTTACCGCGCGGAACAGCTCGGCAGCCAAACCCTGCTCGGCGACATGATGGCGGCTTTGTCTGAAGCGCAAGGCAGCAAAGCGCCGATTGCACGCATTGCCGACAAAGTGGCTGCGGTGTTTGTGCCCGCCGTGGTCGGCATTGCGGTGATGACGTTTCTGATTACTTGGTATGTCAAGGCCGATTGGGTAACGACATTGATGAATGCCGTGGCTGTGCTGGTCATCGCCTGCCCGTGCGCCCTCGGGTTGGCTACGCCCGCCGCGATTATGGTCGGCATGGGCAAGGCGGTGAAGCACGGCATTTGGTTTAAAGATGCCGCCGCCATGGAAGAAGCGGCCCATGTGAATTCGGTGGTGCTGGATAAAACCGGCACGCTCACGCAAGGCAAACCTCAGGTTGCGGCAACGCTATGCCTGTCTGAAATGGAAGAAAACGAACTCTACCGCCTTGCCGCCGCTGTCGAACAAAATGCCACCCACCCTCTGGCTACTGCCATTGTTCAGACGGCCTTATCGCGCGGCATCAACATTCCCGAAGCCAAAAACGCGCAAACCGCCGTCGGCGCAGGCATTTCCGCCGAGATTGACGGCGCGGGCGTGGTGAAAGTCGGCAAACCCGATTACTGCAATCTCGTGCTGCCCGATAATCTTGATTCCGTATGGCGCATCGCCACCATCGTGGCCGTGTCGGTCAACGACCAACCCGTCGGCGCGTTCGCCCTTGCCGACGCGCTGAAAGCCGACACGCAACAAGCCATAGGCCGTCTGAACAACCACGGCATCGACGTTTACATCATGAGCGGCGACAACCAAAACGTGGTCGGCTACATCGCCGGACAGCTCGGCATTTCCCACGCCTACGGCAACATGAGCCCGCGCGACAAAGCTGCCGAAGTGCAGAAACTGAAAAACGCCGGCAAGGTGGTTGCCATGGTCGGAGACGGCATCAACGACGCCCCCGCGCTTGCTGCCGCCAACGTGAGCTTTGCCATGAAAGACGGCGCAGACGTTGCCGAACACACCGCCTCTGCCACGCTGATGCAGCATTCCGTCAACCAAATGGTCGATGCCCTGCTGATTTCCCGCGCCACTTTGAAAAACATCAAACAAAACCTGTTTTTCGCCTTTGTCTACAACACTTTGGGCATACCGCTGGCGGCATTCGGCTTTCTGAATCCGATTATCGCGGGCGCGGCGATGGCGATGAGTTCGGTGTCGGTGCTGAGCAATGCCTTGAGGTTGAAGCGGGTGAAGATTGAATGACAAAGATTGAAATCCGCCCGGCGGCTGAAGATGCACAGGAGTATGGCCGATATAGTTAATCCTCTTACATAATAAAGAAACCGTCATACTCGGGCTTGACCCGAGTATCTTGAGTTTCGGTAACTCTAAGAGATGCTCGGGTCAAGCCCGAGCATGACGAAACCATGACAAAAATAAAGTTTATTTGTTAAATTTTCAGACAGGCATTGCTTTAGTCTTTCTTTTCAAGCATATCTTGATTAAGCGAAACCAAAAGCTGGTCGATTTTCAGATTATCGGTGTCGATAATTTCAAACTTATATTTATCAAACACCACAAAATCGGTTTTCTTGGGGATTTTGCGTAACGAATACATCATAAATCCGCTCAATGTTTCATAGTTTTCCGAATTGGGAAAAGCGGCAATATCGAGCGCGCGCATTACGTCTTCCAGCGGGGTTGCGCCGTCAACCAACCAAGATGTTTCGTTGCGGCGGATGATCTGCGGCTCTTCTTCTGTGGCCACCAAATCCCCCATCACGATGCTCATCACGTCTTTGAGCGTAATCACGCCCACCACAAGAGCATATTCGTTGATAATCACGGCAAAGTCTTCGCCGGCGTTTTTGAAGGTTTCCAACACTTCGTAAAGCGACAAAGTATCGGGAATAAACAAAGCCTTGCGCAATACGCGGCGGTCGGTCAGGTTGATATTCGGCTCTTTCAGATAATGAGTAAGAAAAGTGTGTGATTCGATATAGCCGATCACTTTCTCCAACCCGCCGTTACACACCAGAATTTTGGAGTGCGGGGTTTCATCCATTTTCGCCAACACGGTTTCGTTATTGTCGTTTTTATCCACATAAATCAGATATTCGCGTGCGCTCATGGTGGAAGTAACCGTGCGCTCCTGCATATCGAAAATGTTTTCAATCAGATAGTGCTCCTGCTGCTTCAACACACCCGCCTGTGCGCCGGCATCCACCATGGCATAAATGTCTTCCGAAGTCAGCCCGTCGCTACGCACGGTAGAAATTTTCAGCGATTTGAAAATCAGGTTGGCCATACCGTCAAACAGGAAAATCAGCGGCTTGAGCACAAAAATCAGCAGCATCACCGGCCGCACAGCGCGCACGGCCACACGTTCGGGGTTGATCATGGCAAAGCGCTTGGGCATCAGGTCGGCAAACAGAATAAACACGCTGGTTACAAACATAAACGCCAACACGGAAGCCGCCGTTTGCAAACCGGTGCCGGCCAGCAAGTTGCTTAAAAACGGGCGCACAGCCGCCTCGCCGATAATACCGCCCAACACCGCCACCGCGTTCAATCCGATTTGTACCACCGTGATAAAGCTGCCCGGATGCTCCTGCATATTCAACACATCCAACGCGCGCACATCACCCTCTTTCGCCATCACTTGTAATTTGATTTTGCGGGAAGAGGCCAAAGCCAACTCTGCAGCAGAAACAAAGCCGCTAACCAAAATCAACAGGAATAAAATAAAAACCGCTTCGAGAATGCTCATAAAAAAGAAAGATTTGTTGCCAACGGAAAGATTGTAGCATCATCGCCGCCAAACCCCACAATTATTCCAAATGCAAGGCCGCCAAACATCATGGCCGGTATGGTGCAACGTAATGCCTGTCTGAAAGCATTTAACTGCCTTAATTTAAGCTTTCAGACAGGCATGCTTAAATTTACACATCCTTAACTGCACCCTAATTTTTAGCCAAATGTTCACTCTTATAATCAAAACATCTCAACAACAACTGTTTGACTACTGAGGAAATACATCATGAAAAAAATGCTGCTTACTACAACCCTGATCGCCCTTTCTGCAGGCGCTTTTGCTGCCGATCATATCGAACGACAAGTTTATCAAGATCCCGGCTTCGAAAAAAAACGTGCCAAAGCCGTGAAAATGCTGGAAGCGCGTGGCTACAAAGTTGTGGATGTTGATGCTGACGACCACATGGGCAAACCCGCTCTTGATGTGGAAGCATTTAAAGGCAATCAGGAATACGACATCAAATTGTCTTACCCTGATTTGCAAATCTTGAAAGAGCGACCAGACCGCAACTAAACCACTTTAAAATAAAGCCGCCGGAAATGCTATGAAGCATCCGGCGGCTTGTCAATTTATAGCTATACAATTTATTAAAACAACATATTAAAACTATTATCTTTTTCCAGAAAAAGGATAAGTACTTCTTAAACCGTCGATATGCTCAAATAAATCTTCGGGAATATTCTGCCACATTGGATCTAAAATAAAATCAATACCTTCTCGTCTAGCTAACTTAGCAGCAGGAACAAAATCAGAATCACCTGAAATTAATACGATACGGTCAGCCTGTTTTTTCAAAGTTATTGATGCAATATCCAATGCAATGCGCATATCAACGCCTTTTTGTTTCACATCGATAATAACATCGTTTTCTGTTATGTCGCTACGCTCTATCTGACCCTTAAGCAGCTTGCTCATAACATCGGGTTTAAGTCGCCAGTGAGTGAGTTGATCAGATAGCTTCCCCAACCGTAAAGCCAGTTTTCTTTGCTTAATTAGCTCTTTATGAAGCTCTCGACGAAAAACAGCTTCATTAGATTTGGAAAAATCAATCAGTTTTTTAGAAACTGGATTATGCATTTTCTTTTCGAGAGGTGCGCAATCGTAAAAGAAAATCCGATAAAGGCTATCGTGTTGTTTGGTTCCATTTATTTTTTGTGAAAGATGAAGCAGAGACAAGCGAAAAGCAAGAGAAGAAATGCGCTTAGCATCATAAGCATTGTGTTTCTCAAAATATCGAATACGCTTAATAAAAAACGCACCGTCAATTAAAACAGCTGTTCGCATAATAATCCCTTAAAATAAAGAAAAAGCCCAAAGGCTCGGCACTTTCGGAATAAATTGAAAGGCTTACTGCTAAGGGCGTTATTTGTATCTAATTATAAATTCAATATTTGTTGGAAGCAAATCTTTTGATCTAGCTCTTCAATATCATGTATCCAAACGGTGTTGCAGCGGATACAAATCCAATTTTTCCATCAGCATTCTGTCGCCGTCTTCTTCCGGGTTTTCGGTGGTGAGCAGTTTGTCGCCGTAAAAAATCGAGTTCGCGCCCGCCATAAAACACATAGCCTGCATGGCTTCGGGCATATTGCTGCGGCCTGCGGACAGGCGTACATAGCTTTTCGGCATGGTAATGCGGGCAACCGCGATGGTGCGCACGAATTCCGTCCAATCCAAATCTTCGGCATCGGCCAGCGGCGTGCCTTCCACTTTTACCAACTGGTTAATCGGCACGCTTTCGGGCTGCGGGTCGAGGTTGGCGAGGCTGGCGATTAAGCCTGCGCGTTCGGGGCGGGTTTCGTTCATGCCTACGATGCCGCCGCAGCACACTTTCAAACCTGCGCCGCGCACTTTGCCGAGTGTGTCCATGCGATCTTCGTGTTGGCGGGTGTGGATGATGTCGTTGTAGCGGTCTGGGTCGGTGTCAAGGTTGTGGTTATAATAGTCCAGCCCGGCGTTTTTCAAATCTTCGGCCATGCCCTCTTCGAGCATACCGAAGGTGCCGCAGGTTTCCAAGCCCAAGCCTTTGACTGCTTTGATGATTTCGGATACGGTTTCCACGTCTTTGGGTTTGGGGCCGCGCCATGCCGCGCCCATGCAGAAACGGCTGGCGCCGCGCGATTTGGCGATTTTGGCTTTTTTCAGGATTTCTTCCACATCCATCATGCGTTCTTTTTCCAAGCCGGTGTTGTAGTGCGCCGACTGCGGGCAGTATTCGCAATCTTCGGGGCAGCCGCCGGTTTTAATGGAAAGCAAGGTGGAAAGTTGGACTTCTTGCGGATTGAAGTGTTCACGGTGGATTTGTGCGGCTTTATAGACGAGGTCTAAAAAAGGCATTTCAAACAGCTCTTCAACTTGGCATTTGCGCCAATATTGGGCGGTAGCATGCGGCTTGCGTTCGGTTTTACGGCGCAAGGCGATAGGTGATACGGTCATGTTTTTACTTTCTGAAATTTCGCAGCGGCGCAATGACGCTGACGTGCAAAGCCACAGGCGCAATGACTGGGGCTGCAGGTTGTCAATCAAGTTATCGTTTGGCAAGTTTAGCCTGTTTGGTGATAGCGGGCAAATGATAAGGCCTGTCTGAAAGTTTCAGACAGGCATCGGCATATCCGCATCCGCGCTTAAAACGCCGATTCGCCAAAATATTGTTTTTGAGCCGTTTGCACTGTTTTCATGGCCTGCTCGTAATTTTGGTTTTCTATTCGACGGATTAAAGCCGTGGTCGGGCTTTCGGGATGGTGTTTGGCAAAATCCTGCCAGGCTTTGGCCACTTCCGGCCGGGCGTGTTTGCCGTCATCATCAAACGCAAGCGTGTTTTCCATGCCGAGCAGAAATATATATTGGTAATACATCTGCTCCTCTTTCATCCGTTTAATCAAACGGCTTTGAGGATATTGCCGGATAAACGCTTCACGTGCCGCCAGCCGCTTGCCCAGCTCCGGCCAGCCCACCATCACATCCACTTCACCCTGCGTTGGATCTCTCCGCTCTTGTGCTTCAAATTCGATAAAGCGGGCAAAATCAGGGCTGACTTTATCGCCGAACAGCTTTCGGTAATAATCCGGCTCTGCGCGTATGCTGACAGGCCCGTCATACATATCGACATATTCCAAGCCGATAGCCGCCATTTCCTCCTGCTTCTTTTTCAATGCCGGCGCTGGCTTGCGCTCGTCGGTTGCCGGATTGATTATCCAATTCGCATCATCGTGATAGTGGTCGAGAAACGCTTTTCGCTCATGCGCCAGCCTGTCCAGCAGGCCGCTTTTTTCTATCTGCTCGTCGTAATGCTCGAGCATTTCTTTGTGTGTTTCATAAAGCTGATTGGCTTCTTCGGGCGTGGCTTGCTGCAATCGGCGGCGTACTTGCTCGGTATGCCACACAAATTGCTGCAATAAATCTTCGGGCACCGGTGTATCGGCTTGCGGCTGGGCCACATGCCTGTCTGAAGCGGCGCTTTGCGGCGCGGAAGCAACAGCGGCTTGTTCGATTTTTTCGGCTTGCCCGCCTTGTTCGGAACACGCGTTGAGCAAGCCTGCCGATAAAGCTAAATAAAATATGGGCTTTTTCATCGCTCCTCCCAAACCAATTGTATATTGGGCTTTCAATAAATCCTAAGCCAACAACATTTCCTGCATTAATTTCATGCCCCATTGCCAGCCGCCAAGAGTTCCGTTCAGATGCCCCTGATGCGGCGACACCAGCAAACGCGCGCCCCAAAGCGAAGCCTGTTCGGCAGCCCAATCGCGCGGGCAATGTTCGTCATCTTCGCCAATGGCTAAAGCGGCTTTGCTGCACATCAGCCGCACATGGCGCACGGCATCGTGGCGGCAGGCATTTTGTGTCGGCGCCGCCAAAATAATGCCTTTGATACGCCGCTGCACCAAAACGCCGATGGTGCCGTACCAAGCCATAAACGCAGCCGCGCCTGCACCATGAGCCACCACCATCACGTTTTCGCTGCGAATCCGCCCGAATGCTTCAGCCACATGTTTTTCCTGCTCAGCCAAAGTTTGCGAAGCGCTGCATTCGGCAATTTCCACAATCGGATAGCTGACCGCCCAACGGTCTATCCACATCGTCGGCTCATCCGCATCGCGTATCAGGAATAAGGTTAGATCTTCTAAATCGCCCGGTTTCATAGTTTCAGACAGGCATCAGTAATCGCGCAAAGGTTTTTCGGGGTCATAAGCATCACCCACTTCTTTCACCACAGCCTGCCCTACCTGCACGCCATCGGGCGTGTGCGTCATGGTCGGGCTGCCGTATAAGTCCCAGCCGTGTTGCAAAGCTTCGGTTACACGGCGGCAAAACGCGGCATCGTCCGCACCGGTAAGCATTCGGTATACTTTCATGTCGTTTCTCCAAAGAAAGATTCAGACAGGCATTATAACGAATGCCTGTCTGAAAAAATTTGCACTAAATCGAATAATCGTATTCCACTACCAACGGCGCATGGTCGGAAAATTTTTCATCCTTATACACATGCGCCTGCATCGCTTTGGCTGCCAGCCCGGGCGTTACCATATGGTAGTCGATGCGCCACCCCACATCCTTAGCATAAGCCTGCCCGCGGTTGCTCCACCAAGTGTAACCCGGAATCTCGGGATACAGGCTGCGCCACATGTCCACCCAGCCCAACTCGGCAATCACTTTACCGATCCATGCACGCTCTTCCGGCAGAAAACCTGAATTTTTCTGGTTGCCTTTCCAGTTTTTCAAGTCGATGTTTTGATGAGCAATGTTCCAGTCGCCGCACACCACAATATCACGGCCTTCGGATTTCATTTCGGCCAACATAGGGTAAAACGCATCCAGAAAGCGGTATTTCAACTCCTGCCGCTCCGGCGCGCTGGTGCCCGAGGGCAGATAAAGCGAAATCACACTCAGGTCGCCGAAATCAGCGCGCACAAAGCGCCCTTCGCGGTCGAATTCCTCAATGCCCATGCCTGTCTGAACATTATCCGGCTCCTGCCTGCTATACACCGCCACACCACTGTAACCGCGTTTCTCCGCACAATGCCACACACCGTGCATACCGTGAGGCTGTTTCATATCTTCGCTTAAATCGGCTTCCTGAGCTTTAAGCTCCTGCACACACACAATATCCGCACCCGAAGCGGCAATGTATTCATGAAAACCTTTTTTATAAGCCGAACGGATGCCGTTCACATTGGCAGAAATAATTTTTAACACGATTGTTTTTCCTACGATAAAAAATGGCACTATTCTACTGTATAGTGAAACCGCTGAACATCTGGCCTTTCCACCTTCGCACCACATAACAAAACCATGAAACACCCAACCGTGCCGTCTGCCAATAACGTCTGCCCTGCACCCGTGTAGCTTGTGTTGCAGAAAACATTCATCCAATGCCAAAACTCAAAAACATAAGAACATAAAAAATAAGAAACTTTTCTTTTTCAGACAGGCATTATTCATCCACACTCAAACCAACCACACTCCGGCACATACTGCCAACAATACCACCAGCCAAACCGGTACTTTCCAGAACATCAACGCGCAAAAAGCAAATAAAGCCAGTGCAAAATCAGCAGGATTATGCACTGCGCTTACCCACACAGGCTGATACAAAGCGGCCAGCAGCAAGCCCACCACCGCGGCGTTTATTCCGGCCAAAGCAGCGCGTGCTTTAGGTTTTCCACTCAAACTGTTCCAAAACGGCAGCAACCCAAACACCAGCAAAAACGACGGGATAAAAATCGCAATCAGTGCCGCCACACCGCTCCAAAATCCGCCTGCCGCCGTGCCGAGAAAAGCAGCGAAGGTAAACAACGAGCCGGGCACAGCTTGAGCCGCACCATAACCTGCGAGAAACGTGTCGCTATTTAACCAAACCGGCACAGTCTGCGCCTGTAACAGCGGCAACACCACATGCCCGCCGCCGAACACCGACGATCCTGTTCTGAAAAACGCCGCCGCCAAGCCCCAAAGCGAATGCTTGTCTGAAAGCAGAAACGACGACGACAATAAAACCGCAAACAGCACCAACCACAACCAACCCGCCCGATGGTTCGAAGCAACACATAATGTCTGCTGCTCCGGCTCAGAAGCTTCCCGTAACAGCACCCACCCTACCAAACCGGCAAGCATCATCACACCGATTTGCGCAATGATGTGCGGCAACAGCAACACAGCAATACAGCTTGCCGCCATCAACGCAACCGTAACCGCGTTTTTGCAAAATGTTTTGCCCATGCCCCAAACCGCCTGCGCTACAACTGCCACCGCGACGATTTCAAACCATGTACCACACCACCCAGCACCTCACCCTGCCAACGGGGCAAACCCCATGCAAATGCACCCAACAGCAAAGCCGAAGGCAAAGTGAACCCGGCCCACGCAAACAGCGCCCCCAAATAACCGCCGCGCATCAGCCCGACTGCCAAACCCACTTGGCTGCTTGCTGGGCCGGGAATAAACTGACACATTGCTACCAAAGACGCATATTGTGCTTCGCTCAACCAAGCGCGTTTTTCCACAAATGCCTGTCTGAAATAGCCCAAATGCGCCGCAGGGCCGCCGAATGATGTGCAACCCAAATAAAGAAAAATCAGAAACAGCTTGATGTTTTCCGCAAACCCGCTTGCCGCTACGGTTTGCAGACTATTTATCTGCTTGCGATTACCACTCATATTGATGCCTTTTATTTCTCCTTCCCGCATTATATAGCCTCAAATTGCATAGCGAGACCGGCAAAACCTATGCGTTTTGTGTCATGCAGCCTGTTGCTGTTTACCGCCTTCGGCTATAATCCGCTTTATTTTTCTGCTGGGAAGAACCGAAAAAATGTCCGATTTCCGTCAAGATTTCCTGAAATTCGCCCTAGAGCAAAACGTATTAAAGTTCGGCGAATTCACCACCAAAGCAGGCCGTCAGTCGCCTTATTTTTTCAACGCGGGTTTATTTAACGACGGGGCCTCCACTTTGGCGCTGGCCAAATTCTACGCACAAGCCATTATTGAAAGCAAAATCGAATTCGATATGTTATTCGGCCCGGCTTACAAAGGCATTATTCTGGCGGCGGCCACTGCCATGATGCTGGCCGAAAAAGGCGTGAACGTGCCGTTTGCCTACAATCGAAAAGAAGCCAAAGACCACGGCGAAGGCGGCGTATTGGTGGGTGCGCCGCTCAAAGGCCGCGTGTTGATTATCGACGACGTGATTTCGGCCGGCACTTCCGTGCGCGAATCGGTTAAGCTGATTGAAGCGGAAGGCGCAACCCCCGCCGCCGTCGCTATCGCACTCGACCGCATGGAAAAAGGCACGGGAGAATTGTCGGCCGTTCAGGAAGTGGAGCAACAATACGGTCTGCCCGTTGTATCTATCGCCAATCTGCGCGACCTGCTCTCCCTGCTGGAAAACGACACAGCCTTCCAGCAATATTTGGCGCCGGTTCAAGCCTACCGCGAGCGTTACGGTGTGATTTAATTGCTTCAACAATGCCTGTCTGAAACACATTTTTCAGACAGGCATCATGTTGCCATATAGTTCACGTTGGCAAACTTATTGAAATTGCTTAAAATATCCGCCATCCATAATACCAACGAAAGAAAACGTCATGCCTTTATGCGTTTGCCCGCATTGCAGCACCCAACTTTGGGTAAAAGACAGCCAGCTCAATTTGGCACAAGGCTATGTGGTCTGTCGAACCTGCCAAGGCTTGTTTCAAGCGCGCAGCCATACCCGCCCTACGCCGGAAAACTTTAATCCCGATCTGTTCCCACCCGCCGGCAGCGACACCCAATTGGTACATAAAATCGGCCCGCAAGTTCGCGCCCAGCGCCAGCTTTCCCGTCAGGAAATCGCCGAGCTGCTCGACAGCCTGCTCAACCAGCAAAACCGCGCACCCGCCGCGCTTCCTCCTCCGCCACAAGCCAAAGAAACCAACTGGACACTGCCTTGCATGGTGGCGCTTACCGTGTTGATTATCCAGATTTTTTACCTAACCATTATCCTCTAACCCTATGACCACGCCCGCTTTCGTTCGTGATTTCCGAGAAGCCGCTCCCTATATCAACTATCTGCGCGGCAAAACGCTGGTTATCGGCATCGCCAGCGATATGCTCGAAGGCCGGGTGCTGCAATCGCTGGCCGCCGACATCAATCTGCTCGCCAGCCTCGGCGTGAAGCTCGTTTTGGTACACGGTTCCCGCCGCCAAATCAACGCCCTCGACCGGGCCGCCGGCATTACCCCCGAATACCACGACGGCAGAAGAATCACCGATCAAGCCACACTGGAGCGCACCAAACAAGCCTGCGGCATTGTGCGTTTCGACATCGAAGCCGCACTTTCAGTCGGTATGGCCCACTCATTGCAGCGCGGCAAACGCTTGCGTATCGCTTCCGGCAATTTCGTTTCCGCCCGCCCCTACGGCATCATCAACGGCATCAACATGGGCTACACCGGCCGCGTGCGTAAAATCGACACCGAAGCCATCCGCCAGCAGCTGGACAGCGGCGCAGTCGTGCTCATCAGCCCGCTCGGTGCCTCGCTCAGCGGCAAAACCTACAACCTCAGCATGGCCGACATCGCCGAAGCCGCAGCCATCGCCCTGAGCGCCGAAAAGCTGATTTTCATCATCGAACCGGAAGGCATACTGGACGACAGCGGCAACCTGATCACCAACCTCTCCTCGCAAGAAGCACAAGTTTTAATCAAACAAAACAAAATCCGCACCGACCAATGCCGCCTGCTGCAATCTTCCGTTAACGCCGTCGAAAACCAAGTAGAGCGCACCCACATCCTTTCCGGCTTGGAAGACGGCAGCCTGATCAGCGAACTCTTTACCCGCGAAGGCACCGGCACATCCATCGCACAAGCCCCTTTCATCAACATCCGCCCCGCAGCAAGCAGCGACATTGCCGACCTCATCAGCCTTATCCGCCCGTTGGAAGAGCAAGGCATACTGGTCAAACGCAGCCGAGAATACCTTGAAGATCACATCAACGAATTTTTCATATTGGAGCACGACCGCCAAATCTACGGCTGCGTCTCCCTCAAGCTTTACAGCGAACACCTTACCGGCGAACTCGCCTGCCTGGCCGTTTCCCCCGAAGCCCGCGACAGCGGCTACGGCAAGCTGCTGCTCGAACACATTATCAATCAAAGCAAAGCCGCCGGCATGGCCAAGCTCATCGCCCTTTCCACCCACACCGGCGACTGGTTTACCGAACGCGGCTTCAGCGTGGCGCAACCCGCCGATCTCCCCGCCGAACGCCGCGAAGAATACGAAGCGGGCGGCCGAAAATCCAATATTTTCAGCCTAAACCTGACCGCCCCGGAAAATTAAAGAATGCCTGTCTGAAACCTTCTTTCAGACAGGCATTCATATACAAACCCTGCTCAATCCATTACAATTCCGAGCATGACAACCTCAAAAAGGATACCGACATGACCCGCATGGTTCACTGCATCAAGCTGGGCAAAGAAGCCCCCGGCATGAAATTCGCCCCCCTGCCCAATGCACTGGGCAAACGCATTTTTGAAAACGTATCTCAAGAAGCATGGGACGCTTGGACGCGCCACCAAACCATGCTGATTAACGAAAACCGCCTCAGCCTCGCCGACCCGCGCGCGCGCGAATATCTGGCACAACAAATGGAAAACTACTTCTTCGGCGAAGGCGCCGACAGCGTTCAAGGCTACACGCCGCCCAGCGA
The DNA here is from genome assembly GCF_001308015.1 of Neisseria sp. 83E34. Lineage (GTDB taxonomy): Bacteria > Pseudomonadota > Gammaproteobacteria > Burkholderiales > Neisseriaceae > Neisseria. The sequence goes on from NZ_LGYH01000005.1 coordinate 47,818, forward strand.
ATAATCTGCCGGCCTTCCCGGAAACGGAAGGCCGCTTCAATTTTTACCATTCACAACACCATCCACATCATTATGTCTGCTCGCAATAAATTCAACACAACCGGCCCGAAAATCGGACTCAGCGTTCGCCTCGCCGAAACACCGCAGGAAATCGAAGCCGCCCAGCGGCTGCGCTATCAAGTATTCGGCATAGAAATGGGAGCGGGCATCAAAGCCGTAGACGGCCGCGATATTGATCAATACGACGAACATTGCCACCATCTTCTGGCATTCAACGACGCCACCGGCGAAGTGATCGGCTGCTACCGCATGCTTACCGAAGAAGGTGCCAAAGCCGTAGGTTCATGGTATAGCGCCGGCGAATTCGATCTTACCCCGCTGAAGGACATCCTGCCGCAAACCGTAGAACTCGGCCGCGCCTGCATCCATCCCGACTACCGCCACGGCGGCCTGATTATGCTTTTGTGGACCGGCCTCGTAAAATTTATGAAAGACTACAACCTGCGCTTTATGACGGGCTGCGGCAGCATCAGCACTCTCGACGGCGGCCACCAAGCCGCAGGGCTTTACTACGCTTTAAAAGAGAAACACCTCGCGCCCGAACAATGGCGCGTGCGCCCGCTCAACCCGCTCAAATGGGATAAACTCACACCGGTTGAAAACCCGGAATGCCCTGCCCTGATTAAAGGCTATCTGAAAGCAGGCGCATGGTTTTGCGGCGAACCTTGCGTAGATGAGGCGTTCAACTGCGCCGACATCCTGATTCTAATGGATATCACGCAATTAAATGACCGATACTTACAGCGCTTCGCGCCCCAGCCATAACAAACTGCCTCCAAATATAACAAAACAAGGCTAACCAGCCCTCATCACGCATATATAAATCCGCAGCTAAAATCAACACACACCAACATGAACTCAATCCGCTTTATCTTCCGCCTGTCCGGCATTGCCTTCTGCCTGATTTACGGCATGCTCGAAATGTTTTTCCTGTTTCCCTTTTACAGTAAACAACGCAAACTGCGCGCCATCCAAATCTGGTCGCACTGCGTGCTCGCCTCTTGCGGCATGAAACTAAAAACTTACGGCACGCTGCCCCTGCAGGAGCGCGGTCAGATGATGATTTGCAACCACATCTCCTGGCTCGACATCATGGCCATCAACGCCGCATTTCCCGGCCGCTTCGTTGCCAAAGACGATGTTGCCAAATGGCCGGTTATCGGCTATCTCGCCACGCAGGCGCAAACCGTTTATGTAGCCCGCCGCAAAGGCACGGGAAGCAACGGCGAAAAAATATCCCACGTTACCGAAGCATTGAAAAACGGCGATACCATTACCCTCTTTCCCGAAGGCACCAGCACCGAAGGCCATGAAATCCTGCCTTTCAAAACCAGCTTTTTTCAAGCACCCTATGATGCCGGCGTGCCCCTGATTCCCGTACTCTGCCGCTACCCCAACCCCGACGGCAGCAGCCCCAATCCCCATATGGCCTATTATGGCGACATCAGCTTGTGGTCATCCATCCGCTCCGTAATCAGCCAACCCCAAAGCACTGTAGAACTGCATTTCCTCGAAGCTTTAACACCCGGCCCCGAACGTCAGGAAATTGCCCGCGAGATACACCGCAGATTAAGCGAAAAGCAAAAAGCGCTCGGTTAAACAGTTTCATGTCACCTATCCCAATGCCTGTCTGAAAACAAACAACGCGGGTTTCTGCGAAGCTAAAAAACATTTCAGACAGGCATGTTCGATTAATACCCGGGTTTAACCTGAGCACCTCCCTGCAATCCCATCTTTTTCCCTGCAACAAAATATGGTTAAAATACCCTTTCCTTTCAACGACTCAGGAGAAATCAAATAAAGCCCGCTCTGATTGTAGTTGATGTACAAAACGAATATTTTGCAAACGGCGGCTTTCCGCAATGGAATATTGATAAAACTTCAGCAAACATCGCCGAAAAAATCAAACAGGCAAAAGCAGACGGCTGGCTGGTTGTGGTCGTGCAGCATTTTATTCCGGGTGACGATGCGCCGCTTTTCCGAAAAGGCTCATCCGGCGCAAACATCCACACTTCCGTAGCCGGATTGCTCGCAGACGCACCTTTGGTAGAAAAGGTTCACGCCGACTCTTTTCTCAATACCAATATGGGCGAAATCCTGAAAAAAGAAGGCATTACCGACCTCTACATTTGCGGCATGATGACTCAAAACTGCATTACCCACACCGCCATTTCACCGCAGGCTTCCGGCTTCAACGTGCATGTTATCGCAAGCTGCTGCACCGCGCCCTCCGAGCTGGTACACATCCTCGCTCTCGAAGCGCTGGCCGACCGAGGGGTTAAAATCATTTAAACCTATCAGTTGAATATTCGGCACATTCCATATGCCTGTCTGAAAACAAACTTTCAGACAGGCATTCCTTATCCAACCATCACCAAGAGAATCGGCTGTAACAGGTTTACGACCTTTCAGACAGGCATAAGGTTAAGTTTTCTTAACCTTATGTTAGAATGCCAAACATGTTTCTTCACTATTAAATGCAAAGGAAAAAAGATGGCAAGCATCGCCAGAGATATTTTCAAAGCTTACGACATTCGCGGCATCGTCGGCAAAACGCTCACCAATGAAGCGGCTTATTTAATCGGCAAAGCCATCGCTGCCAAAGCAGCAGAAAAAGGCATTAAAAAAATTGCCATCGGGCGCGACGGCCGTTTAAGCGGCCCCGACTTGATGGCCAACCTCTCCCGCGGCTTTACCGAAAGCGGCATCAACGTGTTAAACGTCGGCATGGTTGCCACGCCCATGCTCTATTTCGCGGCCATCCAAGAATGCGGCGGCAGCGGCGTGATGATTACCGGCAGCCACAACCCGCCCGACTACAACGGCTTCAAAATGATGCTCGGCGGCGACACACTGGCCGGCGATGCCATCCAAGAGCTGCTCGCCGTGATCGAGCAAGACCGTTTCGTTAAAGGCGCAGCCGAAGGCACCGTTACCGAACAAGACATCTCCGCCGAATACCGCAACCATATCGTTAACCACATCACGCTCAAACGCCCGATGAAAATCGTGGCCGACGCGGGCAACGGCGTGGCCGGCGCGTTTGCCGGCGATTTATACCGCGCGCTCGGCTGCGAAGTTACCGAACTGTTCTGCGATGTCGACGGCAATTTCCCTAACCACCATCCCGATCCGGCCAAACCGAAAAACCTGCAAGACGTCATTAACGAACTGAAAAACGGCGATGCGGAAATCGGCATCGCGTTCGACGGTGACGGCGACCGCTTGGGCGTGGTTACCAAAGAAGGCAACATCATTTATCCCGACCGCCAACTGATGCTGTTTGCGCAAGACGTGTTGAGCCGCAACCCCGGCGCAAAAGTGATTTTCGACGTAAAATCCACCCGTCTGCTCACCCCCTGGGTAAAAGAACACGGCGGCGAACCGATTATGGAAAAAACCGGCCACAGCTTCATCAAATCATCCATGAAGAAAAACGGTGCCCTGCTGGCGGGCGAAATGAGCGGCCACACATTCTTCAAAGAGCGCTGGTTCGGCTTCGACGACGGCCTCTACGCCGGCTGCCGTCTGCTGGAAATCCTTTCTGCCAGCGACAACCCCTCCGCCGTGCTCAACGGCTTGCCCCAGAGTATTTCTACGCCCGAAATCAATATCGACCTGCCCGAAGGCAGCAACGGCCATAAAGTGATTGAAGAGCTGGCACAAAACGCTAAATTCGACGGTGCCACGGAAATCATCACCATCGACGGCCTGCGCGTGGAATTCCCCGACGGCTTCGGCCTGATGCGCGCTTCCAACACCACGCCTGTTTTGGTGTTGCGTTTCGAGGCCGACAGCGAGGAAGCCATCGCACGGATTCAGAACCAATTCAAAACCGTGATTGAAAGTAATCCGGCATTGCATTGGCCGCTATAGTTAAACTACTTACATAGTAACAGTTCCGTCATACTCGGGCTTGACCCGAGTATCCCAAAATTTACTAAAACCCAAGATACTCGGATCAAGCCCGAGTATGACGTATGTACTTTTTCTTAAGTTGATTGACTATATAAAGCCGCATTTATCGGCTGGCTTTGATATAAAGAATGCCTGTCTGAAATGTTTTCAGACAGGCATTCTTTCATACTAATCAAATACTAAGGCTTAACCACGCGGGCAATCAACGCATTGTCCTTACCCTCCATATGCGGGATTTTCACCTGAATACCGTTGCCCGGCGCAACGTCTATGGTTTTGCCTTTGCGCGTCATTGCCTCCAGCACCAGTGTTTGATTACCCTGCGGGTGAATAATTTCAATCGTATCACCCACGGCAAAGCGGTTTTTCACATCCACGGTCGCCCAACCTTCTTCATCAATGTCAATCACTTGACCGACAAACTGGCTTTGCTTGGCCAGCGAATGGCCGCTGAGGTAGTTTTGATAATCCTGCGTTTGATGGCGCTCCAGAAAGCCGGAGGTATAGCCGCGGTTGGCCAGCCCTTCCAGCTCGGCCAACAGGCTGTAATCAAACGGTTTTCCGGCCACTGCATCATCAATCGCTTTACGGTAGGCCTGCGCTACGCGGGCAACGTAGTAAACCGACTTGGTACGCCCTTCCACTTTCAGGCTGTCCACGCCGATTTCGGCCAGCTTGGCCACTTGCTCGATGGCGCGTAAGTCTTTGGAGTTCATGATGTAAGTGCCGTGTTCGTCCTCCATGATCGGCAGCAGGCTGCCCGGGCGGTTGGCTTCTTCAATCAGAAACACTTTGTCGGCAAGCGGATGGCGCTGCTGGCCGTTGATGCCTTCAAAAGCCGCATTGGCTTCTTCTTGCGCGCGGTTGAAATCGAAACCTTGCAGCAGTTTGCTGTCGCCCATTTCATCGGTTTCTGCTGCGTGCACTTTGTAATCCCAGCGACAGGCATTGGTGCAGGTGCCTTGGTTGGGATCGCGGTGGTTGAAATAGCCGGAAAGCAGGCAGCGGCCGGAATAGGCAATGCACAATGCGCCGTGCACAAACACTTCCAATTCGATATCGGGGCATTCTTGGCGGATTTCGGCAATTTCTTCCATGCTCAATTCGCGCGACAGAATAATGCGCTCCACGCCGATTTTCTGCCAAAATTGCACGCCCCAATAGTTGGTAGTGTTGGCCTGCACGGAAAGATGTATCGGCATTTCAGGCCATTTTTCGCGCACCTGCATAATCAGGCCGGGGTCGGCCATAATCAACGCATCGGGGCGCATGGCGATTAGGGGTTCCATATCGGCGATAAAGGTTTTGAGCTTGGAGTTGTGCGGCAAGGTGTTCACGGTTAAGAAAAATTTCTTGCCGCGCGCATGTGCTTCGCTGATGCCCTGCTCCAACACGGGCAATTTGGCAAACTCGTTATTTCGTGCACGCAGGGAATAGCGCGGGCTGCCCGCATACACGGCATCGGCGCCGTAATCAAACGCGGCGCGCATACGCTCCAAGCCGCCGGCGGGAAGTAGTAATTCTGGTGATTTCATATGTTTCTGCTGAGTAAAATAGTTTTAGGCAGCCGGATCGGGCTGCCTTAAATGTTTGAATTGCTGCGGATTATGCGCTTTTTTTTGTAAGCGGTCAAATGGCTTGGAATGCCTGTCTGAAAACCATGCCGGCTGTTTACAGGATTGCTTTTTCAGACAGGCATCAGCCTTTGTTTGCCGCAGACAAGTTATTGGTATGCAAACGATTCTGTTGCCGCTTTAGCGGCTTATTCAATCGTTCTCTTCCAACCGGAGCAAAGCGGCACTGCATGAAAGATTCAGTTTCACAGCGATAAAGGCTTATGGCATTGCGTTTGCAGCTTAATGGCTCAGTTACCACCACCAATAAGGCCGCGGGCCCCAATACCAATCATCGCAACAGCCGCGCCAGCGTTCAACCTGCTCCAAACGGCGCTGGTTGATGTGGTTTTCCCAAGCCAAGCGGTAGCAAGATTGAAATAGTTTATCGCTGGTTTTATCAATGTATTTCAGGCGGAAATCTTTGCGCTCTTTTTCGGTGGCACCGATATCGCCCCGAAACTGGCGCGCCATCATTTCTGCCGTTTCCTTATCGCATTGCGCCGCTAAAGCAACTTGCAGTTGCTGCTCATAGCGCTCTTGCTCGGCGGCACGGCGCGCTTTCTGTTCCGGTGTGACGGCGCAGCCCGCCAAGAGGCATATTGCAACCAAAGATAATAGATGTTTCATGACTCTTCTCCCAATTTTATTTTCAGAATAATAACAAAATGTCAAAAAAATCAATTAGATGCAAGCTTATTTATTTTCCGGCTTTCAGACAGGCATTCTGCTCAATCTCCCGCTTGCGCCAGCTCCACCATGGCATCACGCAAATCGTCCAGCCCCCAGCCTTCTTTCACCGAAATATACACTGCCACCGGCATACCGCACGCATTGCGCAGAATGCCTTCGTGCCGTTTCTCTGCGGGCAGCAAGTCGGTTTTGTTATACACCATCAACTGAGGCACATCGCCTGCGCCGATTTCTTCCAATACCAGATTCACATCGTCTTCCTGCCGCTCCACCTGCGGATGCGACACATCGGCCACATGCAAGAGCACATCGGCCAATGCCGTTTCTTCTAACGTGGCGGAAAACGCAGCCACCAGGCTGTGCGGCAAATCGCGTACGAAGCCCACCGTATCCGTAATGATCACGCTGCATTCAGACGAGAGATACAGGCGGCGGGCGGTGGTATCGAGCGTGGCGAATAATTGGTCTTTCGCCAACACGTCGGCTTTGGTTAGGCGGTTGAACAGGCTGGATTTTCCCGTGTTGGTGTAGCCCACCAGCGCAAAGGTTTTCAGGCTGCCGCGCAAGCGTGCTTTGCGGCGGGTAGCGCGTTGCTTTTCCACATTTTTCAGCTGGCGTTTGAGCGCAGCGATTTTCTGGTTAATCAGGCGGCGGTCGGTTTCCAGCTGCGTTTCACCCGGCCCTTTGAGGCCGATGCCGCCGCGCTGGCTTTGCAAATGGCCGTAGCCGCGCACCAAACGGCCGGAAAGATGCGTGAGCTGCGCCAGCTCTACTTGCAGCCGCCCTTCCTGACTTTGCGCGCGCTGGGCAAAAATCGCCAGAATCAGCCCCACACGGTCAAGCACCCGACATTGCAGCGCTTTTTCAAGGTTGCGCTCCTGCGTGGGCGTTAATTCATGGTTGAACACAACCAGCTCGATTTCATTTAGGCGCACGGCTTCTGCCAGCTCCTGGGCCTTGCCTGTACCGACAAACAGCGCGCTATGCGCCCTATCGCGCTTGGCGCTTTCCACCTGTACCAACTCGCCGCCCGTCGCCCTCACCAATTCTGCGGCTTCTTCCAAAGCCGCCTGAAAATCACGCTCGCGGATTTCGTTGGCACCGGAATAATCGGCAGCCAGCATCACGCCGACCAGCATCACACGCTCGGGTTTGCTCAAGGATTTATCGGGTTGGTGTTTGCTCAAAACCGCTTCCTTATCAAGTGTTGGTGAATCAACTTAAAATAATACGTTCGCCATACTCGGTGCAAGCCCAAGTATGACGATGCTATAAAATAAATGTGAAAAATAAAAACGGCTTTCAGAATGCCTGTCTGAAAGCCGTTGGCGCTTTTATTCTTGCGGAGCCTCGCGTTCGGCAGCCGCTCTCACTTTCTCGGCAGCCGCTTCAATCATCTGCTGCTCGTCTTGTTGGGCGCTCTCCGCTGCGCTTTCCACTACTTGCCGCTTACTTGCAGCGGGCTGAATTTCTTTCGGCTCATCATTGTAAACCGGTGCTTTCAGCGGCAAACGTGCCAATATAGTGGAACTGGCTTTCACTTTGTCGCCAATCGACACCTGCGCCACCGCATCGGTCGGCAGGTAAACGTCAACACGCGAACCGAAACGGATAAAGCCGTAGCGCTCGCCGCGCACCACTTTTTGACCTGAATCGACATAACACAAAATGCGGCGCGCCACCAAACCGGCCACTTGCACGAAAGTCAGCTCGCGGCCTGTGCGCGTGGTGGCAAATACGGCATTGCGCTCGTTTTCAGTGCTGGCTTTATCCAGCGCCGCATTCAGGAATTTGCCTTTATTGTATTCCACGCGGGTAACTGTGCCGTCAATCGGCGAGCGTTGCGAATGCACGTTAAACACGTTCATAAACACGCTGATTTTCAGGGCCTCGGTATTTCGGTAGGGGTCGATGGCGCGTTCCACCACCACGATGCGGCCGTCTGCCGGACACAACACGGCATCTTCTTCTTGCGGAATCGGGCGCGAAGGATCGCGGAAAAACTGAATGGCAAACAGGGTAAACAGCCAAAACGGCAACGACCACCATTCCAGCCAGCAGGCAAATACAATGCTGAAGAACAAGCCGGCCAGAATAAACGGCCAGCCTTCGCGGGCAATAATCGGATGCGGGTAAAAACGCGGCATAAGGTTTCCTCTATCAACCAATGGGCAGAATAACGAACCGATTATACCCGATTTGCCCGCCCGCATGGCAATGCCTGTCTGAAAGCGTTTTCAGACAGGCATTTTATAAAGTCTGGCGGTAAAGAGTAGATCACAGGCCATTTTCAAGATTGCCCGGGCATAATCATTCGGCTCACATGCTAAATGTATATAAAAACCAGTTTTATTCGCTATAATCAGCTCTAACTCATTTCAGGATTTATGTGTTATGGAAACAAAAAAACTCTCTGCCGCCGCTGCCGGCTTAATCTGGTTCGGCGCGGCTGTGTCGGTGGTGGAAATCATCACCGGCACGCTCTTCGCCCCACTGGGCTGGGAAAAAGGGCTGACAGCCATTATTCTCGGCCACATCATCGGCTGCGCGCTCTTTTATTTCGCCGGCTTGATTGGTGCCCAAACCGGCCGCAGCGCCATGCAGACGGTGCAGCTTTCTTTCGGCGAACGCGGCTCCGTGCTTTTCTCCGGCGCCAACGTATTGCAGCTGATCGGCTGGACATCCATCATGATTTTCACCGGCGCGCAGATTGCCGCCGCACTCACCCAGCATTTATGGGACGGTGTTTCCCAATTGACGTGGAGCCTGATTATCGGGGGCTTGATTGTGTTGTGGCTGCTGAGCGGCGTGCGGCATTTCAACCGCGTGCAAGTGATTGTGTTGGGCGCACTGTTTCTGATTACGCTTTGGCTGAGCACCAAAGTATTCGGCGGCAGCGCAGCGGTTCAAACCGACGCACAAGCCATGGGCTTCGGCTTGGCGGTTGAGCTGGCAGCCATTATGCCGCTTTCATGGCTGCCGCTGGTTTCCGATTACACGCGCAATGCCCAATCACCGAAAAAAGTAACCGTTGCCGCCGCTTCGGCCTATTTTGTAACCAGCTCGTGGATGTATACGCTCGGCTTGGCCGCCGCGCTCTTTACCGGACAATCCGACATCGCCCAAATCCTGCTTTATTCAGGGCTGGGCATTGCGGGCATTCTGATTGTAGTGCTCTCTACCGTAACCACCACTTTTCTCGATGCCTATTCCGCAGGCGTCAGCTACTATGCCATCAGCCAGCGTTTCAGTGAAAACGCCGTAGCCATTACCGTTACTGTGATCGGCACCGTACTCGCCGCCACACTGCCGGTTAACCGCTTCGAGCACTTTCTGCTCTTTATCGGCTCCGTGTTCGCACCTATGATTGCCGTGCAGATGGCCGATTATTTCGTGCTCAAACGCCGCGCCGCCGCTGCAATCGACTGGATCAGCCTTGCTCTGTGGCTGGCCGGTTTCTTCCTCTACCGCATTCTGATTGAATGGCAAACCCCGCTGGGCAGCACCCTGCCCGTGATGCTGGCCACGTTCGCGCTCACATTGTTGGTGCGCAAGGCTTTACCGGGGAAAATACAAGGTGCTTGAATAAACGGATAAAGCAAAATGCCTGTCTGAAAAAGGTTTCAGACAGGCATTTCTATCATTTTATCTGATTGCTTTCATACGGCGGGCAATAATGCCCGCCCTACATTGTTCAGCTTTTGTTGTTTCACAGTATAACTGATCAACCCTCAGCCTGATTGAAACCTCAGCCACTCCCGCTTCACCCGCTGGCGCCGCCGAACGGAACGGGATTTTCGGAGAAACAAGGCCGGTCCCGGAGCGTAGCGACTACCGGCCGCCCCGAAAAGTACGCGCAGAGAGGGTAGTTTGCGAAGCAAACCGGCAACCGCGGTCGCCTTCCTTTGCCTACTTTCTTTGGCGAGACAAAGAAAGTAGGTGGCCGCGCGGCCATGAAGCGCAACCTAGGTCGAGCGGAAATCGGTGGGATTTAAGTAAACGCAACCGCGCCCATTCTTAAGTTATACAATAAAATACTCTATATAAACTGATCCCAAGCCAATGCCTGTCTGAAACGGGCAACGCCAATTTCTGCGAAACCAAACCCTTTCAGACAGGCATTGGCCTGATTTAACCCGCTATCCGAATCCAGCTTATTGCTTACCCAGCCTCAGCGCGTTCATCAACACCAATAAAGAGCTGCTGCTCATACCCAGCGCCGCAACCCACGGCGTTACATAGCCGGCGGCGGCAAGCGGTACGGCGATGATGTTATACAGGCTTGCCCAAATCAGGTTTTGCCGGATATTGGCCTGCGTGCGTGCAGCCTGTTCCAGCATTTCGGGCAACACGGCCATGTCTTCGTTTAAGAGCACCACATCGGCGCCGTCCCGCGCCACATCGGCGCCGCCTGCAACAGCCACAGACACATCCGCCGCCGCCAGCACAGGCGCGTCGTTGATGCCGTCGCCCACCATCAGCACTTTTTTTCCCTGCCGCTGCAAGTTTTCCACATAGGCCAGCTTGTCTTCCGGCGCGGCTTCGGCGCAGGCGGATTCGATGCCCAACTGCTTGGCCAGCGCGTTCACGGCATTTCGGCGGTCGCCGCTCAAAATATGCGGCGTTAACCCGCGATTTTTGAGCGCGGCCAGCATTTCCGGCACACCCGCTTTCACTTGGTCTTTCAGAAAAAACAATGCGGCAAAACCCTGCTGGTTGCCCAAAGCAATCACGCTGCCGTCGTGTCCGGTATCGCAGCATTGCGGCGGAATGTCGCCGGCAATTTCAGCCACAAATTCCGGCCTGCCGATGGCCCAAATTTGCTGTTTGCCGCTGATGGTCAACATGGCGCTCACGCCGTGCCCCACGCGGTTGACCCGCTGTTCTACTGCTATATCCGCCGCTTTTTCCACAGGCAATGCCATAATGGCGTGCGCAATCGGGTGTTCGGACTGGCTTTCCAATGCCTGCGCGGCCTGAACGGCATATTCTCCGCCCAGCAGCAGAGTTTGGGTTACCCACAATTTGCCTTCGGTGAGCGTGCCCGTTTTGTCGAATACCACATCGGTAGCCGCCGCCAATGCCTCCAAAGCATGCCCCCGTGCAATCAGCACGCCTTTGCCGGCCAGTTTGCCGGTGGAGACGGCCAGCGCAGTCGGCGTGGCCAGCGAAAGCGCGCACGGGCAGGTAATCACCAGCAGCGACACGGTTATCCACAAAGCCTGATAAGCATCGGTGAAATACCACCAACCCGCAAACACGGGCGCGGCCAGCGACAACATGCCGGACACAAAGCCCGAGGCATACTTGTCGGCCGCCTCGGCCAAACGCGGCTTCTGCGACAGCGCACGGTCGAGCAGCTTCACAATATGCGCCAAACGGGTTTGCCCGCCCACCTCGTCGGCGCGCACAACCAACGGGCTGGCGGTATTGAGCGTGCCCGCCGTAACCTTATCTCCGGCGCGCTTGGCAACCGGCAGGCTTTCACCTGTGAGCATGGCTTCGTCGGCTTCGCTTTCGCCCGACAACACCGTGCCGTCCACCGGCACCACTTCACCCGCACGCACCAGCAACACATCGCCCGAGCGCAGTTGCGCCACTGCCGCTTCCTGCACTTTTTCATCCGGATAATCCGGCAACTTGTGGCAAAACGCCGGCACCAATTTAACCAGCCGCTCGGCTGCGTCGCCCGCTTTGCGTCGCGCCGCCTGCTCCATAAAACGCCCCAGCAACAGCAAAAAGGCAAACATGGCAATGCCTTCGAAATACATGCCCTGGCCGGCATTAGAAAGCAGCGCATACACGCCCGCCACAAACGCCAGCAATATGGCCAGCGCAACCGGCGTATCCATGCCCGCGCGGCGGTTTTTCACATCACGCAGCGCGCCTTGATAAAACGGCACGGCGGAATACAGCATCACCGGCAACACCATCAGAAACGCGCCCCAATGCAAAATCTCCAAATATTGCGGCTCGATATCGTCGTAAAGATAAGTAGGCACGGCAAACATCATGGTCTGCATCATACACAAGCCTGCCACCGCCAACCGCGCCAGCGATTTTTTGCGCTCGGCCACCGCCGCTTCTTCCACTTTCTGCGCATCATAAGGCGCTGCGCTATAACCCGAATTCTGAATGCGCAAAAGAATATCCGAAAGCTTTACGCGGCTGTCGTCCCACTTCACACGCACGCGGCGGGTGCTGTAATTCAGCTCCACCGACACCACACCCTGCAGCCGTAAGAGCTGCTGTTCAATCAGCCACACGCAGGCCGCACAAGTGATGCCGCTCAACATCAACACCGCTTCGCGTCCGTTTTCCGAATCCGCCTCCACAAAATCCGCCTGCACTTCAGGCAAATCATAAAGCTTTAACTGCTCGAGCAATTCCGGCGGCGGCAAACCCGCTTTCTGCGCATCGGCCGTGCGCTGTTTGTAATAATTGCCCAAACCCGCATCAATAATGCTCTGCGCCACCGCCTGACACCCTGCGCAGCAAGCAGGTTCGGTGCGGTTTTCATAACGGATGGGCAAATCGACATCTTCGGGAACGGGCAGGCCGCAATGGAAACAGGATTGGGACATAACAGGCTTTGAATTGAATAGAGAGTGAGAGGATTTTCAGACAGGCATCATTATAGAATCAATGCACCGCCAAACCAATGCCTGTCTGAATATAGCGGGCATAATTGCCTGTTCCGCATCGGATTCTGTTAAAGTATGCCTTTTTCATCACTTTCTGACAGCAGTTATGACCCCGCAAACAATTTTGAATTTTTGGTTTTCAGATGCCTCGAAGCCTTTCTGGTTTGAAAAAAGCGATACCTTCGACCAAAGCATCCGCACTGAATTTGCAGATATTTGGCAACAGGCCGCACAGAGCGAGCTTGATGCGTGGCGCGGCACGCTTGAAGGACGTCTGGCCGAAATTATTGTTCTCGACCAATTCTCGCGTAATCTTTTCCGCAACAGCCCGCAAGCTTTCGCCCAAGACAATATGGCCGTTGCCCTTGCCCAAGAGGCTTTGCGCCAAAGCGGCTTTGAACACATGCCCGAAATACAGCGCAAATTTATGCTGATGCCGTTGATGCACAGCGAAAGCCGCGCCATTCACGAGCAGGCGCTGCCGTTGTTTCAACGCTACACCGACTCCGTAACCGTTGACTTTGAAATCCGACACAAAGCCATTATTGACCGCTTCGGCCGCTACCCGCACCGCAACGCCGTGTTCGGCAGGGTATCCACACCGGAAGAAACCGAATTTCTAAAGCAGCCCGGCTCTGCGTTTTAGAAATGTTTCAGACAGGCATCTGTGCTATACGGTGCCTGTCTGAAAAATACGCAAAAATAATCCGCAGCTGCCTTCCGGCTTAACCGAACATTCTAAGCTTACCGTCGCAATTAAACATGCTTTTATGCAACGGATAAAACCAAATGCCTGTCTGAAACCATTTTTCAGACAGGCATTTGGTTTTTATTCACACTATTTATCTTTCCCAACTTTTTACTCAATCCCCGCCCACTTATGCGTTTGAACGCTCAATTGCCAATGCACGGGGGCGTTGGGGCGGCTGTTGAGCTCGCCGAGTTGGCGGATGGTGTCGTAAATATTCATCACGCCGTTTTTTTCGCAAGGCGAGAGGTAGTAATGCTTGGCGCGGATTTTGTGCTCCATACGCTCGCAAAACGCGGTAACGTCGCCGTCGGCCACAATGCGCACTTCATCGGCGCTTTCAATGCACTGCTTTTCATATTTTTCGGCATAGCAGGCTTTGGGGCTGGTGGCCACGTAGTCAATCTGCGGCGGCGCGGGGTTGAGGCCGTTGGTTTCGATGCAGAGTCGGTAGCCTTCGGCTTTGAGCGAATCAAGCAAGGCAGCCAGATTGGGCTGTATCGTCGGTTCGCCGCCTGTGATGATGATGTTGCGGGCGGTATAGCTTTTCAGACAGGCATGGATTTCGCTCAGTGTCATGGGTTTGAAGGTCAGGTAATCGGTGTCGCACCACGGGCAGGCGAGGTTGCATTTGCCCAGGCGGATGAATACGGCGGGCATGCCGGTGTTATAGCCTTCTCCTTGCAAGCTCTCAAAGATTTCGACGATGCGGTATTGGGGGTTGTCTGTATGATTTTTAGTCATTTTTCTACACTCCGTCGCACTCGGCGCAAGAAGTCGGTGTTTCCCACAAGCGGATTAAGCTCACGGGCAGGCCTGCGTTTTTCAGACAGGCATACATGTAAGCCGCCATATTTTCTGCCGTGGTGCGGAAATCAAGCCGCAGGGTTTTCATGTTCCAGCTTTCGAGCAGGGCGGCGATTTGGCTTTCGCGCGGGTTGTTGCCGTTGTAGATGAAGGCGTGGTCGAACGGTTCGATGATGGTGCGTTTGACGATGGTTTTGAGGTCGGAAAAGTCCATGACCATGCCGTCTTTCGCGCCGCCTTGGATGAGGCCGTCTGAAACCGTGACTTCGAGTTTGTAGGTGTGGCCGTGCAGGTTTTGGCATTTGCCGTCGTGGCCGTCGAGCATGTGTGATGAATCGAATGTGAAGATTTTGGTGATTTTCATGGTTTGTATGGGTGAGGCCGTCTGAATTTCAGACGGCCTTTTGTCTGTTTTAATATTCTTAGATCGGCATATAGCCTTGAAAGCCGATTTCGTCGGGCTTGCCGTCGGGATTGGGCTCAAGGTGGATATGCAGGCCGCCGATTTCGTTTAATTCGAGCAGGTTGTCGATATCTTTCAGGTTGTCTTTGTGTTGCAGCGTATGGTCGGGCAGCAGGCTTTGCAAGGCTTTTTGTTTGGCCTCGGACGGGTTTGCCGCTACAAAGAGGCCGAAGGCATGGGTTTCTGCCAGCGTTTCGGCGGTGTAGCCGCCCACATTGACGAAATACAGGCGTTCTTTGCTTTCAGACGGCCTGTCTGAAAGGCGGATGTCGTAGCCGTCGGCACAACTGACGGTTTGCCAGCCGTCGATATGGATTTTGTCGGCATCGCCGAACCAAGCGGCTTTCAGTTCGGGAATGGCTTCGCGGTAATCGCTGCATACGGCAAACTGTATGTCGTGTACTTCGATATTGGAACGGCCTGCGTTGCCGCCGAGGTAAAACATATACAGTTGTTTCATGGTTGCTCCTTTGTGTTTTTATGGTTTGGTTTATGTTGCGGAAAGCCGTTTGGCGGCAAGATATTCGGCCAGCCCGCGTTCGCGCAGCACGCAGCTCGGGCATTCTCCGCAGCCGCCCGTTACGCCGTGGTAGCAGGTGTGGGTGTGTTCGCGGATGTAGTCGAGGCAGCCCAGCCGGTCGGCCAGCGCCCACGTTTCGGCTTTGGTGAGATACATCAGCGGTGTGTGGATTTGGAAGGCGTAGTCCATGGCCAGATTGAGGGTCACGTTCATGGATTTGACGAATACGTCACGGCAGTCGGGGTAGCCGGAAAAGTCGGTTTCGCACACGCCTACGATGATGTGTTTGATGTTTTGGCTTTTGGCGTAAATGGCTGCGTATAGCAGAAAGAGGGCGTTGCGGCCGTCTACAAAAGTATTCGGCATGCCGTTGGTGCCTGTCTGAATTTCGGCCGTGTCGTCCATTAAGGCGTTGTGGGTGATTTGCTGCATCAGGCTTAAATCAAGCACGGTTTGTGCGATGCCCAAGTCTTCGGCAATCCGGCGGGCGCAATCCAGCTCGACGGCGTGGCGTTGGCCGTATTGGAACGTGATGGCCTGCACGTTGTCGCGGCCGTAGGTTTGAATGGCCTGAATCAGGCAGGTAGTAGAATCCTGGCCGCCTGAAAAGATGACCAGTGCTTTTTGGTTTTGCATGTGGGTTCCTAGTTTTGGTATCGCGGGAGGATTTCGAACCGCGCTGAAAACGGCGGATTATAGCCGAATTGCCGGAGGTTTGTCATAAAGCGGTAAAAGCGGATGGTGCGGCAAAAATCATCCATGCCTGTCTGAAAAACGCGGGGCGCCGGTTTGGCAAATACGGCCGCTTACACACTTTACGCCCCATATCGCAACTTAACACTTTGCATACACAAAAATCTTGTTTATCCTTAAGGGATATCTACAATTGTTTTTACTCACTCAATTTTTCCAAACAATATGACAACCCACAACAACCGCCGCCCCATTGCCTCCCGCAACAACAAACTGATTATCCGTTTTGCAGCATGGTTGGCCGCAAAAGACTCCCCTTCACCCAATCAAATTTCCATTTTAAGCGCCGTGTTTGCCGCTTGCGGCGCCGGTTTGCTTGCATACAGCCAGCATGCCGCAGCTTTGGTGGGCTGCGCGATTTTCATCCAGCTCAGGCTGATGTGTAACCTGCTCGACGGCATGGTGGCGGTTGAAGGCGGCAAAAAAACCGACACCGGCGAAATTTACAACGAATTTCCTGACCGCGTGGCCGACAGCGTTTTGATCGTGGCGCTGGGTTATGCCATCGGGCAAAGCTGGCTAGGCTGGCTGGGTGCCCTGCTGGCTATGGCAACCGCCTATATCCGCGTGTTTGGCGGCAGCTTGGGCTTTGCACAGGATTTTCTCGGCCCGATGGCCAAGCAGCAGCGCATGGCCGTGCTGACACTGGGTTGCCTTTTGGGCGCGATAGAAAGCCATTACAACCAAACCAATTTTCTGCTCGGCGTTTCTCTGGCAGCTATTGTTATCGGCAGCGGCATTACCTGCTACAAACGCACCCAAACCATCGCCGAACTGATGCGCCTGCGTGCAGCCGAAACACAAAGTGAAGATGAGGTTGGGCAAACCCGCAAAAACGATTAGCTATTACAAGCTGCATAATCCTACCCACCTCAAACTGAAACATGAATAATGCCTGTCTGAAAGCTTTTCAGACAGGCATTATTTATCCGAGCCAACAATCTTATCCGCCGCTTTTCTTCCACTCGAGCGCCAAATCATAAAGCGCTTTTTTACTCTCGCCCGTAATCTTCGCCGCCAATTCCGCAGCCTGTTTGGTTGGCAATTCGTCCGCCAACACTTTCATCACATGTCGCGCATCCTCCGGCAGCGTCTCATTACGCTCCGCAGCCTGCGGATGCAACACCAGCACCATTTCACCGCGGCTTTGGTTGCTGTCTGCCTGCAGCATGGCGCGCACTTCTTCCACCGTGCCGCTCAAAAAAGTTTCAAACGTTTTGGAAATTTCCCGCGCCAACATGATCTTGCGCTCGGGAAAAAACTCCGCCATATCGCTTAACGCCGCTTCGATGCGGTGCGGCGTTTCAAACATCACCACCGGGAAATCCGCCGTTTGCCAGCGTTCGAACAGTTTTTTCCGCTCGCCCGATTTATGCGGCAAAAAACCGTAAAAATAAAAATCGGGTTGCGTCACACCCGCCACGCTCAAAGCCGCCATCACAGCGCTGGCACCCGCCACAGGCACCACTTTATACCCCGCCTCGCGCACCAGCGCGGCAAGCTTGGCGCCGGGGTCGCATACGGCAGGCGTGCCCGCATCAGAAACCTGCGCCACGCTCTGCCTGGCCGCCAGCGCCTCAATAATTTTGTCGGCCATCTGGCGCTCGTTGTGCTCCCGAACACTCACCAATTTACCCTGTATACCGTAGGCGCTCAGCAGCTGCGCCGTTACCCGCGTATCCTCCGCACAGATAATATCGGCATGGTTCAACACCGCCAGCGCGCGCAACGTGATGTCTCCCAAATTGCCGATAGGCGTGGCAACCACGTATAATGTCTGCTTCTCAACACTTTCGCAGGCTTTTTGGTAATGTTTCTGCATCATATCTGAATGCCTGTCTGAAAAACGAAAACCATATTATACGGGCGAATCGGATTATGCGCTTAAACCATCAATCAGGCGCAGCGGGCGAAGATGCGGCGCTGGCGTTTTTAAAAAGCCGCGGCTGCACGTTGGTCGAACGAAACTGGCATTGCCCGTTTGGCGAGATTGATTTAATCGTTAAACAGGGTAAGATGTTGCTTTTCGTAGAAGTCAAATACCGCAAAAACAGCACCTTCGGCGGCGCAGCACACAGCATCACACCAGCCAAACTGGCCAAGCTCACCCGCAGCGTCGAGCATTATCTGCAAACCCGCAAGGCAGGCAATCCGCCCTGCCGCCTCGACGCGGTATTGATTCAGGGCAACGATGCGCCCATATGGATTCAAAACATCACAGGTTAAACCCATGACAACATTGCAAGAGCGCGTAGCCGCGCATTTCGAAGAAAGTATCCAAGTCAAACAGCAGGCAGCCGAAGTGCTGGCCGAACCCACCGCCGAAGCAGCCATGCTGATGATGAACTGCCTGATGAACGACGGCAAAATCCTCGCCTGCGGCAACGGCGGCTCGGCTGCCGACGCCCAACATTTCGCTGCCGAAATGACCGGCCGTTTTGAAAAAGAACGCATGGAGCTGGCCGCCGTGGCACTCACCACCGACACCTCCGCCCTCACCGCCATCGGCAACGATTACGGCTTCGACCATATTTTCAGTAAACAGGTGCGTGCACTCGGCCGCGCAGGCGACGTGTTAATCGGCATCTCCACTTCCGGCAATTCCGGCAACGTGATTGAAGCCATTAAAGCCGCCCACGAGCGCGACATGCACGTTATCGCGTTTACCGGCCGCGACGGCGGCAAAATCGCCGGCATGTTGAAAGACAGCGACGTGCTGCTCAACGTGCCCCACCCGCGCACCGCCCGCATTCAGGAAACCCATATTCTGCTGATACATGCCTTGTGCGACTCTATCGACACCATGTTGCTCGAAGGCATGTAAATGCCTGTCTGAAACCTTTTGGCAACCGATTATCGGCAAAAACGTGTCAAATTGATGATAAACCGTTAAAATGCTTTTCTTTTTTCAAAACCGGCCTCACCAAAGGCCGGATTGCCACGTTAAGGAATTCCGCATGAATAAAACCTTAAAAACCCTCTTGCTGGCTGCTGCCGTTTCCACCGGATTGAGCGGTTGCGCCGCAGCCTTACTCGGCGGAGCCGCCGTCGGCACGCAATCCGGCTTAGACCGCCGCAGCACCGGCGCCCAAGCCGACGACCAAGTGATGGAGCTGCGCATCCACAACACAGCCATTTCCTATCTGAAAAACAATAATCAAACCTCCGGCTACGCGCCGCGCCTTTCCGTGGTGAGCTACAACCGTCATGTTCTCTTGCTCGGCCAAGTTTCTTCCGAACAAGAAAAACAATTTGTCGAACAAATCGCCCGCTCAGAGCAAGCCGTGCAAGCCGTTTACAACTACATCAACGTAGCCTCCCCCCAACGCACGTTTAACGATGTGGGTATCGACACCTGGAGCACCACCAAAGTGCGCACCACCCTATTGGGCATCCAAGGCGTGTACCCCGGCCGCGTAAAAATCGTTACCTACAACGGCGTAACCTATGTAATGGGCATTCTCACGCCCGAAGAGCAAGCTGCGGTAACCCAAAAAGTCAGCACCACCGCCGGCGTGCAAAAAGTGATTACCCTCTATCAAACCTACACCAAACAATAATACCCGAATGCCTGTCTGAAAATTTTCAGACAGGCATTCGGAACCGCCGTACCCTAAACGGCGGCCTGATACACACTTGAGAACAATAATGAGCAACACCAAACCCGGCTTCAAACTGACGCCCCGCAAACTATTATTTATCGCACTGGCCATCGTAGCATTGGCTGTTTTTGCCTTAGTTGGCTACACTTTCTCGGTCGTTACCACCAAAGAACAGGTCAAACAGGCAGACCAATCCGGAAACAGCGCCAACCAGCCTCAAGTTGAATTGCTGTCACCCAACGGCGGCAAAGGCACTGTCGTAACCGTTCAAAGCGCCTCACAGGCATCTGCCGCACAGCCCCCCAAAGAAGACGACGATAAAGGCAACAACAAAGATAAACCAGCCAACGAAAACAACACCGAAGAAGACAAAAACGATAACGACGAAGACCAAGCCGCAGAATCACGTGACCATACCCCCGCAGCCCCTCGCGCCACGGCAAAACCCCAAACCTCTAAACGCAACACCGAGCCGGCTGCCGAAAGCGCCAACCGAAACGCCCAAAGAGAAACGCCGGTAGAACCCATCCGCCGCACACGCGAACCTGCGCCCTCTAAGGCAGAGCAGGCACCGCGCAGCCAAAGCAACCGCAGCGAACGCTCTGCTCCGGCACCACAGCGCGAAGTGATGGATAATTTGTTTTAACCATGCAGCAAGATACACAAATGCCTGTCTGAAACTTTTTCAGACAGGCATTTACCTTTAAACTACCTACATATCGCACCATCATAACTCAGGCTTGGCACGAGTATAACGAAATACTATCTTTAACTTGTTTACACACCCATCAAAGGAATCAAAATCGGCACGAATATCGCCGTGAGCACACCATTAAAAATCAAACCCAAGCTCGCATAGGCCGCATATTTCTTGCTGCGCTCCATGGAAATCGCAATGCCCATCGCATGTGAAGCCGAACCCATCGACATCCCTTGCGACATCGGCTTGGTTACCGTACTCGCGCTCATCATGCGATAGCCCGCCATTTGCCCAAGCATACCCGCCACAATCACCATCGCCGCCGTAATCGCCGGAATGCCGCCTATGGTTTTGGTGATTTCAATCGCAATCGGATTGGTTACCGATTTGGCCGCCAAGCTCAGTGTTACCTCCCGATCCGCGCCCATCAGCTTCGCAATATACACCGCGCTCACGATGCCCGTAATGCTGCCCGCTCCTTGTGAAATCACAATCGGCAGCCATTGCTTACGGATTTTCTCCCAGTTGTTATAAAGCGGCACCGCCAGCCCTACCACTGCAGGTTTCAGCCAAAAATCAATAAATTCCGCTGCCTCGTGATAAGTTGCGTAATCAATATTTAATGCAGTTAAGTAGAGAATAATCGCCGTTGTACTCAGCAATACGGGATTGAACAACACATTCCCCGTACGCGTGCGCAAGATATTGGCCACCCAATAAGCAGTAACCGTGAGCCAGAGCAGCACCATCGGATGTTTGAACACATTCATCGGTTCCATCATTTTCTCCGTAAAAGCTCATGGGTTTTGCCCGTAACAAACATCACTGCAAACGTGCTGATCACCGTAGCCGTAACAATCGGCACAAAATCGCGTGCCACCAAATCCAGATAACTCATCACCGCAACACAAGGCGGCACCAGAAACAGCGCAAGGTTTGCCATCATGGTGTCTACCATTTTCTGAAGCTGCGAGGGTTTTACCCATTTAAGCTGCAAGGCTGCAAAAAGCAATCCCATACCCACAATGCTGCCCGGAAATTTCAGACCTGTTAAATAAACAACGGCTTCCCCCACTGCGAGAAAGCCGAAAATAATGCTGAGCGATAAAATCATGATGTATCCTTCGTTTGTGTTTTTCTTATGTTCGTTTTTGGTCGGCTTTGATGAAGTGATAAGCAGCAACAACCAGTTACACTATACTACAAAGAATGCCTGTCTGAAACCGCTTTTCAGACAGGCATTATAAATATTTTAACAATCTTTATTTTTTATAAGGGTTCTCTACCCCTTGAACGAGCCGAACCAGATATTCCCTCAGCTGCGCCTCGCCGCAGCCCATCAAAAGGCCATCTTCAAACGCATCTTGCGCCAGCTGGAACAGCTCGGTCATGTTTTCATTCATTACCTTGATTTTTTCGGTGCAGGAAACGATGGTGCCATCCTCTCCATACCATTTGGGCATCTGCGGCATACTCATGGCATACCTCTTAATTCAAGAAACGGGACGGATCGTTTTTCTTGACGCGCCGCGCCGTAACATACCGCTTGCTCCAATATTTATTGCTCAAGCTGGTTACTTCGATTCGCTTTCCCGTGCGCGGCGCGTGGATGAACCGGTCGTTACCGATATACAGGCCCACATGCGAAATGCGGCGGCCCGAAGTGTTGAAAAACACCATATCGCCCGGCTGCAAAGCGCTTCTGCTCACCTGCGTGCCCACTTTGGCTTGTTCTGCCGAAGTACGCGGCAGGCTGACCTGCATGCTCTTGCGAAAAATATATTGCATAAAGCCGCTGCAATCAAAGCCGGTTGACGCGCTTGTTCCGCCAAAGCGATAGGCCACGCCCAAAAGGCTCATAGCGCTTCCGATTAACTGGTCGGCCTCATTCTGGCTGATGGCCTGCCCCACGGGCATCGGTTCGCCAAAATTGATACCGCCCGCCTGGAAACGGATAAACTGCTCCAAATCGTCTGCCTCAGCCGGCGGCGCGAACCACAGCGCTACCGAAGCCAAGATGACCGCTCCCAATTGCTTTAAAAATCTCATGAACACTTTCCGTTAATGTAAAAGGCTTTTGCAGCAATATTCTCCTATCGGCTCTTCTCTGACACCAATAAAAAACATTGTTGTAAAAGGCTTTATTCGTTATCCTAAGGTTTACCGGCATGATATTCGGCACTCAAATCCATACAAGATTTGCACACTGCCCCCATATATACAGCAGAAAGCCATAAAGATACCTCAAAAACCATGATGATACCAACTTTACTCGCCATACGCGATTTTTCCCGTCTAAGGGAAATCATCGCCATCCTGAGCAAATACGGTTTGGGAGAGTTTGTCCAGCGCATTAAACTGTCGGGCAAAACGCTTACCGAGGAAGACGCCGCCGAAAACCACTACCGCTATATCAGCACGCCGCGCCGTTTCAGACTGGCCTTTGAAGAGCTGGGCCCCACATTTGTCAAACTCGGGCAAATCCTTTCCACCCGGGTTGACATTTTCAATGCCGAATGGATTGAAGAATTCGAGCAACTGCAAAACAACGTCCCCCCCATCCCCACCACCAATATTCATGCCCTTATCGAATCACATCTGGGCAGGCCGATTAACGAAATATTCCAAAGCATTGACGCCGTGCCCATCGGCAGCGCATCCATCGCGCAAGTGCACAAAGCCGTATTGCTCAGCGGAGAAACCGTCGCTATCAAAATCAAACGGCCGAGCATCGAAAAAATCATCAATGCCGACTTGCGTATTCTCACTCATCTGGCGGGACTCATCGAATCGGAAATACCCGAAGCCCGCCGCTACCGCCCCTTGCAGATGGTTCAATACTTCGCCCGCAGTCTGGCCAAAGAAACCGATTTATCGGTGGAACTGCGTTATATGCAGCGGTTTGAAAATGCCTTCAGTGATCACAGTTATGTGCATATTCCCAAAGTGTACCGCGACATCTCAAACCGCCAGATTCTGGTGCAGGAATTCATTCAAGGCAAACTTCTGCTGGACACCGATCTCGACAGCCTTCCCCCGGAAACGCGAACCTTGATGGCGCAACGCATTACCGACACCTTGTTTACCATGATTTTAAAACAAGGCTTTTTCCATGCCGACCCTCATCCCGGCAACATCTTCCTTGATAAAGAAGGCACCATCAGCTTCATAGATTTCGGCTTGGTCGGCCATCTTTCCGCCACCCGCCGCCGTGAGATTATCGAACTCATCAACGCCTTGATCCAGCGCGACCAGTTTTCCATGCAATATGTATTGAGTAATTGGGCGCAAGGCGAATTACCCGACGAAAACCTGCTGGGCGCCGACGTATTGGAAATGCTGCTCAACTACGAACACACCGCCATCCGCGATTTGCGCATCAGCCAAGTGATTAACGACATCACCCAAATCATGCGCGGGCACGAGCTTACCCTGCCGGGCGATTTGGTGATGCTGTTTAAAACCCTGATTACGTTAGAAGGCGTCGTCAAACGGCTCGACGGCAGCTCCGAGTTGCTGGAGCGCGCCAAACCCATCGTAACGGAAGTGATGAAAGAGCGCCTGTCGCCCGAGCATATCTTGCGCAAAAGCCGTATGCACGGCCAAATGCTGATACAGGCAGCCGACGAACTGCCGCAAAACATCATCCGCTTAAGCCGCCGCATCCAGAAAGGCCAATTCAACATCAATTTAGACATCAAACGCATCGACCAGCTCAACCACCAGCTCGACCGCACCGCCAACCGCCTGACGATGGGCATAGTCACCGCTGCGCTCATTATCGGTTCATCGATTGTGATGAGCATCGATACGGGCCCCAAATTCATCGGGTTCATCGGCTATCTTTTGGCATTAATCAACAGCTTATGGATTATCTGGTCGATTTGGCGCTCGGGCAAACACTGAATGCCTATCTGAAAATCTTCGGTTTCACAACCGTTTGTTGTTAGCCATCCCAAACCCATTGTCTTTCAAAAACATTTTTTTCAGACAGGCATTCTTCCGCCCACAAGCAATAAAATCACTTAAATTTCACCATCCATCTTGAAATATCACACAAGATGCTCTATTTACTGTTAAAATCCAAATCTTAATTCACTCACACAATAAAGGTACGCACCATGAATCATGATGTTTACAACTACACCGACACCGCAGGCCGCGTCAGCCAAAACACCGTTTTGCGCAAAACCTACGGTTTGCTGGGTCTCTCTTTTATTCCGGCCGCCATTGGCGCCGTTGCCAGCACCATGATGGGCTTTAACGTCTTTGCCACTTTCGGCAGCCCCTGGATTGCTTTGGCTGTTTTCTTTGCATTTGTTTATGGCATGTGCTTTCTGATTGAGAAAAACCGTTACAGCAACACAGGCATTGCTTTGCTGATGGTATTTACTTTCGGCATGGGTATTTTGATTTCGCCTCTGCTGCAACGTACCCTCGGTTATTCCAACGGCGGTGAATTAATCGGCATCGCCGCCGCTATGACTGCCGGCGTGTTCTTCACCATGGCTGCTTTAGCGCGCCGTGCCAATGTGAACACCAGCGCGCTGGGCCGTTTCCTGACTGTCGGCGCCGTGGTATTGATTATCGGCATGATTGCCAGCTGGTTCCTGCAAATTCCCGCTTTAACCTTAACCGTTTCTGCCGGCTTTGCCATTTTCAGCTCACTGATGATTATGTGGCAAGTGCGCACCATCATCGAAGGTGGTGAAAACAGCCACATCAGCGCCACGCTGACCATCTTCATCTCTATCTACAATATCTTCAGCAGCCTACTGAACATTTTAGGTGTATTCAGCGGCGAAGATTAATTAATATCCGGCCAGAACCCAAAATGCCTGTCTGAAAAAGAACGTTCAGACAGGCATTTGTATATCCGGCAGCTTAGTTTGATTTACTTCGCAGCCAAAGCTGCCAACTCCTTATCCACATGGAACAAACCGTTGCCGTTATCCCCGATCAAGTTAATTTTATCCAAAATCGACTTAAACAAACGCTCTTCCTCGTGCTGCTCGGCCACATACCATTGCAGAAAGTTGAAAGAAGAAAAGTCTTTTTCAGAAAGCGTTTTCTCAACCAACTCATTAATTTTCACCGTAATGTCTTTTTCGTGCTTATACACTTCCTCAAACACTTCCTTCAACCCCGCATAACACGACCTCGGCGCCGCCACCGCACCGATTTCCGCCAGAGCACCGGTTTCATTCAGATAATCAAACAAGCGGTACATATGCTGCATCTCTTCAGCAGCATGCGCTTTCAAAAACTTGGCTGCCCCCTCAAAACCATTGTTATCCGCCCAAGCTGACATTTGCAGGTACACATTTGCCGAATAAAGCTCCAAATTCAACTGCTCATTCAAACGTTTGATCATACTTTCCGATAACATTATTTCTCTCCTTGTTGATTAAACGATATAGCAAAGCCCAACCCACTATCTGCAACAATCAAGCAGAAAACGGTTTCGCTTGGCTCACCACAAATTGCCGCAGCAATCTCAATTAGCATACCATACCCAAACAATTAAAGTTAATAGAAATCACTATTAATAAAATCGTTTTTTCAATCCCAAATAATAAAGATATGGCACAGAATTTCCAAATAATCCGGTTTCCCACCATATGTTTTGACAATTTCGCCCAATCGGTCTATGCTGCCCAACTCAATTGACCTTAAGTAACACAACCATGAACCACCCCATCAGCCGAGCTGTATACGCAGGCAGTTTCGACCCGCCCACCAACGGCCATCTCTGGATGATACGGCAGGCGCAAACCATGTTTGACGAGCTGATTATCGCCATCGGCGTCAACCCTGATAAAAAAAGCACTTACACCATAGCCGAGCGCTATGCCATGCTTGAGGCAATTACCCAAGAATTTCCCAATGTGCGCATTCATTCCTTTGAAAACCGCTTCTTAGTGGACTATGCTCACGATGTAGACGCAAAATTTATCGTTCGGGGCATTCGCACAGCCTCCGATTATGAATACGAGCGTACGATCCGTTATATCAACTCCGACCTCCAGCCCGACATTCTCACTATCTTTCTGATGCCGCCGCGCGAATTCGCCGAAGTATCCTCTACGATGGTCAAAGGCATGGTCGGCCCCAACGGCTGGCGTCAAATGATACGCCGCTATGTACCTGATGCGGTATACGAAAAAATCCTGGCCGATAATGAAGGCCGGTAAAATTCAAACATAATGCCTGTCTGAAAACCACTTTTTCAGACAGGCATTATCATTATTCCAGCCGCTTGCCATCATATCAAGCGGGCATCAAACCGGCTTCTTCCTCCGCGTCCTCAAACCGCTCCTCCAATTGAGCCAATACCACTTCAAGATGTTTGCGCATTTTTTTGGCCGCACGCCTATACTTACCTTCCTGCAACAGCGCCAGCATTTCCGTATGCTCGTTGTTGGGACTTTCATGCTTCACCGCACGCCCCGTAAGCGCAACCATCAGCGACGAACGCGCGCATAAAGAAGCCATCATCTCCACCAGCACCTGATTATCCAAAACCCGGGCCAACTCGATATGAAACGCATTCGACAAACGGTCTCGCCCTACTCTATCGCCCGCTTCATGCGCTTCTGCCTGCTGCGCCACCAACCGGTAGAGCGGCACCAATTTTTCCTGTACATCCGGCAGCTCAGCCAGCTTGTCCACAGTCATCTCTTCCAAAGCTATCCGCATAAAAAACACATCTCGGATTTCCTGTAAATCCGGCACATGAACAAACGCACCGCGGTTCGGCAGCAAATCCACAATTTTATCGTGCGCCAGCAAAGAAAGCGCGCCGCGCACCGTATTGCGAGAGCATACCATCTGTCGACATAAATCCGACTCTGTCAGCTTCTTCCCCGGCAGCAACACGCCATCCATAATCGCGTTTAAAATCGCATGGTAAACGCGGGTAAGCTCCGAATCATGGCGTTCGATTACTTCCACCGGTGAAGCCACAGTTGATTGAATAGAAGCGATATTTTCCGTGTCCGTCATAAGCATTATTTAAACCAAAATATTTTCAAAAATCGTTCACAATCTTAAACAAAATTGTTGACAATCCAAGCTAAAGAAAGCACAATCAATATCAACAAACGCCAAGTTGAAAAAGGCGAATAAATAGAGGACTCCAAAATCAAGCCCGTATCCGAATATCCCTTTCGGCGCGGGCTTGAGTATTATAACCAATCTGCTTTCCATAAGATACAGCCATATCGGGCTTTGCATCGATTCCCTTATTATCCACTTCTATGCCTGTCTGAAAAAATAAAAAAAAACGCCTGAAAAATTCAAGCGTTTTTTAAACTGCAATTTTAAATTAATGCTTGATTTGTGCTAAAAACTGCTTTGCACGCTCGGTTTTCGGGTTTAAGAAAAAGCTTTCTGGATCCGATTCTTCCAGAATCTGGCCGTGGTCAACAAAAATAATGCGATCGGCCACTTCACGTGCAAATCCCATTTCATGAGTTACACACATCATAGTCATACCGGTTTTGGCCAAATCTTTCATGACTTTCAACACTTCACCCACCATTTCAGGATCAAGCGCGGAAGTCGGCTCGTCAAACAACATCACACGAGGCTCCATCGCCAACCCGCGCGCGATCGCCACACGCTGTTGCTGCCCGCCCGATAATTCGCTTGGAAAGGCGTCTTTTTTATGCGCCAACCCTACCCGCTCCAGCAACTCCACTGCTTTCTTCTCGGCATCTGCCCGGCTTACTTTCTTTACTTGCATGGGTGAAAGCGTAATGTTTTCCAGCACCGTCAAATGCGGATACAGATTAAAATGCTGAAACACAAAACCCACCTCGGCGCGGATTTTGTTCAAGTCGGTTTTCGGGTCGGCCACATTCACGCCATCCACCCAGATTTCGCCTTTCTGAATCGGTTCCAGCTGGTTGACAGTACGGATCAGCGTGGACTTACCGCTGCCTGAGGGCCCGCACACCACCACAACCTCACCTTGCTTGATTTCTAAGTTCACACCGTTGATCACGTGCAGGTCTTTAAAATGTTTGTGTACATTTTTAAATTTAATCATTGACTTCTTTCTTCAGACAGGCTTTTTTTCTGTCAGATAATTACTCAGTTTCACATAAAGCTCCGGCGCAATATGCTCGGCCCTATCCTGCGGATTAATGCCCACTGCGGCCAAATCTTCATCGGAGGCAATTTCTTTTAGATTATTGCGTATGGTTTTGCGCCGCTGTGCAAACGCAGCCTTAACCACCATACTGAAATGTTCAAAATCGTTCGCTATACCAATGCGCCCTTTTTGCGGAATCATGCGCACCACGGCAGAATCAACTTTCGGCGCCGGATCAAATGATTCGGGCGGCACTTCAATCAACATTTCCATATCGAAAAAGTATTGCAACATCACACCCAAGCGGCCGTAATCATTGGTTTTCGGCTCGGCCACCATGCGCTCGACCACTTCTTTCTGCAGCATAAAATGCATATCTTCCACATCGTCTGCCACTTCGCTCAAACGAAATAGCAAAGGCGTGGAAATATTATATGGTAGGTTGCCCACGATTTTTTTTCTGCCCGGCACGCTATTGAAGTCGAATTGCAGCACATCGC
This sequence comes from Neisseria sp. 83E34, assembly GCF_001308015.1. Classification (GTDB taxonomy): domain Bacteria; phylum Pseudomonadota; class Gammaproteobacteria; order Burkholderiales; family Neisseriaceae; genus Neisseria. The sequence continues at coordinate 76,937 of NZ_LGYH01000005.1, forward strand.
CTTCATGAATAACCAATTTATCAGCAAACGGCAGCGTTTTGAGGCGTTTGATAATATCTCTGTCGATTTCGATAACATGCAGCCGGCCCAGCTTTTTCGCCAATGGCTCGGTAATCGCCGCCAAACCCGGGCCGATTTCGATAACCATATCATCAGGCTGCGGGCGCACGGCATTAACAATATCATTGATGATGCGCGTATCCTGCAAAAAGTTCTGTCCGAAACGCTTGCGGGCTTTATGCTCTTTCATGCGGATTCTTTTAAGAAAAATGCAAACGCGTATTGTAGCGGATTTTTGCCCTGCTCGGCAGAGCCTTGATGCACAACATGCGAAATTAAAAAGCCGACAAGCCCATCATCAACACACCATAACGCGCAATTTTTCCGATTGCCAGCATCAGGCAGCTAACAGCAAAAGGCAAGCGCAGCCAACCTGCCGCTATCGGCAAAGCATCCCCTACAAACGGCACCCAAGCCAGCAACAGCCCCCACGCCCCGTATTTTTTCAGACAGGCTTCTGTTTTAACGCTTGGCTTGTATTTTTGCGGCAGCAAGCGGCCCATGCCGTAAGAAACAATGCTGCCCAAAATATTGCCGAAAGCAGCCAAGCAAAACGCCCACCAGAAACTTTGCGGATAGTTATGCACCATCACTGCCAACGCCGCTTCCGAAGTGCCGGGGAAAATCGTAGCAGAAGTAAAAGCGGAGAAAAAGAGAGCGGCATATTGCCAAAATAAATCCATTGAAAGCCTTTTCAAAGCTTCGTAACACCTGAATTTTCAGACAGGCATTCCCATCATTCCAAACATTTTACGCCATATTCGGGCTTGACCTGTTCACCTTGAAGTCCAGTAACATTGGAGATAATCAGATCAAGCCCAAAGCATGGCAGATGTACCGCTGTTAAGTTAATTGACTGTGTATTTTTCAGACGGGCATAAGTTAGTCAAACGGCAATCCAACACTTGCCATATTTTGCCGATTTTAGCTCAAATCGCTATACAAAGCTGCTATGATTCGTCTCCATCATTATTCGACTTTTCAAAGGAATACTATGCCGCAATCCGTTTTAATCACCGGCTGCTCCAGCGGCATCGGCTATGATACTGCCAAATTTTTAAAACAGATGGGGTGGCAGGTTTTCGCTACCTGCCGCAAACAAGAAGACGTTGAGCGGCTTCGCCAAGAAGGCTTTACCTACGCACTACAACTCGACACCGCCGACAGCCAAAGCATACATGCTGCTTTTGATACCGTATTACACACTACCGGCGGCACGCTGGATGCTCTGTTTTGTAACGCGGGTTATGGGCAAGTCGGTGCAGTGGAAGATATCCCGCGCCAAGCATTGCGTGAGCAATTTGAAACCAATGTATTCGGCGCATGGGAATGCATCACGCTGGCCATGAACGTGTTCCGCCGTCAAAACCATGGGCGTATTCTAGTAAACAGCAGTATTTTGGGGTTTGCCGCCATGCCATGGCGCGGCGCGTATAACAGCAGCAAATTCGCGCTGGAAGGTATGTGCGACACTTTGCGCCACGAGCTATATGGCAGCAATATTTATGTGAGCCTGGTAGAGCCCGGTCCGATTGCCACCCGCTTCCGCACCAATGCATTGGAAAAATTTGCCGAACATATTGATTATGAAAGCAGCTTTCATGCCGAAAGCTACCGCCGGCAGCTCAACCGCTTGGAAGCAGAAGGCTCTGTTGCGCCATTTACATTAAGCTCGCCCAGTTGCGCGATGGTGTGCGTACGCGCATTAACAGCAAAAAAACCGAAAGCACGCTATCTAGTTACCGTGCCGACTATTGTGTTTTGGTATCTGAAGCGTCTGCTACCCACTACACTGCTTGACAGCCTGCAACGCGCCGCCGTGAAAGACCAAGGAAAATGAAACCAACCTTATACCTCGCATCCGGCAGCCCGCGCCGCAGGGAAATTTTGGAAAACCTCGGTTATCAAATCTTGCAACTGCCTGCCGATATTAATGAAACACCCTATTCCGACGAAACAGCTTCCGCATATGTTGAGCGAATGGCCGCCGAAAAAAACGCAACCGCGCTTACACTTTGGCATAGCCGACACACTCACGAACCTGAATATCCACTACTGACTGCCGACACCACCGTCGCTCTCAACGAGCAGATTCTTGGCAAACCTGATAATGCACAACATGCAGCTGAAATTCTTGCCGCTCTTTCCGGCTCCACGCATCAAGTGCTCACCTCTGTTTGCGTGTATTTCAACAGTCAATGCCTGTGCACCACCCAAATTAGTCATGTTACGTTCAAAGCTTTGAACGAAGCCGAAATATCAGCTTATATTAACTCAGGCGAACCGCTCGACAAAGCCGGCGGGTATGGCATTCAAGGCTTAGGCGGCGTGTTTGTACAACATCTGCAAGGCAGTTTTACCGGCGTGATGGGATTACCTGTGTATGAAACCATTTCACTGTTGGAGGCCTGCGGATGTATCACTCCACCGTTTATAATGAAATAACCAAATCACATATTAAATCAATCGAAAAGCAGTACGCTTGCCCTACCCGAACTGAACCTGAATACTTTTCAAAGTTATCGGAGCTTAAGTATCTTCCAACATCACTAAAACCCCAGATACGGCAGATCCGAGTATGACGCTGCCGTTACTATACAAACGGTTTGACTATAATGCACCTTGGCGCATCACATTACCCTTCTTCACCCAAGCCAAAACCGATGTACTGGGACGCATTCCATGTTTATGTTCTAATGCAATGCCTGTCTGAAAAATGGTTTCAGACAGGCATTCAGAATTTGTGACACGAGCCTGATATACTTTATTTCAAATTTAAACAGTTCATACGCGTCGATGGCGACACTCTATATTCACGAAACAACCTTACCAACGCTCAAATGGATTTTTGAATGTATTCCACAAATAAAAAGCAACAAAAGAGCCTGCAAATACAGGCTCTTTTTTAGCTAATCTTTAAATCAAGATTAGAATTTGTGACGCAAACCAACCAAACCGGCAGTATTTTCAGTTTTGTTGTCACCGCTACCAGCTTTCAACCAACCGGCAGAAACCATAGCAGTAGTGCGTTTAGAGAAATCGTAGTCAGCACCCAATACAACTTGTTTGTAGTTAGTGCCGTCAACTTTGTTACCACCTGCTTTAGCTTTAAAGCCGTGAGCGTAGCTCAAGCGAGGAGTTACGTTACCGAAAGTGTAGGCAGCAGTAGCAGCAGCTTCGTGAGTTTTCAGACGACCAGAGTTGTCTGAAGCAGGCGCATCTTCACCTCTGATAGTAGCAATGTAGCTGCGCTCACTATCCCAACCGTTGGTATATTGATAACCCAAACCTACAAACAGGTTGTTGGCATCATAACCACCATGGATACGGTGTGCTTGGGCAGATTTGCTGTCACCGTTAGCTACATAAGCAGATTTTTTGTAACCAACACCGTATTGAGCAAAGAAACCGGCATTTTCGTAGTTAACACCACCATAGTAAGCAGAAGTATCGCTTAAAGCGCTCTCACGACCAGTATCTGCTTGGTTATCACGCGGAGTGAATTGAGCATTGAAAGAGAAACCTGCCCAAACAGGAGAATCATAACGCGCAGAAATTACACGCTCACCTGTACGGGTAAATACGCCCAAGCCTAAAGCAGGGTTATTGTATTCCCAAGCATCCAAAGCGTCCATATCATTTAATTGGGTGCTCAAGCGACCAGCACGGATTTTACCCCAGCTTTCACCTTCCAAGCCGATGAATGAGTCACGAGTACCCCATGAACCGCCACCAGAAACCGGTGTTTTTTGCTCAATTTGCCAAATAGCATTCAAGCCGGAACCCAAGTGTTCGGTACCTTTGAAGCCAATGCGCGAACCAAAGTCAGCAATCTTAGTTTCAGTATGATCTTTGGTTGTCACACCGTTATCACGATTTTTCTTTTGGCTAACCTCAACACCTGCTTTTACTTGACCGTACAGGATCACTTCAGCAGAAGCGGCGCCAGACAAAGCTACCAAAGACAGAGCAATCAGAGTTTTTTTCATTGCTGTATTCCTTTTCTATCGTTAAGAAAAACAAACTCAAACAGTATTAATGTTCGTCTAAGTTTTGAATTCACCGCCATAAACGGCGATTCCATGACTGCTAATATAAATGCTTCGTTTAAAAAAAACAAACTTTATCACCCTTTTCCTCTGCTTTTTTCTGCCTGCTGTGTATGTTTAATTACACAACCATATATTTTCTTAATTATTTTCAAACAGATACAAAAACACAAAAACAAATTTGCATGTTTACAACAGATTTATTTTTTTGTGGCTTTTTGGCACGCTCTGTTTAAAATTATCTGTTTAAAATTATCTGTATTTTAAAGCTTGCCTCTGAATCTTGTGCAGTTAACAGATATATCTATCATAGCAAACCAACTTAAGAACGATACATTTGCCATGCACAAACTCCGACGCGGATATTTTGAATTTCCGTAATGTTGGGAGACACTCGGGTCAAGTCCAAGCATAATGAAGCCATGGTAAAAAATAAGTTTATTTGCTATATAGTATAATGAATATAGGCTACTTCTGCTTTTTTTAACGGATTTTGTAAAGCCCAAGAACCCAAGCTAGAGTTATGCCTGTCTGAAATTTTGTGAGAGTTAGATAATGAGCTATCGTAAAGCTTTATTGATCGTTATTGTTACCGGCCTGTTATGCACGGCGGGTTCTTTTTTTGCCCAATATGTTATGGAGCTGAACCCCTGTCCTTTATGTATTTTGCAACGGGTGGCTGTGATTTCGGTAACACTGATGGCGATGTTGGTATTACTTTTACCTACGCATAAAAAAGGCGGCCGGTTTGCGGCAGCGGGTTTGGTAAGCATTCCGGCTCTGTGGGGCTTCGGGGTGGCTGTGTATCAAATGTGGCTGCAAAGCTTACCTGCCATGAAACGCCCATCCTGCGGCGCGCCATGGACTTTCCGTTTGAAGGATTGGCCCTTGTTTGATATGTGGGAACCTGTTGTACGCGGATTTGGTGATTGTGGCGTTCAAGAGTATGTGATGGGCGTGCCATTGCCGATTTGGAGTGTTATGTTTTTTGGCTCTGTATTGGTTTGGGTGTGGTTTGCTCTGAGGCTTTCTAAATAAATACAACAAATAATCAAAAACAGTACATACATATAACTTCAAGCAAAGGGGATTCGGGCCAATTCCGAGCATGCGGATGTGCGCTTTTTAAGTTGATTCATTATAAATCTGTTTCTATGCACGTTTGCATTGTTTTCCTCCAAGATAAGAATTCTTTTACCAATAATTTAATAAGCCATTAGGTAATCTGATACTTTAGTTTCTTTAAATATACGTTGTTAATTTCACTTTCTATATTGCTTAGCGCTTGTGCCACAAAACAGGCTCCTTTTCTCGGCATGTATCACACTGTTGAACCTAGGCGTCAAGTTCAACTATTCATGTTTCCTGATAAAACTTTTTGTTACGGCATGCTTGCAGAAGGGGCTGGTTTTACAATCAGCGGGGATTGGAAAATCACTCAACGAAATTCAAACAAGGCATTGGTCATTCAGCTTCAAGGAAAATCACTGGATTTACCTCTATTCGGAATATCTACAATGAGTGATATCCCTCAAGAAGAAGCATTTATCCTTAAACATTCACGTTGGCTGGTTACCGACACATCAAACCAAGAATGGGCGAGTCTAGCCGGCATACGCCTGGCAGTTAATGCCAATGGGGGGATACCCGCTGCTACAGCTTTTCAAAAGATTACGCCGCCCAAAGATAATAAAGTGCCCGACAGCATAGTTACAGAGTTGCCGGAAAATGCGCGCTATCTTTTTGTATTATTACCTGAACAAATTAATGGTGATGATATCTTTCCACTGAGCTATCAAAATAAACTATATCGTTTTGACTTTGGAACTGAGTCCCGTGCTGTTTTACTCGGCATAAGACATGAGTTATTAGTTCAAGCCAAGATGAATGAAATGTATCAAGCAGATGCTATATTTGATCTCGACACTCAAACAATAACAGTACAACAACAGGAGCTAGGTTCACCCAAAATATGGGAAGATGATTGGCGCAAAGTTCAGCAACAATGTATGCCGCTGACAAACCAAAGAATGCCTGTCTGAAAAGTTGTTTCAGACAGGCATTCTAATTAGCAACACTATTATTTTTTCAAATTCCGATTTGCCGGAGGCTCATCGATCTTTCTATATTGCCTTGTGGTTTCCACAGCGGTTTTGATTCGCGCAGCAGTTCGGCGCTTGTTACGCAGAGCGCTGACCCGCGAAGTTGCCAAAATCGACCAGCAAAATAAGATGTTCAACTGGGTCAATGTTACTACGGCTACGGCTTTAATTAAGTCTATCAACGTCCATGTGCCGATAATAGGTTCGAAAATCAACGCTTCATGATCGTTGAAAACAAAATATACAGCAGCAAGCCACAACGCCCAAGTGATTGCAAATATCAGAAGACTTTTAGCGCTGATAGAGCGGTTTTTACTGCGTGCTCTTTTAATAACCATTTGCTCACGCAGGTTTTTTCTGTTTTCCGGCGACATAATGTTTTCTCCCGTTTATTACTGTACGCCCCGATCCGGGCTTATCCACGTGGCTTTTCGCTCTTTATCCCGCAAAATAGCTCTTGGGAAACCGTGTACCAAGGTAAGGCTGTTGAGCAGCCAAAAAACGTAAGGATACCAGATACAGCTTACAAAATAGCGGAAAAGGTTACCTTCATAGCGGCTGTCGATAAACATACTGATAGAAAATTGCAACATAAACATCAAAAAGGTAATCAAACCGCTTACCTCTATCAATGTGAAGTCCGCCTGCCCTGTCAAAATCCGGATGAATCCGTATATCATGAAAGCAAATAGGCTATATGCCCAAATCAATGTAATGAAATATTCAAAATAAAGAGGCCAGAGACGGAAATTTTTTACACGCCAAACTTGAGGAAAGTATTTCAAAATTACTTCGGCTCCGCCTTGCGCCCAACGCAACCGCTGTTTATACAGACCGCGGATTGTTTCGGGCATCAACACCCAGCAGAGTGCTCGGGGCTCATAAGCAATATTGTAGCCTGCTACTTGGGTTTTCCAGCTGACATCAATGTCATCGGTAATCATGTTGTCGCTCCAGCCGCCAATGCGTTCAATCACATCTTTGCGGATACACATGATGACGCCTGACACGGTAAATAATGTTCCCAAGATGCTTTGCGAGCGTTTGATTAAGCCGATAATGGAACTGAACTCAGCCACTTGCAGCTTGCCTAACACGGTACTGCGGTTTCTCACACGCGGATTGCCGGTTACTGCGCCTAAACTCGGATCTTCTTCAAGACTTTGTACCATATATTCAATGGCACTGTAATCAAGGATGGCATCGCCATCAATTCCGACAATGTACTTACCGCGCGCATGACGCATACCGTTATTCATAGCCGAAGCTTTACCGCCGTTTTCTTGGTCGATGCCCACCACTTTATCGGAAATTTTTTCCCAACTGCGGATAATTTTCAAAGTGTCGTCGCTGCTGCCATCATTGATGAAAACGAGCTCATAATTCGGGTAGGTAAGATTTAAAAGGTGGGGGATGGAGCTGTTGAGATTATCTGCTTCGTTGTAGCAGGGAATCAGCACGCTTACCATCGGGATTTCTTCCTGATTATGAAAATCAGGCTCAGGCATTTCGCGTTCCCAGAATATGTAGTAAATCACGCCGGAGATTGTCCAGTATACGGCCATCACGCCGGGATACATCATGACAAAAACAGCTAAATAATCATACCATTTCATTTTTTATTTGCTCTTATGTATATTTATATTTGGTGTTGGTTGTATTTGGCAAATTTATCTGTTTTCAGACAGGCATGACATAGTGCCTGTCTGAAAATGTTCATCTGACAAGTGTAAATACAAAACTAAGACGCTAAATATTACCGTTTAATCGAAAAAGCCGGTTTCACAATATTGATAGCTGGTCTGTCATTCACAAAATCATCAGGCCCATAAGCTATGTTTTTGACACCTCCTTTTTTCAGATCTTCCATCCATTGAACCAACTCCGTCGCAGGAACATGCTGATTTGTTTGCCTGTTTTGTGCAGGCAGCTCAAAAATGGTTTTATCTAAAGGAATACCGGTTTTTTTGATATCGTGTGTCGCACTCTTTACCCATTTGCCAGCATCTTGGGTATTGGTATTCTGACCTTTTTCATAAGGCATCAGGGCTATTGCCGTATAGTCATAATGCTTGATGTATTTGGAAAGGCTTTGCGTAAACCATTTTTGTGCTTCTTTATCAATCGCTTGCCCGGCATAAAGATTATGAACCGATTTTAATTCTACCGCTCCGTTAAAGCTGTATTTCATTGCTCCGGCTTTAAGTTGGTCGGAATAACGGATTAAGCCGTCAATATTGGTGGCGACTTGTTGCCAATACTGTGAATTGCCAAATGCACCTGAAGGCAGATTACCTTTAAAGTCGGCAAAAACCGCATCATTTTGAAACAACAGGCCATTAAAACGACTGCTAAATGCTAAGTCCTCATAGACTTCCGAAACAGCGCGCCGGTTTTTTTCATTGTTAAACGAGAGACGGCGTGCGCCACTATTAGAAACGTAGTCATAGCCTGAGCCGAAATTAAACGCGGTCATCGGCATCCATGCATACACCTTCACACCGGAACGCGTCATTAACTGCCAAGCCACTCTGCTGAACAAATCTGCTTTCATTTTCAAATGACGGTTGGGGAAATAAACCGTTTCCGCAATACCATTACCATCCTCATCTGAAAATGCTTGCAGATAAACAACGCTTACTCCAAGCTGGGCGATTCGGCTGACCAATTTGTCGAAATTCCGATTGAATTCTTCAGTATTCGGGCTATATAAATCATCCAAGTTAACATAGACGGCACGTTTGATTTTGCTTTCAAACATTTTGCCTTCCAGATAGGATTTAATCACACCGTAACCCGTTTCATGGTCAACCAAAATCCGGCCTACGTGACCTGCGCTGTCTTCATTCAACTTTAAATCGAATAAAGTGAAATCACTATCGAAACCTTCTTTGCGGGCGATTTCCGTAGCCTCTCGGTTATATTGTCCGTAAGGCCATACCAAGGCATTAGGTCTTTTTCCGGTATGTTTTTCGATAATATCGGCGGAGCGTCTTAAATCATCCGCAATGCGCTTACGGTATTCCTCAGGTGTTTCATAACGACCGTTTTCATATTTGCCCGGCAGTGCAGCAGCAAACTCCGACCCGAAAGGGTTACCGAAATTACTACGGTGTAAGTCATGGCTGTGCGAAGCAATTTCTATCAAACCGCTTTGCTGCATTTCCCTCACTTGCTCCCATGTAATGAACGCTTTACGCGATAATTTCTTCTTACCATAGGCGATATAACCGTTTGCCGGTGTTTCCATCCAACTCGTTACCAAAGCATACATAGCCGGATAGTTATATGCTTTCAACACTGGAAATATCGTTTTGTAAAAACTGATATAACCATCATCGAAAGTGAGCAAAACAGGCTTGGCAGGAAGCTTTCCCCTCCCTGCCTTCGCATCTTTAATCTGCTGCCAGCTTACCGGTGTATAACCGTTATTTTTCAGCCAGTTAAAATGATTAATCAGTTTATTTACCGTGATGGTTTGCGGATAGTATTGGCGTCTGAATTCATCATCAAACTCGTCACCACCGTAAGCCTCCGGCGGTGCGCTTTCGTCAACCACATCGTGGTAGCACATCACGCCATACTGTATATTGGCAGCATAGGCCGTGCTCATACTTAACAGCAACGTAATGGCTGATAAAAAACGGGTATATTTCATAAGGCAAACCTACTCAATGGGTAGTCTAACTGTAATAAGTGTACGATATAGATTGTTCAGACAGGCATATGCCTGTCTGAACATCACATTTTCATTTATTTGAATCTAACGCTTAAATTAACATTGCCGAAATTTTGGAATTCCGGTTCACCATCATAAATTGCTTGCTTGCGGCCTAATTCATAACCCAAACTGGTTTTCTTACCCAGCGACCAATCATGGCCGTATTTCAACAACCAAGTGTTCTCAGAACTATGATCCGCTTGCCAGTAACGGCCAACGCCTCCTGTTAGCTTCTGATTCAAACGGATTCCGTTATCCAGCGGCATAGCATATGAAAGGCTTAAGCTGCCGCTCACAGTTTTACTGTTTTTCGGGTTATAATAATAAGCCGAAGGCGTGTCTTTATTGCTGCTGTAATCGGCCCAGAGTGAACCGTCCAGCTTCCAGCGGTTGCGCTGATAAAGCATCTGTGAAACCCAACCATAAACACTCTTGCGAACGTTATCATCATCAAATGTCATCACACCCAAACCCGCCCCGGCTCGTGTGTTAGCAGAATGAGTATAAGACGCGCCAATATTATATTCATCAGCATACACTTTTTGCTGAAGCGCTTTTGTCGGCGTGTTGGCACTGTTATGTGCAGCTTTGGCATTCAAGCTGATGCGTTCGTTTACACGGTAGTCGGCACCAATACTGGCATACGCTTTTTTATTCAATTCGGTACCATGTCCGGCTTCAACGTTAACCGTTACCGGATGTAAGCTGATATCTGCACCTATACCAACCCGGCCTGAACGCAATGGATCACCGTTATTGGGAACATAAGCAGTTTGCTCAGTGATATAAGCTCGATGACCGCTTTGACTACGAGGGCTATACAGCGTGGCGCTTTGCCCCCATTCAGTGCCGTCTTTAGGCGAGGTAGCCTTCATCGCACTGCCTGAAATATTCAACTGCGCCGCACGCGCTTTATCATATTGTTCCCAAAAAGGCTTATAAGCAGGATCATTTCTATCCAACTTTGAAGCCATCTCTTTTACCGCCGCCCAATTACCGGTGCTCATCCAAACATTGGCAATTTGATTATTTACCCAAATTTGGCTTTCGGGAGAAATATGATCTTTGGCATTTTCATACCATTTGATTGCTTCATCTCCACGACCATTCCAATAGGCCAAATCACCACGCAAAATCATTGCCCATGGGTCGCCCGGATGTTCGGCCAGCCAAGCATCCATCAATGCTGCTGCTTTTTTATGGTTGCCGTTCCAAGCTTCCAGCCGGGCGTTCCAAAAAAACTGCTGATCGTAATAAGGATTATCTATTTCGCGTGTGTGTGTGAAGTCTGGAACGTTTTTTTTTGGGTTCCAGCTTTTGACTCGCTCCTGTGCGTTGGTGTAATAACCCGCATCTGCATCTGCTTCCACCAGCTTACCGGTCAGATTCGGAGAAACTTGACCGGTCTCTGCTTTTTGCTGCTGCATGATTTCCTGATAAATGCTGCGTGCTGTAATCGGGCTGCCGTTCATAGATAAAGCTTGCGCATATTGTTCTTTGACATATTGAGGCTGCTCACCAATACGGCGCAGCATGTTGTAATCTTCCAATGCTTGCTTATCTTTACCCAAAGCAATTGAAGCCGCCATGCGGTCGCGTATGGCATTAACCTGAAGATCGCTTCCTGCAGGAGCTTGGGTTGCTACTTCATTCAAGCTATTATAAGCAGCTTCAAGCTGAGGAATATCATTGGTTTCACGGCTCAATCGCAACTGAGTCACAGCCTTACTAAGCTTTAACCACAACAAATCGGTTTGACTGAATAATTTCGGATAACGCTGGATTAACTCATCTTGCACAGGATAAGCCTGAAGTTGTGCAGCTGTGCGGTAAGTTTGCAATGCCAAATCTTTATTTTCAGGATCTTTCGCCAGCTTTTGTTTCAATGTTTCCAAACGCTCGGATAAAGATTGAGAACGCTCATTGATATATTCCTCTGCTTGAGTGATATCGGCATCATTACCAAACCGTTTACGGTACTCGGCAATTTGATTACGCGCCGCCGTATGCTTACCTGCTTCAGACGAAGCCAATGCTCCTCCGAGAAAACCTATCTTTTTGAAAGCATCTACGCGTTGCAATTGCGCGTAAAGCGCCGCTGATTCTTCAAACCGCTTATTATCGCGGGCAGCTTTTGCCAGATTTTCCAATTCGTCAGAAGTGTAATTGCTAGGTTTGCATTCTGCACATACCGCCAATGCTTCTACCTGCTTGCCTTGTCGAACAAGCAGCGCGATTAAATCAGCTCTAACTTTTGTGTCTTTGCTTTGCGTATAAAGTTTGCGCAAAGCATCAACTGACTCAGCTAATTCGGCCTGACCTTTGCGCGCATGTAGCGCCCAATGTTCACGTTCGGCATTAATATCTTGTGCCACAGCGCTCAATGGCAGACAGGTAAGCGCCAGAGCCAGACTAATAGTGGTTTTTCTGATAGATTTCATAATGTTATTTAAGCTAATTCTTTAAATTTCTAAAGACACAATGATTAAAAAATCGTTATTATAAAGCAGCCCTTGCGGTTTGCTTAGATTGAGTTAAGACTACATTCCCTATATGTAGGGATATTTATTGAATTATTGTAGACAAATTAAGAAACAATTTCTTCTTGGAATATTGCTTAAACATGCTACAAGAATGATAAAACAGAGGAAAGACTGGGTGTATTAACGGTTCCCCCGAGGGTTTAACGGGATTTTAAAGGTTGTATAAAATACAACAATTACCCCGCAATTATGGAAACATAATGCAAATCACGGTATAAACATTTCATTTTGACCACTACAGCATAGGCGGCACATCAAAAATCTATTAGAATATTCTCCTGAAACCCATACCAAACGTTTACTACTCACTTAAATCTATAAAATATTCAAAACTTTAGGGAAACTTATGATGTTTGACGAATTAACCCATTTCAATGAAAACGATGAAGCCCACATGGTAAATATCGGTGACAAAGAACCGACAGAACGTGTAGCTGTGGCCAGTGGCTACATTAATATGAGCCCCAAAGCAGTACGCATTTTAGCTGAAGGTTCTGCAAAAAAAGGGGATGTATTGGGTGTTGCCAGAGTGGCGGCAATTCAAGGTGCAAAACAAACCAGTTTTTTGATTCCGCTTTGCCACCAAATCTCTCTCACTCATGTGCGCGTTGATTTTGAAATAGACTTAGATGTTAGCCGCGTAAAAGCAACGGTTACCGTCAGCACAACAGCCAGCACCGGTGTAGAAATGGAAGCGCTTACAAGTGTAAATGTTGCGCTATTAACCATTTATGACATGCTAAAAGCCGTGGATAAAACCATGAGCATGACCCATATCCGTTTAGAAAGTAAAACCGGCGGCAAAAGTGGCGACTTCTCTTTCGAACAAAGCTATGAAGGCATCACATTCTAATGGATGACCGAGATTTGTTGCGTTACAGCCGCCATATCCTGCTTGATGAAATCGGTATTGAAGGGCAGGAAAAACTCTTGGCTGCAACGGCCTTGGTTATCGGCTGCGGCGGACTAGGTTCCGCCGCTTTGCCTTATTTGGCAGCAGCCGGCTTAGGCCGCATTATTATTGCTGATGACGATACGGTTTCAGACACCAATCTGCAACGGCAAGTCTGCTTTACCGAGGCAGATATCGATCATTTCAAAGCAGAAACCATTAAAACTCGCTTACAAGCCATCAACAGCCGTATAAAGATTACTGCGTTAAATGAACGCCTGTCTGAAAAACGTTTGCTCCAACTGGCAGCACAAGCCGATATTATTTTAGATTGTTGCGACAATTTTTCTACACGGCTAGCCGTTAACCGCACCAGCGTTGCAACCAAAAAACCATTAGTTTCCGGTGCAGCAGTAAGGTTTGAAGGCCAGGTTGCTATCTATCGACCAGACCTGCCCGATACGCCCTGCTATGCCTGCCTCTTTGACGGTGACAACGCTTCCGACGGGGCCTGCGCCGTATTCGGCGTGTTTGGCCCATTAGTCGGCATTATTGGGACGACACAGGCAGCCGAAGCATTAAAAATTCTCGTCGGCATAGGCAAACCTTCACACGGATACCTCATGAGTTACAACGCGTTAAATAGCGAATGGCAGCGCTTTAGCTTTGACAAAAACCCTACCTGCCGCGTTTGCGGCCAAATTTCAGACAGGAGTAACTGAATATGCGCGCAGTTATCCAAAAAGTCAGCCGCGCCCGCGTTGATGTAATCTCAACAGATACACGAACTACTACAGGAGAAATTCACTCAGGCTTTGTTGTACTACTCGGCGTAAACCATGACGATACCGAAGCAGATGCCCGTTATATTGCAGAAAAAACAGCGCATCTGCGTATTTTTGAAGATGAAAACGGCAAACTCAATCTTTCCCTTAAAGATACGGGTGGTTCTGTTCTACTCATCTCCCAATTCACTCTATATGCCGATGCACGTAGCGGGCGCCGCCCTTCGTTTTCTAATGCAGCAAAACCAGAACAAGCTCGAAAGCTTTATGAACGGGTTGCAGATCTTTTACGCTCCCAAGGCATCCAAGTACAAACCGGCCAATTCCAAACGCACATGCAAATTGATTTATGCAATGACGGCCCGGTTACTATCCTATTAGATTCTCATAAAATTCTATAAACCAATGCCTGTCTGAATATTTCAGACAGGCATTCTTTTCACATAGGGTAAACTTTGCTCAACTCAGCACAAAATATAGTGATATTTCCAGTATACAGCAATCGGGTTGGCTGAGCTTCAACCCAGCAATTATCCAAATATTCTAAACAGTGTGATACTAAAGCCAACCTGCCTCGTTGCTATGTTTTAGTTATTTCACGGTAACAAATCTAAAGGTAATATGGCCGGATACAACAATAAGTTTTCGCAAAACTATAGTCAATCAAATTAATTTTTGATACAAGGCAGCAAGCCGAAGACAGTACAAGTAGTACGGAGAAGCGCGGCAACGCTGTAGCAAAAGTTAAGTTAATTGAGTAAATTCATCCATAATCCATTGGCACAATAGACATCTCTAACTAGCTGTTTTATAAGAGAAGTACAATAATTACCTCAAAACATCCAAAATGAACATAAAACTCGCAGCTATCATACATGGCTCAGACAGCAGTGCCGCTCAAACTGTACTGGAAATTTTTATCACCCGGTTGCAATCTCAAGGATTCCGGATAGGAGGACTAATTGCCACAGAATATATGCGCAGCGATGGTACACAAGATAAATGCATCCGTGGGATAGAAAGCGGCATTCTTTATCCCATATTTCAAAACTTAGGGAATAATTCCGAAGCTTGTAGACTGAATCCAGCAGGGCTAGCCACTGCAGCAAACGAACTTCTGTCTTTATTAGAAGATCCACCAGACCTAGCCATTATCAATCGGTTTGGCGTAATGGAAGCAACAGGTAAAGGCTTTTTTCAAGAATTTTTAGAATTGATATCCGCCGAAATTCCCGTACTTACCTTATTAAATAGTTCAAAATATTTGCAACAATGGAGGGCATTTACAGATAACGAAGCCACTGAATTAGCTGCCGACTTAGAAAGCCTAACGACTTGGTTTAATACATGCATCAAATGACACGGACGATAATTACATGCCTAAAACACAGCAATTAAATATAGCGAAACAACCAAAACCTAACAGGGTGACTGGCGGCATCCTTACCTACTTGTATGACCTCTAATAAATGAAAAAATATAGTTAATTACAATAACAGTGCCGTCATACTCTGAACAAGCTCGGGTATAACAGCAAATAATCGGAATAATTATAATGCCTAGCCTGTCTGAAAAACTTTCAGACAGGCATTACCGTATCTAGCCATGAAACTTGGTATGCTATACAAACTACCTCTCTTTACTGCGATATCTATAAAGCCCATAGCTCAGAACGCTTTGTAGAAATCTATGCTTTACAGCCATGACTACTATGTAACAAATAAACTTAACTTTATGATACGTTGTTGCTGCACCTTAGCTCAAAGAACACAATTTTGTAAGCTACTGAAGCAGCAGCAAAAACTATCCTGTACTATTTGTACTGTCTACGACTTGCTGCCTTGTATCAAAAATAAGTTTATTTGCTATATAACTGAAAAAGTTTGTCCGGTTTACCCAATAAAATCTATTGGGTAAACCGGACAAACTTTAATATATACACTTGGTAAGCTTAACTTAAAGAATATCAGCAATATGTTTTGCCGCACGCTTTGCATCAAGTAAAATCAAGCCCAGTTTACCACTCTCTTTTGCCATTAAGGTCAAAACAGCATCCGATCCAGCTTGATTCAATAGAATATAACCAGTTTTACCTTTAACCATTACCTGATCCAACTCACCACATGCCAACTCACCAGCTGCGTGGCTGCCTAAAGCCAACAGTGTGGCTGACATTGCACCTACCCTGTCTTGATCCAAGGTCTTAGGCATCAACGTTGCTATTGGTAAGCCATCAGTTGAGATAACGGCAGAAGCAATAATATCCACAGAAGTAGCGTTCAAATCGCTCAATACTGACATTAAAAGTTGTTCACGCATATTTTTTCCAATTTATTGAATAATAAGCAGCTTGCTTGTTTAGTTTTCCCACAGTGCCAATTAAATTATTTCATTCATTAATGGCTGCTTTTAAATAATATTAACGGTTGCTCAATGCTTTGATTAAAGAAACAAAAGCTTCTTGGTTCAAATCAGGAACGCCTCCAATCACCAAAATCAACTTACTTTGACCGATATATAAAGGAAAGAAAGTCAACTCGGTTTGACCCGAAGGATCACAAATCCCCCATGCAGTATGATGGATATTTAAATTGTTTTTCAACAATAATTGATGACGCTCACCAACAGCAACCACCTCACTGGCTAAAATTCCAACTTCTTCCGCAGTTTCATGATGGAATCCGGCGTTAGCAAAATACAACCCATTTTGATCTGCCAATAAAGCCCTTCCAATATTCGATAGTTTTGCTAACAAATCAGGTAACTGTTCATCTGTCAGATGGATATTATCAACTGTAGGAGATTCATCTCCATACAAAAACTCTAGGCGCTGAAGGCGATATAATAAGTTAAGTGCAATATTGATATCGCTTGTATCAGACCATGCCAAAAGCTTTTCCGTGCTAATCAATTCATCAGAATTTGCTTTTAACAGACCATGCAGCAAAGTTCGGCTGGCACTTACCGTATTATTAGAAACAGCATAATAAGCACCTGCCGGAGTAATTCTCGGATATAAATTTGCTTGTAACGAAAGAGTAGTGTCCATTCTTACACCTCTAAGCCCGGATCAATTGAGAACAACATAGCACTAACTAGTTGTTTTACATCATCTTCCTGACGGGCATCAATTTCAAAAACAGGAACATTAAAATTATTCTGAGCCAGATATTTTTGATAAACCTCAATACTCGGCAAAGAGCGGATATCCATTTTTGTTACACCAACCACCAAAGGTGCCGTTTTAAGCAAATCTTTAAACGCCTCTAAAAAGAAATTTAAATCTTTCAATGGATTGGTTCGTGTATTGTCTAACAAAAGAACCAATCCCATACTCCCTTTACTTAAAATCGTCCACATGAAATTAAAGCGTTCCTGACCAGGAGTACCATAAAGGTGAACTTTGGTTTCTTCATCCAGACGAATAACACCGTAATCCATTGCAACAGTCGTATAACCTTTACGCACCAATGTCATATCGGAAGCGCGGGCATCAGTTTGCACAGGAGGATCGTCAGATAACGCACTGATTGCAGTAGTCTTCCCTACGCCAACAGGGCCGGTAAATATAATTTTATTTTCAATCACTTATACACTCCTCACTTACCAATCAACTTGCGCATCAATCTATTCAACAAGCCTCTCGGCTGTTCTTTCGAACCACTTGCAGCACGCTCAGCATCACTAGACATTTTCTTATCAGTAATCTCATTACTGTTTACACTCATGCTGGAAGAAACATCCACAGGAGCACTTGGCGTAGCACTTTTCTCTGCAGCAAACTCATTATCAGTTGCTAAAAATCCGGTAACATAAGTTGCGGCAAGATAATTTAGAATATCTGCCATATCCAAAGGCATTACTTTATACAGCACATTCAGATTTACCGAAGTCTTAGTTAAAAATGCTGACAACCTCATCGATTCTGGGACAGGAGCCAAACGGGTCAGATTAGGCCACCGCTTCAACGTAAAAACTGTCTGCGGAGTTAAAGGGTAAACTAAACGGCCTTGCGCTGTCCAAATAGCCATTTGCCACATACACGACATAATGGTAACTTTAGCTTTATCTTTCCACTGAGGATTATCAGGAACCGCTTTGCACACAACCTCAAGATTATCATCTTTACACATACGCTCCAAATCATCAGCACTAACGGTTAGCAAAACACGCTGAATGCTTGGAAACACGATCAAAACAGGCTTTCCGTTATTCAGAACGGCAGTGTCCTGTTGTCGTGAACTTGCCATTTTCAATGCGCCCAACAAACCGCTTTGTGGGTTGAAACGTTTGATAGTTGTTTTTCTGTATTCATTCTTTGAACTGGTCTCGGCCGGCTTCGCTGCATCTTCACCCGGTTTGACTTCATAAACATTGCCCCCTTGAACCAAGCTACGCAAAGTTGGAAACAATGTATCGAATTTAACAGGTTTTGCGAGATAAGGCGCTGTCAACTTTGGCTTTTCAGATGAAAAGATAACTACAGGAATATCACTGTATTGCTGACGTGACTCATGCCAAGGCAACATACCGCGCTGGGTGTCAACATCAACTAAAACCATATCCGGCTTATGCTCTGCACCATCTCCGACAATTTCATAATTAGTCGTATTGTGCATTTTAAATGCCATGCGGAAAATAGCTTCTTGCTGCTCACTAAAATCCTTTAGCATCACCCGTACTGTTTTAACTTTCGGTAACAGACTATCCATTGTTGGTACTCTTATAGTTATTTAGAAATTTCATTAACACGTTGCAACAAACGACTCATCGCCAATACTGCTTCTTCTGGCAGAGTTGATGCACGATCTCTCAACAGTTTGACAAACTGTTCCAAACGATCCCAACCTTCAGAGCGCTCATACAAATCGAAGAGGGTAATATAAAGTTGAGATTCTTCCGGATACTGCAAAACCGACTGTTCTAATGTATCAATGGCTTGATCCAACTGTCCATACATCAGTAAAGACTCAACTTCTTTAATTACCATGTCCGTAGGCGAATTGCTGGTGCTGGTTACCGAATCATTCTCCAACACCAAATCACGGTAATGGGCTTTTAATTGACGCTTAGAAGGCTGCAAATAACCTTTTGCTAATCCGATCTCCCGGATTTGCTGCTCATTAGGTCCTTTTTCCAAGTCATCAAACAGCTCATGCTGGCCTAGGCTATATCCCCAACCCAACATTCTTTCTTTCACTTGCCGTCCATAAGGCCCTAAAGAATAATAAAGTTTCCATAAGTGTCCGGCAAATTGCTCCACTTCATTGTGTTGATAGTCAAGCTTCAAGGCATCAATGATAAGTGCTGCCGGTTTTTCCGATTTTTGAATAGCTCGGTTATATTGTTGAAGTGCAGTTTCATAACCTACTTGGTTTTTAAGGATTTTAGTGCTGCGTTCAGGCTTCACAAAACCCATAACCGCATTCATTTCTTCATTCGACAAATCACGCAGTTCTTGAGTACCTTTAGCTACAACAATCGTACTGCGTTTAGATGCACGTTTCTGAGGGGCAACTGAACCAGATGGAACAGGCTGATGAGCAGTTTTCGCACTTGCCACATCCTCGCCACCCAAGCCTGTCTTCTCGCCGATTTGATGCGCTACTTCCTGCATACTCCAGCCCAACTTCGCCTCCGCAACCACACGCAAGGGTAAGTTGTTTGAGTCTTGCATCAAACCTTCACGAACATAATCAGACAGACTCTCATTCGACAAAATATCAGCATGTCTGTCCAAAGTGGTTGCCAACAGATCTATATTTCCAGTACTCAGGCTCAAATTGGCCAGCTCATGCACCAATTTTTCAGGAGCACTGCCTTCCATTTTATTAAGATAACCGGCTAAAGATGCGGCTGCCTTATCTTCATACCCAAATTGCTTATAAACCTGATATTCGGTCAACGGATCCACTTCTTTGGCAGAAACGGAAGTCGCACCGGGGTCAATACCTCCTGTGTCCCACTCCCAATCTTGGTCGTCTGTTTCTTCCACAGTTTGGCTGACCATATCCAGCCATTCGCCAGAAGACTGTTCTGCCTCATTATTTTGGGGACGTTTAAATGCCGGTTTGGTTGTCGTTTTATTATCCTTTTTGTTTTGCTTTAAGCGCACAAAAAGGGCGACAATTACCAGTGCACCCAATAATCCTATTAACAGCGAGTAATTCAAGAAACTCTCCCGATTTATACAGTAAACCTATAAATACTTAATTTATCAAAACAAATAGAGAAAATTGGTATCAATAGGCTGTTAATTCCTCAGATGTGGATGATAGCATGACTTCCTTATATCAGTCATTTCACAAATATTTCTTTACGCCTAAAAATACCGATTATCTAAAAAAAAGACCGATAGACTCAACATGTGCCGTTTGCGGAAACATATTCATAATACCTACTTCTTTGAATTTATAGCCTTTTTCAATTATTACATGAGCATCCCTAGCAAATGTTGCAGGATTGCAGGAAACATACACTATCCGCTTAGGCATAAAAGGTTTACACAATGCTTTAACAATTTCATACGCTCCGCTTCGCGGCGGGTCAAGTAATATCTTGTCTATTTCACCCCATTTTCGAATATCCGCTTCTGTAATTGAAAACAAATCTGCTGTTTCAAAATGTGTATTCTCTGCACAACCGTTAATTTTGGCATTCTTTCGTGCCCGTTGCACTAGATGCTCTGCACCCTCTATACCTAAAACATGTGCACCACTTTTGGCTATCGGCAAAGTAAAATTGCCCAATCCACAAAATAAATCTATAACCCTTTCTTCTGGCTTAGGCTCAAGCATTCGAACAGCCCGCTCAATCATCAATGTGTTTAATTCCTGATTAATTTGCGTAAAATCACCAGGCCTGAATGGCATCCGCACGCCAAATTCAGGTATTTCATAAAACAAATCTGGCATATTTTCCGGATAAAAAGGATTAGCTTGACTTTGTTTGGTTTGCAGCCAAATTTGCCAAACTGAGCGTTTGGTTTGTAAATGCCTGTCTGAAAATATTTTTAGCTTATCCAAGTCTTTTTCAGACAGGCATGTGTTTGTACGGATATTTAAAGCAGTAAGGAGCTTGCCGACTGAAAATTCTACATATTCCACAACAACATTATCAGAAACGCTGCCTAATAACGTACGCAAATGCGGCAACACTTCTTCTACATGCGGCGGTAAAACAGGGCACTCGTTTAAATTCACCACTTCATTACTACGTCGAGAACGAAATCCGAGCAATAGCCTGCTCTGTTTGTTTTTTGACACACTTAAACGTGCACGATGGCGATAAGCCCAAGCGCTGCCATAAATCGGAGGCAGAATATCTTCCGGCTGTACTTTCCCGATGCGCAATAACTGCTCTTCCATCACCCTTTGCTTGAATGCCACTTGCGCTTCTACCGAAGCATGTTGCAATACGCAACCACCGCACACGCCAAAATGCTGACACGCAGGTTCTATGCGGTCGGGTGAGGCATGATAAATATGGGTTACATCCGCTTCATCAAAACTTTTCTTGCTTCGTGTCACATGAAAAGCAACTTCTTCTCCCGGCAAAGCACCTTGTATAAAAACAGTCTTACCGTCAGCGCGCGCGACGCCCCGCCCTTCGTAATCTACAGCAAAAACTTTTGCCTTACCTTGTATACTGCCCTGCATTTTGACAACCTTAATATGCCTACCTTTCGGCCGACACTGACAAAATCCGATATTTTCTCACAAAACCATTGAAAATGCGGTATGATTTCCTCTTGATTTTAACAACCACAACATACTTTTAAAAAAGATAATTCACAATGAATAAAACTGGATTAGGTCTGTTTCTTGCCATATTCAGCGGCGCAGCAGCAGCCAACACACCCCTGCCAGACGTCCAACCTTACTCGGAAGGCCAACACGTTTTTATCAATATCCCTCAACAAAGACTGTTTCTCTATACCAACGGTGAACTTACCAAAGCGTACCCTGTTGCCGTAGGCAAAGCAGCTACCCAAACCAATTTGGGCCGCCATCTCATCGGTGCCAAAGCTTATAACCCGACTTGGCATATCCCGAAATCAATTCAAAAAGAATTGAAAAACGGTAAAACTACCATACCTCCGGGGCCGAGTAACCCACTGGGGCCGGTGTTTGTTCGCATGGGCGATCCCAAACTCGGCTTAGGCATTCACGGCACCAATGCCCCTGCAAGTGTTCCGGGAGTACGCAGCCATGGTTGCGTACGAATGAAATCGCCTGACGCACTGGAATTTGCCAAAACCATCAATACCGGTACGCCTGTTGATGTGATTTATCAAATGGCTTCACTTAATACCGATGCCAATAACAACCTTTGGTTGGCAGCCTATCGTGATCCTTACCGCCAAAACAACTTAGATATAAAAGCCTTGGAAGCCAGCGTGAAAAAATGGGCTAAAGCTCATGGCAAAACCGTGCATACCAAACGCTTAGCTCTTGTATTAAAAAACAAAACCGGTGCGCTCAACTGTATCACCTGCGGTTCGAAAAACGGAAAAGTGCCAAGCTCACTGAAATCACTGGCTTGGACAAACGGCGATGGCGAATTAAGCAAATCCGTAGCGCCTCCGCCGAAGCCAGTACCGCAACAAGACGAAGTATTACCTGAAGGCAGCGAAATTGAAATCGACGCCGGCACCGACACCCTGCCCGCTTCGGAACGCGCACCCCAAGCTCCTCAAACAGAGCAGGAACCAACATACTTCAATGCTATTCCTCCTGCCTCTGATGATTACCAGCCAGAAAATAATGGCACTTCACACTTGTTTTAATACCGGTCGTTTAACGGAACAATGCCTGTCTGAAAAGTTTCAGACAGGCATTGTTTCATATATTCTTAATGGCCATTAAATCACAATTGCCGCAGGCCGTATACAGCTATAATCCACACAGCATCACAGGAATCAAACTAAAAACCATACGAAACCGCACTACCCCTTGAACTCTTCAACCTTGCAGACAAAGTGATGGCCGGTAATATCAAATCCGTGGCGGAAATATAAACGGCGGGCATCGGTACGGTCTTGGCCAACAGTTGAATTAATCTGAATTTGAGTAATACCTTCTTGCCGTGCAATTTTAGCCACTTCGGCCAACAAACGCGCCGCATACCCCTTGCCACGGCTGCTGGGAATCGTTACTACATCATCGATATGGATATAGATGCCGCTGACTAAGTTTACGGAAACGCGGAAACCGCACACAGCTAACGCGCTGCTCTTTCCCTCTTCAAAAATACCCAGCAAACGATAGCCCTGTGGGCGTTGCAGAGTATTAACCTGCTCAACAAAACGGTTCACATCAGTCAGCATCGGACGCAAAATACTTAATGCTGCAAACGCAGTTGCAGTTTCCGCGGGTTCAATTTCACGCAGGCCTTCAATAACTTCTGTATCGGAGGCAGGCACCTGAGCAGCGCTTGCAGCAGCTTCTGCCGGTTTCCTTTCCTCTGCACCCCCTTCTTGATCTTCGCGTTCGTCAATCAGGGCATTACAGTTCATGACCCGTAAATCATTATCGGCGGCAAAATCCATCAGAAAACGGAACATTGCCGGATTAATTTCTTCCAGATTTTTATGCACGGCAACACAGCGCACATTGTCCACCAATAAAGGGCGCACCCATTGATGGTAAGACAGCCGGTTGCCTTTATCGAATGAAGACAAAATGCCGCATAAGCGCTCCGACCAATCGCTTGGACGGAAAGTTTTACCTTTGCTGGTCGTACCGTGAATAATTATTTCATCAATATTGCAAACTAACATAATGCCCTCTTTAATTTGGTTTTATCGAGTTTGGCATACGCACAAACTGCATTAATCATGCAGATTATACATAGGTTTGAGTGGTTTAAACATCACTCCTAGCCGGATTGTAATTTTATTTCTTTCAGCACTTGAAACGCACGGACAACATCCGCATCGTTTTACGGATGCCTTCGCCGATTTATTTGTTGAAACTGAATTAAATAACAGCTTATAAACTTTAACGTAACTTAAAAGAAATTTTATTTCTATTTTTATGCAACATTTTGGTCAATCCAAACCTGCCAAGAAAATTGAAGAAGCGATACTTGAAACATAGTCACCCCTAAACTGTACACAAAGAAAACACTGATACTTTTAACAACAGAAGTCTTCCACAAAGTTTTATGCCTGTCTGAAAAGTTTTCAGACAGGCATTGTAGATTAAGCAGTTAAAACGTATTTAAGCGGATGCTTCTTTAACTGCACGGAAAGCTTCATCCACTGCATTTTGCAGATACGGCATCCATGCCACGTCGCAACCTGCCATAAAGATGTTACCCACCGGCTTGCGCATGGCGCGGGTGGTACGCTCCATAGACTGCTCCGTATCGGCAAGCTCCGCCTGTTCGTAGCTATATCCGTGCGCCCAGCGGTTCAGGGTTATATCAACCAACATTTCATCGAAATTTTCCCCTGCCAATTCATATAGATGACGCAATTGGCCTAACAATTCTGTTTTAAGCGCGTCATAGCTTTGTGCAAACAGTTTTCTGCGGCCATTACGATATTGCTCGCGGATATTTTCACCGGTGAAATCAGTGGCAATCCGAACAGCATGCACAATTATTGGTTCATCCGGGCTCTGTTGTGCCTGATAACCACCGATATTGACCGGATCTTCAAGCTGTATCAAGCAATAAGGAGAACTTGGGGCATAAAGTGAATACACGCCGAGCTTTTTAAAAGCTTGCGCGTTTTTTACCAAAACTTTGGCATATACCATCGGTACTTTCACGCAGCTCAATTCAGCTTTTTTCTGCGCTTCCGGCATCTGAGGGATAATGCGGGCCGCCAACGCGCTGTGTCCGGCAAAAATACATTTCTTGGCCTGCACTTGCACAAGCTGCTGATCATCGTGTTTCAAATAAGCCACCGCCACGCCTTCGGCATTGTTTTCAGCCAATAAAGCAGTGCAGTTTAAGCGGATGCGTGTGGAATTTTCAGGAAGGTCGAGTTTGCTGTAATCGAATTTGGCCAACACAATATCTTCCATCGTATTACCTGCAGCTATGCTGGGGATGAGTTTGCGAACCAGCAATCGGGCGATCGAAGCATTGCCATCGGGAAAATGATAAATATACGGCTCTTTTTCTTCTTCGCCATCTTCTTCAGGCAAACCTAAGTTCTGGACGCCCGGATAGTTTTCTTCCAATGCTTCCATTACGGAAATAGCGCTGATAGGATGGCCCCAATATTCGGAACTGATGTCTTTCAGATAATTAAGCGCCCCCTCCGGCAGCTTTACGGTGTCTTTCAGAAAGTCATAATAACTGGTTTCTTCTGCAAACTCGATGCGCTGGCGTTTTTTCTTACCTTTTAAATAGTTGGTTTTACCGGTATAAAGCTCAATCAGCGCCTGCTTGGCATCGTCGGCCAATGGAAACCGGCGGATAATTTCTGCGGCATTTTCTTTACCCGTTTCAGGCAAGCTTGCCACCACGGCTGCCTTACCGAATATTTCAGGACTAAAGAACGCACCTTGTTTGAGCTGCCATTTTTTCTCGTATAAATCACGGTCGAAATATTGCTCGAATTTTTTATAGTCCACACCTAAGCTTTCCAAAAGCGAATGTGCTTGCTTGGAAAAAGTAGTTTTCGGTGAATCCAGCGATTCGCTGCCGCCATATGTGATGAATGTACGGCCTTGATAGCTGAACTCATTACGCTTGGCGTGACCGCCAAAATCATCGTGGTTATCCAACACCAGCACTTTGGCTTCGGGATGTTTCTGGCGGTAGAGATAGGCCGAAGTCAAACCGCTGATACCGCCACCGATAACCACCAAATCATAATGCTCCAACGCTTTACCGGGCAGCGTGTAGTTTTTGCCAAACATGGCCATACTGTGTGCAGCGGTTTCACTACCCTCGTGATCACCACGCAAACCGTTGAGTGCGGGCGGATAGTAAATTTTAACGGTGTTTTCAGGCTGCGCCGGGCGGTATTCTTTTTGGCAAGCGCTAAACATCAGGCTGCCGGTTAAAGCAGCCGACCCCTGGAGAAAGTAGCGGCGGGAAATTTTGTGTTGCATTGTCATCTCTAAATTGTGTATTTTTTATGAGCTCGGGATTATAAAACCTTATACCAACTTAAACAATCTTTACAGTTATAAAATTACATTTATCTACAAAGTTTTCAGACAGGCATAAACCTTGTATAGTCAATCAACTTAAAAGTTGGGATAACAACGCGCGCCTTGAATGTTTGTATGCCCATTATTTTCAGATTGCGCTTCCCAGCTGCACGGCCACTCACTTTCTTTACTTTGCCAACATAAGCAAAGAAAGGCGGCCGCAGTTGCCAAGATTTGCTAATAATTTAAGCGTTCGACTTTTTTAAGTTGGTCGAAAAATAGACCATGCCTGTCTGAAAAAACATTTTTCAGACAGGCATGGTCATTATTGCATTACGCCCAATGTTTCTTTTTCGATGTTTTGCCAATACCCGGATTAAAACTGTTGGTCGGATCAAGCTTGCGGTAAAACTGTTTCAGCGCCGGCTTGGCTTCATAAAGGTGGCCGACATTATGCTCGGCTGGATACTGCGCACCGCGCTCATCCAAAAGATGCAGCATTTCATGCTCAAGCGCCATGCAATCGTGCCCTTTTTTCACGATATAGTCTTGATGGAACACATGGCACATAAAATGACCGTAATAAAGTTTGTGGCTGATTTTACTGCTGATTTCTTCAGGCAGGTGTTCGAACCAATCGCGGTCGTCGCGTCGCAGGGCAATATCCAGTGCCACAATATCTTCCACTTCTTTATCATGCACCGCACGGTAACGCACTGCGGCAGAAGCCACGGCAAAGCGGTGCAGCATGGCGGCTTGTGTTTCTTCCGGGCAGCATTCAAAATAATCGCCCGATTTTTCAGCAAAATAATTTTTCAAAAACACGCGCGCTTCTTCCACGCCTTCTCCGCCCATTTTCAAAATCAAATGGTGTTCGAAGCGGTTCCGGTAGTCGCGCAAAGATTGCGGCAAATGCTCCGGCAAAAATTTGCTGATTTTTTGCAAGGCTTTATCGGAAAAATGCTTGGGCAGAAAATTCAGCTTTTTGCCGAACCGGTCAACTTTTGCTTTGTAATCAAAAAGTTTAGGCAGATTATGTGTGCCGAATTTTTTAATTACCCAAAACGTATCTTTGCCGTACACCGCTGCAATGTCAAAAGCATCCCGGTGAATGTATTCGCCGGATATGGGCAGGCTTTTGAATCCGCCCAAAATGGTGCGGCGGATATCGGTTAGTTCGTTGATGTCGTTAGTGCCTATATAGAAAACAGCTGTATTTTTTTCCAACGGGAACGTATCCAGCCTCACGGCAAACACCATCAGCTTGCCCGCGCAGCCCGAAGCTTCGTAATGTCGCGCCGGGTCGGCATTAAAGCGGGCGGCGGTGGGTTCGTCCACTTGGCGGACATGGTTGCAATAAGCATGATCGTGCCCTTTTCCGGCATCGCGGGTGATGTCTTTTTGCTGGTAATGATAGCCTTGCAGATTGGTAAGGATTTCTTCAGGCGTTTCGCCCAAATCAATACCCAAGTGGTTGATTAATTGCAATTCGCCCGCTTCGTTTAGCTGGGCAAACAATGCCATTTCCGTGTAGGCCGGGCCACGCTGCACCAGAGCCCCGCCCGAATTGTTGCACACTCCGCCCAACACAGATGCGCCGATGCATGAAGAGCCGATCACCGAATGCGGCTCCCGACCCAACGGCTTCAGCAGTAATTCGAGCTGGTTTAAAGTGGCACCGGGTAAGCAGACGACTTGTTCATTCTGGTTGATGGGCTGGATAATGTTCATGCGCATGGTGTTCACAATCACGATATCGCGGTCGTAATCATTGCCGTCAGGGGTAGAGCCGCCGGTCAGGCCGGTGTTTGCTGCTTGTGTGAGCACAATCACATCTGCCTCCACACAAGTTTTCAGCACTTGCCATTGCTCCAGCAACGTGCCCGGACGTACCACCGCCAATGCTTTGCCCTCGCCGAAGCGGTAGCCTTGGCGGTAAGGCTCGGTTTTGGCGAGGTCGGTAATGATATGCGGTTGGCCTACAATTTCTGTAAGCCTTTGGATGAATTGGGTTGCAGTCACGATTTATTCTCCGTTGTCTAGTTAATCACTTGCCACAACATACGCGCAGCAATCACCAGCAGCAATACGCCGAACGCCATTTTCAGCTTTTCGGCAGGCAACTTATGAGATGCTTTCACACCAATTGGTGCAAAAATCAAAGTAGCTGCCGCCAACACCACAGCGGCCGGCCAATACACAAAGCCGACCGCGCCGGAAGGCAAGCCGGCCACGTTCCAACCTGCCGCAAGATAAGTAACCGCACCAGTCACCGCAATCGGCCAACCGAGCGCAGCCGAAGTGCCGACCGCCTGATGCATCGGCACATTGCAAAACACCATATACGGCACGGAAAGCGAACCGCCGCCGATACCGATCCAGCTGGAAAACACGCCAAATAAGCCACCCATACCAAACAAACCGCCTCTGCCCGGCAGCTGGCGGGTAGGCTTAGGTTTCACATTCATCAAAGCGCGCACGGCAAGAATCGTGGCAAAAACCACGAAGAAAATCTGCAGGCCTTCTTTCGGCAGATATTTGGCCAACAACGAACCCGCCACCACACCGGCGATCATGCCCGGCGCCATGCTTCTGAATATCGCCCAATCGACACCGCCTTTTTTATGCTGCGACATCATACTCGAAAACGAAGTGAACACCATCACGGCAAACGATGTACCGATAGCAATATGCTGCGTATAAGCCGTGTCGCCCGCCCCCTGCATCTGCATCGCCCAAAGCACTACCGGCACAATAATCATACCGCCGCCGATGCCTAGCAAGCCGGCGATAAACCCGGCAAACGAGCCGACCAAAGCCAGCATCACAATAATTTCCACTTGCTATCCTCTCTTGCTTTTCAGACAGGCATATGCCTGTCTGAAACACTTGTTTTTCTTAAGCCATCAAAAAATCTGATTATCAAACCAGCTTTCTCTTTTTCTTGATTCTGCGCCAGAAATACATCACATAGCCCGACAAACTGTATCCCAGGAAAAACAGAAAAATCACCAGTGAAGGCCCGAGCGCCACCAAAGGCAGCACCAGCATTGCCGCGATAATCGCCACAAACGGCACCTTGCGGCGCACATTCAGCTCTTTAAAGCTCCAAAACGGAATCTGCACCACCATCGACAAGCCGGCAAACAAAGTAAGCAGCAGCGCAAACCATTCCACACCGCCGATTTCACCATAATTATGGTTAACCCAAACCAAACCGATAACCAGCGCAGCGGCCGTCGGGCTGGGGATACCGATAAACCAGCGTTTGTCCACTTTACCGATCATCGTATTGAACAAAGCCAAACGCAGCGCGGCACATGCACAATAAATAAACGCCACCGAATAACCGACTTTGCCGAAATTAAACAGCTGCCACTTATAAGCAATCAGCGCCGGCGCCACACCGAAGCTCACCATATCGGCCAAACTGTCGAGCTGCTCGCCAAATGCACTCTGGCTGTTGGTCCAACGCGCTACGCGACCGTCCATACCGTCGAGCAGCATGGACACAAACACCGCAATCGCCGCCGTTTCATAATGCTCGTGCATCGCCTGCGTAATCGCAAAAAAAGCAGAAAACAAAGCCGCGATGGTAAAAGAATTGGGCAGCAGATAAATGCTGTTCTGACGCAAACGGCCGCGGCCGCTTACTGCTTGATCTTGCTGGGGGTATTCCATAAAAATTCTCGACTGTTTATTCAAACAGGCATCCACGCCTGTATTTATTTTGGGTAACTTCCTTAACCAATTCAGATTATAACCCAATTTGCCTGCTGCATATGGCAGGCAGGCGTAGGCGGCACGCGTCGATCATAGTTCAGACAGGCATATGCCTGTCTGAACATATTTTCTACATATTTGAAAGTAGCCCAACTTGAGAATAATACCCCCATCATATTCAGGCTTGATCCGAGTATCTTCCACTATTACTGGAATTCAAGATACTCGGGGCAAG
Source organism: Neisseria sp. 83E34 (assembly GCF_001308015.1). Taxonomy (GTDB): domain Bacteria; phylum Pseudomonadota; class Gammaproteobacteria; order Burkholderiales; family Neisseriaceae; genus Neisseria. The sequence continues at coordinate 107,163 of NZ_LGYH01000005.1, forward strand.
CCCTAGTATGGTGAATGTACTATTTTTAAGTTGGTTCACTCTAGTCTCAATCATAAGAATGCCTGTCTGAAAAATTATTTTCAGACAGGCATTTATGTTCATCCCGATATAAATAAAGCCTTAACCTACGCCCTTTATAGCCGCCACATTGCGCGCCAGCAACAAAGCCAAACCTGTGCCCAGCATATCGGCCAAACCATCCGCCAACTCTGCCGAACGCGTTTGGGTAAACCAGAGCTGCGCCAGCTCGCTGCTCAGGGCAAATACCAGTGCAAACACCAGCAGCGCCGCATAAGGCGGGCGGCGGCGTGCTTCTAAAAAGCTGCGGGCTATCAGCCAGATTTGTGCAAAAAACATGCCGCAATGGGCGGCTTTGTCAAAATGAGGAAACGGCGGCGCCGAGCCGGAGCTTTCCTTCAAAATGCCGAACCAGCACACGACAAACCACACCAGCGCAAACACCGTATATTTATTGAAAGGTATGTTTTTCAGCATTCTTCGTCCAACCAAGTTTGGCAGATACCCGCCAACCGCACAAATTTACCGCCGCGCGCATTCAGAATATCGCGCCATTGCGCCACTTCTGCCGCTGAAGGCGCATCTTCCACGCTGCATTCATACAGCAAAAAATCCAGCGTTTCGCCCACCACACCCGGCGCCTCATGCTCTATTAAATCAATAAGTTCCGACATTATCTATGCCTGTCTGAAAAAGAAATAGCCGCGCGGTTAAGTTAGCCTTCACAGCGCAGCCGTTTCATAACATTCGAATATTGTTTTTACACATCAAACTGCAACACGGCGGAAGTGTACACGTTTTGCACGTCGTCCAAATCTTCCAACGCATCAATCAGTTTCTGCATTTTTTCAGCATCTTCGCCGGTGAGCACGGTATCGTTTTGCGCACGCATGGTGACATCGCCGTCTTCCGATTTGAAACCCGCCTCTTCCAAAGTGGCTTTCACTTGCGCCCAGTCCGCAGGCGCGGTAATCACTTCGATCACGCCTTCGTCATCCACAACCACATCTTCCGCACCCGCTTCCAAAGCCGCTTCCATCAGCGCATCTTCATCCGCATCGGTAAACACCAAATAGCCCTGATGCTCGAATTGAAACGCCACGCAGCCGTCGGTGCCCAAATTGCCGCCGTTTTTATTGAACGCATGGCGCACATCGGCTACCGTGCGGGTTTTGTTATCGGTCAGGCAATCCACCATCAAAGCCGCGCCGCCGATGCCGTAGCCCTCATAACGCAGCTCCACATAATCCGCGCCTTCCACGTTGCCCGTGCCCTTATCAATCGCGCGCTGCACGTTATCTTTCGGCATATTCGCGTCCCAAGCCTTGTCCATCGCCAAACGCAAACGCGGATTGGAAGCAGGATCGCCGCCGCCCAAGCGTGCAGCAACGGTAATCTCTTTAATCAATCGCGTGAAAATCTTGCCGCGCTTCGCATCCTGGCGCGCTTTTTTATGCTGGATATTCGCCCATTTACTGTGGCCTGCCATACAAAAATCCTTTTACTTCGATAAATTTTGAGGCGGATATTTTAACATACATAGCCGCCCAAACGCTGAAAACAGACAATGCCTGTCTGAAAAACAATTTCCAGACAGGCATTGTAATCGGTCAGAAACTATTCTGATTGAGGCGTGGAAACCGGTTTTTCCTCCGTATTTCTCTCGGTAGAAACCGCCGGTTGTGTTACGCTTCCGGCAGCAGAGTCACCCTGCCGTGCAATAACACGCACTTTATTCAATTTGTTATTCAAATCCCGAACAGTGCGTGCGTTTTGTTCCTCGATATTGTAAAGCTGTTGCAACTCGGGTAACTCAAGCCCGGCTTCCAAAGATGCCATGGACTGCTGTATCTCCGAATTCATTTGCTTCAACGCTTCGCGCACGCTGGCTACACTTCGTTCAGGAGCGCCATGCTGCATCCAGCCGGCAATCTGCATAGACATCATTTGCAGGTTTTGCTGACGGCGGTTGACCGCGGGAACCCGTTGCGCATACTGGTAACGCTGCAATAGCGCGATTCTGTTAGTATCAATATTGGACAGCGAAATTTGCGGCATCTGAAACTGACCGGCTTGCTGGCCACCCTGAGCTGTCCTTCCACCGATATTCGGATCAGGATTATTAACGATGAAAATTTCTGCGGATACCGGCGCAGCAACAGATAACACACCGATTAACAACGAGGTTGTTTTTATTTTGTTAAACATAATCCAGCTCCCTAACAACTTTGTTCGCTTGTTTTATAGGGTTTGAGAAATTTATCCAGCAACTGGTACACGCCCTTATCAATCATCTCTTTAACGGCCGCCATTTTCGGGTCGGCTACCCGGGCAGAATAATCTATACCGTAATCTTTAGACCCTATCAAGCGGAAAAAATTGTGTGTGTTTTTCACGGCATAAAACGTATTGGTCAGGCTAACCGTAGCCAGCTCGTTAGTGCCGTTCACACGCATTACCGCACCTGTCCAAGAATCAATCAGCCGCATATTTACCGTTGCTGTAATCGCCTGAATATCCCGCGAATATTGGTATTGATAAACATCTACACCAATATTGGTATTAGGTAAAACTCCCTCTTCATCATACTGAGTCAAAGCACCGGCGATATAATAATTGGAAGGGAAATTTACTCCGGTCGGCACATGCTGCAACGAAGTCATAGTAGAGGAAAAATTCTGCACAATACCGTCGGCCAATACATAATTCGGATGCAGGAAATTATTGCGCGATTCAATCAAGGTGTCAGGAAACAACGGTGTTTCCACCAAATCAAAATGACGGAAATGCGACATTGCATCCATGACCATATCCGAAATAGCCGTGGAATTAATATCAAAAACCTTACCGGTTTTATCCCTGAACGGTGCTACCGCCATGCGGAAATACCCGTTACCAGTTGTTACGCCTGATTGAAGCGCACTCTGACGGACTGTGTCGAAAAAACCGGCATGCATATCGCGCAGACATTCCAGCTTTTTACCGTAAAAAGTTTGATGATCGCTAATCTGTTGGGAGCGCTGGTCGGCCACAGCCTGCACTTTGGCACGCTTACTTTCGCTATTGTAATAATTGCGCGTATATTTCAAATCAAGTGTCGAACATGCCCCTGCAAATAATGTGGCCGACAACAAAGCAGCCATTTTTATTTTTGTTTTTATTGAAGTTATCATTTTGCGATCGCCTTAAATGTGTTGCGTCCTTTAACATCAACAATAATATTGCTTTCATCGTCATCGTCAAAGCCGGTGCACACCACTCCTGCACACGCCTTGCCTCCGTTAGAAGCAACTGCAGTAGCTTGAATATTGCTGTTGCGCGAAGTAACACGCACATTCTGCATCTTCACCTTAGAATTACCTTTTTTATTGCCATTTTCAATCACTACAATGCCAGCATTATTCCCCTTGGTAGATTGAGTAATGCCATCAGTAATGATGCGCGTATCACGGATGATTATCTGCTTGTTGAGCGGGTTTTCAATCTGAATCAACGGCTCTTTATCGCCTGCCTTACCGATAATGGTACCGCCCTGCAAAATCACTTTATTGCCGTTTTGAATCAACTTACCGCCTTGCAAATTGCGTACTTCGATTTTCTCCTGCTTTAACGCACCTTTGTTTTCGGTAACAGGCTTTCTTTCGGAAACCGAACCTTTATCGGTAATGGAGTTCGGCGCCGCATGAGAAACAGACGCTGCCAGAAATACGCTGCTTAAAGCAAGCACTAATTGACGTTTAGACATGTCTTAAAACTCCTGTTTAAAAATTAGAATTGTTCCGCTTTCTCAAACACACGATCTTACCCTTGTAGCCATTATTCAAATATTTATTTATTCACATAAGCACCGGCAAATGCCTTGTTTCCGTTTGATGCCTCCGCATGAGCATTTATCCGGGCACTTTCAAGCTTCACTTCCGCTCTCTTTTTGTCGTTTTTAATGCCTTTATTACTGTTATGGCTGATTACACCGCCTGCTACTGCATAAGAATTTCCTCCGTCGGCAATAGCCGTAGCATTAATACTGCTGTTATCCAATTTCCCTATAGCGACATTACCATCTATCTTGTTAACCCATTTAAGCGACTCATTTTCGATAAAGTCAGTTATAGGGTTGGCACCGGCATACATGGCAGCCAAACAAAATGCAAATAACATTACTCTCTTATTCATCAGTCATACTCCTGTTATAGATTTATTAAATAAACCGAAAATATCTAAAGCGTGGGCTCATGCCCACGCTTATCGTCTCAATGGCACAGGGCATAACCTGACATTATTGATTCAGGTAAAAGCCTAATATTAATATTGCGAAGCCACTACGCCACCAGCATTAGCTACACTATTCTTACCTGATGCTTTAGCTTTAGCTTTAACTGTTCCACCAGTAAATACGCCAAGACCTACGTTCACACCAACAGTTGATTGGCCAGCTTTTTGACTTGCTACCACACCACCCGCATTAGCCAGCCCACCGTTTTGAGCATCCGCTTCAGCCTCAATGTTAGCATTGTCTGTTACAAAACCTACGCCGGCATTAATTGCTGCAGTTTTATTAAAAACTTTGCCCGCCACATCAGCTGCGCTGCCAAGCGCATCTGCCTGAGCACCAGCAGAAACGATCATCAAAGCTAAAAACAATGCAGAAACTTTTTTCATGATTAAACTCCTAAAATCTAAACTCTATTAATTTAAGGATACGGAACTATTTTCCGCCAAGGAGGCATGCAACAGTAACAATGAAGAGGGGTTTACCATTGCTTGCTATAAACAGCCGGGTCCATCCCAAACCATTTAATTCTAAAACTCTACAAAATTCAGACGATTATTCGGTTCCCGCAATAATGCCTCCGGCCAAAGCTTTGCTTTTACGCCCGTTGGCTTTTGCACGGGCTTTAATATCTGTATTTTTCAATATACCTGCTGACACATTAATACGGACAGCTTTATTTTTAGTATTCTGATCGGCAATCACTCCACCCGCCGAAGCCATACCGCCATTTGAAGCTTCCGCCTCTGCATCTATGGAACTATTGTCTAATACACCTACTGCAACATTGGCTCTGGTTCTCCCGGTCAAAATATCACTCAATCCGCCAAGACCGAAAGCTGAAGCAATAGCCGGTATCGCCAACGCACACAGCAACAGATAAATCCTTTTCACTCCCGCCTCCTAGCTATATTAAGCTGAATTGAATTCTCTAGTGATAAATGACTTTAAACAAACAACAAATTTAAAATGTTCCGTTTTTTGATAGTGCCTTCATTTCAAATTTTATGTCATTGTACTAATTTGTCAGTTTCTAATAAAGAAAAGTTTCCTTTTTTCAGGCAGACAACTTTTGTTAACAAATATTCTTCAAGCAGAGAATTTTTCAAATGCTTAAATTACCAACAAACGGCACGCTTTAAGCGCCTCCCCCAAAAACTAATTTTTACAAAAATAAACAATTTAACAATACAAAGTTTATTATAATTAACAAAATTATCATCTTTTAAATCAACATATTAATAATTTTTGTTATGATATTTTAATAACAAACGATATGGATAAACGTATCATTTAAACGCATAGAAGGCTGTCTGAAATCGGTTTTAGCTTCGCAGAAACCCGCGTTGCCCGTTTTCAAACAGCCTTCTTCTATTCAAATCATTCAAATATTCATCTATCCTACTTCCCAATACCATACCAAAACAGCGTGGCTATGAAACTGAACTTTTCATACGAAGCGGCTGAATACAGTACATAAATTTAAGAAACTGCCATAACAATTAATTAAGCATTTCAACTAATTAAGCATTTCAACAAAAATATAAAACCGAAAACTGAACATTTAGTAGGATATTAAGCCTTTCAGCCACCTCGTTATAATAAAGCACATGAAACATAACCAACGGAGCCAGACCATGAACCACCTTCCCTATCAAGCCATGATCGAGCAGATGGCAGATTCCGCAATTTATGCAGATAAACAAGGCATTATCCGCGTATGGAACAAGGCATCGGAAAACCTGTTTGGCTTTACTCGGGAAGAAGCATTGGGGCAAAGCCTCGACATTATTATCCCGGAACACCTGCGCGCTCCACATTGGCGTGGTTTTCATGCCGCGATTGCCGCAGGGAAAACCAAACACGGCGGGAAAGCCACCCGCACCAAAGCCTTGCATAAAAACGGCAGCTTTATTTATGCCGAAGTCAGTTTCTGTGTGATTACCGACCCCGCAAGCGGCGAATGCGGTTCGCTCTCTACCGCAAGGCCCTCACCGCCAAAAGAAAAAGATTAACGTATCGTGGGAAGCCCAATTATTTCAGTACAAACCAGGTATCTCTACCTATCATGTATGATTGTGTGATTAAAGAGATACTCGCCCCAGCCCGGGCACTGGATGTAAAGAATAGTAATATAAAAATGCCTGTCTGAAAACGAGCCACGCGGGTTTCTGCGAAGCTGAAGCTTTTTCAGACAGGCATTGTTTATCAGTCGGTTGAGTCTTAGATCGTACCTTGCGCTTTAATCCGTTCGGCACTTTCCAGCTTGCTCAAAGCGGAAAGATACGCTTTGGCCGTCGCCACCAGCACATCGGTGTCGGCACCCTGACCGTTGGCCACACGGTTGCCGCGTGCAAGGCGCACGGCTGTTTCGCCTTGGCTTTCCGTGCCCTGCGTTACCGCATTAACTGAATAAAGCTGCAAGTTCGCGCCGCTTTGAACAATGCTTTCAATCGCTTTAAAAATCGCATCAACCGGGCCGGAACCTGTGGCAGAAGCGTGTTTTTCTTCGCCTTTCACGCTAAACGTGATTTCGGCACGCGGCTCTTCGCCGGTTTCGGTTGAAATGCGTTGCGAAATGAATTTGTAGCTTTCCGCCATGCCCGCCAATTCGTCCGACACCAGCGCGTGCAAGTCTTCATCGAAAATTTCGCGTTTTTTGTCGGCCAGCTCTTTAAAGCGGGCGAACGCAGCATTCAAAGCTTCTTCGCTCTCAAGCTGAATGCCCAAATCGGCCAACTTGGTTTTAAATGCATTGCGGCCGGAAAGTTTGCCCAAGCTCAAACGGTTGGCCGCCCAGCCTACTGATTCGGCCGACATGATTTCGTACGTTTCACGGTGTTTCAACACACCGTCTTGGTGGATGCCTGATTCATGGGCAAAAGCATTGGCACCCACAATCGCTTTATTCGGCTGAACAGGATAGCCGGTAATGGTGGAAACCAGTTTGGACGCAGGCACAATCTGCGTGGTGTCGATACCGGTTTCAAAACCAAACACATCGTGGCGGGTTTTCAGCGCCATCACGATTTCTTCAATCGAGGCATTGCCCGCACGCTCGCCCAAGCCGTTTACGGTACATTCCACTTGGCGCGCACCGCCCAAAACGGCGGCCAGCGAATTGGCAACCGCCAAGCCCAAGTCGTTATGGCAGTGTGCCGACCATACTACTTTGTCGCTGCCCGGTGTTTTTGCAATCAATTCGCGGAAAAAGGCTTCGGTTTTGTGTGGCACCGAATAGCCCACGGTATCGGGGATATTGATGGTGGTGGCGCCCGCTTCAATTACCGCGCCGCAGATTTCCGCCAGAAAATCAATTTCCGAGCGCAATGCGTCTTCGCATGAAAACTCCACATCGTCCGTGTATTCTTTGGCGATTTTCACGGCTTTCACCGCCGCTTCAATCACCTTTTGCGGCTTCATTTTCAGCTTATATTCCATGTGGATCGGGCTGGTGGCGATAAATGTGTGGATACGGCGGTTTTGCGCCGGTGCGATGGCTTCGCCTGCTTTACGGATATCGTTTTCCACCGCACGCGCCAGCGTGCAGACAGTTGCACGGGTCAGCGTTTTGGCGATTTCGTTAACGGCTTCAAAATCGCCAGGGCTGGCTGCCGCAAAACCCGCCTCAATCACGTCTACACCCAATTTCTCAAGCTGGCGTGCAACACGCAGTTTTTCCTCTTTGGTCATTGCAGCGCCGGGCGACTGCTCGCCGTCGCGCAGAGTGGTATCGAAAATAATGATGCGGTTATTGGTTGGCATAGCGGGTTTCTCCAGTGTGGTTTGTTGGTTCATAAATGCATTCAAATCAAGCGGACGGCCTTGTGCTTCGGCCAGCGCACTTAGCTTTTGCAGCTGGTTAAGCGGCATCGAGCCGCGTGTGCGCCATTTATAGATTGCGGCGGTACTGGCCGCATTATCAGGATCGTATTTTTTCAGCGCTTCAGCCAGCGCATTCACGCCGCCGAAATAGGCAATTAATCGGTCAATATCCAGTTGCATGCTTTACCTGTCTAATATCATCGTGGTTTGTTGCTGCCGATTATACGCAAATTAGACAAAACAGCAATCGTTTTATTCTTTTTTTATAAAATTTCTAATTTTATAAAAAAATATTTATACATATTGTCTAATAAAATTTTCAGACAGGCATTTAAATCATCTTAAAAACAAACAGTTAAAATAAGGCAAACCAGAAAAACAATAAATAAATTGTTGCAGCAACATTTTTTGCATGCGGCGTTCATTGTTATATACTCTTTTCATCTTCTTTCTACGCCAAATTTATGTCGCACTCTGCATCCTCTCACCATCAGCCCCCTCCCTCTCTCGAATGGCGCACAGAAAGTACGCAAAAAGCACCTCAAGCCATTGTCAGCGTTCAAGAGTGCAGCGCAGATGCTGTGTTAAAGCGCGCTTATGCCAACACCGCCACGCTTTGGCAGGGCGATTTCCACAATGCCAAACAAGTGCTGGCCGCCATCAAAAAACGCCTGCGCAAACCCGCCGCTAAAAATAAAACCAAACCCGAACAGGCGGCAGAAATCTTCCACAAACACCGCATGCAACAGGCACAACAAGCACGCCTCATCAATATGCTGGCGGTCGAAATCCAGCCCGGTTTCACGCTCAAACTTTCACGTGCACCGGATATACGCGCCGCGCTTTTAGAAGTGTACGGCGAGGGAAATACCCAGCCCTTCCTGCTACCGCTCAACCAATTACTCGGCTTTATCGGCGCACACGAATGGCATAAAAAGGGGGTGGACATCGTCGCGCTGGGTGCCCGCATTCATGTTCCGTTTGGCGTATTTTCCCCTCTGCGCGGCGAATACCTCGACTTAATCGCCCAAGCGCCTCTGCCGCCAAACTGCCGCACCGCCTTCGACATCGGCACAGGCAGCGGCGTGATTGCCGCACTACTCGCCCAACGCGGCATTCCGACCATTACCGCCACCGACACCAACCCGCGCGCCATCGCCTGCGCGCGTGCCAACTTCGAGCGCTTAGGCCTGTCTGAAAAAATCCTTTTGCAACACGCCGATTTATTCCCATCCGAAAAAGCCGATTTAATCGTGTGCAATCCGCCCTGGCTGCCCGCAAAACCCACTTCCGCCGTTGAAACCGCGCTCTACGACCCCGATAGCGCCATGCTGAAAGGTTTTTTAAACGGCGTTGCAAAACATCTGAACGAATCGGGCGAAGCATGGCTGATTATGTCCGACTTAGCCGAGCATTTGGGCCTGCGGCCCTCTGATGAATTGGCCCAAATCATCGGCAATGCCGGTTTGCAGATTATCGACACAATCCGCACCAAACCCCTGCACAACAAAGCACACAACCCACACGATCCGCTCGCTTTCGCCAGGCTCCGAGAAATCACCCGCCTGTACCGTTTAAAGAAAGTCTGAGTGGTGTTATTCGTACATTTTCAAAAATGAATAAAATCGCAATTAAAAAGCTTTTTCACAGAAAATATGCGTATTTTTCTATATTTTGCTGGACATTTAACAGCAAAATATAGAAAATAGATTATTAAACAAACAACCGGTTATGCCGTAAAACCTACCGTTCAAAATTTCTCTCTGCTGCTTTATCCAAGCAACAGCAAACCCTATCTATATTACGATCTAAGGATAAAAAATGGACTTACGCAAACTGAAAAAACTAATTGATTTAGTTGAAGAGTCAGGTATCGCCGAAATTGAAGTAACCGAAGGCGAAGAAAAAGTTCGCATTACCCGCTCCACTGCTGCACAGCCTGTTTACGCAGCACCTGTTCACCATGTTGCCGCCGCAGCGCCTGCCGCACCCGCACCCGTTGCCGCTCCGGCAGCAGCCGCACCCGCTCCGGCCGCCGATTCGGCAAACGCACAAAAATCACCTATGGTCGGCACTTTCTACCGCGCGCCAAGCCCTTCTTCCCCGCCTTTTGTGGAAGTGGGCCAAAGTGTGAAAGAAGGCGACACACTCTGCATCATCGAAGCCATGAAGCTGATGAACGAAATCGAAGCCGAAAAATCCGGCGTAATCAAAGCCATTCTGGTCGAAAACGGCCAGCCTGTAGAATATGGCGAACCATTGTTTGTCATCGAATAAAATTCTTTTCAGACAGGCATGATGCCTGTCTGAAACATTCTCACAGCATATCTATTTGCCCGTGCAAATACCTATCTTCCGAAGGAATTATTCATGCTGAAAAAAGTATTGATTGCCAACCGTGGCGAAATCGCACTGCGTGTATTGCGCGCCTGCCGCGAGCTGGGTATCGCCACCGTAGCCGTGCATTCCGAAGCCGATAAAGACAGCCTGCATGTCAAACTAGCCGACGAATCAGTCTGCATCGGCCCGGCGCCCTCGCCTCAAAGCTATCTCAACATCCCCGCTCTGATTTCTGCGGCGGAAGTAACCGGAGCCGACGGCATTCACCCGGGCTACGGTTTTCTGGCTGAAAACGACCGTTTTGCCGAGCAAGTAGAACGCTCCGGCTTCACATTTATCGGCCCGCGCCCCGAAACCATCCGTCTGATGGGCGACAAAGTGTCTGCCAAACACGCCATGATTGAAGCCGGCGTGCCTTGCGTTCCCGGCTCTGACGGTGCGTTGCCCGAAGATGATAAAGAAATTCTGAAAATCGCCGATAAAGTGGGCTTCCCCGTAATCATCAAAGCCTCCGGCGGCGGCGGCGGACGCGGTATGCGCGTGGTTGAGAAAAAAGAAGACCTGCTCAAATCAGTGGAAATGACCCGCACCGAAGCCGGCGCCGCGTTCGGCAACCCCATGGTTTACATGGAGCGCTATCTGCAAAAACCGCGCCACGTTGAGATCCAGGTTTTGGCCGACGAACACGGCAATGCGATTTATCTGGGCGAACGCGATTGCTCCATGCAGCGCCGCCATCAGAAAGTCATCGAAGAAGCACCCGCCCCCGGCATCACTCAAGCCGAGCGCGAAAAAATCGGCGAAGCCTGTGTGGCCGCTTGTAAACGCATCGGCTACCGCGGCGCAGGCACGTTTGAATTTCTGTATGAAGACGGCGAGTTTTTCTTTATCGAGATGAACACCCGCGTGCAGGTTGAGCACCCTGTAACCGAGCTGGTAACCGGCATCGACATCGTGCAGGAACAATTGCGCATTGCCGCCGGCCTGCCTTTGCAATACACGCAGAAAGACGTTCAAATCAAAGGCCATGCGTTTGAATGCCGTATCAATGCGGAAGACCCATACACATTCATTCCCAGCCCCGGCCTGATTGAAAGCTGCCACCTGCCCGGCGGTTTGGGCGTGCGTATCGACAGCCATATTTATCAAGGCTACCGCATCCCGCCCAACTACGACAGCCTGATCGGCAAAGTCTGCGTGTTGGGCAAAACCCGCGAACAAGCCATCGCGAAAATGTTGGTTGCATTAGACGAATTAGCCATTACCGGCATCAAAACCAACACCGCCCTGCACCGCGACCTGTTTATGGACGCAGGTTTCCAAAAAGGCGGCGTCAGCATCCATTATCTCGAACAATGGATGGCCGAACACAAAGGCAAAAAATCCTAAAGACCCAACCCGCCTAAGCCCGCTTAGGCGGGCTTTACATTTTTCAGACAAGCATCCTCACCCAAAACCATCACAGGAGATGCCTGTCTGAAACCACGAAAACACACTATGAACCGCTCACTTACTTTACTTTTCTGCACATTCTTATCACTGGCCGGCGCCGTCAGCCATGCCCAAGATATTCCCAGCACATTCCGCGGCAAATGGGTTACCAACTGGGAAGGCAAACCCACCGCCAAAGAAGCCCGCGACTATTGCAAGATGCCCGACATCGAAACCGCCGTTGCATTAACCATCCGCAAAAACACCATGACATACGGCTATTGGGAAGCAGGCGAAGATGTTGACCGCTTGCGCTACACCCGCCGCACCCCCACCGTCATCAAAGGCACGGCGCGCTACACCCAATCAGGATTCGACACCGATGAAAACGGCGACCTGCTCGACACAGAGCGCGTGTTCCGCCGCAATATCAGCTTAGCGCTGAAAAACGGCAAACTGGTCGAATTATTTCTCGATCACACCCCCAAGCCTACTTGGAGAAAACGCATCTGGCACCGCTGCAAATAACCAATGCCCGTCTGAAAAGCTTGCCCATCGCGCCATCCATTTAAAACTCTACTGACAAGCTTAATATGGTTAATAGCTCAATACTCCGCCGACGCTCGAGGATATTAAGTTTCACAGCCATATAGGTTAAAATACAGGCAACAGAAACACCCCCGGACACATCTTATGGCATATCAACAAATCACCATTTTCGTACACGAACGCATCGCCGAAGCCCTTTCCGATGCCCTGATGGAGCATGGCGCGCTTTCCACCGCCATCGAAGACGCCTACGCAGACACCGATGAAGAAGAAGCCATCTTCGGCGAGCCGGGTATGCCTACCGGCCAAATATGGCAGCGCAGCAAAATCATCGCCCTATTCAACAAACAAGACGATGTTTCAAACATTCTCGCCGCCGCATCACAAGCCATCAACATCGAGCCGCCCGCATTCGAATCCGAGCTGCTACCCGAGCAAGACTGGGTGCGCCTCACACAATCCCAGTTCGATCCCATCAAAATTTCCGACCGCCTGTGGATCACCCCGTCATGGCACGCCGCGCCCGATACCAACGCAGTTAACCTCCAGCTCGACCCCGGCCTCGCATTCGGCACCGGCAGCCACCCTACCACCCGCCTTTGCCTGCAATGGCTGGATCACAACCTGAAAGGCGGAGAATCCGTTTTGGATTACGGCTGCGGTTCCGGCATTCTGGCCATTGCCGCCCTCAAACTCGGCGCAGGCAGCGCAACCGGCGTGGACATTGACGAACAGGCCATTCTCGCCAGCAAAGGAAACGCCGTTCAAAATAAAACGGCAGCCGATTTCTACCTGCCCGACGAATTGCCCGAAGGCAGCTTCGATATCGTGATTGCCAACATTCTCGCCAATCCGCTGCGTATGCTCGGCGACATGCTGGCCTCGCGCACCAAAACAGGCGGGCGCATTGTGTTATCCGGCATTCTGGAAGAGCAGGTTGAAGAAATGAGCGGCATTTACAGCCAATGGTTCGACATCGTTCCGGCTCAAATCGACAACGGCTGGGCCTGCTTGAGCGGTACCAAACGGTAATCCTACCCGCTTGAATATGCCTGTCTGAAAAGCAGTTTTTCAGACAGGCATTACTTTTCAACCGGCACATCGTTTTCAAGCACTCCCCATAAACAATGCCTGTCTGAAAACACTTTCAGACAGGCATTCATATCGTTATAGCCAACCAACTTACATAATAACAACACCGTCATACTCGGGTTTGACCCGAGTATCTCCTAAAGTTACTGGAACTCAAGATACTCGGGGGTAAACCCGAGTATGACGAGTGTACTATTTTTAAGTTGATTCGCTATACACTCTGCTAAAACAAAGCTTCAAACCGCAACAGCGCGCCCACATGATGGCTGCGGTTTCGCTTCTTATCGTTCAGATAATTGACCTCGGTCTGCACAAACAGCCAGTCTTTCCACACCGGCTGGCGCCAGCCGGCAAACGGGCCGTAACTGTTGAGTTTGGCTTTGCGGTTTTTGATATCCCCTCCCGTATAAACGCCGTAGTTCAACCGCCTCATACCTTCCAAATCATGTTGGCGGTAAAGGCTGTTGCCCCAAGTCCACAGCTCTTCGTTATCATGCTCATACTGCACGTGCAGTTGATTGGCGATAAAAGGCTTGTTTTCCTCTCCGTGGCGTATTTCCCAGTTGGTACGCGCATGATGTTTGCTGTCCAGCCCGTAGCGGTAAATTTGTTCGACACGGGTATCCAGCTTCGGATTCAGCACCCATTCCTTGCCCAACTTGGCACGCGCGTATATATCGTCGCCGGAGCGCACACCCAGGTCAAAATCGGTTTCTATACCCAAACGCTTGGTTAAATCCGACCAACGCAAAGCCAATGAAGCGTTATCGTCCCTGCTTTGGCGGCGGTCGAACGTTTTGCTCGAATGGCGCGGCTGTTCGCTGTAAACATGCGCATTTTGCTGCGGCTCGTCATCCAGCGAGTCGTCACCGAATATCACATTCAGGCGCTGCTCCAACACCGGCAGCCGCACACGCCCGCGCACACGCGGCTTCACGGAAAAATCATCGTATTTGTTCCATTCCGTATCCAACATTACCCGCAAGTTTGCACTGGCGGGGCGGTTTGGATCGGGCGTACCGAACCAGCCGTCCATATTGTGCGCCAAACCGCGTATGCCGCTCTGCACCGAACCGCGCTGGCGGTCTATCCAAGTATCCTCTTCGACCGCACCCATACCATCCGCCCACGCCGGCCATGCGGCCAAACCCAGCAGCAAAAGTGAATAATCACGGATTCTGTTCATGCGTTTTCTCCTTTTAGAAAAGGTATTTTGATTCTAGCAGCTTAAACATAATGCCTGTCTGAAATTTTTTCAGACAGGCATTATGTTTAATTGCTTCTAAACACACTGTGACAGGATTTGCAGCTTTCCCCTGTTTTCGCATAGGCTGCTTTGATCGCTTCAAAATCGCCGCTTTGCGCTTTCGCATTCAACTCATCCACCGCGGCAATGAATTTTTCCTCTTCCGCTTTGAATTCGGCGGGTTTCTGCCACACCGTCGGCAACGTGTAACCGTTGCCTTCCGGATCGTTTTGAAAGTGCTCGAAAGGCTTGCGCGCGTTTTGTGCAAACGCGGCGGCGTTCGCCCGGAATTTTGCCGCATCAAAATCTTCCTCACCTTTTACCACTTTACCCATGCTCAGATATTCAGGCATCATGCTTTTAAACGCCGCGGTGCGCGATTCCGAAACCGGCCCTCTCGCACCTGCGCCCTCCCCGCTGCCGCCGCAACCGGCCAGCAATAAAACACCTGCGGCCAACGCCGGTAATAATTTGATATTCATTTTGTGTTCCTTCAATACTTAGAGTAATCTTTCAGCTTGCGTATAATACCCGAAAACACGTTAAGAAAAAGGAGAAAATCATGGCTGTTTTAATCACAGGCGCATCGGCCGGTTTCGGCAAAGCGATGTGCGAAACCTTTGTTAAAGCAGGCTTCAAAGTCATCGGTGCGGCGCGGCGTTTGGACAAACTGCAAGATTTGCAAAAAACATTGGGCGCCGGTTTTTACCCGCTGCAAATGGACATGGCCGACACCGCCTCCATTGATGCCGCCCTGCAAAGCCTGCCTGAAGATTTTGCCGAAATCGACTGCCTCATCAACAATGCCGGTTTGGCACTGGGTTTGGACTTCTCCCCCGAAGCCGATTTCAACGACTGGCAGACCATGATTCAAACCAATGTGATCGGCCTGGCCTACCTTACCCGCCAAGTGCTGCCGCAAATGGTGGCGCGCAAAGACGGCTACATCATCAATATCGGCTCCATCGCCGGCACCTACCCCTATCCCGGCGGCAATGTCTACGGCGCCACCAAAGCGTTTGTGCGCCAGTTTTCCCTCAACCTGCGCGCCGATCTGCAAGGCACCGGCGTGCGCGTGAGCAATGTCGAGCCGGGCTTGTGCGGCGACACCGAGTTTTCCAACGTCCGCTTCAAAGGTGACAACGAGCGCGCGCAGAAGCTCTACGAAAACGTACAATTCATCAGCCCGCAAGACATCGCGAACACCGCCTTCTGGCTCTACAACAACCCGAAGCATATGAACGTGAATTCCATCGAAATCATGCCCGTGGCGCAAGCATTCGGCCCGCTGCCGGTAACCCGCGGCTGACGGATTGCCTTTACCGAATGCCTGCCTGAAAATACCTTTCAGACAGGCATTCGGTTATAATGAAACACCCTCGTTCATGATTATTCAGGCCTGCAGAAAGCAAACGGATGAACCAAAAACAAAAAATCCTCAACCGCTGCCGCGAAACCGGCGCCCAAGTTACCGCGTTGCGCGAGCAAGTGCTCGACTTGGTTTTACAGCAAAGCGGCGTGATCAAAGCCTACACCGTTTTATCGCTGATGCAGCAGCAAAGCGACACACCCGTGGCCCCGCCCACCGCCTACCGCGCGCTCGATTTCTGGGTGGAGCAAGGCGTGTTGCACAAAGTAGCTGCCGTAAACGGCTATGTTTTATGCAGCCACGCGCAACACGAATGCAGCAGCCATTGCCATGAAGATTCAATCAATCCGCACCATAGCGCCTTCATTTTGGTGTGCACCGAATGCGGCGCGGTTGACGAGCAATCGCTCAGCAAAGAATGGGCCGCACTGCAAAAAGCCGTGGCCGCCAGCGGCTTTGCCGTAAAAGAAGAACATGTGGTACTCACAGGAATATGCAAACAATGTCAAAAATAAAAAAAGCCAAAGTCCACCTTATTTCGGGCTTTCTCGGCACTGGCAAAACCACTGCCCTCAAAAGCCTGATGGCACAAAAAAATCCTGATGAAAAATGGGTGATTCTGGTGAACGAATTCGGCGAAATCGGCATCGATGGCGCCGTGTTAAGCGACAACGGCATCCCCGTAGCGGAAATCGCCGGCGGCTGCCTCTGCTGCGTGGCCGGCCCGCAGATGGGCAACACCATCAACCGCATGGTTACCGGCAACAAACCCGACCGCATCCTGATCGAAGCCAGCGGCCTCGCGCACGCCGCCACTGTAATCGACGAGCTCAAAGCCCCGCCTTTCGACCAAATGCTCGAAATCGGCGCCGTGTTTACCGTGGTTGACCCGCGTCAGTTTACCGACCCCGATTACGCCCAACAGGCGCTTTACAAAGACCAAATCGGCGTATGTGACGTGCTGGTCGCCAGCAAAACCGATTTGTGCACACCCGAACAAATGGCGGCATTCCGCGAGCAGGCGGCCAAACTGTTTCCGCCCAAAGCCAAAGTGGTTGAAGTGGACAACGCGCAAATGGACATCGCCTGGCTCGACATTCCCGTGGTCGAAAAATCGCGCTACCGCATCAAAGCCCTGCCGGACAACACCATGGGTTTCCAATCACAAGGCTTCACTTTCCCCGCCGACCGCGATTTCGACGGCGAAAAACTCACCAATTTTTTCAACGACCTGCCCAAAATGACCGAAGGCCTCGTGCGTGCCAAAGGCGTGTTCCGCGTACTCGGCACTTGGGTTTGGCTCAACTGGGTTGACGGGCAATGGGGAGCCAACCAAGTTTCATGGCGCCGCGACAGCCGCTTCGAACTGATTGCCAAATCGTTTGATGCCGATGCGATTGAGCAAAGGTTAAACGACGCATTGGAATAAGCTTTACACCCCAAACAACATGCCTGTCTGAAAGATTTCAGACAGGCATGTTCATACTTATCGCCATACAAAGCTTAAGGCTGTTTTGATTGAAGCTTAACACCGTCAACCGGCCGGCTCAGTCAAATCCACACACAAATACTTCAATTCCAGATATTCATCCACACCGTATTTGCTGCCCTCCCGCCCCAAGCCGCTTAATTTCACGCCGCCAAAAGGCGCGACTTCGTTGCTGATTAAACCGGTATTCACGCCGACCATGCCGTATTCCAGCGCTTCGCCTACCCGCCATTGGCGGGCTGTATTTTCCGTATAAAAATAAGCGGCCAGGCCGAATTCCGTATTATTGGCTGCGGCTATCACTTCTTCTTCGGTTTCAAACCGGAATACGGGGCATAAAGGGCCGAAAGTTTCCTCGGCAGCCACTTTCATACTGGCATTCACATCGCATAACAAAGTCGGCTCGAAAAAAGTGCCGCCCAAACTGCTACGCTTGCCGCCGGCCAAACATTTTGCGCCTTTTGCCAACGCATCTTCGATATGTTCTTCCACTTTGGCAACCGCTTTTTCATCAATCAACGGCCCCTGGTTTACGCCCTCTTCCAAGCCGTTGCCCAATTTGAACGCGGTCATGCGCGCCGCCAGTTTGCTGCAAAACGCATCATAAACCGAGGCGTGTGTATACACCCGGTTCGTGCAAACACAAGTTTGGCCGCTGTTGCGGAACTTGCTGGCCAATACGCCTTCCACAGCTTTATCCAAATCGGCGTCTTCAAACACAATAAACGGCGCATTGCCGCCCAGCTCCAAGCTGAGTTTTTTAATCTGTGGTGCGCTCGCTTCAAAGATTTTGATCCCGATTTCAGTCGAACCGGTAAAGCTGATTTTGCGCACGGTTTCACTTTCGGCAAATGTTTGACTGATTTCGCCTGCGTTACCGCTCACCACAACCAGCAGAGCCTGCGGGATGCCCGCTTCGTATGCCAATACTGCCAGCGCATAAGCGCTCAACGGTGTGAGGCTGGCCGGCTTAACCAACATCGCACAGCCTACTGCCAAAGCCGGAGCCGCTTTGCGGGTAATCATTGCGGCCGGGAAATTCCACGGCGTAATGGCGGCGGCCACGCCGATCGGCTGGCGGAGCACCAACATTTTCTGCGTGGGTTTCACACTGGTCAGCACTTCGCCGTCGATACGCCGCGCTTCTTCGGCAAACCAGCGGATAAAGCTCGCCGCATAATCGATTTCGCCGCGCGCTTCCGTGAGGCTTTTGCCCTGTTCCATCGTCATTAGCCGGGCGAGGTTTTCTTTATTGCTTTTAATCAAACCATACCATTGCCACAAAATATCGGCCCGTTCCAATGCGGTTTTGGCCGCCCAAGCTTTTTGCGCTGCGGCTGCGCGTTTAATCAACGCATTGAGCGCGGCTTTATCGGTTTTGCGCACGTAAGCCAGCGTTTCGCCTGTGGCCGGGTTGTTCACTTCAATTCCCTCTGCCAACGGGGAAAACGAAACATCGGGATGCATTAATAATGGTTTTATCGTTTCCATATACCCTCCAAATGGTTATGCCTGTCTGAAACCTCTTTCAGACAGGCATCATCATGAAAGCGGATGCGCTTTAATAGTTGAACCACTTAATCACACGGGTGTGCTGTTTTTAAATTGATTCTCTATCGCGCAGGTTGCATCCATCATACGCCCCACGGAATCGGCATGCAATTTATCGGCCGAGTATGATGCCGCAGTAAAGAGCAGAGAGCATCACAGCGATTCATGCTATATTTGAGGCCTGTCTGAAAAACATTTTCAGACAGGCCTTTTTCATTTTCCCGATACACCCCATGAGCAAACACATTCTTCTCGGCATCAGCGGCGGTATCGCCGCCTATAAATCCTGCGAACTCGTGCGCTTGTTGAAAAAACAAGGCCACCGCGTAACCGTTGCCATGAGCCGCGCAGCGGCGGAATTCGTATCACCGCTAACCTTTCAGGCGCTCAGCGGCAGCCCCGTTTTATCGGAAACACACAGCGGGAAATTCGGCGGCAACGGCATGGCGCATATCAACCTTACCCGCGAAGCGGATATTTTTCTGATTGCACCCGCCAGCGCCAACACCATCGCCAAAATTGCCAACGGCATTGCCGACAACTTGCTGACCAACCTCGCCGCCGCGCGTAAATGCCCGCTGGCGGTTGCGCCCGCTATGAATGTGGAAATGTGGTTCAACCCCGCCAACCTGCGCAACATTTCCCGGCTTCAGGCCGACGGCATCACCGTGTTCCAGCCCGCATCCGGCGAGCAAGCCTGCGGCGAATTCGGCGTGGGGCGTATGCCCGAAGCAGCCGAGCTAGCCGAGTTGCTGCCCGATTTATGGGCTGAGAAATCCTTGCAAGGCAAAAAAGTGCTGATTACGGCCGGTGCCACTTTTGAAGCTATCGATCCCGTACGGGGCATCACCAATATTTCCAGCGGCCAGATGGGCATGGCGCTCGCCCGCGCCTGCCGTGCTGCCGGCGCCGAAGTTTCGCTGATATACGGGCAGATTCAGACAGGCATTCCCGCAAGTTTGGCGCATACCGAACAAGCCATCAGCGCCGAAGGCATGTATCAGGCGGTAATGAAACAAGTGCCGCAGCAAGACGTGTTTATCTCGGTGGCCGCCGTGGCCGATTACAAAGTCAAAAACAGCAGCACGCAAAAATTAAAAAAAGAAAGCGGCAAACCGCCCGTAATCGAACTGGCCGAGAACCCCGACATCCTCGCATCCGTTGCCAAGCTCGACAAGCCGCCTTTCTGCGTGGGCTTTGCCGCCGAGAGCGAAAACATTATCGAACACGCCCGCGCCAAACGTTTGCGTAAAAACATCCCCATGCTGGTGGCCAACGATGTGGCCGTAGCAATGGGCAAAACGGTCAACCGGATTACCATTATTGACGAAGCGGGCGAAACCGCATTTCCCGAAACCGATAAAAATCAGGCAGCAGCAGCGATTGTGGCCCGGCTGGCAGAATTGCTGTCACCCGCAACCCCTGTCTGAAAAATAAGCCCATAGGCCAACCATCAAATCTGAACGGTTTATTGCCGCCCGAACTTGGGCGCGCATAAAACATTGCCAATAGAAACGTTTCAACTGCCAGCCGTAACCGGCAATGCCTGTCTGAAAACCGCCAAAAGCCTTTCAAGCTCCGTTAAGCATGTTTCAGACAGGCATTGATAGCGATTATGAACCCACGCAAAATCATCCATATCGATATGGACGCGTTCTATGCTTCAGTAGAACTGCGTGAACAGCCGCATCTGAAAGGGCTGCCCGTAGTCGTGGCTTGGGAAGGGGCGCGCTCGGTGATTTGCGCTGCGTCTTATGAAGCCCGCCGCTTCGGTTTGCACTCCGCCATGTCGGTTGCCGCCGCCAAACGGCTCTGCCCGCAAGCCGTGTACATTCCGCCGAATTTCCCGCTTTATCGCGACATTTCGCAACAAATCCATGCTATTTTCCGGCAACACACCGATTTAATCGAACCTTTGTCGCTTGACGAAGCCTATCTCGACGTAACCCAAAATTTTCAGAATATCCCTTACGCCAGCCAAGTTGCCAAAACCATACGCACCGAAATTTTCCGGCAAACCGGGCTTACGGCTTCTGCCGGCGTGGCGCCGAATAAATTTTTAGCCAAAATTGCTTCCGATTGGCGTAAGCCGAACGGGCAGTTTGTCTTGCCGCCTAAGCAAGTGGCAGAATTTTTACACACCCTGCCGCCGGAAAAAATCCCCGGTGTGGGCAAAGTAACCCGCCTCAAAATGCAGTCTTTAGGCATCAATACAGTGGGCGACCTGCTGCGTTTCGAACGCGGCGAATTGGCCAATCTGTTTGGCAAATGGGGCTACCGCCTCTATGATCTGGCGCGCGGCATAGACAACCGCCCCGTCAAGCCCAGCCGCGAACGCGTGCAGATTTCCACTGAAATCACACTGCCCGAAGATTTGCCGCTCAATCAAATCCTGCTGCACTTACCACACCTTTCCGATGATTTATGGCAACAGGCCGCGCGTAAAAAAGCGGCCTTCCGCAGTGTAACGCTCAAGCTGAAAACTGCTGACTTCCGCATCATCACCCGCTCGCAAACATTTTCCTCCCCTCTGTCCGATGCCGCGTCGCTCTTGCAGGCAGCGCATCAGATTTCCACTCGCCTACCGCACACCCTCCACGCCACCTACCGCCTAATCGGGCTGGGCGTGAGCCATTTGGTACCAGACAACCAACAAACCATGCTGTGGTCTTAAATGCCGCCATACGGCAAAATTAAATTTCACAGCTATACAAAACATAAAATATTAAATTTCCCAGTTACAAAATATTTTCAAAAACACCCAAAAATTAAAACATGTTCAATAAAATCATATATTTGTAAATATGCTATAATATGCGCACCAAATATAAATAAAGCGCTTAACGCTTTATCCGTATTTGCTGTCATTGCGACCAAAGGTCACTCACTAAAAACAACCATGCCGACACCTGCACGGTTATACACTACAAATGAAAGGAGCAGACATTGACCGCCAAATCCCCCTCCCCCAAACCACACAAAGAAACATCATTCAGGGACGCATCGCAAGCCCCCTCACCGATTAAGTCAGACCAACCGGATACCCGAATCGATAAATTTACCTTTTTCGGAGTATTGTTCATTCTTCTCGGCGTAACACTGCCTTTAATTGCCTTTCCCGAGCAGGGTGCCGAATGGGTGGCGCAAACCAAAAATTTCGTTACCAACAAACTCGGCTTCGCCTATCTGGCCTTCGGCATTGTTTCCGTTATTTTTGTGATTTACATCATCTGCTCCGACATCGGCAACATCAAACTGGGCCGGCCGGAAGAAGACATCGAATACAAGACCAGCTCCTGGGCCGCCATGATGTTTTGCGGCGGTATCGGCGCCAGTATTCTTTACTGGGGCATTCTTGAGTGGGCTTATTATTATCAAGGCCCGCCTTTCAACGTCGAACCCAAATCGCCGGATGCTGTCCGCTGGGCATCTTCTTACGGCATTTTCCACTGGGGTCCGGTAGCTTGGGCGATTTACATGGTGCCCGCCATCGGCATCGCCTATTTCAGCCATGTGCGCAATTCGCCTGTTTTAAAAGTGAGCCACAGCATGATGCCGCTCTTAGGCGAACGCCTCGCCCGCAGCAATTTGGGCAAGCTGGTTGATGTGTTTTTCGTATTCGGTATGATAGGCGGCGGAGCCACCACCCTCGGCCTGGCCTCTCCCATGATTACCGAAGGGTTGCACACGCTGCTTGGCACACCCAACTCCATCCATATGCAGCTGGGTGTCCTGCTGGTTACCACCATGATTTTTGCCTACAGCGCATATCAAGGCATGAAGCAAGGCATTCAGAAACTCTCCAACATCAATTTCTATCTTGCCATTGGTTTTGTTATTTTCGTCTTGATCTGCGGCCCCACCGTATTCATTCTCAATACAGGCATCGAGTCCGTCGGCCGCTCGATTACCAATATCGTGCCCATGATGACCTGGACCGAAGCTTTCGGCGAATTCGGCAACCACGGTTTCAAACAAACCAATTTTCCGAAAGACTGGACCGTGTTCTATTGGGCGTGGTGGCTGGTTTATGCCCCTACCATCGGCCTCTTTATCGCTAAAATCTCACGCGGTCGCACCATCCGCCAGATGACGGCAGGCTCCATCTTCTTCGGCTCGCTCGGCTGCGCCGTGTTTTTCATCGTGTTGGGCAACTATGCCATGTATCTGCAATTGAGCGGCTCGCTGGATGTAGTGTCGATACTCAACAACCAAAGTGCCAACGCCGCCATCTTCGCCGTATTGAACACTCTGCCGATGGCAAAAATCGTGATTGCCACATTTGTGTTTTTGGCAATTTTGTTTACCGCCACCACATTCGATTCGATTTCCTACATCCTCGCTTCCGTGGTGCAACACGAAGTAGATGACGAACCACACCGCTGGAACCGCCTCTTCTGGGCATTCTCACTCTGCTTTATGCCCGCCGCACTGATGTTTCTCGGCGGCTTATCCACCCTGCAAACCGCTTCGATTTTCGCCGGCGCGCCGCTGCTGATTATCATGTCGCTCATGATGGCTTCCATCATCAAAGCCGCCAAATACGACCTGCATTACCAGCCTGATTACTCGCTGCGCACCATCCACATCGAAGAGCTCCCCGACAACGCCCCGTGGGAACACGGCGAAACTTCAGAAGCACCCGAAGGTTCCGTATTGGCTCAGATGGCTATCTACGAAGAACAACGCCAGCAACAGCTACAGGCGCAACAGGAAAAAGAATCATCATAAAGCGTTGCTCTCCCGCTTAATACAACAATGCCTGTCTGAAAAGCCGTTTCAGACAGGCATTGTGTTGATGGTCTTATAAGTGGATTACGGTGTGAAGCCTATAGTTAATCCACTTACATAATTAAAGATACCGTCATACTCGGGCTTAACCCGAGTATCTTGAGTTCCAATAATGTTGTGAGATACTCGGGTTAAGCCCGAGTATGACGAGTGTACTATTTTTAAGTTGATTCACTATAACCCAACCTATGCTTCAGAAAGTTTGATTTTTTAATCTAACCCGTTCTTCCCATATTTCCCTAGGCACAGAATAAACATTTTCGGCCTCATCCTCGGTTAAATCGCTTATTCCTTTCATAAACAGATTTGGCCAACTGTCATCTTCAGGGATATAGGCAAAGCGCATATTTAACTTTCCGGAATCTGATAAACTGATATGGCAATGCGTCCATGGTTCGTTTTTAAAAATTGTACACTTCTGTAATTGTTCTAATAATGTATTGATATTATCCTCTATCTGTTCTATGGGATTATCAAATCCACTATAAAAACTTTCTTCACCATTATCTTTATTGATCCAATGAGCACCTGCTTGTTTCATGTCATCATAAAACATTCCGATATAAATAACTTCTAAAGCATCAAACGGCGTAATAGACCAAAGTAATTTGCCAATTTGCTGATAAATAATTTGATCATCTGTAAACATTTTTATATTCCATATTTTCCGATAGAAGTATTTTTAAACTCACTTAAACGCCGTTTGAAAACAAGATAAATTTTCATGCGGTTTCAATTAATGATTGAAGATACAATGAACAACATAACAAAACGCCGGTAAGCTTCAACTTACCGGCGCCGAAATGAGGGTGGCGAGCCTAGCCCCTGGCACTGATTCCTCAGAGTGGGCTGCTAGCTTCCGCTCCTGACCCGTTGCTCCAAATTACCATGCAGGGAGACCCGCCGTAAAGAAAGCGAATTATATTGGGTTTGCAGCAAAATGCCAAGCGGTAAATGGCAATTTCGCCGCCCGATCCTTATGCCTGTCTGAAAACGGGCAACGCAGGTTTTCTGCAAAGCTAAAACGGTTTTTCAGACAGGCATAAAAAACTTCACCAATTGCCAAGCCGCCCAAGCGGCAACCAACAGGCCGGTTATCAGACGGATGCTGCGCTTTTGCAACAAATCTTTCAATTGTGCGGCAAACCAGCCCATAGCCAGCAGGTTCGGCAGGGTGCCAAGCGCAAACGCCAGCATATACAGCCCGCCTTTGGCCGCACTGCCGCTGCCCAAAGCATAAAGCGAGGCACTGTAAACCAAACCGCAAGGCAGCCAGCCCCACAAAAGCCCCACGCCGAAACAGGCCGGAACACTTTTAATGGGCAATAATTGATTCAAAACCGGATTCAAGCGCCGCCAGATGGGGCGGCCTAAATTTTCAACTTTCCGCACGGCACCGGAAAGCCCCGCCAGATAAAGCCCTAAAAACAACAGTAAAACATTAGCCGCTATCAGCAAACCGTTTTGCAACACTCGTGTTTGGTCGAGCGAAGCACCGACTTGGCCGAGCGCACCTACCAGTATACCGATCAAGGTGTAGCTGCTTATCCGCCCGAGATTAAGCAACACAATCAGCCAAAAGCGGTTGATATGCGGCGGCAACTGAAGCGCAAACGCCGAAGACAGCGAGCCGCACATGCCCACACAATGCCCGCCGCCGAAAAAGCCGATGATAAAAAGGGATAAAAGGGTGATATGGTCGCTCATGGTTTGGTTGGTGATATATTTGGTTGGATGCTGCTTCGGGATACAGGCCCTTATTGTAGCGGCTTTTGAGTTTAATCAAATCCGGCGCATCATTTAATTCGTTACCGTCATGCAAAACTGTTTATAATGCCTGTCTGAAACAGCCTATGGCTTCAGACAGGCATTATCGCCAAACGGCTGTTCGACAGCCAAGCCTTTTATCAAAAATTTCACTTAACGCACTGTTATCAGGTAAGATGGTGCGTTTTTATTATTTACTGTTTTATGTCGCCGAAAATTTACCCGCTTACCCACCGCCAAAACACTGCTGTGATTGTGTCCAGCATGGTTATGGCGGGGTTTGGCCTGATGTGGGTGCTGATCGGACTAAACCTTCTCGCAGGCGGCGGCCACACGCAGAAATACATGCTGTTTGCCCTGCTCACAGTTTTATTATATTTTTCCTATATTACTTGGCGTTCCGCACGCAAACACCGCGCCAAAGCCGACAGTCTGCGCCTTTTGGTAATGATGGACGAAATCGGCATACGCTGGCTCTATTATGACGCATATAACGCAGCGATTTACGACTATAAAGAAGATGATGACGAGCGGTGTTATGTGCAGCAAGATATGCCGTGGAAAAGCATTCTCGATGCTTATGTTGAGCACCCGAAATACTACCATACCATAGGCAAGCTGGTGGTAGAGCTTAAAGGCGAGGATGACCGGCCGGTCAGATGGGAGCTGCCGCTCAATTATTTTGAAGACAAAGAAATCGCCCAGTTATTTGTAGACGAAATGCTGTATATGCTGGTGATTACCAGATAGGCACACTTAAAACTTTTCAGACAGGCATTGATGCCTGTCTGAAAAGTTTTGAAGCGGAGTTTTTATGTTGTTGGACATCAACCGCCACTCTCCGGCGGTTTTCAGAAAAGAAACAAAATCACTGATTGCGCTGGCATTACCCATGATGCTGGCGCAAATTGCTGCGGTAGGTGTGGGCTTTGTCGACACGGTTATGGCGGGCTCCGCGGGTAAAGACGACTTGGCCGCCGTGGCGTTGGGCAGCTCGGCCTTTGTTACCGTATTCATTACCTTTATGGGCGTGATGAACGCGCTCAATCCCATTCTCTCCCAGCTGTTCGGCGCAGGAAAACATGCCGAAGTAGGCGAAACCGGCAGGCAGGGCCTGTGGTTCGGACTGCTTCTCGGTTTGGCCGGCATGGTACTGTTACTGGCTGTTATCAAGCCATTCATGTGGTATCTGACTTTATCGGACAATGTGGAAACCATGTTGGCGCAATATCTTTTTTTCGTAGCGCTCGCCATGCCCGCTGCTATGCTACACCGCTCGCTGCACGCTTACGCCTCCAGCCTGAACCGCCCCAAGCCGATTATGTGGGTTAGTTGGGCGGCATTGTTTCTGAATATCCCGCTCAATTATATGTTTGTGTACGGCAAATTCGGCATGCCCGAGCTTGGCGGCGCAGGCTGCGGCTTGGCTTCGGCTCTGGTGTTTTGGTTCAACGCAATCGCCTTGTGGTTGTATGTGAAAAAAAACGCTTATTTCAAACCGTTCGGATTAAGCGACGGCTTTTCCCGGCCGGATTGGGCGGCCTTGAAACAAATCTGGAAATTGGGCTGGCCGATTGGCTTGTCTTTCTTTCTGGAAGTAAGCTTGTTTTCGTTTATCGTATTTTTAATTGCCAAATTCGGTGAAGACTATGTCGCAGCGCAGCAAGTAGTTATCAGCCTAACCAGCGTGATTTACATGATTCCGCAGGCCGTCGGCGCCGCAGCAACGGTGCGCGTGGGTTATACTTTGGGAAAATTGCAAAAACAGCGTGCCCGCTATATCTCAGGTGTATCTATGGTATTGGGCGCGGTTTTGGCCGTATGCACGCTGCTTCTGCTGACCTTGCTGCGCCACCCTCTGGCAGCCATGTATACCGACGATGCCGGCGTGTTAGCGATTGCCACGCAAGTGCTGCTGTTTGCCGCCGTTTTCCAGCTGGTTGACTTCACACAATGTATCGCTTCTTATGCCTTACGCGGCTATAAAGTTACCAAAGCGCCCATGGTCGTACATGCCATCGCTTTCTGGGGGTTAGGGCTGCTGCCCGGTTATATTTTGGCCGATGCCGCCGGCATGGGCATCTACGGATACTGGACCGCATTGGTACTCTCGCTCAGCGTAGCGGCTTTTGTATTGGTGTGGCTTTTGGAAAAACACAGCCGTCAAATGGCGCAACGGAGCCGCGCATGAATATTGAGCACAACATTGATCTGCAACCCTTCAACACTTTCGGCCTGCCCGCCCGGGCGCACCATTTTATCGAATTAACCGACGCACAAGACTTACCCGAATTATGCCTCCTGCCCGAATTTAAGCGAGACACCGTATTGTGGCTAGGCGGCGGCAGCAACATTTTACTCACAGAAGACTATCCCGGTTTGGTCGTTAAAATGGCCAACACCGGCATACGCGAAATCAAGCGTGAAAATGGCTTGGCCTATATCGAAGCACAAGCAGGCGAGGTATGGCACGATTTTGTATTACACACAATCAACATGGGCTTGAGCGGCTTGGAAAACCTGAGCCTGATTCCCGGCACAGTCGGCGCATCGCCCGTACAGAATATCGGCGCATACGGCGTAGAGGTGAAAGACGTTATCCAATCGGTGCGCTGCTTTGATTTAGACACTCAGCAATTTATCGAGCTGGATAACGCCGCCTGCCGCTTCAGCTACCGGGAAAGCCTGTTCAAGCAGGCAGGCAAAGGACGCTATGTGATTGTTTCCGTGGTGTTCGCATTAAAAACCGAATTCTCACCCAATATACGCTACGGCGATTTGGCCGCAGTGTTGGATGAAACCTGCGGCAGCCGCGCCCCCGAAGCCATAGACGTTTCCCGAGCAGTGTGCACCATCCGTTCGGCCAAATTACCCGACCCGAAAGTGTTGGGCAACACGGGCAGCTTCTTCAAAAACCCCGTTGTATCCTCCGAACAGGCAGCCAAACTCGCTGAACAATATCCCAATATGCCCGCCTACCCGCAGGCCGACGGCTCGGTCAAACTCGCGGCTGGCTGGCTGATAGACCAATGCGGCTTAAAAGGCCACACCATAGGCGGCGCGGCCGTGCACGATAAGCAAGCCTTGGTTTTGGTTAACAAAAATCACGCATCGGCAGAAGATGTGCGCCAACTCGCACTGTATGTCCGGCAAACCGTATCCGATAAATTCGACGTAACCCTACATACAGAACCTGTGTGGCTGCCGGAAAAAAACGCGCTTTAACAGACTCTAAAGCACTCAAACCGTTTCCCCATCAAACGGCAAGCCGCAGAAACAACATAAACACCCACAAAACAAATGCCTGTCTGAAAACAAGCAACAAAGGGGCCAAGAAGCTAAAACCTTTTAGCCCGGCAACAAAATAAGTTACACTTCATCATATAAATACAACCGTTCCAACCAATAAAAATATCAAAGCGAGATTCTATGAGCATCAACCTAAAAAACCGCCATTTTCTCAAACTCCTTGATTTCAACCGCGAAGAAATCAACTACCTGCTTGATTTATCCGCCAAACTCAAAGCCGACAAAAAAGCAGGCTGCGAAACCCGACAGCTACAAGGCAAAAACATCGCTTTGATTTTTGAAAAAACCAGCACCCGCACGCGCTGCGCCTTTGAAGTGGCCGCCCACGATCAAGGCGCCCAAGTTACCTATCTCGGCCCCAGCGGCTCCCAGATCGGCCACAAAGAAAGCATGAAAGACACCGCCCGCGTGCTCGGCCGCATGTACGACGGCATCGAATACCGCGGCTTCGGCCAAACCATCGTAGAAGAATTGGCACAATATGCCGGCGTGCCCGTGTTCAACGGCCTAACCGACGAATTCCACCCCACCCAAATGCTGGCCGACGCCCTTACCATGCGCGAACACAGCGACAAACCGCTCAACCAAATCGCCTACGCCTATGTGGGCGATGCCCGCTCCAATATGGGCAATTCCCTACTGCTTACCGGTGCCCTGCTCGGCATGGACGTGCGAATCGGCGCCCCTAAACACCTTTGGCCGGCCGAAGAACTCATTAACAAAGCACACGAATTAGCCCAACAAAGCGGCGCACGCGTATTGCTTACCGAACACGCCGAAGAAGCCGTAAAAGCCGTTGACTACATTCACACCGATGTTTGGGTATCCATGGGCGAGCCTGAAGAAGCATGGAAAGAACGCATCACCCTGCTCAACCCGTTCCGCGTCACTCCCGAGCTAATGGCCGCTTCTAGCAACCCAAAAGTCAAATTCATGCACTGCCTGCCCGCCTTCCACAACCGTGAAACCACCGTAGGCGAATGGATCTACCAAAACTTCGGCCTCAACGGCGTGGAAGTGACCGAAAGCGTGTTTGAAAGCGAAGCCAGCATCGTATTCGACCAAGCCGAAAACCGCATGCACACCATCAAAGCCGTGTTGGTTGCGACGATGGGAGGTTAAACTGCGTAACAAAACAAAAATACCTGTCTGAAAAGATTTCCACGGGATTTTTTCAGACAGGCATTGCATCTTGCCATATTCAATAAGCAATATTAAACCAAGCCGCCTGATTGAAACTTAGGCGGCTTTTCGTTTTCCGAAGAAGTAAATGCTTGTCTGAAAAGATTTCCATAGAGTTTTTTCAGACAAGCATTTTCAATTTTAGTCAGTCTAAACAATAAATTTCAACTGTATTAAATTAATCTAATTTAAATAAAATAACCAATGTTATTAAACACTTGAAAATATTTGAAATTAATTTAATTGGGTGTTATTTTGGTTTTTGATTGATTATAAAAAATCATGGCTAGTCTAGTAGTTTTTATTATAGTATTTCAGTAAAAACATAATAATTTCATAGTTTTTAATTGAGTTTTTAGAATTATGTTAACCATAACCATTTTTGTATATATTATTTCTAACTTTTTATATAGAAAATTAACAAAAGAACTTAAGGCGGAATTGAATTTCGAATCCGATTCAAGTTTTGATATTTGGGATATGGTAAAAGAAGAGAGCAAAAAAGGGAATGTGAAAGCAATAATAGCTGCTGTTTGTTATATATTAGAAATTCTTTGTATGTCTGTTGTAGGAATTATGTTTTTATTAATGAATATATAAAAATTAGAATTTTTTATTTTATAAAGTTAGGAAAAGCTATGGGTATGCAAAATAAACTTGATATAGTTGTTAATGGTATAGCATTAAAAGATAGTTTTAAATATGGAGATATTCCAGGAGGTGTCGCAGCATTAGGAGGTATGGCATCAACTGCTCATAGCAAAACAACAGCCATAGTATTTTCATGGTTGGCCGTTGCAGGATCTTTCACATCACTAGCTGATAAAACTGCAAACAACCAAGGGATTAAAGTGTCTGACGTGATGGCAACCCAAGCAGCTTTGGGAAGTTTGCTAGGCAATGCTGCGCAATATGCGGGAGATGCCATCGGTTCAAGGAATAAAGCAGCGGGTAAAGCTTTGGAAACAGTGGGGAATGCTAATAGCAAATTAGCTTCAGCCTATGCCGCCAGCGCATTAGCTTTAAATAAAACTAAGGCTGATTTAGCTGTATGGGATCCCCATGATAGGACAGGGCTACCTAAAATTACGGATTTGGACGCTAGCACTGAAACATTAAAAAAAACAGGCGACATCTTAAAAGATAATGTTAAATCTGAATTTGAGAAATCGTTTAATGATGTGAAGGATATTGTTAGAGATATAGATAAAGGAGGTAAAGATTTATTAGATAAAGGAGGAGAGGCTATATTGCCCACATTATTAGATATTTCTAAAACACTAGATAAAGCTCTTGATCCGAATACTTGGAAAGAGAAAGCTAGAGAATTTTTTGAAGAAATTGATAAAGGATGGGCAGAGCTACGAGAGGCGATGGAACAAAAACTGTTGCCTAAAATTCTTGATTGGGCTTCAGACTGGGGAACAAAAGAAAAACACTGGTGCACCCCTGAAGACTGGAAAGAATGGCAAGATGCCAACCGTAGCGGTAAATTCCATGTCTTACGTCCAGATCCGCTAACACTTGACCTCGATGGTGACGGCATAGAAACCGTCAGCACCAATGCCTATAAAGGCGCGCTTTTCGACCATGATAAAGACGGCATTCAAACCGCCACCGGCTGGGTGGCTGCCGACGACGGTTTTTTGGTTATCGACCGCAATGAAGACGGCATCATCAACAACGGCAACGAACTCTTCGGCGACAACTACACACTGAAAGACGGCAGCAACGCACCAACAGGCTTTGCCGCTCTGGCCGAATTCGACAGCAACGGCGATGGTGTGGTGGATGCCAAAGACGAAAACTTCGCCAAACTGCGCGTATGGCGCGATTTGAACCAAGACGGCGCCAGCCAAAAAGACGAACTGTTTGCTTTGCAGGATGTGAATGTACAGTCCTTAAATGTGGCGCATCAAAATGCTAACAAAAATCTGGGAAACGGTAACCGCTTGGCACGCTAAGGCAGCTATACCACCTTAGACGGCAAAACCCAAAAAATGGGCGATCTGCTTTTGGCCGACGATCCGATCTACAGCCGCTTCACCGATACGGTGGAAATGACCGAAGAGCAAGCCAAAGCCGCCAATTTGCGCGGTATGGGCAGGGTGCGCGATTTGCGTGAAGCAGCAGTGTTATCCGAAGAATTGGCCGCCGATCTAAAAGCCTATTCGGCAGCCGAAACCAAAGAAGCGCAAAAAGCCATGATCGACGGCTTGATCGACAAATGGGCAAAAACCGATCCGCTTTACGGGCAGGGTGTGCAGTTTTCGGCACCTTATATTCAAACTGCCAATGAAGGTAGGGCTATTGTTCGTGCCGGTGATACTGGTAATGGCAATATGACGGTTAGCGGCATTTTATTGGATCCGCCAAAAGAATACCTCGACCTGATTGATTCCGCCCTCGCCAAAATTGCTGCGCTGGATTCTTTTACCGGCCGCAAGTCCAACACCATTTATGTAACCTCAAATCAGGAAATCGCCAATTTCCACCACACCTCAACCTTAAGCTACAACCAGCTTGCCGAAGGCGTGTATAAAGGACTGTTGTTCCAAACCCGTTTGAAACCTTATTTGGAAGAAATCAGTTTTACTATTGAAAACAACGAATTCAAACTGGATTATTCTAAGGTTTTGGCTAAATTCAACGAAGTACACGCCAAAGACCCGCAAAAAGCATTTGTGGATTTGGGCGAATTTATTGCCTACGGCAAACCAGGCGCAGATTTAGGCGGATTGTCGGGATTGTTTGCGGAGTATGTTTTCAAAGCATCCGAAGCAGGCCATTGGGAAAAATATGCAGAAGCTTTGGGCAAAGATGCTTTGGACATCCAAAAAGGCACTGAACAGAATGATTCTTTGAGCAGTAAAAAATCATTTAATTACTTGTCGGGCGGAGCAGGTGATGATTCGCTTAGCGGGCAAAGTAGTATTGATATCTTAGACGGCGGCTCGGGTAACGACAAACTTTACGGTTATGGCGGTGCGGATACACTGTTCGGTGGAACGGACAACGATTATATGGAAGGCGGCAGCGGAGCAGACACCTATGTATTTGCCAAAGGCAACGGTCAGGACGTGATTTATGATAGTAGTTCTGACGGTAAGGAAGACACCATCCGCTTAAGCGACATCACCGTAGCAGAAACCAAATTCCGCAAAGACGGAGCCAATCTGATTTTATCGGGTTACAACGGTACCGATTCGGTAACGGTTGAAAATTTCTTCAGCGGCGGTTCTTATGAAATCGAGCGGTTTGAGTTTAAAGACCAATCCGTTACATTGGAGGAGCTCCGCAAAAACGGCATGACTTTCACCGGTACGGACAGTAATGAAACAATCAGCTCATGGAGTGGTAAAAGCATTATTTATGCCGGTAAAGGCAACGACAGTATCTCAACATATAATGCAGATGATATTTTAGACGGCGGAGAAGGCAACGACACCTTAAGCGCCGGAGGCGGTAACGACGTATTGATCGGCGGAGCGGGTAACGACTACTTGGAAGGAGGACGTGAAGCCGATATTTATGAATTTGCCAAAGGGCACGGTCATGATGTGATTTATGAAGACGACGGCAATGGCTACTCAATCGATACGATCCGTTTAAATAATATTATGTTGGCGGAAACTAAGTTTACCGTAAAAGAAAACAACTTAATTTTATCTGGCTATCACGAGGGCGATTCCATTACAATTAAAGACTTTTTCCCAGCCAGCAAACATCAAATTGAAGCATTTCAGTTTGAGGATAAGCTCGTAACCCTTGCAGAATTTTCTCAAGAAGGAATCAAATTAGAAGGTACCAATGGTGATGATTCGATGAGTATGTATCATTGGTACCATACAACATTCTCTTATCAAACTTCGGTTGATGCCGGAGAGGGTAATGATTTTGTTTCAACAGCTGATGCAACTGACTTTTTAGACGGCGGTGCCGGCGATGATACCCTCTATGGAAACGGAGGAGATGATACGCTTGTCGGTGGAGCCGGTAATGATTATTTGGAAGGAGGCAACGGTGCCGACACTTATGTATTTGAAAAGGGGCACGGTAAAGACGTTGTTTGCGGTAAACCGGACGGGGATATGATCCAGTTAAATGATGTTACTTTACAAGAAGTGAGGTTTTCCAAAAATAATAAAGATTTAATCCTGTTCGGTTACAATGAAAACGACTCCATCACACTTAAAGACTTTTTCGTGAATATGTCTTATGAAATTGAAAGGTTTAAATTCAAAGATCAAGAAGTGGTTTTCTTTGATCTGATAAGAAGTTATGAAGGTGTGAAATTGGAAGGTACTGACGGTGATGATTCTATCAGCTTCAGCCCAACCCGCTGGCTCGGGAAAGGTATCGTTGATGCAGGTGATGGAGATGATACGGTTACGGGAACCACAACAGCAGATATATTAGAAGGCGGTGCGGGAAATGATAAGCTTTACGGTAAGTTGAGCGTAGATAAATTGATTGGCGGAACAGGTGATGATTATTTAGAAGGAGGAGAAGACGGAGATATTTATGTATTTGCCAAAGGGCATGGACATGATGTGATTTATGAAGGCAAGGACAAATCAAAAGATGAAATGATATTAACGGATATTAATCTTGATGAAACTCAATATCGTAAAGACGGCAATGACTTAATTCTATTCGGTTATAACGAAGGGGATTCAATTACTGTTAAAGATTTCTTTTCAGACATTAATCATCAGATTGAATTATTTGAATTTAAAGATGAGTCGGTGTTCGCGCCCGAGTTTGATAAGTATCTCAGTACCGGAAACAATATGACGAATTCTATGTCTGTATTCAGCTTTAAATATGATGAGGAGAAAACTTCGTTAGAAGCTGTAGTTGGTTAATTGCTTGAAATCTAATCAATACCTGTCTGAAAACAGTTTTGGCTTCGCAGAAACCCGCGTCGCTCGTTTTCAGACAGGCATCGTTATTCATCTCCCAAATGCTTTAACGGCAAGCCCGTAAGCACTCTTTCACCAGTTCCGACCCGCGGTAAACCAAGCCGCTATACACTTGTACTGCGGCAGCACCCAACCGCATTTTCTCCGCCGCATCGCCGCCCTGCATAATGCCGCCCACGCCGATCACCGGCAGTTTGCCGTCAATCTGTGCCACCAATTCTTTCAACACGGCATTGCTTTTTTCCCGAACCGGCCGGCCGCTCAAGCCGCCGGCTTCGTTTGCCTGTTTGTGGTTGCCCAGAATGGTTTTGTCTATGGTGGTATTGGTGGCGATGATGCCGTCCATTTCCACTTGTTTTACCACATGGACAATGTCGGCGATTTGTGCGTCATCCAAATCAGGCGCGATTTTCACGGCCAGCGGTACATATTTGCTGTGCTGCGCGGCCAGATTGGCCTGCTTGTTTTTCAAAGCTTCGAGCAGCGCACTTAATTCGTCGCCTCCCTGCAGCGCGCGCAGGTTTTTTGTGTTAGGCGAGGATATGTTTACGGTGATATAGCTTGCATGCGGATAGGCTTTTTCCAGGCAGATTAAATAGTCATCGGCGGCCTGTTCAATCGGGGTAACGGCATTTTTGCCGATATTGATACCTAAGATTCCTTGAAATTTGCTGCGTTGAATATTGCGTATCATCGCGTCGATGCCGTGATTGTTGAAACCCATGCGGTTGATTATTGCCATATGCTCCGGCACACGGAACAGGCGCGGCTTGGGGTTGCCTTCTTGCGGTTTGGGCGTAACCGTGCCGATTTCGATAAAACCGAAACCTAATGCGGCCAACGCGTCAATGTGTTCGCCGTTTTTATCCAAACCGGCCGCCAAACCGACGGGATTGGGCAGGCTCAAACCCATAAGCCGGGTGGGGTTGGTTTGATTGTCGGTTTTGCCGAGTATACCGAGACGGTAGGCCTTGTCCAATGCGGCCAGCGTAAAATGGTGGGCTTTTTCGGCATCGGTTTGAAACAGAAACGGTCGCAAAAATGAATACATGGCACTTGGCTTTCATAAAGAAACAGGATAAGCACATTTTAACCGAATAATGCCCGTCTGAAACGGCTTTCAGACAGGCATTATTACTGCTTCGGCGAATCAATTCAAAACAGTTCCTTCGCCGCAGCGCAATAAAAAACCGGATTCTCAAAAGAATCCGGATTCAGCAAATCCTTGCGGCTGCTTATTTTTTCTTCAGGGTAGCAGGTGCGCTAGCAGCATCTACAGGCGCGCTGGCAGCGTCAACAGGAGCGCTGGCAGAACCTACTTTTACAGGTACATCGCCTTTAGGAGCAGCCAAAACCACACCAGACACTAAAGCAGCAGCAACGATAGCAACATATTTTTTCATAAGTTCTTCCTTCTCTATTAAAGTTACAATTCACATTTTTTGATAAAACAACATAAAACTTATGCTATTTGCAAGATAAGAATGTATTCAGAGTAAAAAGTTCCTGTTTTTTCAGATTTAAACGGTTTTTACATTTCCCAAGCCATACCCAAACAATAATGCCTGTCTGAATAATTTCAGACAGGCATTATTGTAGAAACAACAGCTTATCCCAAGCTTACCATCTCCAATTGTTCTAAGCTTCTACCCAAAAAACGCTCCCCGATTGTTTGGAAACGTAAAGGAATATCGCTCACATAAAAACGGTAATCTGCCTGCATACCGCCATTATCATTGAGCAAACCGTTCTGCGCCAACGCCTGCGCGGTCGCTTCGGCAGTGGTTAAAGCCGAATCCACCAGCGTGATGCCCGGCGCTTCCTCGCGCAAAAGCGGCTTGAGCAGCGGATAATGCGTACAGCCCAACACCAGCGTATCAATGTCTTCCGCCAAGAGCGGTTTCAGATATTCGCGTGCCGTGAGGCGGGTTACCTCATGATCGAGCCAGCCTTCTTCCACCAGCGGCACAAACAAAGGGCAGGCCTGCGACTGCACGCGCGTTTGCGGATTGTGCAAATGAATGGCGCGGGCATAGGCATTGCTGTTGACCGTGGTGTTGGTGGCAATCACGCCGATACGGTTGGTTTTCGTAACCGCAAGCGCCGCTTCCGCGCCGGCGGTAATCACATCCAGCACCGGCATATTGCCTGCCATCTGGCGCACACGCTGGCCTGCCACCGCAGCAATGGTGTTGCACGCAATCACCAGCGCCTTCACTTCGTTTTGCAGCAGAAAATCGACAATCTGCGCCGTAAACGTTTCAATCGTGGCACGCGATTTCACGCCATACGGCACGCGCGCGGTGTCGCCGAAATAAACAATATTTTCCATCGGCAAACGCTCCATCAGCGCGCGCACTACGGTAAGCCCGCCCACGCCGGAATCAAATACACCGATAGGACGCTGGTTGATTGTGTTCATAAATTCGCTCTTAACTTTTCAGCAGCAAGACAAACGGTTAATCGGAAAGCTGCTATTGTACACCGATTCGCCGACGCAATTTTAATCAAATTTAGCAATCGGCAAGGGTTTGCAAAGCGTGCCAATTCACGCATAATTAGCATTTTATAAAGTTTCAACCTATTACATATGGCGTTTTCCCAACCACACACCGTTTTTCTGCCCGATGAAGCGGCTACCGCCGCACTGGGCGCCGCATTCGCCCCGGCGTTAACGGCGCCTTTGGTGGTTTATCTTCAAGGCAGTTTGGGGGCAGGGAAAACTACATTCACACGCGGCCTTTTGCGCGGCACAGGCTATACCGGCACGGTAAAAAGCCCCACATACGCCTTAGTCGAATCTTATCCGCTGGATAAATTCACCCTGCACCATTTCGACCTCTACCGCTTTGCCTCACCCGAAGAATGGGAAGACGCCGGGCTGGACGAGCTTTTCGGCACCGACAGCGTGTGCCTGATCGAATGGCCGCAACAAGGCGGTGCACTGGTGCCCGCGGCCGACATTACCGTAAATATCGAGCATCAGGAAACCGGCAGATTGTGCACGCTAACCGCCCACACCGCTGCCGGCCGGCAAAGTTTGGAAACATGGAAAAAAAATTAACCCGCCGCCAAATCGTCCGAGGCGCAGCAGCCAGCCTGCTTTTAAGTGTGTCGCCTATTGCCTTGGGCAAAAAGGCCGCACCGCAATTTATTGCCGTGCGCATTTGGCCTGCCAGCGCCTATACCCGCCTCACCATCGAAGCCAGCCAGCGGCTCGAATACAAATTCTTCACGCTGGATAACCCGCGCCGCCTGGTTATCGACATCAGCGGCGTTACGCTCAACAGCGCGTTGCAAGGGCTGGGCAGCAAAGTCCAAAGCAACGACCCGTATATTTCCGGCATCCGCGCGGGGCAGAACTCGTCTAACGTAGTGCGCGTGGTAATTGATTTGAAAACAGCGGTCAACCCGCAGGTATTCGGCCTGAATCCGGTCGCCAATTTCAAACACCGCCTGGTGGTCGACCTCTACCCGACCGTCGCACCTGATGCACGCGACCCTTTGATGGCGCTTTTGGAAGACTATTCGCAAGGCAAAATCACCAACCAAGGTACCGGCAGCGGAACGCCGCCCGTGCAGCAGCCCGACACCGCCGATTACGAACCTTCCGCACCATCCAGAGGCAGGAAGCGCCAAGCCATTGTGGTGCTTGATCCCGGGCATGGCGGTGAGGATCCGGGCGCAATCGGCCCGAGCGGCCTGCGTGAGAAAGACGTGGTGCTCGCCATTGCACGCATGGCTAAAAAACGATTGGATTCAATGGGCTATAAAACTTACCTCACGCGTAACGAAGATGTATTCATACCGTTGGGCGTGCGTGTGGCCAAAGCGCGCAAATTGAAAGCCGACGTATTCGTTTCCATTCACGCCGACGCTTTCACCAGCCCCAGCGCACGCGGCACAGGTGTGTATGCGCTCAGTACCAAAGGCGCCACCAGCGCGGCGGCCAAGTTCCTCGCTCAAACACAGAACAATGCCGACTTAATCGGCGGTGTACGCTCCGCAGGCAACCGCCACGTCGACAACACCATTCTCGACATGACCCAAACCGTAACCAACAAAGACAGCCTCATCCTAGGCGAGGGCGTACTGGGCGAGCTGGGCAAGCATAACAAACTGCACAAAGGCCATGTCGACCGCGCCAACTTCGCTGTGTTGCGCGCGCCGGATATTCCATCGATTCTGGTGGAAACCGCGTTTATCTCCAACCCGACCGAAGAGCGTATGCTGGCGGGCAACAATTTCCGCGAAAAGTGCGCCGATGCCATTTCCGGCGGCATCAAATCCTATCTGGCAAAAGCAGTATTACGCCGTTAACCTTCTGAAACACCAATGCCTGTCTGAACATTTTTCAGACAGGCATTTGCTATATAAACCTGACTTTTATGACTCCCGAACATCTGCTCCACATCGACCGCGAACACATTTGGCACCCCTACGCAGCCATGCCCAACACCCTGCCCGTGTATCCCGTTTCACACGCGCAAGGCTGCACGCTCACGCTGACCGACGGCACGCAGTTGATAGACGGCATGTCATCATGGTGGGCCGTCATCCACGGCTACAACCACCCCCGCCTGAACGCCGCCGCGCAGGCGCAGCTGGAAAAAATGTCGCATGTGATGTTTGGCGGGCTGACTCACGAACCTGCCACACGTTTGGCAGAGAAACTCGTTACCCTGCTGCCGGAAAGTCTGAACACTATTTTCTTTGCCGACAGCGGCTCCGTCGCCGTAGAAGTGGCCATGAAAATGGCATTGCAATATCAGCAGGCAAAAGGCCTGTCTGAAAAGCGCCGCTTCGCCGCCGTCCGCTCCGGCTACCACGGCGATACTTGGCACGCCATGTCGGTGTGCGACCCCGTTACCGGCATGCACGGCCTGTTTGGCAGCAGCCTGCCCGTGCAATATTTCCTGCCCCAACCCGCCGCACGTTTTCACCAACCCTGGCAGCCCAAAAGCATGACGCCTTTGCGCAACCTGCTGACCGAACATGCCGACACCATCGCCGCGCTGATTTTAGAGCCCATCGTGCAAGGCGCCGGCGGTATGTATTTCTATCATCCCGAATATCTGCGCCAAGCCCGCCTCCTGTGCGACGAACACGGCGTGTTGCTGATATTCGACGAAATCGCTACCGGCTTCGGCCGTACCGGCAAGCTGTTTGCCCTTGAACACGCTGCCACCACACCCGACATCATCACGCTCGGCAAAGGGCTGACCGGTGGTTATCTCACGCTGTCCGCCACCGTTACTACCAAACAAGTGGCACACACCATCAGCCGAAGCGCCTCATCCTGTCTGATGCACGGCCCCACCTTTATGGCCAACCCACTGGCCTGCGCCATTGCCGCCGAAAGCATAGACCTGCTAATCGAAAGCGG
This sequence comes from Neisseria sp. 83E34, assembly GCF_001308015.1. Taxonomy (GTDB): domain Bacteria; phylum Pseudomonadota; class Gammaproteobacteria; order Burkholderiales; family Neisseriaceae; genus Neisseria. Next base: position 147,703 of record NZ_LGYH01000005.1, read on the forward strand.
TTGGCAAAACCGAGTCAACGCCATCGAGGCCTGTCTGAAAACCTTGCTCGCGCCTGCGGCACACTGGCCTATGGTGAACGACGTGCGCGTGCTGGGCGCCATCGGTGTGATTGAACTAAACGAACCGGTAAAGATGCACACTTTACAGCCCCGCTTCGTTGCCAACGGCGTGTGGGTACGGCCGTTTGGCAAACTGGTTTACATCATGCCGCCTTTTACCATCAGCCAAGAAGAGCTTGCCCGCTTGGCAGAGGGCTTGCTCAAATCATTGCAGCAAGAATACGGGGTGTAGCATGCAATATTTCCAAAGCCGGCTCGAACAATTGGCGGCGCAAAACCAACTGCGCCGCCTTTCCCGCATTCCCGAGTGCCGCCTCAATTGCAGCAGCAACGATTATCTCGGTTTAAGCCGATCCGCCGAATTACAAACCGAGTTCCTCAATCGTTTTTCAGACAGGCATTTGCCTGCATTCGGCAGCACCTCATCCCGCCTGCTCACCGGTAATTCCGAATATCACGAAGCGCTCGAAGCCACGCTTCAACAAGCCTACGGCCGCCCCGCCCTGCTCTTCAACAGCGGCTACCACGCCAATATCGGCATCCTGCCCGCCATCGCCGACAAACACACATTGATTCTGGCCGACAAACTGGTACACGCCAGCCTGATAGACGGCACCCGCTTATCCGGCGCACCCTACAAACGCTTCCGTCATAACGACACCGTCCAACTCGCCCGCCTGCTTAACGAGCATGCCGCCGAATACCGCCATATCATCGTCGTAACCGAAAGCATTTTCAGCATGGATGGCGATTTCGCCCCACTCGCCGAACTCGTCCGCCTTAAAAACCAATACAATAATATATTGATTTATTTAGATGAAGCTCATGCCGTGGGTGTGTACGGCACAAGCGGCTTAGGGTTGGCGGAACACGATGCCTGTCTGAAAAGCATTGATATTTTAGTCGGCACTTTCGGCAAAGCCGCCGCCTCAATCGGCGCTTATGCCATTTGCAACAATACTTTGAAAACCTACCTCATCAACACCATGCGCCCGCTGATTTTCAGCACCGCCCTGCCACCGATAAACGCAGCATGGTCGGATTTCGTGTTTCAAAAATTCCCTTTGTGGCAAGCAAAACGCTTACACCTCAACCACATCTCAACCAAATTAAGAACCGCCGTCCGGCAACGCGGCCTGCCCATGCCCAGCCAAAGCAATGTTGTGCCCTATATAGTCGGCAGCAATCGAAAAGCCGAACAACTGGCGGCACAGCTGCAACAACAAGGCTGCTACGTTTTACCCATCCGCCCGCCCACCGTTCCGCCCAACACCGCCCGCCTGCGCTTTTCGCTAACCGCCGATATGCAGGAAAGCGATATCGATTGGCTGATTTCTTTATTGCCTGCCTGAAAAAGTGTGGAGCCAAACAGTGTAACCACTAATAATTTTCACTTTAATAAACAATTATTTTTGATTATCTACCCCCAAGAAATAACATCTTTCGAATAATAAAATTTTGATATAAAAATGCGTTCAATCGCTTATTTAAAATAAATAAATTGCGAATTTACCCCTTATCCGAGGAATCGGCTTGCAGATTGCATCTCCTTGTGGCACCTTGAGCACATCAATGCAAAACAGTAAGCTATAGAAACGCATTGATTATTAAACAGATTAATTTATAAAAACTACACAAGGAGCAAAACAATGGCAACACAATTCTTCATGCCCGTACAAAACATTTTGGGCGCCAACGCCTTAGCGGAAGCAATGGACGTTATTGCTGCTCTCGGTTTGAAAAAAGCCCTGATTATTACCGATTCCGGCTTGAGCAAGCTCGGCGTTGCAGAGCAAATCGGCAGCCTGTTGAAAGGCAAAGGCATCGACTATGCCGTATTCGACAAAGCCCAACCCAACCCAACCGTATCCAATGTAAACGCCGGTTTGGAGCAGCTGAAAAATTCAGGTGCCGAGTTTATCGTTTCTTTGGGCGGCGGTTCGTCACACGACTGTGCCAAAGCGGTTGCAATCGTAGCGGCAAACGGCGGCAAAATCGAAGATTACGAAGGCCTGAATAAAGCCAAAAAACCCCAGTTACCCCTGATTTCCATCAACACGACCGCCGGCACAGCATCCGAGATGACCCGCTTTGCCGTCATTACCGACGAATCGCGCCATGTGAAAATGGCCATCGTTGATAAAAACGTTACACCCCTGCTATCGGTAAACGATCCTTCTTTAATGGAAAACATGCCTGCGCCGCTAACCGCCGCCACAGGTATGGACGCATTAACCCACGCCGTAGAAGCCTACGTTTCAACCGGCGCTTCCCCCATCACCGATGCCTGCGCGGTGAAAGCCATCGAGCTGATTGCCCGCTACCTGCCCACCGCAGTACACGAGCCGAAAAACAAAGAAGCGCGCGAACAAATGGCTTATGCGCAATTCTTGGCCGGCATGGCGTTTAACAACGCTTCATTAGGTTATGTACACGCCATGGCTCACCAGTTGGGCGGTTTCTACGACTTACCTCACGGCGTTTGTAACGCCCTGCTGCTGCCGCATGTGGAGCGCTTCAACCAACAAGCCGCCAAAGAGCGTTTGGATGAGATCGGCGAAATCTTGTGCAAAAACAACAAAGATCTTTCCGGCTTGGATGTAATCGACGCCATCACCAAACTGGCGCACATTGTAGGTATTCCTAAATCACTAAAAGAATTGGGTGTGAAAGAGGAAGACTTCGATGTATTGGCCGACAACGCATTAAAAGACGTGTGCGGCTTAACCAATCCGATTCAAGCCGACAAGCAACAAATCATCGGCATTTATCAGGCCGCGTTTGATCCCGCATAAAGTTTCAAACGGTTTCTACCCGAAATACCTTAACTCCTAACTATTACCTGCCAAATGCCTATGGATTTGGCAGGCTTTTTATTGACCGCACAACAAACAATGCCTGTCTGAAAACTTTCAGACAGGCATTGTTCAAACTTAAATATCCGTTTAATCAAAAAGCATTCGAACGCGCTGACATTAAACGGTTTAACAATTAATGATGATGGCCGTGTTCGCCATGCACATGACCGTGTTCGATTTCTTCGGCAGTAGCCGGGCGAACATCCTCAACCGTGGCTTTAAAGCGGATTTTCATACCGGCCAAAGGATGGTTTCCATCCATCACCACTTTACCGTCTGCCACATCTGTTACACGGAACACAATCACACCAAATTCCGGATCATCCGCTTCAAACATCATGCCTACTTCAGGTTTAGTAGGAAGCACATCGGCATGCTCAATACGAACCAATTGAGCATCTTGCTCGCCAAACGCCTCATCCGGCTGCATGACCACATCTACCGTATCACCTACTTTTTTCTCGTGCAGCGCTTCTTCCACCAAAGGGAAAATACCATCATATCCACCGTGCAAATAAGCAATCGGCTCTTCGGTTTTATCAATTAATTGATCATTGGCATCAAACATCTCATAATGCAGCGTTACCACAGTGTCTTTTACAATACTCATCTGTATATATTCCCTCGGTATTAATTTAGGTTTGAGCACGCATTGTAACACACCCCAACCAATAAACACGATGTCATATAAAGCAAAGCTTTTTCAGTAATTTGTTATATTCCGTATCAGTATCCAAATGAAGATTCAACCATAATTAAGGGCTGCTTAGCAGTAAAAAACAAGATGCTATTAAATAGCCATAATATTCCTATATTATTGTGTTTTATTATTGTGTTTGTTATGCTATAAACTGCTGTTGCCAATCAACAACACAATCTATGCAAAGACTGCTGTTTTATTTCATGACAGCATAATTTTACACTTCATCACAACAAAATAAACTATTGAAATTAATCGATAAAAAAATATCAATTCTGTAAATATGAAATTATTTCACTTAAACAGGGAACTCTTGAGGCCTTATTACTGACTAATCTGCCATAATCCAAAATTAAGCACGTTTACTTGAACTGATTGCATTGCAATCAGCGCTCGTGCATAATTACGGAAAATTCAGTAATGAATTTGTAATCAAATTTAGTTAGGCATTTAATATGTTTAACCTTTTGATGGTTTTAACTCCCTTAATTGATCAAATAAGAGAAGGTACATTAAAATGAAAAAAACTTTGTTTGCTGCTGCCCTGATGTCTTTGGCTTTGGCTGCCTGCGACACTAACAAACCGGCTACCCAAGCTGCTAGTGAAGCTGCTGCTTCTGCCGCTTCCGTAGCTGAAACTGCCGCTGCTTCTGCCGCTTCTACAGCTGAAACCACTGCTGCTTCTGCTGCTTCTACTGCTGATGCTGCCGCTTCTAAAGTTGAAGCTGCTGCTGATGCTGCCGCTTCTAAAGTTGAAGCTGTTGCCGATGCTGCCGCTTCTAAAGTTGAAGCCGCTGCTGCTTCTGTTGCTTCAGCTACTAAATAAGCAAGTGCATATTATTCTTTAAGTTTTTAAGAATAAACAAAAACGGAATGCTTTAAAAAGCATTCCGTTTTTGTTTTCAGACAGGCATCCAATTTATAAAGCCGAAAACTGAATACTACCTAAGCGGTAAAGCAAAACTGTAGGACATCAAGCTCTTAGCCATTCAAATGTCTGTCTAAAAAACTTGAGCTTTCAACCCTCTATCTATTAATATGACGGTTTTATCCCACAGAACACACTCCATGCCCGTCAGCAACCCTTTCTCTAGCCTTAAAAACCTGCTGGACGCATCTGAAATAGTAACCGACCCCATTCCCCTGCTCACAGACCAGCGTAGCCGCTACACCGGTTCGGCCGATATCGTACTGCAACCTAAAAGCATTGAAAACGTGCAAAAAATCATGCGCTTTTGTTTTGAACACAAAATTCCCGTTACCCCGCAAGGCGGTAATACCGGATTATGCGGCGCAGCGGTTCCAAATGGCGGTGTACTTTTGAATTTAAGCAAACTTAACCGCATCCGCGATATCAACCTTGCCGACAACAGCATAACCGTTGATGCGGGCTGCATCCTGAAAACCGTACAAGAAACCGCCGAAAAAGCAGGTCGGCTTTTCCCGTTGAGCTTGGCCAGTGAAGGCTCCTGCCAAATCGGCGGCAACATTGCCTGCAATGCGGGCGGGCTGAATGTTTTACGTTACGGCGCGATGCGCGATCTGGTTATCGGTTTGGAAGTTGTACTACCTGCTGGTGAACTCATTGAGCATCTTACCCCTTTGCACAAAAATACCACCGGCTATGATTTGCGCCATTTATTTATCGGCAGCGAAGGCACATTAGGCATTATTACAGGCGCCACGCTTAAGCTGTTTGCCCGCCATCAGAGCAGATCCACTGCTTGGGTGGGCATACCTGATATAAAATCCGCCGTACGTCTTCTGTCTCTTGTACAAGCCAGCTTTGCCGAACGCTTAATCAGCTATGAGCTCATCAGCAATTTTGCATTAACATTGTCTTCAGAATTCAGCAAACTCAGCCCGCCCACCCAAGCGCCTTGGCATGTGTTAATTGAATTGGCCGATTCTCTACCCCATCAGAATTTGGACGACATCCTGGCCGAATTTCTTTATGAACAAGGCTTTGAGAATGCCGTATTGGCGCATTCCGAAGCAGAGCGTATGGATTTATGGATTTTGCGTGAAAATATTTCCGCTTCCCAACGCAGGCTCGGTGCCAACATCAAACACGATATTGCTCTGCCGATTAAACATACCGCCGAATTTATCGAACGTTGCGCTGCAGCTTTAAAAGCGGCTTACCCCGAAATCCAAATCGTCGTATTCGGCCATCTGGGCGACGGCAGCCTACATTACAATACCTTCCTGCCGCAGGTTTTAAGTAACGAAGTGTATCGATACGAAGATGCCATTAATACCATCGTTTACAATCATGTTATTGATTTAGAAGGAACCATTGCTGCAGAACACGGCATCGGCCAAGTGAAAAACCAATGGCTGCCACAAGTACGCTCTAAGGCTGAAATTGATTTGATGCGTGCTATAAAGGCTCAGCTTGACCCTCACAACATCCTTAACCCAGGAAAACTGCTTCCCTAATTTTCAGACAGGCATTACGAACATGTTTAAAAAGCTCACTCTTCTCTGCACCTTACTGGCCGGTAGCGCGTTAGCTTCGGCTTTCAACTGGTACACGCCCGAAATAACCAGCCGCTTATGGAAAATCAGTAAAACCGGACAACCTGATTCCTATCTGGTCGGCACATTCCATATCGGCACAGCCCAACACGGCACACTGCCGCCCAAACTCGACAATATCGTCAAACAAAGCGATTTATTCATTTCCGAAGTGATCGTCCCCATCAAACCCAATCGGACGCTCACCAAAGACATCCAAGCCATGCAGAAGCAAATGTTTGACTTCAGCGGCAACACACTCAGCCAAAAAATCGGCAACCACCGCGTTCAACTGCTGACACAGCGCTTAAACAGCGCGCCCAAACTCAGCGCGTTCACCCAAAATATCGAACGAGCCGAGCCGTGGGCCGCCATGATGATGGATATGAATATCCGCCCCCAAGGCTATGAATCCGAATACGGCGTGGACTATCTGCTGAGTCAAGCCGCAATCCGCCACAACATCAAACGTGACAGCTTGGAGCGCTACACGGAGCTTCCCTATCATTTCAAAAAATTGCCCTTGTCCCGCATCATCGAGCAAATGGATTTTTCGGAGCGCTATAAAAAAGAAAGCCACGACATACTAATCAAAATGTCCGGCTTATATTACGATAAAAACTATGCCGAATTATTCCGTTTCAACGCCGATTACAACCGCTACAACCATATTCCCGATTTCCCCAAAGAAAGCATTCGCTTTTGGCAGGGCTGGCTGGAGCAGGATTTGCTTGTTTCCCGCAACCAAAAATGGATACCTAAACTCTTACAGGTATTGCCCAATCAAAAAACTCTGGTTGCCGTGGGTGCAGCGCATCTGGTCGACGACAGCGGCTTGATTCTCCAACTTCGCCGACACGGTTACACGGTAGAACCTATCGCAGAATAACCCAAAGCACACCATGGATAAAACCGTATATCTTTATACAGACGGCGCTTGCAAAGGCAACCCCGGCGCAGGCGGCTGGGGCGTATTATTACGCTACGGCAGTCACGAAAAAGAACTGTTTGGCGGCGCAGCTGAAACCACTAACAACCGTATGGAGCTTACCGCCGTTATCGAAGGGCTTAAAACCCTCAAACGACGTTGCCGTGTGGTCATCTGCACTGATTCGCAATATGTCAAAAACGGCATGGAAAACTGGATACACGGCTGGAAAAAAAACGGCTGGAAAACTTCTGCCAAAAAACCGGTTAAAAACGAAGATTTATGGCGCGAGCTTGATTTACTGATCAGCGGGCATGAAGTAGCATGGCAATGGATTAAAGGCCATGCAGGGCATCCTGAAAACGAACGTGCCGATGAACTGGCTAATAAAGGAGCTGCACAGTTTTTAAGCTGAATAGATAAACAATGCCTGTCTGAAAGTTTTGGCTTCTAAGAAGTTTCGCTTTCAGACAGGCATTGTTTTTGAAAAGCAGGCGCTTTAACACCTATTGATTTGCAATCGCCTTAACCGCATCCTCACGGCTCTCAATCACTTGATCAATCAAACCGTATTCTTTGGCCGCTTCAGCCGACATAAAATTATCACGGTCAGTATCGCGCTCCACCTTTTCTAAAGGTTGGCCGGTATGCTTCGCCAGGAAATAATTCAATTTTTCCTTAATTTTAATCAACTCGCGCGCATGAATTTCAATATCGGAAGCCTGACCGCCCAAACCGCCACTAATCAGCGGCTGATGAATCATAATCCGGCTATTGGGCAATGCAAAGCGCTTGCCTTTAGCACCGGCCGACAGCAAAAACGCACCCATACTGGCCGCTTGCCCCAAGCAAAGTGTCGACACATCGGGCTTAACAAAATTCATGGTGTCGAAAATCGACATACCGGCTGTTACCGAGCCGCCGGGTGAATTGATATAGAAATAGATGTCTTTATCCGGATTTTCGCTTTCCAAAAACAACATCTGGGCAACCACCAGATTGGCTGTGTGATCATTAACCGGACCTATCAAAAAAACAATGCGTTCTTTAAGCAAGCGTGAATAAATATCAAAAGCGCGCTCACCTCGACCGCTTTGTTCAATCACGGTAGGAATCAGGGTGTTGGCTGTAATTTCGGGAATCATCACAACTCCTTATTTAAAAAATCGGAAAGCACCAAAGCGTTGCCACTTCGGTGCTTTGTATTATTTCGGCACCGCTTGCGCGGCATAATCGGCCTTAAGCTTGTGCGCCCATTACTTCGTCAAACGACAAAGCTTTTTCATTCACTTTTGCCTTACCCAGCACATAATCCACCACATTGGCTTCCACGGCTAGAGAAGTCGGGCCTTGTAAACGTGATTTGTCTGCAAAATACCAATCAATCACTTCTTGCGGATCTTCATAGCTTTCTGCAAACTCGCTCACAATAGCTTTGATTTGTTCTTCGGTGGGTTCCAGTTTGTGCTCTTCCACCAAAGCAGCCAGAATCAGGCCCAGTTTTACACGGCGCTCTGCTTGCTCGTTAAACATTTCGGCAGGCAGATCCAGTTTGGCAGCATCGGCCATACCTTGGTTAACGAAGTTTTGTTTCATTTCCTCGGCCAAACGCTGGGCTTCTTCGCTCACCAATGCTTTCGGAACTTGCAAACCTTCGGTTGCAGCCAACAAGGCTTCCATAGCAGCTTCTTTGGTTTGCGCGTCAACGCGGCGCTTCACTTCACGCTCTACGTTTTTCTTCACTTCTTCACGCATTTTGGCTACATCGCCATCGGCAATGCCCAAAGCTTTGGCAAACTCTTCGTCCACTTCCGGCAATACCGGTTCAGACACGTTTTTCAATGTGATGGTAAACACAGCGGTTTTACCGGCTACGTCTTTACCGTGGTAATCTTCGGGGAAACTAACTTCCACGTCTTTTGCTTCGTTTTCTTTCATGCCCAAGATGCCGGCTTCAAATTCAGGCAGCATCTGACCCAAGCCTAAAACGAAAGGATAGTTTTGCGATGTACCGCCCTCAAACGCTACACCGTCGATTTTTCCTTCAAAATCAATAATCACACGGTCATCATTTTTCGCTTCGCGTTCAACGTGGTTATAGCGGGTACGTTGCTTACGCAGAATATCTACGGTTTTTTCTACTTCTTCATCGCCTACTTTGGCAGTTACTTTTTCAACTTCCTGAGCAGACAAATCACCTACTTTCACTTCAGGAAACACTTCAAAAACGGCAGCTACTTTGAGCGAATCTTTATCGTCTTGCTCTTCAACCGGCTCCAAACGGGGGAATCCGGCCACTTTCAATTCTTGCGCCACCACAGCATCATAAAATGCTTTTTGAGCCATTTCGTTCAACACTTCGTTTTGAACGCCAGCACCATACATGGACTCAACCATTTTCAAAGGTGCTTTACCCGGGCGGAAGCCATCAATACGCACACGGCGCGCGGTTTGTTTCAAACGCTTTTCCACTTCGGCATTCACTTCGCTCCAAGCCAGCGACAAGATGGCTTTGCGTTCTAAATTTTCTAATGTTTCAACAGTTACGCTCATCGTAAACCCTTAATTCTTTTTGTGTTAACAAGCAAGCAGGCGTTTGAGCCGCTTGAAAATATCCGTATGCCGCCCAAAGGCAGACAAAATTCAAAACGCAAATTGTATCATAATGTTGGTAAGAATGATACGGAAAACGGCAACGGCCTCGCGAGATGTCTTGTTGTTGGAAACCCTTTTCAGACAGGCATCAAGCTAAGCTATCCGGCCGGTTTCATTATGCGCAGAATTTCGTGCATCATGCCGTCCGGCCGTTTCTCCATCAAAGCAAATAACACATCAGATGATGATGTGATTGCCGAATTGTCGCAACATTGTTCGAGCCCCACTCTCGCCGGAGCAAGCCAATCCATTTGCGGCAAAATATAAAACAACGCCTCGTCTTTTAAAGGCAACACCTTTCCTGGCCCGAGATAACGCCCATGCCAACCGTTTGGGTTAAGCGGCGCCGACTGAAACGCTTGCCCCTCTGCGGCAAAACCCACTCCTCTCACTAGCGATACAGACAGGCATTTATCCGCCTCGATTCCGGCATCCCAAAGCGCAACTTTACCCGGCTCACAGGACGATAAAGCAAGCTGTTTTACCAACTTGGCCGCTTTGTCGGCCAGTCTGTCGGCGGCATTCAGGCCGACCATCTTGCTCGGATCGGCTTGAATGCTGCCATAATATTTACATGTTAATTCAATGTGATAGCATACACCATTAAGTTTTGCTGCATAATCCAGCGCACCTAAGGTCTGTTTACCGGATTCGTCCCGAACCGGCAAATTGCGCGCCAATAGCTGTGCATGCGGCGCACTGGCCAGCCAAAAAGCCAGCAAACTTTCGGCATAAAATCCCAAACGGTGTCCGAACGGCGCTTCGGCAGCCAGATGTTGTTTGAGTGGTTCCGGGTTGTTATCCAGCTCGAGCAAATAACGGAAGCCTTGTTCGCCCAATAGTTGGCGCACCGGCAATTCGCAGCCGGTTTCCCACAATGCGGGCGCGGTAAGAATGCTTGCCAGCGCACGTACATCTTTATCCGTAAGCCGCCACCACAGTGCGTCTAAAGCATAATTCATAATTATTCGGCTTAAATATCAAAGTTTTCAGACAGGCATAATATAGCCGGGAAAGAATCTTAAAATTTTTTTTCCAAACTCATAAACCATTGCGACTGCTCACGAGACGAAGAATCCACATTGCTGTCGATTTTGGAATAGCGGTAATCGATTTTAGGCGCTACGCCTTTCCAACGCCGCGGCTGGTAAGAAAGCGAGGCACTGGCATTGTATTCGTTGTCTTTCCTGCCGATGCCGTACAGCGGCTCCGAGTGGCTGAATTCGCGCCGGCCATACTGAACGGAAGCGCCTGCTTTAATGCCGCTTTCAAACTGGCGCGAGATACCGGTACGAAAGACTGTGCGGTCAGACGCACGTGTTTCGTTGCGCGTGAGATCGGCTCGGTAATCCGCACCTGCACTGATTGCCCATGCGCTATTGGGGCGCCATTCGGCAGTGCCGGATATGCTGTTGATGTTGCCATCATAATATTTTGCATGGTCGGGATTGTTATAACTGCGGTTGACGCTGGAAGCGGAAAGCGACACGCGCCAGTTATCGTTGAATTTATTATTGTATGCCGCAGATGCGCCGGTGTTGAGCGTGTATTTTTCGCTGCCCAGCCAGCTTTGTTCAGTGTATGGTGTAAACGACCAACTTTGTTTGCCTGCACTGCTGCGGTAGCCCGCGGCCAGGCGGACGGAACGGGTGCCACGGTCGTAATAATCCCAATAGTGCGTACCGCCGCTGGTCAGCCCTAGCCGCAGGCGGTGGTTGCCTTTCAGGCTGAAATCATGCTCGGCTCCCAGATTGTAGCGCAAAGCATCATTATTTTTGTCCGGATAACGGTCACCGGCAAGCAGTGTTTTTCGATCGCGCGGGATATACCCTTGATTATTGCGGACATGGCTCAGGCTGACAGGAAGCTGCCAAACATCGGATGCTTGCAAACGCTTGCCGAAATCACCGGCACGCGGTGCGGAGCGTGCGGCAGAAAGATTGTTGATCGTAGCCGCCCGGGCTTCCTGCCAATCAGGGCGTTGAGCCAACACGCGACGGTATAAGGCTTGCGCCTGCATATATTCGCCTTGGCTGCTGCGCCAGCGGGCTTCTGCATAATCTGCGAACACTTGATCAGCCAGAAAGCGGCTGCGGTATTGCTTAAGCAACTCGGGCATATTTTGCCAATCTTGTTTGGCAAGCGCGGCTTCCAGCTCGGATTTCAGCTCGCTATCGGAAGGTGGCGCAGCTTCTGTCTGGCGGTACGGCAAGTCCGAAGCTGGCCGTAATTCGCCATCCGCGGCAACAACTCCTCGGAACGAAGAAAATAAAATCAATAGCAAGACTGCACGCTTCATAACAAATATGCAAATAGGATTTTTAAAAAAGAATTGTGCCTAAAGCTTGGGCGTAACACAAGTATGTCGGATTTTCGGTTGTGAAACAGGGTTGTTTTAAGTTGGAAACCACAATAGAAATGCCTGTCTGAAAAGCTTTTCAGACAGGCATTCAGTATAAGTAAAAGACTGTTTACAAGCCGAAGTTAGGCTGCACCAGCGCACATTTTTGGCGTTCCCGGCGACTGCGGCGGCTGCGCCCCGCAATTTTGCCGCAGGCGGAACCGGCGTCTTTTTCTTCTGAGCGGCGACTGCGTGATTCGCTTCCTGAACCTGCTCGTTCGGCACGCTCGCTTCTCTCGCTTTTTTCACGGCGCGGGGTGCGTTGTTGCGTTTGGCTTTCTGCTGCATCATTGCCCCAACGCGGCTCGAAGCCCTCAATCCGTTCAAGAGGGATATCGTTGCCGGTCAGCGCTTTGATGGCTTCAAACATCTTCTGCTCGTTTTCACCCATCAAAGAAATCGCCACACCGTCGGCACCTGCGCGGCCTGTGCGGCCGATTCGGTGCACATAATCTTCCGGCTGGGTGGGCATTTCGTAGTTAATCACAAAAGGCAGCTCGGCAATATCCAAACCGCGTGCGGCAACATCGGTAGCCACCAGAACACGCAGACTGCCTTCTTTAAAAGCGTTCAGCGTTTCCAAACGGGTTTGCTGCGATTTGTCGCCGTGGATAGATTGGGCGGAAATCTCGCTGCGCACCAGATTGCGGGTAACTTGGTCAACGCTTTGCTTGGTTTTGCAGAACACGATCACTTGATTCATGTTCAAATCCACAATCAAACGCTCCAGCAAGCTGCGTTTTTTGGCGGTATCAACCGCGATCACGTGCTGCTCCACATTGGCATTGGTGGTGTTTTGCGCAGCCACTTCGATTTGCTCGGGGCGGTTCATAAAATCATTGGCCAGTTTGCGGATGGCCGGGGCGAAAGTGGCGGAAAACAGCAGGGTTTGCCGCGGTTTGGGCAGCATTTGCATGATGGTGCGGATATCGTCGATAAAGCCCATGTCCAACATACGGTCGGCTTCATCAAGCACCACGATTTCCACTTTGTTCAGATTGATGTTTTTTTGTTTGACGTGGTCAAGCAGGCGGCCGACGGTGGCCACGACGATTTCGCAGCCTGCGCGCAGCTCGGCGGTTTGCTTGTCCATGCTCACACCGCCGAATAAAACGGTATGGCGCAGCGGCAGGTTTTTGATATAGCCCTGCACGTTTTGGTCAATCTGGTCGGCCAACTCGCGTGTGGGCGTCAACACCAGCATGCGCACCGGATGCATGGCGGGCGAAGTGCTTGCTGTGGCATAGCGTTTCAGCCGCTCGAGGCTGGGCAGCATAAATGCGGCGGTTTTTCCGGTGCCGGTTTGGGCTGCGGCCAGCAAATCGTGGCCGGCCAAAGCTTTGGGAATGGCGGCTTCTTGAATGGGCGTGGGGGTTTCATAGCCCTGTTCGGTAAGTGCGGAAACGATTTCGCCGCCCAAGCCGAGTGCAGAAAATTGATTCACGTTGTTCTCCGTTGGAATAAGTGTTGTTACGCCTGATGCGCTGATAGGGAGAAAGTGAAATATTATGACACACTTTGCCTGTATCCGCCTGTATTGTGCTCAATTTGCTCAAGTATGCTCACTTTACTGGGTAGGCGCAAAGGTTAAATAATTCAAGGTATTGTTTTTATAACGCTTTCAGACAGGCATTATCCAGTTTTATAACATTTCTTTTCATTTTATTACTCATATTGGTTTTCAATATATTTTTCCAGAAATAGCAGGCACTTAAATGTATTTCGGCAGCCGCTGCGGCCAATTTTTACACTGACCCAAAGAAACTAATAGCCAATGCCGCACTCTGAAAACGAAGTGTTTACGAAGATAAGTAAACCTTGATATTTCAAACCAAATGAAGGAACTGTGATTATGATGAATAAAATGCTGATTGCCGCTATCTCTGCCGGCCTGATGCTGAGCGCCTGCTCTTCGATGGGCGGCAAAGACAAAGCTCAGGCTAAAGAACAAGCGCCTCAAGCCAGCGTAGAGCAGGCTTTACAAGAGTGTAAACAAACTGTTGGCCAAACTGCCGACCGCGCCGCTTTCGACGCTTGTATGAAATCTAAAGGTTTCGAGCGTCCGGCTCCTCAGGCTCCGGCTCAACCTTAAGCCGAACCTAAAAAAATCGTGTGTGCAAACAGCCCTGTTCCTCCGGCAGGGCTGTTTGTTTTGCCGTATTTGGAACGGAGCAATGCCTGTCTGACAGCGTTTCAGACAGGCATTGCTTAATCAACACCATACTTGTGCAACGATACTCCTGACAGAAACTGACACATCCTGTTTTTATAATGCCTGTCTGAAAAACTTTTACAAACAGACATAGCAAGGAGGCAGCATATGAAAACATTCACGCTTTACACCGTTAACCCGTCGCGCGGCAGCATGGTTCGCTGGATGCTTGAAGAATGCGGCGCGGATTATGATACGGTTACCATGTCGTTGGGTGAGGATTTGAAAACACCCGAGTATCTGGCTGTCAACCCGATGGGCAAAGTGCCTGCGCTCAAGCACAAAGGCGAAGTGCTCACCGAAACCGTCGGTATCATCACTTACCTTGCCGAGCAATTTCCTGAAAAACACCTGATTCCCGAAGCAGGCTCGGTTGAACGCGGGCAATATTACCGCTGGCTGTGTCTCTCGCTACATCTGGAATACGCGGCGGTGGATAAATGGCGCGGTATCAGCAACAATGATATGCAGCAGCAAAGTATAGGCTATGGCGACTTAAACACTGTTTTAAATACCCTGCGCCAACATCTGCAAGGCAGAGAATATATGATAGGCAGCCGCTTCAGTGCGCTGGATATTTATTACAGCGGCCTGTTGGAATGGTTGATTGCCCACACACAAATCATCCCTGCCGAACCTGTGTTTACCAAATATATGTCGCGCCATCTTGCGCGCCCTGCATTTGCCCGAGTGCAGGAATTGGAAAAACCGTAAAACCACACTATGACCCGCTCCGAACGCCTGCTGATTCTGCTGCACCTTCTGCGGCAAAGCCGCTACCCTGTTTCCGCCGACCAGCTTGCGGCGCAACTGGATATCAGTGCACGCACGGTTTACCGCGATATTGAAACGCTGCGGGCTCAAGGTGCGGAAATCGAAGGCGGCGCGGGCGTGGGCTTTGTGTTGCAGAAAGCGGGCTTTGTGCTGCCGCCTTTGATGTTTGACGAGAACGAAATCGAAGCGGTAGTGTTGGGCATGCGCTGGGTGGTGGCCAATGCAGACGGCGCATTGGCCGAATCGGCCAAATCCGCGTTAAACAAAATAGACGCAGCGCTACCGCAAAGCCTGTCTGAAACACTGGGCAAGCAAGCGCTCTACCCTGCTTCTGCCTGCCAAAACAGCTATTCCGAGCAAGAACATTCTATTTTGGAAACCATCCGGTTCGCCCTGAGAACCAACCGTCGCTTGTCTTTCGACTATACCGACGTTCATCAGCATACCAGCCGCCGCACCGTTTGGCCGCTGGCAGTGGGTTATTTCAACGAGGCACGCCTGCTGGTTGCCTGGTGCGAACTGAGGCAGGATTACCGCCACTTCCGCCCCGACCGCATCACCCATGTACGCGCCGGCGACACGTACCCTACCCCGCGCAAAATCCTGCTCGACGAATGGCAGCGCAGAGAAGGCGTGGATTTGCAGGAATTCGATTTCTGATAAAATCTCCACTCAAAAACGCAATGCCTGTCTGAAAAACTTTCAGACAGGCATTGAGATTATCAGTCTTTGTGTACCATGCAGCTTGGAGCCGGTTTACCCCCAAGCACCATCAATCTTTTTACGCCCTTTCCTAAACCAAAACACATAGCTCACCGGCAACCAAAGCAAAGCCAACATGCCGCCAAACAAAAAGCCCAAGTCCGGCGCAATCATCTTCCCGCCCCACACATACAAGGCCACGGTAATCACCACACTGTAAAACAGCCATGCGCCGATATTAAGCAGCCAATAATTGCGCACGTTCACTTTCGGGTTCCACACCAGCCAAATCAGGCTGTAAATACTGGTTAAAAAACCGCCTGCCGCATAAGCGACCATCAGGTAATCTCTCGGGCGGGGGAACAGATTCATGGATAGGGTTACACCCCAAATCACAGCCATGGGAATCGCATGCAGAATAACAATCGGCAGCAACAGCTTCAAACGGTTCATCATAATCAAGCCTGTATCTTCTGTTTAATCATCATCGGGCTGATGCCTGTCTGAAAGGTTTCAGACAGGCATGGCTTATTTCAGGTTTTTCTTTACTGTATTAAAAAAACCCCTCAGCAAATCAATATCTTCGGTTTCCGTTCCGGCACGCGCAAACAAACTCTGCATGCGGCGCATCATGCGCTCGCCGTTGCGGCGGTTGAAAAAGCCGATATCTTCCATCAAACTTTCCATATGCTTGACCATGCCCGCAATCTGCTCATGGGTAGCCGGATGGGTTTCCGCTGCAAGGTGGTCCATCGGCAAACCGACTTGGCTGAAGATTTCATAGCTCACTACCTGCACGGCTTGTGCCAGATTCAGTGAAAAATAATCCGGATTCCCGCTGATAGTCATCAGTCGGTTGCAGCATTGCACTTCTTCAATGCTCAAACCAAATGTTTCATTGCCAAATACCAAAGCCACTTTGTGCCCGGCCGCCGCCGTTTGCAGCAACTCAGGCGCCAACTCGCGCGGGGTTTGCAGCGGCGCAGTCAGCTCGCGCTTACGGCTGGTCAGCGCGCAGCTAATCACAGTATCCGATACGGCTTCTTCCAAAGTGGCAAAAATGCGCGCGTTTTCCAACACATCCACCGCGCCGGAAGCCAAAATAAAACTTTCCTCCGGCAATGTAAAACTTCGCGGGTCGGCCGCATCAAATTGCGGCGGTTCGGCCGTCATCGGCGTTTGCATCAATTGGGGGGCTACAAGATCCAGATGATGCAGGCCCATGGTTTTCATTGCGCGCGCAGCCGAACCGATATTGGCAGGATGGCTGGTGCGGGTTAATACGATGCGTATATTGCTCAGATAATCGGGAATAGTCGGTTTTGTCATTGTATCTAGTGGTTATTTTTCCAATCAGGCGTATAATACGGCTTTCAAACAGCAAAAGGCCAGCCGCCTGCGCTGAACCTGTTCTTTAAAAATCGTTAAACGTTTGCCCGCCCGTTATTCCCAAGCCGGCTTCTTAAAGCAATGACTGTTTTAAAATGATTCGGCTCTATTGTAACGGCTTGCCGCAATATTTTATATAGGATATCCCGATGAACCCGATTCTCAACACCGCTCTGAAAGCCGCCCGTAAAGCGGGCAGCATGATGACCCGCGCTTCCAATAATCTTTCCAACATCAAAATAGACAGCAAAGCGTTTAACGATTTTGTTTCCGATATCGACCGCGAGTCCGAGCGCATTCTGATTGAAACGCTCAAAGAAGCTTATCCCCATCATAAAATCACCACCGAAGAAACCGGCGCACACGGCAATGCCAAAGCCGAATACGAATGGATTATCGACCCTTTGGACGGCACTACCAATTATCTGCACGGCCATCCGCAATATGCAGTTTCTATGGCGCTGCTGCATAAAGGCCAGTTGCAGGAAGCCTTGGTGTTCGCCCCCGAACGCAACGATTTATACATGGCATCCCGCGGCCAAGGCGCGCTGTTAAACGACCGCCGCATCCGCGTTTCTTCCCGTATCGACTTAAACCAATGCCTAATCGGCACGGGCTTTCCCGTAGTCGACCAAAGCATGATGGATGATTATCTGAACATTCTGCGCGCTTTTCTGGAACGCACGGCAGGCGCACGCAGAGAAGGTGCCGCCTCACTGGATTTATGCGCACTGGCTTGCGGCCGCTTTGACGGTTTCTTCGAATTCAACCTGAAACCTTGGGATATTGCCGCCGGTGCACTGATTGCCAAAGAAGCCGGTGCCATCATCACCGATATGCAGGGCGAGCAAACTTGGCTGGAAACCGGTAACATCGTAGCCGCCAATCCGAAAGTTTTGGCGCAAATGCTGCACATTATCGGCGCACATCTGAAATAATTGAATAACTGCTCCGGTTCAAAAGGCTGTCTGAAATTGATTTTCAGACAGCCTTTTCCCACACGACGCCAAATCCATTACAATACCTGAAATCATCGTTCTCCAAGTGCATAAGGCAACACCATGATCGCAATCATCGGCGGTAGCGGCCTAACCCGCCTGCCCGAAATCAACATCATACACCGGCAAATTATCCGCACACCTTACGGCCTACCCAGCTCTCCCGTCATCACCGGCAGACTGGGCAGCCATGAAATCGTTTTTCTGGCACGGCACGGCCTCGACCACACGCTCGCACCGCATGAAATCAACTACCGCGCCAACATTTGGGCACTGGATTCACTCAACGTGAGCGGTATTATTTCCGTATCCGCCGTATCCGCCCTAAACGGTTTGCCCGTCGGCGCATTGGTGCTGCCCGACGATTTAATCGACTATACCTATGGCAGAGGCGACACTTTTTTTGAAGGCTCAAATTGCGAAGTAACCCATATCGACTTTTTCCATCCTTACGACGCTGAGCTACGGCAACGTCTGCTGGAGCATGCCAAGGAGCGGAACATCACCATCCATTATCAGGCTGTATACGGCTGCATCCAAGGACCGCGCCTACCCACTCAGGCAGAAGTGCGGCGTTATAAAAAAGACGGTGTAGATATTCTGGGCATGACCGGCATGCCCGAAGCCTCACTGGCCCGCGAACTCGATTTACCTTACGCGCACCTCTGCGGCGTTATCGGCAAAGCCGGTTGCGAAAACGAATCGCCTGACTTTAGAAACAATCAAGAGCACCATGCGATGCAGAGCATCCGTCAACTTTTAGTGAATATGTAACCCAAGGAAAGCTGTTTGATATGCAATGCCTGTCTGAAATCAAAATCGGTTTAATCTCCACCAGCGACCGCGCCAGTAAAGGCATTTACGCCGACGAAGGCATTCCCGCATTGAAAAGCTGGCTGAAACGCGCCGTAAAAAACCCAATCCGTTTCAGTGAAGCGCTGATTCCCGATGAACAACCAGAAATCGAAGCCACACTCAAGCGCATGGCCGATGAAGACCGTTGCGATTTAATCTTTACCACAGGAGGCACCGGCCCCGCCCTGCGCGACATCACACCCGAGGCTACCCTTGCCGTTATCGATAAAGAAATGCCCGGTTTTGGCGAACAAATGCGCCAAATCAGCCTGCATTATGTGCCCACTGCCATCTTATCCCGCCAAACCGCCGGCATCCGCGGCAAATGCCTGATTGTTAACTTACCCGGCCGCCCAAAAGCCATTGAAGAAACGCTTGGCGGCGTACGCGATGAATCAGGCAATATTGTGGTGCACGGCTTATTCAGTGCCATACCTTATTGCATAGATTTAATCGGCGGCGGCTTTATCGAGACCGATGAAACTGTGTGCAAAGCATTTAGGCCGAAACAGAAATAAAGCAAATACTTTATATATAATAATGAGTCCACTTAGGAATAGTATGTAACAGCGCCGTCACACTGGCTTGACCCGAGTTGACGAGTGTGCAAAATAATAAAAATGCCTGTCTGAAGTTTTCAGACAGGCATTCGGCTTATGTATGAACCAGTTTATTTCTGCTCATTGCCCTCAGAAACCCGACCAATGATTTCGGCCAAAGTTTCACTCATATCCAGCCACATTATAGCAATCCGGGTTGGCCTAAAGCAGGGTCGCTTTCGCGGGCGGCGATGGCATCTGCCACGCTCAGGCCCAAGGCTTTGGCTACGCCTTCACCGTAAGCCGGGTCACAGGCATTACAGTTGCGGATGTGACGGTATTTGATGAAGTCCGGCGCATCACCCATAGCAGCGGCTGTGTTGTTGAACAAGGTTTCTTTTTGTTCGCAGCTCATCAGGTTGAACAACGCGCGCGGTTGGCTGAAGTAGTCGGCGTCGTCTTCGCGGTAGTTCCAATGTGCCGCATCACCGTTGATTTTCAAAGGCGGCTCGGCATATTGAGGTTGCTCTTGCCATTGGCCGAAGCTGTTCGGCTCGTAGTGCAAGTTGCTGCCGTAGTTGCCGTCAACGCGGCCGTAACCGTCGCGGGCATTGCTGTGTACAGGGCAGCGCGGTGCGTTTACCGGAATTTGGTTGTGGTTTACGCCCAAGCGGTAGCGTTGCGCGTCGGCATAGTTGAACAAGCGGGCCTGCAACATGCGGTCGGGCGATACGCCGATACCGGGAACCAAGTTGCTCGGCGCAAAAGCAGACTGCTCGACATCGGCGAAGAAGTTTTCAGGGTTGCGGTTCAACTCGAACTCGCCCACTTCGATCAGCGGATAGTCTTTTTTCGGCCATACTTTGGTCAAGTCAAACGGATGGTAAGGCACTTTTTCGGCATCGGCTTCAGGCATGATTTGTACATACATGGTCCATTTCGGGAAATCGCCTTTCTCGATAGACTCGTACAAGTCGCGCTGGTGGCTTTCGCGGTCGTTAGCAATAATGGCAGCAGCTTCTTCGTTGCTCAGGTTTTTAATGCCTTGCTGGGTGCGGAAGTGGAATTTCACCCAGAAACGCTCGCCCGCTTCGTTCCAGAAGCTGTAAGTGTGCGAACCGAAACCGTGCATGTGGCGGTAAGAAGCAGGAATACCGCGATCACTCATCACAACCGTTACTTGGTGGAAAGATTCGGGCAGCAGCGTCCAGAAATCCCAGTTGTTGGTAGCAGAGCGCATATTGGTGCGCGGATCGCGTTTAACCGCTTTGTTCAAATCGGGGAATTTACGCGGGTCGCGCAGGAAGAATACGGGCGTGTTATTACCCACCATATCCCAGTTGCCTTCTTCGGTATAGAATTTCAAGGCAAAACCGCGGATGTCGCGCTCTGCATCGGCTGCACCGCGCTCGCCGGCTACGGTAGTAAAGCGGGCAAACATTTCGGTTTTTTTGCCAACTTTGCTGAAGATGGCCGCGCGGGTGTATTTGGTAATGTCGTTGGTTACAGTGAACGTGCCGAATGCGCCGGAACCTTTAGCGTGCATACGACGCTCAGGAATCACTTCGCGTACGAAGTTGGCCAGTTTTTCGTTCAGCCACAAATCTTGCGCCAACAAGGGGCCACGCGGGCCGGCAGTCAGGCTGTTTTGGTTGTCAACAACGGGCGCGCCGTTGTTCATCGTTAAATGGGTTACAGGACATTTGCTCATGGTTTGCTCCTTTTATCAGCAATGGGTGGTTATGTTTATTTGTTTGAAAGCGTAAAAATAACAAGTATCTTCGGTATTCATATCTTGGTATTTCATTTTATTTCCCTCTTCGGGTAAATCATGGGGCGAACTATAGCAAAAAATTTTTGCTATGAAAACTATAAACCAGATTTAGAATTTAAATTATTTATGATTATTCCAATGTTGATATAAAAAATTACTTATTAAAAATAATGATATATATTTACCTTCAAATAGCCGGTACATATTGAGGGTTAATCCGCGAAGGCTGGGTTAATAATGATACAGTAAAAAAACCTGATATTCGATATAAGGAAAACGCAGTCTTAGATAGCCCTCTAAATTCAAATAGCATATCACAGTAATTACTTAAGAAAATATCGTGAAATATTAAGTTTCTTAGCTACATCCTCAATCATGCCTGTCTGAAAACAATCTTTGCCGAAACTAAAACTTTTCAGACAGGCATTTGACATTACGCTAAAATAGGCGCACTTAATCTTTTGTTTTCAAGGATATTCCCCAAATGACCACACCACTGACCATTGCGTTTTCCATAGACGGCAACCACCCCATCGATATTATCGGCAGAATGTGCAACCGCCACGGCCTGATTGCCGGCGCCACCGGTACTGGTAAAACCGTGACCCTGCGTAAAATGGCGGAAACTTTCAGCAATCAAGGCATTCCGGTATTTTTAGGCGATGTGAAAGGCGATTTGTCGGGCTTGTGCCACGCCGGAGAAGGCGGAGGAAAAGTGGGCGAACGTATGGCCGAATATGGTTTGGATTCATCCTATTTAAGCGCATTTCCGGTGCGCTTTTGGGATGTATACGGCGAAACCGGCATTCCCGTGCGCGTAACCATTTCACAAATGGGCCCGATGTTGCTCTCCCGCTTAATGAACCTGAACGACACGCAAGAAGGTCTGCTCAATCTGGTGTTTAAAGTGGCCGACGACAACGGCTGGCATTTAATCGACTTGAAAGACTTGCGCGGCATTCTGCAACACGTTTCGGATAACGCCAAAGAATACCGCTCACAATACGGCAATGTGTCTGCCGCCAGCGTGGGCGCCATTCAGCGCCAGCTTCTGGTGCTTGAAAACGAAGGTGCCGAGCGTTTCTTCGGCGAGCCGGAGCTGAACCTGCAAGACTGGATGCAAACCGAGGGCGGCAAGGGCGTTATCAATATTCTGAATTCGGAAAAACTGATGCGCAGCCCGCGTATGTATAGCGCATTTTTATTGTGGTTTCTGGCGGAATTGTTCCAAACGCTGCCGGAAGTAGGCGATTTGGATAAACCCAAATTCGTGATGTTTTTCGATGAAGCGCATCTGATGTTTGACAACGCTGCGCCCGCTTTAGTGGAGCAGGTCGAGCAAGTGGTTCGGCTCATCCGTTCCAAAGGCGTGGGCGTTTATTTCGTTACCCAAAACCCGTTGGATTTGCCCGACGCCATTCTGGGCCAGCTCGGCAACCGTGTGCAACATGCCTTGCGTGCCTTTACCCCGCGCGACCAGAAAGCCGTGCGTGCTGCTGCCGATACATTCCGCAGCAATCCCAATTTAAAAGTGGCCGAAGTGATTACCGAATTGGGAGTGGGCGAAGCATTAGTATCTTTTTTGGATGAAAAAGGCATGCCGGGTATTGTGGAACGCGCCAATGTGATGCCGCCGCAATCCCAGCTTAACCCGATCAGCGCAGACGAACGCAACAGAATGTATCAAACTGATACGCTTTATACCTCCTATAAAGATGCCATCGATAATTACTCGGCCTATGAAGCTTTACAAGAATTAAACACACAAAAAGCAGCGGAAACGCAAGCTCAGGCAGAAGCAAAAGAACAAGCAAACACAGCCAAAAACCAACCTGCTGAAAAAGACGGCATTGTTGGCGGTTTTCTTGGCGGGTTGTTTGGGAGCCGCAAAAAATCCAATCAAGGCATGGCTTATGACTTGGCCGACTCGGTTGGCGATCAGCTTAACAAACAAGTTACACGTGCTATTTCCCGCAGTATCATGGGTGTGATTAAAAATATGATGAAGTGAGCTATATAAAGAGAATGCCTGTCTGAAAACTCTTTCAGACAGGCATTCTCTTTATAGTAGATCAACTAAAAAACAGTACGTTCGTCATACCGGCTTAATTACGGAATTGCTCCAAAAATGCCGGAATACCGGGGAGCATGCCCACTGCGCCCATAGCCACGCACAAAATCGTAAAGCCGACCAACGGAACAACCACCCTACCGGCAAAACCCAGCTCCGTACTACGCTCCTTACAGCCGATCAAACCCAAATTATCAAGCAACATGGTCAAAGACCAACCAAATACCGGATTAACCAAAGCAGAAGCAAATACCACCACTGCGGCAGATTGCGTGGTTTTACCTTTACGGGTCATTTCCATACCGGCTTCCAGCAGAGGCACGTACACCCCTACCACCAAAGCCACGCTTAACACAGGCTGCCAAATAGCCAAGTCCATTGGATAGCCCCAAATACCGGCAACAATACAGAACAAAGCTGTCAGTACCGCACCTGCGGGAATCGGGCGTTTGGCAATCGACGCCGGCACAATATAAGTGCCCCACGATGAAGAAAAGTTCGCACCGCCCAAAATAGAGCCGACAGTTTGTCTGGCGGAGCAGCTGATCATTGTGTCATCAATGTTCATATGCGCTTTTTCCGTGCGTTCGGGATAACTGATTTTCTGGAACACTTGGTGTCCGAGGAAATCGGGCGACCACATCGCCACCGCCAAAACAGCAAACGGGAACACGACCAAAAAGCTTTTCATCGTCGGCAAGCCCAGCATCCAACCGCTGTTTTCGCCCCACCAATAAGCCGGGCTCATCGGCGGCAGGCCGGGGGCAGTTTTAAACTCAAACGGCGCGCCCAACAAATATGCGGTCACACCCGCCAGCAAACAGCCTAAAGGCACGGCCAGCCAGCGTTTCTGCCAGTGCTCCAGCAAGGCATACAAAAGAATCGTACCCAAAATCACAATAAAGGCGATATACGGCATATTAAAGCCTTCGGCCCAAGTGAACAGTTTTTTGACCTGCCCGGTTGTGCCGATAAAGCCGAGATAAAGTAGCAGCCCTCCGCACACACCGTTACTGGTCAGTTTAGCCATCAAACTCCCGCCTTTGGAGATACCGAGCAAAAATCCAAATAAGCCGATTAGCAAACCAAATGCCAGAGGGTGGCCGCCAGCGGCAACAACCAACGGAATCAGCGGAATCAGCGGACCGTGCGTGCCCGGCAGATTGGCAGTAGGCAGAAAAAAGCCTGACAATAGAAGAATAAAAATAGATGCGATGAGCAGCTCATAACGCACATTTTCCAATACAAAGCCTTCCGGCAAACCGAGCGGGCCGGCAAAAGCTGCCGCCACGGCACCCACCATCACAACTTTACCGATGGTGCCTGCCATGGCGGGAATCATATCTTCAAATTCAAAACGGTAGTCACGAAACGGCAGGTTGGCACGCCAGCGTTTCGGTTGCATGATTTGCAGCTCGTGTTCCAAATATTCATTTCGGGTTGGAAAGTCCGAACTCGGCTTATGCAGCTCTGCATAAGGTTTCTCGTGCGAGTGGCTCACAATCATCTCCTTATTGTTTTATAAAATTAACTTTTTTTATCAAATTTATTTGTGGGCGCATATTAGCACAAGGTTTTAAAATAGCAAAACAGCATGAAGCTTTTTCATATCTTCCAATAAAAAACGGAAATTACCCGAACGGTTTAAACCCGCTTCAGGTAATTTCCGAAGTGCTGAGTAATTTACTTACACCCAGATAAGATACTGGAATCTATCATTTTTTATTGTCTTGCGGCTCATATTCCACACGCTTGCTGTAAATGCTGCGTTTGCCTTTTTGCAGTTGCAAACTGGCGGTTTCCCCCAATCTCAAGGCCAAGCCGATCGCTAAAATATCCACCACCACAAGCTGCAACAAACGCGACACCATCGGCGTGTATTGCTCGCTGTTTTCCGAAGAAGCCACATTCAGCACACAATCGGCAAGGTGTGCCAAAGCAGAATCAGCCCGGGTAATGGCAATCACAGAAGCGCCGTTTTCTTTAGCGATACTCACCGCATCCAATATTTCAATCGACGAACCGGAATTGGAAATCACCACCAATACATCCTGATCGCTCAACACCGATGCAGCCATCAATTGGATATGCGGATCGGAATACGCCACTGTAGACATACCGAAACGGAAAAACTTATGTTGTGCATCCTGCGCAACGATGCCCGAATTACCCACACCGTAAAATTCGATGCGGCGCGCATGTGTCAGCATGGCAATAGCATTTTCCAGCTCTGTTTCGTTTAAATAACGGCGCGCGCCAAGTATGGAAGCAGCGGTATTACCCAGCACTTTTTCCATAACATCGCCCATATCGTCGTCGCTGTTGAGCTCAGCATGTACATACGGCATGCCTTCATGGCCGATACTGGCCGACAAAGCCAGTTTAAATTCAGGCAGGCCTTTATAGCCGAGGCTGCGGCAAAAACGGATGACCGTAGGCTGGCTCACAGATGCACGTTCGGCAATTTCTGCCACCGCCGCATGCACAAACCACTTCGGCTCGGCCAAAGCGCATTCGGCCACTTTCCGCTCGGCACCAGACAATTCGCTTAAGAATTCACTGATTTTACTCAACATTTTATCGTTCCTTGTACTTGGATTTGTTCTTCAGGAAGCGCGTAAACTCTGTTTTCAGACAGGCATTATATAGTTAAATCCATTTAAAACTTAAAACAGCCATTTAAGATGATAAGCAGGCTCTATAATACTGTTGAAAAATGATTCGACTATAAAATGCTCCGGTTGTCGGCGCAGGTAATCATGCCTGTCTGAAAAGTGCCGCATACCGTTATTTATTTAAAGTTACATTATTACAGTTTTCCACAAATTCAGTATATCTGCGGAAAATCATGCGATCTTTTATCGAATACCTTTGGCAGACAATTCGTTTTCCAAAGCCACCGCTGCACCGGAAATACCCGGATAGTCTGCCAATACGATATACACCGGAATGGCCGCCAAATAGGCATCAAAGCGGCCCTTGCTTTCAAAACGGTTACGGAACGGCGAATTTTTAAAGTAGTCAATAAAACGCGGGATAATGCCGCCGCAAAGATAAACACCGCCGCGCGCACCCAAAGTGAGCGCAAGGTTGGATGAAACCGTACCCAGCATGGCGCAGAAAATATCCAAGGTTAAGCGGCACAAAGGGGAAGTGCCGCTCAAAGCACGTTCGCTGATTCCTGAAGGCGTCAGCTTCTGCGGCTTAACTCCCTCGCGCGCCGCCAGCGATTCGTAAATCAGCCCCAAGCCTGCACCGCTCAAAAAACGCTCGGCTGAAACGTGGCCGAATTTTTTCTTTGCATACTGCCAAATCAGCATTTCCGCATCATCAAAAGGCGCAAAACTCACATGCCCGCCCTCTCCCGCCAGCGCGGTATAAGTATTATTGCCGTTCGGAATCAAACCGCTTACGCCCAACCCCGTGCCCGGCCCGAGCACGGCTTTCGGTGCGTTTGGAATCGGCGCGGAACCGCCTATCTGCACCAGTTTGTCGGAATCCATTTTGGTAATCGCCAAAGCCTGCGCAGTAAAATCATTTAAAAACAATAAAGTTTCCAAATGCAAAGCTTGGCGTGTGGTTTCAATGGAAAACGCCCAGTGGTGGTTGGTCATCTGCACCCAATCTCCCACAATCGGATTGGCAATGGCAATGGCCGCATGTTTGATGGTCGGATTGTCTACGCGGCTGAGATATTCCTTAATCGCATCCACAACCGTATCGTAATCATTGCACGGTAGCACTTCTACTTTTTCGATTTTCTGAGGAGATGTTTCCAGCGCAAACCGTGCGTTCGTGCCGCCGATATCGGCCACCAGACGCGGCCACAAAACGCTTGTTGTGCTCGAAGATGCTTGGGTTTTAGTTTGTGTAGTGGACATGGCAGACAACCTTTTTTGAATTGAGGACAAAACTTACCGGCAGCGCCTTATCGGCGGCGCCCGCAGCTTGATCAAACACCGCTTTCTTTTCCGCTCCGGCAATGGCCAGAAACACGGCTGCCGTATTTTCAATCGCAGGCAGCGTCATGGAAATGCGCTCATGCGGCGCCGTTACCGGCGTGGTATGCAACAACGGAACATCATTGCCGGCATCCAAACCTTTATCCAACTGCGGTGCCTGCGGAAACAGCGATGCGGTATGCCCGTCACCGCCCATTCCCAATACCAACACATCCGGCTGCTCGAAATGCTGCAATGCAAAGCCAACAGCCTTATCGCTGTCGGCCAAAGCAGCCTCATCTGCGCCCTCCTCAATCATAGGAATCCAGGCAGCTTTTGCAGCTTGGTTTTGCAGCAGATATTTGCGCACCAATCCGGTGTTGCTGTCGGCATGCGTGGTGGGTACGATACGTTCATCCACCAGCGTTATGCCTACCTTAGCCCAATCCAAATCTATTTGCGACAATGCCTCGAAAAAGGCTATCGGCGACTTGCCGCCAGACACAGCCAACACAGCTTTGCCTCTTTGTGTAATCGCATCCTTTAATGCAGCAGCAACCGCTTCCGCCAGAGCCTGAGCGGCTCCGCCGGCATCGGCGTGCGTATATAATTGATAAGTCATTATTGTATTCTCTCGTTTTAATTGTTTTCCTCTTCACGAGGTATTTTGTGTTTTCAGACAGGCATTGTCATCGCATGGATATGCCTGTCTGAAAATATGGTGTTTTTTAGGGGCTGAGATATTATTGGTCTTCCAGCCAAGCGTTGTTGTCTTTAGCCAATAAATCGCGCGCCGCCTGCGGCCCCCAGCTACCCGCGGCATATTGATGCGGTGCAACCGGGCTTTTTGCCCAATGTTCCATAATCGGCATGACCCATTCCCAAGCTGCTTCCAACTCGTCACGGCGGTTAAAACGGCTCAAACGGCCGTCAATCACTTCTCGCAACAACAATTCATAAGCTTCGGCACGCCGGCCTTCAACTGCGTGTGCCAAATCAATAACCATTTCCACAGGCATCGCGTTCATGCTGCTGCCCGGTTCTTTAATAAACACGCAGGTGCTCACGGTTTCCCGCGGCTGCATGTTTACAATCAGACGGTTTGGAGTGTTGGGAAACAAATCATCCAAATCTTCACGGAAATTCAGCACAATCTCCGCGGTTTTAGCCGCCAGGCGTTTGCCGGTTCTCAAGTAGAAAGGCACACCCTGCCAACGTTCATTTTCAATTTCAGCCTTGATGGCGACATAAGTTTCCGTGCGGCTGTCGGCCGGCACATTATGTTCTTCAAGATAACCGGCATGCCCTTCTGCTGCGGTATACTGCGCCCGTATCACATTAGCCTCCATATCCTCCGGGGATAATGGTTTGAGCGCTTTCAATACTTTCATTTTCGCATCGCGCATATCATCACCGGCCAGAGATTTGGGCCGCTCCATTGCTACAAAACACAGCATTTGGAGCATATGGTTTTGCACCATATCGCGCAATGCGCCGGTTGCATCGTAAAACTCGGCGCGTTCTTCCACGCCCAGTTGCTCGGCGATGGTAATCTGCACGCTTTTAATAAAATCTTTATTCCATACCGGCTCGAAAAACACATTGGCAAAACGCAGCGGGATTAGGTTTTGCAGGCTTTCTTTACCCAGATAATGGTCAATACGGTAAACTTGGGACTCTTCAAAATGCTCAGCCACATCGGCATTGATTTTCTGAGAAGATTTCAAATCGGTGCCCAAAGGTTTTTCCAACACGACACGCACATTTTCACCATTCAAACCCACTGCTGCGAGGTTGGCGCAAGCTTGGGTGAAAAAGGTAGGTGCAGTGGAAAGGTAGACAATCACGTTTTCTGTATTTTTTCTTGCCTTGACCAACTCTGCCAACCTATCGAAATCAGCCCGGTGCGTGACATCCACAGTGAGATATTGAATGCGTTTGAGAAACGAATTCCACATTTCTTCCGAGAAGTTTTTTTTGATGTGAACCTTGGCATCACTTTCTATTTGTTTCAAAAATTCAGCCGTATCCAGATTGCTTCTGCTTACGCCCAGAATACGCCCTTCAGGGTTTAATAAGCCCGCCGCATGTGCTTGGTATAGATTGGGTATAAGCTTACGCATCGCCAGATCTCCGGTCGCGCCAAACAACACCAAATCAAAATTTGTCTGTTTATTCATTACAATCTTGTTCCTTCAAAACATCTCAAAAATCTAGCAGATTTCAGCCTTTCGCATTCTTCCATTCGATTTTGGATTGAAAACTTATAACCAAAGTAATATTTACTACAAGGCATAAATCCGCAGGCAGCACTGTCTGTGATGCAAAGCGGATTCCACGCCGCGGGATATCGGTTTGGTTACATTTCAAAATACATCTCTCCAAAATTCCCTTATCATTGATTTATAAGAATAATTTATTGAGTGATATTTTTGAAATACCGTTTCATTCTGCGTAGCAATACTACACGCGGTTACATCTTTTGTCTATTGTTTCGTGCGCGTAAAAGTTTGACTTAAGTAAATACTTTCTCAAACTAAAATGCTATCATGTTGGAAAACTACAACGCAAAAATATCTAAAGTTGAAACGTTCGTGATCGTGTAACCCGGCTACACACTAAATATTTGTTTTTCATAAACCAAACCGTCGCGACATGTAAAGCAACACTGCCATTCTTCCGAATAAAACACCAACAGAGGGCACTCATGACTACCTTAAACCCTGCCTTACAAACCATAACCGAGCGCATTATTGAGCGCAGCCGCCCAACCCGCGAGGCCTACCTGAAACGCATCCGTGCTTTCAAACAACAAGGCCGTGTCGAACGCGACCGCCTGGGCTGCTCGAATCTGGCACACGGTTATGCCGCCATGCCCAAAGCCATCAAAATTGAAATGCTGCGTCCCACCGTGCCCAATTTAGGCATGATTACCGCTTATAACGACATGGTTTCCGCACACCAGCCTTTTGCCGAATTCCCTGCCTGGATTAAAGAAGAAGCGCTTAAACAAGGCGCCACGGCGCAAGTAGCCGGCGGCACGCCCGCCATGTGCGACGGTATCACGCAGGGGTACGAAGGCATGGAACTTTCCCTGTTTTCCCGTGACGTTATCGCCATGAGCACGGCCATCGGCTTATCGCACCAAATGTTTGATGGCGCACTTTATTTCGGCGTATGCGACAAAATCGTGCCCGGCCTAATGATCGGCGCGCTCAGCTGCGGCCACCTTCCCGGCATATTCGTACCCGCCGGGCCGATGACCAGCGGCATTGCCAACAAAAAAAAAGCGCGCACACGCCAGCAGTTTGCCGAAGGCAAAGTCGGCCGGGACGCCTTGCTGGCAAGCGAAATGGGCTCTTATCACAGCCCCGGCACCTGCACCTTCTACGGCACCGCCAATTCAAACCAAATGATGATGGAAATGATGGGGATGCACCTGCCTGCCGCAGCATTCTTCAACCCTTATACCCCCATGCGCG
Organism: Neisseria sp. 83E34; assembly: GCF_001308015.1. Lineage (GTDB taxonomy): Bacteria > Pseudomonadota > Gammaproteobacteria > Burkholderiales > Neisseriaceae > Neisseria. Next base: position 178,562 of record NZ_LGYH01000005.1, read on the forward strand.
AGGCATTAACACGCTACGCGGCCGCCCATCTGGCCGAAAGCGTGAAAAACCAGACCATTAAGCCGCTTGGCGAAATGCTGTCTGAAAAATCATTTGTCAATGCCCTGATCGGCCTGATGGCCACCGGCGGCTCAACCAACCACACCATGCACTTGGTTGCCATGGCGCGCGCGGCAGGTATTATTTTGAATTGGGACGATTTCGACGAAATCTCATCCATCATCCCGCTGCTCATCCGCGTTTACCCCAATGGCCAAGCCGACATCAACCATTTCGCAGCTGCCGGCGGCTTGCCTTTTGTTATCCGGGAACTGCGCGATGCCGGCTTGCTACACGATGACGTGAATACCGTGGTCGGACACGGCATGGCGGCCTACACCCGAGAGCCTTTCCTGATCGATGGTCAGCTGGAATGGCGGGACGCCGTGGCCGAAAGCCGCGACGAAGAGATTTTGCGCCCACTCTCCCGCCCGTTCTCACCCGATGGCGGTTTGCGCCTGATGAAAGGCAATATCGGGCGCGGTGTCATCAAAGTTTCTGCCGTAAGAGAACATTGCCGTATCATCGAAGCCCCTGCGATTGTGTTCAACGATCAAAAAGAAGTGTTGGCCGCATTCGAGCGGGGCGAGTTGGAGCGGGATTTTGTGTGCGTTGTGCGCTTTCAAGGCCCGCGTGCCAACGGTATGCCCGAGTTACACAAGCTCACCCCGCCGCTCGGCATCTTGCAGGATCGCGGCTTTAAAGTAGCACTCGTTACCGACGGCCGCATGTCCGGCGCGTCAGGCAAAGTCCCCGCCGCCATCCACATGTCGCCCGAGGCACTGCTTGGCGGCGGCATAGGCAAAATCCGCACAGGCGACCTCATCCGCTTCAATTCGATTACCGGAGAACTTTCGGCACTGGTTAGCGAAGCAGAATGGAACGCCCGCGAAATACCCGAGCCCGACTTGAGCAACAACACCCACGGCATCGGCCGCGAACTGTTTGCCGGCTTCCGCAGCATCGCCGGCAGCGCAGAAACCGGCGCCATGAGCCTCGGCGGCGAATTTGCCTGAGCCTGATTTTTCAGACAGGCATTACCTACAAACCCAAACAATGCCTGTCTGAAACCAACAAATTCGGAGAAAACCCATTATGAAAAATGCACGCGAAATTCTGAGCGCCGGCGCAGTGGTTCCGGTGATTGCTATCGAAGATTTATCCACCGTCGTCGATTTAGCGCACGCTTTGGTTGAAGGGGGGATTCCCACGCTCGAAATCACCCTGCGCACCGAACACGGCATCAAAGCTATCGAACTGATCAAAAAAGAAGTGCCTAGCGCCATCGTGGGCGCAGGCACGGTAATTAACGGCGAGCAGCTCAAAGCGGTAGAACACGCAGGCGCCGAATTCGCCATCAGCCCCGGTTTCAACATCCACTTTGCCAAAGCAGCCGAGCGCAGCAGCATCGCCGTCATTCCCGGCATCGCCACTCCTGGCGAATTGATGCTGGCTTTAGAACACGGCATTGACACTTTAAAACTTTTCCCCGCCGAAGTAGTGGGCGGCCGCACCATGCTAAAAGCTCTATACGGCCCGTTTCCACAAGCCAAGTTCTGCCCCACCGGCGGCATCAGCCTTGAAACCGCATCCGAATATCTGAAACTGCCCAACGTATTGTGCGTCGGCGGCTCATGGCTCACACCCAAAGATGCCGTTGCCGCGAAAGACTGGGCTGCCATTACCCGCCTGGCCAAAGAAGCAGCGGCATTACGTTCAGCCTAAACAATGCCTGTCTGAAAACAAGCTTTCACGGAAAACTCAGCAGGTGCTTGAATTATCTGCACAGCGCACACATAATCCATGCGTTACGATAATATAAAACACCAAGCACCATGCCCGAACTGCCCGAAGTCGAAACCACCCTGCGCGGCGTTTCACCACACATCACCGGCAAAACCGTTGCCGCAGTCAACATCCGCCAGCCCAAATTACGCTGGCCGATACCCGCCCATCTGGCGGACACCCTGCACGACCAGCCCGTTACACACTGCACGCGCCGCGCCAAATACCTGCTCATCCATTTTCAGACAGGCATTCTGATTATCCACTTAGGCATGTCGGGCAGCTTACGCATTTTTACCCCCAACGCCGCACCGCCACCCGGCAAACACGATCATGCCGACATCGCTTTTGCCGACGGCACCATCATGCGCTACCACGACCCTCGCCGCTTCGGCGCCATCCTCTGGTTTGCCGGCATCGCCGAACAGCATCCCTTGCTTTCAAAATGCGGCCCCGAGCCGCTTAGCGAAGCATTCAGTCCCGAATATCTTTATCAAAGTCTGAAAAAACGCAAATGCGCCGTGAAGCTTGCCATTATGGATAACGCATTGGTGGTGGGCGTAGGCAATATTTATGCCAACGAAAGCCTGTTCCGCGCTGCCGTTTCGCCCAAACGGCAGGCTTGCAAAGTCAGCCAAAAAGAAGCCGCAGCATTATGCGCCCACATCAAAACCGTATTGCAGCGTGCCATCGATACCGGCGGCAGCACCCTGCGCGACTTTGTCGACAGCGAAGGCAACAGCGGCTATTTCCAACAGGAATACGCCGTTTACGGCCGCCATAACCAACCCTGCCCGCGCTGCGGCCAATTAATCCATAAAGAAACCATCGGCCAACGCGGCACGTTTTATTGCCCGAATTGCCAAAAATAGCTTTCAGACAGGCATTCTTTAAAGCCAATGCTGAAATTAACTTTATTTGAGATTCAATACCATACCCATCAAAACTATACTATTGATTTGAAATAACAATGCACACTTCATCTGCCAAATCGTTAAAATTAAGCAAACCCGCTCTACAAAAACCCCTCTACTTCCTATAATCCACTTTTGCTTCTTGTCGAACACACACTACAAATAATGTCTTACGAAAAAACGCCTCTTCTGCAACGGTTTGGCCGCCTCTGGCGCCTGAGCAAACTCATCCTCGTTCAAAGCCGTCGGTTTACCCGCCCCGAATCCGCTGTTATCAGCACCCGCAACCACATTATCAGCAGCATGAGCAGTGAAATTCTGAATGTGATGAATGTGAGGCTTGAAGTGCTCACCCCAAAAAACGGAGCCGGCCACAGCAGCATGCTGGTTGTTGCCAACCATGTTTCATGGCTGGACGTTTTCGCCATCAGCGCCTTGTGTCCGAGCAGCTTCATCGCCATGAAAGAAATGCAATCATGGCCGCTGCTGGGCAAAATCGCCACCAACGCAGGCACTGTGTTTATCGACCGCAAAAACCGCAAAAATATCAATCCGATCAACAAGGCCATCAGCGCTTCCTTGGAAGAGGGGCACAACGTTTGCTTTTTCCCCGAATCCGCCACTTCCTCCGGTATCGGCCTGCTGCCTTTTAAAGCAGCACTGTTCGAATCTGCCATCCAAGCCGATGCGCCCATACAGCCCATCGCCCTGCGTTATTACGACAACACCGGCAGCCGCACCGCCGTGCCTTCGTTTGCAGATGTCAACTTAGTCAAATCGTTATGGCGCATACTGTCTATGAAAGAAATCACCGTAGCCGTAGATTTCGCGCCGCCTGTCGTTCCTTCCGAGCATCCCGGTAAAGACCGCTTTGCTTTGAAAGATATGGCAGAAACGCCCATCCGTGAAAAAATTTACGAAGACTCACCCGAACAGCCGCCAGAAAGTGACGTATTCAGTAAAGTTCCGTAAACAACATTGAGTCCTATACAAGCAACCTAATATATTTTGAAAAGTTCGGTTTATTCGAACAGGATATAGCTTTTCACAATAAAGGCTATTTGGATTATAAATCAGTTTCCTAACCACAAGCAGCTTATAATTAATTAATTAATTAGTTAATGATTTATAAAATCTATATCATACTTTATCTAACAACATAAATTCTATAAGGAGTATCATAATGGCATTTCAAGACCGTACCGGACAACAAGTACCAAGCGTTGTTTTCCACACCCGCGTAGGTGATGCATGGAAAGACGTATCTACCGATGACTTGTTCAAAGGTAAAAAAGTCGTTGTATTCTCCCTGCCCGGCGCTTTTACCCCCACTTGTTCTTCTACCCACCTGCCACGCTACAACGAGCTGGCTAAAGAATTCAAAGCCCGCGGCGTAGACAGCATATTGTGCGTATCTGTAAACGATACTTTCGTAATGAACGCATGGTTGGCTGACCAAGAAGCCGAAAACATCGTTGTAGTACCTGATGGTAACGGTGAATTCACTGAAGGCATGGGCTTATTGGTTGACAAAGACAATCTGGGCTTCGGCAAACGCTCTTGGCGTTATTCAATGCTGGTAAACGATGGCAAAATCGAAAAAATGTTCATCGAGCCGGAAAAAGAAGGCGATCCCTTTGAAGTTTCCGATGCCGATACCATGCTGAAATTCATTGATCCGAACTGGAAAGAGCAACACTCTATCTCTATCTTTACCAAACCGGGTTGCCAATTCTGCGCTAAAGCCAAACAATTGTTGCAAGACAAAGGCTTAGACTACGAAGAAATCGTATTGGGCAAAGACGCAACCACCGTTTCCTTACGCGCCATCACAGGTAAATCTACTGCTCCTCAAGTATTTATCGGCGGCAAATACATCGGCGGCAGCGAAGAATTAGAAACATTTTTAGCCAAATAATTTATTCTTTTAAAATTATGGTTTAAATACCGTATCGCAACGTGCCGTTATCAAACCATAACGGCACGTTTTAAATATCCAGACTGCCAGCATTTAATATCCCTATCACTTAAAAAATCAAGCACCGCAAGATTTCACCAGCTGTACTGATCTGAATCGTTCCCCTTAAAACAGTCTGAACCCGAAACAGCATTCCTATTATTAATAAAGGACAACAAGCAAATGAAAACAATCCAAGCAGATGTAGTGGTTATCGGTGGCGGCACAGCCGGTATGGGCGCCTTCCGCAACGCCCGCCTGTACACCGACAATGTTTATCTGATTGAAAGCCACGTATTCGGCACAACGTGTGCCCGCGTAGGCTGTATGCCTTCCAAACTGCTGATTGCCGCAGCAGAAGCCCGTCACCATGCGCTGCACACCGACCCGTTCGGCATTCATCTGGACAAAAAAAGCGTTACCGTTAACGGCGAAGAAGTGATGAACCGAGTGAAATCCGAACGCGACCGATTTGTTGGTTTTGTCGTTAGCGATGTAGAAGAATGGCCTGCCGACAAACGCATTATGGGTGCGGCAAAATTTATCGATGAGCATACCGTCCAAATCGACGACCACACCCAAATCAAAGCCGACCGCATTGTGATTGCAACCGGTTCCCGCCCCATTGTGCTGCCACAATGGCAGGCCTTGGGCGAAAAACTGATTATCAACGATGACGTGTTTTCATGGAACACCCTGCCCGAACGCGTGGCTGTGTTCGGGCCCGGCGTAATCGGTTTGGAACTTGGCCAAGCCTTGCACCGCTTGGGCGTGAAAGTAGAAATTTTCGGTGTTGGCGGTATGCTTGGCGGCATTTCCGATCCGGTAGTGCTGGAAGAGGCCAAAACCATATTCGGTGAAGAACTGGTCATGCATCTTGATGCACAAACCGAAGCCAAGCTGAACGACAAAGGCGAAGTGGAAGTCAGCTGGACTGAAAACGGCGAAAGCGGCGTATTCACAGCCGACTATCTGCTCGCCGCCATCGGCCGACGTCCGAATGTCGATCAAATCGGCCTGGAAAACATCAATATCGAATTAGACAACCGCGGTGTGCCCAAAGCCCATCCGCTGACAATGCAAACCAGCATTCCGCACATCTTCATTGCAGGCGATGCTTCCAACCAACTGCCGCTGCTGCACGAAGCCAGCGACCAAGGCAAAATTGCGGGCGACAACGCCGGCCGATACCCCAATATCCAAAACGGCCTGCGCCGCAGCCCGATCGGCGTGGTATTCACCAGCCCGCAAATCGCTTCCATCGGTTTGAAATACGCCCAAATGACGGAGCGTTATAAAAACCCCGAATGCGTGGTTATCGGAGAAGTATCATTCCGTAACCAAGGCCGCAGCCGCGTGATGCTGGTTAACAAAGGCCACATGCGCGTTTATGCCGAGCAAGGTACCGGTGTGTTTATCGGCGCCGAAATCGTCGGTCCGGCCGCTGAACACTTGGCGCACCTCTTAGCTTGGGCGCACCAGCAGAAAATGACCATTCCTCAAATGCTGGATATGCCTTTCTATCATCCGGTTATCGAAGAAGGGCTGCGTACCGCATTGCGTGATGTGATGTCTAAGCTGAAAGTCGGCGAGCAGCACAGCGAGTGCAAGGAATGCCCCGGCGCATAATATGGTTTGAAACCAAACACAATGCCTGTCTGAAAATTTTTTCAGACAGGCATTACTTATGACCGATTGCCGTGAAACAAAATATGCCGCACAGCAAACTTTACGGCGATAAAAATGGATTATGCATTTTCTCATGGCCTATGGTCGTGGTGCGGCCGTGTCCCGGTATCACCAAAGTATCTTCCGGCAAAGTAAACAGCTTGGTGCGGATATTGTGAAGCAAATCTTCATGATTACCGCGCGGGAAGTCAGTTCGGCCAATGCTCTCATAAAACAGCACATCCCCCGCGACCAGCAACTTATCGTCCGGCGAGTAAAACACCACATGGCCGGGCGTGTGCCCCGGAATATGCAGCACCTGGAAACAGTGCTTGCCCACCATCAAATTCTCACCCTCATTCAGCCAGCAATCGGGCATGAATGAAGGCGACACCGGAAAACCATAATTCGCGGTTACTTCAGGCAGGCTTTCCAGTAAAAACATATCGTCTTTATGCGGGCCAATTACCGGTAGCGGCTTTTTACCCAACATATCCACCACGCCACCCGCATGATCAAGATGGCCGTGCGTGAGCCAGATGGCTTTTACATTCAGTCCTAATTTCTCTGCCTCTTCCAGCAAAAATGGCGCGTCTCCGCCCACATCGGTAAACACCGCATCGCGCGTTTCTTCATCCCACAAAAGGGTACAGTTCTGGCGGAACGGTGTAACAGGCATAATTTGGCATTTTAGTGTCATAACTTCTTTCAGACAGGCATTGTTCTACAGCAGAACTCCGGCAGTCGGTGCAAAGCGGCAAACCAACGCCGTAACGGTTAAACAAGAATTCCACCATATTTTATGAAACGTCGAATTATGCCATAATCAAACCACAACAAAAACACGGGGAAAACCATGAAAACCATACTTTACATACTGCTGTTAAGTGTTGCGGTAGGTGCAGGCGCGCAAGATTTACTCTTGGCCAAAACCTTCGAAGGACAAAATCTCAGCGGCTGGGCAATGAGCGAAAAGCTCGACGGCGTGCGCGCTTATTGGAACGGCAAACAGCTCATCAGCCGCCAAGGCTACGCATTTACGCCGCCACCAAACTTCACGCATAACTTTCCGCCCTACCCGCTTGACGGCGAATTATTCAGCGCACGCGGCCGGTTTGAGCAGATTTCCGCTGCCGTGCGCACCCATTCGGGCAACTGGCAAAGCATTAAATTCCATGTGTTTGATGTACCGCGCGCCGAGGGGAGCTTGTACCAACGCCTGCAAGTGATTGAAGAGCGGCTGAAAGTTTATCCGGCAAATATCGAAGTGATAGCGCAGATTCCGGTTCGCAATAATCAGCATGCGCTTGATTTTATGAACCAAATCATCGCGGCAGGCGGCGAAGGCGTGATTGTGCGCGACCCCGCCTTACCTTACACCGGCGGCCGCAGCAACGGTTTTTTAAAGCTCAAACCCGAACAAGATGCCGAATGCACCGTAACCGCCCATCATGAAGGCAAGGGCAAATATACCGGCAAGCTCGGTGCCATCAGTTGCCGTAACGAATTAGGCGAATTCAGAATCGGCAGCGGCTTTAAAGACAACGAACGCAGCAACCCACCGCCTATCGGCACACTGGTTACCTACAAACACCGCGGTTACACACAAAAAGGCCTGCCCCGCTTCGCCACATTTTTACGCGTGCGCAGCGACCGGTAGGCAATAATATAGTTGTAGAATAAAAGCTTAGCCCTATCACTTACCAAGCAGCAAAACCTTCATCCCCAATCATACTTCATAACCATTATGCAAAAAGAAAAGCAAGCCGCACTCAAAGCAGCAGCAAAATTGAAAACAAGCAAAGAGGCCAAGCTGAAAGAATGGCGCGACGTGTCGGCACAGCAGAGTTTCGCCAACGAATTTACCGTGTCCGCCCGCTTGGGCGAGCCTGCGTTCACACAAGAGCAAGCCGATATGGTGGCCGCCTTGTTCGGCAAGTAGACCATGCCTGCCTGAAGACTTGGTTTCGCAAAATCCGCAGTTTGCCCTTGACCGCAAATCGAACTTCAGCTTCTGGTCAATTTACCAACTATTCTAAATAGCCGGAAAATCAAATAATTGTTCGATTAATCTTCATTTATATCAACCACTCTGTCATATAATGGTTTGGGAATTTCCAAACTCCATCCGAATGCCTCAAGAACTCCTCTGGCCAATCTTCTGATATCTTGCCATTCCTGACCGTACAGCTCTGAGTTATTTAACCATAAATCTTCTCCTTTTTGTTCACATAAATTTAATAAATAATGATCTAATTTTTGCAAACAATAAAGCTGCTCTTTCGTACAAATTATCAATGTATTTATTTTTTCAAAATCTACACCTACCGCCGCTTCATATTCCAAAATAATTTCTTCTCCAACCGCAGAATTTACCGGCAACAAGCTTTTTTGTGTTTCGGGGTCTTGCGACAAAGCCATTAAAGACCACTTTAATTTATCGGTATAATATTGAACTAACTTATTCATTTTTATTGCCTAATTTACAGTAAATAGTTTTTTGGTTTTCAGCCTAACTAGAAACATAATGCCTGTCTGAACACTTTTCAGACAGGCATTTTCCAAACCCGCACACTCACGCTTCCCCGTCGCTTCCAACCGCTTCGATTTGGGGCATCTCCTGCTCCGCTGCCGCCTGCTCGGTAAGGCTTTTTTCTAATTGTTTGCTCGCTTTAATGCCCAGCTTGCGCAGTTTTTCGGCGCGGTTTACCAAATTGCCGCGGCCTTCGTAGAGCTGTTTGTACGCCGCCTGATACTGGTTTTGCGCCTGCTCGATGTTTTTGCCCACGCTTTCCAGGGTTTGCACGAAGCCGACAAATTTATCATAAAGCTTGCCGCCCTCTTCCGCTATGGTCAGCGCGTTTTGGTTTTGCTGCTCGTTGCGCCACAAATGCGCTACCGTGCGCAAAGTGGCCAGCAGCGTGCTCGGGCCCGTGAGCATGATGCGCTTGTCGAAACATTCTTGGAACAGGCTGTTATCGTGTTGTAGGGCGAGCAGATAAGCGGGCTCGACCGGAATAAACATAAACACGAAATCCAATGTGTTCACGCCCTCGATTTCGCTGTATTGCTTGAGTGACAAGCCCTTGATGTGGTTACGCACGCTGGCGGCGTGGGCAGCCAGCTCGCGCGCTGCATCTTCCTGCGTTTGCGCCTGCGTGTAGCGCACATAGGCGGTGAGCGACACTTTGGCATCGATGATAATCTGTTTGCCGTCAGGCAGGTTCACCAACACATCGGGCTGAAGGCGGCGGGTGCTGCCGTCTTCTTCCTGGCGGGTGGAAGATGCCTGCACAATATATTCTCGCCCTTTTACCAAACCTGAATTTTCCAGCACGCTCTCCAATATCATCTCGCCCCAGTTGCCCTGGGTTTTGTTTTGCGTGCCAATCAGTGCCTGGGTAAGCGCTTTGGCGTCGATATGCAGTTGGTTATTCAGGGTTTGCAGCCGTTTTAATTCGTTTTCCAGCGTCAGCCGTTCTTTGGTTTCTTTTTCGTAGGTGTTCTGCACCAATTGGCTGAAGCCGCTGATGCGCTCGTTGAGCGGGTTGAGCAATTGGTTAAGATTTTCACGGTTTTGCTCGGTAAAGCGTTTGGTTTTTTCTTCTAAAATATCATTGGCAAGCGTTTGGAACTGATGGCTCAGATTGGCACGCGCGTCTTGCAGCAGCTCGATTTTTTCTTCGTGAATACGCCGCTCCTGCTCTATTTGCGCGTTCAACCGCTCATTGCTCACACGCAAGTCTTCATAATCTTTTTTCAGACAGGCATAATCGCTCTGCCGCGCCTGCAAATCCTCAATATGCTGGTTGGCGGCAGCCAGGTTGCTTTGAACCAATTGGTGGTTTTGGCGCAGTCCGGCAAGCTCGGCTTCCGCTTCTTCTTTTTCCTGCGCGGCAAAACGGTATTGCTCGGAACGCTCGGCAAGCTGGGTTTGCAACACTTGCCGCACGGTTTGGTAGCGGTGGCGCAACACCGCCCAAGTCAGTAAAAACACAAACAGGCAGGCTGCGGCGGCTGCGATAAGCAGATAAATGAGTTGGTCGGTCATATTGATGCGAGAAAAGCGGAAACAAAGCCGCATGTTAGCAGATTTCGCCCCCATTCTGCCGCCAACCAAGATAATTTTCAGACAGGCATACAAATACGGCATTCTGTTGCTTGGCTAAATCTGCCTAAAAATTGTACAATTACGTTCCTGATAATAAGCAAGACCACACACCATCTACTATGCTCATCGGCCCCTACCAAACCGAATTCCCGATAGCTCTGGCGCCGATGGCAGGCATTACCGACAAACCGTTCCGCAACCTTGCCCGCTCATTCGGCGCAGGTTGGGCGGTAAGCGAGATGCTGACCAGCGACCCCTCGCTCAGAAACACCCGCAAAACCCTGCGCCGCAGCGATTACCAAGGCGAAAACGGCGTGATTGCCGTGCAGATTGCCGGCAGCGATCCCGCCCAAATGGCCGAGGCCGCGCGTTATAATGTCGAACAAGGCGCGCAGGTTATCGACATCAATATGGGCTGCCCTGCCAAAAAAGTGTGCAACGTATTGGCCGGCAGCGCATTGCTGCAAAACGAACCTTTGGTCGAAGCCATTCTGAATGCCGTGGTGAGCGCAGTGGATGTGCCCGTTACCCTGAAAACCCGTTTGGGCTGGAACGACGACAATAAAAACATCCGCACCGTCTCCCGCATGGCCGAAAATGCCGGCATTGCCGCATTGGCTATCCATGGCAGAACGCGCACCCAAATGTATAAAGGTGAAGCCGAATACGGGCTGATTGCCGAAGTCAAACAGAATATCGGCATCCCGCTGTGGGTCAACGGCGATATCACCAGCCCGCAAAAAGCCGCTGCCGTGTTGGCGCAAACCGGCGCCGACGGCGTGATGGTAGGCCGCGGTGCGCAAGGCCAGCCTTGGTTGTTTGCCGACATCCGCCACTATCTGCAAACCGGCGTGCTGCCTGCCCCGCTGCCGTTTGGCCAAGCCGCGGCCACCATGCTGGCGCATTTGCAGGCCATGCACGATTTTTATGGAGAAACCGCAGGCGTGCGCATCGCCCGCAAACATATCGGCTGGTACACCGCCCGCCTGCCCCAAGGCGAAGCCTTCCGCAAAGAAGCCAACCGCCTGGAAAGCGCAGCCGCCCAATATGATGCCGCAGCCCGTTTTCTCGAAAGCTGCCCGCTCGAATACTGGCCGACCGATTACCGATAAAATTACTGTGCCTGCCTGAAAAAGTTTTCAGACAGGCATTCCGTCAGACAATATGAATTACTATAAAGGAAAACAATATGCCCGGTAGAGTGCCCGACATCGCCCATACCATCGAACAAAACCTCAACCAATATTTCCGTACGCTCGACGGCGAACCCGCCCAAGGCGTGTACGATATGGTTATCCACCAAGTAGAGCAGCCCCTGTTACGCTGCGTGATGGCACAATGCAGCGGCAACCAATCCAAAGCCGCCGCCATGCTCGGGCTGAACCGCAACACCCTGCGCAAAAAATTAATGCAGCACGGATTATTAGAATCATAACAAAGGCCTGCCTGAAAACCTTGATGTGTTTTCAGACAGGCTTTTTCATACCAACCCACCGACCCAACCCATAAGGAACCAAAATGGCAACCGTAAAACGTGCCCTCATCAGCCTGTCCGACAAAACAGGCGCCGTAGAATTTGCCCGCGCATTAAGCGAAATGGGTGTTGAAATCCTTTCCACCGGCGGCACCGCCAAGCTTCTGGCCGACGCAGGCGTGCCCGTGGTAGAAGTAGCCGACTACACCGGCTTCCCCGAAATGCTCGACGGCCGCGTCAAAACACTGCACCCCAAAATCCACGGCGGCATCCTCGGCCGCCGCGATTTGAGCGAACACGTTGAAAAAATGAAAGAACACGACATCGGCAACATCGACTTAGTGTGCGTCAACCTCTACCCCTTTGCCGCCACCATCGCCAAGCCCGGCTGCACGCTGGAAGACGCGATAGAAAACATCGACATCGGCGGGCCCACCATGGTGCGTTCCGCCGCCAAAAACTGGAAACACGTTGCCATCATCACCGACAACGGCGACTTTACCCCCGTCATCGAAGAACTGCAAAACAACAGCGGCAAGCTGAGCGACAAAACCCGCTTCAACCTCTCGCGCAAAGCCTTCAGCCATACCGCCCAATACGACGGCATGATTTCCAACTACCTCACCAGCGTGTGCGACGAAAAACTCAGCGGCGAGCCGCAAATCAACGAATTTCCCGCCCAAATCAACCAAAGCTGGATCAAAGTGCAAGAAATGCGCTACGGCGAAAACCCGCACCAGCAAGCCGCGTTCTACCGCGATTTCTACCCCGCTGCCGGCAGCCTTTCCGCCTATACCCAGCTGCAAGGCAAAGAATTGTCCTACAACAACATCGCCGACGCCGATGCCGCATGGGAAGCCGTGAAAGCCTTCGACCAACCCGCCTGCGTGATTGTGAAACACGCCAACCCCTGCGGTGTGGCCGTGGCAAACGACACGCTCACCTCCTACAAACTGGCCTTTGCCACCGACACCACCAGCGCATTCGGCGGCATTATCGCGTTTAACCGCGAAGTGGACGCCGACACGGTAGAAGCCGTAACCGGCCAGTTCCTCGAAGTGTTGATGGCGCCCAAGTTTACCGACAAAGCCAAAGAAATCATCGCCGCCAAGAAAAACGTGCGCGTACTCGAAGTGCCACTGATGGCCGGCGCCAACCGCTTCGAACTCAAACGCGTGGGCGGCGGCCTGTTGGTGCAAACGCCCGACATCCACCGCATCAAACGCGACGATTTGAAAGTGGTTTCCAAACGCCAGCCGACAGAGCAAGAGTGGCAGGACTTAATGTTTGTGTGGAACGTGGCCAAATTCGTGAAATCCAACGCCATCGTATTCGGCAAAGGCGGCCAAACCTACGGCATAGGCGCCGGCCAGATGAGCCGTGTCGATTCCACCCGCATCGCCGCGCGTAAAGCGCAAGACGGCGGTTTCGACCTCAACGGCGCCTGCGCCGCCTCCGACGCCTTCTTCCCCTTCCGCGACGGCATCGACGTGATTGCGGAACAAGGTATCAAAGCCATCATCCACCCCGGCGGCTCCGTGCGCGACGAAGAAGTGTTTGCCGCAGCCGACGAGCACGGCATCGCCATGGTGCTCACAGGCGTGCGCCACTTCCGCCACTAATACCCGCATAAACAATGCCTGTCTGAAAACTTTTCAGACAGGCATTTTGTATTGTTGGCAAGGCATGACAATAAACTTAAAAATCAACACACCCGTCATACTCGGGCTTGACCCGAGTATCTCGAGTTTCAGTAACTTTAGGAGATACTCGGGTCAAGCCCGAGTATGACAGTATCGTTATTATGTAAGTCGATTCACTCTATTCCAGCCATTTCGGCTGCCGCTTCAACACCTCCTCATAAACCGGGCAGCTTACCGCATGCGCGCCGGGCAAATACCCCGTGCTCATCAGAAACTCTTTCACAATCTCGCCGCCGACAAACTTAAAATGCTTTTTAAACAGCTTCACCCATTCAGACAGGCCTCTCGGGTGATGCGCGTCCAGCCAGTTCTTAAACGAACCGTATTCCTGCTGCAAAGCCAAAATCCGCCCGGCATTATAAATGGCCGCATTGATTTTCAAACGGTTGCGGACAATGCCCGCATCATTCAGCAAACGCCCGCGGTCGGCTTCGGTGTAAGCCGCAACGGCGGCAATGTCAAACCCCGAATAAGCCGAGCGAAACGCCGCCTGCTTCTTCAAGATTAACGTCCAACTCAACCCGGCCTGATTGATTTCCAACACCAGCCGCCCAAACAATTCATTGTCGTCATCAATCGGAAAGCCGTACGCACAATCGTGATAATGCTTGTTCGGATTATCCGTATCCGGCGGCAGCGAGTTGGCAAAGTCGCAATAAGTCATTTCAGACAGGCCTTTTATATAGACAATGTTATCGACACACAGTAACGACGTGATTAAACCATCATCATAACAATAGGAGGGCATCGTTTATTACGCCCTCCCGATTCTTGAAACAAAGATTAATACGTCGCTTTCTGCCCCAACCCTGCCGACTTGCAATAATTGCCGTGATCCGACCATTTGGCGCGCTCGCCTGAAAGGGGGCGGCCGCCGGTCGCATAATTATCACAGGCGGGATTAAAATGTTTGGTGGCAGAATGGTCAGGATAAGGTTTGACAGTCAAATTATCCGTATCGAGATAACTGCATGCGCTTAATAAACACACGCAAAGAGCAGCCGAAAGCCTCTTTGCCGCCGTCGTTTTGGCGGCGGCACACATTGCAGATGCAGAATACAAAAAGGTCTCCAAGCGATTCGCACAGGCAAAGTCCCGATTCGGATTTCCGCCCTTATCCTCAAGCAGGGGAAGATTTCCCGAAATGTATTCTGATTTTTGCACCTTATTTTGCCGCATCATCAAGCTCCTACGCTAAATTTGTCAAATCCGATTAACTGGAAAATAGTTGCATGCATTTTCTTCATGCGTCGTCGTGACCTTAAAAAATCTCTACTTGTCTTTGATGTTTTTTTTATGATAATTAAGAACAGTTAACTTATACAAAACTCAAATTAGGAGAAGACCATGAACCAAAAAGTAAAAAATCTGCTAAAAATAAGCAAATTAACACCTGTTGTTGCGGTGGAAAATGTACAGAAAACTGCCGAATTTTATACCAAACATTTAGGTTTCCAATTGGCTTTTGCCGTTCCCAATCACGATGCGGTGGAGCAACTCTTTGAAAATGGCAAAGAATATCGTTATGCAATGCTGAAATCAGGGGAATTAGAGATAGCATTTCAGCGACTAGATACTTTTCAAAACGATATTCATTTTGCTAAAAATCAGCCTATTGGGGCTTCGGTCTCTTTTTATATGGATGTTGATAATATCGAAGATTTATACAATCGGTTAAAGTCTGAAAATTTGGAAATTACCGAACTGAAAACTACTTGGTATGGAGTTCTCGAATTTTATCTAAAAGACCTAAACGGATACACCTTGGGATTTGCCCAACCAGCTTAAAATCAATCCAATGAATTTCGTGTTATTAGTTGAATTTAAGAACAATTGATTTATACAAAACTCAAATCAGGAGAAAACCATGAACCCAAAAGTAAACAATCTACTGAATGACTGGAAAATTGCTAATCCCGCCTTGTATGAAATTGTCAATAGTGTGCGCACGAGAATATTGCAACTGGCAGGTACAGTAGACGAAGAAGTGAAATATGGCGGTATTCTGTTTGCCGCACCTGAACCGTTTTGCGGCATTTTTGTTTATAAGCAACATGTATCTGTGGAATTGAGTCATGGCGCCGAGATAGTAGACCCACACGGTTTATTAGAAGGAAAAGGCAAAGGCCGTCGTCATTTGAAATTACATACGCTTGAAGACGTAGAAAATAAGTATTTGACGGATTACTTACGATTGGCGCAAAAAGCAGCAGAATAAGTGGAATACCGCCTTTTTGTTCGCAGGATTTACGTTTTTATACCGATTTATGATGGCCCTGCTGCAAAACAAGTTCACCCCAACGCAAAATCCACCGCCGCCAGCGCATGGATTTCTGCGCTGTCAAACACGGGAATCGGACAATCCTGCCGCTTGAGCAAAAGTCCGATTTCGGTGCAGCCGAATATCACGCCTTGCGCGCCCTGCTCTTTCAGACAAGCAATAATGTCGAGGTAAGCGCGCTTGGCAGCCGGCTCAAAGCGGTTTAGGCACAGCTCCTCGAAAATGATGCGGTGGATGGCGTGCTGCTGCGTATCTGCGGGCACCAATGTTTCAATACCGTGTTGTTTCATACGCTCGGTATAAAAACCGTCGCTCATGGTGAAACGTGTGCCGAGCAGGCCGACGGTGTTCAACCCTTGCGCTTTAACGGCTTCGGCGGTGGCATCCACCACATGCAGCAAAGGGATACCGACTGTGCTTTGTATGGCGTCGGCAATTTTGTGCATGGTATTGGTGGCCAACACCAACACATCCGCCCCCATACTTTCGAGTTTACGCGCGCTTGCCGCCAAAATTCGGCCGGCGCCCGCCCAATCGCCCGCTTTTTGCAGGCGCACAACGGTTTCAAAATCAATGCTGTGCATCACGATGTCGGCGCTGTGGTTGCCGCCCAAACGGGCGTTCATTTCGCGGTTGATGATTTGGTAATACGACACGGTGCTTTCAGGGCTCATGCCGCCGATGATGCCTATGGTTTTCATGATATGCCGCCGGATGGTTTTTCAGACAGGCATTCGTCTCCCATGAAAGCTTGATGCCTGCCTGAAAAATATAAATCAACTGTAAAGCGGGCTTCCTTACCCGCCGTCTCTTGCAAAAAAGCGGGCAAAAATGCCCGCCCTATTCTGGTTGCTATTAAGCGATTTCCGCAGCGTATTGCTCGGCAGTCAGCAAGCCGTCCAAATCAGCCGCGTTAGCCGGTTTGATTTTGAAGAACCAGCCTGCGCCGTAAGGCTCGCTGTTGGCCGTTTCGGGCGCGTCTACCAAATCCTGGTTGATTTCCACCACTTCGCCGGCAATCGGTGCATACACATCGGAAGCGGCTTTCACCGATTCCACCACACCGGCCTGCTCTTCGGCAGCCAGGTTCGCACCTACTTCGGGCAGCTCCACAAACACAATGTCGCCCAGCAGCTCTTGCGCATGCTCGGTGATGCCCACGGTTACGGTGCCGTCTGCTTCCAGACGCAGCCATTCGTGGCTGGATACATATTTCAAATCAGCAGGAATATTGCTCATGGTTTGTTCTCCGTTGGTTGAGACGGGCGGAACGGCCGCCGCGATGGTTAAACAGTTTTTTCAGACAGGCATTGTATCAAGATGCCTGTCTGAAATAAAAATCAAATCTTAATTTCCGCACCCAAAAGCTTCACAAACTGTGCCAGCCATGCCGGATGCGCCGGCCATGCGGGCGCGGTAACCAAATGGCCGCTGGTTACGGCATCGGTAACCGCAATATCGGCATAATCGCCGCCTGCCGCGCGCACGTCGGGCGCACAAGCCGGATAAGCCGAACAGCGCCGCCCTTTCAGAATATCCGCCGCCGCCAAAAGCTGCGCGCCGTGGCACACTGCGGCAATCGGTTTTTCAGCCGCATCAAACTCGCGCACAATCTCAATCACGCGCGGATTGAGCCGCAAATATTCCGGCGCCCGGCCGCCGGGAATCACCAAACCGGCATAATCGGCGGTGTTTACTTTGTCGAAATCATAATTCAGCGCAAAATTATGGCCGCGCTTTTCGCTATACGTTTGCTCGCCTTCAAAATCATGCACCGCCGTCGCCACCGTGTCGCCCGCTTTTTTATCGGGGCACACGGCATGAACTTCGTAGCCCAATCCCAGCAAAAACTGAAACGGCACCATGGTTTCATAATCTTCGGCATAATCACCCGCCAACAGCAGGATTTTCTTGCTCATTGTATTCTCCTTGTTATTGTTTGTGTTTTCAGACAGGCATATCAGTAAAATGCCTGTCTGAAAAATGTGGCTGTTTACCACTCGTTTTCCAACTCATTGCGGCAGGTTGGATTAGGCAAAACCGTATCCGACACGTTGTTTCCGCTCGGCTACGGCCCGGCAGCCCAATCTGCCCGAGGAAGTTTAAATA
This sequence comes from Neisseria sp. 83E34, assembly GCF_001308015.1. GTDB lineage: Bacteria > Pseudomonadota > Gammaproteobacteria > Burkholderiales > Neisseriaceae > Neisseria. Next base: position 196,603 of record NZ_LGYH01000005.1, read on the forward strand.
TTGGTTTCCAGATAAACCATCTGTGTTTGCAGATACTCTTCCAAACCGTGTTTGCCGTCGGCACCGCCGATACCCGATTTTTTCCAACCGGCATGGAAACCCTGCATGGCCTCGAAGTTTTCACGGTTGATGTAGGTTTCGCCGAATTGCAGGCGGCGGGTTACATAGAAGGCTTCATTCAGATTGGTGGTGTACACCGAGCTGGTAAGGCCGAATTCGCAATCGTTGGCCAACGAAACGGCTTCGTCCAGCGTTTCAAAAGTGGCAATCGGCAGCACGGGGCCGAAGGTTTCCTCTTTCATGATGTCCATGCTGTTATCGACATCGGTCAACACCGTCGGCTCGAAGAAATAACCTTTGCCCTCGGCACGTTTGCCGCCGCATACCAGCGTCGCACCTTGAGAAACGGCGCGCTGCACTTTTTCCGCCACTTCTTTCACCGCGCGCTCTTCAATCAGCGGCCCCATTTCCAACGCACCTTCAGCCGCCTCGGCAGGATTGCCGAAACGCACGGCTTTCATGGCGGCGGTCATTTTCTCGATAAATTGATCTTTAACGCTCTTATGCACATACACGCGTTCGGCGCAGTTGCAGATTTGGCCGGTATTGCCCACGCGCGAAGCCACGATCGACTTCACCGCCAAATCCAAATCGGCATCTTTCAACACCAGCGCAGGCGCTTTGCCGCCCAATTCCAGCGACACTTTGGTGATGTTTGCCGAAGCCGCTTCCATCACTTGGCGGCCGGCTTCCACCGAACCGGTAAGGCTCACCATCGCCACTTGCGGATGCGATGCCAACGCATTGCCGATTTCCGCGCCCGGGCCGTTCACCACGTTGAACACGCCCGCAGGCAGGCCGACGCTGTGCACGATTTCGGCAAAAATATGGCAATTGATCGGCGTAACGCTGCTGGGCTTAACCACAATCGTATTACCCGTAACCAGCGCAGGCCCCATTTTGCGGGCAATCAGGAAAAACGGGAAATTCCACGGCAAAATACCGCCGATCACGCCCAACGGACGCTTAAACAGGAAAATATTCTCTTTCGGACGGTCGCTCTGAATAATCTCGCCCTCATAACGGCGCGCCCATTCCGCCTGATAATCCAAATAATCGGCGGTAAACATCACTTCAATACGCGCCAAATCTTTAGTTTTGCCGCCTTCGGCCACAATCGTATCCGTCAACTCGTCGGCACGCTCGCGGATGCCCGCCGCGATTTTACGCAGATACGCACCGCGCTCCACCGCCGGCACACGCTCCCACGCAGGCTGCGCCGCATACGCCGCCGCCACCGCTTTTTCCACATCGGCACGGCTGCCCTTCGGCTCCTGCGCAATCACCGCCTCGGTAGCCGGGTTCAACACATCGCGGTAGCTGCCTGCAAAATCAGACACAAACGCACCGTTGATATACATCGCTAATTGTTTCATGCTGTTACTCCTTTTTCCTTTGTAGTGTCGGATAAATTTTACGGGTATGTGTGGTTTGGGTGTAAAGCGGAAACGGCTCTTTTTCTTGTAAATCTTTTTCTTATAAAGTGATTCAAGCTGTTTTCAGACGGCATCGTAGAAACAGATGGATATAGGTTTCGTTAAGAGGCCGTCTGAAAGTTTAGTGTTGGTAAAACAATTCTTGCTTGCCTCGCGTAGGGTGTGCGGCTCAAGCCGCGCACGCGTTCTCAACCATTCCCAACCAACGCGTGCGTGCCGGTAGCACGCACCCTACTCGCTGTATGGCCAACCAATCAGTAACAGCAAACACAGGGAACCAAACAACTTGCAAGCTACGCTGCCCAAATGTAGGTCGGATTCTTGAATCCGACAAAATAGGGAAATTCCCTGTTCAAGAAAAATAATTCAGACAGCCTTGAAGGATTTGTCGGATACAAGTATCCGACCTACACTTGCTTGTAAAGTGATTCAAGCTATTTTCAGACGGCATCGTAGAAACAGATGGATATAGGTTTCGTTAAGAGGCCGTCTGAAAGTTTAGTGTTGGTAAAACAATTCTTGCTTGCCTCGCGTAGGGTGTGCGGCTCAAGCCGCGCACGCGTTCTCAACCATTCCCAACCAACGCGTGTGTGCCGGTGGCACGCACCCTACTCGCTGTATGGCCAACCAATCAGAACAGCAAACACAGGGAACCAAACAACTTGCAAGCTACGCTGCTCAAATGTAGGTCGGATTCTTGAATCCGACAAAATAGAGAAATGCCCTATTCAAGAAAAATAATTCAGACAGCCTTGAAGGATTTGTCGGATACAAGTATCCGACCTACGCTTGCTGAACCACTTTTCTTTTCAGACGGCCTCTTCATACTCAAGGCCGTCTGAAAACTCCAAACCTCAATCAAACTGCTTCTGCCCATTCCGTACAAACGGCAGTTTCAACACGCGCACGTCCACTTCTTTGCCGCGAATCACCACTTTGGCGGCGTCGCCTTCAAACGTTTTGGGCACGCGGGCAATGGCGATGGATTGTTTCAGGCTGGGGGAAAACACGCCGCTGGTGGTGATGCCTTTGCCTTGTTCGGTAACGACTTCCATGCCTTCGCGCAATACGCCGCCTTTGGCCAACAGCAGTCCGACTTGTTTCACGTCCACGCCTTTTTCTTTGAGGGCGACGAGGGCGGTTTTGCCGATGAAGTCGCGGTTTTCGTCTTTCAAGTCCACCGTCCAGCCCATGCCGGCTTGCAGGGGGCTGGTTTCGTCGTTCATATCGTGGCCGTAGAGGTTCATGCCGGCTTCCATGCGCAGGGTGTCGCGTGCGCCGAGGCCGCAGGGTTGTACGCCGGCTTCGCGCAGCGCGGTAAAGAAGGCGGTGGCTTCGGTACCGGGCAGGATTACTTCTACACCGTCTTCGCCGGTGTAGCCGGTGCGGGCGACAAACCAGTCGTTGCCCAAATCTGCGCCTTGGAAGGGCTTGAGCGCGTTGACGGTTTCGGCCCATTCGGGTTTGACGGCGAGCAATTTTTCAATGGCTTTGGGGCCTTGTACGGCGAGCATGGCGAGGTCGTAGCGGGGGGTGATTTCGATGCCGAAGGCTTCGCCGACTTTGGCAAATTGTGCCAAGTCTTTTTCGCGGGTGGCGGCGTTGGATACGATGCGGTATTGGGTTTCGGCTTCGTTGGTGCGGTAAACGATGAGGTCGTCCATCACGCCGCCGTTGTCGTTGAGCATGGCGGAATAGAGGGCTTTGCCGACGAATGAAAGTTTGGCTACGTCGTTGGCGAGCAGTTTTTGCAGCCATTGCTTGGCTTGGCTGCCTTTGATGTCGGAAACGAGCATGTGGGATACGTCGAACATGCCTGCGTCGGTGCGCACGGCTTCGTGTTCTTGGATTTGCGAGCCGTAGTTGACGGGCAGCTCCCAGCCGGCAAAATCGACGAGTTTGCCGCCTGCTTCTTTATGGGCTTGGTTGAACGGGGTGGTTTTGAGGGTAGTCATGTTTCAGGTTCTCCGAATAGGGGGAAATGGCCGCAACACATCTATGCGGTTGCTTTTCACGCGCCCCTATCTGTCCTTTAACCTGAGATTTTCGGCCGGTTTGAAGCATTCAAACGCCTTTTCCCCTTCGGTGGGCGCTGCTGCGCCGCTCTCCAGATGTTTGTGATAAATGCAGTCCTTTTGCCTGAGCGATTTAAGGGTGTCTGCGCCTTCGGCGGTTACTGTGTAATCTGATGTAACGCTCTCCTGCACGGGGGTGATTATGGCTAAAATCACCCTCAGCGGCAAGATTTTCATCAAGAAAAATCATGCCTGATCTGCATATGATTGATGCTGACAGTTTGTGTCTTAATCTGTCCGACCAAAAAAACATATAATTTTAAAAAAAAATAATTTTTTAAACTATTGTGCGTTAAATAAAATTATCATATATTTGGATTCCCGCACTCTACATTGTCTACATTAAAAGAAAAAAAGGATGAAACCATGCCACAAACCGTAACCCTAGATAAAACCGATCTGAAAATCCTGCAAGTTTTGCAGGAAAACGGCCGCTTAACCAACGTGGAGCTTTCAGAGCGCGTTGCACTCTCCCCCTCACCCTGCTTGCGCCGCTTAAAACAGCTTGAAGACGCAGGCATTATCCGCCAATATGCCGCGCTGCTTTCCCCCGTGGCGGTTCAACTCGGTTTGCAGGCTTTTATCAGGGTTTCTATCAATAAAGCCAGCGAAGCGCGCGATGATTTCGCTGCTTCGGTGCAAAGCTGGCCCGAAGTATTAAGCTGCTTTGCGCTCACCGGTGAAACAGATTATCTGCTGCACGCTTTTTTCACGGACATGAACGCTTTCTCACATTTCGTGCTCGACACCCTGCTCTCCCACCCCGGCGTGCAAGACGCCCAATCCAGCTTTGTGTTGAAAGAAATCAAAAAAACCACAGCCCTGCCGCTGGGGCATTTGCAAAAGGATTAACGCCTGTCTGAAAAAGCAATGCCTGTCTGAAAGTTTTTCAGACAGGCATTAAATTTAAAAAACACACCTCGTCATATTCGGACTTGCCCCAAGTATCTTAAATGCCAATCGCTTTCGGATATGCCCGGGCAAGGCTGAGTATGACAGATGTACTTTAATGAAACTGGTTCAATACAGAAATGCCTGTCTGAAAAGTTTCAGACAGGCATTTTGTTTGCTCGAAGCGGCTTTATTTCTTCAATTCCGCCAGAATCTCATCCACAGTCGCTTTCGCGTCGCCGAAGCACATCACGCTGTTTTCATTGAAGAACAGCGGATTTTGTACGCCTGCGTAGCCTGTGTTCATCGAGCGTTTGAACACCACCACCTCTTTGGCCTTCCACACTTCCAATACCGGCATGCCAGCAATCGGGCTGTTCGGGTCGGTTTGGGCGGCGGGGTTCACGGTGTCGTTCGCGCCGATGACCAGCACCACGTCGGTTTCGGGGAAATCGTCGTTGATTTCGTCCATTTCCAACACGATGTCGTAAGGCACTTTGGCTTCGGCCAGCAATACGTTCATGTGTCCGGGCAGACGGCCTGCTACGGGGTGGATACCGAAGCGCACTTCCACGCCTTGTTTGCGCAACAATTCGGTGATTTCAGCAACGGGGTATTGCGCTTGGGCAACGGCCATACCGTATCCGGGCGTGATGATCACTGAATTTGCGCCTCTGAGCATTTCGGCTACTTCGGCGGGTTTCACTTCGCGGTATTCGCCAATTTCACCTTCTGCTGCTGCGGAAGAGCCGTCGGTGCCGAAGCCGCCTGCAATTACGGAAATAAACGAGCGGTTCATGGCTTTACACATAATATAAGACAGAATCGCACCGCTTGAGCCGACCAGCGCACCGGTAACAATCAGCAAATCGTTGGAAAGCATAAAGCCCGCCGCCGCCGCTGCCCAGCCTGAATACGAGTTCAGCATGGAAACCACCACCGGCATGTCTGCACCGCCGATAGAAGCCACCAAGTGCCAACCGAAAGCCAATGCGATGGCGGTCATCACAATCAGAGCCAACCAGCTGCCGTCAGCCGATACAAACACCAGCATCAGGATAAACGACACCACCAAAGCGGCCAGATTCAGCTTGTGTTTGTGCGGCAGTTGCAACGGCGCGCTGCTGAGTTTGCCGTTCAGTTTGCCGAATGCCACAATCGAGCCGGTAAAGGTTACGGCACCAATGAAAATGCCGAGGAACACTTCAACCAAATGAATGGTGTGCATATCGGAGGATACATTGCCCGATTCGATAAAGCTGTTAAAGCCCACCAACACGGCCGCCAAACCCACAAAGCTGTGCAGCAAGGCAATCAGCTCGGGCATTTCGGTCATTTCCACTTTTTGGGCTTTGTAAACACCGATAGCCGCACCGATGACCATAGCAATGATGATCCAGCCCAAGCCTGCGGTTTGTTCGCTGAACACGGTGGCAATCAGGGCGATAATCATACCGGCGATGCCGTAATAGCAGCCGTTTTTGGCGGTTTCCTGTTTCGACAGGCCGGCCAATGAAAGAATAAATAAGATTGCGGCGACGATATATGCCGCGGTAACTAATCCTAATGACATTCTCGCCTCCTTAACCTTTACGGAACATATTCAACATACGGCGGGTAACGTAGAAGCCGCCGAAGATATTGATGCTGGCAATCAGCACGGCAATAAAGGCGAGGGACGACACCACGCCGTTACCCTGCCCGATTTGCAGCAACGCGCCCACCACGATAATGCCGGAAATGGCATTGGTTACCGACATCAGCGGTGTGTGCAGCGAATGGCTCACGTTCCACACGACGTAATAACCGATTACGCAAGCCAGCACGAATACGATAAAGTGGTTTAAGAACTCGGCAGGCGCAACGGCACCCATCCACAATACCAACACTGCACCGATTACGGCCGGAGCCAGTTTTTTCCATGTCGGAACGGGTTTCGGCTCGGGTTTTGCCACAGGAGCGGCTTGCGATTGCTGTTGCGGCGCGGCGGAAACCTGAATGGCGGGCGGCGGGAAAGTGATTTCGCCCTCTCGGGTAACGGTCATGTTTCGGATAATCACGTCTTCAAAATCCAGCGCGATTTCGCCGTCTTTATTCGGGCTTAACAGCTTGCTCAAGTTCACAAGGTTGGTGGCGTAAAGCTGTGAAGATTGGCCTGCCAAACGGTTGGCCATATCGGTATAGCCGATGATTTTCACACCGTTATCGGTAACGAACAGCTCGCCCGGTTTGGTCAGCTCGCAGTTGCCGCCGGTGGCCGCCGCCAAATCGACAATCACCGAACCCGGCTTCATGCTTTCTACCATTTCTTTGGTAATCAGCTTCGGCGCAGGTTTGCCCGGAATGGCCGCAGTCGTGATGATGATGTCCACTTGTTGGGCTTGCTCGGCAAACAGTTTCATTTCCGCCGCGATAAACTCTTCGCTCATCACTTTGGCATAACCGTCGCCGCTGCCGCCGGACTCTTGCGGGAAGTCGAGCTTCAGGAATTGGCCGCCCATTGATTCGATTTGTTCGGCCACTTCCAAACGGGTATCGAATGCTTTAACTATTGCGCCTAACGAGTTTGCCGTACCAATCGCCGCCAAACCCGCTACGCCTGCACCAATCACCAGCACTTGCGCTGGCGGCACTTTGCCCGCAGCGGTAATCTGGCCGGTAAAGAAACGTCCGAACGCATTCGCTGCTTCAATCACAGCGCGGTAGCCGCTGATGTTCGCCATAGACGACAACGCATCCAACGCCTGTGCGCGAGAAATACGCGGCACCATATCCATCGCCAGCACGTTCACTTTTTGATCAGTGAGTTTTTGCACCAGTTCGGGATTTTGTGCGGGCCATAAAAAGCTTACCAATGTTTGGCCTGCACTCAAATATTCAATTTCAGTTTCAGATGGCGCGTTCACTTTATAGATCAACGGGCAAGACCACACTTCGGCTGTGTCAGCTACCGTTGCTCCGGCAGCCTCATATGCCGCATCGTCCAAACTGGCTGCCAAACCCGCGCCTTTTTCCACTACCACTTCAAAACCCAACTTTTGTAGCTGAGTTACAGTTGAAGGGGTACCGGCAACGCGTGTTTCCAGCGCCAATGTCTCCTTCGGAATGCCGATTCTCATAATTAAATCCTTTAATAGATTAAAAAATTAAACAAGCTAAAACCAAGAATCTAATTTGTAAATTAATTACAAAATTTATTTAATTGCTCAAAATTTTGTTACACCTTTGTTATAACGAATTTAGCAGCCGCTGACAATACTTATAGCTGAAAAACTTAATACTTAGCTAGCCGTAGACAGTATGGATAATCTAGAAAATCGGGGCAATACAGTGGGATATGAATTTTGTAAGCGTTTTAGCTTCCCTATAGCAAATAAACTTAGCTTTTGCTACAGCGGAAAAGAGAAGTTAAAGAGATGCTCTGCCCATACCAATGTTTAAGGAGATGAACTGTTAAGCATAATTCCAAATAAAGATGCCTGTCTGAAAATTTTCAGACAGGCATCTCTACATGAACAAATCAATTGAATTATGTACCTAAATACCAGAATTTAGCTGCCCACGCCACCGCAACAATCCAAACCATCGGCGTCACTTCTTTGGCCCGACCGCAGATCAATTTAATCATAGCATAAGTGATAAAGCCCATTGCAATGCCATCCGCAATAGAATAAGAGAAAGGCATAAAAATAATGGTAATAAAGGCAGGCGCGGCTTCGGTCATATCGTTCCAATCGATTTCCGTTGCGCTGCGCATCATGTGCACGCCAATATAAAGCAAAGCCGGGGCAGTAGCAAACGCCGGCACTGCTTTTGCCAGCGGAGAAAACCATAAACATGCCAACATCAACACGCCTACGGTAACGGCTGTCAAGCCGGTTCGGCCGCCTGCCGCCACACCGGAAGCGCTTTCAATATAAGGCGTGGTAGAAGATGTGCCCAAAGCTGCGCCGGCCACAATAGCAGTAGAATCGGCAAACAAGGCCTTTTTTAAGCGTGGCAATTTACCGTTTACCAAAAGCCCTGCCCGATGTGATACACCAACCAAAGTACCGGTACTATCAAATAAGTCTACTAAGAAAAACACGAAAATTACCGCAATCATACTGCCGTTAAACAGACCATTAAAATCCATCTGCATAAACGTTGGCTCAATGCTCGGAACAGCAGCTATCAGCCCTTCGAATTTGGTTAAGCCTAAAGCTGCTGCGATTGCTGTAATTGCTAAAATCGCAAGAATAATCGCACCTTTCACTCGGAAACGATCCAGCATAATGACAAGAAAAAAACCTAGCAAAGCCAAAATGGGCGGCCAATTAATCATTGTTACTTCAGGATTATCCGGTGAAGGCAGGCGAAATTGCCCCATACCAACCAAAGTGGCCGGATTATCAACAATCACCCCGGCACCTTTTAACGCAATCAATGCTAAAAACATGCCAATACCTGCCGCAATAGCCATTTTCAGACTCATAGGCAAAGCATTGACCAACATTTCCCGCACTGTCAGAAAACTGAATACGATAAAAATAATACCCGACATAAACACTGCCGCCAAAGCTACCTGCCAAGGCACCCCCATACCATCTACTACGGCGTAAGTAAAATAAGCATTCAAACCCATGCCCGGAGCCAGAGCAATCGGATAATTAGCCAAAGCACCCATGATAAAGCAGCCAATGGCAGCTGAAATACAAGTGGCCACGAACACCGCGCCAAAATCCATACCGGCGTTAGACAAGGTTAGCGGATTCACAACCACGATATAACACATGGTTAAGAAAGTGGTTACACCCGCCAATATTTCGGTACGGACATTGGTACCGTTTTCCTTAAGCTTGAATAGTTTTTCAAGCAGATTATTTTGTGAGTCAGTCATAATCATTCGATTGAATAAAAGTTAATAAAACACAATGCAGAATGCCTGTCTGAAAACTTTTCAGACAGGCATTAACATATTAAGCCGCCACCATCTCGCCGCGCAATGAGAATGTAAATGCTTCGGTAATCTCAAGCTCCACCATCTGGTTAATTAACGCAGGGTCTCCGGTAAAGTTGACAACACGGTTATTCGCTGTACGCGCTTGTAGCTGGTCGGGATCTTTTTTCGATACGCCTTCAACCAGACAACGCTGGATTGTACCCAACATAGTTTGATTGATACGAGCCGTTTCTTGCTCAATTACTTCATTCAAAGCTTCAAGACGACGCACTTTTTCTTCATGCGGCGTTTCATCAGGCAGGTTTGCCGCCGGCGTACCCGGACGCGGACTATAGATAAATACAAAGCTCAGATCAAAAGCAATATCTTTCACCAGTTTCAAAGTCTGCTCAAATTCCCGCTCAGTTTCCCCTGGAAAACCCACAATAAAATCTGAGCTCAAGCACAAATCAGGGCGGATTGCTCGTAATTTTCGGATAATAGACTTATATTCCAAAGCCGTGTAACCGCGCTTCATTGCACTTAACACACGGTCAGAACCACTCTGAATCGGCAAATGTAAATGCGACACCAATTTTGGCAAGTCTTTATAACATTCAATAATCCTGTCGCTGAATTCACGTGGATGACTCGTGGTAAAACGCATCCTCTCAATACCTGGAATTTCATGCACAATCCGCAGCAACATCGCAAAATCACAAATCTCGCCATCGTCCATCAACCCGCGGTAAGCATTCACATTTTGCCCCAGCAAGTTAATCTCTTTCACACCCTGCTGAGCCAAATTAGCAATCTCGGTTAACACATCGTTTAAAGGACGCGAAAACTCCTCTCCGCGCGTATAAGGGACCACACAGAAAGAACAGTATTTCGAACACCCCTCCATAATGGAAACAAATGCCGAACCACCTTCAACCCGTGCAGGCGGCAAATGGTCAAACTTCTCAATTTCAGGAAAGGAAATATCAACTTGAGATTTGCCAGTTTCTTTCTTATCATCAATCATTTGCGGTAAACGATGCAGTGTTTGCGGCCCAAACACAACATCAACAAAAGGAGCACGCTTAACAATCGCCTCACCTTCTTGCGAAGCAACGCACCCGCCCACGCCAATAATCAAATTAGGATTCTTTTCTTTTAAAGGTCTTACTCGCCCTAAATCCGAGAATACTTTCTCTTGTGCTTTTTCCCGAACGGAACAGGTATTGAACAGAATAATATCTGCCTCATCAGCATTATCAGTTTGTTCTAAATCTTCACCCTCAGCCAAAACAGACAGCATTTTTTCACTATCGTATTCATTCATTTGGCAACCAAAAGTACGGATAAATACTTTTTTCATAATAAGGTTCTACTTTCTTCAGGTAACCCGTAATCGCGGGGCTGACTAACTTAAAAAACTATTCACTTGTAAAAACGCCATAAACTTAATTGGCGTTATAAAATTTTATTTTGAAAATTCAGATTCTTTTCCATTCAGTATGAAATATTCAGTCTCATAGTTATCGCCTCAACTCTTTTAGACAGGCCTTAAAGCTTATAACAATTAAACTCAATAACCAGCACAAAACTGCCAGCCATATAAAAATCAAAACTAATCAAAATATTAAGGACCGAATTCCATAATAAAACAATATGGATTTCAGTCCTTTTTCATGTCAACTACCTAAGTATAGGTTGAAAGTTAACAGCATTAATTGATACAACTTATAACAATTATTCAGCAGCCTCTGCCGCTTTGTCTACCAATTCAACCAAAGCAAGAGGAGCATTGTCGCCTTTACGGAAACCGTATTTCAGGATGCGCACATAGCCACCATTACGGCTAGCAAAACGCGGACCTAAATCATCAAACAGTTTAACAACAACATCACGATCACGAGTGCGGTTGAATGCTAAACGACGGTTGGCCAAAGAAGGCTTCTTACCCAAAGTAATCAGGGGTTCAACAACACGGCGCAATTCTTTAGCCTTAGGCAAAGTAGTCACAATTGTTTCATGTGACAGTAAAGAATTCGCCATATTGCGCAACATTGCAGCACGGTGGCTGCTGGTACGGTTTAATTTACGGTTACCATTACGATGACGCATGTCATTATCCTTTAATATTTAAACTTACGGCTTTTCCAATCCAACAGGAGGCCAAGCTTCTAGTTTAGAACCCAACGTCAAGCCTTTGGATGCCAATACTTCTTTAATTTCATTCAAAGATTTACGACCCAAATTTGGAGTTTTTAATAACTCAGTTTCAGTACGTTGGATTAAATCACCAATATAATAAATATCTTCAGCTTTTAAGCAGTTAGCCGAACGCACCGTCAGTTCCAAATCGTCAACCGGTCTAAGTAGAATAGGATCAATAGGTGGAGCTTTCTCCTCAACCTCTTCTACCGAAGTCCCTTGCAAATCAGCAAAAATAGACATTTGGTCAATCAAAATGCGAGCAGCACTACGGATTGCTTCCTCTGGATCCAAAGAACCGTTTGTTTCTATATCCAGAACTAAACGATCTAAATCCGTACGTTGTTCAACCCTTGCAGCTTCTACATCAAAACTAACTCGACTGATAGGCGAAAAGCTCGCATCCAGTTGAATAGAACCAATCCTGTTATCATCACGCCCTGCTCGACGACCAGAAACAGATTGATAGCCACGCCCTTGTTCAACTTTGATTTCCATGTCAATGCTACCTGCACTAGCCAAGTGACAAATCACATGATCAGGATTAATAATTTCTACATCATGTGGTAAATCAATATCACCAGCCAAAACCGGACCAGCACCCGACTTCTTCAAAGTCAATAGAACTTCACTACGGCCATGGAGCTTAAACACAATACCTTTAATGTTCAGGAGAATATCAACAACATCTTCCTGAACACCATCTAAAGTAGAATATTCGTGTAATACCCCGGCAATAGTAACTTCAGTAGGCGCGAAACCATTCATGGACGACAGTAAGATACGGCGCAAAGCATTACCTAAAGTATGACCGAAACCGCGCTCAAAAGGCTGCATAGATACTTTTGCTCTAGTTGCAGATAAGGTATCTACATCAATTTGACGAGGTTTCAAAAATTCGGAAGTGCTATTTTGCATTTAACTGTCCCTCACAGAGCTAGTATTATTTAGAGTAAAACTCAACCACTAGCTGTTCATTAATATCGCCATACAGCTCAGATCGATCTGGCATATTTTTAAATATACCTTCCATCTTGCCTGCATCCACAGAAACCCAGCTCGGCAGACCGATTTGTTCTGCCAATCCTAATGCTTCTTGAATACGAACTTGCTTTTTAGCTTTTTCACGTACAGCAACTACATCACCTGGTTTGACTTGGCATGAAGGAACATTTACAACCTGTCCATTAACAGTAATTGCTTTATGCGATACCAATTGACGTGCTTCCGCACGGGTAGAACCAAAACCCATACGATACACAACATTATCTAAGCGAGATTCCAACAATTGGAGCAATAGCTCACCTGTAGAACCTTTACGACGTGAAGCTTCTGCAAAATAACGACGGAATTGACGTTCTAACACACCATAAATACGGCGGATTTTTTGCTTCTCACGTAATTGCAAACCATAGTCAGATAAACGAGGTTTCTTGGCACCATGCTGACCAGGAGCAGAATCAATTTTACATTTAGACTCCAAAGAGCGACGTGCACTCTTCAGAAACAAATCAGTGCCTTCACGGCGAGCTAATTTACATTTAGGGCCGGTATAACGTGCCATGTTTCAATCACTCCAAAATTAAATACGACGTTTTTTAGGCGGACGGCAACCATTGTGGGGCAATGGAGTAACGTCAGTAATACTGGTAATTTTGAAACCCAGAGCATTCAATGCACGCACAGAAGATTCACGACCAGGCCCAGGACCTTTAATACGAATTTCCAAATTTTTTACGCCATACTCTTGGGCAACTTTACCAGCTGCTTCTGCTGCCACTTGAGCAGCAAACGGTGTACTTTTACGTGAACCTTTAAAACCAGCGCCCCCAGAGGTAGCCCAAGACAATGCATTGCCCTGACGGTCGGTGATAGTAATGATGGTATTGTTAAAAGATGCATGAACATGCACAATACCTTCACTCACAGTTTTACGTACTTTTTTACGTACACGCGAAGCTGTGTTTGCTTTAGCCATCTAAATTAATCCTTAAAAAATTATTTCTTACCTGCAATAGCTTTACGTGGGCCTTTGCGAGTTCTAGCATTCGTGCGAGTACGCTGACCACGACAAGGCAAACCACGACGATGACGGAAGCCACGATAGCAACCCATATCCATCAATCGCTTGATACTCATTGTTACTTCACGACGCAAATCACCTTCAATTTCATATTTGCTAACTTGCTCACGCAAAGCTTCCAATTGAGTTTCGTCTAAATCTTTTACTTTAGTGCTAGCAGATACTCCTGCAGCTTCGCAAATCAATTTAGCACGAGTAGATCCAATACCGTAAATAGCTTGTAAGCCAATAACGATGTGGGAATTATTAGGGATATTTACCCCTGCAATACGAGCCATATTTATTTCCTCTAAGGCAAAAACTCGTCACTATACCATAAAATCCTTAAGCCTAGAAATTAACCTTGGCGTTGTTTATGACGAGGATCTGTACAAATTACACGAACTACACGGTTACGTCGAATAACCTTACAGTTGCGACAAATTTTTTTAACAGACGGCTGAACGCGCATCATTAGTTCCTTTCATCAAGATTACCGTGTTCTAAAAACAATTCGAGCACGAGTTAAATCATAAGGGGTCAGCTCAACAGTTACTTTATCTCCCGGAGAAATTCGTATGTAATGCATACGCATTTTTCCCGAAATATGACCTAACACCACATGATCATTTTCAAGCTTTACTTTAAAAGTAGCATTGGGTAAAGTTTCTAAAATCTCACCCTGCATTTGTATAGTATCTTCTTTAGCCATTTTTTACTTACGAGATAAAGACTTCATATTAAAATGCTCATACCGTTCAGTCATCTTATAGGAAGCGATTTGAGTGCTAAAATCCATGGTTACAACCACCAGAATCAATAAAGACGTACCACCCAAATAAAATGGGATATTAACCTTTAAAGTTAAAAGTTCCGGCAATAAACAAATACTTGTTATATAAAGTGCACCAAAAAAAGTTAAGCGCATTACAAGTTTTTCTAGATAATTAGCAGTCTGTTCACCTGGTCTGATGTTAGGAATAAAAGCACCACTTTTCTTCAAATTTTCCGCCATTTCTTTTGGAGAAAAAACGAGAGCTGTATAAAAATAACAGAAAAATATAATCAAAAAGGAGAATAATAATAAATACAAAGTCTGCCCATGACCTAACATTGACACCAATTGCGTCAACCAAGTTTCATTTTGGTTATTGCCAAGCCAACTTCCTATTGTTGCAGGAAACATGATTAGACTGGATGCGAATATCGGAGGAATTACCCCTGACATATTCAATTTAAATGGCATATGGGTATTTTGTCCGCCAATTACTTGCCTTTTTGCATAATGAATAGGCACTTTTCTTAATGCGCTCTCAAAACATACAACAATATAAACTAGGAAAATAACTCCCAATCCAATACCAATAACTTGCAGCACACCAGTAGAGTCATTATTTAATAATGCAAATAATTGTTTTATTCCTGAAGGGATACCTGCAGCAATACCTGCGGTGATAATCAAAGAAATACCATTACCAATACCTCGCTCAGTCATTTGTTCACCTAGCCACATCAAGAACATAGTTCCACCAACCAAACAAACTATTGTTGAGATATAAAACTCAAATTTAGAAACAATGACTAAATTTTCTTGGCTATAAACCAAACTTGCGACACCAATACTCTGCAAGGTAGCCAATAAAACTGTACCAATTCGCGTGTATTTAGTAATAACTCTTCTACCAGCATCACCTTCTTTTTTCAAAGACTTTAAAGAAGGTAATATTTCAGACGCCAATTGCATTACAATTGACGCTGAAATATAGGGCATGATACCAATTGCAAATATACTAAAACGTTCCAAGGACCCACCCGAAAACATATTTAGCATACCGAGTATTCCAGTGCTTTGATTTTGATAAGCCTTAGCAAGAATAGCTGCATCGACACCTGGTACAGGTATATGAGTACCAATTCTATAAATAATTAGTGCCCCCAGTAAAAATAATAATCTATTTTTCAAATCATTAAATTTTACAGAACCTGATTTAGATTGTTGATAAGCCAATTTACTAAACCTTACTCTTCTACTTTACCACCAGCAGCCTCGATTGCAATCTTAGCGCCCTGAGTCACTCTAATACCTTTTAAATAAACACTTTTTTTGATCTCTCCTGAAGCGATCACTTTTACAGCTGTGCTATTTAAGGGAATTAGTCCGGCTTGTTTCAGAACCAACAAATCAATTTCCTGAACTGCAATTAAATTCAGCTCATTCAATCGAACTTCTACCGAGAGTCCGGCAGTTAGTGATTTAAAACCACGCTTAGGTAAACGACGTTGTAACGGCATTTGTCCACCTTCAAAGCCTGTCTTATGAAAACCACCTGATCTGCTCTTCTGGCCTTTATGGCCTCGACCACAAGTTTTACCTAAACCACTACCAATACCACGACCAACTCTACGTTTCGCATGTGTAGCACCTTTGGCAGGTTGAATAGTATTCAATAACATTTAAGACTCCACTTTTAAAAGGTAACTTACCTTATTAATCATACCGCGATTTTCTGGAGTATCTAAAACTTCAACAGTATGTTCACGATGGCGCAATCCTAAGCCTCGAACACAATTACGATGAGAGCCGATTGTACCAATTAAACTTTTTACTAGTGTTACTTTAATTTTTTTCTGCTCAGTCATCATTCTCACCCAGAAATCTCTTCTACTGTTAAACCACGTTTAGCTGCAATTTCAGCAGGGGTATATAACTTAGACAAACCATCCAAGGTTGCCCGAACTATATTATAAGGATTCGTTGAACCGTGGACTTTTGCAGATATGTTATGAATACCCATTGCATCAAAAATCAAACGCATTGGACCACCAGCTTTTACACCACTACCTTCTTTAGCAGGTTGCATAAAAACACGAGTTGCTCCGTGTTTACCTATCACTTCATGATGAATAGTTCCATCTTTTAAAGGAACTTTAATCATTGAACGACGAGCTTGATCCATTGCCTTCTGGACAGCAACAGGTACTTCACGTGACTTACCTTTACCCATACCAATACGGCCATCACCATCGCCAACAACAGTTAGTGCAGAAAAGGCCATAATTCGACCACCCTTCACTACTTTGGTTACACGATTAACAGCTACCATTTTTTCAATTAAGCCGTCGCCGCGCTCTTCTGTATCATGTTTTGCCATGTCTCAGATCTCCAAAATCCTTTAATCTTTAGAAACTCAAACCATTCTCACGAGCTGCTTCTGCCAATGCTTTAACTCGACCATGATATTGAAAACCAGATCTATCAAAAGCAACCACATCAATACCAGCTGTTTTAGCTTTTTGCGCAATACGTTTACCAATAAATGCCGCAGCTTCAATATTTGAGCTTGATTTCAATTCTTTCCGAACATCAGCCTCTAAAGTGGATGCCGATGCCAGCACTTGACCGCCATCAGAGCTAATTACTTGAGCGTAAATATGGTTATTTGTACGGAAAACGCACAATCTAACAATTTTTAAATCCGCAATTCTCGCACGTGTTTTTCGAGCACGGCGGAGTCTTGTTGCATGTTTATCCATTAATGGAACCTCAATTATTTCTTCTTGGCTTCTTTCATCACAACCACTTCACCCACATAACGAACCCCTTTACCTTTGTAAGGCTCAGGTGGACGAAACGCGCGAATTTCAGCCGCTACTTGACCAACAACTTGCTTATTAGCACCATTCAATACAATTTCTGTTTGAGTCGGTGTTTGAACTGTAACACCCTCTGGCATCTCATAATTGATTGGATGAGAGAAACCTAATGATAAATTTAAAACTTTACCTTGAGCTTGCGCTCTATAACCAACACCGATCAATTGTAACTTCTTTTCAAAACCCTCAGAAACGCCCTTTACCATGTTAGCAACTAATGCACGAACGGTACCAGACATCGCACGGGAATGTTTACTGTTATTAGCAGCAACAAAAGTTAACTGGTTGTTATTCAATTCAACCTTTACTTCGTCACCCAAAGGAAATGATAATTCACCATTTTTACCCTTGACAGTCAAAACATCTGTTCCAAATTTAATTTCTACGCCAGTTGGAACAGTTACTGGATTTTTTGCTACGCGAGACATCTTAAGAATTCTCCCTGTTATGCAACTACACACAATAACTCACCACCAACACCAGCAGCGCGAGCTTTACGGTCAGTCATAACTCCCTTTGAGGTACTAATAATAGCAACCCCTAACCCATTCATAACAGTCGGAATTTCACCAGAACCTTTATATACCCGCAATCCAGGTCTTGAAACTCTTTTAATTTGTTCTATAACTGGTCTACCTGCATAATATTTCAACTGAATTTCAAGCACCTGTTTTAAATCACCTAAAACAGAATAACTTTCAATATAGCCTTCCTCTTGTAAAACTTTTGCAATCGCACATTTTAGTTTAGAAGATGGCATCGAAACAGCAGCTTTGTTAGCACGCTGAGCATTACGGATACGAGTTAACATATCGGAAATAGGATCATGCATACTCATTTAATTCTCTCCTATTACCAGCTGGCTTTAATAACACCTGGGATTTCGCCACGCATAGCAATTTCCCGGATTTTAATACGGCCCAAGCCGAATTTACGAAATGTTCCGCGGGGGCGGCCAGTAATCGCACAACGACGACGCTGACGAACTGGTGCAGCATTACGCGGAATAGTTTGCAGTTTCAAACGAGCCTCGAAGCGTTCTTCATCAGCAGCTTGAGCATCATTAATGACTGCAAAAATAGCTGCACGCTTAGCAGCATATTTTTTAGCTAACGCAATACGTTTAGCTTCTCGATTAATTAGTGCCTTTTTAGCCATGATCATCCTTTAAACGGAAACTTAAACAGTGATAATAATGCCTTAGCTTCATCATCAGTTTTAGCAGTAGTAGTGATCGTAATATTCAACCCACGCAAAGCATCAATCTTATCATATTCAATTTCAGGAAAAATGATTTGTTCACGCACACCCATATTATAGTTACCACGACCATCAAATGACTTACCACTCACTCCACGAAAATCGCGCACACGTGGCAAAGCAATAGTAACCAACCGGTCAAGAAATTCAAACATTTGACCACGACGCAAGGTTACCTTACACCCAACTGGATAACCATCACGTATCTTAAAGCCAGCAATAGACTTTCTAGCCACAGTCACTACAGGCCTTTGCCCTGCAATCTTTTCTAAATCAGCAACGGCATGTTCCATTACTTTTTTATCAGCAACAGCCTCACCAACCCCCATATTTAAAGTTATCTTTTCAATACGGGGAACTTCCATAATTGACTTATACCCAAATTGCTTTGTTAACTCAGGCACTACTACATCAGTATAATAATCTTTCAAACGAGCCATCTTAACTACAACTCCTTAAACACCAATCTCAGCACCATTAGATTTAAAGATCCGAATGCGCTTAACTTTGCCTTCAGCCTCAACCAACTTAATACCAACTCGGTCAGCCTTGTTTGTCTCAGGATTTAAAATAGCAACATTAGAAATAGCCAAAGGCATATTCTTTGTCACAATACCACCTTCAACACCTCTCATCGGATTGGGTTTTTGATGGCGCCTCACTTGATTGACACCACCAACTACTAATTTATCACCCAGCACCCGAAGTACCTGCCCTTGTTTACCTTTATCCTTACCAGCAATAACAACAACCGTGTCACCTTTAACAATCTTATTCATCGCCACCTCCTTTATAACACCTCAGGCGCCAATGAGACAATCTTCATAAAGCGCTCAGTACGAAGCTCTCGAGTAACCGGACCAAAAATTCGAGTCCCCATTGGCTCAAGCTTATTATTCAGCAACACAGCAGCATTATTATCAAACTTAATCAACGCACCATCAGGACGACGAACACCTTTCGCAGTACGCACAACCACTGCATTATACACATCGCCTTTTTTTACTCTTCCACGAGGAGCCGCATCTTTAACTGCCACCTTAACAATATCGCCCACATTAGCGTAGCGACGTTTAGATCCACCCAATACCTTAATGCACATCACACGGCGCGCACCAGAATTATCAGCCACATCTAGAATGGTCTGCATTTGAATCATTTTTTTACCTTAATAATAAATCCAACTTAATTTACCACTTTCAAAAGTTTGCTTTGACGATCGAAAATAAACTTTTGAAACCTATATGGTTCAAGTAAACCAGTCTTGGGTCCCGAAGGGAGAATCTTTCAAGAACTGAAAGCAATTAGCGGAGTTTACAGAATTTTTATAATTTCCGCAAGCTCCGCCTCCAACTATTTACACACAACTAACATAAAGTTAAACAGATCGGGCTTTTTCAACCATTTTCTTTACTGTCCATGATTTAGTTTTCGACAGTGGACGACTTTCTTCAATTACGACAATATCACCAATACCATATTGATTTTGTTCATCATGCGCATGAATCTTAGTAGAGCGACGAATTACCTTCCCATATAAAGGATGTTTAACTTTACGCTCCACCAATACTGTTACAGTTTTGTCCATTTTGTCGCTTACAACTCTACCCAACAAAGTACGTACATTTTTTAATTCGCTCATTATCTCACACCTTTTTCAGTTAAAATAGTTTTAACACGAGCAATATTACGACGCACCTTGGTCAACTCGCTAGTATTACCCAACTGGCCAGTAGCGTGTTGCATTCTGAGACTAAATTGTGTCTTCAACAGATCCAATAAATCGACTTGAAGTTGCTCAACTGATTTGTTTTTCAACTCATTAGCTTTCATCATTTACCTACCTGTCTAGTTACAAACGCCGTTGGAATTGGCAGTTTCGCAGCAGCCAAAGTAAACGCTTCTCGAGCTAAAGATTCTGCTACACCATCCATCTCATATAAAACCTTACCAGGTTTTACTTCAGCAACATAATATTCAACAGAACCTTTCCCCCCCCCCATACGAACTTGAATGGGTTTTTCAGTAATAGGCTTATCAGGAAACACTCGAATCCAAATACGACCGCCCCTTTTAATATGACGAGTCATTGCACGACGGGCCGCCTCAATTTGACGAGCAGTCAAACGACCTCTTCCTACAGCTTTCAATCCAAAATCACCAAAACTTACTACGTTACCGCTTGTTGCGATACCAGTATTGCGACCTTTATGCTGTTTCCGATATTTCATTCTAGTTGGTTGCAGCATTTCGACCACCCTTTCTGCGTTTATTTTCTTGCTCTGAACGAGGCTGAGCTAACTCTTTACCTTCTCCAGTATATACCCAGACTTTTAAGCCAATCACACCATAAGTAGTATGAGCTTCACTAGTAGCATAATCTACTTTGGCTCTCAAAGTATGCAACGGAACACGACCCTCTCGATACCATTCACTACGTGCAATATCTGCACCATTTAAACGACCTGAAGTCATTATTTTAATACCTTTTGCACCCGCTCTCATTGCATTCTGCATAGCACGCTTCATTGCACGGCGAAACTGCACTCGCTTCTCCAGTTGCTGTGCAATACCGTCAGCAATAATTTGTGCATCTAACTCCGGTTTACGAATTTCTTCAATATTAACATGAACTGGAACGCCTAATAATTTCTGCAGATCATGCTTTAATACTTCAATATCCTCGCCTTTTTTACCAATTACTACACCAGGCCGCGCAGTATAAATGGTAATACGAGCAGATTTTGCAGGCCGCTCAATAATTACACGACCAACAGACGCACCAACTAAACGTCCACGTAAATAATCACGGACATCAATATCTTGCTTTAAAACTGTCGCAAATTCATTATTTTTAGCAAACCATTTAGATGACCAATCTTTATTTACTGCCAAACGAAAGCCAGTTGGATGAATTTTTTGTCCCATAGCTTTTCCTTAATTACCTACTGTCACATTGATATGACAAGTCTGTTTTTCAATGCGATTACCACGACCTTTAGCCCGAGCTTGAAAACGTTTTAGTGATGCAGCTTTATCAACATATATGGCAACCACTTTTAATTCATCAATATCAGCACTTTCATTATGCTCTGCATTTGCAATAGCCGATTCCAGCACTTTTTTAATTAGTTCAGCGCCTTTTTTAGGACTAAATGTCAATATATTCAAGGCTTGGGCAACACCTTTACCACGAATCATATCTGCAACCAAACGAGCTTTTTGAGCAGAAATTCGTGCATTTTTATGTTGTGCATATACTCTCATGATTAACCTTATTTCTTTTTAGCTTTTTTATCAGCTAAATGACCTTTAAAAGTACGAGTCAATGAGAACTCACCCAATTTATGACCAACCATATTATCACTAATAAATACTGGCACATGAGTGCGTCCATTATGAACAGCAATAGTTAAGCCAATAAAATCAGGCAATATAGTAGAACGACGAGACCAAGTTTTAATTGGGCGTTTATCATTATTTGCACGAGCTGTATCTACTTTTTTAAGTAGGTGCAAATCTACATATGGACCTTTTTTTAGAGAACGAGCCATATAATTAACCTTTATTTAGAATAACGACGACGAACAATCATATTATCCGTACGTTTATTGTTACGGGTTCGATAGCCTTTAGATGGAGTACCCCATGGACTAACAGGCTCACGCGCTTCACCTGTGCGGCCTTCACCACCACCATGAGGATGGTCAACAGGATTCATTACCACTCCTCGAACTGTAGGACGAATACCACGCCAACGATTAGCACCTGCTTTACCTATTTTCTTCAGACTTTGCTCTTCATTACCAACTTCACCAACGGTTGCGCGACAATCAATATGGATCCTACGAACCTCTCCTGAACGCAAACGAACTTGAGCATAAATACCTTCTTTCGCTAGCAGAACAGCTGAAGCACCTGCAGATCTTGCTATCTGAGCACCCTTACCAGGCTTAATTTCAATACAATGAATTGTTGTGCCAACAGGAATATTACGAATAGGCAAAGCATTACCTACTTTGATTGGCGCTTCAGAACCAGATACTAAGACATCTCCAGCCTGAACACCTCTTGGGGCAATAATATAACGTCTTTCTCCATCAGCGTAACATAACAATGCAATATATGCAGTTCGATTAGGATCATATTCAATGCGTTCTACCTTTGCAGAAATACCATCCTTACTATTACGCTTAAAATCTATCACACGATAATGGTGTTTATGTCCACCTCCTTTATGTCGCGTAGTAATGTGTCCGTTATTATTACGACCAGCGGTAGAATTTTTTTTCTCCACCAGAGGTGCGTATGGGGCACCTTTATATAATTCTTTTGTTACAACACGAACCATACCACGACGACCAGCAGAGGTAGGCTTCATTTTTACAATAGCCATAATCTTTATTCCTTATCTGCAGTTGCAGCAGCAGCTTCTAAGTCTAATGATTGCCCAGAAACCAATTTCACATAAGCTTTCTTGGCATCATTACGTCGCCCCAATGTTCGACCAAAACGTTTCACCTTACCTTTAGTAGAAACAGTTGTCACAGAAGCTACTTTTACACTAAATAACAATTCAACTGCAGCTTTAACTTCAAGCTTAGTTGCATCAGGCAACACTTTAAACGTCATTTGATTACGCTTTTCAGCTAACAAGTTGCTTTTTTCAGAAACAACAGGAGCTAGAATTACTTTCATTAAACGTAATTGATTCATACCCATTGCTCCTCAAGTTGCGCAACAGCCTCCTTAGTAACCACTACTTTTTTATAACGAAGAAGACTATATGGATCTATATGCTGAACTTCCACGACCAGCACATTTGGTAAGTTACGAGAAGAAAGATAAATATTTTCATCTAATTGCTTAGTAACAAATAACACTTGCTCCATTCCTAATTGTTTTACTTTATTAGCAAATTCTTTAGTTTTTGGAGTAGCTGCAGACAAATTCTCAATTACATACAAGCGCTCATCCCTAACCAACTGAGACAAAATAGTAGCCATCCCAGCACGATACATTTTACGATTAACTTTTTGTGTAAAATTCTCATCAGGCTTATTAGGAAATGCACGACCACCACTTCTCCACAAAGGGGAAGAAGTCATACCCGAACGAGCTCTACCAGTACCTTTTTGACGCCAAGGTTTTTTAGTAGAGTGTTTTACTTCTGCTCGTGTTAACTGAGCACGATTACCTAAACGAGCATTTGCCAAAAAAGCTGTAACTAACTGATGAACCAACGCTTCATTATACTCACGATCAAACAAAGCATCTGACACTGCTAAACTACCAGAAACTTGACCTTGAGCATCGATTATTTTTAATTCCATTACGCACCCACTTTCACGCTAGGACGCACAATTACATCACTATTTACCGCACCAGGTACAGCACCTTTTACCAACAGCAATTGGCGCTCCTCATCAACACGAACAACTTCTAAATTTTGCACCGTTGATTTTGTATTGCCATATTGACCTGCCATGCGCTTACCAGGAAATACACGACCTGGATCTTGCGCCATACCAATAGAGCCAGGAACACGATGGGAACGAGAGTTGCCATGAGAAGTTCGCTGCGCACCAAAATTATGGCGCTTAATCGTACCAGAGAAACCTTTACCTTTTGAGGTACCTGTCACATCTACCAGCTGGCCTTCAGAAAAGATAGTGACAGCAACTTCACCACCAGCCTTCAGCTCACCTAAATCATCTTCAGACAAACCAAACTCAACTAAGCCACGACCAGCTTCCACACCTGCCTTAGCAAAGTGTCCAGCTTCAGCTTTATTGACATGGTTAGCTTTTTTCTCACCAAAGGTAACTTGAACAGCATTATAGCCATCAATCTCTTTGGATTTTACTTGGGTAATACGATTCATAGACATATCCAACACGGTTACCGGAATAGAAACACCTTGTTCCGTAAACACTCGAGTCATGCCTACCTTACGCCCAACCAGACCTAACGTCATGATTTTTCCTTATAAACTTAAATTCGATTGCGATTGATCGATTATTTTTAGCAAAAATAAACTTGGCAAAATGCCAAGTTTCAAACTATACCATATTAACAACTTCTTTTACAAGAGAAATTTAATACAGCATCTAAAATATGATATTAAAGTTAACTATAATTATGGAACTTAATCCGTCATACTTCGCTAAATTGCCTTGCTGCCTTAGTTTAAAACACCTACAACTCCCCACCTTATGATAGATAGATGTCATCTCCATAACAATAAATCTAATTATTCGCACACAAAAAAACTCCTAGACAATTAAAATATCTAGGAGTTTTCTAGGCATCACTCAAACCGAGGATATTTATTGAACTTTAATTTCTACATCTACGCCTGCAGGCAAGTCTAGCTTCATTAATGCATCAGTAGTTTTATCAGTCCAATCAACAATATCCATCAAACGTAAATGAGTTCTAATTTCCAATTGCTCACGTGAAGTTTTATTTACATGAGGTGATCGCAAAATATTAAAACGCTCAATTTTTGTTGGCAAGGGAATTGGGCCTTTTACTACAGCACCTGTACGTTTAGCAGTTTCTACAATCTCTTGAGCTGAACGATCAATCAGACTATAGTCATAAGCTTTTAAACGGATACGGATTTTTTGATTTGCCATTTATCTATATCCTTCTGAATTAAGCAATGATAGAAGAAACCACACCAGCACCTACGGTACGGCCACCTTCACGAATCGCAAAGCGCAAGCC
Organism: Neisseria sp. 83E34; assembly: GCF_001308015.1. Lineage (GTDB taxonomy): Bacteria > Pseudomonadota > Gammaproteobacteria > Burkholderiales > Neisseriaceae > Neisseria. The sequence goes on from NZ_LGYH01000005.1 coordinate 221,896, forward strand.
TTCTTCCATAGCAATCGGTGCAATCAGTTCTACAGTAATCGCAACATTCTCACCC
>NZ_LGYH01000006.1 GCF_001308015.1 Neisseria sp. 83E34
TGGTATCGTTCGCTTTGGGTCAGTTGTGTGTAGCTCATGGCAATCTTTCTTGTCAGGAAAGGCCGTATGCTACCGCATACTGGCCTTTTTCTGTTGCGGAAAGTTGCACTTCAAATCCGAATCCGCTTAATCAGGTTAAGGCAAAAAAGATTGAGTTATAGATTTCCTTTACCAATTGCGCTCCAGCTTATCCAAACGGGCATGCAAACGCGCCACATCGTCACGCAAGCGGTCCACTTCATCCGCCCATTCGTCAAATTCTTCCCGCGTAATAACGGGGGCACTCTGCTCTTTTGCATAATCCGACGCCTGCCCCATCAGGCTTTGACCGATTTGTTTTAATGTCGCACCCAATTTCTGGGTTCGCATCATGATGCTGCCGGCCGCCGCATCGCCGAATATCCGGCTCAAATCGTCGCTGGCATAATAGCGCAGGCTGCCCAAAAGCGGCAGCAGGTTGAAGCCCAATTCTTGGTCACCTTCTATGCTGAAATCGCCCACTCCCGGCATTTCCCTACGCAAGATCTTTTGCATCGCACTTTCATGAAAAGTTAACACGGTATCGGCGGGTTTATCTGATTCCACCAGAAAGCCGCGCGAATCAAATTGGCCGTGCACGCGCAAACCGGCTAAGTTCAAATCCAGTACGATGCCGTTATAGCCCGCCAATTGCGCCTGTGTTTCAGGGTTTTGTTGAATCAGATGATTAATAATCGGTAAAACAAACATATATTTTCAAATCTTTCAGACAGGCATATCCGACAGCATTTCTAGCATATCAAACACACCGGTTATTCTATCGTGATAAAACTTCTGTTTTGCAAAGCTTAATCATTAAATATCGTCAAACAGCGTACGCACTATCTTGCCGCCGCCATTACCCGTTTCAAATTCGGGAACCGGCAAGCCCAAGCTCCGGGCTTGCGCGGTATAAAATTCTCGTTTGGTAGGATGATCTTGCGCCACAATATTGCGGATGCGTATGCCGTTCGGATTCATTGCCACATTAAACAAAGCGGATACCGCTGCGTCTTGATGTACCATATTTACCCGCTGGCCAGCATTCGGTATGGCGTCACCCCGTTGCAATATGCGGTTTAAGGGATGGCGACTTGCAGAATAAAGCCCGCCCAAACGCATAATATCCACATGTTCAATTCCGCTTTGCAGAAATACGGTTTCTGCCGCCACAATTTTGCGCGCACTTTCTGTTTCAGGCTCAAGCAGGCTTTCTTCATTACATTCACGCTCTCTGCTGCCATAAACGCTGATGCTGCTGGAAAATACCAAATGCTTGATACCATACTCTTTTGCCAAACCACACCAGTTTTTCAGACAGGCATCATAAGCAGCAAAAGGGGTAGGTGGTAATAAACAAATCCAAACTGGTTTATCCGCCCAAGTTTGATCGAATATCGAGCGGTGCTGCGCAATGTCGTTAAAATCAGCGCATTTCAAGCTGATGGGTAAATTGACATCATCGGAAGATAAATTTCTTTTTACCGCTGCTACCTGACAGCCGCTCAAATAAAGTTTCTCTGCCAACGGCCTGCCTAAATAACCCAAACCTAAAATAGCAGCATCTTGCATAGCGCAGCTTTCCGGCAATCAAATAACGGCCAGCGGGTAAGCACCCACCACTTTCACAAACACATTGCGCTCACTGAATTTTTGCAACACCGCCTGCACACGTTCTTCATCAACATGCCCTTCGATGTCGATAAAAAACACATATTCCCACAAACCCGTTTTGCTCGGCCGGCTTTCAAATTTAGTCATCGAAATACCGCCTGCCGTGAACGGTTCCAGCAAAGAGCTGACCGCGCCGGCCTTATTCGGCGTAGAAAACACCAGCGAAGTTTTGTCCTGCCCGCTTGGCACCGTTTCTTGATAACCCAACACCAAAAAGCGAGTTGTGTTGTTGGGTTCGTCTTCGATATTCGAACTGAGTTTGAGCAAGCCGTAGATTTCAGCAGCGGTTTGCCCCGCAATCGCCGCAGCCGAATCATCCAAAGATGCCAATCTTGCCGCTTCACCATTGCTGGATACCGGAATGCGCTCCACCGAATCAGGCAAATGTTTGCTCAGCCAAGCCTGACATTGCGCCAAAGCTTGTGCATGGGCATACACTTTTTTCAAGCCCTCCATGCCTTCCCGCTTACGCAAAAGATTATGGTGAATACGCAAAATCACTTCGCCGCAAGCTTTCAACGGGCTGGCCACCAGCAAATCCAAAGTTCGGCCAACCGAACCTTCGGTTGAGTTTTCCACTGGCACCACAGCATAATCCGCCTGCTTGGCCTCCACCAAGCGCATACACTCATCCACCGTAGCACACGCCCGCGTATGGGCGGCATGACCAAAATGCTTGATAGCCGCCTGCTGGGTAAACGTACCTTCCGGGCCAAGATAAGCGATCGTTAACGGCCGCTCCACGGCCAAGCATTCGCTCATGATTTCACGGAAAAGGCGTGCAACAGATTCACCGGAAAGAGGCCCTTGGTTCAGCTCCTTAATACGCAACAAAACCTGCGCTTCCCGCTCGGGGCGATAAACCACGCCGGTGCCTTTCAATTCGCCGATTGCGCGTGCATGAGACGCCCGCCGGTTTAACAAGCTTAATATTTCTGCATCTATTTCATCAATCGCCTGCCGGTGCGGCAACAATTTTTCATCGGAAGACATAAAAACTTTCTTTTATAGGATTTTATCGTCAAGCATTTTACATGATTAATGCCTGTCTGAAAGCGTTCAGACAGGCATTTTATCAATGAACACGCTTCGCCAACCAAACTTCTCGCGAATAAAACCAAAGCAAACTGATACCGCATATACTCGAAGTCAGCATCATGCCTACCATCACATGCGCTGAGCCGTCATGCAGCACCGTGGTCAGCCAGCCCATAAACGCACCGATCAAAGAACTGGAAGCCATCAGCAAAGCATTGGCCGTTCCACCCTCAGCCTTAAAATAGCTCATAAAACACGTTTGCGTATTGGCTGTGATCAAGCCTTGGGTTCCAACCGAAATCATCGCAAAGCCAACCAATAATGCCATAGGCGGCAAACCGAAACCGAACACGGACAACGCCAAACAGATATTGGCAAACATTTGAACCAAAACACCCCATTTCAGAATGTCTTCCGCATTTTTACCCGTTTTCAGCTGATAAGCTGTTAAACGGTTAAACGCCGCCATCATGATAATGTTGCAGCCAAACAGCCAAGCATAAGCATGCGGGCTGACACCGTATAACTTCATATATACAAATGGCGATTCCGTGATAAATGCAAACATAGAAGAAAAGCTGAACGCTTGGAAAAACAGAAAACCTAAAGCAGGTTTGGTGCGTAAAACTTTCCGATAACGCGCCCACATATCCGCAACAAACGATCCATCGAATTTTCCACAGTGCGCCGAATGTGGCAGAAAATAATAAATCAGCGCCCAAACCAATACTGCATAAACCGTCAAAAAAGCAAAAATCAACCGCCAGCCGCCTAAAATCTGCAAAACCGAACCCAACATAGGCGCAACCAGCGGCGCGCCCATCATAATGATGCCGATTAATGCAAACATCTGTCCGGCCTGCCGCCCTTCATAATGGTCGCGCACCACAGCCCCCGCCATAACCGCCGCCATGCCCGCGCCCAAAGCCTGCACAGCCCGCAAAACCAATAACTGCTCCGCCGTTTGCAGCAAAGCCAACCCCAAACTCGCAGAAATATAAACAGCCAAACCGCTCAATGCCACAACTCTGCGCCCTTTAATATCCGAAACAGAGCCGCCTACAAACTGCCCGACAGCCACGCCCAGCAAGAATGTGCTGAGGCTTTTTTCAATCATATGGATATCTGCATTCAGCTCTTCCGAAATTTGAACCAGCGCAGGCAGATAGCCATCAACAGAAAGCGGCATCAGTGCCGTCATAGTGGCCAGTAAGAAAGCCATTTGTTTATCGGTTAAAACGCGTTTCCCTTGCATTTATGTCTCTTTATATAAAAATTATGCGGTGAATCAAAAGCAAACCGCCTTTTCAGGCGGCTTTGATCGATTACTAAACTTACTTTTCTAACCTAATATGGCAAGAAAACTCAACAATTCATTACAGCGTTGCTTTGGTTTGACTGAAGATTGAATTTTTCAGCTGCTGAGTTTATCAAAATTTTCTTACCAAAAATTCAATCCAAATCAATCCAAATGCGCCGAACTCTGCACCAGAATGGTTCGCTTGCCGTTTGGTTCGGCCGGTGAAATCACACCATTGGCTTCCATCATGTCAAACAACGTAGCCGCGCGGTTATAACCTATACGCAAATGGCGTTGGAGATTAGAGATGCTCGGCTTCTGAGTTTTAAGAATGGTTGCGACCGCTTCATCATAAAGTTCGTCACGGTCGTTATTGCCGCCCGGCGCATTGCTAAATATGTCATCACCGGCCGCTCCTGCGCTCAAAATATCATCAATATAATCCGGTTCACCGAATTGCTTCAGGTATTCGGCCACGGCATGCACTTCACTGTCCTGCACAAAAGCGCCGTGAACACGCTTCGGATAGCCTGTACCCGGCGGCAGGAATAACATATCGCCTTGCCCAAGCAGGTTTTCTGCACCCATTTGGTCGAGAATGGTGCGGCTATCCACTTTACTTGACACTTGGAATGCGATGCGCGTGGGAATATTGGCTTTAATCAGCCCCGTAATCACATCCACGCTCGGACGTTGAGTTGCCAAAATCAGATGGATACCGGCTGCGCGTGCTTTTTGTGCGAGGCGGGCAATCAACTCTTCGATTTTCTTACCCGCCGTCATCATCAAATCGGCAAACTCATCGACCACCACCACAATAAACGGCAGTTTTTCCAACGGTTCCGGATCGTCCGGCGTGAGTGTGAACGGATTGGTAATTTTTTCGCCGCGCGCTGCCGCTTCGGCAATTTTTTGGTTAAATCCGGCCAGATTGCGCACACCGAAATGGCTCATCAGGCGGTAACGTTTTTCCATTTCGTTTACACACCAGTTCAACGCATTAGCAGCCAGTTTCATATCGGTTACCACCGGCGCCAGCAAATGCGGTATCCCTTCATAAATGCTCAATTCCAGCATTTTCGGGTCTATCATAATCATGCGCACATCTTCGGGCGATGCTTTGAACAACATGGAAAGAATCATGGCGTTCACACCCACCGATTTACCCGAGCCGGTTGTACCCGCCACCAGCAGATGCGGCGCTTTAGCCAAATCGGTTACCACCGGCTGCCCGGTGATATCCTGCCCTAAGGCTAGCGTCAGTTTGGAGGCGCTGTCGCGGAAAGCGGGGGAATTGAAAATTTCGCTCAACCGAATAACTTGGCGGCGCGGATTAGGCAATTCCAAACCCATACAGGTTTTACCCGGAATGGTTTCCACCACCCGTATAGAAGCCACACCAAGCGAGCGGGCAAGATCTTTTTCCAAGTTCAATACGGCATTACCGCGAACACCTACGTCCGGCTCGATTTCATAGCGCGTAATCACTGGGCCGGCATAAGCATCCAGCACTTTAACTTTAACTTTAAATTCAGCCAGCTTTTCTTCGATGGTTATGCTGTTTTCCAGCAATGCTTCTTCGCTCTGCGTTGCTGCCGCATCAAACTGCGGTGGCAACAACAAAGACACATCCGGCAGAACCATGCCTGTCTGAAAAACTGTTTCATGATGTTGTAATTGCGGCTGCGGCACGCTGTTGCAAATCTGCTCAGGCATGGTATTTTCAGACAGGCCTGTCTGGCGTTCCACATTGATTGTATTATTTTCTGCTGTCTGACCAACCTCTGCATCATAAACCGGCTGCGCTATTTCCGGTGCCGACTCACTGATTAAACGCTCACGAATCAATGAATCGGGAGAATCAGTAATGTGTGCATTCACCACAGGTGCAGGAGCAGCCATCTGCAAAGGCTGGGTATCGCGGTTAAATACCGGTGGTTCAGGAATATCCACAACCGGCTTAGGCGTTTCAGGCACAGGCGGAGGCTCCACCACCGTAGCATTCGGTGCGGGCGGTGTGTTGATCACCGGTTGCACAGGCTTCTCAATATTACGGGCTTGATAAAGCGGCACGGAAGCCGGTTTGTTTAAACCGGCAGCGACCATAGGACGGGGCCGTTGAACTTGTGTCAGCTGAGCCTGCTCGATGCGCGTGGTTTCCGGTATTACGCTCTCATGCACGGCACTGCTGGCTCTGCGGAAGCGACGCCCCGCAGGCAGGCCGTTGCGTACGCTATTGAAAAAGATTTCTTCCAAAGGAATAACATCGGGATTGGGCTGGTTCTGACTCTCACCAAGGATTTGTGCATGGCGGCGGTTATAATGGGAAATACGCTGCCATTGCAGATTAGTTTGAATATCTGTTGCATCGATTACCGTATGTTTAGGCGGCAAATGACGAACCTCATGCGCCTCCGGACGATAATTTTCAATATACAGTTTATTGACTTCCGCCAAAGTTCTAGCTCGGGTGCGCATAACGGCGGGATCGTCCAGCGTAATGGTTTTTCTTGGTTCTGACGATTTCAAACGCTCATCATTGGCAGCTTGGGAAACTTGCAAATGCTCAGGCTCGTCTATCCACGGGCTGCGGGTAGCCTCTTCCAATGTAATCACAGGTAAATCCGCCGCAGGTTTATGCGGCTTGCGCAACATTTGCGGATCCATGTCGAAATCTATAATCTTCGGCACGGCACGCGGCATTGCACGGCCGGATATAAATTCGTCAAAAGCGGCATGCTGTTTTTCTGCCTGCTCTTCTTCATGTTCGGCCAAATAAGAAGCAATCGAAAGCGTGTTGCTGGAAGTGTGCACGGGATTGCGACCGAGCATCTGCCGCAAACGGTCGGCGGCTTGCGTGCTGCTGCTTTCCATATCGGGGACTTCGGCAAAACCAGTTTCACGATTTTGCGTATCTGCAAAAATAGGTAGCTCATCCAACTTACCTTGCTCTTCCGGATTGAGCTTACCCATCAACGCATCCAGCTTACGCACCCGTTTAGGTGCAATTTCCCTTAATTTTTCAACTGTCCGCTCATATACAGCCTGACTTGCTTCTGCTGCTTTACGGGTATCACGGCTGTTTTGCAGATTGGGGCCGGCGCCTCTGATTTCTTTGGCTTCTCTGACATTATCCGGCAAATCGGGGCGCTCGTTTTCGTGGCGGCGCAGATAGGTCATTTCCATCTGCCACTCGCGCTCCTGGCGCTGGCGGAACCATAACAGGCCGCCTATCGCCGCGATGAGAATAATGAGTAAAACAGTCCATAACATACAAAAGCAGCCTTCGCTCGGTTTTCTTGCAAAGCGGCTATTTTAACGTGTTTTTAGGTTTTCTTCTATTGATTGCGTAGGTAAAACAATATGCAAAGAAACATTCTTTCAGACAGGCACTCTGACATCTTTGCCAAACTATCAGGTATAAAAGCGGCTCGAAGTATCTAGCCCATATGGACCGCCCGATAAGTGCGGGCATATCATCCATCATACAAAACCGAATGCGCGAGTGATGCATCCACACCAAAATCCGCCGCAAATGGTGTTTGCAAAAGTCTCAATCTTTGTATAATGCGCCCATATCGAAAATAAGGTTAGGTTATGAATTTTTCTGCCGAATGGTTTGAACTTACATGGCTTTATGCTGCCGGTTGTGTGCTTTTTTTAGTGCTGGCTGTAACCGCAAAAAAAGCATGGGCAGTGTTGCAATACCGGCCGCGCGTAGCGGCTGCGGCACTCATATGGCTGGCTTTGCTTTGGATTCTTCGTGCCGGTATAGACAGCGGGCAGCTGAGCGGCATGAACTATCATTTGATCGGCATGAGCCTGGTAACACTAATGTTGGGCGCTCCTGCTGCATTTTGGCTCGCAACCCTGCTTTTTTTGCCCTATTTGATTATCACAGGCGGTGTATCAAGCTCTGTCGTATTTGCCATCAATGCCCTTTTGCTTTTACTACCACCTGTTTTGATATGCCGCCTACTGCTGACTTTGGTACAGCGCTATCTGCCTCCTAATCTCTTTATCTATATTTTTGTAAACGGGTTTATTGCCGCAGCTATCGGCATGCTGTTTACCGGTGCACTGATTGTAACGGCTTTGGAGCATTCGCTTGCTTTCCCGGGCGTTTCACTCTGGGATGCTTCGTTCAAAGTCTTTTTTCTGATTGCCTGGGGAGAAGCATTTCTAAGCGGTATTCTGGCAGCCATTTTCGTAGCGCTTGCTCCCTCAATGCTGGCAACATTCGACGATACCCGTTATTTAAACCGCAAGGCAGACATCTGGAAATAAAATAATGCCAGTCTGAAAAGTTTTTCAGACTGGCATTATTGATCACACTACAGATCAATCAATATCATTCCGCTTTGTCACCGATTTTGCTCTCTTCGCCCTTTATCAGCTTTTCGATATTGCTTTTGTGCCTGAACAAAACCAACAAGGCAATAATCAGTGCCGCCCACTTCCATGAACCATAAGGCATCAGAAAATACGCAGCAATCGGGCTAACAAGCGTTGCAGTTAATGCGGCCAGAGAAGACACTTTAAAGCCCAAAGCCATCACCATCCATACAGCCGCACACACCAATGCTGTCGGCCAAGAAAGTGCCAGCAAAACCCCCAGTGCCGTCGCCACACCTTTTCCGCCTTTAAACCCGAAAAACACCGGCCACATGTGCCCTACCAGCGCCGCCACCGCTACTCCGGCGATAGTGGCGTTACTTAAGCCCAAACTATCTTGCAACGCAAGAGCCAACCACACTGCAACCAAGCCTTTAAGCGCATCACCCAAAAGTGTTAAGGCTGCTGCCTTTTTTTTGCCGCTGCGTAATACATTGGTCGCCCCCGGATTACCCGAACCATAAGTACGCGGATCATCCATACCGTAAAGTTTCGACACAATTACCGCAAAAGAAAGTGATCCGATCAGATAAGCCGCAATTACGGCCAGTAAATTTGCCAACATAATGATGGTTTGCTTTAGAATAAGACCACGTCATTCTAACTGAAACGGTTGAAAAACAAAATGGATAAAATCTTCTTGCACGGCATGAAAGCCGATACCCTGATCGGTGTATATGCCTGGGAGCGCGAACAAAAACAAACTTTGCTTTTCGATTTGGATATAGGTGTCCCGAAACAATCCGCAATCTCCGATAACATTGCCGATACCATACATTATGCAGACGTCTGCCAAGCTATCCGCCACAGTTTAGACAGCCAGAATTTCATGTTGCTTGAAGCCTTAGCCGAGCATGTGGCCGAACTGGTTTTACAAGATTTCGGCGCATTGTGGGTGCGTGTTCGCGTGGTCAAACCCGGCATTTTGCAAGGGGTAAGGGAGACAGGTGTAGAAATAGAGCGCACAGCGGAATAATCAGCTTAACTAATGCCTGTCTGAAACCGCCCAGGTGGTTTTCAGACAGGCATTTCAAAACAATCGGTAGTTATTTTCAACAAGCGGTATGTTTTAATACAACAATATCGTAGACAATCGATTTTTTTATATCTTTGATTTTCTTACAAATGACATTTTTTCATTTAAATTTCGCCAGAATAATTTCAACCCAAGCATTGTAACAATCAAAATTATTTTGATATATTTCAATCCTAAACGGATGCAAGGCGCGCGGGGAAAACATATTAATCAAACCGCTTTGCTTTCTCAGTTCAGATTAAAGATGCTTAAGCCATATAAAGCATGTAACCAGTCTCGCAATTAAATTTTTTAGTTTTTTAGTGTGTAGTCTTTAACGAGACCTTTTGTTGGCATAAGCCGGCTACTCCGGCGGCCTTCATTTTTGCTATTTTAGCTTTTTATTAGGGGATAAAAGAATATGTTTCACGCACGAAATGTGTCTGGTCTTGAAAAGCTCAACCAATCACCGGTTAAACGCTACCGAAAAGTAACCATATCCGTTGCCGTATTGTTGGCGCTTGTATCGGGTGTGATGTTTACCAGCAGCCGTATTTCAGAACAAATCCAAATCAATCAAGCTCAAATCGATGCCGCAGGCACACTTAGCGACAACGCTTACAATATCCTCTCTTCCACCCAAGTTCTACAAATCTTAGCGCTGGAAAAACACGACGCAAAAAAACACCGGCATGAAAAGTCTCATGCCGATCATCATGCAAACCTCAAAACAAATGATGAAAACAGCATCAAAGAGCAAGAAAATCTCAAAGAATCCTCTCTCACCTTTCAACAAATCATCGATCTACTTGATAAAGGCGGAAACTATGACTTTGTTGCAGATCACCAATCGCTTAAACCATTAAAAGCTGCAGATACACGCAAAGAGTTGCAAAAAATTCAGGATATTTGGAAAGAATATTCCCCACTGATTCAAGCAGTGTTAAAACATGATGTTACCAATCAACAAGGTAATCCCGAATTCGCACATGAAGTTTCCGAATTTGCCCGCGATCACCATGAAGAATTATACGAATATATTGATAACATCATTGTCGCTCTAAACGATGATATGAATGAAAAAGCTGAGTTACTGCAAAATATTCAAATTGCAGGTATCACTGCTTCTCTAATCTATTTCCTGTTATTCGTCGGCTTCTTCATGCGCCGTTTAGGTAAATCCGACCAAGCTGCTGCTGCTGCACGGAATGAAACCAAAGAAATCCTGCAAACAGTCGGCAGTGGCTTGTTTTTGCTGGATAGAGAAATGGAAATCGGTTCACAATACTCAAAAGAACTGGAGCGCTTGCTAGGTAAAACAGATCTCAGCGGCAAAAACCTGCTGGAAATTTTATCAGACATGGCATCCAATCCGAGAGATTTGGATACTGCCGGCAGCTTTGTGCAACAGCTCTATAATCCCCGCACCAAAGAGCGCCTGATTGCAGGATTGAACCCCTTAATCCGCTGCCCGATGAAAGTAGCAAAAGAATCGGGTGAAAAAGAAACCCGTTATCTCGATTTCAAATTCAACCGCGTATACCATGCGGATGAAATTGTTAGGGTGCTTGTCAATGTCAACGATGTAACAGACGCTGTATTGCTTGAAAATAAAATCGAGGCGGAACGCGAGCAAAATGATTTGCGCATGGAAATGCTCAATACCATTTTAAAAGCAGACCCGCAACTTCTTTCCGACTTTATCCAACACACTAAAAAACGCAATAAAAACATTAACGAAACACTTAAAAAACCAGGCCAGCGCCAAACAGATTTTGAAGAAAAAATCCGCACCATTTTCCGTGAAGTACATAGTTTGAAGGGAGATGCCAGCTCTCTCAGCCTTCATGGTTTCGTGTCACTTGCCGAAGTATTGGAAAATTCTTTAAAAGAGCTGCAACGCAAAACCGCATTGGTAGGCGAAGACTTTCTTCCACTTACTGTATCTTTGGAAGAATTATTCAGCCTAACTGATGTTATTGAAGATTTAAGCAACCGGATTGCCGGCAACAATTCGGCAGCCCAAGCTGTATTCAATGCAGAGCCGGTAAAAGAACAATTATCCAAATTCGTAAAAGAGCTTGCTGAACGCAACAATAAGGTAGTTGATTTCAGCTGCATAGGAATGGACAACATTCCTCTGAATGTACACCTGAAAAGCCATCTAAACGAATTGGCCGTACAAATGCTCAGAAATGCTGTCGTACACGGTATCGAAACACCTGAAAACCGCTTACATGCACACAAACTACCATCCGGCCATCTGCGTTTGGATATGGAAGAAACGGGTGACGCAATTAAGTTAACCGTTCAAGATGACGGCGCGGGAATTGACCATGAAAAAATCCGCAGCAAATTAATTCAGAATGGCACATATACTCACGAGGAAGCAGCAAAATTGAATGTAACCGGGCTGGTTCAGCAAATTTTCATTCACGGCTTCTCCACTATGGAAAACAGCAATGAAGATGCTGGACGGGGCGTTGGTATGGACATTGTCAAAGAAAAAGTACGGCAGCTCGGCGGCAAGATCTCTCTTGCAACCAAAGTGGGCGCCTATACCAGAATCGTGTTAACCATTCCGAAAAAACTCTAATGATATTTAATTCAAATATAAAGAAAGGGCCGGTATGCCAACAATTATGATTGTTGATGATTCCAATGTCATCCGCAACCGTATCACCCGAAATTCAGAAAACACCGGATTCGAGGTAGTAGCCACCGCTAGCAACGGCACTGATGCTATCGGGCTTTACGAGATACTACGTCCGGATTTGGTTACCATGGATCTGACCATGCCGAAAACGGACGGTCTGACCTGCATACAACGCATTATTGAATTAAATGATAATGCAAATATCCTGGTAATTTCTGCGCTTGCCGACAAAGCCACCGGCATTAAAGCCTTGGAATATGGTGCCCGCGGCTTCCTTTATAAACCTTTTTCAGATGAAGAACTTTTCGATGCATTGAAAGAAATGACCGAAGATTTGTAAGCCGAAAGATGTAAGATGAAAGAATCTCAATTACAAGTATTCTTGGAAGGTGTTCAACAATACTTCCAACATGTAGCAAACGAAGAAATTTCAATCGGAACCCCTTATCTGGTTGAAAACACCATACCGGCCGCTCAACAATATTCAGGTGTTATCGCCATTTCCGGCTACGCTAACGGTATCGTCTATTTCACATCCCCTGAAGAACTGGCACAACGTTTACTGGTTCTTATGGATGAATATGACACTTCGGAAGAAAATGTTATGGACATTATCGGCGAAGTAGCCAACACCATCGCAGGAAATGCCCGTAGAATATTCGGTGAAACCTTGCAAATTTCAGTACCTATCGTTATTCGCGGCGCGCCTGACGAAATTATGCTACCCAGGAGAGACCGCTCTTTCGTCATTCCGATTAAATGGAAATTACACGAAGCAGCCATTGTGATTGCCTTGCAAAAACCGCAGAAATAGGCAAATGCAAATAAAATTTCCAAACAAACTGATATAGCATCATGCCTGTCTGAAAACTGCTTTTCAGACAGGCATTCTTAATATATTCGGAGCCAACCCGAATATTTTTTAATCTCATAATCATCTACTATGTAATCACTGTTTTTTTGTTATACCACCATCGCAATAAAACACATCTTTTCATCCAAAACATTGCGCCACATATTACGATTAATACGGTAAAGCGAATCAACCCTGCATGAAACTTTCAGTTTGCTAACTGATAACAAATATAGTCAATCAGCTTAATCTTCACTACGGCGTTGCCACTTCTTGCCGTACTATCTGTACTGTCTGCGGCTTGCTGCCTTGTATTAAAAATGTATTGATTAACTATATAACCTGGCTCTTTGCTTATGCCTGTCTGAAAATAACCATGCATAAAAAACTGCAAAAAGTTATAATTTGCGCGTTTACGTAAAGAAAGCGCAATTTTATGCAACAACTTAAATTGGCTATTTCCGGCGCACAAATCCTTTTTGTCGCTTTCGGCGCTATGGTTTTAGTGCCTATTCTTACAGGACTCAATCCTGCTATGGCGCTCTTAGGGGCGGGTATCGGCACCTTACTATTTCAAGCCTTTACCAAGCGAAAAGTGCCGATTTTCTTAGGCTCATCTTTTGCTTTCATTGCACCGATTATTTATTCGATACAAGAATGGGGTATGGGCGGCACCATGTTCGGCCTGTTTGCCGCAGGTTTTATGTATTTCTTGTTCGCCACACTCATCAAATGGCGCGGTTTGGAATCAGTAAACCGCTTGTTGCCGCCGGTGGTAATCGGCCCGGTAATTATGGTAATCGGCTTATCAGTGGCAGTCGTTGCCAGCCAGATGGCAATGGGGCAAGCCGGCGGTGAGCAAAAATTCGATTATGTGCAGTCATTATTGCTCTCCGGTTTCACCTTTGCCGTGACAGTAATCATCGCCGTGTTCGGCAGCCGTATGATGAAGCTGATACCGATTTTAATCGGTGTAGGCAGCGGCTATCTGGCCGCGCTGGCAATGGGCTTGGTGGATACTACCGGCATCTCCCAAGCGCCGTGGTTTGCCGTTCCTGAATTCCACACGCCGGAAATCAACTGGCAGGCCGCGCTCTTTATGCTGCCGGTTGCTATTGCTCCGGCTATCGAACACATCGGCGGGGTGATGGCGGTAGGCAAGGTAACCGGCGAAAATTATGCCAAAGACCCCGGTTTGCACCGCACTCTTGCCGGCGACGGCGTAGGCGTATGTGTGGCCGGCTTGATCGGCGGCCCGCCTGTAACAACTTACGGCGAAGTAACCGGTGCAGTGATGCTAACCAAAAATGCCAATCCCGTCATCATGACCTGGGCAGCAATTTTCGCGATTTTTATGGCTTTTTTTGGCAAGTTTAATGCTTTCCTAGCCTCTATTCCGCTGCCTGTGATGGGAGGCGTAATGATTCTGCTGTTTGGCACCATCGCTTCATTGGGTTTAAAAACCCTGATTGACGCACAAGTCGACCTGATGCGCCCCAAGAATCTGGTGATTGTCAGCACCGTGCTTACAACCGGCGTCGGCGGTATGCTGGTTAAGTTTGGCAGCATCAGCTTTGCAGGTGTGGGCTTATGCGCAATTCTGGCAATTATTTTGAACCTTATTCTTCCTGAGAAAAACGCCTGACTTGTCCAATGAATTATGCCTGTCTGAAAACTTTCAGACAGGCATCTGCTATATTAAGATCTAACATAAAGCTCAATACAAAACAGGCAAAAGCCGCTCAATTCGTTATAATCAACATTTCCTCTAAATCAGCGCTCTATGTCCAAACGCAAAACCTATCTGCTGCTAACCGCACTTTTCACCTTATTATTCATTGCCTTGGTAACATTAGGCAGCTATCTTCTGTCGATTCAGAGCAAGCAGTTCGGCATTGCGGCCTTTTTGTTCGCTTTCGGCGCCGTGTTCGGCCAAGTTGCCTGCCTCGCCCTATTTCTACGCGAACACGCCCGCCATAAAATGATGCAAGCCGCTGCCAAGCAAGCAAAATAGGACTAAATCATGTTTGAAAAAATCGTACTCGCCAGCGGTAACGCAGGCAAACTGCGCGAATTTTCGCGCCTGTTTGCCGAAAAAAATATCCAAATCCTGCCACAATCGAATTTCAACGTGTCTGAGTGCCCCGAGCCCTATCTGACTTTCGTTGAAAATGCTTTAGCCAAAGCCCGCCATGCCAGCAAACATTCGGGCTTACCTGCTTTGGCAGACGATTCCGGCATTTGTGCCAACGCACTCGGCGGCGCACCAGGCATATTCTCCGCCCGCTTTGCCGGCGACAATCCGAAATCCGATGCGGCCAACAATGCAAAATTGTCCGCAGAACTCGCCAACCAAGCCGACCAAAGCTGCTATTACGTTTGCGTTTTGGTTTTGGTACGTCACGAAAACGACCCTCAGCCCATTATTGCAGAAGGCATCTGGCGAGGCACATGGCAGCCCGAAGCTGCCGGAACAAACGGTTTCGGCTATGACCCGCATTTTTATGTAGCCGAACACGGCAAAACCGCAGCCGAACTCGCGCCGGAAGTTAAAAACGCCATCAGCCACCGCGCACAAGCGCTCAACGAATTAATGGGCAAAATCAGCGCCGCACAATCCTAAACCTAACACCATGCTTCCCATTTCTTTATCCCAACCCGGCCGGCTTGCCGCCCTGCCGCCGCTATCGTTATACATCCATATTCCGTGGTGCATTCAAAAATGCCCCTATTGCGATTTCAATTCACACACCATCAAATCCGCGCTTGATGAAAACCGCTATATCCAAGCCCTACTCACCGATTTGCAAACCGAGCTGCCGAATATCTGGGGCCGCACGGTGGAAACCGTCTTTATCGGCGGCGGCACACCCAGCGTATTTTCCCCCGAAGCCATCAACGCCCTGCTCTCCGGAGTGCGCTCGCTCTTGAAACTGCAACCGCAAGCCGAGATTACGCTTGAAGCCAATCCGGGCACATTCGAACGGGAAAAATTCCGAGGCTTTAAAGATGCAGGCATTACCCGCCTTTCAATTGGTGTGCAAAGCTTTGATGATGCCTGTCTGAAAGCTTTGGGCCGCATTCACAACAGCACCGAAGCACGCAAAGCCATCGAATCCGCGCAAAACATTTTCGAGAAGGTCAACATTGATTTAATGTATGCCCTGCCAAACCAAACCCTCGAAATGGCGCGCAATGATATTCAGACAGGCATAGCCACCGGCGTAGACCACATCAGCGCCTACCATCTGACAATGGAGCCCAACACCCCTTTCGGCCACACTCCGCCGCCCGGCCTGCCACACGATGAAACCGCGCTCGACATTGAAGAAATTGTGCATCAATCTTTAGCAGAAGCCGGTTTCGAACATTATGAAACCTCCGCCTTCGCCCAGCCCGGCCAACAATGCCGCCACAATCTGAATTACTGGCAATTTGGCGACTATATCGGCATCGGCGCTGGCGCGCACGGCAAAATTTCCTACCCGACCCATATCGAGCGCACCACCCGCCGCCGTCATCCGCAAGATTATCTTGCCGCGATGCAAAGCAATCCGTTTGCCGCTATCGAACGCAAACCGGTTGCCGCCGAAGATTTGGCATTTGAATTTATGATGAATGCCTTAAGACTAAGCGCAGGCGTGCCCTCTGCTTATCTGGAAGAGCGCACAGGTGTCAGCATTGCCCAAGTTGCATCCCAAATCACTCAGGCACAAACACTCGGCCTATTGGAATCCGACCCGTCTCGCTTCGTACCCACCGAACACGGCAAACGGTTTTTGAATGATTTACTTCAATGTTTCCTATAAATTTTCTTGCTACATGATTGAACGGTTTGACCACAGTTCAAAATCTTGGAGCAGCCTGAATAGAAACCATTATTAATGTTTCAAAAGTGATGATGCGCAAATGAAACAATCCAAGCAAGAAGCTTAGCATTCTGTCATCTTGCATTGGACAAACTCATGAATTATAGGCAGAATTACCACGTCTTTCTGACAAGTTTTATATCAATCACTATAAAAATGAGGTAACTGATATGCCCCAAACAAAATTACAGGTAAACGGAATGTCTAGCCGCGATGACGCGAAAAAAATCATTGCCAAAGGCGAAACCGTAGAAAACGTCCGCATGGTTAATGCCAATTACGAAACCGGTGTGGTTGTGGTAACACACTTCGAAGGCTTCGACACAGCAACGTTCAAAACGGCCATTAACGAGCTTGGTTTCAACGCAGCATAAACAATCTGCCCGAGCCAATAACCGGTAATCAAACAAAATGCCTGTCTGAATATTTCAGACAGGCATTATTTATTCATTGCCCACGAGCCCGCTACCCGCGATACAAATCCACCATCTTACGCGCCGCAGCCACACATTCTTCCACCCCGGCCACCAAAGCAATACGCACATAACCCAAACCCGGATTGCCGTGCGCCGTGTCGCGCGCCAAAAAGCGGCCCGGCAGCACCTGGATGCCAGCCTCACTCAACAACTTTTTCGCAAAGGCCAAATCATCGCCATCGGGCACTTTCAGCCACAAATAAAATGAAGCCTCGGGCATATCCACTTCAAATGCCTCACGCAAAATCGGCACCACCTTATCAAACTTTTCCTGATACAAGCGGCGGTTTTCAGCCACATGAGCTTCGTCGTCCCAAGCAGCAATGCTTGCTTTCTGCACCGGCACGCTCATGGCGCTGCCGTGATAAGTGCGGTACAGCAAAAACGCTTTGAGCAAATCCGCATCGCCCGCCACAAAACCCGAGCGCAAACCCGGCACATTGGAGCGTTTCGATAAGCTGGTAAACATCACAATATTCTTATTGCCACGCCCCGCCGCGTTTGCCGCCTGCAAGCAGCCGATAGGTTTTGCACCGTCAAAATAAATCTCGGAATAGCATTCGTCCGAAGCAATCACAAAACCATATTCATCCTGCAAAGCAAAAAGTTTGTTCCAATCTTCCTGCTGCATCACGCTGCCGCTCGGATTGTTCGGCGAACACACAAACACCAATTTCACACGCGGCCAGATATCCTCGGCAATTTCTTCCCAAGCGGGAATGAAATCCGGAGCGTAGCAGTTGGCAAAATAAATTTCCCCGCCGCCAAGCAAAGCCGCACCTTCATAAATCTGATAAAAAGGATTCGGGCTAACCACCACGTCTTTACTGTCGGCAGCCGGATTCAGCACCACTTGTGCAAACGAAAACAAAGCCTCACGGCTGCCCAACACCGGCAAAATCTCCGTTTCAGGGTTTAAAACCAAGCCGTCATAACGGCGCGCCGCCCAACGGGCGCACGCTTCACGCAGTTGCGGCAAACCGGCGGAAAGCGGATAAAGCGACAATTCAGACAGGGCTTCGGTTAGCGCATCGGTAATCACTTTCGGCGTGGCATGTTTCGGCTCGCCGATATGCAGCGACACCAAATCCACACCTTCCGGCGGACAAACGCCTTGCAAAGCTTCGCGCAAACGGGCAAACGGGTAAGGTTTCAAACTGTTTAATAAAGGATTCATGATATTTGGCTAGAGGATTGTGTTCGGGAAAGAAAGTTTAACACAGCTTTGCAAAGCACTTAATGCCTGTCTGAAAACTTGCCGTCATACGGAACTGGGTTTCAGACAGGCATTACATGTTATGATGCTTTATTCATAACTCTCACAGGAAGCATCATGCGCTATTGGTTGATTCCCGTTTTAGCCGGCCTCGCGCCGTTTGCCTCTGCGCAAACCGCCGAAAATACCTGCTCCGCCGAAAAAATCGCTGAAATCGTGGCTCCGGCACACAGCGGCAGCCCGCAAGTTGAAATTAACTGCTCCGCCACTTTACCTTCGGGCAGCAGCATCAGCAAAGAATTGGTTTTTCAAGGTGAAGCAGCCTCCAATCTCACATTCGATTGCAACGGCGCGCACATTGTCCGCCAAAGCGGCAACGGCGACAATGTCAAAATCCGCTCAGTCCAACAAAACGGGCAATGGCAACGCCCGCAAAACCTTACTCTGCGAAACTGCAATATCCAAGGCGCACTGCGCATCAGCGGCATGGACGACGATACCTTGCGCGCCGTTTCACGCCGCCCCGACGCCACGCAAAACATTCAAGCAGCCGCGCCGACACACATCACATTAGATAAAGTCAACATCACCGGTAACGGCCGCATTCCGCTCTATCTGCGTCCCGGCGCCACATACATCACCGTAAAAAACAGCTATATCCAAGGCCAATCCGACGGAACTGCGGTGTATTTCGATATGGAAAGCGCCCACAATGTTTTTGAACACAACACCATAGAAGTCCGCAACAAACGCGAGCAGTTCGCGCTTGACGGCTCTGCACATAACACAGTGCGCCACAACCGCTTCTTATCCCCGCATAACGGCGGCATTTTCCTATACCGCAACTGCGGCGAGCGCGGCGTGATCCGCCACCAAACGCCCTCTTCCAATACCATCAGCGATAATTATTTCGCCAACAAACAAACGCGTGTCTACCGCCCGATTATCTGGATTGCCTCGCGCAACGGCGGCAAGTCTTATTGCAGCGACGATGCAGGTTACGCTCTGGGCAGCAGCGCAGATGACCGCGATTTTGCCGAAAACAACCGGATAACCGGCAACCGCTTCGATAAATTCTGTTCTTTGTTTACCATCAAACAAAATTGGCAGCCCAACCACATTTCCGATAACCGCGAACAATAAGCCATGCCTGTCTGAAAACAAATTTGAAAGTTTTCAGACAGGCATATGTTCTTCGGTTATATAGTTAAATCACATCAAGCCAAAGCCAACCACAAATCCCGCTTCTCCGCTGCTTTCAACTGCTTAACCTTGATTTCCAGCTTGGCAGCCGCCGATTTGGAAAGCGCCTGACTCACCAACCGCATTTCAAGCGGCTTCCTGATGCGCGTATATTTCGCACCCTTACCCGCCTGATGCGCGGCAAAACGGGCTTCGGGATGGTTGCTGATACCGCAATAAAGCGAACCGCCTTCACACAAAATCAGATACACACACCAATGGCCGCACTCTTCAGAGGCCGAGTTCGGCAAACGGTATTCGGAAATATCGGACATATTCTCAGCTTCACTTTAAGAATGCCTGTCTGAAAATGTTTCAGACAGGCATTTGCGGTTACAACACTTACTGCCCGACGGTATCCTGCGTATGACGTTTCAAACCGCCACCCAGCGCTTTATAAACATCGGCCAGATTTTCCAAACGGGTCAGCTGCATGCCCAGCAATCCTGTATCGGCGCTGTAGCTGCTGCGCTCCGCATCCAATAAATCCAAAGCGCTCGATACACCATGCTTATAGCGCAAACGCACCAGCCGCAAGGTGTCGGCTTGGGCTTTACTTTGTTTTTGCGCCGAAGCATAACGCTTATCCAGCTGCTCCCGCGCCACCAAAGCATCCGACACATCTCTAAACGCATTCTGCACCGCCGCTTCATAAGCCACCACTTGAATTTGCTGGCGGATTTTTGCTGCGTCTAAATTCGCTTTATTACTGCCCCAGTTAAAAATCGGCAGATTAATAGTAGGCGCAAACACCCAGGTTCTATTACCGCCCTGAAACAATCCGCTCAACTCGGTCGAACCCGTACCAATGGTACTGGTTAAACTGATGCTAGGGAAAAATGCCGCCCGCGCCGCGCCGATATCCGCGTTGGCCTGCTTTAAAGCAAATTCAGCAGCCCGGATATCCGGCCGGTTCAACAATATATCCGAGCTCAAACCGGCTGGCAGCTTGCTGATTTTATACTGTTTATCCAGCGGCAAACCCGCAGGCAGATTTTGTGGGATAGGCTGGTTGAGCAACACAGCCAAAGCATTCCGCGCTTGCTCTTTCGCTTGCACGGCCGCTTCATAATCGGCTTTGGCCGACTCAATCAAAGCTTCCTGCTGGCGCAAATCCACCGCAGAAATCACACCGGCTTGATGCTTCAAACGGGTCAGCTTATAAGTCTGCTCCCGCGACTGCAATACATTTTGCGCCAGCTTCATGGTTTCTTCAGCGTATCGCTCATTGAAATAAGCCTTTGCCACGGAAGCAATCAAACTTAAATGCGCCGAATCACGCGCAGCCAAACTGTTGAAATAGCCCTGTTTGGCCGCTTCCGCATGGCTGCGCACTTTGCCGAACAAATCAATTTCATAAGCAGTAATGCCCAAGCCAACCGTGTAAGCGGAAGTAACCGTTGATTTGCCGCTTGTGCTTAAATCTTCCGCCACCCGCGCGCGCTGACCCGTGCCGCTGGCATTGATATCCGGCAGCAAATCGGCCCGCTTAATCATATACTGCTTACGCACGGCTTCGGCGTTTAAAGCGGCAGTACGCAAATCGGTGTTGCGTTCCAACGCAATCTCAATCAAGCGGTGCAGGCGCGGGTCGGCAAAATAATCCTGCCAACCCAAGTAAGCGGCTTGAACACCGGTTTCCGGCTGCCTGTCATATTTAAAGGTCTCAGGCACATTTACCTGAGGCTGTTCGTATTTAGGAATCATCGTGCAAGCCGATAATGCCACACCCATAGCAATGATACTGAAAACAGGTTTGAATCTAATAGCCTTGTTCATGCTTAATCCTTATCCGTCGTATAGTCATTGCTCAGCGTGGCAGATGCTCCGGAAGAAACGGCCAATTCAGGTTTCCGACCAACGCCTTTGAACAGCTTGCGCACCACCACATAGAAAACCGGCACTAGGAAAACCGCCAATATCGTACCAACCAGCATGCCCCACAACACGGTCGTACCAATCGCACGCTGGCTTGCCGAGCTGGCGCCCGATGCGATGTAAAGCGGCACCACACCTAAAATAAAGGCAAATGAAGTCATAATAATCGGGCGGAAACGCAAGTGCGCGGCTTCCAAAGCAGCGGCAATCGCGCTCTTGCCTTCTTGCTGCAAGTCTTTGGCAAACTCAATAATCAAAATCGCATTTTTTGCACTCAAACCGATTACTGTGATCAGGCCGACTTGGAAGTAAATGTCATTCAGATAAGCAGGCGGCGCCCCGAAAGCCATACCCAACAAGTTACGGCCAGACACACCTAATACTACGCCCAAAAATCCCAACGGCACCACCAGAATCACCGCCAAAGGAATCGACCAGCTTTCATAAAGCGCGGCCAGTGCCAAGAACACAGCCAAAATGGCAAATGTATACAGCATAATAGTCTGCGCACTGCCTTTGGCTTCTTCGCGGGATTGACCATCCCATTCCAAGCTGTATCCGTCCATCTCATCAACCATACGCTGCACTTCAGCCATTACCTCGCCTGAAGAATAGCCGGATGATGCGGCACCGCTGATTTTCATGGCCGGGTAGCCGTTAAATCGCACACTTTGTTCCATACCGCTTTGCCATGAAGCCGTAGCAATAGTGGAAAGCGGCACAGCTACTCCCTGATTATTGGTTACGGTTAAAGCCAAAATATCATCAGGCTGCATACGCGCCGACGCATCGGCTTGCACGATCACACGCTGCAAACGACCCTGATTCGGGAAATCATTAACATACGATGAACCAATGGCAGCAGACAGCACCGACCGGATATTTGAGAAATCAATGCCTTGCGCTGCAGCAGCTTCACGGTCGATATTGATTTTGAGCTGCGGCGCATCTTCCAAGCCGGAAGAACGCACGTTTTGCGCATCAAACATCGGGTTTTGCCGCATTTTAGCAATCAGCTCGTTGCGTTTAGCCAGCAAAGCCTCATGCCCGCTGTTATTGCGGTCTTGCAGATACATCTCAAACCCTGAGCTGGTGCCCAATTCCATAATTGCAGGGGGGTTCAACACTATGGCGAAGCCATCCCTTACGCTGCCCATCAAGGCCCCAGTAATCTTGCCTGCCACGGCAGCCGCACCGCTGCCTCTGGCTTTACGTTCACTCCAGTCTTTCAAGGTGATGAAACCGAAGCCCATGTTCTGCCCGGAACCGGCAAAACTAAAACCGGAAACACCGATAAAGTTATCCACTTCCGGCATAGACATAATCACATTATTCGCAACAGCCAAAGTGGCATCGGTACGCTCTTTCGTTGCTCCTGAAGGCAACTGCACCATCATCATCAAACTGCCTTGATCTTCTTGCGGTAAGAATGATGTAGGAATGCGTACAAACACAAGCCCCGCTACAGCTGCCAAAGCCACATATACAACCATCATGCGGCCGGTTCTATTCAAGAACCTGCCAACCCAGCCTTCATAACGGTGTGTACTACTTTTGAATTTGCGATTAAACCAGCCGAAAAAGCCTTTTTTCTCTACATGATGGCCTTTCGGAATCGGCTTAAGCATCGCTGCACATAAAGCCGGCGTAAGCGAAAGGGCAAAAAAGGCTGAAAATGCAATGGCGATCGCCATGGTTAACGCAAATTGTTTGTAGATATTACCGGTTGCTCCGCTGAACATAGCCAGCGGCACAAACACGGAAATCAACACAGCCGTAATACCGATTACCGCGCCGGAAATCTGCCCCATGGCTTTTTTGGTGGCTTCGCGCGGCGGCAAACCTTCCTCGGCCATAATCCTCTCAACGTTCTCGACCACCACAATCGCATCATCCACCACAATTCCGATAACCAACACCATCGCAAACATGGTCAGAACATTTATCGACATGCCCAAATACCAAATCGAAGCAAATGCGCCCAGCAAAGAAATCGGCACCACAATAGTAGGAATCAGGGTATAGCGGATATTTTGCAGGAAGAGATACATCACGATAAACACCAGCACAATCGCTTCTAAAAGCGTATGCACCACTTTCTCAATCGAAATACTTACAAATTCAGATGTATCATAAGGCGCAGACCATTTCATATCGCCCGGGAAATAACGTTGCAGCTGCTCCATTTTTTCCCGCACGGCGGATGCCGTAGCCATAGCATTGCCGCTGGTTGACAGCATCACCGCCATACCCACAGCCGGTTTTCCGTTCAAACGGGTTGAGGTGGCGTAATCCTGACTGCCCAATTCGATTTTGGCCACATCTTTTAAGTAAACATTGGCGCCACCGGTTGTGGAGCGCAAAATAATATTGCCAAACTCTTCAGGCGTGCTCAATTGGCCTTGGGCGGTAATGGTGGCGGTAATGGTTTGCCCTTTTAAGGAAGGCAAATCACCCATAGTACCCACCGAAAGTTGCGCATTCTGCGCGCTGATAGCAGAAGATACTTCAGCAAAAGACAAGTTGTAGTTTTGCAGCTTCTTAGGATCTACCCACACCCGCATCGCACGTTGCGAACCGAACAAACGGGCTTCACCCACACCTTCGACACGTTGGATTTCAGGTTTGATATTGCGCTCCACATAGTCGGCTATGTCTTCCGTAGCCATAGTTTCCGAAGACATCATCAATACCATCAGGAAGTTGGAGCGCGATTTGGATATGGTTACACCATTTTGCTGTACGGTTGCGGGCAGTAGCGCAGTCACTTCCGAAAGCTTGTTCTGCACATTGACTTGTGCCAGATCTTCATTGGTCTCCGGTGTAAAAGTGAGGCTTACCGTGCCGCGCCCGCTGGAGGTTGCATTGGTGGTCATATAATCCAGCCCCTCCACACCGTTCATGCTGCGCTCGATAATCGCCAACACACTGTCTTCCATCACTTGTGCCGACGCACCCGGATAAGTGGCGGTTAACGTGATGGTTGGTGCACCAACTGAAGGATATTGCGAAACCGGCAGTTTGCCGATGGCAAATACACCCGCAAGAATTACAAAGATTGCGATTACCCAAGCAAAAATGGGGCGGTCAATAAAAAACTTAGCCATAAAAAGCAATCCTTATTGTTTTGCAGCAGATGCAGCTTTCGGCTCAGAAGCCTTTGGAGCCGCAGCCGGAGCAGATGCCGCCTGCTGCATCTTTTCTTGCTTGCCGGGCTGCCATTCTTTCGGCGTAACCTTCTTCGCCTGCATCATGCCGGCAATCGATAAACCATCCACAATCACTTTATCTCCGGCTTTCAAACCGGCTGTAATAATCCAATTACTGCCGTCTCGGCCGGACACGGTTACCTCGCGCGGCTCCATACCGCCCTGAGCATTCACAATCATAACCGTATCTTTCTGCCCTCGCGTTACAGCCTGCTGCGGCACCGCAAATGAATTAGCAATATTGGCCTGCGGCAGTTTGACACGCACGTACAAACCCGGCATTAATATATCGTCGGGATTAGGTACTTCGGCGCGGATAGTCACTTGTCCGGTCGTTTCATTCACGGTCGGGTCAGCAAAAATCAAACGGCCTTTATGCGGATATTCCGTACCGTTATCCAACAACACCGTTACCGGCACGCTGCCCTCTACCATCTGAATCCTGCCCTCTGCCATTTGCTGCTTCATTTTCATAATGGCATCAGCCGATTGGGTAATGTTGACATACATAGGGTCTGTTTGTTGAATGCGCGCCAAAATTGTGGGATCGCCTGCATTTACCAAAGTACCTTCTGATACCAGCGCCTGGCCTATATAGCCTGAAATCGGTGCTGTAATACGTGAATAGTTCACGTTGATTTGTGCCGATTTAATGGCGGCTTTAGCAGATTTCACACTGGCCTGCGCCGCACGCTGGGCGGCAACAGCCGCGTCAAATTCCTGTTTACTCACTGCATCGGCCTGCACCAACGGACGGTAACGCGCTACATCCGAGTTGGCTTTAGCCAGCGAAGCCTGAGCCGAAGCCAGTTGTGCACGCGCGCTTTCCAAGCCGACCTGATAAGTGGCATCATCCACCTGATAAAGTGCCTGACCTGCACGCACATAACTGCCTTCTTTGAACAAGCGCTTTTTAATAATACCGCCAACCTGCGCACGCACTTCGGCCGAACGGCGCGACTCCAAACGGGCGGGCAAATCAGTGCTGATGGTTTCGGTTGACGGTTTCACAGTTACCACGCCCACTACCGGAGCGGGAGGTTGTCCGCCTTTGCCCTGTTGTGCAGGCTTCCCTTCATCCTGCGCCGCACCTTTAGGCGGTGCATCCTCTTCTTTCTGACCGCTACAAGCCGAAACAGCCAACATAACTGCCGCAACCAATCCCACCATTCGCCAAACTTTTGTTTGAGTCTTGATTAAAGCCATGTATATACCCTGCTTTATAAAATGAATCCATTGAGGAAATGAAACTTTTTGAGACTCGCCTGAAAATGCAGCTCCCAACCGAATCTAATGAAAAATCCAAACCTCACTCTACATGCCTGTCTGAAACTTTTCAGGTTAATTCATGCAATATAGTTAAAATTTGTTTGAAGCATTATACATACATGCTTGCATGTAATAAAGTTATTTTTTATAATCCCATTCTTGCAAGCCACTCCCTACTGTTGTCTAAATAAAGATATATTCATGAGAAAAATCAAAGCAGAAGCCTTAAAAACCCGCGAGTATCTGATGCTTTCGGCACTGGATACCTTTTATCAAAAAGGCGTATCACGCTCTTCACTTAACGAAATCGCACACAACGCAGGGGTAACCCGCGGTGCGCTGTATTGGCATTTCAAAAACAAAGAAGATTTATTCGATGCCCTATTCCAGCATATCTTTTCCGACATCAACCGCGAGCTGGAGCAAGACATCCAAAACGATTCCGTTGATATCTGGGCTGCTTTGCACACAGCCTTACTCAACGTATGCGAACGCATCGAACACAATGAAATGCATAGAAAATTCTGCAATATCCTCCACTTAAAATGCGAACATACCGAGCAGAACCAAGCCATCGTAAATCTGATGAAAAGCTATCAGAATATGTGGCGGACCCAACTTTCCGACACACTCAATGCCTGTCTGAAACAAAAATCACTACCCGAAAATTTAAATGTGGAGCTGGCCGTGATTTACCTTCAATCCCTTATCAGTGGCCTGATCAACCAATGGCTGTTTTCTCCCGGCAGCTTCAAAATCAACGAGATTGCCCCGGTCATCATCAACATCAGCCTCGGCAACCTTAAAGAAAGCACCTTACTGCTCCGAAAATAACCGGCAATAAACAATGCCTGTCTGAAAGTTCAAAAAATTCGAATGTTCAGACAGGCATTTTATTTACTGTTTAAACGGATTACATTTTAATCAGGCACACGCACCAACAACACCGGCACATTGGTTTTACGCAAAATGCCCGTAGCCACCGAACCCAGCAGCAAATTCATCATACCGGTGTAACCGTGCGTTCCCATTGCGATTACGTCGCACTCGGAATCCTCCACCTCATCCAGCAACACATCCTCGATTTTCTCGCCCGGATTCGCCAGAACCTTGCTTTCAAAAGTCACGCCCGAACCTGCTACCGCACGTTTCGCATCGTCCATTATCTTTTGAGCCGCTTCCTGCACTTTTACATTCAGCGCTTCCCCCTCCCACACCATCACATTTTCACGTTCGATTCTGAGCAGATCCACCACATGCAGTGCCAAAATCGAAGCACCGCTCATTTTCGCCATCTTAACCGCCTCATCCAAAGCACGCATAGAAGCAGCGCTACCATCTATCAAAGCACAGATTTTACGATACATAGCAAATCTCCTTTTCGCTATAAACACATGAAAAAATAATTTTTATTTATTTCGGCTTAACACAAAACTACCCTCATACCACCCACTTAACTCAAATAAATGCTAATATTTTTATCAAAATCATTACGGAGCCGCAAATGCCCGCCATAAACATCGGTTTTCCCGACGTTCCCCTGTTTCAAACATCCGTTACCGTACAAATCGGCGATATCAACTACGGCAACCATCTGGCCAACGATGCCGTATTGCGCCTGTGCCATGAAGCCCGCATCCGCTGGCTGGCAACCCACGGCTTGACCGAGCTGGATGCAGGCGGCGCCGGGCTGATTATGAACGAAGCCGCCTTGCAATACACCGCCCAAGCCCGCCATGGGGACGAATTGCTTATCGAACTTGCCGCGGGCAATATCAGCCGAAGCGGTTTTACCCTGTTTTACCGCATCAGCCGCCCCAAAGACGGTAAAACCATTGCTAAAATTCAAACCGGCATGGTTTCATTCGACTATGCCGCACAAAAAGTCAGCAGGCTGCCCGAGACGCTCCGCATGATTCTGATGCCTGTCTGAAAATACAAAACATACACAACACACATAATATAAGGAATACTTTTATGAGAACCTACACCGTCGACAGCCCCGAAGCCATGGCCCGCATCGTGTGCATGTGCATCATGGCCGACAGTGATATTGATGCCAGCGAGTTTGCCGAGCTGCAACCCGCGCTTTACGAGGCCATCGGCCTGAACCAACAGGAATTCATGACCGTGCTCGCCCATTATCTGGAAGACATCGTTTCCGACACTCAAGGCCAGCGCATCAATCTGCTGCAACCCGAACGCGTCAACACACTGCTCCAAGAAGTAAACGGCCGCAGCGAGCGTATCAACACTTTAGCCACCGCCCTGCGCATTTGCAAAAGCGACAATGCCCTCAACAATGCCGAGCTGGCGCTGTTCCGCCACATCATGCAGCATTGGCAGCTTGACCTGACCGACCTCGAAATCGAAGTCAGCCTTGCCTAAACATTTTCAGACAGGCATTGTTTATGTCCCAGCCTCTGCTCGATTATCAGGATGCCTATCTGAAAACCCTGCAACAAGCAGGCAAATCGGTGCACACGCTCGATGCCTACCGTCGCGACTTGGCGCAGCTTGCCGCATTGCTGCCCGAAGATGCCGCCACCCAGCCGCCAAGCCGCCGCCATTTTGTTGCCGCCCTTAAAAAACTTTCCCTGCAAAACAGCCATCCCCGCAGCATGGCGCGCAAACTTTCCACTTGGCGGCAATATTGCGGCTGGCTGGTGCGGCAAGGTTTATTGCAAAGCGACCCCACCCAGAACCTCAAAGCTCCCAAAGCGCCGGAACGGCTGCCTAAAGCGGTAGAGCAGGAAGCGCTAAACCTTATGCTCGACAGCGATACAGACCGTGAAACGCTCCAACTGCGCGACAAAGCCATATTTGAATTAATGTATGGCAGCGGCCTGCGGTTGAGCGAAGTAAGCGGCCTGAATCTGGGCGACATCATGCTCGAAGCCGGCTGGGTGCGCGTACTGGGCAAAGGCAGCAAAGAGCGCAGCGTACCTTTAGGCAGCAAAAGCATCATAGCCCTGCAAGCCTACCTTGCATACCGGCAAGCCATTGCCGGCGAAACCGCCCTGTTTACCAACCGCAACGGGCGCCGGCTGGGCCAACGGCAAATCCGAAACCGCCTGCGGGATTGGGCGGCAGCACAAGGCAGCACGCAACATTTGTTCCCCCACATGCTGCGCCACAGCTATGCCAGCCATATTCTGCAATCCTCCCAAAACATCCGCGCCGTGCAAGAGCTGCTGGGGCACAGCAATCTTTCCACCACTCAAATCTACACGAAACTGGATTTCGACCATTTGGCTAAAATTTATGACGAAGCCCATCCGAGAGCCAAACGCAAAAAATAATAAATGCCTGTCTGAAAAAATTTTCAGACAGGCATTTGCCAAATTTAAAGATGCCGTTTGCAAAAACACACCATACTAATTTAAGTTATAATACACATTCATTTTTTCCGGTCCAGCCCACATGTTCCGATACCGAAAAATCGAAACTTACCAGCGTTTATGGCGGCTTAAAGGCTTCAAGCAATATGCCACGCTGCCCGAGCACACACTAGACTGCCCCGAATGCGGGCAGCGGGTTGACATGCCGCGCCTGTCACAGGGGCAGGAATGCTGTTGTCCGCGTTGCGGCTATCGGCTGGCACGCGTGGAGGCCAATCCTTTTCTCGCCCCACTCTGTTTTGCAATCGGCTCGCTGATTATCATGGCCATTGTATATACACAGATGTTTATTACCGTGGAAATGCCCGGTGTAGGCGTGTATTCGGAACTCTCCTTCCCCTCGATGGTAAAAACTCTGATTTTGCAGGATTTCGGCGTGCTGGCCGAGGTGATGTTTATTTTAACTTTCGGTACACCCTTATTGTTTTTGGTGCTCTGCACTTACGTTTTTACCGCGCTGCATTTGCAAACCCACGTACCCGCCCTGCTGTACGCCACACGCACAATGGTTCGCTTGCGCGAGTGGATTATGGTAGATGTGTTTTTTATTTCCACCCTGGTCGCTTATATCAAACTTCAAAGCGTGGCTCTCGTTACATTCGGCCCTTCCTTTTGGCTGATGCTGATATTCGCTGTTTTACTGATACGCACATCCGTGTCGGTGCCTCAGCACTGGGTGTATTACCAGATTCACCTTCTGATTGGCCGCTCACCCATCGAACAAAACAGCCGCCATCAAATTTGTTGCAGCCGCTGCCTTTATTTCCGCCCCGAAAGTGAGCATGAATGCGGCGTGTGCGGCACCACACTTTTTTCCCGCCGCCCCAAAAGCCTAAAAATCTCAAGCGCTTTCCTGCTGGCGGCCATGATTTTATATATTCCTGCCAATACATTTCCGATCATGATTTCTTCCAACCCCACCGCTTTGGAAATCAGCACCATCATGAGCGGAATCATTTATATGTGGGATGACGGCGACCGGCTGATTGCCGTGATTATTTTCAGCGCCAGCATTGCCGTACCGATATTGAAAATTCTCAGCATGTCTGTATTGATACTGTCGGCACACTTCGGTTTGCCGGCTTCCATCAATAAAATGTCGTTAACTTACCGCATTACGGAATCTATCGGCCGTTGGTCGATGATTGATATTTTTGTGATTATTATTCTGATGAGCGCGTTCCATACACCGATGGCACGCGTTCTGCCCGGCCCGGCCGCAATTTATTTCTGCCTGGTCGTACTTTTGACCATGCTTTCCGCGCACTTTTTCGACTCCCGCCTACTGTGGGACAAACATCATCAAAGTCAAACCGATTTATCAAAATTAAAACATGCCCATGAATGAACAATCTCCCAAGCCCATTCCGGCCCGAGTGAAAAAAAACACCACATTTTCCTCTTTCGTGTGGATCGTACCGCTGCTTGCGTTGCTTACCGGCTCATGGCTGTTAATTCAAAACATCCGCAAAACCGGCCCTGAAATCACTCTTTTGATGGACAGCGCCGACGGTATCGAAGTCAATACCACCGTGATTAAAGTGCTCAGCGTAGATGTAGGCCGTGTTACCCGCATTCGCCTGCGCGACGACCGAAAAGGTGTTGAAATCACTGCGCGCCTCAATCTCGACGCCAAAGACATGATGCGAGAAGACACACAATTTTGGGTGGTAAAACCGCGTATCGACCAAAGCGGCATTTCAGGCTTGAACACTTTGGTATCCGGCTCTTATATCGCGTTCACACCGGGCTCGTCTGAAAAAAGCGAGAGCGTATTCAAAGTCTCCGATATCCCACCGATTACCGCCATCGGCCAAAACGGCCTGCGCCTGCACCTGATTGGAGACAACAGCAAAATGTTGAGTGTAGGCAGCCCTATTCTGTATGAAGGATTCAACGTCGGCCAGATTGAAACCGCCAAATTCGACCCGGACACCCAAACCGTTAACTACACTATTTTCGTGTATAGCCCCAACGACAAGTTGATTAACGCAGGCAGCCAATTTTGGTTGGAAAGCGGTGTCAACATTCAAACCACCGGCAGCGGCATCAAAATCGACAGTGCCCCCATCTACACCCTTCTGTCCGGCGCCATCGCCTTCCGAACCCCGAAAGGCCAAAACAAACCCGCATCCAATGAAGACACATTTGAGCTTTACAACAATCTGGCCCAAATCGAAAACCTGCCCGACGAACGCGCGATATATTACGTAGCCTTTTTCAAAAATTCCGTACGCGGCCTGAGCGCAGGTTCACCGGTCGAATACAAAGGCATCAATATCGGCAGCGTAACCGACGTACCCTATTTTGCACATAACGACAGCACCCGCCTGTTTCAAAACGGCTGGATTCCCGTGCGCCTGCGCATTGATCCCTCGCGCATCGAAACCAATGCAGAGCCGCAAAGCAAAGCCCATTGGCAAAACCAGCTCCAGCAAGCGCTTAATAAAGGCCTTAATGCCACACTTTCCAGCAACAATCTGATTTTGGGCAGCAAAATGATTGAGCTGACCGACGCGCCTGCAGATACCAAGCTCAAACCGTTTGCCGACTACAACGGCAATATCGTTATCGCTACACAAGGCGGAGGCGGTTTGGACGACTTGCAAGCCCAAATCGGCAAGTTGCTTGATAAATTCAACAAACTGCCGCTGGAAAATACCGTAGGCGAACTCAATGCCAGTCTGAAAGAATTGAAGGCCACCCTCAATTCCGCCAACAAGCTTATCAGCAAGCCGCAAACCCAGCAGATTCCGGCGGAATTGAACAAAACACTAAATGAATTGCGCCAGACCTTACAAGGCGTATCGCCGCAATCGCCTGTTTACCAAGATGTACAAAACACGCTGCGCAGCTTGGATAAAACCATGCGTGAAGCCCAGCCTGTGCTCAACACCTTGAAAGAAAAACCAAATTCATTGATTTTCAATCAAAATGCAAAAGACCCCATCCCGAAAGGAAGCCGCTAAATGAACAAACTGCTCGCCGCCGCACTCACCACATTCATGCTGGGCGCATGCAGCACGCCTGTGGCCACCCAATATTACACCCTGCCCGACAGCCAGTTTGAACTGCCGCTGGGCAGCGGCAACGAAATCGCCGTGCAAGTTATCCTGGCTGAGCCGCTGAACAACGGCGGCCTCGTTTACCAAACTGACGCGCTAAGCCTCAATTTTGCCCGCAACAATCTATGGGCCGCCCCACTCGACCAAGCGCTTGCAGCCAGTTTTGCCAATAAACTAAACCGGCAAAATCCTCAAAACCGCTACATACCCGCGCACCGTACCAACAGCAGCCAAACCTTGAAAATCTACATCGAAGCATTTAACGGCTCATACAAAGGCCACACTGTAGTGAAAGGCTACACCGTATGGCCCAACGGCAAAGGCCGCAACTTCAATATAGAAACGCCGCAACAAGGCGACGGCTACCCTGCCATGCTCCAATCGCTTAACGAAGGGCTGCAAAACGCAACTACCGCTTTAGCTTATTAGTGAGAAGTAAGTATGCAAAAATGCCTGTCTGAAAACTGTTGTTTCAGACAGGCATTTGTTTGGCGGGAAAATAAATATGGTGAATCAACTAAAAATAGTACACTCTTCATACTCGGGCTTGATCCGAATATCTCCTAACATTACAGGAACTCAAGATACTCGGGGCAAGTCCGAATATGATGGAGTTGTTATCATATAAGTGAGTTGATTATAGTCAGTCAACCATATCAATCAGGTTTTCGGCAAAGTTACACCCGTTTGGCCCATGTATTTGCCTTTACGGTCTTTATAAGATGTTTCGCACACTTCGTCGCTCTCGAAAAACAATACCTGCGCCACACCTTCGCCCGCATAAATTTTAGCAGGTAGCGGCGTAGTGTTGGAAAACTCCAGCGTTACATAACCTTCCCATTCCGGTTCAAACGGCGTAACGTTCACAATAATGCCGCAACGCGCGTAAGTGGATTTGCCCAGGCAAACGGTTAACACATTACGCGGTATGCGGAAATATTCCACTGTACGCGCCAATGCAAAAGAATTCGGCGGGATGATGCAGCAATCGTCTTCCACGGTTACGAAGTTTTTCGGATCGAAATTTTTCGGGTCGACAATCGTGCTGTTGATATTGGTAAAAATTTTGAATTCATTGGCGCAACGGATATCGTAGCCGTAGCTGGATGTGCCGTAAGAAATAATTTTCTGGCCGTTTACTTCTTTAACCTGATTCGGCTCAAACGGCTCAATCATACCGTGTTGCTCGCTCATGCGGCGTATCCACTTATCGGATTTAATACTCATAATGTTTCCTTGTTTTCAAGGCCTGTATAACTTTAAACTTAATCACAGCCTCTTTTCGGTTATTCAAATCGCAACCTGTCCGCATCTAAAACACGCTTCCGAAGAAAGCCCATAACCCACCCGCCAAAAGCATTAACGGAAAGCTGGATACGCTAAGTATCGTCGCACCGAGCGCGGCGGAAAGCGGTGACCTTTTGAGAAATTTCGGTTTCCGCCAAACCGCAATCAAAGTGGCAATGCAAGCAATCAGACTGGTCGTATAATTCACCAGTATAGCAATGCCTTGCCCCATATCTCCACAACAATCTTGCGGGATCAACGACCGATACCAAAGCAGCATCAAAACCTGCCAGCATGTTGCAACCACAGCTGCCGAGGCAATTGCCGCCGGGCGCACCGAAGATTTGGCAAAACAGTAGGCAATATAGGCGGAAACCACCCAAATAATGCTGATAACAGAATACCAAACAATATCGCTTATGCGGTATTCGGCAGAGGAAAGAACAAAAAAGTACAAAGCCGGCAGCAGGATAAAAGGTGTTAAAACGGCGATCCGTGCAATCCGTTTTTCAATAGGTCGGATATCAAGCATAGCTTACTCTATCGCAATTTGTTGCTGCAACCAGCCGCTTGTTTAGCAGCTTGGCTCATTCGCAAACATTATTCCTGCCAACCGCCTAAATAGCCTACCAATTCCTCCAGCATAGTGCTGATGGCTTCCGTCATCAAGATCTGTGAGGCAAAGGTAAGGCTGGCTGCATCATCACCGTGGCTTTCCGCTTCTTCCTGCATCACATCCAGATATTGAATCCGCTTGAGCGTAAAATCCTGCGTGAGAATAAAGGCAATTTGTTCGCGCCACACTAAGCCCAACTGGGTAACGGTTTTGCCGTTTTTCACATGCTGCACTACTTCATCTGCGGTTAAATCCTGCTTCGACACCTTCACCGTAGGCGCCACATCGCCCGTGCCTTTTAGTTCGCAATCGCTGTCCAGCTGAAAGCCGCCTTCACAAGCCCCGCGCAAAAGCCATTCCGTCATCAGGCTGGCAGGCGATTGTTTGGTGTTCGGCAGGCTGGCTTCCAAGCCGCCGAGCGCCTCGCGCAGTTTGGTTAACATGCCTTCGGCTTTGGTGGCGGAAGCGTTATTGACCAGCAGATAACCATGTTTGGTATCAAAAATTGCTTGGGTGCGGCTTGAGCGGGTAAATGCGCGAGGCAGCAAATCATCGGTAATTTGCTCCTTTAATTCCTGCTTTTCTTTGCGACCGACATTGCGCGCTTCATTGTTTTGAATTTCGGCTACTTTTTCGTCCAAAATATCGCGAATTACACCAGCGGGCAACACTTTCTCTTCTTTTTTTAAAGCCACGCGCCAAGTATAATCGGCCGGGAACACGGCTTCCGGTGAAAACGAAACCGGTGCCGTAAAGCCTTCGCTAAACCAGTCCAATCCCGTGCAGGGTGCAAATTCTGCTTCTTCAAGCTTGGCCGCAAGCGTTTCCAATTCGGGCAGCTTGTCTTTATTAAGAGGATAAAAACTGATTTGTTTGAACCACATGACACAGATTTCCTTAAATGAATAACTTAGAAAACCGATAATTATATAGCGAATCAGCCCTATCGTTCCAGCAGCGTGCGCCCTGTCTGAACATCTTTCAGACAGGCATTCTTTAAGAAACAATCCGCATATAACATTGCCATTGCTCCACCCCGCGTTTAAAATTTGCCACCACCTTGTCAAACACAAACCTTCATGCCGAAACTGCATCAGATTATCGAACAACACTGGCAACGCCCCAAACCGTGGCTCAGCTTCTTGCTGAGCCCTCTGTCGCGTCTGTTCGGTCTGATAGCCGCTCGCAGGCGGCAGCATTATCTTTCCGGAAAAACCGCTTGCGAAAAACTGGCCGTACCTCTGGTAATTGTAGGCAACATCCACGCAGGCGGCTCCGGCAAAACGCCCGTGGTGGCTGCTTTGGTTGCCTCATTGCAGCAACGCGGTTTTCAGACAGGCATTATCAGCCGCGGCTACGGCAGAAAAAACAATGAAGTGCACGTGCTAACGCCCAACAGCACCGCCCAAGATGCGGGGGATGAACCGCTGCTGCTCTACCGCCAAACCGGTGTGCCCACCGCCGTGGCCGCCAAGCGGGCCGAGGCCGGGAAAGCCTTATTGGCCGCCTATCCGAATCTTGATTTAATTGTGGCCGACGACGGCTTGCAGCATTATGCCCTAGCACGCGACATGGAAATCATCGTGTTCCCCGCCGCCGATACCGGCCGCCGGGATTTAGACCTTCTGCCCAACGGCAACCTGCGCGAACCTTTATCCCGCCTTGCTTCGGCAGATGCCTTATTAATCAGCGGCGGCAACACGCACACCCGTTTACCATGCCTGTCTGAAAACCACCCTTTGTTTTTCAGCCGCTTGGAAACACAGCCGATTTACCGCTTGAGCAATCCACAGCAAAAGCTGAACCCCGGCGACACGAAAAACGCCAATATCATTGCCGCTGCCGGCATCGCCAAACCCGAGCGTTTTTTCAATACCCTTACCGGCATGGGCTTGAAACTCAGCCAAACCCTTGCCTTGCCCGATCATGCCGATATTTCGCAGTTTGAATTTCCAAAAGCAGATATAATTGTGATTACCGAAAAAGATGCCGTAAAACTTTCAGACAGGCATTTGGAAAATGTGTGGGTTTTACCTGTTTGTGCGATAATCGAACCCGACCTGGCATCATTTGTGATCCAACATTTAAAATTACGACCATCCGAATAGAGAGAGTCATAACCATGAAAAAAGCATTAGCCTTAACCACTTTTTTGTTCGCCGCCACATTCACTTATGCCGCCACCCCTAGCGATGCCTCGCTGGAGCGCTTATTGGAAGTGCAGCAATTCGATAAAATCTTGGATGATTCGTTCAAAAGCATACCCGCAGTCGCCTCCAACACCCTCGTATTGAAACAAGCTCTTGATCAGGTGCCTGCAGAAAAACAAGATGCCGTAAAAGCCAAAGTCGACCAATATATCCAAAAAATGACCAAAAATCTGGATAACAAAAAAACCCGTGCCGAAATCCGCCGCCTCACCATCCAAAGCGTCCGCACCATCTACACCCAAGAAGAAGTCGACACCCTGATTGCCTTTTACAGCACACCTATCGGCCAATCCATCAACGCCAAAACACCCCGATATATGGAAGTCGTGATGACCACCATCCCCGCCGTTTTCGAGCGTGATTTTGAAAAATTCGATCAAAAATACGGCCCGAAATTGAAACGCGATATCAATCAAATCGTCTGCGGCAAAAACGTTTGTAATTAAGAGAGCAATATAAATGGAAAAAAAATTCCTCGATATCTTGGTCTGCCCCGTCAGCAAAGCGCCTTTGGAATACAAAGCCGACTTGCAGGAATTGTGGTGCCGCCAAAGCAAGTTGGCCTATCCGATTAAAGACGGCATCCCCTATATGCTGGAAAACGAAGCCCGCCCCCTAACCGAAGAAGAGCTGCACGCATGACTCAGTTTGTCGTTATCATCCCCGCCCGTTTAGCTTCTTCCCGCCTCCCCAATAAAGCGTTAGCCGATATCCACGGCAAACCGATGGTTGTGCGCGTAGCCGAGCAAGCACGCAAAAGCGCAGCGGGCCGCATCATTGTCGCCACCGACCACACCGACATTCAGGCCGCCTGCCAAGCTCATGGCATAGAAACCGTGATGACCGCCGCCAGCCACGAAAGCGGCACCAACCGCTTGGCAGAGGCTGCCGAAAAACTCGGCTTGCCCCAAGACACCATTGTCGTAAACGTGCAAGGCGACGAGCCGTTGATTGCGCCCGAACTGATCAACCGAACAGCAGAAATCTTGGTGGAAAACAATGCACAAATGGCCACCGCCGCGCACGAAATCCACAACTTTGAAGAATTCATGAACCCGAATGTCGTGAAAGTCGTGCTTGATAAGAACCACAACGCGCTCTATTTCAGCCGCGCCCCAATTCCTTATCCGCGCGACAGCATGCGCGAAGGCTCAACCGCCCTGCCGCAAGCCGCGCCGCTTCGCCATATCGGCATTTACGCCTACCGCGCAGGCTTCTTGCAAAGCTACGCACAAATGGCCGATTCTCCGATTGAGCATATCGAATCGCTGGAGCAGCTCCGCGTATTGTGGCACGGGCACCAGATTGCCGTAGGTATTGCAAAAGAAGCGCCCGCAGCAGGTGTTGATACGCAAGAAGATTTAGACCGTGTGCGCGCCGCGTTCGCAGCAAACTAATCCCTTATAACCGTAAACCTGATGATACAAGCCCTCAAGCCCGATTATTAAGTTTATGGACATACTAACAAGTGTCGCATCATTTAATCCACAAAGGAACCCTCATGAAAGTATTACTACTCGGCGCTCCCGGCGCAGGCAAAGGCACTCAAGCCCAATTCATCACCGCCGCATTCGGCATCCCGCAAATCTCCACCGGAGATATGTTGCGCGCTGCCATCAAAGCCGGTACGCCGCTTGGCTTGGAAGCAAAAAAAATCATTGATGAAGGCGGGCTTGTACGCGACGACATTATCATCGGCATGGTGAAAGAGCGCATCACTCAAGACGATTGCAAAAACGGTTTCCTGTTCGACGGTTTCCCACGCACACTTGCACAAGCAGAAGCCATGGTGGAAGCCGGCGTGGATTTAGACGCCGTGGTTGAAATCGATGTGCCCGACAGCGTGATTGTAGAGCGCATGAGCGGCCGCCGTGTGCACCTGCCATCAGGCCGCACATACCACATCAAACACAATCCGCCCAAAGCCGAGGGTAAAGATGATGTAACCGGAGAAGACCTGATACAGCGCGATGACGACAAAGAAGAAGTTGTTAAAAAACGCTTGGATGTTTACCACGAGCAAACCGAAGTGTTGGTAGGTTTCTACAGCCAGCTTACCGGAGAACACGCGCCCAAATACATCAAAGTTGACGGCACACAGCCCGTTGAAACCGTAAAAGCCGAAGTATTAAGCGCTTTAGGTAAATAATACGGCTTAATAAAACAATGCCTGTCTGAAAACCTGCCACGCTAATTTCTGCGGGGTCAAAGTTTTCAGACAGGCATTCTTCGTTCATCCCAAATCGGGCATTTACGCTTTTTCCAAAGTTTCCCGAATAATCATTTTCACCACATCAGGATTATTCGGCACCACTTGTACGCGCTGCGGCAAGTCTTCCAAGCCGTTCAAACCGGCCGGGCGCGGGATAACCACATTTCCGACCGCTTCTTTAATGGTGTCGGCAAACTTGGCTGCCAACGCGGTTTCCAAACACACGATGGTTTCGCCCGCTTCGCGCAGTTCGCGAGCTACTTTTACGCCGTCTGCCGTGTGCGGGTCGAGCAGCTCGCCATCGGTTTCATACACGCTTTTAATCACCGCCAACCGGTCTGCGTGCAGGCTTCTGCCGGATACGAAACCGTATTGGTTGCGGATTTTATCGAGCATAAAATGCAGATCGAAGCCTTTGCCTTTGCCCACTTCCGCCCACAAGGTTTCAATTTCTGAAGCATCCCTATCCATCAAGTCAAACACAAAGCGCTCAAAATTGGAGGCTTTGGAAATATCCATTGAAGGGCTGCTGGTTACATAAGTGTGATCGGCACTGCGCGGCAGGTATTCGCCGGTTTTGAAAAACTGGTCGAGCACATTGTTTTCATTGGTGGCAACAATCAAACGGTGAATCGGCAATCCCATTTGGCGAGCGATATGACCGGCGCATACGTTGCCGAAGTTACCTGAAGGCACGCAAAAGCTCACTTTTTCGTCGTTCGACTGGGTAGCTTTAAAATAACCGGCAAAATAATAAACGATTTGCGCCAGCACACGGCCCCAGTTGATAGAGTTGACCGTGCCGATATTGTAGGCCTCTTTAAACTTAGCATCGTTTTGCAGCGCTTTCACAATATCCTGGCAATCGTCAAACATACCTTTCACAGCGATATTGTGGATATTTTCGTCTTGCAGGCTAAACATCTGCGCGCGCTGGAATTCGCTCATTTTGCCCTCAGGCGACATCATAAACACATTCACACCCTGCTTACCGCGCAAGGCATATTCGGCAGCCGAGCCGGTATCGCCGCTGGTGGCGCCGACGATATTCAGTTTTTTACCTTCTTTTGCCAGCACGTATTCAAACGCGTTACCTAAAAATTGCATGGCCATATCTTTAAATGCCAGTGTCGGGCCGTTGGACAAGGCTTGGATTTTAATACCGTCTTTAAGGGTGCGCACCGGGGTGATTTCGGGATTGCCGAAAGTTTCGACAGTGTAGGTGCGGTTGATGATGTCTTTTAAATCTTCAGCCGGAATATCGGTAACAAACAGGCTCATGATTTGAAAAGCCAGCTCCGGATAGCTCAAGCTGCGCCATTGCTGCAAAGTTTCGGCACTGATTTGCGGATAGCTTTCAGGCAGCATCAGGCCGCCGTCGGGCGCAAGCCCCATCAGTAAAACTTCGCTGAACTGTTTGTTTGCGGTATTGCCGCGTGTGCTGATGTATTTCATGATTCTGTTTCCGGATTCCGTTGCGGGTATTGTGTTTTGGATTTATTTGGTAAACAAACGCTTGGTGCAGGCTGTAACGGTTTTGGCCGTTACGCTGGCGATTACCTGAGTGCGGCCTGATTGCGTGCCCAATTGCAGCAACTCTGTTGCAGTAAGTTGGTTCGGCGCTTCTCTGGTAACGCAGCCGCAGATTTTATCTTCCCATTCGCGCTGTTTTTCCGCGGTCATCGCCAAGGCTACCACGCGCCATTCGTTACGATTGTTCAACTCCACGCGGCATTGATTGTCCAGCCAAGTGTTAAGCAGCGCATTGCTCACACCGATTGTGCTGTCTGTGTCCGTATTGCTACCCAATAAGCTGCCGTCGGCAGCACAGGCGCTCAAAAAAAATGCCGTTGACGCGATTGCTAATATCTTTTTCATGGTTTCTCCTCGGCAATGGGAAAATGGTTAAGGAATGTTGGCGCATATTGTACCGCAAGTTGCATATTGAGGTTATATAATAAGACAATGCCTGTCTGAAAAAAGAAAGAAGCTGCTATGTCTGATTTGTTTGCCCGCCAACCCGAAGCCCCCCTGGCTGAACGCCTCCGGCCGAACTGCCTGGAAGATGTTATCGGCCAGCAGCATTTAATCGGCGAAGGCAAGCCGCTTAGAGTGGCGGTAGAGGGCGGCAAACCGCATTCCATGCTGCTTTGGGGCCCGCCCGGTGTGGGGAAAACCACATTGGCACGCATCTTGGCGCAAAGTTTCAATGCCCTGTTTCTGCCCGTATCAGCAGTGTTTTCCGGCGTAAAAGATATCCGCGAAGCCATTGAAAAAGCAGAAATTGCTTTGCAGCAAGAGCAGGCAACAATTCTGTTTGTTGATGAAGTTCACCGTTTCAACAAAGCCCAACAAGACGCTTTTCTGCCGCACGTGGAAAGCGGCCTGTTAACCTTTATCGGTGCTACCACCGAAAACCCTTCGTTTGAAGTCAACCCTGCTCTTTTAAGCCGTGCGCAGGTTTATGTGCTTGAATCTTTGAGCGAAGCAGATTTGCAAAAGCTGATTAACAAAGTGATGGCGCTGCCTGAATACCGCAGCATGAGCCTTGAGGAAGAAGCGGCCAAGCTGCTTATCCACACGGCCGACGGTGATGCCCGCCGCCTGCTTAACCTGCTTGAGCAACTCTTGCGCGCAGCGCAAACCCAAAACATCACCACCTTGACGCCTGATTTTTTAGCCAACAGCTTGGGCGCGCAAATCCGCCGTTTCGATAAAGGTGGAGAAAGTTTTTACAATCAGATTTCCGCATTGCATAAATCCGTACGGGGTTCGCACCCCAATGCTGCTCTGTATTGGTTTTGCCGTATGCTCGACGGCGGCGCCGACCCGCGTTATCTGTCACGCCGAATCATCCGCATGGCATGGGAAGACATCGGTTTGGCCGACCCGCGTGCCATGCAGATTGCCAATGAAGCTGCACTTACCTACGAGCGGTTGGGTTCGCCTGAAGGCGAGCTGGCGCTGGCTCAAGCCGTGCTGTATCTCGCAGCGGCGGCCAAGTCCAACGCAGGCTATAATGCTTATAACCAAATGCGTCAATTTGTGAAGCAAAACGCCAGCCATGAAGTGCCCGTTCACCTGCGCAACGCGCCCACAAAGTTGATGAAAGAAATGGGCTATGGCCGTGAATACCGCTACGCACACAACGAGCCTCACGCCTATGCCGCCGGCGAAACTTATATGCCGGATGGAATAACGGAGCCGGACTTTTACCAACCCGTACCGCGCGGCTTAGAAATCAAAATCGGGGAAAAGCTCGAATGGCTCAAATCGCTTGATAAAGAAGCTGAAAAATAACAATGCCTGTCTAAATTTTTCAGACAGGCATTTCTAAAACCTTTGCCAATCTGCCGAACTGAAATAGCTACTGTTGCGAAGGTTCCGCTTCTATTTTTCCCGGAAAAAAGTTTAACCTGGCACAAAAAACCATTAAGATGACGCTTTAATTTCAATCCGCTATGCATTAAGTTTATGAGTTTAATCGACTGGTTGCTGTTCACCCTACTGTGTTTCCCGATTATTGCCACGCTGCTGCCGCTTTTGCCTTTCAATCACTGGTCGGTGCGCGTGTTTGATTTTCCGCGCCTGCAAATTGCCTTTATCAGCTTGCTGTGTATTATCTTGGATTGGATACTCCAAGATTCCAACCATTGGTTATTACGGATTATGGAAGTGCTCAACCTGCTTTGCATGGTTTACCAAATCTGGGAGATTTCCGCTTATACACCTTTAAGCCGCAAACAGGTCAAACGCTATCGCGGAGAGGCCAATGAACGCAGCATATCCCTCCTTACCAGCAATGTGCTCACCCCCAACCGCCGTTCCGACAAATTACTGGCTTTGATCAAAAAATGGCAGCCCGATGTGGTTTTAACACTAGAAACCGATTTATGGTGGGAGCAACAATTGGCCGGGTTAGAAGAAACTTATCCTTACACAGTTAAAATCCCGCTTGATAACCTTTACGGCATGCACTTATACAGCCGCCTGCCATTGAGAAATACAGAGATACGCCATTGGGTGCAGGAGGATATACCTTCTATTTTTACCGAGGCTCAACTGCATTCCGGCGAATGGATTCACCTTTATTGTCTGCATCCGATGCCGCCCACCCCTACGGAAAGCGCCACATCCACCAACCGCGATGCCGAATTGCTGCTGGTCGGCCAGGAAATCACACAAAACGACAAACCTGTGCTCGTGTTTGGCGATCTGAACGATGTTGCCTGGTCTTCTACTTCACGGCTCTTTCAAAAAACCAGCGGGCTGCTAGACCCGCGCGTCGGCCGCGGCCTTTACAGCACCTTTCACGCCCAATGGCCGCTGATGCGCTGGCCGCTGGACCATATCTTTCACAGTAGCGATTTCATGATGCGGAAAATTAAAGTATTGCCCGATGTGGGCTCCGACCACTTTCCGATTTATGGCAGCTTCCAATACCACCCTGCAGCAGAAACCATTCATGAAGAGCCCAAAGCCGATGCGGAAGACCGAAAAGAAGCACAAGAAAAAATCGACGATGCCGATCCGGAGAAAAAGGTTATCAGAGAAAAATATTGAAACAACCCCGTCCCAATAAGTTTTCAGACAGGCATTTCTACAATGCCTGTCTGAAAACTTTACAAAGCTCCGTTTAAAACAAAAACACACTCTATATTAAATGTTAATTTAGTCTTTTAAACGCAATTCCGCAGCTCTCGCATGTGCTGTGAGCATTTCACCATGCGCCAACACACTTGCGATTTTGCCAAGCTTCTGAGCACCTT
The DNA here is from genome assembly GCF_001308015.1 of Neisseria sp. 83E34. Classification (GTDB taxonomy): domain Bacteria; phylum Pseudomonadota; class Gammaproteobacteria; order Burkholderiales; family Neisseriaceae; genus Neisseria. The sequence goes on from NZ_LGYH01000006.1 coordinate 43,669, forward strand.
GCTCGGAAACCTGAATCAGGCTGCTGCGTTTTTGGAAATCATAAGTACCCAGCGGCGAAGAGAAGCGTGCCGTACGGCTGGTAGGCAGCACATGGTTGGGGCCGGCGCAATAATCGCCCAAACTCTCGCTGGTGTATTTGCCCATGAAAATCGCACCGGCATGGCGGATTTTCTTCGCCCATTCCTGCGGGTTTTCCACCGACAATTCCAAGTGTTCCGGCGCAATATAATTGGCAACTTCGCAGGCTTCGTCCAAATCTTTCGCCAAAATCATCGCGCCGCGGTTGCCTAGCGAGGCTTCGATAATCGCGCGGCGCGGCATGTCTTCGATTAGTTTGTCCATGGCCGTCTGAACCTCGTCCAGATATTGCTGCGACGTGGCGATCAGAATTGCTTGGGCGATTTCGTCGTGCTCGGCTTGGCTGAACAAATCCATTGCCACCCAATCGGCAGGCGTAGTGCCGTCGGCAATCACCAGAATTTCAGACGGCCCCGCCACCATATCGATGCCCACCACGCCGAACACGCGGCGTTTGGCGGCAGCCACAAACGCGTTGCCCGGGCCGGTGATTTTATCAACCTGCGGCACGGTTTCGGTGCCGTAAGCCAATGCCGCTACCGCCTGCGCGCCGCCGATGGTAAATACTTTGGTTACACCGGCCACAAATGCCGCCGCCAACACGATATCATTGCGCTCGCCTTTAGGCGTGGGCACCACCATGATTATTTCCGGCACACCGGCCACATGCGCAGGCATGGCGTTCATAATCACCGAGCTGGGATAAGCCGCTTTGCCGCCGGGCACATAAATACCCACGCGGTCGAGCGGGGTAATCTGCTGGCCGAGCAGCGTGCCGTTTTCATCGGTGTAGCTCCAAGACTCCATTTTCTGCCGTTGGTGATAGCTTTCTACGCGGGCGGCAGCGGTTTTCAAGGCTGTCTGAACGTTTTCAGGCAGGCGTTCGAAAGCGGCTTTTAAAGCATCTTGGCTTAACGTTAAATCCGCCATGCTTTGTGCAGACATTCCATCGAATTTATTGGTGTATTCCACCACCGCCGCATCGCCGCGCTTCTGCACGTCGGCGCAGATATCGGCCACAATTTGGTCGATTTTCGGGTCTTGAGCGGTTTCAAAAGCGAGTAGCGTTTTCAACTCGGTTTGAAAATCAGGAGATTGTGTGTCGAGAAACTTCATAATCTATTTAAATGATTTAATTAATAATGAATTTATTGTTTTCAGACAGGCCTAAGCCTGTCTGAAAACAATAAGCCGTTACAAATACTTAACACTTTCTGTAACATCAATGGTTATCCTACCGGCATTTTTGAGCTGCTCAATCAAATCAGCTGCTTCTGCTTCGCTCACACTGACACTTTGCACTAAATAATGAAGCAGATCATTTTTCTTTTTCGGCTGGTTTTTCTTAATGGCTAACTCAACATCGTTCAGCTGCGGTGATGTTGCATACTCCTCAACTGCAAGCGATATATCATCATCCAAAACATGTTTTACTGCTTGTAAAACCTTTTCTGCTTCAGTCTCTACCGAAACCCGCGGTATTTTGACTGGTTCTTTTACCGCATCTTCATTGAATCGCAGTAACTTTTTATATTTATCTTTTTTATCTTTCTTATCCTCTTTATCTTTCTTATCCTCTTTATCTTTCTTATCCTCTTTATCTTTCTTATCCTCTTTATCTTTCTTATCCTCTTTGTCTTTCTTATATTCTTTATATTTTCTGTCTTTTTTATCTCTCTTATTTTCTCTGTCTTTTTTATTCTTCTGCTTTTTGTCTTTCAATTCAAATTCACCGCACTCTTTAAACACACAAACATATGCTTTAGGATAAGCTTCTCGCAATTCTTTGCAGCGTTTTTTCAGCTTCTTCCGAGGAGATAACACGATAATTTTAGCTCGAGGATTATTCCACAATAAGTTTTGAATATGCTTCGCAATGACTCGCGAAACTTTTTCCTCCGGCAAGCGCACCACCTCAATGCCTTTATGCTTTTCAGCAAACTTCTTGGCTTTTTTCAGCTTCTTCTTGCTCTTGGCAAACAGAAAAGTCTTTCCATCTTGCTCTTTTATCTGAGCTTTACACTGTTTCAGCGACAGTCTGCTTAAATCAACCACAAGATAGCTCATCCCAATCTCCTTATTTATAAGTTAATGATTTTTTTATTCTTTCAAACCCGGCCTATTTTCCATTCGCCACTACACCTGCAAAAGCTTCAATTATTGGTTCGATTAGCGCATATTTTGTTTTTAAAGCAGCTTTATTCACAACCAAGCGGCTGGAAATATCTACAATATGCTCTACTGCTTCCAAATTATTTGCTTTCAACGTGCCGCCGGTAGAAACCAAGTCAACAATCGCATCGCTCAAACCTACCAACGGTGCGAGCTCCATTGAACCATACAATTTGATAATGTCTACATGCACACCTTTTGCTGCGAAATGCTCGGCGGCAATATCAGGATATTTGGTTGCCACACGCAAACGGCAGCCTGGCTTTGATGCTGCTGCGTAGTCGAAACCTTTAGGCACCGCAACCATCATGCGGCATTTGGCAATTTGCAAATCCAAAGGCTGATAAAGCCCTTCACCACCATGCTCTATCAGCACATCTTTACCGGCAATGCCGAAATCCGCCGCGCCATATTGCACGTAAGTAGGCACATCACTCGCTCTTACGATCACTAAACGGATCTCGGGATGATTGGTTTCAATAATGAGTTTTCTAGATTTTTCCGGTGCTTCCGCCGGGATGATGCCTGCTGCGGCCAAAAGCGGAAGCGTCTCTTCAAAAATACGGCCTTTAGATAAGGCTATTGTTAAACTGTTATCTTGCATAATGTCTTTCATAAGAATAGCAAATGCCTGTCTGAAAAAACAAACATAAATAATATATTCATTTTAGCAAGATTTTCACATCATCGGCGATTTCCGTAGCTGTTTTCCCATAAGGTTCAAACACTATCGCCTGACCATTACGGTTTAAAAGATAAGTGCCGGCTGTATGATCAACTGTATAGTCGCCTTCCTTTAACGGTACTTTAACAGCTTGAATACGATAAAGCTGTTTCACAGCTTCGATATCTTGTTCGGATTTAGCGGACAGCCCGATAAAATCTTCATGAAAAAGCCGCACATACTTATCCGTGAGTTCCGGTGTGTCTCTTTGCGGATCAACGCTCACAAACACCACCGCCACCTCCCGCGCTTGCTGCCCCAGCTGCTTTAACACATCAGCATAAGTAGCCAAACCGGTCGGGCACACATCCGGGCAATGTGTAAAACCAAAAGCCAGAATAACCACTTTGCCACGTAAATCCTGCAAACCAAAAGGCTGATTGTTCCCCCTTATTAATGTAAAGTCGCCCCCCAAGCCTTCTTTTGAAATATCACTTCCATAAAACGCAGGCACATTCTGTTGAATGCTTTCCGCAACTTGCGTTTGAGCATCTTGCTGAGTACATGCAGACAAAATAAATGCTGTTAACAACACCAAACCTAATATTCGCATTTTAAATAACCCCTCTTTACAACCGGTTTTAACAGAATTATAACAGCGTAAACTTACCATTATCGCACTTCCACAATATTCTTTAATTTAATTAATAACACTAATAAATCAAAGCATTACTATCCAACTTCACACCAACTCCTGATAAACAGTTTACAAGTTACATTTAACTGCTATAATACCGTCTTCGCTGGCCCGGGTGGCGAAATTGGTAGACGCAGGGGACTCAAAATCCCCCGCCGAAAGGTGTGTCGGTTCGAGTCCGACCCCGGGCACCATAAGATAACAATTTGATTATCTGAAATTCAGAAAATGCTACTGCCCAGGTGGCGAAATTGGTAGACGCAGGGGACTCAAAATCCCCCGCCGAAAGGTGTGTCGGTTCGAGTCCGACCCTGGGCACCACAAACCGCTTTAAGCGGTTATTTTTTATTCTATATTTTAAAAAGTGCCAAGCTGCTGATAACTCATAATAAACTTTCAGACAGGCATTTCCATAACACCAATCACGTCCCGTTACACTTGAGCCTTATTCAAGTATCCATAAATACCTTGTGTTATGTTTCCATAACTTTTGCCTATTTCAGACAGGCATGTGTTAAATTCTGACTGAGAGATTGCTATTTCCTCCCGATTTGATACAATACCTGCCTGAAACGAATATTTAGCAAGCCGCCGATTAACGCGCGGCTTGCCTTTTTATTGATTAAATACACATTGTCGCAAACTGCCCTTTGCAACCGCATATAGCGTACACTTTCCGAACTTATAGCCAATCTTTTTGCCGGCTCCGGCGGTGTGCACAGCATGTGAATTGCAATGGGTTTTACTATATGAAGTTGCGACAACTGACGGAGAAAAAACTGTTATGAAAAAAACCCCTTTAACCATACGCGGCGCAGAATTATTGAAAAAGGAATTGCAACACTTGAAAAGTGTTGCACGCCCTGCCGTGATAGAAGCCATCGCAGAAGCCCGCTCACACGGTGACTTATCGGAAAACGCAGAATATGAAGCGGCCAAAGAGCGCCAAGGTTTCATTGAGGGTCGTATTGCCGAAGTGGAATACAAGCTGTCTCATGCCCATATTATTAATCCTGCCGAAATCCATGCCGAAGGCAAAATCGTGTTCGGTTCAACCGTAACTTTGGAAGATCTGGAAAGCGGTGAAGAAGTTCGCTATCAAATCGTGGGCGAAGACGAGGCAGATCTTAAAGAGAATAAAATTTCTGTCAGCTCTCCTATCGCGCGTGCTTTGATTGGCAAAGAAGAAGGCGATGTTGCCGAAGTGCAGGCGCCCGGCGGCATCCGTGAATATGACATCGTAGCTGTAGAATATATTTAAACCACATCCAAACACACCAACAAAAATGCCTGTCTGAAACAAACGTTCAGACAGGCATTTATTTTATTACTCTTTTGTCATAACCAACATACGCTTATTCAGGCAGAGTTGACAGCATATCTTCTATATAGTCTAATTCACAGAATTTAATAAATTTTAACAAAGAGATTGTATATGAATCGTTTTACCGCGCTTATTGCAAGCTGCTGGTTGGGTATGCAGATCATGGCAGGTTATGTTGCCGCGCCTGTTTTATTCAAAAGCTTGGATAGGGTTGTTGCCGGAGAGATTGCTGGCAAATTGTTTACAGTGGTCGGCTATTACGGCTTGGCTGCTTGGTTTTTGGTATATGTGGTTGCCAGAATACAATCTCACAGCAAAAAGCCGCAACGCTGGATTGCGCTGCAAATTGTCCTCTTGGGCATCAACCAGCTTGCGGTAACGCCGGTTATCGAAGCGATTAAGCAAGGGCAGCAGCATCCGTTGCTTGCAGTTTCCAATCTTTTTCTTTCTCCGTCTAGCGAAGCAGGTGGAATGACTGAATTTGCCTTTTGGCACGGGCTTTCCAGCCTGATTTATATGGCAACTTCCGTTTTAGGCTTACTTCTGCTCTCTGTTTTCCTGAGGCTAAGCTTCGGAGAAAAGAAAACGCTGCCCGAAGCCAAATAAACTGGTACAAAGCAGCCTGCGTTTCTTATGAAATAGTACGAAATGCCTGAAATCTATAAAATATAATGCCTGTCTGAAGATCATTTTTTCAGACAGGCAATCAATCTTCCGCCCGTCCCAATATCATTGCATCACCATAGCTGAAAAACCGGTATTGCTCTCGAATGGCATGAGCATAAGTGTCGCGTATATGTTGAGTACCCGAAAATGCGCTGACCAACATCAATAAAGTCGATTTCGGCAGATGGAAATTGGTAATTAAGCGGTCAATCACTTTAAACCGATAGCCCGGTGTAATAAAAATATCCGTGTCGCCCTGACCCGCGCTCAACACACCGGAGCGCGCCGCAGATTCGAGCGCACGCATAGAGGTGGTGCCCACCGACCATACCCGCTGCCCTGCCTGCTTGGCCTTATGGATTTTATTCACCGTTTCTTCAGACACCTCATACCATTCACTATGCATTTTATGCTCGACAATATTATCCACCCGCACCGGCTGAAATGTGCCTGCCCCCACATGCAGTGTTACTTCTGCCATTTCCACACCTTTGGCTGCCAATGCTTTCAGCATTTCCTCGGTAAAATGCAAACCTGCCGTAGGCGCAGCAACCGCGCCCTGCTCTTTTGCATAAACCGTTTGGTAGCGGCTGTCATCATTTTCTCCGGCTGCGCGCTCGATATAAGGTGGTAACGGAAGATGGCCGTGTTGCTCCAAAAGCTCGTAAACGTTTAATCCACCTTCGAAACGCAGGCAGAATAATTCGCCATGTCGCTCTTCCATCACGGCCTTAATCCCGCCTTCAAACCACAGCTCTGTACCGGGTTTCGGTGATTTTGAAGAGCGTATATGTGCAAGCGCGCGATGCGTATCCAACACCCGCTCAACCAAAGCTTCAATTTTCCCGCCGCTGGCTTTCTGCCCGAACAAACGGGCTTTAATCACTTTGGTATTGTTAAACACTAACACATCACCTGCTTCAAGCCACATCGGCAAATCGGCAAACACCTTATCTTGGAAAGGCTTATCCGGCAGCGCAACCAGCAAGCGGCTGCTGCCGCGTATTTCGGGTGGATGCTGGGCAATTAATTGCTCCGGCAGTTGGAAGTCAAAATCAGAAATATGCATGAAACTTTAATTCACAATTTTAAAATATAGAAACACAATGCCTGTCTGAAAACTTTTTCAGACAGGCATGTAAACAAATTCACTTCAGAAAGTCCAACCGAGCTGTCTGAACAAGCCGCACAAGAACCACCAGCAATAATGCAGGCCGATGGCGATAAACCATGCCAAGCCGATACGGTTGTTTTCCAGAAACGTGCGGAAACAAGCCTGCCGGTCGCGCGTTTTAATCGCCTGATATTGCTGCCATTGCCAATACACCACCAGCGGCACCGCCAGCCAATAAGGCCAAGTCGCCTTAATCTGAATGCCCAGAATCACCATCAACACGGTAAACCAGAAATGGCAGAGCATCACCGCGGCAATGTCGTGCTGGCCAAACGTGATGGCGGAAGTTTTGATGCCGATTTTCAAATCATCTTCTTTATCGGCCATAGCATAAATCGTGTCGTAAGCCAGCGTCCACAGCACATTGGCAGTAAACAGCAACCAAGCCACCGGCGGCACGGTTTCCTGCACCGCAGCAAACGCCATCGGAATACCGAACGAAAAAGCCAAACCGAGATAAAACTGGGGCAGCGGAAAAAACCGCTTGGTAAACGGATAAGTAATCGCCAGAAAAAGGGCGGGAAGACTCATCAGCCAAGTAAGGCTGTTGAGCGGCAGCAGGCAGAGTGCCGCCAACATACACAGAATCAGCAGAAGCAGCAAGGCTTCGCTTTTGGTTACCAAACCTCTCGCAAACGGGCGTGATTTGGTGCGTTCAACCGCGCCGTCAATATCGCGGTCGGCAAAATCGTTAACCACACAACCTGCGCTGCGCATCAGAAAAGTACCCATCGAAAAAGCAGCCAAAATCATCAAATCCGGCACACCTTCCGATGCAATCCACAATGCCCAGAGCGTGGGCCAAAGTAAAAGCAAAGTACCTATCGGCTTTTCAACCCGCATCAGACGGCTGTATACAAACATACGGCCAACCGCATAACGCGGAAGCATTTGTAATAGTAAGCGTTTCATTTCCATTTTCTGTATTTGTTTTCCGTTGTATGGCTGCTTTCATTATTTTTATCAATTCAGCCATGATTTATCGTGAGTTTGCGCATTGATTGCTTATTTTTATTATGCGCCGAGCCTATCTAAGCGGCATGAATTATATAATAAATTCATGCCTATATGCTGTTTGAAAAGCAAAAGAACATCAATTTATGCAAGGAGATTATTTTCCTCTTAATAAAGAAACATTTCCACGCCCCGATGAAGCAGAAGTAGAACTATTCAAAACCATCCAGAAAACATTCCACCAAGCCCAAACGGTTACCGTTTAATGAGAACACGGAACGCCGCGCCGCTATCGGCGAAGCGTTTTCATACGGTAGAACCACATGCCCGCAACTGCAATATTCAAAAGGTGTGCGCACCAAAGGCAGCTCGCCGTTAAACAAACGCTCTCCCAAAGGCTGTGTGCCGCAATCCAACACTTCATGCCACACTGCGTCATCTGCTTCGCACACGCTGCGCGCCCACACAATCGGCTTGCCACTCAAACACAATAACACTTCCCGTGAAAACACTTGCGCAGGAAAATGCCTGTCTGAAAACCACCCTCGGCTTTCAGACAGACCCAAATGCAAAAGGCGCACGGAAAATGCCGCATCCAAAGACCTGAGTGCGGCGGTTAAAGACGGCTGCTGCATCAGCCATTGCAGTTTTTCAGACAGGCTTTCAGGCAGTTTTTCCTGCCAGTTTAATGTTTGCTGCATAAGCCGCCCCGTTAATCAATCTTAATATATTCAACCGACAAAATTTCAATTTCCTCGCTGCCTTCAGGCGTGCGCAACACCACTTCGTCACCCTCCCGCGCTTTGATTAAGCAGCGCGCCAGCGGTGAAATCCAGGAAATTTTGTTGCGTGCGGTATCAATCTCATCCACACCGACAATTTTTACTGTTTGTTCGCTACCATCGCCGCGCAACAGTAAAACCGTTGCACCGAAAAACACTTGATCCGTAGCCTCGCGCGTTTCCGGATCGACTACTTGCGCGGCCTCCAAACGCTTGGTCAGAAAGCGGATACGGCGGTCGATTTCCCGCATACGGCGTTTGCCGTAGAGATAATCGCCGTTTTCACTGCGGTCTCCGTTGCTCGCTGCCCAGTTAACGATCTGTACGATTTCCGGGCGCTCTTTATTAACCAGCTGGTAAAGCTCATCTTTCAGAGCCTGCCAGCCCGACGGGGTAATGTAATTTGGCGTGTCGCTCATAGTGGAGAAACATGGAAAAAATTTAAACGCGTATTTTACTTCATTCGAAACCAAAAAAGAAAACAGTCTGGCAGAAATACGGCAATTCATAAACAAAGCCTGTCTGAAAATATGTTTCAGACAGGCATTCGCTTAATATCATCAATTAAGCATCCAGCTCGTCAGTCAAATACACCTTCTCACCCGTATCATGCGGCATAATCAGGTTCATCAACAAAGCCGCCACGCCTCCCATACAAATCGGGTTTTGAAACAATTCTTTCAGCGGCAGCAAAGCAAACACTTCCGGCTTGAAACTCACGCCCAAACCCAAGCCGATGGAAGTTGCCGCAATCACAGCTTCCCTGCGGTTGATGCCGTTGGTCATAATGATGCGCACACCTGCAATGGCAATCAACCCAAACATCAACACCATCGCACCGCCGAGCACCGGGCTGGGGATCGTGGTAAATGCGCGTCCCACAATCGGAAACAGACCCAATACCACCAAAATCGCCGCAATATACTTGCCCACATGGCGCGAAGCCACTCCGGTCATCTGAATCACACCGTTGTTTTGAGCAAACGTGGTCAACGGTAGCGAACCGAGTGCAGTAGCAATCACAGAGACCAAGCCGTCGGCAAACACACCTCCGCGCAAACGCTTCTGAAACTCATCGCCTTCATAATCTTCACCCGACACCATTGCCGTAGCGGTTAAATCGCCCACCGCCTCGAAAATACTCAGCAAATACACCAACCCCGCTACCAAAAACGGCACCCATTGGAAATCGAAACCATATTTAAACGGCACGGGAATTGTAACCAAAGGCAAATCTTTCAACACCAAAAAATCCACCATACCCAAAAACAGCGCCACAACATAGCCTGCAATCATACCCACGGCGATGCCGCTCATACGCAGCAGCGGATTTTTCAGACTGTTGAAAAACAATACCACCGCCAACACAAACGCCGCCAACGCAATATTTTGCCAAGCACCGAAGCTGCCGTCGTTCAAAGCCGCATAACCACCGCCAAATTCAGTAATCGCTACGCTGATCAAGCTCAGGCCGATCATCATCACCACCACGCCGCTCACAGTAGGCGTGATGACTTTTTTCAGATAAGGCAGCAACCAGGCCGAACCGGCCACTAAAAACGCGCCGATAAACGCCACGCCCAACAGCGCCGAGATCATCGCATGCTCGTCCAAGCCCTGCTCTTTCATACCCAAACCGAGCGAAATCATTACGCCGACAAACGAGAAGTTCACCGACTGAATCGACAACAGCCCCGAACCTACCGACCCGAAACGGTTTACCTGCAAATAAGTGCCGATACCCGAAGCCACCATCGCCATCGACACCAGATAAGCCGTCATTTCCGGCGGCAGCTTCAACGCACCGCCCACAATCAGCGCCGGCGTAATCATCGGCACGAATATCGCCAGCAGATGTGTAATCGCACTTAATAAAGCATTGGCAAACGGCGGTTTGTCTTCCAGGCGGTAAACCAAATCCGGCGTGTCCGCACCCTTTCTCAACGGGGCTCCCATCACATTATTCCCTTAATCAAATTAAAATAAAATTCACAAGGCTACGCGCCATTCAGCACAACACGCTTAAAGCCATTTGAAACAGCAAAAGCTTAAGTATCAAAGCGGAAGCTATGCATAAAATGTCAAGTTTTGTAACCGCGTGCATTTTATCCGAAGCGCCAAAGCACTTCCATTTTTTTACCTTTTATCGGCTTTCCTCACCGCACAACCAAGAAAAACAGCGTTCCACACACCCACAACCGCCGTTTATCCTTGAAAATACCGATTAACATTTCTTCTGCTATCATGCCTGTCTGAAACGGCGGCTTCACCCAACCGCTATTTCACAACGCAGATAAAGTAAGCTACAATCCACCATTATTATTGACGTCTGACAAAGGTTTCCACTATGTTAAAAGGCAGTTTGGTCGCATTGATTACCCCGATGCAGGCAGACGGCAGCATTGATTACAACGCGCTGCACAATCTGATCGACTGGCACATCGAAAACGGCACCGACGCTATCGTAGCCGTAGGCACTACCGGCGAAAGCGCCACTTTATCCGTTGAAGAACACAAGCAGGTAATCGAAGCCACCGTAAAACACGCCGCCAAGCGTATTCCCATCATCGCCGGCACCGGCGCCAACAATACTCATGAAGCCATCGAGCTTTCCAAAGCCGCTAAAGCTGCAGGCGCTGATTACACTTTGTCTGTCGTTCCCTATTACAACAAACCCTCTCAAGAAGGTATTTACCAACATTACCAAGCCATTGCCGAAGCAGTGGATATTCCGATGATTATCTACAATGTTCCGGGCAGAACGGTTGTGAACATGTCAAACGAAACCATTCTGCGTTTGGCAAAACTCCCTAATATTGTCGGTGTGAAAGAAGCCAGCGGCGACGTAGCCCGCGATATCGAGCTGATTAACGCGGTACCGGAAGGCTTTGCCGTTTATTCCGGCGACGACCCCACCGGCTTGCCCTTTATGCTTTGCGGCGGACACGGCGTCATTACCGTTGCAGCCAATATCGCACCCAAACTGTTTGCCGACATGTGCCGCGAAGCATTGGCAGGCAATATTCCCGAATCACGCCGTTTAAACCAAGAGCTGATTCCGCTTTATAACGTGATGTTCTGCGAGCCCAGCCCAGCCGCACAAAAATGGGCTTTGAGCAAACTGGGCAAGTGCAGTGCAAGCGTGCGTTTGCCGATTATTGAACTATCCGAAGAAGCACAAGCCAAAGTTCAAAATGCTTTAGAAACACTCAAACTGATTTAACCCCCAACAGGAATGATTATATGAACCGCATGAAACCGGCCGTATTGGCCATCGCCTTAATCGGCCTGGCCGCCTGTTCCAGCAACAAAGCGCAACCCAAACTTGATTACCAAACCCAAAACCGCAAAGTGGTAAATCTGGAAGTTCCCCCTGACTTAACCAATCCCAATCAAGGCAACCGTTACAACCTGCCTGCAGGCGGTGCGGTACGCGCCAGTGACATACAGCGTGCCAACGCCCAACAACCGGCCAACCAAGCCGTATTGCAAGGCGTGCAAGGCGTAGAATTGAAGCGCGAAGGCAACCAGCGCTGGCTGCAAATCAGCGGTAAGCAACCCGCTGAAATCTGGCCGCTTCTGAAAGCTTTCTGGCAAGAAAATGGCTTCGTTATCAAATCCGAAGAGCCTGCCATCGGCCAAATGGAAACCGAATGGGCAGAAAACCGAGCCAAAATCCCACAAGACGGCCTGCGCAACCTGTTTGAAAAAGTCGGCCTCGGCGGCATTTATTCCACCAGCGAGCGTGATAAATTCACCATCCGCATCGAACGCGGCGCCAACGGCACAACCGATGTATTCTTTGTTCACAAAGGTATGAAAGAGGTGTACACCAATAAAAACAAAGACACTACCATGTGGGAGCCGCGCCCGAACGAACCTACTTTGGAAGCAGCTTTCTTAGGCCGCTTTATGCAGTATCTGGGCGCCGACCAGCAGCAAGTCGAACGCGAGTTGCAGCAAAATGCCGGCAAAGCCACAGCCAGCGAATTGGCTAAAGTCGACGGCAACAGCCTTTTGGTCAGCGGCGATTACCAACGCAACTGGCGCCGTACAGGCTTGGCGCTTGACCGTATCGGCTTGACCGTATTGGGTCAGAATGTCGAAAAACACGCATTCCTGGTGCAACCGGTGCCTGATGAATCAGCAGCCAAAGGTAAAAAGCCCGGCATGTTCACCCGCATTTTCGGCAAAGGCAAAAAAGACGATTCCGCCAAACAGACCATGCCTGAGCTGATTGTGTTTGTAGAGCCTGTTCAAGGCGGTTCGCGCATTCAAATCCTCAACAAAGACGGTAGCGCCTACCGAGGCAAAGAAGTTTCAAGCTGGCTTGGCAGCCTGCAAAACGAATTGCGTTAATCTTTGTACCTTAATCAATGCCTGTCTGAAAAAATCTTTTCAGACAGGCATTATGTTTAAAGCTAAAATACGCCTCTTCCAATTTTCACAAACGATTTCCCAAATAAAATGTTAGTTCTCGGCATCGAATCCTCCTGCGACGAAACCGGCGTTGCGCTTTACGACACAAAACACGGCCTGATAGGCAACCAGCTGCATACCCAAATGGTGATGCACGCCGAATACGGCGGCGTTGTGCCCGAGCTGGCCAGCCGCGACCACATCCGCCGCTTGGTGCCGCTTACCCATGCCTGTCTGAAAGAAGCCGACAAAACATTCGAAGATATTGATGCCGTTGCTTTCACCCAAGGCCCGGGTTTGGGCGGCGCGCTGCTGGCAGGTTCCGGCTATGCCAACGCCTTAGCGTTTGCACTCGGCAAACCCGTAATTCCGGTGCATCATCTGGAAGGCCATTTGCTTTCCCCGCTTCTTGCGGAAGAAAAACCCGATTTTCCTTTCGTTGCCTTGCTCGTTTCAGGTGGACACACGCAACTAATGGCCGTGCGCGGCATCGGCGATTACACCTTGCTGGGCGAAAGTGTGGATGACGCAGCCGGAGAAGCCTTTGATAAAACCGCCAAACTGCTCGGCTTACCCTATCCCGGCGGCGCCAAACTTTCCGAACTTGCCAAGCTTGGCCGCCCCGATGTTTACACGTTTCCACGCCCTATGCTGCATTCGCACGATTTGCAAATGAGCTTCTCCGGCCTGAAAACTGCCGTGCTCACTGCTGTGCAAAAAGCAGAAACCGCTTCTGAAAACGGCAGCCTTTCCGAACAAACCCGCAATGATATCTGCCGCGCTTTCCAAGATGCCGTGGTTGACGTATTGTTTGCCAAAGCCAAGCAGGCACTTATTGACACGGGCTTCCGCACATTGGTGGTAGCGGGCGGCGTGGGTGCCAACTGGAAACTGCGCGAATCACTGGCCGCACTCAGCATCAAACCTGCGCCCAAGGCCAAACCTGAAGCCGTGAAAGTGTTCTTCCCGCCCCTGCCGCTCTGTACCGACAACGGCGCCATGATTGCCTTTGCCGGCGCCATGCATTTGCAAAAGTCTGCCCAAGCAGGCGCGTTTGGTGTCAAACCGCGCTGGCCGCTAACCGATATTGTGAAATAAAGCATACGGTTTTTGCCTGTCTGAAAACTTTCAAGCAGACATCTACCGTATAACACGTCATACTCGGGCTTGACCCGAGTATCTTGAGTTCTAATAACAACAATGTGAATGAAAGATAAGATTTATAAAGAACATACAGCTCAACCGCCCAAACAAAAATGCCTGTCTGAAAACTTTCAGACAGGCATTTTCTATGCATTCACATTATTTCGCCATTTGCTCCGACTGAATCGCAGTCAGCGCGATGGTGTACACAATATCTTCCACCAAAGCGCCGCGTGACAAATCGTTTACAGGCTTACGCAAGCCTTGCAGCATGGGGCCTACGCTCAATACGTTGGCATTGCGTTGCACCGCTTTATAAGTACAGTTACCCGTGTTCAAATCCGGGAAAATAAACACTGTCGCTTTGCCTGCAACCGGGCTGTTGGGCGCTTTGGATTTGGCAACGCTGGCTACGCTCGCTGCATCGTATTGCAGCGGGCCGTCCACAGCGATGTCAGGGCGTTGCTGTTTCACCAGTTCGACGGCAGCGGCTACGGCTTCCACGTCGGGGCCTGCGCCTGATGTGCCGGTTGAATAGGAAATCATGGCCACGCGCGGTTCAATGCCGAATGCTTTGGCTGAATCGGCAGATTGGATGGCGATTTCGGCCAGTTGTTCAGGCGTTGGGTTCGGGTTAACCGCACAGTCGCCATACACCAGCACTTGACCGGGCAGCAGCATGAAAAACACGCTGGATACAATGCTGGCGCCGGGCGCGGTTTTAATCAGCTGAAATGCAGGGCGGATGGTGTTGGCAGTGGTGTGAACCGCGCCGGAAACCAGGCCGTCTACATCGTTTCGCGCCATCATCATGGTGCCGAGCACAACGGTATCTTTTAATTGCTCGCGTGCTTGCTCGGGCGTTAAACCTTTGCTCTTACGCAGCTCGCACATTGGTTCGACATATTGTTCGATTAAGGTATCGGGATCGATGATTTCCACAGAATCAGGCAATTCAATGCCGATTTCCTGAGCCACGGCCAACACGGCAGGACGCGGAGCAAGCAACACGCAGCGCGCAATGCCTTTTTCATGACAAATCGCAGCAGCATGCACGGTACGCGGCTCAGCGCCTTCCGGCAATACGATGCGCTTATTGGCCTTACGCGCCGATTCCATCATATTGAAGCGGAATTGTGCGGGCGACATGCGCGGCTCTTGCGGCGCAACCAGCTTAGACACGCCTTCCAACGCATCAGGTTTACCCAAATAAGGCAAGCCGGCATCTTTAGCAGCTTCTGCACTGCCGCCGATAACACCCATAATCTCTACATTTTTTCCGGCGAACGATTGCTTAGCCAGTTTCAATCGGGTTGCCGTGCCGCATTCGTTGCTGGAAACAAACACCACGCGCGCATTGAAGGAAGTGGCCAGTTCTACGTTTTGCACGGATAAAAATGCTCGCTCGGCGTCATTTTGAATGCCTTGAATCACCACGTTCGGCTTATCCAGCTCTGCTGCACGACCGATTAACAGGTCAAACCAATCATCAGCCTTACCTGCGCCAATCAACCGCTCGGCTTCCGAAGTATCGGCCAACGGGTTAAACACCAGCGCATCAGGCAAGCCTGAGGCCACGGTTTTCGCAACAGATGCCATATCTACGTGAACGCATACGGGTACAATCAAAATATTTGCCATAACGCATTTCCTTTTATATTAGGGGGTTAATTTACATCATTTCGATAAGGTGCAAATATACTCTAAAAAGGCAGAAAATCCTACTTGTTTTGATTTTGTGATGACAGTCATCCGCGTTACTGATAGGCTTGGGTATTCTTCAGATGCCTGTCTGAAAAATAGGCAGTACGACGATTATAAAACGTGCATACAAACTTAATAAAAACAGCACTGTAAACTTTTCAAATCAGATATAAACTCAACCCGAGGACACACCATGATTCCCGTATCCGTATTAAACCTCGTGCCCATGCGCGAAGGTCAAAGCCGCGCCCAGGCCATTGAATCGATGATTGAGCTGGCTCAAGAAACAGAAAGAATAGGCTACACGCGCTATTGGATTGCCGAACATCACAATATGCCCAGCCTTGTCAGCTCGGCCACGCAGGTCTTGATCGGCCACACGCTGGCCCACACCGGTAAAATCCGCGTAGGCAGCGGCGGCGTGATGCTGCCCAACCACAGCCCGCTTTTGGTTGCCGAACAATACGGCACTCTCGCCACCATCTATCCCGACCGCGTTGACCTGGGCATAGGCCGCGCACCGGGTACCGACCGCCCCACCGCCACCGCACTGCGCCGCAACGAACGCAACCTCTCGCTGAATTATCCGAACGATGTGCAGATGCTGCAACGCTATTTCCGTTCAAGCGATGAGCAAGGCTATGTACGCGCATTTCCCGGCGTAGGGCTGAATGTTCCCATTTATATGCTCGGCTCCAGCACCGAAAGCGCCCACTTGGCTGCTGAACTCGGCCTGCCGTTTGCCTTTGCCGCCCATTTTGCGCCGCGCCTGATGGATGCCGCTCTTGAAATCTACCGGCGTGAGTTCAAACCTTCCGATGTGCTGGAAAAACCTTATGTGATTGTGTGTCTCAACGTCATTGCCGCAGACACCGACGAAGAAGCCCGTTTTCTCGCCGGCTCACAGCAGCAGTTTATAGCCAACATTATCAAAAACACCCGCCAGCCGCTCCAGCCGCCCGTGGCCGAAACGCGCATCCAATGGGGCAGCGAACAAGAGCAGGCAGCCGTAAACGAAATGCTGGCCTGTTCTCTGATTGGCAGCAAAGCAAGCGTGGCCGCCCAATTCGAAGCCCTGCAAATCCGATTGCGTGCCGATGAAATCATGGTCGTCAGCTATATTTATGACCAGCAAAAGCAATACCGTTCCTACCGCTTGTTTCACGAAATTGCATCTTCTTACCGGCCAAGTTCACTGTAAAAACAATCATGCCTGTCTGAAAACTTTTTCAGACAGGCATTTGCTCAATGAAAATCTGTATACAGTTAATCAACTTAAAAATAGTACGCTCGTCATACTCGGGCTTGCCCCGAGTATCCCCTAAAGTTACTGGAACTTGAGATACTCGGGTCAAGCCCGAGTATGACGGTATCGTTATTATGTAAGAGGATCGACTATAACTTTGCTTTAAACCACCGGAATACTCAAACGCTCACGATGGCTGCCGCGCATCTTCACATAACCGTCATATATACTTAAACCCAAACCCAGCCAGATAAAGCCGTAAGTAACCACTGAATCGGCCGACACCTGTTCCCCGAGCAGCGTAGCCGCCAGCACAAACAGCAAAATAGGCTCAAGATAGCTCAGCATGCCAAACAGCGTTACCGGCAGCAAGCGGTTGGATTGCAGGTTCAACAACATAGCCGCCGCACTTACCACGCCCAGCATAGGAATCAGCAGCCATTGCTTGGAAGGCTCCAGCCACACATCCATCCCGCCGGAATAAAACAAGTAAAACGCAGCCACCGGTGCAATCACCGACAAATCCACCAGCAAACCCGCCAACTCCGGCACGTTCAAATGACGGCGCAGCAGATAATAAACAGGATACGAGCCGAACACCCACAGCGTTACCCAAGAAAACGCATGGGTATGCCAGATTTCATAAAGCACGCCGCAACCCGCAGCCGCTACCGCCAGCCACTGCAAACGGCTGACTTCTTCATTCAGAAACACCCGCCCGCACAACACCATCATCAACGGAAAAAGAAAATAGCCCACTGCCACATCCATGCCGTAGCCATTCAGCGGCCCCCACATAAACAGCCAAAGCTGGCTGGCCAAAACCGGCGTGGGCAGAATCAGCAGCAGCCATCTGCGCCAGTTTTTACCCGTTTCACGCGCAAAACGAAACACCTCGTGCCTGCCGTTGCCCAACCACAAAACCAGGCACAACACGCCCAGCATAGCCACCATGCGCCACGCAAACACATTTGTGCCGTTCATCGGCTGCATCCAACCGCCGTAAAGATAAAGCACGGCAAACAAAATATTCGACACAATGCCTGCAATCAGGCCTTTTTTTATTATGTTCATTTTAA
The DNA here is from genome assembly GCF_001308015.1 of Neisseria sp. 83E34. Lineage (GTDB taxonomy): Bacteria > Pseudomonadota > Gammaproteobacteria > Burkholderiales > Neisseriaceae > Neisseria. Next base: position 61,772 of record NZ_LGYH01000006.1, read on the forward strand.
TATTCTTATTCTGAAATTAAGATAATGTTTGGAATCGTCATTTTAATGCCGAAAGTCAGAAAAAATTTTTCCGTTTTATTTATTTTATGAAATAATTTATCTAAATTTAATCCACCATGAAAAATTTTATCAAATATTCAAAATGTATAACCCAGACAAGCTAGACCGCCAGATTCTCAACATCTTGCAAAGCGACGCCACGCTCTCGCTCAACGAACTTTCCGCACAAGTCAACGCCTCCGTTGCCACCTGCCAACGGCGCATTCTCAATATGAAGCAGCAGGGCATCATCCTGAAACAAGTTGTTTTGGTGAACCCCGCCGCCGTCGGCCGCAGCCTCAGCGTGTTTGTGTCGGTGGAAATGGAAAGCCAAAACACGGCGCAGCAAGATGCTTTTGTACGCCGCATTAACGAAGAGCCCGACGTGGCCGGCTGCTACGAGGTGTCCGGCGCCTATGATTACATGCTGCTCGTTCATGCCAAAAACATGGAGGAATACCACCAATTCACCCGCCGAGCACTCAATTCGGAAAACAACGTGCGTAGCTTTACCAGCCAGTTTGTGATGAACTTCAACAAAGTCGAAACCAAAATCACACTTGAGTAAACCATGCCTGTCTGAAAAACTTTCAGACAGGCATGGCTATAGCAAATAGCTTAAAAATAGCATGTTCGTCATACTCGGGCTTGACCCGAGTATCTCCTAAACTTACCGCAACTCAAGATACTCGGCTCAAGCCCGAGTATGATGAGGCGTGCTGATTTTTTAAGTATATTTACGATATAACCAAACAACCATTAAGCCACAGAACCCCCCCGCTTATCCGCTATAATGCCTGTCTGAAAACACCCTACAACCCAAGCCCGATACGCCCATGCTTTATCTTTACCAGTCCAACCGCCTTGAAGACCTCGCCGAACTTTTGCAGGCAGTCAAAACGCGCCGGCCTTTGCGCCACCTGCTTGCCTCGGAAGAAATCATCGTGCAGAGCCAGGGCATGCGGCGTTTTCTCAGCAGACATCTGGCACGCGAAACCGGCATTGCCGCCAACCTCAAATTCAGCCTGCCCGCCGGCTTGGCCTGGCGGCTGATGCGCGACACCCTGCCCGATATTCCCGCGCTCAACCCGTTTTCTCCCGAAGTGATGCGCTGGCGGTTGCTCGGTTTGTTTTCAGACAGGCATTTCCATAGTGCGCCCGAGTTTGCACTCAGCCGCGCCGCACTCGGCGCCTACCTGCAACGCGGCGGCAATGCCGCTTACCAACTGGCCGGCCAGATGGCCGACATTTTCGACCAATACCTGGTTTACCGCGCCGACTGGCTGGATACCTGGCAGGCAGGCAAAACACTCGGGTTGGGCGACGACGAAGCCTGGCAGGCAGAGCTTTGGCGCTTTCTCGACGACGGCTCGCAAACCGCGCCGCACCGCGCCGCTTTGTGGCAACAGTTTCTCGGCGCACTGGATAAAGCCAAGCTGCCCGAACGCTTTTTCGTGTTCGGCATCGCCACGCTCGCGCCGCTTTATCTGGAGCTGCTGCGAGCCCTCTCCCAACATTGCGACATACACGTTTTCGCTCTCAATCCGAGCAGCGAATATTGGGGCAACATCATCGAACCCGCGCAAATCCTCAAAAGCGGTGCCGACGTCGATTTAAGCCAAAGCGGCCATCCGCTACTGGCCTCGCTCGGCAAACAGGGGCGCGATTTTTTTGATGCACTGATAGAAGCCGGTGCGCAAACCGAGTTAGCCGTTTATTCCGATACCACCGCGTCCGACAGTCTGCTGCACCGCCTGCAACACGACATCCAAACCCTCAACCTGCCCGCCTCCGCCGAAACACCGTCCGAGCCCGACGGCAGCATACGCATCGTATCCGCCCACAGCCCCTTGCGCGAATTGCAGATTCTCAAAGACCACATCCTGCGCGTTTTGCAGGAACACCCAAGCTGGCAGCCGCACGACATCGCCGTACTCACGCCCAATATCGAGCCGTACAGCCCCTACATCGAAGCCGTGTTTGGCCGCCAAACCGGCAGCGGCCAAGCCTTACCCTATTCCATCTCCGACGTCAAACTCAGCCGCCGCCAGCCGCTTTTACATGCGCTGGAACAAACGCTGGAATTGCTGGAAAGCCGCTTTGAAACGAATAAAGTGCTGCCGCTTCTGGAAAACGAAACCGTGCTGTGCCGTTTCGGCCTCAGCCGACAAGACCTGCCGCTGCTGCACGAAACCGTGGCACAACTCAACATCCATTGGGGTATGAGCGACGATATGCGCGGCGGCAAAGACACACTTTTCACTTGGCAGCAAGGGCTGGATAGATTGGTGCTCGGCTGGATGATGCCCGACAACACCGGCACACTGTGGCAAAACATCAGCGCCCTGCCCGGCAACTTAAACCTGCTCGAACCCTTAAGCCGCTTCGCCGCCTTTATCCGAACTCTGGCGACTATCCGGCGCAATTGGCAGCAAAAGGCCGATGTGCCGGAGTGGGCACAACGCGTGCGCCACCTGATGGAGCATTTGTTCCAACCCGAAAGCGGCGACCAACATGCCGTGCAACAAATCGAACAAGCCCTCGCCCTATGGCAGGAAGAAGCCGCATTGGCCGGTTTCAGACAGGCATTGCCCCAGCATACCGCCATCCGCCACATCACCCGCTTTCTCGAAAGCCGCAGCGAAGCCGGCTTCCTGCGCAGCGGCATTACCTTTTGCAGCATGGTGCCGATGCGCAGCCTACCCTTTAAAATGCTCTGCCTCATCGGCTTGAACGACACCGATTTCCCACGCAACACCCGCGCTTCCGGCTTCGACCTGATTGCCCGCCATCCCCGCAAAGGCGACCGCGCCCGCCGCGACGACGACCGCTATCTCTTCCTCGAAGCCCTGATGAGCGCGCGCGAAATCCTCTATCTTTCCTATCAAGGCCGCAGCATACAAAATAACGACCTGCTCGCCCCTTCCGCCCTGTTACCCGAACTTATCGACACACTCTCCGCCATGACCGGCCTGCCGCCCGATAAATTGGCGGCACAAATGATTGAAAACCACCCGCTGCAAGCCTTTTCACCGCAATACTTTGTTTCAGACAGGCATTACACCAGCAGCCGCAGCGATTATGCCGACGCGCTCAACCGCCCGCAAAAGCCCGTGCAGCCGTTTTTCAGCCGACCTTTGACCGAACCTGAAACCGCCGGCACCGTCAGCCAAGGCCGACTGATACAGTTTTGGCGCAATCCCGTGCGCGCGTGGCTGCAACAAAGCCTCAACTGGCGCGAGCCTTACATTGACGAAGCTTGGGATTCCGCCGAACCTTTCACCCCCGAACACGCAGGCCGTATCACCGCCGAATACACCGCCGCCCGCCGCCACAATCAGGATTTCAACCGCACCGCCGAGCGGCTGGCCGCCGAAAGCATGCTGCCCGCTGGCGAACTGGGCCAACTTTGGCGCAACGAATTTGAAACCAAAGCCAAATCGCTTGACACCGAACTGGTTCAAAGCTCCAAACTGCCCGCCGCGCCCTACACGCTCACGCTCGGCAAACACACATTGGAAGGCAGCCTCGGCAAACTTTACCGCCACGGGCTGATTGATTTCCAAAGCGAAAAACCCAACGCCCCGCGCAAAATCGAGCTGATACTGGAACACTTGATTTTCAACGCCGTGCGCCCCGACGGTCCTGAAAGCTTCCAGAGCCACTGGCTTTTACCCGGCAACTCGACCACCCTGCCCGAAATCCCGCAGCAACAAGCCCAAACACTACTTACACTTTGGCTGGATTACTACACACTCGGCCAAATCCAACCGCTGCCATTCTTTCCTAAAACCAGCCTCGCCGCCGCCGAAGCATGGCTAAACGCCGACAAAGAAGAATCTGCCGAAAAAGCCAAAAAAGCAGCCTATGCCGCCTATAACGGTTCCAAAATGAGCACCGGCCAGCGCGAATACACCGAAGTGGATTTGGTGTTCGGTTCGGCAGACGAAGCGCCGCCGGAGCAGCAGCTTTTTTGGGTGCTCACAGAGCAAATGCTCGTTCCCACACTAAGCGCCTGTTCCTGCTTGCAGGAAAATAAAGGCAGTAAAACCGAAACCGAATAAACAATGCCTGTCTGAAAAAGTTTTCAGACAGGCATTCATCAATATAAATAACAAACCTACTAAAAAAACCGTATATCCTTCATACAGGAGCCTGATTTGCTATAAAGCGTGGGCTCGGCTCCCGCTTTTTACGATTCCGCTGCCGCTCCGAACAAAGCCTCACGCTTACCGCGCAAAACCGTCACGTCCGGTTCAAAACCCAATTCTTGTTGCGCACGTTTGAACGCCAAAACCGACATTCCTTCCGCAGCCTGCGACACTTCTGCTTCGGGAACCGATTTCCAAATCGCGGCCAAAACTTTCTGCATCACCAACCCCACTTCCAAAATGCCTGCGCCGTCGCGTGCGAGCGGTGCAAAGCCGTCACGTACCCAGTCGCCGCAATCCAAAGGTTTGATGGCCAGCCGGTCATAATTTTTCTTATCTTTTTCAGTATCCGGCTTGGTATCCACCAGCAGACGCATCATGCGTGTCATCACATTAATCGCCGTGCCCGGATCGTTCACAGCAGGCGAAAGTGCCCGCTGTGCGGCCTCGCTCATCACGATAAATCCCCAGCTCGGATCTTGTGCATAGTTGCGTTCTACTTCAAGCAAGAAACAGTTGTGCAAATCCGCCGCCTCTTCACCGCCTTTATCCACCATTGCCAGCACCGTGCCGGGCATAATCAGTTCGCCCGGGCGCACGGCGATATAGATATGCCAATCTTGCGCTTCGGCTTTATTCTGCAAGGTTGCCATGTCGATGTGCGTGAGATAGCCGCTGGATTGGGCTTCAACCATCACACTCTTCTGCCCGATATTGCCATGCCATGTTGCGCCCATATTCGGCTGTGTCCGGTAGTTCAACAAAGAATTTTCGGCAGCCGCATGGATTTTGTTTAAAGTATTACCCATACGCCCCAGCTGCGACAAAGTATGCACCCAGCGTATCAGCGTGACAATCAAATAAACCAACACCAAAATCGTGCTGACAAACAGGATAAAACGACCGTTTTGCCCGTAAAAGCCCATACCGAGAGCCGTTCTCGCCACAATCGCGTAAATAAAGGCCGAGATAAAGCTGGCAATCGCCAAGCGTGTGTTGTTGTCGCCCATTACCAGCTCGGTCGCACGCGGAGTAGCCCCGCTGGCCGCAGAAGAAAATGCCGACACCATAATCGAAAGCGAGAACGTACTCACAGCCAGCATACTTGACGCAATCACATCAAGCAGCCCTTCCAACGTGCTCAATTCGATTTTCGGCAGAATGTCTTCCGGCAGATAAATATTGAACAAGCGCGCCATAAACGCAAAAAACACAGCCGCCACCGCGCCCAATGTCGGATTAATCCACAATTTGTTACTCGGCTTTTTAAACGCCAGCAACCATCTGTACATCATTTGTTATATTCCTTCCGATTAACCGTCCGTTTGTACACAAAAGCGGCGGCATTATTGAAAACACCGTAATGTAACACAAACCACACGGCAAAACGGCACATCAGCAGCCTAAGCTTCCTGATAATTTCACAGCCCTTCTTGATTTTTATACCTGCAAGCCCTATAAACCGTTTTATCCATTCACTATTTAAAGAAAGATTCCAAAATACAGTATGAGTCATACCGTACATCTGAAATTCGACGATATAGACAATATCGTGCTCCAGCGCCTCACCGGCGCGCTCGATGCCAACCTCAACACCCTGGCCAAAGCGCTCGACATTGAAATCAGCCGCCGCTTCAGCGATTTCACCTTTATAGGAGAACTCGCGCACGCCGGCCGCCGTGCGCTTCTGGCGCTGGTCGAAACCGCCGAAAGCCGCGATTTGGAAGACAACGATATCCAGCTGGCCGCAATTGAAGCCAAAACCGCCGATGCCGAACACATCGAGCAGCGGCAAGACAAACAATACTATCTGCAAACCAAACGCGGCAGTATAGGCGGGCGCACGCCGCGTCAAAACGGCTACATCCGCGCCCTGCTTAATCATGACATCGTATTCGGCCTAGGCCCTGCCGGCACAGGTAAAACCTATCTTGCCGTTGCCGCCGCCGTTGATGCAATGGAAAAGCGCCAAATCGAACGCATCGTTTTGGTGCGCCCTGCAGTGGAAGCCGGCGAAAAACTGGGCTTCCTGCCCGGTGATTTGGCACAAAAAGTCGATCCCTACCTGCGCCCGCTTTACGACGCACTCTATGATTTGATGGGGTTCGACCGCGTAACCAAACTTTTGGAAAAAGGCTTAATCGAAATCGCCCCGCTTGCCTACATGCGCGGCCGCACGCTCAACGGCGCTTATGTGATTCTCGACGAAGCGCAAAACACCACGCCCGAGCAGATGAAAATGTTCCTCACCCGCATAGGCTTCGGCGCCAAAGCCGTGATTACCGGTGATTTAAGCCAAATAGACCTGCCTAAAAACATCAAATCCGGCTTGAAAGATGCCAAAGAAAAACTGCGCGACATTGAAGGCTTATATTTCCACACCTTCACCAGTGAAGACGTGGTGCGCCATCCGCTCGTACAAAAAATCGTCGAAGCCTACGACGCAGCCGACGAGCGTGCCGGCGCATCAATGCCTGTCTGAAAACGGGCAACATGAGTTTCTGAAAAGCCAAAACCATCGGAATCAATATGCAAAACTTAAACTACCCTTTGAATTTCCTGTTCAAAATCTTCACACCTTCCAACGACTTTACCGTTACCGACAACAACGGGCAGGAGGTGGCCTACACACGGCAGAAAATTTTCCGCATTAAAGAAGCCGTTGAAGTTTATGAAAACAGCCGCCGCGAAAAAGTGCGCTACACCCTGAAAGCCGACCGCATCATCGACTTCAACGCGGTTTACTCCCTGCGCGACGAGCAAACCGGTACATTGGTGGGCAAGCTCAAACGCGAAGGTGTGCGCTCGCTCTGGCGCACAAGCTATCTGTTTTTAGATGCTGACGGAAACACCGTGTTTACCGTAAAAGAAGAAAACCCGTGGATAGCCGTGGCCGACGGTGTGCTCAGCGAAATCCCCATCATCGGCATGCTCAGCGGCCTGCTGCTGAACCCTACCTATAACGTAACCGACACACAAGGTAAAAAAGTGTTTGTTTTGCAAAAAACCGCTTCGTTTATGGAGCGCAAATTCAGTTTGCAGAAAACAGGCGATGCCACGCCCGAGCAGGAAACACTGGTCGTATTGGGCTTGATGATGCTGATGCTGCAATCCCGCGGAAACGGCTGATAAAACATCATCAAAGCCTGTTTGAATCACATAAAACAATGCCTGTCTAAAAACTGTTTCAGACAGGCATTGTTCATAACGCGTTAAGCACTACAAATCTTTCTCTTCCTTCTCAGCCTTAGCCGCCCAGTAAGAAGCCAATAGCGAGCCGGAAATATTGTGCCACACGCTGAAGATGGCGCTGGGCACAGCGGCGAGCGGAGTGAAATAAGCAGCCGCCAGTGCTGCGCCCAAGCCTGAATTCTGCATGCCCACTTCAATCGCCAGCGTTTTTTGCGCATCATAAGGCAGCCTGCACAATTTGGCGGCCAGAAATCCCAGCAGGTAGCCGATGCCGTTGTGCAGCATCACCACACCCAGAATCAGCAAGCCGCTTTCTGCCATTTTCGGCTTACTCGCACCAATCACCGCGCCGATAATCAACACAATCGCCACCACCGATACCACAGGCAAAATACCCGCCGCAGCTTCGGTTTGCTTTTTAAACAGCACATGCGCCGCAATGCCCAACACCACGGGCAGCAACACTATTTTCAGAATCGACACAAACATCGAAGCGGCGGAAATATCCAGCCATTTATGCGCCAAAAGGTAAAACACAGCCGGTGTGAGCAGCGGCGCCAGCAGCGTGGAAACCGACGTTACCGCCACCGAAAGCGCCACATTGCCTTTGGCCAGATAAGTAATCACATTCGATGCCGTACCGCCCGGGCAGGAGCCCACCAAAATCACGCCCACGGCGATTTCCGGCGGCAAATTTAAAGTTACCGCCAGCGCATAAGCCACCAGCGGCATAATCACAAACTGAGCCGCCACACCGGCCAACACGGCTTTCGGATGCTGACACAAAATCTTGAAATCGGCAGGCGCCAGCGTCAGCCCCATGCCGAACATCACAATACCCAAAAGCCACGGCACAATAGGCAGCACCCATTTAAACGTATCGGGCGCGAAAAAGCCGATGGCTGCAAATAAAGCCGCCCACAAAGCAAACGTTTGGCCGACAAAGCGGCCTATGCGGTTGAGCATTTCCATCTCAAATATCCGTATTGGTTAAACAAAGCGCGTAAGGATACTCTGTTTCTCGGCGTAACAAAAGCTTGGCATAATCAATGCCTGTCTGAAAAACAGTTTTCAGACAGGCATCACATTCCACCATTTCATCTTCTCGACACCGCCAGATAAAACCTGCCGATATTCTCTGCCGCCGCAACCAGATTGGCACGCCCTTTCTGCAAAGTTTCCTCCAAGCTGCCGACACTCCGGATAATGGGGAACACCGCATCAATGCCTGCATCATAAACTGCTTCATAATCCTTACCCAAGCTGCCGACAATGGCAATCACCGGTTTGCCGAAGCGCTTGGCCAGCTTCGCCACACCGGCAGGCGTTTTACCGCGCACACTTTGGCCGTCCATCCGCCCTTCTCCGGTAATTACCCAATCGGCATCCCGAATTTTTTCCGCCAATCCCACAGCTTCCATCACAATCTCGACACCGCTTTTCAGACAGGCATCGGGCAGCAAAAGCAAGCCGCCGCCCATACCGCCCGCCGCACCTGCGCCCGGATAATGCGCAATCGAAATGCCCAAATCCCGCTCGATAATACACGCAAACCGGTTCAGCGCTGCATCCAACTCTACTACCATTTGCGGCGTTGCGCCTTTCTGCGGGCCGAACACGGCCGATGCACCTAGCTCGCCGCATAAAGGGTTGTCCACATCACATGCCACTTCAATCACAACATTTTTCAGACAGGCATCCAACCCGCTCAGATCAATATGCGCCAAATTTGCTAAAGCCGCGCCGCCCGGTGGCAATTCTGTGCCTTCAGCATCCAACAGGCGCGCACCCAAAGCCTGCAACATGCCCGCGCCGCCGTCATTAGTGGCGCTGCCGCCTATGCCCAAAATGATTTTGCCTACACCGGCTTCAAGCGCAGCGCGAATCAACTCGCCCGTGCCGTAGCTCGTGGTGATTAACGGGTTGCGCTTGGTTTGTGGCACCAAATGCAGGCCGGAAGCGGCGGCCATTTCAACAAACGCCGTTTTTCCGTCGCCCGACAAACCGAACGAAGCCTTCACTTTATCCCCCGACGGAGCGCGCACTTCCACCGTTTTCCGCCGCCCGCCCGTGGCATCCAGCAGCGACTGAACCGTACCTTCGCCGCCGTCGGCCATCGGCACTTTCACATATTCGGCATCCGGCAACGCTTTTCTCAAACCGCATTCCACCGCGTCCGCCACTTCCTGCGCGGTCAGGCTTTCTTTAAACGAATCCGGCGCGATGAGAATCTTCATTGCATATTTCTCTTTCAATGCCTGTCTGAAACAGATTAATAGTAATGCGGGCGGCGGCGCGGTCGCTCGATAATCACCGGCTGCGTGTCGTGATAAATCACCGTGGTGCCCGGCGGCGCGTTGACGGTAACGGTTTTGTTGACTGTGGTTTCACTCTGTACGGGCAAATCCAGCACGGCGCGGCGGCCGTAAGGCGTTTCCGAATAATAGCAGCCGCCCAATAGCAGGCAGCCGGTAAGTAAGATTTTGATATTCATCGTTTTCATCCTTTTCAGACAGGCATTTGACGGTGCCTGATTTCCCAGCACTGATGAATTTTTTTGTTGCGGAAATCTTCCGGCACCGACTGGGCGGAGATATCTTTTACCTGATAACGCTCAGTCAACGCGTCATCCAGCTTAAAGCTGCGCAGATTATTGGAAAAATACAAAATGCCCTCAGGCGCCAGCAGCTTCATCACATCATCAACCAACCGCACATGGTCGCGCTGGATGTCGAGGATATCCAGCATTTTTTTGCTGTTGGAAAAGCTCGGCGGATCCATCACAATCAGATCGAAACGTTTGCCTTCGCGAATGCCTGTCTGAAGATATTGGAATACATCGGCGCGCACGATTTTGTGTTGTGTTTCGTCTATGCCGTTCAGCTCGAAATTGCGGCGCGCCCAATCCAGATAAGTGTTCGACAAATCAACGGTTTCACTGCTCACCGCGCCGCCCGTCGCCGCATAAACGGTGAAACTCCCGGTATAAGAAAACAAATTTAAAAAACGCTTGCCCTGCGCAATGTCGCCCACTTTTTTGCGCGTGTTGCGGTGGTCGAGAAACAGACCGGTATCCAGATATTTTTCCAGATTCACCCAGAATGTGCGCCCGTTTTCATGCACGATAAAATCCTCGCCCGCCTTACCGGTTTTCTCGTATTGCTGCGCGCCTTTCTGCCGCTCGCGCCGCTTCAAGTGGATATGCGTTTCGGGAAATCCGGTCACAAAAGCCACCGCCTCCACCACTTCGGCCAGCCAGGCCTCATATTCTTCAGGCCGCATTTTCCAACCGGTATCGTATTCCTGCAGATGGATTCGTTCGCCATACACATCAACCGCAAACGGGAATTGCGGAATGTCGCGGTCGTACATACGCCATGCTTCAATATCGTTACGCCGCGCCCATTTCAAATAATGCTTGATATTTTTACCCAAACGGTTGGAAAAAGATTGGATGTCGCTCATAGATAAAATGCCTGTCTGAAAATTCCGCTTATTCTACCTGATTGCGCCTCCGACTGTGAAAATGACATGCGGACGATTCAGTTTCACAGCTATATCCTTTCACAATCCACCCACGCGGCTTTATAATATCCAAATTTATTAATGCCGATACAGGAAAGCAGCATGTTGAAAATCAGCACCCGTTTTGATGCAGGCGCCGTGGTTGTGAAAGATTTGGCCGACGCTTCAAACATCCGCCTCGAAATCCGCCCCGACAACGCATCCGACTTCGCCCAATGGTTTTATTTCCGGCTGCAAGGCGCAGCTTACACGCCCTGCACCATGCATTTTGAAAATGCAGCACAATGCGCTTACCCCGACGGCTGGATCGATTACCAAACCTGCGCCTCCTACGACCGGCAAAACTGGTTCCGCGTACCCACCCGTTATGAAAACGGCGTGCTCACCATCGAACACACACCGCTGGCCAACAGCATTTATTACGCCTACTTCGAGCCCTATTCCAGCGAACAACACCTCAATCTGCTCGGCGATGCACAAGGCAGCGGGCTCTGCCAAATCGAAGATTTGGGCAGCACCGTCGAAGGCCGCGACATCAACCTGCTTACCGTCGGCAACCAGGTTGAAAGCGATTTAAAAGTATGGATTATCGCGCGCCAGCATCCGGGCGAAACCATGGCCGAATGGTTTATCGAAGGCTTGCTCGCCCGCCTGCTCGACCCGCAAGACCCGACCGCCCGCGCCCTGCTCGACCAAGCCACGTTCTACATCGTGCCGAATATGAACCCCGACGGCTCGGCCTTGGGCAATCTGCGCACCAACGCCGCCGGCGCCAACCTCAACCGCGAATGGCTGGAGCCCACCCCGGAAAAAAGCCCGGAAGTGTTTTATGTGCGCCGGAAAATGCACGAAACCGGTGTGGATTTGTTCCTTGATATTCACGGCGATGAAGCCATTCCCTATATTTTCGCCGCAGGCACCGAAGGCGTGCCCAACTATAACGGGCGCATCGCCGATTTGGAAACCCGCTTCAAAACCGCGCTCAAAGCCGCCAGCCCCGATTTTCAAGATGAATTCGGCTACCCGAAAGACGAACCCGGCCAAGCCAATTTAACGCTCGCCGCCAATTATGTCGGCAACACGTTCAACTGCCTCTCCTACACTTTGGAAATGCCGTTTAAAGACAACAACAATATGCCCGACGACGATTTCGGCTGGAACGGCCAACGCTCCTTACGCTTGGGTGAAGCAAGCTTATCGGCCGTTTTGGCCGTGTTACCGCATGTGAGATAAACGTTTTGATAAAAAAATGCCTGTCTGAAAAAGTTTTCAGACAGGCATTTTTTCAATCCGATAATATCAAGGTATGGTATTGATTTCCTTATGGGCAAATTTCCATTTCAGGCCATAGCCCAACACCACCGGAATAACGGCCAAAATCACTTTGAATGTCCAAGTGGCATACCACGGTTTGCCCACCACAATGGTTTCTCCCGCCACACCGGCTGCAATCAAATCTCGCACGGCATACCAATCCAGATAAGGCCACCAGCAAGCCGCCAACAAGCCTAAAAACACCGGCCAAATCCAGTTTGTTAAATTACGCTGCCACAGCATAAAAAACACGCCGGCCCAAATCAAGGTTAAGGCAGAAATCAGCAAAGCGGTTTGCGTGGGTGCGCCAAAATAGGAAGCAAGAAAAAAGGTAAGCACCACCCAAAGGGCGGCAAGCACGGCCATAATGAGCTCTTCCGGACGTTTGAACATTTGGGAAATCCTTTGTCGGTTATTTGTTTTGCGGTTTGTTTCTTTGAAATATACCTGAAATCGCAGGGTTTGGATATGCCTGTCTGAAAAGCGGAATGCTGTGCCGATTAACTCAACTGTAAACCTGCCGCACTCTTTTTCAGACAGGCATTCTGCGTTATAACCATTCCTGCAAATCCGCTCTCTCCAACTGCCAACGCCACACGCCGCCATCCTCGCCGTCTAAGCCCCGCAAAAACAAATAGCGTACGCAAATGCTGTTGAACCCGGCATTTTGCTGCTGCAAATAGCGGGCAACCGCCACAGCATAAATCATGGCTTGCAGATAATAATGATGCGCCGCCATCGCTTCATCCATCGCTTCTTGCGTATAGGCTTGCTGCTCCGCACCGAGATAATTGGATTTATAGTCAATCACACAAACGTTGCCTTCTCCGTCGATACAAGTCATATCGATAAAACCGCTGAGAAAACCTTTTACCGTGTCGAAATCCAAATGCCGTGCGGCGGCAAGGCAGCTTGGCGGCAAAGCAAGATTCGGGCGCGCAAACCATGCTTGCAGCCTGGCCGGGCTGAAATCTTCCACTTTGAGCATAAAATCCATTTCGGGCAAACGGTTTTGCTCAGGCAAGTCTGCTAATGCCAAATGATTAAACAATTCGGCGCGCGCTGCGTTATCCAGCATGATACACACGGCGCTCAGCCATTCTTCCCCAAAACCGTAGCGCGCCAGTGTTTCTGCAATTTGCGCCTGCTGCTCTGATGCAGGGCGGCTGAATTCGAAGTGCTCCAAAAGCTCGTGCAAACATACACCTGCATGTGTTCCGCGCGGGAAATGGTAGATATCGTAAACATCATCGCTTACCGCCATATTTTCAGACAGGCTTTCTGCTAAACCGCTCTGCGCCAAACCTGCTTCTGCTGCATCTACCGCAGGTTGCAGCTCTTCGCGCTCCGGCGCGGCAGCGGCGGACAAATCGCGCAGCAAGCCGGTAAAGCTGGTATGGCGGATGTGTTCAAACGCCCTCACCGTCGGTGCCCAAGCTTGAAACCCGTTTTCAGAATACGTTTGGCTTTGGCTGGCGGCGGTTTCGGGTGCGCCTTGCAGCCAAACGATATCGGTATTCTCGGGCGCATTTTCTATCAAACGCAGCCAATTTTTCAGCAGCATGTTTTTTTCACCTTCCGCTTTGTTGGCCTTTTTCTCTGCGGCATACCCGGCTTCTATTTCTGCCCTCGTTGCTTCTTCGCTGCCTTCCAAAAGATAAGCAAATGTGTTTCTGGCGCTGCCGTTAAAGTAAGCGGCATAAATGGTAAGCTGCTCCTCAGCGCGCGTCATCGCCACATAAAGCAGGCGCAGCCGCTCGCCCAATTCTTCATCGGCCAAAGCGTTTTTGTCTTCGTCTGTCAGCTCAAGTGCCGACACCAATTCACTGCCTGTTTCACGATTGATAACCTGCCAATCTTCGGTTTTATAATCTGCCGCATCCCACACAAACGGGCAAAACACTACCGGATATTGCAAGCCTTTCGAGGCATGCATGGTTACGATTTTTACCAAAGCTTCATCGCTTTCCAGCCGCAAGATTTTATTTTCACCCGCTTCTTTGCCGTTTTGCGCTTCGCTGATCTGCACTTTCAACCATTGGTGCAGCGATTCGGGCGAGCGGCTTCGTTCGTCTTCTTCCGCCAGCAATTCGATAATCTGATGATAGTTGGTCAGGCTGCGCTCATTGCGCGCCGATAACAGCCCGCCTTCCAAATCATAACGGGCGGCAAACTGCTGCATCGCCGCATAAATACCGTGTTTTTGCCAAGTAGCCAGAGCGGTTTGCGCGGCATCTATATAATCGAGCAATTGATGTTCGTTTTGGTTCAGAGCATATAATTGCTCGGCTGTTTGGCCGAACAAAACGCTGCCCAACACAAAGCGCAAAGCCTCGGTTTCCTGCGGTCGCAGCCAAAAAGCCAGCAAAGCCGCCACAGCACGCGCCTCTTTCTCGGCAAACACGGAATGACGTTGCAGCAGCACGCTCTGTATGCCGCGAGCTTTCAAGGCTGCACCCACCATGCTGCCTTCGTTGCGCGTGCGTACCAACACGGCAATGTCGCCGGTTTGCAAAGGGCGCGCTTTTAAGTTCAACCCGCCCTCCGCCGCGCGGTTTAACATAGCGGCAATTTCATCTGCGCAATATTCGGCTGCGCGGCTGCGCAACACTTCTTTATTCAGTGCAGCTTCATCATCTCCATTCAACCAGCGTACACGCAAGGCATGATCCAAAGGTTTCAGACAGGCATCGGCGCGTGCTGCCGATACATCGGTATAGCCTATGCCTTTCAATACAAAAGGTTGCTTTTTCTGCTGGAAAAACAAGCTGATGCTTTTAATCAGTTGATTGTGGCTGCGGTAGTTTTGCGTCAGTGTGTAATGATGGTCGGCATCATCCGCAGCTTGCAGATAAGCATGGATATCCGCGCCTCTGAAACTGTAAATCGCCTGCTTCGGATCGCCTACTAGAAATAAGGGATTACCGTGTCGGATAAATGTTTTTTGGAAAATGCCGTATTGCAACGGATCGGTATCTTGAAATTCATCAATCAGCGCCACTTGCCAAGTATTGGCAACCATCTCGGCCAAAGCCTTGCTATACAGGCTGTTTTCATTAAGTGCAGCATAAACATCCAGCAGCAAATCGTCATAGCCGCGTTCACGCTGCGTTTCCTTGAGCTGGGCCACAGCAGCTTTGATGTAATCCAGAAAATCCAGTTGCAATGCGGCAACGGCAGCTTGTTCGGCAGCTTGCTTGGCTACGATGACCCGCCCCAAATTGGCCAAAAGGTTTAACTTATCGGCATTTGCCACCAATGTTTTGCCTTTGTTGACATTGCCTTTCAAAGTTTCCAAATCAAACTTTGGCAAATGTTTTCGATACAGTTCGTTTTTTTCAGACAGGCATTGGTTTGCCGCATCCTGCTTCAATGCGGCAAACAGATCTTGCATGCTTTTTGGAGCAAATGTTCTTTTATTGATTACAGAATGAACTTGCTCAAATATCACCTCCAGTTCGGTTAATCCGGCATACACTTTCGCCCATGCTTTTGATAATTCGACCTCTCTTTCGGCCAAATCCACCTCGTTTTTCGCATACTGCAGCAAAGGCCTGCCGATGTAAGTGCGCATTTTGGCAAGCTCCGACTCTGGCGTGAGATTGTGCCCAAACACCAAACGCGCCGCCACAGCATCGTGCGCCACCCTCTCGCGCCAGAAATCCTGTGCCGCTATCAATAAACGCTCATTGCCATCGGTTTCCAGCTCCATATCAAACGGCACTTGACAAAAAAATGCGTAATCGCGCAGCAGGCGCTGGCAAAACCCGTGTATGGTATATATCGCCGCATTATCAAACTGCGAAATAGCGGCTTTCAAGCGCAAAATCAGCAAGGCTTCCGTCTCTTGGTTTAATGCTTTATCCAATAGATTTTGAAGAAAATCATCAATTGAAGGTTTCTGATCATCTGGTTTTTCCAGCCAACGAAGCGCCTCATCCAAACGCGAACGTAAGCGGGTTTTCAATTCCGCCGTAGCCGCCTTGGTAAACGTGACCACCAGAATGCTCTCAACCGGCATTTTCTCCAGCAAAACCAAACGGGTAAACAAAGCAGCTATGCCGAATGTTTTACCTGTACCGGCAGAAGCTTCAATAAGGTTTGTACCTTGAATGGGAATGGTAAACGGATCAAAAGCGGCGACAGAGGGTTGCATGAGAAATGAAAAGCGGTTTGAATTTGAAAAATGAAATTATAACTGCAAGAACGCTTTTGGGGGCTTTACAGAAAAGTTTCCAACTTTATTATCTTTATGCAGCAGTGAAAATGAAATTCTCATGCGGCGTTGGCTTCCTTTGCCTAAGAAGGAACGATTTTGTTTAACTATAACTACCTGCAGTTCGCCTCCTTGTATAAAAAGTTTATTTCCACCGCTATAGCCCCGCACATGAAAAAACCTAGCTTTGAACAAAGCTAGGTTTTAAATTTTATATTGGTCGGAGTGAAAGGATTCGAACCTTCGACCCCTTGCACCCCATGCAAGTGCGCTACCAGACTGCGCCACACTCCGACTCGAGAAAGTCTGAGATTATATGGAAAACGCTATTGCTTGGCAAGGGCTTTTTCAACATTGCCCAACATCAGCTCCAGCGCTTCACGCACTTCTTGCGCATCCGCAGCAGGTTTACCTTCAGCATCCAGCGCATTATGATTAAATTCATCAATAAATGGGGCAAAAGTGCCTTGAAGCTGGCGCAACTTAACCACATCTTGACGGGTATAAAATTCACCGCCGTAGCCGATTACAACGCCGTTGGCATTCTGCCATTCGGCAAATTGAGCCGGGCTGATTTGTACCAATTCACACACTTCCAGCAAAGTGAAATAGCGTTTGGCGGGCAATGGGGGCAGCGCGTTAGTTTTGTTTGTCATAATAATGTTCTACCATGCCTTTTAATTTTTGGCTTGCATGGAATGTTACCACACGACGGGCGGAAATCGGCACTTCTTCGCCGGTTTTCGGATTGCGGCCCGGGCGCTGAGGTTTGTCGCGTAATTGGAAATTGCCGAAACCTGAGATTTTGATTTCTTCGCCGCGCTCCAAAGTGGTGCGGATTTCTTCAAAGAAAAGCTCAACAATCTCTTTTGCATCGTTTTTGGATACGTTGCTTACTTTTTCTACCAAGATATCGGCTAGTTCGGCCTTCGTTAAAGTCATTTGATTACCTTCTTTTAAAACAATAGAGAATTATCACTAATTTTCACTTAAAATTCAAGAAAATACTAAATATTTAAGCCCTCAAAACAGCACCTGTTGTTTCCGCCGCTTTAATTAATTCCGCCACAACAGGCTCCACTTCCGCATCAGTCAACGTGGCATCAAAGCCTTGCAGAGTCACTTTTACCGCAATACTCTTCATGCCTTCAGACAGGCCTGTACCACGATATACGTCAAACACGCTGATTTCTTGAATCAGCTGGTTGGTTACAGTTTTCAAAGCGTCAACTAAATCATCATGGCAAACACTTTCCGGCATCACAAAGGCCAAATCTCGACGCACCGGCTGGAATTTAGAAACCGGGTGATAAACTGCTTTTTCCGTATTGCTTACGGCAGCCATGTCCAATTCAAACACCAAAGCGGCTTGCGGCAAATCATATTTTTGCAGCCACTTCGGATGCAGCTCGCCCATAAACCCGACGGTATTACCGTTAACCTGAATCTCCGCCGTCCGTCCCGGATGCAACGCGGGGTGCTCTGCTTTAATAAAGCGTACGTTTTTACCTGCCAATAAACTTTCCACGTCGGCTTTTAAATCATAAAAATCAACCGGTTTGGTTTTTTCAGCCCATTGCTCCGGCTTGGCCGAGCCATATACCAACGCACCGATTCTCTCATTTTGCATGAATACGCCATTAGCGGTTTTGCTGAAAACCCGTGCTACTTCAAATATACGCACACGGTTTTGCTTACGGTTAAGGTTATTTTGCAGAATCTCTACCAACCCGCCGATCAGAGTGGAACGCATCACGCTAAATTGCGCAGCCAGTGGGTTTTGCAGACGTACGGGTGTTTCATTGGCAGCAAAGTCTGCTTCCCATTGTTCGTTCACAAATGCATAACTCACCACTTCCTGATAACCGCGTGCAGCCATGTGACTGTAAATACCGAAACGTGATTTTTGAGTTTCGGGTAAACGCAACATTTTCAAGCGGCCGGACGTGTAGTCATCAGGAATATTTTCATAACCATATACGCGGCCGATTTCTTCAATCAGATCTGCTTCAATTTCAATATCAAAGCGGAAACTTGGTGCGGTAACCCGAAAACCATCAGATGTGGCAACCGGATTCAGCCCCAAATTCTTCAAAATAGTTTCAATTTTTTCAGCAGGTATATGCACGCCCAATATTTTTTCCACCCGCGCCAAACGCAGGCCTACAGTATTTTGTACAGGCAGTTCGCCCACTGCTTCCTGCATGTCGCCAACCTGCCCGCCACAGATTTGTACCACCAATTCCGTAGCCCGCTCTATGGCGTCGGCTTGTAAAGTCCAATCTACGCCTCTCTCGAAGCGGAAAGAAGAATCTGAACCAAAGCCGTATTGGCGGGATTTTCCGGCAATAATTTCTGGCTTAAACCAAGCCGATTCCAATACAATATTTTGCGTACTATCAGAAACAGCGCTGGATTCCCCTCCCATCAAACCGGCCATGCTCAATGCATTTTTCTCATCAGCAATAACCAAAGTATTTTCAGACAGGCATACAGTTTTCTCATTCAAACAAACCAACTCTTCGCCTTCTCTGGCTCTGCGGACAATAATGCTGCCGCTTAATTTGTCCGCATCAAAAATATGCATAGGCTGACCCAACTCCAACATGACATAGTTGCCTATATCGACCAAAGCGGAAATCGAGCGAATACCGCTACGTGCCAAGCGCTGCTTCATCCATTCAGGTGTTGCTGCCTTAGCATTTACATTTTCAATTACTCGGCTGATGAAGCGGCCGCAATCCGCAGGCGCCTCAATGCGCACGGGCTGAATTTTTTTACTGGTAATTTTGGCAGACACAATATTCGGCACATGGTTTTCGCATTGCGTTAAAGCGGCAACTTCCCGCGCCAAACCCTTGATGCTCAGGCAATCCGCGCGGTTAGGCGTGATTTTCAGCGTGAATACCGTATCGTCCAAATCCAGATAATCACGGATATTTTTTCCTACCGGTGCTTCAACAGGCAACACCAACAAGCCACTTGCCTCTTCAGACAGGCCTAATTCTTTTGCCGAACACAACATGCCGTTGGAAGTTTGGCCGCGCATTTTTGTGGGTTTGATTTTAAAGTTGCCCGGCAATACAGCACCTGGCAATGCACAAGGCACTTTAATGCCTGCCTGAACATTCGGAGCACCGCAAACGATTTGAATCAGCTCGCCTGTGCCCGCGTCTACTTGGGTAATATTCAAACGGTCTGCATCGGGATGCTTTTCTACCGATTTAACTTCTGCCACAACCACACCGGTAAAAGCGGGCGCCGCTGTATCGGCTTCTTCCACCTCAAGGCCGGACATTGTCAACAAGTGTGCAAATTCATCAGCGGAAAGATTAGGATCGGCTTGTGTTTTCAGCCATGAGTAGGAAAACTGCATGTTTAATCTCGGTTTATTTCAGATATTGATTGATTTAACGGTATTCAAAAGTATTGGTAAACCACAGCTTCAGACAGGCATTTATTTTTTACTTAAAGAAAGCCTGTCTGAAAACGGCTCTAACACACTAACCGCACGTTATCTAAACTGCTGCAAGAAATTCAGATCGTTGTCAAAAAACAAACGTAAATCGTTGATACCGTAGCGCAGCATAGCAAAGCGATCCAAACCGATACCAAAAGCAAAACCGGTATATTTTTCAGGATCAATGTTCACATTACTCAACACATTCGGGTGCACCATGCCGCAGCCTCCCACCTCCAACCACTTGCCGTTATCACCCATAATGTCGATTTCGGCAGACGGCTCGGTAAACGGGAAAAATGAAGGACGAAAACGCACTTGCAAATCATCACGTTCAAAGAATCTACGAATAAAATCAGTGAATACCGCTTTCAAATCCGCCATCGTCACGCCTTCTTCTACCCACAAGCCTTCAGCCTGATGAAACATAGGCGAATGTGTAGCATCGGAATCTACTCGGTATACGCGCCCGGGCGCGATAATTCGGATTGGCGGCTCTTTTTTATCCAGCATATAACGAATCTGGATCGGCGAAGTGTGTGTGCGCAAAACGTCACCGTTTTCAACATAAAACGTATCCTGCATCGCGCGTGCGGGATGGTTCTGAGGAATGTTCAGGGCTTGGAAATTATGAAAGTCGTCTTCGATTTCAGGCCCGTCGGCAACCTCGAAGCCCATTCCGTGAAACAGCTCAACTACCCGCTGAAGTATTAAAGTCACCGGATGCAGCCCACCATCGCTTTGACTACGCCCCGGCAAAGTAACATCCAAGGCCTCTGCCGCCAGCTGGGCTTCCAGCTTGGCCGCATTTAACGCATCACGTTTGGTGTTATAAGCTTCTTGAAAGCGGTTTTTACATTCATTGATATGAGCGCCGGCAGTTTTGCGCTCTTCCGGCGACATCCGACCAAGCTGTTTTAACAAAAGGTTTAGTTCACCGGCTTTCCCCATATATTGCGCTTTAACAAGCTCTAAGGAATTGAAATCTTGAGCAGATTCCACCGCAGCAATGCCGGCAGCTGCAATTTGGTCTACGTTTTGCATAATGCTTTCAAATGGGTAGTTAAACTATATTGTTTTAACAGTGTTGGAATCACACCATCGATAATTGATAACGGAAAGGCATAAATGCCTATCCGAAAAATCAAGTATTGTAACGCAAATATATTTTAAAAAACAGTAGCATGATGCTGTTTTTTAGCACTCATCCGAAATTAAAAAAAGGAAACCTAAGTTTCCTTTTTTTAATTTAAACCGGATGCAATATTAAGCCAAAGCAGCTTTAGCTTTTTCTACCAGTTGCGCAAATGCTGCTTTATCGAATACAGCCAAATCAGCCAATACCTTACGGTCAATTTCGATAGCGGCGCGTTTCAGACCGTTCATGAATTTGCTGTAAGACAAGCCGCTTTGACGGGCACCTGCATTGATACGGACAATCCACAATTGACGGAACTGACGTTTGCGTTGACGGCGGTCGCGGTAAGCATATTGACCGGCTTTCATTACCGCTTGCTTGGCAACGCGATAGACGTTTTTGCGACGACCGCGATAACCTTTGGCTAACGCTAATACTTTTTTATGACGGGCACGTGCGGTTACACCGCGTTTTACGCGTGGCATATTTTAAACTCCTTAAGCGTAGGGTAACATTTTAGCAACAGAAGCCAAATCACGGTCATTTACCATAGCGGTACCGCGCAATTGGCGTTTGTTCTTAGTGGTTTTCTTGGTCAGAATGTGGCGCTTAAACGCATGGGCGCGTTTCACACCACCGTTACCCAGTACTTTAAAGCGTTTTTTAGCGCTCGACTTGGTTTTCATTTTAGGCATGGGAATACTCCATATCATTTATTAGATAAGATATAAGGGGATTTTGAATCTCGTTCAAAATACTTGAAACCCCTATATCACGGTTTTCGCCGCTAAGTGAACTTGCTTTAACGCGGCAAATTGAAGCAAGCTGTAAATTATAGCCTTATTTCTTTTTCGGCGCAATCATCATGACCATTTGGCGACCTTCCATTTTCGGAAACTGCTCGATAGTCGCCACTTCCGCCAAATCTTCTTTAACCCGTTCAAGCAATTGCGCACCGAATTCCTGATGCGCCATCTCCCGACCGCGGAAACGCAAAGTAACTTTTACTTTATCGCCATCCTCTAAAAAGCGGTTGATATTGCGCATTTTGATTTGGTAATCGCCCTCATCGGTGCCCGGACGGAATTTGATTTCTTTTATTTGTACCTGTTTTTGCTTTTTCTTGGCTTCGTCACGTTTTTTCGATTGCTCGTATTTATATTTGCCAAAATCCATAAGTTTGCAAACAGGCGGCTTTGCGGTTGGAGAAATTTCAACCAAGTCCACATCCTGCTCTTCCGACATGGCCAGAGCGTCGCGTAATGAAACGATACCAAGCTGTTCGCCTGAACCACTGATTAAACGCACTTCTTTTGCGGTGATTTCACCGTTGATTCGTGCTTCGCGTTCTTGTGCGATGACTATACTCCTTATAAAAATTAATGGGTTATTTGGGCTTTATTCGATACAACCCCAAACTTTGTTTTGGCTTCCATCATCGACTTGCCTTCAACCCGCCGATAGAATATCCGCCTCTATTTTCAATGCCTGTCTGAAAAATATTTTCGAAACACCGGTTCTCAGATTTTCAGACAGGCATTTTGCATACAACAAATTTAAATCGATATTAAAACTCTGCTTTCAATTCCTCTTGCAAACAAGCAATAAACTCGTCTACAGAAAGGCTGCCTAAATCTTCTGCTTTACGGCGCACGGCAACTTGGCCGTTTTCTTTTTCTTTATCGCCGACAACAATTTGGTAAGGATAGCGGTATTGACTGTTATCTCGGATTTTGTAGCCAATTTTTTCATTGCGTAAATCCAGTTCTGCACGGAAACCCGCGGCGCGCAATTTTTCCACTACTTCGCGGCAATATTCTGCTTGTTTCTCGGTAATGTTCATCACCACCATTTGCACAGGCGCAAGCCATAACGGGAAAGAACCTGCGTGGTTTTCAATCAGAATCCCGATAAAACGTTCCATAGAACCGAGAATCGCACGATGCAGCATTACAGGACGAGCCCGACCATTATCTTCGGTCACATATTCTGCACCCAAACGCTCCGGCAAAACGAAATCCAGCTGGATCGTACCGCATTGCCATGAGCGGCCAATGGCATCTTTGATATGATATTCAACTTTAGGACCGTAGAAAGCCCCCTCGCCGGGCAATTCTTCCCATTCGATATTGCACGCAGTCAACGCTTCACGCAAACCTTGTTCGGCTTTATCCCAAGTTTCATCCGAACCGGCACGTTTTTCAGGACGCAGAGACAGTTTTACGCTTACATTATCAAAGCCGAACTGCTTGTACACTTTCATAACCAATTCATTAAATGCCTTGGCTTCTTGTGTAATCTGCTCTTCGGTACAGAAAATGTGCGCATCATCCTGCACAAAACCTCTCACACGCATCAAACCATGTAAGGCGCCGGAAGGCTCATTGCGATGGCAAGAGCCAAACTCTGCCAAGCGCATGGGCAGATCGCGATAAGAGCGAAGAGTATGGTTGAAAATCTGAACGTGACCCGGACAGTTCATCGGTTTAACGGCATAAGTGCGTTTCTCCGATTCGGTAACGAACATATTTTCCTGATAATTTTCCCAGTGGCCGGATTTTTCCCAGAAGGTTTTGTCCATCATCAACGGGGTTTTGATTTCTTGATAACCTGCGGCATCAAGCTCTTTGCGCATATGCTGCTCAATAACCTGCCATAAAGTCCAGCCACGCGGGTGCCAGAATACCATTCCCGGCGCTTCGTCTTGCAAATGGAATAAATCAAGCTGCTTACCCAATTTGCGGTGGTCGCGCTTTTCCGCCTCTTCCATGCGCGTGATATAGGCTTTTAGGTCATCTTTACTGGCCCAGGCAGTACCGTAAATACGTTGCAGCATTTCATTATTACTGTCACCCCGCCAATAAGCACCTGCGAGCTTGGTTAGCTTAAAGTGCTTTAAAAATCGTGTATTAGGCACATGCGGGCCGCGGCACATATCGACATATTCTTGATGATGATACAAGCCCATTGCTTCCACTTCAGGCATATCTTCAATCAAACGCAATTTGTATTCTTCTCCACGCTCTTCGAAGGTTTTTACGGTTTCTGCGCGCGGAGTCATAATTTTGATTACGTCATAATCTTGCGCAATCAGCTCCTTCATACGCGCTTCGATCGCTGCGACATCCTCCGGAGTAAACGGTTTTTCAGTGGCAATATCGTAGTAAAAACCTTCTTCAATTACCGGGCCGATAACCATTTTTGCATCAGGATAAAGCTGCTTGACCGCATGGCCTACCAAATGGGCACAGGAGTGGCGGATGATTTCTACACCTTCCTGATCTTTCGGTGTGATAATTTGCACGCTTGCATCTTCGTTAATCGGGTCGCACGCATCCACCAACACACCGTTTACCTTGCCCGCAACCGTGGCTTTAGCCAAACCCGAGCCGATAGACGCAGCAATCTGCGCCACTGTTACAGGGGCTTCGTATTGGCGGACTGAGCCGTCGGGCAAAGTGATGTTCAACATTAAAAAATACTCCGAAAACCTACAAAACAACGGCCAAACGAAATATGGCCGTTTATAAAATAATTAACTGATTTGGTAGGCACAATTGGATTCGAACCAACGACCCCCACCATGTCAAGGTGATGCTCTAACCAACTGAGCTATGTGCCTGTGCAAACAAGCGTGAAATTTTAGCCGATAGCCATATCGATTGGCAAGCGGACATATGATTATTTTTGCTTTTCTGGCAAGATGTTTACGCGCTTTCAGACAGGCATTTCAGGTTTTCGGCTATAATCTGCGGCAAATTAATTATATGACGATAAATATGTTGAAATTTACCCTACACAAAACCGACGGCCACGCCCGGCGCGGCACACTGGAACTCAACCACGGAACAATCGAAACGCCCGTATTTATGCCTGTAGGTACTTATGGCTCGGTTAAAGCCATGACGCCACAAAACCTGCATGATATCAAGGCGCAAATTATTCTGGGCAATACTTATCATTTATGGTTGCGCCCGGGTTTAGAAGTGATCGAACAATTCGGCGGCCTGCATCAATTTATCGGTTGGAACAAACCTATTCTTACCGATTCGGGTGGTTTTCAGGTATTTTCGCTATCCGATATGCGTAAACTGACTGAAGAAGGCTGCACATTCAAAAGCCCGATTAATGGTGACAAGTTGTTTTTGTCGCCCGAAATTTCAATGAAAATCCAAACCGTACTGAATTCCGATATCGTGATGCAGCTGGACGAATGTACTCCGGGCGAAGCCACTCACGAGCAAGCAAGAAAATCGCTGCAAATGAGTTTACGCTGGGCGGAGCGCTCGAAAAAAGCATTTGAAGATTTGCGCAACCCGAATGCGCTGTTCGGTATCGTGCAAGGTGCGATGTATGAAGATTTGCGCGAAGAATCCTTAAAAGGTTTGGAAGCCTTTGATTTCCCGGGCTTGGCAATCGGCGGCCTTTCCGTCGGCGAACCCAAACCGGAAATGTACCGCATGCTGCGCGCCGTCGGCCCGATATTGCCGGCACACAAGCCGCATTATTTAATGGGGGTGGGCACACCGGAAGATTTGGTCTACGGCGTGGCCCACGGTGTGGATATGTTCGATTGTGTTATGCCGACTCGAAATGCCCGAAACGGCTGGCTTTTTACCCGTTTTGGCGATTTGAAAATCAAAAACGCAGTGCATAAACACGACCCCCGTCCGATAGATGAAAGCTGCTCCTGCTATGCCTGCCAAAACTTCAGCCGCGCCTATTTGCACCATCTGCACAAAACAGGCGAAATTCTTGGCGCGCAGTTAAACACCATTCATAATCTGCATTTTTACCAAGTGATTATGGCGGAAATGCGTGAAGCCATCGAGCAGGGCAAGTTTGCAGACTGGCAGGCCCAGTTCCATGAAAACCGTGCACGCGGAGTGTAAACACCAGTTTCATCAGATGTATAAAACAAAATGCCTGTCTGAAAACAATTTTCAGACAGGCATTGTATCAAACGGCAATCCGTTTACGCTTTTTCTACCTCTTTCGGCAGCAGCATTTCACGCTCGTCGTGCTCTACACCGGCCAAAGCCAGCATACGCTGTTCCTCAGCTTTACGGGTTTCTCCGGTTGCATCAAACACCTTAGCCAAAGCCAAACGGGCTTGGATACTTGGCGACAATGTCAAACTCGCTTCCAAGTAGCCTTGTGCTTTTCCCCATAATTGTTGGGAATATGCCAACTGGCCGACATGCATCAACAAACGGGAATCTTCCGGATACTGCTCCAGCCACTGGGTAGTCATATCAATCGCTTTACGCTGCTCGCGTTCGCTTAAATATTGAACACTTTGGATGAAAGGCGGCAACAAATCCGCTTTGCGTGTTTGCGGGTAATATTTGCTTACCCATGCCACAGCCTGGTTATATAAACCCAGAGATTCATATTTCTCTGCAATCAGCACACACAAATCAGTAGCTTTCAATGAATCCGGAATACGTTTCAGACAGGCTTTCAAGCTACCCGAATCGGTTGCCATTGCCAGCAGGCGGCGGTATGACCAATCTTGATATTGGGTTGCTTCATGGTCATTAATGGCACCTGCTTTTTGCAGCTTGGCCGAAGTATCCAACACTTCTGCCGCATCCCCGTGATCAAATGCATAGCGCAATTTGAGTTTAACCAAACGGGTTAAAGTGGGATTGATTTGCGCCGCAGCCTGAATATTTTCCAGCGCTTTCGGATAATCACGGCGGTTGAGCGCGCTTTCTGCCAACAGCAAATAGCGGGAAAGCTGGTCTTTATGAGGCAATTTGGCAATATCGGCCAGATAGCGGTCGCGCAGCTCCACATCGTCCATGGAATCGGCCGCATGCGCCGCCAACATCAAAGCCAATGATCGGTTACTGCCAGCTTCTTTATTGGCCAACACTTTGGCCGCCTCCTGCTCCGCTTTTTGAAATTTACCTTCAAAATAAGCCAAACCCGCCGCTTGCAGGTCGCTACCTGCTTTCAGCTCTTTGCGGCGGTTTCCGAAACGCTGCATACTGCCGGGAATATTCAGAAATGCCGCAACAATGCGCACCAAAATATAAAGCAACACCACGGCCAACAACAAACCGAGAATAAAGGCATGCAGGTTAACCCGCATCAGCGTTTGCTCCACCACAATATACACATTGCCCGTGTAAATGCCTGACGCTACCGCCAAGCCTACTGCTACGGCAAATAAGATGATGATCCAGATTAAGCTTTTCATGCTTATGCTCCTTTAGCAGCTTTTTCGCCGCCGGCAGAAGGTTGGGCAGGCTTATCTGTTTTCTTTTCCGGGGCAGCTTTGGTTTCAGTCGCGGCCGGAACGGTTGGGACTTTCGGTTCGGATGCGGCGGACGCATCAGAAGCGGCGGACTGCGGCGCTACAGCTGCCGATGCTTCGGAAGATGCCGAAGCGGCAGGCTGCTCTTGCGTTTTCGGATTAGCCGGCATAGTAACTGCGCCTTGATGCGTGCGTATACTATCCTGATAATTCCGCACGGCCTGTAAGCTGGCTTTGAGCGAATCATCCGAAATGGAGCGCACATCCAGCGCTTTTAACTCCGCAAGCTCTTTCAGCCAGGTTTGTGTTACTGGGGATTGGCTGTCGAAATATTGTTTTACTGCGGCCTCTGCTGTATTCAAATCGGTTTGGTAAATTTCACCGTTGCGCTGAATCAAGGCAAAACGTGCATCCATCAGGCGCAGGCGCAAGTTTTCTTTAATAAAGAAATTCTGCTCTGGAGAAATCAGCATGGCATCGTTGCTGTTGAGCTTGCGCACCTCCACCAAACCTTTCAGGTTATCCAATGTTTTGTTCCAAGCGTTTTCCCACCAAGTCAAAGCTGTATCGGTTGCCGCTTCAGGTGCAGCCTCTCCCGGTCGGAGCGTGCCTTCCAACACCAGCGGCAACCCGGCAACTGCGCTTTCCAAACGGTCAAGACGCAATGATGCACTGGACACATCTAAATAAGTGCGGTTTTTCAAAGCAGCCAAATCGCTGCTTACCGCCTGCTTAATCGGCAATAATTCCGGTTGGTCGAAACGGCTCAACCGGTTTTCCACACTTTCCAACACTTCTATTGCTACGGGAACATTGCCTGTGAGTAAAAGCTGTTGCGCAGCCACATTTAAGGTAACTTCAGTTTCATCCACCAACCAGTTGATCCGGCCTTTGAGCAGCTCCTGATAGGCCCGCTGGGCGTTGGCTACGCCTTCGGCATTTTGACGGCTTTCACTATCCAGCTTTGCCAATGCTGCGGCAATGCTGTCTTGTTTGCGCAAAGTATCTTGCAGCATGCCTGCATTCTGGCTTTCGCCCAATGCGGCTTTATCAAGTTTTTGCTCAATGTTCAGCTCTTGATTTTTCAACACGTTTTGACCTTGCACAAACAAAAAGCCGCTTGCGCCCAAACCTAAAAGCGCCAAAATGAGCGCACCCGCAGCCAAACCTCTGCCGCTCGATTGTTTAATCACCACCGGAGCGGGTTGTTGTGTATTACGCTGGAAATGTTCTTGTTTCGGTTCGCTCATAGTGTTTCCTGTATTTTCATGTTGCGGTTCTGGTTGTGCGGGTGCGGATTGTGTCGGCACCAGATCTTTCTTCTCGTTTTCATCGCTCATCGGCTTGCTCCGTATAGCGGTTTAAATTCGACACGTCGAATTGTTGAATCAGCTCAATCCGCGCTGCTCCATGTTGCTGTAAAGCTTCTGCAATGCGCGGATGATGTGTAAAGTATAACAAGGATTTGGCTGCTTGCACCAATTCATCCGGCATTGAAGAAAAAAACTGCCTCACCGTTTTGGCCGAAGCAATCCAAACGGCATCCGGTTTTGCCTTAGCAAAAACCTGCCAATCGGGCGTTTGCGGCTCGCGCCGGTAGACTTCGGCAAACTCAACCTGCATACCCCGCCCGCTCAAGGCTTGGGCCAAATAAGTGCGCCCGCCTTTGCCGCGCACAATCAACACCCGCGCATTACACGGCAGACTTTGCCAAACGGGCAAACGGATAACTGCTTCGCTGTCGTTGCCTTTTTCCGGAGAATAAACTGTCATGCAGCCTGCCTGCCTCAAAACATCCGCAGTAGCCCGCCCGACGGCAATATTCGGTTTTTCAGACAGGCATGCAAAGTCGATAACACCAATGCCTGCCTGAACCGCGGTGGGACTGACCCAAAACACCGCATCGGCAGCTTCGTATCGCGCCGGCAATGCTGCCAACTGCGTTTCGTCCGGCACAATTTCAAGCACGCTAAACGGCACGCCCCGCCAACCCGCCGCTTCGCAGATCAGTGCATCGGCGGCGGCGCGTTCGGCGGGGCGGACAAGCAGAATGGTCGGCATAATGTTTTATCTGAATCCAAGTTTTCAGACAGGCATTCGCTTTCAAATGCCTGTCTGAAAAAGTATTTCAACTGTTTGCGTTTTGCTCGCCCAACACGGCGGCAATCAGATCTTCCGCGCCGTCGTCGGCCAGTTTTTTAGCAACGGCGCGGCCTAAGGCATCGGCGTAAGCCAACGGGGCTTGGGCGTCTGCTTCCAGCATAACCGATCCGTCGGGATGGCCGACCATGCCGCGTAAAGTAAGCAGGCCGTTTTCTTCGGTGCAATAAGCAGCCAATGGAATCTGGCAGCTGCCGCCCAAAGCGCGGGATAATGCG
Organism: Neisseria sp. 83E34; assembly: GCF_001308015.1. Taxonomy (GTDB): domain Bacteria; phylum Pseudomonadota; class Gammaproteobacteria; order Burkholderiales; family Neisseriaceae; genus Neisseria. The sequence goes on from NZ_LGYH01000006.1 coordinate 91,450, forward strand.
CGCTCGGCGGTAACGCAGGCGTTGCTGAGCGGATGATTGAGGGGGTTTAATATTTCAAACAAATCGTAGCGGTTGGCTGCGATTTCGATGCCCAGCACACCTTGTCCTGCTGCGGGCAGGCTGTCGGCAGGAGATAAAACGGTGCGTATGCGATCGGACAACCCCAAACGCTGCAATCCGGCTTCCGCCAAAATAATGGCGTCGTATTCGCCTTTATCCAGCTTTTCCAAACGGGTTTGCAGGTTGCCGCGCAAGGGGCGCACGTTCAAATAATGAGGAAAGCGCGCGCGCAATTGTGCTTCGCGGCGCAGGCTGGCAGTGCCGACTACTGCTCCTTTGGGCAAATCTTCCAAACGCTCGTATTGGTTGGACACGAAAGCGTCAAACGGGCTGGCACGCTCTGTAATGGCCGCCAGTGCAAAGCCTTGCGGCAATTCCATCGGCACATCTTTCAGGGAATGCACGGCCAAATCGGCACGGCCGTCCAACAAAGCTTGTTCAAGCTCTTTAATAAACAGGCCCTTGCCGCCGATTTTAGACAAAGTTTTATCAAGAATCTGGTCGCCGCGCGTGGTCATGCCCAAAATGCTGACTTCACATTCGGGATAAAGCGCCTGCAAACGCGCTTGAATATGCTCTGCCTGCCACATGGCCAAACGGCTTTCGCGGCTGGCGATAACGAGTTTTTTCGGAATGTTCATGGTGTTTGGAAATAAGAAAACGTGATAACTGAAAACAGGCAGAAGTGTAACAGAATTGGCTTCGTTTAGCCCGAATGCCTGTCTGAAACATTTTTCAGACAGGCATTCGTGTTTTGGAGATGAGGCTTATGGCCAGGCAGCCCGGCTGCCGGATTCAGCGCGGTAAAGCAATTGGAAAGTCGGCTTGTTTAATAAGTCTGCCAGCGAAAACCCTTCAAGATGATTCAAAAAAGCCTGAGTCGCACCGCTGAGCATGCCGGCCAAGCGGCAGTTGGGCGTGAGCAGGCAATTATTTTTGTCGCCCATACATTCCACCAGCACCATAGGCTCCAAACAGCGGATAACGTGGCCGATATTGATTTCTTCCGCAGGCCGCGCCAACTTCAAGCCGCCGCCCTTTCCGCGTATGCCGGTAAGAAAGCCGCCTTTTACCAAAGCGGTAACCACTTTCATCAGGTGGCTTTTGGAAATCTGATAAGTGTCGGCAATCTCACTGATATTGACCAAGTCGTCATCGTTTACTGCGGCATAAATCAGCACCCGCAGCCCGAAATCGGTATGTTGTGTCAGATACATAGTTGCGGTTTGTTATTTAAAGTTTCATAATATGTGCATATTATACATAAAACAAATAAACTGATGCTATTGCTGATAACAATGCCTGTCTGAAAAAGGAACCCGCATGAAACGCCACCCCGCACTTCTCAGCCTTTCGCAAGAACACCATCACGCGTTGGCTTTGTGCGTCCGTATCCTGCGCAACCCCGAACTCAATCACGCAGAAGATATCGAACGGCACAAAGCCGATTTGCTTGAACATTTTGCAAAAGAGGAAACCCAATTCGCCACCTATTGGCATCAATTGCCCGACAGCAGTTTGAAAGAGCGTTTTGACCAAGACCACACACTATTGCGCAAAATGTTGGATCAGCCGCGTTTTGATGATGCGCAATGGAACAGGCAATTCGCCCAAACCCTGCGTGATCACGCCCGTTTTGAAGAACGGGTGCTGTTTGAACAGATTACCGAGCATTGCCTGTCTGAAAAATAGCGTTTAATCACTTTTTACTTAAGGAACCACCATGTCTTTCATCCGCCATCCTGTTTGGGCCATGGCTTTCCGCCCGCTTTACCCGCTTGCCGCTGTTTACGGCGCTTTGTCTGTGATGCTCTGGGCTTTCGGCTATCAAGGCACTGCCGCTCTGCCCGCCTATTTCTGGCATGCCCACGAAATGATATGGGGCTATTCAGGTGCGATTGTGGTGGCATTCTTGTTGACCGCCTCCGCCACTTGGACAGGACAACCGCCTACCCGCGGCGGCGCATTGATTACCTTGGTTGCCTTGTGGCTGCTCTCGCGTCTGTTTGCCTTCACACCGCTTGCAGCCGCCTCCGGCTTATTCGGTGTGGCATTTTTCTGGTTGGCTGCATGGTTTATGGGCGTTTCCGTGGTACGCAGCCGCAATTCGCGCAATTACATCGCCGTGGCCGCTCTATTTTTATTCGGCACAACCTTATTGCTGTTTCATATACAGCTATCCTCTTTCAATGCCGCCGCGCTGCACAACGGGCTGCTGGCCGGTTTGGTAATGGTGGCCGGTTTTATCGGCCTGGTGGGCACACGGATTATTTCATTCTTCACTTCGCGCAGATTGGGCACAGAGCAAGTGGCAAGCCCGATGTGGCTGGCCTTGAACGCATTGCTGCTGCCGATGGCCACCGCGTTGTTGATGAGTTTGAACACCGCATTGCTTCCCGCCTCTTTGTTTGCGCTGGCCGCAGGCATTATCGGTTTGGTTCAGACAGGCCGTTGGTTCGAGCCCAAAGCCTTGACAGAGCCTTTATTATGGATTCTGTTCGCAGGCTATGCCGCTACATCCCTGGGGTTGATAGTTATGGGCACGGCTTTCTGGAAGCCTGAAATGATGAGCACCGGCGTACATCTGGTGGCGGTGGGCGGCATCGGCATGCTAACCGTGGGCATGATGGTGCGCACTGCGCTGGGCCATACCGGCCGGCCGCTCTACCCCGCCCCCAAACTGATGGGAACCGCTTTTGTGCTGATGCTTGCCGCTACCGCCGTCCGCACCGTGGCTGCATTTATGGCAACGGTTAACACCACCGCCTACGACCACAGCATCAGACTTTCCGCCGCCTTATTTGCCGTGTCGCTACTGCTTTATACATGGCGCTATACCCCGTGGCTGCTGCGCCCGAGGGTGGACGGCAAAGCAGGTTGATAAAACGAACAATGCCTGTCTGAAAGCTTTTTCAGACAGGCATTGCTCATGGTTGCCCATATAAGGAAATCAGCCGAAAATATTCTTAAACCAAAGCTTGATATTATCCACAATACGGACAAACCAGCCCGCTTCCTCCACTTGGTTCAGCGCCACAACATCGCGCTCGGCCAACAGCTTCCCTTCATACATAATCTTCAACTTACCCAACACTTGACCGGTGCGCACAGGCGCCACAACAGGCTGCACGGTTTCCAACACAGGTTTGATATTTTTCCCTTCCGCATGCGGAATAGTAAGATAAATCGCCTCAATAAAGCCCGCATCCACAGCCTTGTTCTCCCCTTTATAAACCTTCACCTGAGAAATCACTTGGCCGGCATTGTAAAGCTTGGGCGTGTCAAACGAATGCAAAGCCCAGTTCAACAGCTTGCCACTCTCAGCCGCACGCAATTCAGGGCTTTCCGCACCCACCAACACGGCAATCACCTGCCTGTCGTTGCGGTTGCTGGAAGAAATCAGATTGTAACCCGCAGTAGGCGAGTGGCCGGTAATCATGCCGTCGATGCTGGCATCACGGTACAGCAGCAAATTTCGGTTTGGCTGCTCAATGCCGTTATAAGTAAACGATTTCATGGAAAAAATCGGATAATAACGGCGGAAATCCTGCGCAACGGCAACCGCCAGCTTCATCAAATCTTTTACGGTAGAAACATGGCCGTCTGCCGATTCTCCGGTGGCATTTTTAAAACTCGTATCCAGCATACCTAAATGCGTGGCCTGTTCGTTCATTTTTTTCACAAACTCGGCCTCGGAACCGTTGCCCAACACCTCGGCCAGCGTAACGGTCGCATCATTTCCCGACTGCACCAGCATCCCCTTGAGCAAGTCGCTCACACTCACGGTTTTGTTCGGACTCAAAAACATGCGTGAACCGCTGGTTTTCCAAGCACGCTCGGATACCGTTAACATTTGGTCGGGTTTCAGCACGCCGTCATCCAAAGCCTTAAACACCAGATAGGCCGTCATCAGCTTGGTCAGCGCGGCCGGCTCAACCTGCGCATCATAATTATGCGCCCCCAACACCTGCTTGCTTTGCACATCCATCACCGCATAAGCCGTAGCCGCCAATTCCGGCAGTTTGGGCATTCCGGCAGTTTGTTCCTTTTGTTGCGTTGCAGCCTTTGTTTCAACGGAAGAAGCTACTTTTGCGGCAGGAGCAGCCGGAGCAGATGCGGTTTGCGACGCCGGCACGGCACTCTTTTTCGCAGCATCCGCAGCGAAAGCGGAGCAAGCCGCCGCCAGAAGCAGGCAGGAAATGGTTTTTTTCATAACATCAATATTAAAATTACACTCAATTAAAGGGAAATCAAGCAGGAAACTGCGCAAACAAAAGTGCAGCTTTAGTTGAAATTTCAGCGGATTATACATGAATTCAGTTTCCACTTGCACTATCGTGCCGCTCAGAGTATGGTTTTGGCTTTATCTAAATCTTAAAAAAGACACTCTCTGTAATCAACGCCATCCCTATCATGAACCCGAAATTGCATTCCCAATACCTTACCAAAATCCTCACCGCTTCGGTATACGATGTTGCCACAGAAACCCCTTTAGACCCGGCCCGCAGCCTTTCTCGCAGAATGGAAAACCAAATCCTGCTCAAACGTGAAGACTTGCAGCCGGTTTTTTCATTCAAAATCCGCGGCGCCTATAACAAAATGGCCTCACTCTCGCCGGAAGCTCTGGCCAAAGGCGTCATCACCGCCAGCGCAGGCAACCATGCACAAGGCGTGGCCTTATCGGCCCAGCACTTAAATTGCGCAGCCACAATCGTCATGCCCGAAACCACGCCGCAAATCAAAGTGGATGCAGTTAAAGCACGCGGCGGCAATGTGGTGCTCAAAGGCGTGTCTTACAACGACGCTTACGACCACGCCATGAAATTGGTAACAGAAAGCGGGCTGACTTACATCCCACCCTTCGACGACCCTTATGTGATTGCCGGGCAAGGTACCATCGGCCTTGAAATCATCCGCCAACATCCCAAGCCCATCCACGCCATTTTCGTACCCATAGGCGGCGGCGGTTTGGCCGCAGGTGTGGCCGCATTCATCAAAAACGTGCGGCCGGAAATTAAAGTGATCGGCGTAGAAACCTATGATGCCTGCGCAATGAAGCAATCTATCGAACAAGGCGAACGGGTAGAGTTGAAAGATGTAGGTTTATTTGCCGACGGCACGGCGGTTAAATTGGTGGGTGAAGAAACTTTCACGCTCTGCCGCGACCTGCTTGACGAAATTATTCTGGTGGATACCGACGACATTTGCGGTGCCGTGAAAGATATCTACGACGACACCCGCAGCATCACCGAACCTTCAGGCGCTCTAGCATTAGCCGGCCTCAAAGCCTATATTGAACGGGAAGACTGCCACAACCAGACTTTAATCGCCATCAACAGTGGCGCAAACATGAACTTCCACCGCCTGCGCCATGTTTCCGAGCGCAGCGAACTGGGCGAAGGTCACGAAGGCATTTTTGCCGTGTCCATTCCTGAAACGCCCGGCAGCTTCCGAAAATTTATCAATGCCTTGGGCAGCCGCAACATTACCGAATTTAACTACCGTTACGGCGACGACAACATTGCGCATATTTTTGTCGGCATCCAAACTTCAAGCCCGCGCGACATCAGCCGGATCAGTAAAGAGCTGGCCGCAGCCGGTTTACCGAATATCGATCTCTCCGGCGACGAAATATCCAAAATCCACATCCGCTATATGGTAGGCGGGCGCACCGATAAAATCAGCAACGAGCGCCTGATTACATTCGAATTTCCCGAACGCCCCGGCGCGCTCGCACGCTTCCTCAACCATATGCAGACCAACTGGAACATTACCCTGTTCCACTACCGCAACCACGGCGCCGATTACGGGCGCGTTCTGGTCGGCATCGACGTACCGGAGCACGAAACAGCCTCTTTTAGCGACTTCCTCGAAAACGTAGGCTATAACTGCCATGACGAAACCGGCAATGCCGCCTATAAGCTGTTTTTAAGCTCAACCAAATCAGCCTAAAAAATACCTGTCTGAAACTATTTCAGACAGGTATTTTTTATACCACTTTTTTACCGGGAAACGTCAATAAAATGATGACAAACCATTCGGCAAACAGTAACATACCGGGTGCTTAAAAACCGGCTGCCTGCCATAAAGCAAACTGCATTCACGAGCTATCCAATTCAGTTGGCACCACCAGAGTAACACCCCGCAGCAAGCCGTTAAAACGTTTATTTAATAAAGAGTTGAATCATAATCCAAAATTGAAATACAGCTTTCAGACAGGCATCGATAGGGTTCAGATGCCTGTCTGAAAACAACCGAAAAACCTACTCCCCCCGAAGTATCATGACAACACCTCAAATGCTTGCCTCAGTCGATCTGGGCTCCAACAGCTTCCGCCTGCAAATCTGCGAAAACCACAACGGCCAATTGAAAGTCATTGATTCCATCAAAGAAATGGTGCGCTTTGCCGGCGGCTTGGACGAACATAAAAACCTTGATCAAGCCTCACAAGAACGGGCGCTCAACTGCCTGACCAAATTCGGCGAACGCCTGCGCAGCTTCTCACCGGAGCAAGTGCGTGCCGTGGCAACCAACACATTTCGCGTTGCCAAAAACATCAGCGACTTCCTGCCGCGCGCCGAAGCCGCATTGGGCTTTCCTATCGAAATCATCGCAGGCCGAGAAGAAGCCCGTCTGATTTACACCGGCGTAGTCCACACCCTGCCGCCCAACGGCGAGCGCATGTTGGTGGTTGACATTGGCGGCGGTTCCACCGAATTTGTGATTGGTTCCTCACTCGAACCCACCAACACCGAAAGCCTGCCGCTCGGCTGCGTCACATACAGCCTGCGCTTTTTCCAAAACAAAATCACCGAAAAAGATTTCAAAACTGCCATCAATGCCGCCCGCGCCGAAATCCAACGCATCAGTAAATCCTACAAACGCACGGGTTGGGATTTCAGCGTAGGCACTTCAGGTTCTGCCAAATCCATCCGCGACGTGATAGCCACCGATTTGGAAATGGGCGACGACATCACCTATGCCGGCATGCAGAAGCTGGCCGAGCGCATCTGCCAAGCCGGCAGCGTAAAAAAAGCGCGTTTTGAAGGCCTGAAACCGGAGCGGGTTGAAGTATTTGCCGGAGGCTTGGCAGTAATGATGGCGGCATTTGAGGAGTTGGGCATCCAAAAAATGATGGTTACCGAAGCCGCTCTTCGCGACGGCGTGTTTTACGACTTAATCGGCCGCCAGCTCAACGCCGATATGCGCGATCAAACCATAACCCAATTCCAGCAGCGTTATCACGTTTCCCCAAGCCAAGCCGCCCGTGTGGCCGCCACGGCTAGAATATTTATGGAAAGCCTTGCACAAACCGCTTCGGTGCAAGAATTGACTTACTGGCAACAATATGTAAATTGGGCCGCGCAGGTGCATGAAATCGGCATCGAAATCGCCCATACCGCTTACCACAAACACAGCGCTTACATTCTCGAACACGCCGACATGCCAGGATTCTCGCGCAAAGAGCAGCACATTCTTTCCATGCTCGTACTCGGCCAACGCGGCGACCTGCGCAAAATGGTCGATTTGGTAGACGGTAACCGCATGATGTGGTTTGCTATTGCGGCTTTGCGTTTGGCCGTATTGTTCCATCGCTCGCGCCTCTCGTTCACACTGCCACCCTACACGCAATTGCGCTTCGACGCTGACAAACGCCACTTCACTCTGCGTATCAATCAAAACTGGCTGGATGAAAATCTGCTGATTGCCGATTCATTAACTTACGAAACGGAGCAATGGCGGAAAATTGATGTGGTGTTTAACGTACAAGCGTTTTGATTGTATTTACTTTCCAAAATCGAAATGCCTGTCTGAAAACGTTTCAGACAGGCATTTGGTTTATTCATCACGCCCGTTAATTTATCTACGCCACTCTATCCTTATTCCATCGCCCTGCAAATAATCATAAGGCGGATGCCCAAACTGATTGTCCGGGTTCCTTTGGCGTTCTTTCAACCTTTGCTGCGTTACCACTTCGTTATAAAGCCGGTTATTGGTTTTTGGCGACAAGCGTTGCGCCTCTCTGCGGCGCGCCTCCAAACGCATACGGTTTTTCCAGCGGAAATAGTCATCCGCATCCGGCCGTCTAGGATAGCGGTAACCATAGTCGTAATAATAAGAATCCGGGTAAATCGTGCCTATTTCAATGCGGGTATTATAAGTTTTGCCATTACCTGGGTTTAAATGGAAACTGCCATATGATCCGGATCGCTCGTAATATTCCCTGACCGACCCTTTTCCTACGACTTGGCCGCCCTCATAGATAACACGGGTATTCGTTGGCAAAACAGGCACTTCCCTTGCAGCAGCCGGCATGGAGAAACTCCCAACAAACAGCATACAACCCACCGCATAGATATATTTCATCGTTATCACCCGCACACCGGAACAATATCCGATTTCACTACAAATATCACCCGCAAGCTTTTTTCAGACAGGCATTCATCTTTGCAATGGCATATTTCCACGCTTTGGGCAACTATGTGAATCTCACAACAATATACCAAAATCATACACATTACAAATATTCACACTAAAAAATACCAAGCATATTGAATATCAACTGACTATTTATTACAATTGTATAATTAAATAGAATATGCATCTGAAAAGAAGTTCAGACACATTTAACTCGGCATAGTTCTGCCATTCTCCCCAAAAAAGTGAGGTATATACATGGATAACAATGTTTTAAACATGCTTCCAGAAGATCAGTTGAATATAGAAAACAACACCGTTGTTCCAGAAAATCTTATTGCAAACAACAACTCAACGCAAGGTACACCAACTGGCAACCAAACCGACACAGTAGAAGTAGAAAACCCTGCAAACGAGCAGACCTCTACCGATGCGCAAGCTCCTGCCGCTACTCAAGACAATACCCCACAAGCTCAGACGGAAACTGAAAATCTTACTGGAGCGCCAAATCCTATCGACACTAACGGCGCCCAAGATCCCGTAAGCGACAAACCGGTAAACAATGACTCAGAAGATCAGGCAACCAATCCCAAACCAGTAGATCCGCAAGATCAAATCGATACACCGGTTACCAACGATCCTGCTAACGATTTACCGGCCGGTGATCAAACAGCAAACCCACCAAGCAACCCGGAACCGCAAAAAGACACCGGCCCGGATAACACCACAACCGTCAACATTTCAGCTCCGGCCGACGATCAAACAGATCCGGTTGGTGCGGAAGATGAAGCAGACAAAAATAGCTGCGGCGACCACCCCTGCGATAAAAAATGGGTAGATAACAACGGTACCGGCGAAAAAATTATCATCACCGGCACCGACCAAAACGACATCATCCACGGCACAGCGCGCGACGAAGATATTTCGGGCCGTGCAGGTGACGATAAACTTTATTCCGGCCCGGGCGACGACGTATTGGACGGAGAAGCAGGCAATGATTCTATGTACGGCTGCCATGGCGACGACGTTTATTATGTTGATTCGGAAGGTGATAAAGTCATCGAATTTGTGAATCAAGGCAACGACCACGTATTCAGCAGCATCAGCTACACCCTGCCTGAAAACGTAGAGAATGTACACTTGATGACCGATGACGATTTGAACGCCGTCGGCAACGAGCTAGACAACGTGCTGCATGGCAATGACGGTAAAAATGACCTCAGCGGCGGCGCAGGCAACGATAATCTGTACGGTCACGCAGGCGATGACATTCTTGATGGCGAATCCGGTGCCGACTTTATGGTAGGCGGCGAAGGCAACGACATTTATTATGTCGACCAAGCCGGCGATACCGTAGTTGAGTGTGCAGATGAAGGTATTGATACCGTATTAACTTCCATCAGCTACACAGCCGGCGATCATGTAGAAAACCTCACTTTGTTGGGCGACGATGATCTGAATCTGACCGGCAACGAGTTGAACAATCTGCTGCACGGCAACGACGGCAACAATATCCTGCTGGGCGGTGACGGTTGTGATCAGATTTTTGCTCACGACGGCAACGACATTCTGGATGGCGGCACAGGTAATGATTTGCTCAATGGCGGCAACGGTTTCGATACCTACCTATTCGGACGCGGCTACGGCAACGACACTATTGTTGATTATGACCAAGCTGAAAACAGCAACGACCGTATCTCATTCGGCAGCGGCATTTCTGCATCAGACTTGGAGTTCTCACGCTCAGGTGGTGATTTGGTAATTGGTTTGAAAGATTCAGACGATACGCTCACCATCAGCCAATGGTTTGATAATGCCGATTATCAAATTGAAGAATTCCTATTCAACAGCGGCGATGCATGGAGCTACGAGCAAATTCAAGAAGCCACCCAAGCCCTGTACGCCACCGTATCGACCAACAGCCAGCTTGACGATATCCAACAGCAAGCCCAAACTGCAGGCTCCGGCTTATAATTTTTCATATGCACTCCAAACACCCGCAGCAAAACTGCGGGTGTTTTTCGTTATAGGTTTAGAATCCTGCTAAAATAACGGTTTCATTAATCAACACAGGATCACAGCATCATGAGCGATATAAGCTTAAAAAAGATTTATTCCGGAAAAGTCCGCGATCTTTACGAGATTGACGATAAGCGTATGCTCATGGTCGCATCCGACCGTTTGTCCGCATTTGATGTGATTCTTGACGACCCTATCCCGGGCAAAGGCGAAATCCTCACCCAAATCTCCAATTTCTGGTTTGGCAAACTTGCCCACATTATGTCCAACCACTTTACAGGCGACACGGTTTACAACGTTCTGCCAGAAGCCGAAGCGCGCAAGCTGGAAAAGCGGGCCGTGGTTGCCAAAAAACTGACTCCGGTTAAAGTAGAAGCTATTGTGCGCGGCTATTTGGCAGGCAGCGGCTGGAAAGATTATCAAAAAACCGGCTCGGTATGCGGCATCAAGCTGCCCGAAGGCATGCAGGAAGCCCAGCAGCTGCCCGAAGTAATCTTCACACCCTCAACCAAAGCGGCGGTGGGCGATCATGATGAAAACATCAGCTTTGAAGAATGTGAAAAAATCATCGGTAAAGAGCTGGCGCAAGAAGTGCGTGACAAAGCCATCCGCCTATACACGGAAGCAGCCGAATATGCCAAAACTCGCGGCATCATCATTTGCGACACCAAGTTTGAATTCGGCCTTGATGAAAACGGCACTCTGACCTTAATGGACGAAGTGCTCACGCCTGACTCCAGCCGTTTCTGGCCGGCAGAGCAATACCAAGTCGGTACCAATCCGCCCTCTTTCGATAAACAATTTGTGCGCGACTGGCTGGAACAAAGCGGCTGGAACAAACAAGCCCCGGCACCGAAAGTGCCCGCAGACGTGATTCGGAAAACCGTGGAAAAATATCAGGAAGCCCTGAATCTATTAACGGCTGATTAAGCGTATCGTGGTGCGCTTCTAAGCCGGTGTAACGTATGCCTGTCTGAAAACTAGAGTTAATCAACTTAACAATAGTACGCTCGTCATACTCGGGCTTGACCCGAGTATCCCGAGCCCCAGTAACTTTAGGAGATACTCTGGTCAAGCCCGAGTATGACGTTATCGTTATTATGTAAGTGGATTGACTATACCAATCAAAAAATGCCTGCCTGAAAAAAGCCCCGTGTTGAGAATGCGGGGCTTTTTTCAGGCAGGCATACGATTTATTTATTCGCTTTAAACTGCTGCCACAAACGGGTTTGCAGTTTCACACCTTGCGGAGATTTCGGCAACACCACAAAGCTCTTAGCTTTAACCTGCTCACTTGGGAAAATCGAATTATCTCCGGAGAATTCTTTTTCCATCAACTCACGCGCAGGTTTGCTGGCCGGAGCATAAGTGACAAAATTACCGTTTTTCGCCGCCACTTTCGGATCAAGCGTGTAGTTGATGTATTTATGAGCATTGGCTACGTTTTCAGCACCTTTCGGAATCATAAACGAATCGATCCAGATACCCACACCTGTTTGAGGCGTCAGCACCTCCAGGTTCACGCCATTACCCGCTTCTTTAGCACGGTTTTTAGCAATGTTCAAATCGCCGCCATAACCGATTGCCACACATAAATCGCCGCCCGCCATATCATTGATATAGCCGGACGAACTGAAGCGTTTGATGTCGCCGCGCACTTTCTTCATCATCTCGGTAGCAGCTTGCAAATCTTCTTCCTTCTCACTATTCGGATCTTTACCCAAGTAATTCAAGGCGAGCGGATATTGCTCGGTCGGGCTGTCAAGAAAGTTGATGCCGCAAGATTTCAGCTTAGAGGTATATTCAGGATTAAACACCAAATCCCACTCGTTTTCAGGCAACTTATCCGTTCCCAAAACTTTGGCAACTTTATCTTTATTGATTGCCAGCGTATTGATACCCCAAAAATAAGGTACGGCATATTTATTGCCGGGGTCAACTTTCGCCATCATGGTCAACAATTCGGGATCGATATTGTTGTAATTGGAAATCAAGCTCTTATCAATCGGCTGATAAGCGCCGGCTTTAATTTGACGGCCTACATTGGCAATCGAAGGCGCCACCAAATCATAACCTGATTTACCGGTAAGCACTTTGGCTTCCAGCGTTTCATTGCTGTCGTAAACGTCATAGCGCACTTTTACGCCATTGGCTTTTTCAAATCCTGTTACAGTTTCCGGATCAACATAATCCGACCAGTTGTAAATATTCAGCTTGCCCGTAGCGGAAGGTGCCGCCGCTTGTTGTTCGGTACTTGCTGCACGGTTTTCTGAGCCACTTGCTTTTTGACCGTCTTGCGTGTTGCCGGAGCCACCGCATGCCGCCAAAAACAAGCCTGCAAGAGCAGAAACCAACAGAGTTTTTTTCATTAGTTTGTCCTTACATAGAAATAAACAAAAAAACATTCCCAAAAGTGCATCGCCTTATATCGCCTTCGCGTTTAAGGGCGCATACAACAAGAGTGGCCGGCCGTCAGTTTGATCAATACGCAAGCATGAATTCGACTACACGGCGGTTGGAGGCAATTAAACGGCAAAACCTTTATCAATGCAAGCAAGAACAGCACAAATATCAACATTTTTTAACGCTTGTCGCATAAAAAGCAGGAAAACATTTTATTCAACCATCATTAGAGATCCCAAAGCAATCCGATTCAGCCCAAGCCTTTTCAGACAGGCATATATATGGGAAAATCGCAGGGTTAATTTTTATTTATGATAAGGGCGACACTATGTTGGACCGAGAAGGATATCGCCCCAATGTCGGCATCATCTTAATCAACGACCGCAACGAAGTATTCTGGGGAAAACGGGTTCGAGAACATTCCTGGCAATTCCCCCAAGGCGGCATCAAGCCCGGAGAAAGCCCGGAAACCGCCATGTACCGCGAGCTGCTGGAAGAAGTCGGCCTTTTGCCGCACCATGTCAGAATCCTGGGCCGCACGCGCGACTGGCTGCGCTATGATGTGCCTACCCATTGGGTGCGCCGCGAATGGCGCGGCTCTTACCGCGGGCAGAAGCAAATCTGGTATTTGTTGAAACTGATCGGCCGCGAAAGCGATGTGCATTTACGCGCAACCAGCCATCCTGAATTTGACGGCTGGCGGTGGCACGAATACTGGGCACCGATAGAAGAAGTAATTGATTTCAAAAGAGATGTTTACCAAGGCGCATTAAGCGAACTTTCCCGATTCCTGAGAAATTTGGAAAGCTTGGAAGATTTCAACATCCGCCAGCGTTTGCTTCAGGAAAAATAAATCATTAAGCACATTGGATAAGTAAATGCCTGTCTGAAATATGGTTTCAGACAGGCATTGTGTTTTTTGACCGTGTTTGGGTTTGGATATAGTTGTGAAATTGGTTCAGGCCCAAAATCAAGGATATTTAAACTTTCAATCTGCTCGTGTAATTGCAGCAGTTAAGTTAGATAGCCAAACCGCAAACGAATATTGACGGCTTGGCTACCAACAAACCTTTCAGACAGGCATCAACATTACTCAGCTTCACCATCACCATCATTGCTTTGAGATGCTTCGTTTTCCACAGCTTGTGCTTCCAATTCAGCCGCTTCGTCCTCCAAACCCTCTTCTTCCGGCTCTTCTGCCACGCGCTCCAAGCTCACCAGTGTTTCGCCTTCATCCAGGTTAATCAGCCTTACGCCCGCTGCTGCCCGGCCGGTTTCGCGAATTTGGTCGACTTTGGTGCGGATAAGCACGCCGCCGCTGGTAATCAGCATCAAATCATCTGTTTGGGCAACCAATGTTGCAGCCACCAATTCCCCGTTGCGTTCGCCGGTATTGATGGCAATATTGCCTTGCCCGCCTTTGCCTTTGCGGCTGTAGTCCGCAATCGGCGTGCGTTTGCCGTAGCCGTTTTCAGTTGCCGTCAACACTTGGAGCGTTTCATCCTGCTCACACTCGGGAGAAAATGTAATCAGGCTGACGATGCGGCCTTCTGAAGGCAAGCGCATGCCTCGCAAACCGCCGCTGCCGCGTCCGGACGGACGGACACCGTTGCCTTTTAGCGCGGAAGTATCACTGTTTTCTTCGCCCTCATGTTCCATCATGCCGTCTGAATCTTCATTTTCCACCTCGTCGGCATCACCGTTACGTTCATAATATTCATTGAAGCGGATCGCTTTGCCCAAGTTCGAGAACAACATGATGTCGCTGGTGCCCGAAGTTCTGGCCACGCCCACCAGTGAATCGCCTTCTTTTAAAGCAATGGCTTTAATGCCTTGCGCCCGCACGTTTTTAAATGCGGATAATTGCACTTTTTTCACCATGCCTTGCGCAGTGGCAAAAAAAACATATTCGTCCTCAGGGAATTCGCGCACAGCCAAAATCGCGCTGACTTTTTCACCTTCGTCCAATTGAATCACATTGTTAATCGGACGTCCGCGGCTGTTGCGCCCGCCTTCTGGTAATTTATACACTTTAATCCAGTGGCATTTACCAAAGTTGGTAAAACACATCAGATAATCGTGCGTATTGGCCACGAATAAGGTTTCGATAAAGTCTTCGTCTTTGGTTGCCGCTGCCTGTTTGCCGCGCCCGCCGCGTCGCTGCGCTTGGTAATCGGTGGTCGGCTGGGTTTTGATGTAGCCGCCGTGAGTAAGTGTTACCACCATTTCACGCGGCGGAATCAGGTCTTCATCGGCAATGTCGCCGCCAAACGGATTGATTTCGCTGCGGCGTTCGTCGCCGAAGTTGGTTTTGATTTCTTCCAACTCTTCATGAATGATTTGGGTAATGCGCTCAGGCTTCGCTAAAATATCTAAGTAATCAATAATCTGCGCCATAATGGTTTTGTAATCATTGACGATGGTGTCTTGATCAAGGCCGGTCAGATTACGCAGACTCATACGCAAAATGGCATCAGCTTGTATGTCGCTCAGGAAATAGCCGCCATTCTGCAAGCCCAATCCGGCAGGCAAACCTTCCGGGCGGGCCATCTGCATATCCAAATCGGTACGCGACAGCATTTCACCCACCAAACCTGATTGCCACGGACGTGACAGCAGTTTTTCTTTCGCCTCGGGCGCATCTGCCGATTCTTTGATGAGTTGGATCATTTCATCAATATTCGATAAGGCTACGGCTTTACCTTCGGCAATATGGCCTTCATGGCGCGCTTTTTTCAAGCGGAACAGGGTTCTGCGGGTAACGACTTCCCGGCGGTGGCGCAGAAACTCGCTTAAGATTTGTTTCAAATTGAGCAGACGCGGCTGGCCGTCGACTAAGGCCACCATATTGATGCCGAAGCTGTCTTGCAGCTGGGTGAGTTTGTAGAGCTGGTTCAACACCACTTCGGCGTTTTCGTTGCGTTTCAGTTCGATCACAACGCGCATACCCGATTTATCGGATTCGTCGCGCAAGTCGGAAATGCCTTCCAACACTTTATCGCGCACCAGTTCGCCGATTTTTTCCACCAGCTTGGCTTTGTTTACCTGATAGGGAATTTCGTCGATGATAATGGCTTCCCGCTCGCCGTGTTTACCGATCGGTTCAATATGGGTTTTACCGCGCATTACCACGCGGCCACGGCCGGTTTTGTAACCTTCGCGCACGCCGCTTAGGCCGTAAATTGTGGCGCCCGTTGGAAAATCGGGCGCTTTGATAATGCTGATTAATTCATCAATATCGGTTTCGGAATCAGCCAACAATTTCAGACAGGCATCAACGGTGTCGGTCAGGTTGTGCGGCGGGATATTCGTTGCCATCCCTACGGCAATACCGGAAGAACCGTTTACCAGCAAAACAGGCAGGCGGGTAGGCAAAACCAAAGGTTCGCTCTCGCTGCCGTCGTAGTTCGGACCGAAGTTAACGGTTTCTTCCTCAATATCGGCCAGTATTTCATGCGAGATTTTCGCCATGCGGATTTCGGTATAACGCATCGCGGCTGCACCGTCTCCATCCACCGAACCGAAGTTGCCCTGACCATCGACCAGTACATAACGCATCGAAAAATCTTGCGCCATACGCACGATGGTATCGTACACAGCGCTGTCGCCGTGCGGGTGATATTTACCGATTACGTCGCCGACGATACGGGCAGACTTTTTATATGCACTGTTCCAATTATTTTTCAGCTCGTGCATGGCATACAGCACACGGCGGTGGACAGGCTTCAGGCCGTCGCGCACATCTGGCAGCGCACGCCCCACAATCACGCTCATGGCGTAATCGAGGTAACTGCGGCGCATTTCTTCTTCTAGGCTGACGGGGATGGTTTCTTTGGCAAAATGATGGTCGTTGCGTGTGGTTGCGTCGGTCATGGTAAGTCTGACAATTAATCGAGAAAAATTATTCGAATTTTAGCATAAACCGAGAATAAAATCTTCTTCGCCTTCATGCTTTCAGGCAGGCTTTCCAACAGGCAGATTTTTTATTCCGAAACGATAAAAATCGATATATCGGGGGTTTCAAAGCTTACCCACAAAAGCTGTGGATAATTTTGTGGACTACTTGTGGGATTTTTACATTTTCCCCGATAAATCAGGTATCGCACCAAGCCTGATTAAAAATTAGTCAATTTGATAAAATATATATTTTTCAAAAACTTAAAATGATTTTCAGCTTGTCAATACTCTAAATTAAATTTTTTCTTAGCGTTTGGTAAAACTATTTTGTCAATGTGGATAAGCAAAATTTTTTTTGCATTTAACGCTTGACAAACACCCAAAGCAGCGTAAAACCTTATCACTCAAAGGTTAACCCATTATCATCATGCAAATTGAAAAAAAATCCCCTGTATGCTGGCTGTTTTGCACAGTCATCGACAACCTTGGCGACATCGGCGTAAGCTGGCGTTTAGCGCAGATTTTAAGTAGAGAATCCGGCATCAGCGTGCACCTTTGGCTGGACGATATCCATGCCCTGCGCACACTGTGCCCCAACCTTCCCGATGCATTGCCATGCAATTATCAGGGGATCTCTCTATATCCGTGGCAACCCGGCAAAAATGCAGAGCATTTGGATAAGGCGCCTCCGCCTGATTTGGTCATCGAAACATTCGCCTGCGATTTGCCGGAAAACGTATTAAATGCCATACGAACACGGCAAGCACTTTGGTTAAACTGGGAATACCTGAGCGCGGAATCCTGGGCCGAGGCAATGCATGGCAAACCCTCGCCTCAGACCGACGGACAACAAAAGTATTTTTGGCTGATGGGCTTTACCGAACGCAGCGGCGGATTATTGCGCGAAAAAAACTATGCAGAGCTGGTTCAATATCAAGCAGAAGATTTCCGCAAATCCTTATGCCTGTCTGAAAAAACAGCACCTGAATGGCTGCTGTTCGGTTACGAAAGCCCGGTTTGGTCGCAGTGGTTACACACTTGGCAGCAAAGCAAATATCCTATAACACTGCTGCTGGCAGGCAAACAAGTGATTCAAAGTTTGCAACGTTCGGGCGCCTTACCCGCCGAAGCCCTACAACGCAATGGCGATATTTTTCAGACAGGCACGGTTAAGCTCGTGCGCATCCCCTTCATACCGCAAAGCGACTTCGACAAATTACTGCATCTGTGCGACGGCGCAATTGTGCGCGGTGAAGACAGTTTTATCCGCGCCCAATTCGCCGCCAAACCTTTTTTCTGGTTCATTTACCCGCAAGAAGAAAACGCCCATATCGAAAAACTGCACGCCTTTTGGCACAAAGCCGCAGCAGACTGGCCGGAGCCCTTAAAGCAGGCCCACCAAAGCCTTTCCGACGAACTCAACGGCGCAAACGTGCTCAGCGCAGAAGTACGGCAGGCAGCATGGCAAACCCTCATAAGCAACCTACCGACTTGGCAGAAGCAAGCAGAAAAGTGGCGCGATTATCTGTTCACGCAACACAGCGCAACAGAAAAGTTGAATATTTTCATTAATTTACACAACACATAACCGGCAAATCATATTTCAAATACACGCAAAAGCACCGGCGGCACAAATGTTACGGCAAGGTACAACAACACCGCACCGGCAATAAAATTGGCCGGCTATAAAATTGCCAAATCCTAAAAAAATAGGCTAAAATAGCACGTTATTTTATTTCAATTGTTAAGTGAGAATCATCCGATGAAAACCGCTCAAGAACTGCGCGCCGGCAACGTATTTATGGTAGGCAACGACCCGATGGTTGTGCAAAAAACCGAATACATCAAAGGCGGCCGCTCCTCTGCCAAAGTGAGCATGAAACTGAAAAACCTGCTTACCGGCGCCGCTACCGAAACCATTTATAAAGCCGACGACAAATTCGACGTAGTGGTTTTGGCACGCAAAAACTGCACATACAGCTACTTTGCCGACCCTATGTATGTATTCATGGACGAAGAATTCAACCAATACGAAGTTGAAGCCGAAAACATCGGCGACAACCTGAAATTCATCGTTGACGGCATGGAAGACGTGTGTGAAGTAACCTTCTACGAAGGCAGCCCGATTTCCGTAGAATTGCCTACCATCATCGTACGCGAAGTGGAATACACCGAGCCTGCTGTTAAAGGCGACACCTCCGGCAAAGTGATGAAAACCGCGCGTTTGGTTGGCGGCACTGAAATCCAAGTGATGTCTTACGTTGAAAACGGCGACAAAGTGGAAATCGACACCCGCACCGGTGAATTCCGCAAACGCGCTTAATGCATGATTGCTTTGAGCGCCCGGTTTAGATACCGACATTCAAAATGCCTGTCTGAAACTTTTCAGACAGGCATTTTTATAATTGAATCAAGATATTTTGTTTCAGCTATCCAGCCGTTCTTCCAAACGCACCTTGGCTTCAGGCCACTCTTCGCGAGTCATGCTGTACATTACGGTATCGCGAACGCTGCCGTCGCGACGGGTTTGAAAACCGCGCAATACGCCGTCTTTTTTCGCGCCCAGCCGCTCGATAGCCTGTTGCGAACGGGTATTGAGAATATCGGTGCGCCAGCCTACGGTGCGGCAGCCCAATGTTTCAAAAGCATGGCGCAGCAGCAGATATTTGCAGGTGGTGTTGGCACGGCTTCGCCAATAGCTTTGGGCATACCATGTATGGCCGATGTCGAGCCGGCTTGCGGGAATATTGATGTCGTGGTAGCTGGTGCTGCCGATAACTTGATGGTTGGTTTCCTCAATCACTGCGAAGGCTAAACGGTTGGGCATATTCAAAGCGGTTTGAATATAGTCGGCAACTTTCCCGGGCTCCGGCGCCGAGGCAAACACCAACCGCCACAATTCGCCATCTTCCGTCGCTTGACACAAGCCTTGCGCGTGTTGCATGCCCAATGGCTCCAAGCGGATGTGGTTAAAGCTGAGTGTGATAGGTTCGGGTGTGTTCATTTATTGTTTATTTCTTAATGCGGATGCCTGTCTGAAACCATTTTTCAGACAGGCATTTTTGTTTATTTGCTTACCGCTTCCAACACTTCCTGCGCGTGCCCTGCCACTTTCACTTTGCGCCATTCGTGCGCGATTTCGCCTTGCTTGTTCAACACAAACGTGCTGCGCTCTATGCCCAGCGATTCTTTGCCATAAAGCTTTTTCAATTTGATCACGTCAAACAGTTTGCACACGGTTTCGTCTTTGTCGCTCAGTAACTCAAACTGAAAACCTTGTTTGGCGCAGAAATTCTGGTGCGACTTCACGCCGTCGCGCGAAATGCCCACCACGGTATAGCCGAGCGCTTTGAATTGATCGAGGCGGGCGTTGAAATCCAGCCCTTCGGTGGTGCAGCCGGGCGTGCTATCTTTCGGGTAGAAATACACAATCAGCGGCAGATGCTCGGCCGACACAAAGTCATTGCCGGAACTGGAAGGCAAGGTAAATTCGTATTTCATGTTTCATCCTTGGATGTGGTGATTTTTTAAGAATACCCGCTAAATATATCACAAGCGTGAAGTTGCAAATGAAAAACCCAACTTTCAGACAGGCTTGTATAATGCACTTAATCTGACTCGCATAAGGACGGCACAATGGTTGTATTACACAGTTTGCTGGGCATGGCGGTATTGATTGCCATCGCCGTTTTATTATCCGCCAACCGCAGAGCCATCAATATCCGCACGGTGGCGGGCGCGTTTCTGATTCAGGTGGCATTGGGCGCGCTGGTGCTTTATGTGCCGCAAGGGCGAGATATGTTGGGCGAAGCTTCCAAAACCATTAGCAATGTAATCGCTTATGGCAACAATGGCGTGGATTTTCTGTTTGGCGGCTTGGTGTCTGAAAAAATGTTTGAGGTGTTCGGCGGCGGCGGTTTTGTGTTTGCCTTGCGCGTGTTGCCGATGATTGTGTTTTTCTCATCATTGATGGCCGTGTTGTACTACATCGGTGTGATGCAGCTGCTCATTAAGGTAATCGGCGGCTTTCTGCAAAAAGTGCTGGGCACGTCCAAAGCAGAATCGATGTCGGCGGCGGCCAATATTTTTGTGGGTCAGACCGAAGCGCCGCTGGTGGTGCGCCCGTATATCCGCAGAATGACCGAGTCGGAGCTATTTGCCGTGATGAGCGGCGGTTTGGCTTCGGTGGCGGGTTCGGTGCTGGCCGGCTATGTGCAGATGGGCGTACCGCTGCCTTACCTGATTGCCGCTTCGTTTATGGCTGCACCGGGCGGCTTGCTGTTTGCCAAGCTTTTGGTGCCGGAAACAGAACAAACGCAAAATGACGCGGAGATATTGGTGGCAGACGAAGAGGAAAAACCCGCCAATGTAATCGACGCAGCAGCCAGCGGCGCGGTTACCGGCGCTCAGATTGCCATTGCGGTAGGCGCTTCGCTGCTGGCTTTCGTGGCATTAATTGCGATGATCAACGGTATTATAGGCGGCGTTGGAGGCTGGTTCGGCCACGGCGGTTTGACGTTGCAGGCGATTTTGGGCTGGCTGTTCTCGCCGCTGGCTTGGGTAATCGGTGTGCCGTGGAGCGAGGCGGGAATTGCCGGCTCTCTCATCGGGCAGAAAGTGGTGATTAACGAATTTGTGGCTTATTCCGAATTTGTGAAATATTTGAAACCGGAAGCCGCCGTGCAACTGAGCGACACCACCAAAGCGATTATTTCTTTTGCCTTGTGCGGCTTTGCCAATTTGGGTTCGATTGCGGTATTGGTCGGCGGCCTGAGCATTATGGCGCCCAAACGCCGCAAAGATGTGGCGAGGCTGGGCATTAAAGCAGTGGTTGCCGGCTCTCTGTCCAATCTGATGAGCGCCGTGATTGCGGGTTTGTTTATCGGCTTGTCGGGTGCATCGGTGCTCGGCTGATGCGGCAATCTGATGCCTGTCTGAATCGGATTTCAGACAGGCATTTTTAACCGCTCCGCGATATAATGCCTGTCTGAAAACAAGCAGCGCGGGTTTCCGCGAAGCGAACACCAAAGGACAATCATGCAGACACAAGTTGTTTTAAACGCTTTGCAGCAATTGCAAAACCGTATCTGCGCGGCGCTGGAAGCGGAAGACGGCGCGGCGCGTTTTGTTGCCGACCTCTGGCAGAGCAAGCTGGGCACAGGCGAAAGCCGCGTATTGAAAAACGGCGCCGTGTTCGAGCAGGCAGGCGTAAACTTCTCCCACGTAAAAGGCGCTGCCATGCCCGCTTCGGCCACCGCGCACCGCCCCGAGCTGGCCGGCGCGCCCTTTGAAGCAATGGGCGTTTCGCTGGTGATTCACCCGAAAAACCCGTATGTGCCCACCAGCCATGCCAACGTGCGCTTTTTCATCGCCTATCCCGAAGGCAAAGCGCCGGTTTGGTGGTTTGGCGGCGGCTTCGATTTAACGCCGTTTTATCCGTTTGAAGAAGACATCGTGCATTGGCATACGGTGGCACGCAACGTGTGCCTGCCATTCGGTGAAGGTGTGTACGAAGAATATAAAAAATGGTGCGACGATTATTTCTATCTGAAACACCGCGGCGAAACCCGCGGCGTGGGCGGCTTGTTTTTCGACGATTTAAACCGTTGGGATTTCGATGCTTGTCTGAATTTTATCCGCGCGGTGGGCGAAGGTTATATCGAAGCCTACGCGCCGATTGTAGCCAAGCGCAAAAACACGCCCTATGGCGAACGCGAGCGGCAGTTTCAACTCTACCGCCGCGGCCGCTATGTGGAATTTAATCTGGTGTGGGATCGCGGCACTCTCTTCGGCCTGCAAAGCGGCGGGCGCACGGAAAGCATTTTGATGTCGATGCCGCCGCTGGTGCGCTTTGAATACTGTTACGAGCCGGAAGCAAACTCGCCGGAAGCACGGCTGAATGAATTTTTGAAGCCGAGGAATTGGCTGGAAAAGTTAGCTTAACAATCAAAATGCCTGTCTGAAAAATGTTTTCAGACAGGCATTGTTAATTTAACCTAAAGTGAATCAACCTAAAAATCGAACGCCTGTCATACTCGGATTTGACTCGAATATCTAACTTTGCGCCGATTATGACTAAATAATCCGGTTACTCTTTCAGTTCCCCATTATTGCAGATTGCGCTTCATGGCCGCGCGGCCACTTACTTTCTTTGCTTCGCCAAAGAAAGTAAGCAAAGAAAAGCGACCGCGGTTGCCGGTTTGCTACGCAAACTGCCCTCACTACGCGTGCTTTTCGGGGCGGCCGCTAGTCGCTACGCTCCGGGAGCGGCCTTACTCCCCCGAAAATCCCGCTCCGTTCGGCGGCGCCAGCGGACAAGCCGTTGTAACAAAGGTTACTGAAACCCAAGATATTCAGAACGGATGCTTGTATAGCGAATAAACTTATTTTTATTATGTTTTCGTCATGTTCGGGCTTGTCCCAAGCGTCTTGAATTCCTGTAACCTTAGAAGATGCTTGGGTCAAGCCCGAACATGACGAACGTATTATTTTGTAGGTTTATTTGCTATAGCGAACAGAATTCGTCATAAAAACCAAAATGCCTGTCTGAAAATGTTTTCAGACAGGCATTGTCAATTACGCCTATTTCAACGCTTCCCGCAGCCGCTTCAATTCCGCCCACGCTTCGGCCTTTTGCTGCGGATGGCGCAGCAGGCGGGCGGGATGGGGAACGGTAAATACAGGCAGGTTGCCGCATAGTTCGTCCATAATTTCCGCCTGCTCGGGCGCAGCGAAAAACTGGCCGAGAAACAGCACGGCGTGCGGCTCGGCAAGCTCGAGTTCTGCACGGATGCGCGGCAATGCGCGGGCGAGCTTGGCAGCATCGGGATTGGGATTGAATTCGGTAGCGTCAAGCCAGCTGGTCGGGTGGCTTTGCTGCATGTTCATGCCGATGGCGGCCAGCATATTGTCCAAAAGTTCGCCCACTTTGCCGCTGAAAAGCCGCCCTGCGATATTGTCTTCCGGCGACGGGCAGATGCTCACGATCATGAGCTTGGCCGGGCGCACGGTTTCAGACAGGCGTTGTTTATGGCGGGCTACGGTGTTATCCGGATCGGGCTGCGGCTCCGCCGGAACGGCCTGTTGCGCCGCCGCCTCGGCTTCTGCTTCCCATTCTTTCTGGCGCAGGGTTTTCAAGCCCAATGAAGCCAACGTGGCGGCATGTGCACCTGAAATCGGTGCGGTCGGCGCGACACGACGCGGTGCGGCGGGTTCGTGCGGCGTAGGCCGGGCGGCTTGCTGGACCGGTTTGGCCACCGTATTTTCCGGCGCAGCCGCCTGTTTTTGAAACTGCGGTAAAGCCGCTGCTTCGACAGCTTCAACCACGCCCGCTGGTTCGGATTCGGCAGGCAGCACAACGGTGCCGCGTTTCAGCCACATAGGGCCTAATCCGAGCGCTTCGTGCAGGTGAAGATAGCGGCTGCTCAGCATGTTTTCTCCATAATCAGGGCGTCTTCGCGCCGGTTTCCGGGTAGGGAATAATAATCGCGGCGGCGGCCTGTGTGCGTAAAACCGTGTTTCAAATATAAAGCTTGCGCGTTTACGTTGCTTGCGCGCACCTCCAAATAATAATGCGTTGCACCTTC
The DNA here is from genome assembly GCF_001308015.1 of Neisseria sp. 83E34. Taxonomy (GTDB): domain Bacteria; phylum Pseudomonadota; class Gammaproteobacteria; order Burkholderiales; family Neisseriaceae; genus Neisseria. The sequence continues at coordinate 115,833 of NZ_LGYH01000006.1, forward strand.
TTCAATGCCTGTCTGAAACCATTTCGCCATCATGGCAGATGCAATGCCGCGGCCCCGGTGCTCCGGCACGGTGGCAATCAGGTGCAGCTCGGAGGTTTCAAACAGCGTGTGCCACACGATAAAACCCAACACAGCGCCTTGATGCTCTGCCAGCAGCACGGTTTCGTGTTGATTGGCGAGCGCACCGGCAAACTGCGCTTCAGACCACGGCGAAGGATTGCACACGCTGTCGATGGCAGCGAGCGCGCGGCAATCTGCGGCGGTAGCGGGGCGGATATTCACGGCTTATCCCTGCGCTTTGCGCTCGGCCTGCTCTTTGGCAGTGAGCGCAATTTTGTTGCGCACATAGAGCAGCTCGGCAGCCGCTGCGTCGGTGGCGGGATACCGGCCGCTTTGCGCCAAGTTTAAATAGGTTTCGGCAGTGGGCATCTCGGGCGCGCCGTCAAACGGCGGCGGTTCGGGCAAGGCAAAAGCATTGCCGATGCCTTGCGGGGTTTGGGCATTAGCAGGCAAGGCAATGTCTGCTGCTTTACCTACTTGATAATCGCTCAGGCGGCGGTGGTGTTTCGTATCAAACCATGCGTAAAACACTTCACCCATGCGCGCGTCGGTGGCGGCCAATACGCATTCTGCATCAGGAATCCGGTAAGCAACGGCATCCAAACAGGGAATGCCAATCAATAATGTGCCGTAAGGCGCAGCCAAACCTTGCCCCACCGCCGCACCGATACGCAAGCCGGTAAACGCACCCGGGCCTTGCGCATAAACAATCGCGGCCAAGTCGGCAGCTGCAATGCCTGCCTGCCCGAGCAATTCGCCGATTTTCGGCAAAATCAGATCGGACTGGCGATTGCCCGCTTCTTGGTGAAACAGGAATGTTTGGCCATTGGCGCTCAGGGCAAGGGATAAAGAGGATGTGCTGGTATCAATAGCGAGCACGGGCTTGGAGAAATCGGCTTGCATGGTCATTCAGATTGTTTTTTCAGACAGGCATTATAGCATTTAGGTGCTATTTCGGACGCGCCGAAATGGAGTAGAATGCCTTATCGTTTTTTCAGACAGGCATATCGCGGCAAAAATGCCTGTCTGAAATATTTTCCACTTTCGACACCACTCAAATCATGTATATCGGACGTTTCGCCCCCAGCCCTACCGGCCTGCTCCATATCGGCTCGCTGCTTACCGCACTGGCTTCTTATGCCGACGCCAAATCGCAAGGCGGCAAGTGGCTGGTGCGCATGGAAGATTTGGATCCGCCGCGCGAAATGGCAGGCGCGGCGGACGATATTTTGCACACACTGGAAGCGTTTGGCTTTGAATGGGACGGCGAGGTAGTCTACCAGAGCCGTCGTCATGACTTGTATGAAGCAGCGCTGGCAAATTTAAAACAACGGGATCTGGTGTATCCCTGCTATTGCAGCCGCAAACGCTGGCAGGCAGCGGCAGCTTCGGGCGCAGACGGTTTTGTGTACGATGGGCATTGCGCGGTACAGGGCTACACGCCGCCGCCAAACGCAAAAACACCCGCCTGGCGCCTGCGTGTGCCGGATGAAACCGTCGGGTTTGATGATGCGGTGGTTGGGCATTATGCGCAGAATCTGGCGCGCGATATCGGCGATTTTGTGCTATTGCGTGCAGATGGTTTCTGGGCATATCAGCTGGCAGCGGTGGTGGACGATGCCGAACAAGGCATCACACACATCGTACGCGGGCAGGATTTACTGGTTTCCACCCCGCGCCAGATTTGGCTGCAACGCTGCTTGGCCTTCAACACACCACATTATGCCCATCTTCCGCTACTGGTGAACTCTTTTGGCCAGAAATGGTCGAAGCAAACACTTGCACCGGCTCTGGACACGCAAAAACGTGAAGATTTACTGCGACAGGTAATGGCTTATCTGAATCTGCCTGCCGCGCCCGCAAAAGTTCACCCGCGCGAATTGCTGGATTGGGCAGTAACACATTGGAACATAAACAAAATGCCGAAAGCAGCGATTAAAACCGAATAAGTTGTTCACCCCATGTAAAACTTATCCCACCCCAATCTATATTCAGACAGGCATTCCGTTATATACAGCAACATACTTGTATAACAATGCCTGTCTGAATATTATTAATTCAACCCTTAACGATTAAATCACCCAAAATATCAAACGCAAATAAAATAATAACACATAAAACTATCTATCAATCAAATAAAACATTAAAAATAACTTTAAGGATAATAGTTTTATTTTGTGTTATGTTTTATAAAAATGGATTATTTCCGTATTTTTTTTGTTTAATTTATATTTATTTACTTGGTATAATCGAATAGCATCATCAAACACATTCCGATAAGCGCCGGTTATTCATAATAATTGAATTAACCTTTTTGGCTTTGATATAAATGTTTTTACTATTTTCAGGCAGGCATCCTCGGATGAAACAGCCCGCCGTTCCATCAATTTAATAAAAACAATCCCTATAATAATTTCAATAACAATCACGGCCAGTTAAAAATTCCAACCGGCCGATAAATAAACAGAGAGGTTAATTATGAGCGTTACACAATGGTTTGAAGTAAACGGCTACGACAGCCGCAAAGCAAATGAGCAAGGCAGCTTCAGTACCAATAAGCAATCCATCACATTCAAAGGTCAGGTTGATCCGGCCAGTACCGAAGTGAAAATCTATACTTACCGCACAGCCAAAGAAACCAACGGCCAAACCGCAGTAAGGGAATATTTTACCACCGTTGATAAAAGCCAGATTAAAGAAGACGGTACTTTCACTGCCCACGGCCTCACCGAAATGAGTGGTGATGTAAGCTTCGAGCTGCAAGCGGCATCTGCCTCAGGCAATGTAACCGTAACCCGCATCGCCGGCACGGTGGACGGCAACAACCAAAGTATGCAGGTCATTTCCGAAGATGCCGTGATGAACTCAGATTATAACGGCAACTGGCACAGCTATTCCCGCGACATTGATATCAAAGGCAAAGTAGAACCCGGCAGCAAAAATGTGCGTGTTAAGGTAGACCGTGAAAACTACAACATCAACGATGTTGATGAAAATGGCAATTTCACCTTATCCCTAAAAGACTTAAATGCCGGCCAACACACGTTTACTTTTAAATCCACCGATGCCGACGATAATCAGGGGAAAGATGTCTACACCATCAGCACAGGCCGCAAATACGGCGGCGGAGCGGTGGTTATCGATCAGGATGAAAACGCATTTATGCGCAAAGGTCAGGAAAGCCTGAGCGGCAACGTGTTAACCGATTATTTTATTGAAAAAGGCAGCAAAGATCCCGGCATTCTGGGCTTCAGCGCCAACGGTAAGGATGCGGCTGCGGGCGAAGTGTTAACCATCGACGGTGTGGGCACAATCCAAATGCAATTTAACGGCCAATATGTGTTCAAACCGGTTGAAGGCTTTAGCGGCCGTGTGCCTGACATTACCTACCATGTAGCTAACGGCACGGACACCGACTATTCGGTATTATCCATCCGCGTGAACGACACCAGCGGTAACGCTTATACCGAGAGCCTTATCGTAGCGGACAACGCCAACGGTGCCAACAACGAACTGCAAGGTCGCTTGGTTAATGACGTATTAATCGGCGATACGCGCAACACTTTCAACAAGGGCACTGGAGATGACACCGTTGTATATACCGTAAAAGCCACCAATGACACCATTGAAGGCAACAACGGTCACGACATTCTCTTCGGCGACAACATCAGCACCGAAAAGCTCAACTTCACTGCACCCGACGGCAGCACTGCCTACGAAGCCCTGCGTGCTTATGTAGAACAAAATCTGGACAACAACAGCGATGATGCCGTGCGCAGCTTTATCGCCGGCAACTGGTCTAGCCTGCTCGACAGCAGCGGCAACGGCGGTAACGACATCCTGCGCGGAGAGGTCGGCAGCGATATTCTGATCGGCGGCGCAGGCAATGACATCCTCGACAGCGGCGAAGGTTATGACAAATATGTATTTGTAACCAACAGCAACAGCGGTCGTGACGTTATAAAGGATTTCAACCTAGCTAAAGACAAACTGGTGTTTACCGAAGCCTTGAACGATAAAAACGCTTCTTGGAATGATGCCACCCACACGCTGACCTTTACCGGCGTGAAAGACGGTCACACTTATAAAAACACCATTACATTCCAAAACTTTGAAACCGGTATGACACTGGAAGACGTGTTGAAAACACAAGAAGTATTGGGCTAACCGGTCATCTTGTCCGTAAAAAATGCCTGTCTGAACATATTTTCAGACAGGCATTTTATTCAGCCATTCTCAAACGCCCGTAAGCCTAAGCACCGGATTCAAACAAACAAAACCTCAAGCATCCGACTTCAACCACGCCTGAGCAGAGGCCACATCGTCGAAATATTTAGGACGCTGATTGGTGAGCAGGCTGGAAATGTGCGTGCCTAAGCGAATCCATACATCATCTACTACAATCGCAATACGGCCGAATTCATCTTCATGCTCGCGCAAAAACTTAAGCTGCTCGATTGCCATATCGATTGTAAAATCTTTAAGCATAGACAAATCCAGCAGCAAATCCGGACGGTGGATACGTTTAACCGTACTCAGCGCGGCTTCTTCAAAGCTACGGAAATCTTCCAGCGTAAACTCATTGTAAAGCGCAATGTCCAAGCCGTAGTCTTGTTCTCGGATCGAAATCATTTTGTTCTCCTTATCTTTTTGTATTTACCGAACATCGCAATGCCTGTCTGAAACCGCTTCGGCATGCCGCTATTTTTTCAGCGCACTCAACACGCCGCTCAACACTATAATAACCATCCCCAGCCATTCTTGCCAGCCGATTTTATCACCCAGCCAAAAAATGCCCACCAGCGTGGAAAACACCACCGTCAGATACGCCAGCGCCGCTACCGTGAATTTCCGCCCCACTTTATAAGCATGCGTCATCGCAAGCTGCGCGCCCATCGCCGAAGCACCTATACCTAAAAGATAGAGCCATGCCAATCCCGAAGGCATATGCCAGCCGGAAACCGTTGCCCACGCCCCGCCCATCACTGTGCCAACCAGCGAAAGATAAAACACCACCCGCCAGGCCGGTTCTCCCAATAAAGAAAGCTCGCGCACCTGCAAATATGCCCATCCTGCCAATAAGCCGCCCAGCAAACCCACCAAGGCTGCAACTTCCTGCCCGCTCTTAAAGGAAGGATTCAGTAGCAATACTACACCTACAAAGCCTAAGGCCAACATCAGCTGCGTGTAAGCCGGAATTTTTTCTTTCAGCACCAAAAACGACAGCAAAGCTAAAAAAATCGACGAGGTATAACTCAGCGTTACCCCCGTGGCCAGCGGCAGGTGTATTACCGCATAAAAAATGCAAAACATACCCAAAGTGCCCGAAATGCTGCGGTTCAGATGCGCTTTGAGGTGTGGTGTGGTAAATTTTTTGCCTTGTGCCTTGGCCATCACACCCAACACTACAGCCGCAAACGCCATACGCCAAAACACCAGCTCTCCCGTGCCGAAACCATATTGTCCGGCTTCCTTAATCCATAAATTCATCAGCGTGAAAAGCGCTGCCGCCACCACCATCCAGCCCGATCCAAGCATATCGCGTTGATTCATTTGTATATTGAACACTATTAACAGATCGAATATCTTAACATGTTTTCAGACAGGCATTACGCTTCTTTAAAAAAGCGGCATACAAGCCCACTTCAAAATCTATTAAAGCTCAAACAAACCGTCATCACTATAATTAATGTATTTAAAAGACATAACCTCTGCGAACTTTCAGCAGCATGACGTAAATTCGAGTTAAACAGGTTTGCCTATTTCCGCTACTAGCCATAGTATGGAAATCTGCCAGCGGCATGGTGCGGCTGGTCATTATCCATTTTTGGAGAGAATAAACATGAAAATAAAATCTTTACTGTCTGTTGCTGCTGTTTTAGCTTTGGCTGCCTGTGTGGCACCTGTTTCTAACCAAACTCACAGCCACGACCACGGTCATCATGATCACGGTCACAGCCATGCTCAAAGCGGTTCTACAAAACAATTTAGTTGCGACAACGGCTTAACTGTTCAAACCCGCCAGTTGGGCAATAACAAAATTGAATTGGCAATGGAAGGCAAACAAGCCGTATTGACTCAAACCCGTTCTGCTTCAGGCGAACTTTATACCGCCGATAAAGGCCTGTTCGGCAGCGGCGCCCAATGGCATGCGAAAGGCGGCGAAGCATTCTTCAGCTTTGCCGATCCTTACGGCAATAAAGTAGAGACTTCTTGCAACGCTATGTAAGCAGCATTTCATGATGAAAACGCATCCTCTCATACAGGATGCGTTTTTTTGTTTAGTCCAACTCAAAATATCTTTTCAGACAGGCATTCAGTTTACACGCGTCAGCCTACCGGCTTCCATCCGCCATATTTGATCGGCCAAAGCCTCGGCATCCTGCCTATCGTGCGTAATCAGAATCAGCGGTACGCCTTGCTCTCTGGCGAGTGCGCCCACTTCCTGCCGCATTTGTCCGCGCAGATCCGTATCAAGTGCGGAGAAAGGCTCGTCGAGCAACAAAAGCTTCGGCCGGTTTGCCAAAGCGCGCGCTAAAGCGGTGCGCTGCTTCTGACCTCCGGAAATTTCACTGGGATAATGCGCGGCCACATGGGAAAGCTGCATTCTCTCCAGCCACGAAGCAGCCTGCTCTTGGGCATGTTTCTGTTTGGGGTTGGCAAGCCCTTTATTGAGGCCGAACGCAATGTTTTGCGCCACCGTTAAATGTGGAAATAAAGCGTAATCCTGAAACACCAACCCTACCTGCCGCTCTTGAGGCGGCAGATGCCGTTTGCCGTCAAACCACTGCTCGCCTTGAATACGGATATAACCCGAATCGGCTTTTAACAAACCTGCGAGCATATTGAGCGTCAGCGTTTTGCCGGAGCCCGACGCGCCGAGAATGGCGATATTCGCTGAATCCGACTGCAACGAAACGTCTAATTCAAATGCGGCAAATTTTTTCTGCAAAGAGAAATCAAACAGCATTACGCTTTCCTTTCCTTACCGCCCGCCACACGGCCGATGGCCAACAGAATTACCACACACACCACTGAAATCAGCAATACCAAACTGTTCGCAAGCGAATCATTGCCCGCCTGAACCGCTTCGTAAACAGCAATGGAAAGGGTTTGCGTTTCATTAGGAATGCTGCCCGCCACCATCAACGTGGCACCAAACTCGCCCAAAGCGCGTGCAAACGCCAGTAATACACCGGCCAAAATGCCGCGCCAGGCCAAAGGCAGGCTTACTCGGAAAAACACGGCGGTGGCGCCCAAGCCAAGTGAACGGGCGGCCTGCTCGAGCTGCGGATTCACATTTTCAAATGCCGCCCTTGCGGGTTTGAAAATAAGCGGAAAGGTCACCACCATGGCGGCAATCACAGCACCCTGCCAAGTAAAAATCAGCGTGATACCGAAATGCTCTTGCAGCCAACTTCCCAAAGGGCCTTTACGCCCAAGCAACACGAGCAGGTAATAACCGAGCACGGTTGGCGGCATGACCATCGGCAAAGTGAGCACCGTATCCAAAAAATCTCGTCCGAAAAATTTTAGGCGCGCCAAAGCAAAGCCCGCCGCAGTGCCGACAATAATATTAAGCAACGTAGCCAGTCCGGCTACTTTCAAGGAAAGGTAAAGGGTTATGAGGATGGGTTCGGTCATAGGGTAAGTTAAACGTTTTCAGACAGGCATAGGTTTTATAATCGAAAAACTTAAAAATAAACATATTTGAGCGGTCTGAAATCACGATTGCTATAATCAATAAACTTTTTTTAATGCAAGGCAGTAAGCCGCAGACAGTACGAGTGGTACGACAAGGCGCAGCAACGCCGTAGCAAAGTTAAGTTTATTGGCTATATCGCCCCGCCCTCCGGTGTAGCCGAACAAAGCGGGCTTTTCAGGGAAAGCAAGGCCGGTTTTGGATTTCACTCAGGCCAAACCCGAGCATGACAAATATATTCTTTTTAAGTTGATTCACCATGGCTACAATCTCTATAAATTTCAGACAGGCATTGTGCCTGCAAACACAATGCCTGTCTGAAAATTACCGAGATTAAGGTTTGGTGAAGCCGTATTTTTGCAATACTGCTTGCCCTTTAGTCGAAAGAATATAATCGGCAAAGCGCTTGGCTTCGGCGTGTTGCTTGCTGTCTTTCGCTACGGCAATCGGGTAAGTCACCGGCTTATCCAGCGGCACAGTCCACAACACTTTCACTTTGTCTTTCTGAATCTGCGCATCGGTGTTGTACACAAAACCGGCTTCCACTTCGCCGCGCGCTACATAATCAAGCGCCTGGCGTACGTTTTGGGTGTTGATGATTTTCGGGGTAATCGAAGCCCAAACACCGGCTTTTTCCAAAGCGGCTTTAGCATAGCGGCCTGCGGGCACGCTGTCCGGGTTGCCCACGGCGATACGTTTCACACTGCTTTGCTCCAAATCTTTCAAGCCTTTAACTGTCAGCTTGCTGTCGCCGGGCGCCACAACCACCAGGGTATTGCGTGCAAAGTTTTTGCGCGTGGCCGGCTCAATCAGGTTTTGCTCGCCAGCCATATCCATGGTTTTCTGATCGGCAAATGCCAATACATCAACCGGCGCGCCTTTAGCCGCTTGCTGCAACAAAGCGCCTGAAGCGGCGGTGTTCAGTTTGATTTTGGCATCGGGATATTGTTTTTCGTATTGAGCGGCGATTTCTTTAAAAGCATCGCTCAGGCTGGCAGCAGCCGATACGGTGATTTCAGCTGCAAACGCAGCCGGCATAGCGGCAGTTAGCGCCAGTGTAAATAATGTTTTGCGAAGATTCATATTCTTTCCTTTTTTGATATCGGTTTCATAAGCGAAGGTGTTTATAGCATGCGGTAAATATGCTTTTTATACTACTTGTCGGTTAATACTAAAGTATTAGTTTTCGGCACTAAAAAATGCCTGTCTGAAAGTTTTCAGACAGGCATTTTTTAGATACATGCTCATACAACCACAAAGATGTTTTGTGCCGATTGTTCGCTATCCAATGCAAGCTTGGCAAACGCAACTGCACCGCCGCTTCCCGCTCCGTCGGCATCATAATAAAGTGTACCTTTATCATAAACCAAACGTGTTCCCGCCGTGGCTTTGTCAGCGCCGAATGCCAGCATGGCATCGGTAATGTTATCCATGCCGAATACAAGGCTGCTTAAGCCGATTTTGTCGGTACCGGACTGAAAATCGGTGATGGTATCAATCGAACCGTCAAGCGGAGTATTAAACACAAATGTGTCGGCACCCGCTCCGCCGGTAAGCGTGTCGCTGCCTTTGCCGCCCACAATCACATCATTACCTGCTTTGCCGTTGAGCACATTATCGGCACTGTTGCCGACAACCCGGTTGTCGCCGTCGTTCCCCGTGCCCCTGATAGCGGTCTCTCCCAGCAAAGTAAGGCTTTCGAGATGCTCGGCAAGCTCAAAGTTGTTTGTACTCATCACGCTGTCGTCGCCTTCGTTTGCCGCTTCGACTATGCGGTCATACACGCTGTCAACGTAATAAATATCATTGCCTGCACCACCCGTCAGCGTGTCGTTGCCCGCTCCGCCGTCGAGAATGTCGTTGCCTGCGCCGCCGTTGATGGTATCGTTGCCTGCGCCGCCCTCAATCAGGTTATCCGCCTCATTTCCAGTCAACTGATCGCTGTAGCGCGAACCAATCAGATTTTCAATCTGTGTGCCGTAGCCGATAAAAGCCTGCCCGACAGTATAGATGCTCTTCACGGTTTCTTTTACATAATCACCCGCAGCTTCAGACCAAACTTTGCTGTTTCCCAGGCCGAATGCCTGAGGCACATTAACCAGCTCGTACCCCTGATGAATAAAGTAGCGGCTTTTTTCGCCGATATAGTTCCACGAACCGGGCTCCAGGCTGGCAGTCACACCCGCCCATGCGTCTGAAGCATCGAATGTATCGGTGCCTTTGCCATCCCAGATATACACGCCACCGTCGCTAGTGCGGTTGAAGCTGGAGAAAGTGTAGATGTCGTTACCGCTTCTCTGGCCAGGATTAACGCCAAAGTTATAATGCAGCGCTGCCAAATCGAAAACGCGTAAATCAAGCGTACCTACGCTGTCTCCGGGTGTATAAGACATCAGGGTATAACTGAACTCGTCTTCTTCCGCCGCCAAATCTTCGCTTTTATTCAAATTGCTTTTACTGTCGGGATTGTTGCCGCTGTCTTCATTGAAAGGGTGCTCGAAACCAAAACTGTGCATCACTTCATGTAACAGCGTAAGGGCGCCGTTATAGTGGCTAAACGCATCATCCTCTGAAAACAATTGGGTTGATAAATGTACGTCACCGCCCGGATAAGCATAGCCCGCGGTATCATGGTTATCCCCCGAGTTTTTTTCGGCTGAAGTCATATCGTCAAGATAAAGCACCATATCCGCCGATTCGACATCATCGGTTTCGATTAATGTGATACCGGTATATTTGGTATAGCTTTCAAACAAAGCCCGAATGTCGTTTTTCTGATTCTCACTAAACGGCATACCGCCATTGAGCTTCTCCCCTGTTCTGCGGTCAATTTTGCTTTCGGGATCAAACGCGTAATGAACGGTCAAAGCACTGCCCGGGCCGCGCCAGTTGGACGTATTATCAAGATAACCGAAAGAGAGGCCTTTATCCTGAAAACTGCCGTCGCCCAATGCGCGGATAAAATAGGGCAGATTTTTGTTGCCCGATTCGCCTATATCGCCGCCATCAGGCGTTTCTTTTACGGCATAAGTATCCCTGTCTGAAACAGAAATGGTTTCGCCTTCCGCATTTTTAGTGTTCAACACGGCGCTCAAGGTGTGGTCGGTATCGGCATAAAGGTCGCTGTTTTTCACTTTCACGCTGAAGGTTTTGCCCTTACCTACCGAAGTGCTGTATTCGGTACCATTTACGGTAACGATAACCTTATCACCGATTTTGCCGGCCCCGCTTACCGAACCGTTGATTTCTGTTACCAGTGCATTGCCGGCAGCGGCATCCACGCTGTAATTGCCGTTTTTATCTTTCAGCAGCAAACCGTCAGTAAAATCAACGCTCAAACCAGATAAATCCGCATCCCGAGGAAAGCCGTGATGAAGCTCGTACTCACCGTTACCGCGTTCAGTAACAAACGAAAACGCGCCTTCGGTATATTTCACCCAAACACGCTCGCCTTCCGCTTTGGCCAAGTCATTCAGATTGGCCTTGAAACTGAACGAACCGTCTGCACTATTGACGCTTGCACGGTAAATCTGGCTGCCGATGCCGATTTCCAAAGCGCTAATCCAGCCGTTTTGAATATATTGCTGAAGCGCAGCATGTTCACTTGAAACCTTGCCGCCAAGCGTAACAATGTCGTCTGCCCCGCTCTCTCCGACCACATCGCTTTTCGCCACCACGGAATTCAAGCGGATTTGTGCGGCCACCTCGTTTTGCAGTTTGTAGCTCTGACTCACCGATTCACCGCCATTTGCCGACGCAGTCACCACATACTTGCTGCTGCCAACCAGATCGGAAGCGTTGACTTTCACACTGAATGTTCCGTTGGGCGCAACTGATGCCTGATACGTTTTACCATTCACATTAATCTGCACTTCATCTCCGGCAGCAGCACCTTGTGCAGAACCACTGATCGTAACCGGAGCCTGCGCTTCGGTAACGTTCAACACACCGTCGCCGGTAATCTTATCAAGCTTTAAAGTGATTTTCCGGCCTCGGTTTTCATTAGAAGAAGAACCTCCTCCGCCCGAGCTGCCCGCCGCAGCCGCGATAGCACCGATACCCAGCAACACACCTGCACCAATTGCCGCTTTGGTTCCTATACCCACTTCTTCCGCCAGCATCGGCTTCCCCTGCAACGGCGCTACCGTTGTTTCGCCGTTTACGAAGTCCGCATTATATCGGTAATATCCCTTGATTTCCGCCACCGGCTGCTCACTGTTTTTCGGCAGCAGAAGCAAATCTTCGCCTTCCTGCTTGGCAATCACATCAACCAAATTACCTTCCGCATCATACACAGCAAAAACCTCACCGCTATGCGCCTCCACTTGTACAGGCAAAGCAGCATCCGCATAAATTATCTCCGAACTATTGTCTTCGCGTGTGATTTTCAGTTGATAATTGTTCATTTATTTCATCTCTAAAAGGTTACACTAATTTAACTATCACGATTTCGACAGGATTATACTTACACCAACCATCTGAAACCAATGGTTTTTATCAAAGAACTATCCAGCATCGTGAAATGCCTGCCGCTGCTACGGCATTGATCCGTTTTGCCCGGCTTCTTTCCCAAAAGGCTTTTTCTGCCAATATGCTTTGTTCTCATACTGCTCAGCTCCCAGCGATAAAGCCCCTGCCGTCTCAAAAACAACTTGCCGGACGCCTTGCAAATCGGTGCGTAAAAGTTGGATGCCATGTGCACGCAAACGTGTTTTTACCGCTTTTGCCGGATGCCCGTAAGCATTGGCAAAACCGCTGGAGGCAATAGCATATTGCGGGGCAACCGCGTTTAAAAATGCCCCGGAAGAAGCGCTATTGCTGCCGTGATGGCCGAGTATCAACACTTGGCTGTATAGTCCGCTGCCGTAACGCGAGATTAATGCCTGCTCACCCCGCTGGCTCAAATCACCTGTAACCAGCAGCGCTTTTTCAGCCGCCACTACGCGCAATACACAACTTTGTTCATTGTCATCACCCGCTTTTTCAGACAGGCTTAAAAATTCAAAATGCACACCGTCCCAATCCCATGCTTCCGCCTCATGGCAAGACAGCGCATTTGGGTAAAATTCAGGTTGCCCCGCCCACAGGGTTGCTGGGCTGAATGCCTGTCTGATAAGCATTGCGCCGCCGTCGTGATCGTTATCATGATGAGAAAACACCGCCGCATCCAGCTTATGCACGCCCATTGTGCGCAAGCTCGGTATCAACTGCGTTTGCGCCGCTGCTTCCGTGCCCGTATCAAACAACAGCGTTTTAGAGGCAGTATGAAAACTCACTGCCAACCCCTGTCCGACATCCCACACCATAATCTTCAAAGCCTGTTGCGGCACGGCGGGCTGGCGGTAGAAAGTAAAACCTGCCAACACGACAAACGCCCACGGTTTCAGCCCCAACCCGCGCGGCAACAAAGCCACCAACACCGCAGCAACAGCCAACCACAACAAACTTACCGGCGCCGCTGCCACACTCCACTCGGTCGCCCGGCTTCCCAGCCAAAACAATACCCGCATCGTATATTCGCCCGCACCTGCTGCCAGCATTTGCAAAGGCTCAACAGGAAAAGCAGAAGCCGCCAATGCCAACGGCACCAACACCCATGAAAACCACGGTACGGCAATCAAATTTACCAAAGGGCTGATTAAGGGCAACGCCGCAAACATAAATCCCAGCGCCACCAAAGATACCAGCAACAACGCGTACTGGCCGCGCCAAAACACGAATAGTCCTTTTTCTTCCAGCCGCCAAGCACTCACCCACAACAAAGCGGCTACCAAACCAAACGAAAGCCATGTGCCCACGCCCAGCACGGCCAGCGGGTCAAACAACAACACCGCAGCAAGCGCCGCCCACCAGGCAAACCAAACCGACTGCCCTTTCCTCGAATGCCAAATCCAGGCAAATGCCGCCAACATCAGCACCGTGCGCTGCGTCGGCACACCAAACCCTGCCAGCAACGCATAAGCGAATGCCGCCGACAAACCAACAAGCAGCATCACCGTGCGCGGGCGTTTAAATGAAAACGGCAAACAGCGCAACACCATCCGCGCCAGCAATGCCGCCAGCAACCCCACCATGCTGACATGCAGGCCGGATATGCTGACCAAATGCGTCAAGCCCAACGGTCGGAACGCTTGCCAAGCCTCATTCGGCAGCGCACCTTGTTCGCCTATACTCAAAGCCCGCATCAATGCCACACCGTGCTCAAATCCCTGCACCTGCTGCCAATTGCCGCTAACAGCAGCGCGCAGCCGCAGCAAACCGCCCCCTTGTTCCTGCCCGATACGCTCACGCTCTTTCCCAACTGTTCCCATACCGCTCAAACCATTAGCCAGAGCCCATGCCTCCCGATTAAATCCGCGTAGATTTACCTCGCCCACAGGCGCCCTCACTCGCACTTTCGCCCGCCACACACTGCCTATCGGCCAGTCGCGAAACGAATAATCGGAAAGCTGAACCCGCCGTTGCCGTCCGGACAAATCTTGCACTTGAGCTTCAAAACGTACCCGCCGTTCTTCCCTCTGCGGCAAGCCCGTTACCTTAAACGTCAGCATACTTGCCTCAACCTGCCCGACCGGCCATTGGTTTGCCAGCACAAGCTCCGTACGCCATGTGCCGTAAACCGCGCCCAACAGTGCCACCAGCAACACAGCCGCCACGGCACTACGCCGCGCAGCAAACAGCAAACCGAAACCTGCCATAGCCACAACATACCAAGCGGGCAAGGCCGGCAGCGCAAAAGAAGCTGCAACTCCAACCACCCACGCAGGCAGACAGCGTTCAACAAAGCGCACGTTTCCCCTTTTTATCTTTGAAACACAAAATCAGATATTATCATCTTATTGATTGTTTCAATAGAACAATGCCTGTCTGAAAATATTCAGACAGGCATTGCATCCGCCTCATCTTACAGCCCCAAAGTACCACTGATTTGCGGCCAATAAAACAAACAAGCAATTGCGCACACGGCCACCACGATACCCGCCGCGTTGATACTGCTGATTTTTTCCTTAAATGCCAGCGCACCCACCAGTGTGCCCAACACAATCACCCCGATATTCATACCGGCAAACACCAAAGTCGGGCTTTCGCTCATTACCTGATGGGCACGCACATAAGTAAAGATATTGGCGAAATTCAAGCACCCCAATACCATGCCGCCTAGGATGCCGGCAGCCGTCCATTTCATGCCTTTGGCAAACAGATAGCCAAACATCAGTATCCCCGCCAAACAGAAAGCCACCAAAAGATTGCCGGAAAACGCCGTGCCGCTTTTAGCCACCTGTTTAAACAGAATATCAATCACACCGTAACCCGCCCACACGCCGAGAAGTAAGCCCACGTTTGCCAGCACCCCGCCCGATTTTTTTCCGCCGCCGGATTTCCATAAAAGGCAGAACAAAGCCGTAAACGCCAGCGCCAGCCCAACCGCCCGCCCTTGCGAGAGTGTTTCACCAAAGATCAGAAACGATGCGCAAATCGGCAGAAACAACGATAACCTTTGCGCCGCATCCGATTTCACAATCCCCGCCCGTTCGACCGAACGCCCCATAATTACAAAAACCGTGGGCAACAACACGCCCAGTGCACCAAACACCCACCAAGTCGGCAAAAAGCTGCGCCAAGTGCTCAAATCAGGTTTGAGAAAAATCATACACAGCGCAATCGCCACCAAATAATTCATAGCCACCGCCTGCTCAATGTCGATTTTTTTAGTACGCGCCATTTTCAACAAAACCGACACGGCCACGCTGCACAGAATACTGCTGATGAGAAAAACCATTTTTTCAATTTCCGCCAAAAGCTTTCAGACAGGCATTCATGCCCACAACAAAACCGGGCTTACCGCCCGGCTGTATTATAACTATACGGATTCACAACATCATCCGCCGGAATCTTAAAAAGCAGTTGTCACAACCAGCCTTCCGCCGATACCGGTTTATTGTCGT
Organism: Neisseria sp. 83E34; assembly: GCF_001308015.1. GTDB lineage: Bacteria > Pseudomonadota > Gammaproteobacteria > Burkholderiales > Neisseriaceae > Neisseria. The sequence goes on from NZ_LGYH01000006.1 coordinate 131,541, forward strand.
TAAACTTGATGAAACCGACCACCACACGGTAAATAAACCACAGGCCGACGATAAACAACACAATCAAACCGATGCCGATAAACGATGTAATCCAGCCGATTATGCTACCGGCCAGCGCAATCCAAAATGTTTTAATCAGATACTGCATATGGTCGTAATAAATCGTTCCGGCCATTTCATCACGCTTGATATAAGCAATAATCACGCCCACGATAGCCGTAATACCTACCAAGATCGAAGCTGCATAAAGTATATAAACCGCCAAAGCATAATTGCGCATATTTTCGGAAACCGCCGGCGAGTGTATTGAGCCTGTAAAACGCTCAGGCGCAGCCTGTTGGTCGTTTTTTTCAACCTCGATATTCTGCTCTTCGTTGTGATTTTGATTTTTCATCTCGTCCATATTCCTCTCCAATTTATCTTAATGGTCAACCGCTACATTCACGCTGACAGGGTTCAGACTTCGCAAAGCCTGAGGAGAAACGGCCACAAGAAAACCGCGCTTGCCGCCGTTGATATAAATTGTATCTAAAGCCCAGATACTTTCTTCCACATAAACCGGTAATGCGGTTTTGGTGCCGAAAGGGCTGGTGCCGCCCACCCAAAAGCCCGTCCACTTATTGGCCTGCTTCGGATCGGCGGGATCAATGTGTTTCATACCGAGCGTGCGCGCCAGATTGCGGGTGGAAATCTGTTTGTCGCCGTGCATCAGCACAATCAGGCCTTTTTTCTCTTCGTTTTGCAGCACAATGGTTTTTACCACCGCATGCTCGGCAACACCTAAACACGCGGCCGAATGGGCCGTGCCACCGTGTTCGACATAATCATAAAGCTTAGGTTCAAAATAAATATTATGCTCGCGTAAAAAGCGCACAGCGGGTGTAACAGGATAATCAGGCTTGGTCATGGCAAAATTTTTAAAAACGATAATCTGCCTTATGTTAACATAGCTTTCCATTCAATAACCATTCTCACCCAAAGGAAGAAATATGACCATTCAATACTTCGGCCAAACCCCCCGCCTCTCAGAAGCCACTGTTGCCAACGGTTTCGTATTCCTTGCGGGCATGGTACCTGAAAACACGGAAGCAGACGCCACCGAACAAACCCGCAACGTGCTCGAGCAAATCGACCACTGGCTCGCACGCTGCGGATCGGATAAAAACCATATTCTCGAAGCCACCATTTTCCTGCCTGATATGGCTGATTACGACGCCGTAAATATTGCCTGGGATGCTTGGGTAGATCCCCACCACACCCCCGCCCGCGCCTGCGTAGAAGCCAAACTGGCCAAACCGGAATGGAAAGTGGAAATCAAAGTTTCCGCCTTGCAGATTCATAAATAAAGCCATACCGACCAAAGCAACCATGCCTGTCTGAAAAAGGTTTCAGACAGGCATGATTTACGATATTGAATCAATTTGAAACAAATACGCTTAAACCGTTCGCAGATATCGGCTGCTGCTTCACAGACCCCTGGCATAGCAAACCGGCAACCGTGTTCGCCTTTCTTGGTTTATTTGCTTTGGCGAAGCAAAAATAAATAGCCGCGCAGCCCTTAAGCGCCATCTTAACAACAGAGCGCGCTGCCATACCGTTTTTTAAGTTGCCCCACTGTGCTTTTATTTTCCCTGCCGGGCCAACAGCTCTTCATCAATTTCATCGGCCCGCAAGGCCGCCGCGCGTTTTCGGTGGCGTTCTGCAAACTGCACAAAAGCCGGGCGCGGTTCCAGCAACTTAAATTGTACATACCAGCCCACATAAGCAGCCACCAAAAGATCAGCCGCGGTAAACGTGTCACCTGCTAAATATTCCCTGTCTTTCAGCGCGGTTTCCAAAGTATCAAGCAACTCAGCTTCCGTGCCGAAACCTGCATTTTCAGGCTTAGGCAAAGGCGCACCACTTGTTTTGGCACTCATCAATTGTTCCAGCGGCGCCATAAAGCTGATCCAGCGGTAATAAGCACCACGTTCGGGGCTGCCTACCGGCGGCGCAAGTTTCTTTTCCGGCACCAAATCGGCAAGATACATGCAGATCGCTGCCGTTTCTGTTACCACCACATCGCCGTGCTTTAGCGCAGGCACTTTGCCCATCGGATTAATGGCGCGGTATTCAGGCGATTTCATACTGGTGCCGTATTCGACTAACACGGTTTCATAGGGCAGACCGGTTTCTTCCAGCATCCAGCGGGCTATGCGTCCGCGCGACATGGGATGGGTATAAAGGGTTAATTGCATTTGCTACTCCTCAATCCAGTCAGTAATATTCTTATAGTATAGTTCAGTATAACAGCTTTTTATGACAATTTCTGTCAGCAGTAAAATGCCTGTCTGAAACCTTTTTTCAGACAGGCATTGCCAAGCAATTAATGATATAGTCTGTTTTAACGTTTCCCTTAGGAATACCCCGCCATGCAACCCACATTAGCCATTACCTCGGGCGAACCAGCCGGTATCGGCCCCGACATCTGCCTTGATTTGGCACACGCCGGCCTACCCTGCCGCAGCGTTATTTTGGGCGACATCCATCTGCTGCAACAACGTGCACAAATGCTTGGAAAGTCCGTCACAATCAAACAATACGACCCGGAAAGCCTACCTGAAAAAGGCGTGCTGGAGGTATGGCATATCCCTTTAAACGCGCCTTGCGAAGCCGGCAAGCTGGATGTTGCCAACGCGCCTTACGTGCTTGACCTTTTGGACACCGCTTATGAGGGCATAGAGCGCAAACAATTTGCCGGCATGGTTACCGCGCCGCTGCACAAGGGCATCATTAACGATGCGGGCGGCTCATTCTTCAGCGGACACACCGAATATCTGGCCGAAAAATCCGAAGCCAAACAAGTGGTCATGATGCTGGCAGGCGGAGGTTTGCGTGTTGCCCTGGCCACTACCCACCTGCCCTTGAAAGACGTGGCCGCCGCCATCAACGCGCCGCTGTTGCACAATATCGTCCGCGTGCTGCATCACGATCTACAACATAAATTCGGCATTGAAGCACCCAGCATCCTCGCCGCCGGCCTCAACCCGCACGCCGGAGAAGGCGGGCATTTGGGGCACGAAGAAATCGACATCATCATCCCCGCATTTGAAACCCTGCGTGCAGAAGGTATCGATATCCGCGGCCCTTATCCTGCCGACACCCTTTTTCAACCCTTCATGCTGGAACACGCCGATGCCGTGCTCGCCATGTATCACGATCAGGGCTTACCCGTGTTGAAATACGCGGGCTTCGGCAGCAGCGTCAACATTACCCTTGGCCTGCCGTTTATCCGCACCTCCGTTGACCACGGCACAGCCCTTGAGCTGGCGGGCACAGGCAAAGCCCGCTCCGGCAGCCTGGTTGCCGCAGTCAACACGGCTTATGAAATGACCGCTGCACGGAATGTATAGTTGCTCACAACCATGCGCACATAAACGCAATGCCTGAGACTTTTGCAAAATTTGCCCCAATCCCCTAAATTCCCTACCAAGACATTTAGGGGATTTTTCATGAGCACCTTCTTTCAACAAACCGCACAAGCCATGATTGCCAAACACATCGATCGCTTCCCCTTATTGAAGCTCGAGCAAGTGATTGGTTGGCGACCGATCGAGCATTACTTGAATTATCAAAAAACCCGCCCTCTTCGAGACCGCCGCAGCCGTCCCGCCTATCCCCTGTTATCCGTGTTCAAAGCCGTTCTATCCGGCCAATGGCACAGCCTTTCCGATCCCAAACTCGAACACAGCCTCATTACCCGCATGGATTTTTACCTGTTTTGCCGTTTTGACGAACTGTCTCCGATCACAATTCCTTATACCGCTACCGCAACCGGCCGGCACAAGAAATACCCTGGCCGAACTACTGGATCTTATTAACCGTCAACTGACTGAGAAGGGCTTAAAAGTAGAAAAAGCACACACTGACGCCAATGCCCATGAGTACAAACACCTGCTGCCTTTATTGGAAGGCTTAGCCAAAGACACCACTGTTTATGCCGATAAAGGCTACGACAGTATGGAAAACCGGCAACATCTGAAAGAACGTCGGCTGTAGGACGGCATGATGTGCAAATCCCATCGCGACCGGCCGTTGACGGAAGTGCAGATCAAGCGATGTGTTTGAACCTGTTGAAAGTAGCCAACAGGCTAAGTGCGCCTGTTGTTGCCTGAAAGGCAGCCCAGATACCCGATTAATCGGGTATTTGAGGAGAATAAAGGGAATATTGGAATAGAAAACAGCCGAAATCCGCTGTTTGAAGTCCGACTGCTAAACAAAAAGTTATTTTGCAAAGGTCTCTGCCTATCTGAAAAACTTTTCAAACAGGCATATTCATTATTTAAACCTAAAAATACTGCGTTATAACCCAATCAAAAATAATCTTCCCGCCGCCTGCTTCTGCCGAATACCGCTTCTCTAGCCTCTCTGATACACAGGCGGTTGTAAGTAGTGCGCTGCTGATGGTCATCATCAAATATTTTCATGTTCATATCGATCGGCTGAGGCGTACATTCGGCAAAATTGTTTTTCAAGCTCTCCCAGCGCTCGCGTTGGATATGCACGATGGCAAACATATCGGCTGCGATACTCACGCCCACGCTCAATTGGCTTTTTGATGCCTGCAAGCAAAACCCGGTATCGGCAAAGAGGCAGCAATCAAATTTATCGTTGTAGCGGAACACTTCGATTTTTACCGCATCCGGTTCGGCAAACAAACTGGTAAACAAGCGTTCAAACAAAGATGGCTGCATCACACCATCGCTAAGCATTCCGTAAAGATTCGCCAGCCAGCGCGTGTAGCCATCCGGAGAAAAAGCGAAGGTGCTCAATATCCGCCTTAAACGCTGCTGCGGCCTTCGCTCAATCAAGGTAACAAACTCGGTGCTGACTTCAGGCAGCTGTGCCAACACAGCCTGATGCAAACTGTGTACAAACAAAATATTGTGGTTATAAGGATTGCGGAAAATACCGAGCAGCTTCAGCCGCAAAATGCGCCATAAGGCTTTCGGCACTTTTTGATTACCGCTGCGGATAACACGTAAAGCGTTGCAGGCTTCTTCATAACCGCTTTCGTGGCGGCTGAACCAGCTTTCCAGATTGTATTGGCTGTCGCCGCCCGCGAAAGACAAAGTATAAAGATTGTTTACTTCCAGATTGTTTTCGATATTCACGCTTTCCGCTTTAGCTTTATAAGGGTTTTGAAACATGGCAAGCGGCAGCCTGTAAACATTTTGATTTTGCGGGCTTACATCGTGGTTAAACGCATGTTGCCGCTGCTCGGTTTGCGCAATGAAATGATGGCCTCTGGTAACATTGGCCGTGAGCAAGGCATAAGGCTTTTCTTCGCACTCCGGCGGCTCGCAATCGCTTAGAATAAAAGCTTGTTTCATCATTTCAAATAGCCTGCTGTTAACTTATTAAGTATTGATGATAACCATGTTATTGAAAACGATACAAGCAAGCAATGGCATAATGCCTGTCTGAAAACAATATTTTCAGACAGGCATTCTATCGGCAACTCGACACAATCAAGCCAGTTTTGCTTTCAGCAATTCCTGCACCTGCTGCGGATTGGCTTTGCCTTTGCTGGCTTTCATTACTTGACCCACCAGCGCATTAAAGGCTTTTTCCTTGCCGGCTTTGAATTCTTCCACCGATTTGGCATTGTTGGCCAACACTTCGTCGATGATTTTCTCAATCGCACAGGTGTCGGTCATTTGTTTCAAGCCGTCACGTTCGATGATGGCTTCGGCATCCAAATCGCTGCCCCACATTGCTTCAAATACCTGTTTGGCCAGTTTGTTGCTTAATGTACCGTCAGCGATTTTCGCCACCAATCCGGCCAAGCGGTCGGCCTGAATCGGGCTTTCAGACAGGCTTAAACCTTCTTTGTTCAGCGTAGCCGCCAATTCGCCGTTCATCCAGTTTGCCACCAGTTTGCCTTGTCCGCTGGCTTGTGCGGCTGTTTCAAAGAAAGCGGCTTGAGGGCGGCTGGCGGTTAACAAACGGGCATCGTAGTCGCTTACACCGAAATCGCGGATAAAGCGTTGTGCCATTTCAGACGGCAGCTCCGGCATTTCACTGCGGGCGCGCTCCATTTGCTCGTCGGAAATGATCACCGGCAGCAAGTCAGGGTCGGGAAAATAGCGGTAGTCGTGCGCATCTTCTTTCAGGCGCATCACGCGGGTTTCGCCTTTATCGGGGTCGAACAGCATCGTCGCTTGTTGAACTTTGCCGCCGTCTTCCAAAATCTCAATTTGGCTTTCCACTTCATAATTAATCGCCTGCTCCAAGAAGCGGAAAGAGTTTAAGTTTTTGATTTCACGACGCGTACCGAATTCCTGCTCGCCTTTCGGACGCACCGATACGTTGGCATCGATACGGAACGAACCTTCCGCCATATTGCCGTCGCAAATATCCAGCCAAGTGACCAAACCGTGCAAAGCTTTGGCATAAGCCACAGCCTCGGCGGCAGAACGCATTTCCGGCTCGGACACCACTTCCAGCAGTGGCGTGCCGGCACGGTTGAGGTCGATGCCTGTTGCACCGCTCAAGCCTTCATGCACCGACTTGCCCGCATCTTCCTCCATATGTGCGCGGGTTACATTGATGGTTTTGACTTCGTCGCCCACCACAATTTCCAGCTTGCCGTACTCCACAATCGGCAAGTCCAACTGGCTGATTTGATAGCCTTTGGGCAAATCGGGGTAGAAGTAATTTTTACGGTCGAACACGTTTTTGCGGTTGATCGTCGCATCCAAAGCCAAGCCGAGCTTGATGGCTTTTTCCACCACCGCCCGGTTCATCACCGGCAACACGCCCGGCAAAGCACACTCCACCACACTGGCGTGCGCATTCGGCTCGGCACCAAAAGCGGTAGAAGCACCGCTGAAAATTTTGGATTTGGTATTTAATTGGACGTGGATTTCCAGTCCGATTACGGTTTCCCAGGTCATAAGGGGTCTTTCTATTTAAAATACTCGATATTATTTATCTTTAAATCGTTTCAATGTATTGATTTAAATAAGCAATGCAATGGTAAATATGATTTTTGGGGTATTGTGATTGTTCGTAATCACGCTGTTCATCTACTTCCAAATAGCTCAAAATCTTTGCAATATGCGATACAACCTCAGGTTGATTAATAGTCTTGTCTTTACTAGATAAAAGAGAGAATTCTGCTTCCTTAGTAAAATCACTAGCATCTAACATAATTTCTTTAGTTTTATATAAAAATCTTGCCTTATCAATCGCTTCATCAGGATTTTCAGCTTCTATATGTACCACCCTGCTTAATTCTTCTTTAATTTCCACCTGAAAGCTTTTTATCATTTAACTTATTACCTTCCTATACCGTCCACGGGCCGAAAATTCAATTAACCCTTGATCACGCAAAATTTGCAGTTGCTGGCGGATTTTGTCTTTAATATGATTGTTTTCAGGAAATTGGATAGCCAATTGCTGTTCAAACGCATACACCTGTTTCAATTCAAATTGTTCAGGTAGTTTTTCAATACATTTCATTATTGCCAAGAGCCAGCCTTTACTTTTAGATTGCTGCTGCCTTAAAAACAAATTAGCCTGCCATTGCTCGTGTACTTTTTCAGGCTCAATGATTTGCTGCTTTTGAACCAACAGTATCTTGCCGCTTTCAGGTAGCCTGCCGATGTCGATAGTGCAGCCTACCCATCCTGCTCGTTTGGCTGTTTCAGGTAAAGGTTTACGGCGGATAATCATATCGGTAGTAATAAAATGCTTGGGAACAAGCATTAATTGCTGCACGGAATAATCTGATTTTCTATACGACAGAAAAAAGAAATTCGGGTTATCGTCGGCCTGAATACGCTTAATCATGGTTTGATATGCGCCATCATTGATTTTTTTACCTACTGATTTGCCGTTCTTGCTTTTCAATTCAAATTGTTCTTCGCATTGATGGCAAAGAAAATCCTGTACAGGTCTGTTATTTTCTACCTTTTTGATTGGCTTGCAACCACAACTCGGGCAATAAACATTTTCGGCCATCCAGTTTTCCGACAACACACGGGCAATTTGAGATGCACTTTTATAGCCTTCGACTAACAGGGTATTGAATTGCAAATTCATTTTCAGACGGCCTTATTATTTTCATGTAGCCCTTTTCAAACTCCGGCAGGCGTTTTGTTGTGCCAATCACTCTCCAACTGCATCTGATGAGCCACGCCCAATAATTTCGCTTCGGCAAAATAATTGCCAATCAATTGCACGCCAATTGGCAGGCCCTGTGAAGAGAAGCCTGCGGGCAGGGTCATGGCTGGGAGGCCGGCGAGGTTGACGGCGATGGTGTAGATATCGCTCAGATACATTTGCACGGGGTCGTTAATGTCGCTGCCTAATTTGGGCGCGGCGGTTGGTGCGGTTGGTGCGAGGATGATGTCGCATTGCTGTAAGGCCGTCTGAAAATCGTTGGACACCAAGCGGCGCAGTTTTTGGGCTTTCAGGTAGTAAGCGTCGTAGTAGCCGTGGCTGAGCACATAGGTGCCGATCATGATGCGGCGTTTCACTTCGCTGCCGAAGCCTTCGGCGCGGGTGTTGCTGTACAACTCTTCCAAATTGCCGAACTGCTCTGCACGGTGACCGTAGCGCACGCCGTCGTAGCGCGACAGGTTGGTACTGGCTTCGGCAGAGGCGAGCACGTAGTAAGCGGGGATTGAAAGCTCGGTTTGCGGCAGGCTTACTTCCACCATTTCCGCGCCTTGCGCTTTTAACAAGTCAATGGCCGTCTGAACGGTTTTTTGTACGTCTGCACTCATGCCTTCGCCGAAATATTCTTTGGGCAGGCCGACTTTTAAGCCTTTGAGGGGCTGGTTCAGATCTCGAGTGTAGTCTTCTTTGGCGCGTTCCAAGCTGGTGGAATCGCGCTCGTCAAAGCTTGCCATGGCATTTAACAGGATGGCACAGTCTTCGGCAGTTTGAGCCATCGGGCCGGCTTGGTCGAAACTAGAGGCGTAAGCCACCATGCCGAAGCGGGAAACCACGCCGTAAGTGGGTTTCAAGCCGGTAATGCCGCAGTGTGAGGCCGGTTGTCGGATAGATCCGCCGGTGTCCGAACCCAAAGCTGCCGGTGCCAAACGGGCTGCAACCACGGCTGCGGAACCGCCGGAAGAGCCGCCGGGCACGTTTTCCAAGTTCCACGGGTTTTTGGTGGCACCGTAGAACGAAGTTTCGTTGGTCGAACCCATGGCGAATTCGTCCATATTGGTGCGGCCGAGGGTTACCATGCCTTCGTTGAGCAGGTTTTGCACGACTGTGGCGGTATAGGGGGAAATGAAGTTGTCCAACATTTTGCTGGAGCACGCGCTTTTCCAACCTTGTTGGCAGAAGATGTCTTTATAGGCAATCGGTACGCCGGTGAGGATGCCTGCGTTTCCGGCGGCGATGCGCACGTCTGCGGCTTTGGCTCCGGCTAGGGTAAGGTCTTTGTCTAAAGTGATGTAGCCGTTGATTGCGGGGTTTCGGGCATCAATGGCGTTCAGGTATTCTTGCGCCAGCTCGGTGGCGGAGATTTTTTTGCTTTGCAGCAGTTCGCTGGCTTGTTTTACGGTGTATTGGGTCATGGGTATCTGCTTGTCTTGTGTCAGATGTATTTAAAACCTTTTTCAGACAGGCATTTGTAAACTCTATGGAATATGCCTGTCTGAAAAGCATTTATCTCAAGTTTTATTCTTCAATTACTTGCGGCACGATATACAAGCGGTTGCGCACTTCCGGGGCAACGGCCTGATATTCGGCAGCATGATCGGTTTCGGTAACCGCATCTTCGCGCAGGCGCAAAGCCACTTCGTGCGGATGAGCCATTGGTTCTACGCCTTCTGTGTCAACGGTTTGCATTTTTTCAACCATGGCAAAGATATCGTTTAATTCTTGCAGATTTTGCGCTTTTTCTTCTTCTGTAAGGCTCAGGCGGGAAAGTTTGGCTATTTTTTCCACATCAGCTAATGTCAAGGCCATTTAAAGTTAATCCTTAAAAATAATAATTAGCAAAATTACCTTCAGTGAGGTATTATTCAGCATACACGTTTTAACCACGGCGCTCTAAACTAAATCAGGCACGCGAACTGCGGATTATAAACGAAAACCAGTCCTCCGGCATGGTGTTTTTCAGACAGGCATCACATAGTAAAACCTGTAAAAACGCCATGCCTTATCATGTTTTTAATATATAACTCAAGTTAGACAAAAGGCTTTTCATGTTTGGCTTTTTCAACCGTTTTTTGTCCCACGACCTGGCTATCGATCTGGGTACGGCCAATACGCTTATCTATGCCAAAGACAAAGGCGTGATACTCAACGAACCTTCCATAATCGCGGTTCAAGAAAATGAGCATCATCAGGAATCCACCATTGCCATCGGCACCGAAGCGAAGAAAATGTTGGGTCGCACTCCTGCGTCCATCCGCGTTGTTCGCCCGATGAAAGACGGCGTGATTGCCGATTTCGAACTTACCGGAAAAATGCTCAAACATTTCATCCGCAAAGCCACGGAAGGCCGCCCTTCCCGCGTTGTCATCTGCGTGCCTTACGGTGCTACCCAAGTAGAACGCAAAACCATCGCCGAATCTGCCAAAGCCGCAGGCGCGTCGGATGTGTTTTTGATTGAAGAGCCTATGGCTGCCGCTCTGGGCGCAGGCCTGCCTGTAAACGAAGCCGCCGGCTGTATGATTGTCGACATTGGCGGCGGCACAACCGAAATCGGCATTTTGGCTATGAACGAGGTAGTTTATGCCAACTCAATCCGCACCGCAGGCAACGCTTTTGATGAAGCCATCATTCTATATGCACGACGCGAATTCGGCATCATCATCGGAGATGTTACTGCAGAAAACATCAAACTAAACATCGGAACCGCCTATCCGGTTGAAAATGTGGAAAGTATGATTATTACCGGACGCAGCATTTCAAAAGGTACGCCCCGCACTTTTTCCATCAATTCGAATGAAGTGTTTGAAGCACTCAAAGATCCGCTAAACAGAATCATTCAAGCTATTATCACCTCTCTTGAACTGACCCCGCCCGAGCTTGCCTCAGACATCATCAGCCGCGGGCTGGTATTAGCCGGAGGCGGCGCGCTCTTGAGCAATATGGATCGTCTATTATCAGAAGCTACCGGTTTGCCGGTAATAATTGCAGAAAATCCTTTATGTTGCGTAGCACGTGGAACAGGCTATGCATTGGATTTAATCGGAACCCAACATCCGATTTTGTCACAAATCCCTTAATAAAAAATTTTGTTATACATCATGGCAAAACCGTCTTTCAGCTTCGACCGCCCCAAGCGCGTGCCCGTCGGCAAGTTTTTCATACTCTGCCTAACCAGCATCGCGCTTTTGATGCTGGATCAGAAATTTGAAGCGGTGCAGCATGTTCGCAGCATTGCAGCTTCTTTTACTTTCCCCCTGCAATGGATTGCTGCCAAGCCCGTTGAGCTATATGAACACATCAGCCTGTTGGCCCGCTCACAAGCCGAGTTGAAGAGCCAAAACCAAGCTTTGCAAGCAGAAAATATCAAATTGCAGATAGCTTCACATAGAAACGAAGCATTGGAAAAAGAATTAGGCGAATTGAAAAACGTTTTGAATTTAAAGCAGATTAACTTTACTGATTCAGTGGCTGCCGAAGTGGTATCAAACGGCAGCAATCCGTTTTCCGACCTGTTGGTCATCGACAAAGGCAGCGAAAGCGGTATACGCGCGGGAGATGCCGTGATTGACCGCAAGGGCCTGGTAGGCCAAATCATTCAAGCCCGCCGTTATAGCGCCGATTTGCGCCTGATCTCTGCTAATGAATTGCTTGTGCCCGTAGCCGTGGCACGCACCGGTGTACGCAGCCTGACTTTCGGTGACGGCAACCGCATTTCCCTCCGCTATTTTCCCACTGATGCCGATCTAAAAGCAGGCGACATCCTGCTCACTTCCGGCATCGACAGTGTTTATCCGGGCGGCATTCCCGTAGCTCGGGTAAAAGAAGCTTCCAAAGCTTCAGGAACGCCTTATTACCAAACAAAACTTGAAGCATCTTCCGGTTTGCAATCCAGCAAATACCTTTTGGTTTTATCTCAAAAACCGGCAGCCTCTGACGCAACTGACCAACCATGAGCAATCTCAGTATTTCCCAAACCCGCCTGCCGATCGTACCTGTTGTTTTAACATTAGCAGGGGCATTATTGTTGGATTTCATACCGCTTCCTGCCGATACTTTTTTCTGGCTGCCCAAGTTCAGCGCTTTGGTGTTAATCTTTTTGGCGCTTTACCGCCCCCAAACATTCGGCCTATTTACCGCTTTTTTAATCGGACTCGCCGTCGATGCCGGCACAGCCACACCGCTGGGGCAATATGCTTTAGCCTACGTTACAGGCATTTTTTTGCTCCAACTGCCGGGCTTTATGGGCAAACTTAATACACCTGTGCGGCAACTTATCGGCGTGCTGGTTATCTTGTTGCTCATTCACGCATTGTTATTGTTTATCCATGCAGTCAATCAACGGCAGTTAGTCCACCTTGAAAGCATGCTTGCTGCATTAAGCGGCATGTTGCTTTGGCCCTTAGTTGATAAAATTTTGAAATATTTCTTTAACCGCTTCACGAAATGAAAAAAACAGCTACCCAACAGGCAGCTGAAACACGCATGCCCAATAAAGATTTCAACCGCCGCTTGGGGGTTGCTTTCTGCGTGATTGTTCTTTCATTTTGCATATTGGCAGCCAATTTCGTTTATCTTCAAATATTTAAGCATGAAGAATATTTGGTTCAAGCAGCTTCCAACCGCATTTCCCTGATTCCTACCCCGCCTGTACGTGGCGAAATCGTGGATGCCAACGGTGTGGTTCTGGCACGCAACTATCCCGTGTTTTCTTTGGAATTAAATCCGAAAACCATCGGTAACAAACATATCGATACCACTATCGAAGCTCTCAAATCTTATGTTGACATCACCGAAAACGATTTGGCGCGTTTCAAAAAATTTCGGGCTGAATACCGCTCCTATGAAAAAGTACCGCTCAAGCTCAAACTATCGGTAGACGAAGCTTCCCGCCTTGCGCCACACCTTTCACGTTTTCAGGGTGTTGAAATCAACACCCGTACATTTCGCGAGTACCCCTATGGTAAACTAACCGCCCATTTCTTAGGCTACATTGGCCGCATCAGCGATCGCGACCAAGAAAAATTGGATGAAAACAACCGGCGGGCGCTCTATCGCGGCAGCACGCATATCGGCAAAACAGGTTTGGAAAATTATTATGAAAACCAGCTTCATGGCGCACCCGGCTATCAACGGGTAGAAAAAGATGCCCACGGCAATATTGTGCGTGTTTTGAATAATGTGGAACCTAAAAACGGCCTAACCCTCAAACTGGCTATGGATATCCGCCTCCAGCAAGAAGTTGACCAAATTTTTTCAGACAGGCGTGGTGCCGCCATTGCAATTGACCCGCAAACCGGCGGCGTACTGGCTTTTGTGTCTAAGCCTTCGTTTGACCCCAACCTGTTTATCGATGGTATTGATTCCGCCACTTGGAAGGCGCTGAATGAAGACTGGCAGCGTCCGCTGCTTAACCGCGTTACCCAAGGCCTGTATCCGCCCGGTTCTACTTTCAAACCTTTTATGGGCATGGCTTTACTCGAAAGCGGGAAAATTACGCAAACCACAGTTGTGCCGGCTCCCGGAGCATGGAGCATTCCGGGCAGCCGCCATGTATTTCGCGATTCCGTGCGCAGAGGCCACGGTTCCGCCAATTTAAGCAAAGCCATCCAGGTTTCATCCGACACCTTTTTTTATCGACTGGGCTATGAAACAGGTATCGAAAGACTGGGTAAATATTTAGCCGAATTCGGTTTCGGCCAGCAAACCGGTATCGATATTCCAAACGAATATCGAGGCATTCTGCCCTCCCCCGAATGGAAAGAAAAACGCTTTGCCAAGCTGCCTGCCGCCGAACGGAAGTGGCGACCCGGCGAAATGGTATCGGTCAGCATCGGCCAAGGATATAACGCCTATACCCCATTGCAGCTGGCCCATGCCACAGCTTCATTAGCCAATAACGGCAAAGTGTTCCGCCCGCATCTGGTCAAAGAAATTCTGGATTATGCCAACAAAGAAAAATTTGTGATTGAGCCGCAGGCGAGCAGACAGATTCCGTTTAAGCAGGAAAACTTTGAATATGTGAAACAGGCCATGCAAAAGGTAACGCGCCCTGGCGGCACGGCTTGGCGCATCGGCGGCGCGCCTTATCCGCTCGCCGGTAAAACAGGTACTGCACAAGTTGTGCAAATCAAACAAGGAGCTCGCTACAATGCCGCCGCTTTGCGCGAACAACACCGCGACCACGCATGGTTTATTGCATTTGCGCCGATAGAAAATCCTAAAATTGCCGTTGCTTTGATTTTGGAGAATGGCGGCTGGGGTGCGCACGCTGCGCCTTTAGTACGCCGTTTGATGGATTATTATCTTTTGAATCTGAATGGCTTAGGCAATCAAACGACTGTCGAAGCCGCGGTAACCAATCAGCTTTCAGCATCTGCTCCGGCTATCAACGGCCCAGCACAAACCACACCGTTGGCACCGCTGCCTGGTTTTCAGACAGGCATTTTTCCCGAAGATAATCCGGGATCAACATTACCATGAACAAAGCAAAATCAACCCGAGAATTGCAGAACAAGCTGCAAAAAGCATTACACTTCATTTGGCAGCCGATAGATGCTTGGCTGCTGTATGCCATGCTCGCCATTTACATAATGAGTATGTTCCTGCTTTATTCGGCCGACGGACAGACCTTCGGCCAACTTGAAAACAAAACAGTACATACCGTTATCGGCTTTATCCTGCTTTGGATCATAGCTTGGCAGCAGCCTAAAACCTTGTCAAAATTTGCTTTACCGATTTATATCGCCGGCGTGCTGATGCTGGTTGGCGTGGAGCTTTTCGGCATTACCGTAAACGGCTCCACCCGTTGGCTTGATTTGGGCTTTACCCGCATACAGCCTTCCGAAATTATGAAAATCGGCCTCCCTATGACTATTGCATGGTTTTTACAACGTTATGAAGATAGGCTGTGCTGGTTTCATTATTTAGCCGCCCTTCTGATCACCGCCGTACCCGTTACACTGATTCTCAAACAACCGGACTTAGGTACAGCCGTTTTAATTATGGCCTCGGGTATGTTTGTGATTTTCTTTGCCGGCCTGCCTTGGAAAATCATCTTGCTGGCGCTTGCCGGTTTTGCCGCATCACTCCCATTAATTTGGAATTACGGCCTACACGATTACCAGCGCACCCGGATTTTAACACTGCTCGACCCAACCAAAGACCCTCTCGGCGCCGGCTACCATATATTGCAATCCATGATTGCCATCGGCTCCGGCGGCGTATGGGGAAAAGGATGGCTAAACGGTTCCCAAACCCATCTCGACTACATACCCGAAGCCACTACCGATTTTATTTTAGCGGCTTATGGTGAAGAATTCGGTTTAGTCGGTAATTTGCTGCTGCTTTTGGTTTATCTGCTGATACTCGGCCGCGGGCTTTATATTGCCGCACAAGCAGATTCTCTTTACAGCCGCACATTGGCAGCGGCGCTGACGATGACGTTTTTTTGTTACGCCTTTGTCAATATGGGCATGGTTAGCGGCATTCTGCCCGTAGTCGGCGTGCCGCTGCCTTTAGTAAGTTACGGCGGCACCGCCACTCTTTCTGTCATGATTATTTTAGCGATTCTGATGGGTATTTCTAAAGAACGCAAAGATCAGGCTCAAAGCCAAACCGAAAACAATAAGGAACAATTTAGGAATCATTAAAAATGGGCATGGAAATCGGCAAACTCATACTCGCCTTTATGGTTTTGATTAACCCATTCAGCGCACTGGCAATTTTTCTTGATCTGACCCGCAATAACAGTACGCGAGAGCGGAAAAAAGTGGCGCAGATTGCATCACTGAGCGTATTTATCGTTATTGCGGTTTTCGCTTTTTCAGGCAACTGGATTCTACGCCTTTTCGGCATCAGCACAGGTGCTTTCCAAGTAGGTGGCGGGCTTTTAGTCTTTTTAATCGCCATTTCCATGATGAGCGCCGGCAGCAACCCGGCCAAACCGGAAATCGGTGTAGAAGACAGTAATGAAATTACCGTCAAACCCAAGCATCCCACCCAAAGTGCCGCCTCGGTAGCCGTAGTGCCTCTGGCAATCCCTATGATGATTGGTCCCGGCGGCATTTCTACCGTGGTTATTTACGCTTCGGCAGCAAAAAACCTGCACGATACTTTGTTTATTGTTGCGGCCGGCGCAATTATTAGTATTATCTGTTTCATTACTCTTCTAGCCGCCAGCAAAATCAGCAACCTGTTAGGAGAAACCGGCTTAACCATTCTCAACCGTATCATGGGCATGCTGCTGGCAGCGGTGTCTGTGGAAATTGTGGTAGCGGGCTTGAAAGCTTTGTTTCCCCAGCTTGCCGGATAAATGTATGGAAATTCCTGAAACCGGCACAATAATGCCTGTCTGAAAAATTTTCAGACAGGCATTTATCTAAGCAAACCCTACAGAGCAGATTTATTTCTTCCAATAAGCCGGTGTAAACAGAATAAACACGGTAAAAATTTCCAAGCGTCCGAGCAGCATCACGATGCAACACAGCCATTTCTGCACCACGGTTAAATCCGCATAATTGTGCGCAGGGCCGACACTACCCAAACCAGGGCCGGCGTTGGTAATGCAGGCGATGGTTGCGGTAAACGCGGTAATGAAATCCAATCCTGCCACCATTTGCGCAAATGTGAAAAAAATCACAGTCATAAAATAAACGAAAATAAACGCCATCACGGCCAGCGCCGTGCGTTCGGAAATCAGGCGTTTGTTCACTTTTACCGTGCGCACGGCATTCGGGTGCAACAGCAACAGCATTTCACGCAAGCTGAATTTTGCCAGAGCAACCACACGCGCCATCTTAACGCCGCCGCCCATAGAGCCGGTGTTGGCCAAAATATTGGAAAGAAAAAACATCCAAAGCGAAACAATCAGCGGCCATTTGGCAAAATCATAATTGGCATAACCATTGGCCAGGCCGATGGAAACAAAGTTAAAACTCACAAAGCGAAATGCTTCTTCAAAACTCGCATAATAATTTTTGTACCACAAATACAAGCTCGATGCGATGATGCTTACAGCCATCAACACCAGCATGACGCGGCTTTCTTGGTTATTCCAATAGCTTTTGAGCGAACGCTCGCGTACCACGGCAAAATGGCAGGCAAAATTAATGCCGCCCAAAATGGTTACTACGATTAACACGGTTTCGATTGCCACCGAATTAAAATAAGCAATGCTGCTGTCGTGTGTGGAAAAACCGCCCAAAGATGTGGCAGATAAAGCGTGGCACAGCGCGTCAAACCAGCTCATACCCGCCCAGCGCAATGCAAAAAATGCGGAAACGGTAATCACGGAATACGAAATCCACAATTTTTTCGCCACTTGCGAAATGCGCGGCGCCATTTTACTGTCTTTGTCTATGCCCGGAATCTCGGCCTTAAAAAGCTGGGTTCCCCCCAAACCCAACATCGGCAATACGGCCACAGCCAACACGATAATCCCCATCCCGCCCAACCAGTTGAGCATGTGGCGCCAGAAATTCAAAGTCGGTGCCAGCGTATCCAGGCTGGAAATAACGGTTGCGCCGGTAGTAGTCAAGCCCGACATGGCTTCGAAAAAAGCTTCGTTATAGCTCATGCCGGGCAGGTAAAGATAAAAAGGTATGGCTGAAATGGCGGCAAAACCAATCCAAAGCATCACCACCAATGTAAAGCCGTCGCGCGGGCGCATTTCCCGTTGGAAATTCAAAGTTGCCATCCAGGCAAGCGCCGAACCGATAAGCGTAACGAATGCGGTTTTGGCAAAAGCCGAAAATGTGCCGTCCACATAAAAATAGGAAAACAGCGTGGGTATCATCAAAATCAGCGAGTAAAACACGCCGAGTTTCGACAACACATGAATAATGGGTAGAATTTTACGGTTTTGCATGGTGGTTGGTGTATTCAGACAGGCATGGTTCAGATGCCTGTCTGAAAGAATAATTAGAATGCGATGCCTGTCTGAAAATGCGGATACATCAGCCGAAGAAGCCTACTTTTACCTGAATCAGCTTTTCCAGCTCACGTAATACGCGGCGGCGGGATACAAAGAAAATAATGTGGTCGCCATCGGCCATTACCGCGTCTTCTTTGTGCCCCATGGTTACTTCGTCGCCGCGCACCAAAGCGGCAAAGTGGCAGCCGTTGGGCCATTTCACCTCGGAAACGCGCCTGCCGACCAACGCCGAAGTTTCCGGCGTGCCGTGCACCACCACTTCTATCGCCTCGGCCGAACCGCGCCGCAAAGGATACACCGCCACCACGTCGCCGCGGCGGATATGCGCCAGAATATGGCCGATGGTAATCAGATTGGGCGACACCACGGTATCGATTTGGTTGCCTTCGAGCAAATCCACATAGCGCGAGCGGTTAATGATGGTCAGCACCCTTCTCGCGCCCAAATCTTTTGCCAAAAGGCTCGACATAATATTGTTTTCATCATCATTGGTTAATGCGCAGAACACATCAATCTCATCAATATATTCGTGCGCCAGCAGATTTTCATCTGTGGCAGAACCCGAAAGCACCAAAGCATTATCCAGATTTTCAGCCAGCCATTCGGCGCGTTTTGCCCTGTTTTCAATGATTTTGATATCGTAAATATTTTCCACCTGCTTGGCCAGCCGATAACCGATATTGCCCCCGCCGGCAATCATCACCCTTCGCGTAGGCTGCGCCAAAGGCCGCAGTTCGCGCAAAATGGTTTTCACATAACGGCTGTCTGCCACAAAACACACCTCATCGCCCTCAATAATGATGGTTTTGGCCGAAGGTACAATTAAACGGTTGTTGCGGTAAATCGCACAAATTTGGCAATCCACACCTTCCGACAGGTGGCTGTTGATTTCGGAAATTTCCTTGTTTACCAGCAAGCCGCCGTTATGCGCTTCCACCACCAACATTTTTGCCCGTTCATCGGCAAACGTGAGCACCTGCAAGGCATTGTTATAACTGAGCAAAGCAACCAGCCTCTCAGTTACCAGCTCTTCAGGGTGGATAGAATCGGTTACACCGAAAATCTGCAAGCTGTTTTCCAGATCGTCTTTATCCAAAGCGTATTCCATATAATCGCTTTGGCGCACACGGGCGATCCGGTCGGGGATATTGAACACATCCGCGGCGATTTTGCAGGCCAAAAGATTGGTTTCATCGCTGCGCGTTACCGCCAGCAGCAAATCCGCATCCGCCGCGCCCGCCATTTCGAGCACCACCGGCGAAGCGCCGTTGCCCACGATGGTTTGCACATCCAGCTTGCTGCCTATCTTTTTCAGAGCCTGTTCGTCCACATCAATAATGGTTACATCATTATCTTGCGCCAGATTGGTGGCGATGGTTGAACCGACTTGCCCGCTGCCAAGAATTAAAATTTTCACGTTTAATTATTTTGTTTACTCGAATAGTGTTATTGTAAACCAAAACGGAAAAGCAATAGCAAAGAAACGAATGCCCGATATGAAATATTAATCCGTTTCAGACAGGCATCCGCTTATCAAATACCTGAAATATGATGTAATATAATACTCTGCCAAACATGCTTTGCCCGCATCATGCAATGCCTGTCTGAAACATTAAATCGCAATAACAAATAACCACCGCAAAGGAACACAATCAATGACCGTTATCAAACAAGAAGATTTCATTCAAAGCATTGCCGATGCTTTCCAATTTATCAGCTATTACCATCCCGTTGATTACATTCAGGCTTTATACAAAGCCTGGCAAAAAGAGGAAAATCCTGCCGCCAAAGATGCGATGACGCAGATTTTGGTCAACAGCCGCATGTGTGCCGAAGGCCACCGCCCGATCTGCCAAGATACCGGCATTGCCACCGTATTTTTAAAAGTGGGCATGAACGTGCAGTGGGACGCGAAAATGAGCGTAGCCGATATGGTGAACGAAGGCGTGCGCCGCGCCTACACCCACCCAGACAACACTTTGCGCGCTTCCGTTTTGGCCGACCCTGCCGGCAAACGCCAAAACACCAAAGACAACACACCCGCAGTCATTCATATGGAAATCGTGGCCGGTGATAAAGTGGAAGTAACCTGCGCGGCCAAAGGCGGCGGCTCGGAAAACAAATCCAAACTCGCCATGCTCAACCCCTCCGATTCCATCGTTGATTGGGTGCTGAAAACCATCCCCACTATGGGCGCAGGTTGGTGCCCACCAGGCATCTTGGGCATCGGCATCGGCGGCACGCCTGAAAAAGCAATGTTGTTGGCCAAAGAATCTTTAATGAGCCACGCCGATATTCACGAATTACAGGAAAAAGCCGCTTCCGGCGCAGAACTCTCCACCACCGAAGCCTTGCGTTTGGAATTGTTTGAGAAAGTGAACGCACTGGGAATCGGCGCGCAGGGTTTGGGCGGGCTTACCACCGTATTGGACGTAAAAATCCTGGATTATCCGACTCATGCCGCTTCCAAGCCCGTTGCCATGATTCCGAACTGTGCCGCCACCCGCCACGTTGAATTTGAATTGGACGGATCAGGCCCGGTACACCTCGAACCGCCTTCATTGGAAGATTGGCCCGACATTACCTACAACCCTGAAAATGGCAAACGCGTCAATGTAGATACGCTCACCAAAGAAGAAGTGGCCACATGGAAAATGGGCGACGTGCTGCTCTTAAACGGCAAAATCTACACCGGCCGCGATGCCGCCCACAAACGCATGGTCGATATGCTCAATAAAGGCGAAAAACTGCCGGTAGACTTTACCAACAAGCTGATTTACTACGTCGGCCCGGTTGACCCCGTGCGCGACGAAGTGGTCGGCCCGGCCGGCCCCACCACCGCCACCCGCATGGATAAATTCACCCGCCAAATGCTGGAACACACCGGCCTATTGGGCATGATCGGCAAATCGGAACGCGGCGAAGAAGCCTGCAAAGCCATTGCCGACAACAAGGCCGTTTATCTGATGGCGGTAGGCGGATCCGCTTATCTGGTGGCCAAAGCCATCAAAAAAGCCAAAGTAGTGGCCTTTGAAGACTTGGGCATGGAAGCGATTTACGAATTTGAAGTGAAAGACATGCCCGTTACCGTAGCGGTGGACAGCAGCGGCCAATCGGTTCACGCCATTGCTCCGAAAAAATGGCAGGCGAAAATCGGCATTATTCCTGTTGAATCTTAAAGCGGCATTTGCTTAAATTAGGCTGTCTGAATCATTTCAGACAGCCTAATTTTATCAATGCAAAGGAGAAAAAATGCCCATCACTAAAGGATTTAAAAAACTGGTGGAAGAAGCCATGAGCCAAATCACCACCCACAGTGTTGACGAAGCGCGCCGCAGCGCCGAAGCAGGCAAGGCCACCTTAATCGACATCCGCGACATCCGCGAGCTGGAACAAGGCGGCCGCGTACCCGGCGCTTTCCATGCTCCGCGCGGCATGCTCGAATTTTGGGTTGACCCCGATTCACCTTATCACAAACCGGTTTTTGCCAATGAGGATACCGAGTTTATCCTGTTTTGCGGCGCAGGTTGGCGCAGCGCACTGGCTACCAAAACCCTCCAAGACATGGGCATGACCAACGTCGCCCATATCGAAGGCGGCTTCGGCGCCTGGAAAGAAAGCGGCGCACCGGTAGAAAAAAACAATTAAGATTTCCGGCTCACTTAAATATAATGCCTGTCTGAAAACCTTTCAGACAGGCATTACAGACTTGCTCTTACCAAAGGAAACTCTATGACCACTCCCGCCCAGCGTTTGGCCCAACTGCGCAACGCCATGAAACAACACGGCTTCGATGCCTGGATTATCCCCACCGCCGATCCGCATCTTTCCGAATACCTGCCCGAACACTGGCAAACCCGCGCCTGGCTTTCCGGTTTTACCGGCTCTGCCGGCACGCTGGCAGTTACCGTCGATGATGCCGCACTATGGGCCGACAGCCGTTATTGGGAGCAAGCCGAAACACAGCTTGCGGGCAGCGGGATTCATCTGGAGAAGATCGGGTTAAACGGCAATCACATCGACTGGCTGGCCGAAAAGCTACCCGCCGGCGCCACTGTCGGCATTGCAGCCGATATGCTCTCGTTGGCGGAAAAGCGCCGTCTTCAAGCAGCTTTTGCCAATAAAAAGATTACGCTGCGCGAAGGGCAAGACATCATCAACGATTTTTATTCAGACAGGCCTGCCCTGCCCTGTGAAAAAATCTACATCCATCAAGCCCGCTACACTGCAGAAACCGCCCGAGAAAAGCTGGCACGCGTACGGGCGTTTATGCAGGAAAAAGGCGCAATCCACCATCTGATTTCCGCTCTGGACGACATCGCCTGGCTGACCAACCTACGCGGCAACGACGTTTCCTACAACCCCGTGTTTCTCGCGCATCTGCTGATTGACGAACAACAAGCCGTATTGTTTGTTGACGAAACCAAGCTCGGCAAGCCAGAGCGTGAGCAGCTTGCAGCAGCAAACATCCGCACCGCCGCTTATCATGAATTACCGCAAGCCATAGCCGAACTTTCAGGCAGCCTTTTGCTGAGCCCGGCCAAAGTGGCCGTGAGCAGCTTGGCATGCCTGTCTGAAAACGTGAAGCTGATTGAGCACACAAATCCGAGCACTTTGTTCAAATCAGTCAAATCCGACAGTGAAATCGAACACATCCGCCAAGCCATGATAGAAGACGGCGTGGCCTTGTGCGGCTTTTTCGCTGAGTTCGAGCGCAAGCTGGCAAACGGCGAAGCAATGAATGAGCTGGACATCAGCGATATGCTGACCGCCCACCGCAGCCGACGCCCCGGCTATATTTCACCCAGCTTCGGCACCATCGCCGGTTTCAACGCCAACGGCGCCCTGCCGCATTACAGCGCCACGCCCGAAGCACACAGCCAAATCAGCGGCAACGGACTTTTGCTGATTGATTCGGGCGCACAATATGAAGGCGGCACTACCGATATTACCCGCGTCGTTCCCGTCGGCACACCGAGCGGCGAACAAAAACGCGATTACACGCAAGTGCTCAAAGCCCATATCGCCCTTGCCCGTGCCGTGTTCCCCGAAAACCTGCCCGCGCCCTTGCTCGACGCAGTGTGCCGCATGCCTTTGTGGCAGGCACAATGCGAGTTCGGCCACGGCACCGGCCACGGCGTAGGCTACTTTCTCAATGTGCACGAAGGCCCGCAGATGATTTCCTACCGTGCCATGCCGCAGCTCGAAACCGCCATGAAATCAGGCATGATCACATCCAACGAACCGGGGCTCTACCGATCGGGCAAATGGGGCATCCGCATCGAAAACTTAATCGTAAACCGCCCCGTCGCCCAACCTCAGGAAACCGAATTCGGCACTTTCCTCTGCTTTGAAACCGTAACCTTATGCCCGATAGACACTCGCTTAATCGACACCGGCCTGCTCACAAACGAAGAAACCGCCTGGTTAAACAACTATCACGCCACAGTGTTTGAAAAACTCGAGCCGTTAACAGAAGGCGAAGCAAAAGCCTGGTTAATTGAGCGTACGCGAACTATTTAACCCCAATGCCTGTCTGAAACGATATTCAGACAGGCATTGATAATTTTAAAACCTAACCACAATAACAAGGATAACACCGCAAACCATACGGGCAATACAACGCAAACCACACTTGCCGATCATCCTAATTCCATCCTAATTTTCCGTCGCTATAATCATCGCGAGCTATGTTTGCTTTATATCAATTCAATCAAATGGGATTTAAATCCGAATGTTGGAAAGCCTGAATACCTTCAACCGGCAAGTTTTCTTGTTATTCAATGCCCCCCCATGATGCAAGCCCTACCAGTATCCAACTGGCTATATGGCTTGCAGAACATCTGGTGGTTATGTTTTTTATCTCACTGGCAATTTATCTTGCATGGAAACACCGCCGCAATAAACGCGTTTGTTTAAGCGTATTTGCCAGCATTCTGCTTGGCATCGGCATCAGCTATTTAATCCGCAAAGGCTTTTACCATCCGCGCCCGTTCGAGCTAGGCTTAGGCACCAATTTCTTGGAACACGGCGCTTCTTCATCATTTCCCAGCAAACACCTTACTGCCATGTTCTCAGGCGTATTACCCCTCTGCTTCATGCCGGCAACCCGCTTGTTCGGCATATTTTGGCTGCCCTCCGCGCTTTCTATTGCTTGGGCACGCATATACCTCGGCGTGCATTGGCCTTTAGACATAGCAGGCGCATTTGCCGTTTCACTGGCTGCCGCAATCATCGCCTACTATAGTATTTTTTATAGAAAACGCCTGTCTGAACATACCGTTCAGACAGGCATCAAGCTGAAAGCCTGATTCTTCTTCAAAGTATGGTAATTTAAACAATCGGCACTATATTCAATTCAATCAATACATTTTGCCCAATCTCACAAAAGGAAATATGATGAATTTCAATAATCTGCTTAATCAAGTTTTAGGTTCCGTACAAAAAAATGCCGGTCAGGCGGGCAACATTCTTTCAGGCAACAAAGGAGCTTTGGCGAAAATCGGAGGCAGCGCCGCCGCTCTCGGCCTGGTTTCATCATTACTGAAAAAGAAAAATACAAAAACCCTCGTACAGGCCGGCTCGATGGCTGCATTGGGCGCATTGGCCTACCATGCCTACCAAAGCTGGCAAAACAATAAAAACACCCAAAGCACCGGTTCACCTGCCCTAGATCAAACTGCTTTCGCCCCAACCGGCATCGCCGCTGAAAATGCAAGCCGCGTTATTTTGCGCACCATGATTGCTGCAGCCGCTGCCGACGGTCTGATCGACGATGCAGAGCGCCAACTGATTCACAGTGAAGTAGGCGATGATGCCGAAACCCAACAATGGATTGCCACCGAAGTTACCCGCCCTGCCAGCGCCGCCGATATTGCACGCGATATCGGCGCCAATCCTGCTTTAGCTGCCGAAGCTTATCTGGCCGCCCGTATGGTATGCGGTGATTTGGCTCGCAAAGAAATTGTGTTTCTCTCCCAACTTTCACAAGCTTTAAATCTTGACGATGCATTGGTTGAACATTTAGAGCGCCAAGCAGGTTTTTAAGCCATGCGCATTTTACTGGTTGAAGACGACGCCATGATCGGCGAAGCCGTGTCCGGCAGCCTGAGGGATGCACGGTATACCGTAGACTGGGCAAAAAACGGCCTGCTCGCATTAAGTTCGCTTAATGCCCAAAAATATGATTTGGTGCTGCTGGACTTAGGCTTACCACAGAAAGACGGCTTGGAAGTGTTGGCAGAACTGCGCGCCTCGGATAATCAGGTGCCGGTAATTATTCTGACCGCGCGCGACGATATCGACAGCCGCTTGCGCGGCCTTGACGGCGGCGCCGACGACTACGTTATCAAACCTTTCGACATGAGCGAACTGCTTGCCCGTATGCGTGCGGTGTTGCGGCGGCAAAGCGGCTCGGCCAACACCGAGCTGGACAATGGCATTTGGTCGCTCAACCCCGCCACTTATCAGGCGCGCCATATCGAAACCGGTGAAACGGTTATTCTGAGCAATCGCGAGTTCGCCATTTTCTATGCACTAATGCAGCACCCGGGCATGATATTGTCGCGCACCAGCCTAGAAGATAAAATCTACGGCTGGGGCGAAGAGGTGGAAAGCAACGCCATCGACTACCTGATTCATGCCCTACGCAAAAAACTGGGTGCCGACAGCATTAAAAATGTGCGCGGCGTCGGCTGGCTGGTACCCAAGTCTCCCGCTTAAACCGCTTCAGCCAATGCCTGTCTGAAACCAATCATCCGAAAGGAAAACCGATGAAAAAAGCGCTACCTCTATTAATTGCAACACTACTGTCTGCCTGCGCAACATCCACCCCGCCAACCGGATTGACAGGCGTTTGGCAGATTCAAGAGGTGGGGCAGGTCAGCCCTGAAAACCTAGCCACAATTGAATTCCAATCCGACGAACACAGGTTTTACACACGCGGCGGCTGCAACAACATGTTCGGCAAATACCGAGAGCACAAAGGCACACTCAAAATGTTCGACACCATAACCACCTTGAAAGCCTGCGAAAGTTCTCTGATGAACTTAGACGACAGTCTGTCTGCGGCCTTCGAAAACACCGCATCCTATCAAATCAGCGGCCAACACTTGGAAATCCGCAACGCCCAAGGGCAAACTCTGATTAAAGCCATCAAAGCCGCCGATAAATAACCCCAGCTCGATATATCAAAACAATGAAACAATTCACGTCTCTGCAACTGCGCCTGATTCTCTGGCTCACCACGACCGTGGTGCTGGCTGCCGTTGCAGCAGGCATTACCGCATTTGTTGCCGTTTATTACGAAGCAGGCGATCTGCAGGATGAATTATTGGAGCAAACGGCCGCCTTTGCCGCCATATCAGATTACCCTGTCAATAATCATATCGACGACGACGTGAGAATCGTCATTCAAAATTTAGACCAGCCCCGCATGGGTGATATTCCCTTATCCGCAGGCTTAAACGAAGGCTTTCACAATATCGAATACCGCAAAGAACAATACCGCGTTTACATACACAAACACAAAAACGGCCAACGGCTGGCCTTATTACAAGAAGACGACTTGCGCAAAGACACGGCATTAACCAGCGCCAGCCTGGTTATCTGGCCGATTCTGCTGCTGATTCCGATAATGGCTTTGTTAACCTTTATTGCCGTGCGCAGCAGCCTGAAACCGGTTAAAAGCCTGTCTGAAAGCCTTGCACAGCGTAGCGACAACGACCTTTCCCCCCTTTCAGAACAAAATATTCCGATTGAGATTACAGGTTTTATCCAAGCCATCAACCGGCTGTTTGACCGAATCAAAGAAAGCATCCAACGCCAACAAAGGTTTATCGCCGATGCTGCGCATGAATTACGCTCTCCCATGACTGCTCTGTCGCTTCAGGCCGAACGTTTGTCCCAACGCGATTTACCGCCCGACACCGCAGATCAGCTCAAAACACTACGCGAAGGCATACGCCGCAACCGCCACCTGTTAGAACAGCTGCTGGCCATGGCAAGGGCGCAGCAAGACGATCATAAAGCACTCAACAAAACACTTTCCGCCCGTAAAATCTGCGAACGCATTGTGCAAGACCTCTACCCGCTTGCCGAAGCACGCAACATTGATTTCGGCATCGACGGCAACGAAGACGTAATGCTTGTCTGCAACGAAACCGAGCTTTACACCTTGTTGAAAACTTTCGCCGACAATGCCATCAACTACACACCGCCCGGCGGACGCGCCGATTTGCGCATACGAACAGAAAATCAGGAATGCGTGTTCGAAGTGGAGGACAGCGGCCCCGGCATCTCCCCTGCCGAACGCAATCGGGTATTCGACCCCTTTTACCGAATTCTCGGCAGCGACACAGAAGGCTCCGGCTTGGGTTTATCCATTGCCAAAACATTGGTCGAGCGTCAGGGCGGCAACATCAGCCTTCATCATTCTGCCATCAACCCCAGCGGCTTATTAGTAAAAATCCGCCTTCCTGTTATGCACAGTTAACTTACTGAAAACCGTGTAACCGCATATCCAATAAGCCGAAACAAACTATGCCTGTCTGAAAAAATTTTTCAGACAGGCATTTCTATTACAATGAATCAACTTAACAAGCCTGTCTGAAAGTGTTCTTCAGACAGGCTTTTCACATCAACCGTTGCCTACAAACCGCCTGCGCCCAGCGCATTGGCGATATCGCGAACAGAAGTGACATACATGCGGCTGTGGTTATATTGCCAAACCGCATAAAAATTATTCAGGCCGATATAATAATCAAACACACCCGGGCTGGTTTCCAAGCGGTAAAGCATCGCTTTTTCCGAATCAGCCACCGGCTCCAGCGGCGTTACGCCCATTTTTTTCAACTCGCCTACCGTATATTTCAGCGACGTTTTCTCATCAATCACCGCCTGCAATTTCGGATTAATCTCTAGCGAAACCGGCACCACCATTCTGCCGCCGCTCTTCCAGCCGTGCACCTTCATATAATTGGCAACCGATGCGGCAACATCTTCCACGTTATACCAAATGTCTTTGTGGCCGTCTTTATCATAATCCACCGCCCACTTGCGAAAGCTCGATGGCATAAACTGCGGCATCCCCATCGCTCCTGCAAAGCTGCCCGTAAAGCTCAACGGATCACGCTGCTCCTCTTTGGCCATCACAAGAAACTCGGCCAACTCTTTTTGAAAAAATTCACCGCGGCGCGGATAATCGAAAGCCAACGTAGCCAAAGCATCCGCCACACGGATATTGCCCTTGTTCGCACCATAATTGGTTTCAATGCCCACAATCGCCACAATCAACTCGGCAGGCACGCCATATTCACGCGCGATTTTATCAATCACACCACGGTTTGCCGCATAAAACTTCTGCCCGCCGCTGATTTTTGCCGCGCCTGAATTGCCTTGTTTAAACTCATACCACGGGCGCGACGTGCCCGGCCGGTTCATAATATTGATAATATTGCCGCGATGCACAACAGCGTTAAAAAAGCTCTGTAACTCTTCCCTGCTCAAACGCTGTTTGCCCGCTTCATATTCAATAAATTTTTGCACGTTCGTATTCGCATTAAACCCCACCTCCGCTAGGCTGGGTGAAGCTTCGTTAAAAAACGGCCTTTCTTTCGCCACAGGCTTAACCGGTTTGCCCGCTCCGCTACTTTTCTGCGCCGCAGGCGGTTTCTTTTCACCATTACACGCTGCTAAAGCCAGTGCCGCCAAGGCCAATACTGCAATTTTTTTCATACATTTTCCCTAACACATATCGGCTATTTGTAAAAATAGCAAAAGTGAATTTTAACAAATTATCAGAGTTACCAAAAGAAAAGCTTGAATATGTAGCCAATCAACTTAAAAAATCATACGTTTAAATCATTAGCGACCTTGGCTATTACTGATTGCCCGCCGGCGCCGTGGGGGCAGCTTGCGCAGCAAACCGGCAACCGCGGTCGCCTTTCTTTGCTTACTTTCTTTGGCGAAGCAAAGAAAGTAAGTGGCCGCGCGGCCATGAAGCGCAATCTTAAAATAACGGGAATATAAAAATTAACGGCGCTCGTTGCCATACCAATTTTTAAGTTGATTCACTATAATCAACTTAAAAAAACAGTACGCAGTAAAAATGCCTGTCTGAAAAGTTTCAGACAGGCATTTAACCATTAAGATTATTTAATCTTTCGGCTGTTGCTCACGCGGTTCGCGAGCCGGTGCTTCCGATAATGCCTTGATAGATAGGCGTACGCGGCCGCGGTCATCCACTTCCAGCGCTTTCACATTCACGGTTTGGCCTACTTTCAAATAGTCGGCCACATTGTTCACGCGTTCGTGTGCAATTTGGCTCACATGCACCAAGCCGTCTTTGCCCGGAAGCACGGATACGATAGCACCCACGTTGTTTTCCAAGATTTTCAACACGGTGCCTTCATATACCTTGCCCACTTCCACTTCTGCGGTAATCTCTTCGATACGGCGTTTGGCGGCTTCGCCCGCTTCCCCTGCAACTGCGGCAATGGTTACGGTGCCGTCGTCATCGATATTGATTTCGGTACCGGTTTCAGCAGTGATGGCGCGGATGGTTTCGCCGCCTTTGCCGATGACATCGCGGATTTTATCGGGATTGATTTTCATGGCGAACAGGCGCGGAGCATGTTGCGACAGCTCTTGCGGGCCGTCAACAGCTTCTTTCATTTGCGCCAAGATGTGCATACGCGCTTCTTTGGCCTGCTCCAAGGCAATCTGCATAATTTCTTTGGTAATGCCTTGAATTTTAATGTCCATTTGCAGCGCAGTTACACCTTCGGTAGTACCGGCTACTTTGAAGTCCATATCGCCCAAGTGGTCTTCATCGCCCAAAATATCGGTTAATACGGCGAATTTGTTGCCTTCCAAAATCAGGCCCATGGCGATACCGGCAACGTGTGCTTTCAAAGGCACGCCGGCAGACAACAGGCTCAAACAGCCGCCGCACACGGAAGCCATTGAAGAAGAACCGTTAGACTCGGTGATTTCGGATACCACGCGCATGGTGTAGCTGAATTCTTCAGGCTCTGGCAATACAGCCACCAAAGCACGCTTGGCCAAACGGCCATGGCCGATTTCACGGCGTTTCGGCGCGCCCATACGGCCTACCTCACCGGTAGAGTATGGCGGGAAGTTGTAGTGCAGCATGAAGCGGTCGGTGTATTCGCCGTTCAGGGCGTCAATGATTTGCTCATCGCGTGAAGTACCCAAAGTCGCCACTGCCAAAGCTTGGGTTTCACCACGGGTAAACAGTGCGGAACCGTGGGTGCGCGGCAATACGCCTGTCTGAATATTAATCGGGCGTACGGTGCGGGTGTCGCGGCCGTCGATACGCGGTTGGCCGTCCAGAATCTGACCGCGAACCACATCTGCTTCCAGTTGCTTGAAAATGCCTTTGATTTGGTTGGCGGTAAGTGTGTCGGTTTCTTCGGTAATCAAAGATTCTTTCACTGCGCTCCAAGCCTCATCCAGCTTGGCAGTACGCGCCTGCTTCTGACGGATTTTAAATGCTTCACCAATGGTGCCGCCGGCAATCTCGCGGATTTTGGCAACCAATTCGGTGTCGGCTTCCGGCGCTTTCCAATCCCACACTTCAGGGTTCACTTCATCGGCAAATTCGTTGATGGCATCAATTACAACCTGCATTTGTTCGTGGCCGTAAACCACCGCGCCCAACATCACATCTTCAGGCAGCACTTGCGCCTCTGATTCCACCATCAAAACAGCTTTGGCGGTACCGGCCACCACCAAATCCATTTGCGATGTTTCCAACTCGGTTTTGGTCGGGTTCAACAAATATTGGCCGTCGGCATAGCCTACGCGTGCAGCACCAATCGGGCCTGCAAACGGCACACCGCTCAACACCAGCGCGGCAGATGCGCCAATCATGGCTGGAATATCGGAATCGATTTCAGGATCGATAGACACCACCATCGCTACGATTTGGATATCGTGGTAAAAACCTTCGGGAAACAGCGGACGAATCGGACGGTCGATCAGGCGGCTGGTGAGAATTTCTTTCTCACTTTGCTTGCCTTCGCGTTTGAAAAAGCCGCCGGGAATTTTACCGGCCGCGTAAGTACGCTCGAGATAGTCAACGGTCAGCGGGAAAAAATCCTGGCCTTCTTTTACATCTTTATTAGTGGTTACCGCCACCAGCACAACAGTGTCGCCCATAGACACTTTTACCGCGGCGGCAGCTTGGCGGGCTACTTCACCAGTTTCCAAAGTAACGGTCTGATTACCGTATTGGAACGATTTAACATGCTTATTAAACATTTGGTTTCCTTTTTATTATTAAGGCCGCCGCTGCTAAAACACTAACCATATATACTGATTTTCAAAACACATGGTTAGGGTTTCAGACAGGCATGCGGCAAGAGTTGAACACATTTTCAGACAGGCATTCAAACCAAATGCCTGTCTGAAGAATATAGCTGTGAAACACATTTTCATTCACGTCGGCAAACCACAGCAGATAATATTGGGACTGGATTTATTGCTTCGGAAAATCCCTCTCTATGGGCTAAAGCCGACTAACAACAGTAGAAAGTTAAGTCACAGCTAATACAAGCGGATTATGCCACAAAAATGTTTGCTTGGGGCGGCGGAAAATGCGTTTCCACCCTCTTTCCGCCACTTCAAAGTCTAATGGCAACCGCCACTTTTACCGCCGCAACGGTCACAACCGCCACAAGCACCCGCTTTATCCGATTTCGGCTTAAACACATATTTCCGCATCAGATAAGCTGCGCATACAATCACGATTAAACCGACAATAATATATTGTTCCATCACAGTATCCTTGAACTAATTTGATACACGATAAAGGCAAACACATAAGCCAAAGCAAACAGATAAGCCGTAATCATCCAAGTTTGTTTCGCCGATTTGGTCTCACGCTTAATCACAGCCAAAGTGGCCGCACACATCGGCGCATAAACATACCAGGCCAAGAAGGCGAAAGCTGTCGGCAAACCCCAACTTTCATTCACAATCGGAATCAAGGCATTTTGCACGGCATCCTCTGATGCATTTGCACCCACGGCATAAACTGTACCCAAGGCAGCCACCACAACTTCACGCGCTGCAATACCCGGAATCATGGCAATACACATCTGCCAAGTGAAGCCCAAAGGCTCGAATATCGGCTGAATCCAACGGCCTAAAGTACCGGCAAAACTGTAATCGATCGCCGCTCCGGTTACACCTTCCGGAGGAGCCGGAAAGCTTACCAAAAACCACAACACCACACTCACTGCAAAAATAATCGTACCGGCACGTTTCAGGAACGCCCACACCCGCTCCCACAAGCTGACAATGATGTGTTTGAAATTCGGCATACGGAACGTAGGCAATTCCATTAACAAAGGAAACTGCTGCATACCGCCTTTGCGGCGTGCAAACCATTTCATCATAAATGCCGCTAATCCAGCCGACACAATACCTGCTACATACAGCCCGAACAGTGTCAAGCCCTGTAAGTTAAACACGCCCCACACCGTCTTCTCCGGTATCAAAGCTGCAATAATCAGCGCATACACCGGCAAACGCGCAGAGCAAGTAAGCATAGGTGCAATCGCGATGGTTACCAAACGCTCGCGCGGGTCATGGATGGTTCGTGCCGACATCACGGCAGGCACCGCACAGGCAAAACTGGAGAGCAGCGGAATAAACGCCCTGCCCGACAAACCGGTTTTTGCCAACATGTTATCCAACAAAAATGCTGCGCGCGGCAAATAACCCGAATCTTCCAAAAGCAGGATAAAAGCAAACAAAATCGTAATCTGCGGCAAAAACACCAATACACTGCCCACACCGGCAATCACACCGTTTACCAGCAAATCCTGCAAAATCCCTTCGGGCACAACCGTTGCCACCCACTCGCCCACAGAACCGAAAAATCCTTCAATCGCATCCATAATAGGTGCAGACCACGAATAAACAGCCTGAAATACCAGCAATAAAATAACCAGCAGCACAATCATGCCCCAAATAGGATGCAGCACAAAATTGTCCAAACTCCTGTGCCACGCGGGCAGGGTCATTTTCGTTTCCACCACCTGCTCAAGAATACTTTCCACTTCGGCATATAATTGATTACTGTCTAAAGCTTCCAATGCTTTCAGTGCAGCTTCTCCATTCAACTGTTTGCCGTAATGAGGCAGATTACGTACCGCCTCGCGCACACCGCGTATTCCCTCTTTACTAATCGCCACCGTTTCCAGCACCGGCACACCCAGTAACTCACTAAGCTTCGCCGCATTGATTTTCAAGCCGCGCGAACGTGCCACATCACTGAGATTCAGCGACACAGCCATCGGCAACCCTAAAGTTTTCAATTCCAGAATCATGCGTAAAGTCATACGCAGATTGGTGGCATCGGCAACCGCAATAATCCCGCTCATTTGCTGACCAAGCCTACCCAGCACCATATCACGCGCAACAGCTTCATCCAAACTGGTTGTACGCAGGCTGTAAGTGCCAGGTAAATCAATAATATGGATGGATTTATCATCCACAAACACACCCTCGCGCCTGTCAACCGTTACACCCGGGTAATTGGCCACTTTGGCATTTGAACCTGTCAAACCATTAAACAAAACGGTCTTGCCGCAATTAGGCGCGCCTACCAGTGCAAAATAACTTAAATCCATTTGTGTATTCCTCTTATTTCAACATTCTTAAAACATTTGCCGAAGATGGACAAAATCTAAGAATGCCTGTCTGAAAATATTATTAGTTATATAGCTCGACAGAGAATTTTATTGGCTTCCGCCTGACGCAAAGAAAACTGCGATTGATTACCCAAGCGCACAGCATAAGGCCCTTTACCCAATATACCGACTGCTATTACCTCAAGCGGCATCCCACAAGAAAATCCCAAATCAGCCAAACGGCGGCTGACCAACGGATCCAGCTCGCCGAAAACCTCACTGGGCGCAATAGAATCAATTTGCACCCGACTACCTTTAGTGAGGCTCGATAAAGGTACGACAGACATAAAATATCCTCTCTATGTAAATAAAAAAAAATCATAATAAAAACAGTGAAGCTTGATTATTGTCCAAGCAATATCATCTTATTTGCATAATTAATCAATCGCTTGAAGACTTTATGATAGATTGAGTTTAAGTATACTCTTTATGTAATTATATATAATTAATAATAATTATTAATTGAGAAAACTCAATATTCATTTTCAGACAGGCATAGGTTTTCCCAACTCTACTCAATAACAGAGTATAATTAAGGGTTATTTTTATCTGCTTCTGAATAGAGCCATGCAAGAACATTACAACCCTTCCGAAATCGAACCTGCCTCCCAAAGCAAATGGGAAAACGCACAGCTTTTCAACGTAATTGAAGACACGTCCAAACCCAAATACTACTGCCTCTCCATGTTCCCCTACCCCAGCGGCAAGCTGCATATGGGGCACGTACGCAACTACACCATCGGCGACGTATTGAGCCGCTACAAACTGCTCAACGGCTTCAACGTGCTGCAACCGATGGGCTGGGACGCTTTCGGCATGCCCGCCGAAAACGCCGCCATCGACCGCCAAGTCGCCCCCGCTAAATGGACTTACGAAAACATCGCCTACATGCGCAACCAGCTCAAGAGCTTGGGTTTTGCGTTTGATTGGGAACGCGAATTTGCCACCTGCTCGCCCGAGTATTACCGCTGGGAGCAGCTCTTGTTTACCAAGCTGTTTGAAAAAGGCGTGATTTACCGCAAAAACGGCACGGTAAACTGGGATCCGGTCGACCAAACCGTTTTGGCCAACGAGCAAGTGATCGACGGGCGCGGCTGGCGTTCGGGCGCGCTGATCGAAAAACGCGAAATCCCGATGTATTACTTCAAAATCACCGATTATGCCGAGCAGCTTCTCGATGATTTGGACGGCCTGAACTGGCCGGAACAAGTGAAAACCATGCAGCGCAACTGGATCGGCAAATCGCGCGGCGTGCAAGTACGCTTTGCTCTGGATAGCGGCAGCAAACAAGGTTTGGAAGGCGACTATGCCGAATACTTGCAGGTGTACACCACCCGCCCCGACACCTTGTTGGGCGCGACTTACGTTGCCGTGGCCGCCGAGCACCCGCTGGCAACCGCAGCTGAGGCCGACAAGCCCGAACTGCAAGCGTTTATCGCCGAATGCAAATCCGGCAGCGTGGCAGAAGCCGATATGGCGACGATGAAGAAAAAAGGCGTGCCGACAGGCCGCTATGTGGTTAATCCGCTCAATGGCGACAAGCTGGAAGTGTGGATTGCCAACTATGTGTTGTGGGGTTATGGCGACGGTGCGGTAATGGCCGTGCCCGCGCATGACGAGCGCGATTTCGAGTTCGCCGGCAAATACAAGCTGCCGATTAAGCAAGTGATTGCCGTGGGCGACAACGAATTTGACGCAACGCAATGGCAGGATTGGTATGCCGACAAAGAAAACGGCGTACTGATCAACAGTGGCGAATTCGACGGCATGGATTTTCAGACGGCCTTCGATGCCATTTCCGCCAAACTGCAATCCCTAAACGCCGGCGCGCCGAAAACCCAATACCGCCTGCGCGACTGGGGCATCTCGCGCCAACGTTACTGGGGCTGCCCGATCCCGATTATCCATTGCGAAAGCTGCGGCGACGTGCCCGTACCGGCCGACCAGTTGCCCGTGGTGCTGCCCGAAAATGTTGTGCCCGACGGCAGCGGTTCGCCTTTGGCCAAAATGCCCGAGTTCTACGAAACCACCTGCCCGCACTGCGGCAGCCCGGCCAAACGCGAAACCGATACCATGGACACCTTTATGGAATCGAGCTGGTATCAGTTCCGTTACATGTCGCCCAAGTTTTCAGACGGCATGGTTGCGCCCGAAGCCGCCCGATACTGGCAGCAGGCCGACCAATACATCGGTGGCATCGAACACGCCATTCTGCACCTTTTATACGCCCGCTTCTTCACCAAACTGATGAATGAAGAAGGCATCGTGCCGGTAAAAGAACCCTTCGCCAATCTGCTCACGCAAGGCATGGTGCTGCAAGCCACTTACTACCGCGAAACGGAAAGCGGTAAAAAACAATGGTTCAACCCCGCCGAAGTGGAAGTGCAAACCGACGACAAAGGCCGGCCCGTCGCAGCCGTCTTAAAAGCCGACGGCCAGCCTGTGGTAATCGGCGGCGTAGAAAAAATGTCGAAGTCGAAAAATAACGGCGTTGACCCGCAAGACCTAATCGATGCCTACGGCGCCGATACCGCCCGCCTGTTTATGATGTTCGCCTCGCCGCCCGAGCAATCGCTGGAATGGAGCGATGCCGGCGTAGAAGGCGCGCACCGCTTCCTGCGCCGCCTATGGCGCACCGTGTTTGAATACATCAACCGAGGCGGCGCGGTCAAAGCCTTTTCAGACGGCCACGACAGCTTGGGCAAAGAGTTGAAAGACCTGCGCCACAAACTGCACGCCACCATCGCCAAAGTCAGCGACGACTACGGCCGCCGCCTACAATTCAACACCGCCATCGCCGCCGTGATGGAATTGCTCAACCAATACGACAAAACAGACACTTCAAGCGAACAAGGCCGTGCCGTAGCGCAAGAAGTATTGGAAGCCGTTACCCGCCTACTGTGGCCGATTGTGCCGCACATCTGCGAAGCTTTATGGCAAGAATTTCGCAACGATACCCCTCTATGGGAAGTCGCTTGGCCTAAAGTAGATGAATCTGCGTTGGTAAAATCAGAAATCGAAATTATGGTTCAAGTTAATGGCAAATTGCGCGACAAAGTAACCGTGCCCGCCGATGCCTCTAAAGAAGCAATTGAAGCCGCCGCTTTAGCCAGCCAAGGCGCACAGAAATTTACCGAAGGTAAAACGCCGAAGAAAGTGATTGTGGTTCCCGGACGCTTGGTTAATATTGTTGTTTGAGGCAGAGATCATCTGAAATCAATTGCTTTCATAGCCATTTCAAATTGACATAATCATATCTTTACAATACAAAGCCTGTCTGAAACGTTTTCAGACAGGCTAAAACCTTTGTAAAAATAGTCTGTTAACGAAATTTGACGCATAAAAATGTGTTGAAAAATTTTCAATTAACTAAACCTTTCTTATTTTGAGTAAAAAGTAGGCAAAATCAGCAAGATTTTTCATTTTGAGAATTTTATTGAGCATAAAATTGTAGTAACTTATGTTATTGCAAAGGTCTCCGGCTGTGCCATTGGCCGGGTAGATGGCTTTGAACATGGATAACGGAGGATAGGCGGGACAGCCGCGGCGTTCTCGAAGGTGGCGGGTTTTTTGATGATTCAAGTAATGCTCGATCGGCCTCCAACCAATCACTTGCTCGAGCTTCAATAAGGGGAAGCGATCGATGTGTTTGGCAATCATGGCTTGTGCGGTTTGCTGAAAGAAGGTGCTTATGAAAAATCCCCTAAATGTCTTGGTAGGGAATTTAGGGGATTGGGTGGGGAATTTTACAAAGGTCTCTGCCTGTCTGAATGATTCAAACAAGCATTGCTGTTTCAATATTAAGGCTTCAACAACGCTAGTTCATCATGGCTCCAAGTATACTCATGCTAACCGGACATCTCCTGAAATCAACAGAACTCAAGATATCCGCTGTAAGGCCAAGTATAACAGGACGATTTTTTCAGTTTATTTGCGATATCAAGATAATCAACCTACAACTCATCTAATGAAGCCCGACATTTACTTGGATCCACGGCATCGCTTCTTGCTGCTTCCGAACTTTGGCAAAATAAAGTATTACCAAACCTATCAATTCTTACTGAATATTTATATCCGGTATCCGCTTTGGGTATTGCCACAATATGGTTCTCAGCCGAAGCAATATCATACTTATCTGTTACCGTTCGATCTACGGTACTCCGCGCATCTACAAGCCATCCTGCAACATCATCTTGTTGCCAACCTGGATGGGCGATCATTTCTTTTTTTATCAAGCTTTGAACCTGTATTAACGCCGCTCTTGCGTTAGTAACATTCCCCCGTTCGACATAACGAATATAAGAAGGCATAGCAATCGCTACCAATATCGCCAATATTGCTACTGCCATCAACACTTCAATCAGAGTAAAACCTTGGGATTTTATTTTTATCATCATAATACCTAATTGCATTACTGGTCGTCATTTTGTATAGTAGGCTGCTTTCGTCCTAGCCCAAAACAAGCCTAATCGTATTTACATCCCAAAGTGGGAACAGGATAAATTGAGCAAATAATTTAACTGTTGTATACACCTTCAACAAAAGATTGTAAAGTTACAGAAGTATTTTCATTTTTCCCCCAAGCTCGGGCAGTAACACGATAAATAACGCGAATCGAACCGTCCGGTTGTGACGTTGAACCTAATACTTCGATAATATAACGTGGATTTTTTTCAGCTAAGTCCTCTGAAACAACATATGTTCTATACTTATCTTTAATTTTAGTTTCAAACAAGAGCTTTTTGTCATCTGCTTTACGTTCCCACGCGTTAACCCCTGCGCACTCTTTCTCACAAGCTGTAATCTTTAGAGTTACTTCCGATGTATTAATGGTTTTTTCTGGAGAACTGACATCAGCCTGTGCACATAACCCTCCGGAACAATCTGCACTAAACGTAACATCCGAAAAGCTGCCAATATCTGTTTCCCCCTGTCTTAGCGCAGCCTCTGCCAATGAAAATGCATGTTTCCGATCTGAATCGTTACTGCTGATACGCATCTCAGTATTATACGATTGTGTTGCCGCAATAACTAAAAAAGCTATCACAAACATCATTACCAAAACCATAAAAAGGGAAAAACCTTTTTGTTCGGTCGGCTGAACTATGGTTAACGGTCTGCGCATCGGTTTCCTCCTCGAATGTTCGCATCAATATTATAGATATGTACATTACCCGCAATTTCTCGTGAAGCAGCATTAGACATAAGCTGTCCTTCTGCCGCTATATTATTACGGTTTAATACCAAACGGATACTCGCTAACGGGCGATTAGATCGAGTGGCTTCAGGTTTGTCGGTAAAGCTAAACGTTTCGGGTGCGCTGGCTGCAACAACATCTGTGTCAATCTCCGGATCAATTCCCTGACATTTATGCACATAACCATACAAAATATCCATACGGTCAATACCTGATAATAACAATTGAGGAGTTTCCCACTTTCCATCAACACCTAATCGAATACGGTAAAATCCCCTTTCTCTTCCGGTAGGCGTACCTACAACATAAATATTAACCACATATTTAGCAAGTGAAACTTCATGCCTTACAGCTGGAGAAATTATTGAATTATGCAGTGCTTGATCTAATGTCAATACATTTTGATTTTTACTAATAATGGAATAACGACCCAATGTATTGCATGTACTGATAGCTACAAAAGAATTATTTGCTAAGTGATTAGTAGCAACATCACTGGCTGCATTAATAGTAATGGTGTTCGTACCCACTTCGGTAACGGCTGGAGAACCTTCACCATATTGGAATACCACTGCATCTGATTGGGCTGTAAAGTTATTGATACCGGTTGCAGCCGAAAATCTATTCTTATCAATACTTTTCACCCCTTCGGAAAGCTCCACAGTATCTGAAAATTGAAATCCGACCAATCTACGGATATCGGTTTTAGATTCTTCATCAGTAACCACCGTAATGTTCCTAGCCTGATCCAAACTATTAATATTAAAACAACCAAAACCACCTGCCATTCGCGCGTCATGCACCACCATATTTGAAACATTTCTAATATCTTGTTGTGCATTCAAACGGGCAATAGCCACGTCATTAACTTTACGAGCCGCAAAGTAACCTGCTCCTACCGCAATCAAGATAATCATACTGAGCAGGCTGGCTACCATAAATTCAATAATAGAAAATCCTTTTGTTTTTTTTACATAACGGCCAATATAAAATTTATTTTTCATTTTCATTTAATCCGTAACGCGCGCCTGATAAGTATAAACAGCCCTTCCATCAACAACATTCACACCCCTGCCTGTTTGTGTGGCCTGATTCTCAGTATCCATCTGCCATAGAACTTTAATCACAGTATATGCAGGGACGCTAGCCGCTTCTGCACAATTCCAATTTACATTACCATTTGCCAACGTAGGTTCGCCGTCGCTATTATCGCGACAAATATGAATCCGAAATTCGGCATCAGGTAAGTTATTTGCTAGTGTTTGTCTGAAATTACACATATGTCGCAATGCTAATTGAGTTTTATTAATATCATTACCAATATTTAAAGGAGTGCAGTTTTCTGGATTTACGTCATCAATATTACTGCGGTAGATGTCATATTGTTTTCTATTCCACCTAACACCCACCATATCATTATTTGTGCGATTTAAGGTACGCTCCTCCAATGTAGGGTTCATCAGCATACCTTCAATCAGATTCTGAGTGGCTTGTGCAACAATCGTTTGATTTTCCGCTTCACGCACGCCTGAAACTGTTCTGAGCTGTGTTGCCAACAAAACCAGCACACCCAAGCCGAGCATCAACATGGATATCAACACTTCTATCAGCGTGGCACCTTTTTGCTTTTGAGTAACCATTACCCCACCCTTCCGATTTTTTGTAAGACCGTTTTTTTCATTATCTTCATTTCTCTAAAAAAGTGCATTTCTTATTATTGGGATCCAAAATTTCCGATTTCTTACAAGTCTGTAACCTGCCGCTTCCATCAAACAAAAGAACTTGCGCTCTGCTTTTTTGTTTATTTTGTGGCTGTTTGTCGGTCAAAACAATTTTAATGATACCGTTGGCAGGCGAAGAAGTAATCACGCCTTGTTGTTGATAGTTCACCCTCACGAAAGACCCATTTGGCATATAACCAGCTGCACGGGCTTGTTCAGCTGAACTCTTCACAGGATTATAATTTAGTGCAGGATCTAAATTATCAAACAAAAAGCGCATGGAGCTTCGGGATGGAACATTTAACACTACTGTCCGCAAAGGTATGTCCTCATCATCAAACTTATTGTTTTTATTCTTATCAGCAAATGCTGCATAGCCCTCTACCTGAGAAGATTTACAATAATTATTGGGCTTACCCGCATCCGATATATCAACAGGGCAAATATAAACCGGCACACCAATCCTCACCGCTTCCGCTCGCGCGAGGCGGAACAAATTCGCCATTTGCTCAGCTTTATTCGCGATACGGCGCTCGGCAATCCATTCAGACATATTGGGATAAGCAATCAAAGACATGATGGCAAATATAGCAATAACCACCATTAATTCGACTAAGG
This sequence comes from Neisseria sp. 83E34, assembly GCF_001308015.1. Taxonomy (GTDB): domain Bacteria; phylum Pseudomonadota; class Gammaproteobacteria; order Burkholderiales; family Neisseriaceae; genus Neisseria. Next base: position 172,893 of record NZ_LGYH01000006.1, read on the forward strand.
TAAAACCTTTTTGATTTGAATACATGAGTAACACCTGATTGTTTATTTTCCGGTAATGTACGTAATCTTTATTAAAATTTAACCGCTATTTTAAACGATACATCATCCGCTTACCTAATTATTTATATTGAAATGCTGCTTTTTTCTTCATTTCACTAAAATTTGCAACAAACCCATCATTAATTAATCTTCCATCATAGCCATATCCGGCACAAATGCCGCGTTGTCGAATTTAGTAAACTGGCCTGTCCATGTGAGCACCACTTTACCTACCGGACCGTTACGGTTTTTGCCGATGATACATTCCGCCAGCCCTTTAAACTGGGATTCAGGATGGTAATATTCATCTCGATACATAAACATGATCAAATCAGCATCCTGCTCAATCGCACCTGATTCACGCAAGTCCGACATCATTGGGCGTTTGTCAGTACGTTGTTCCACCGTGCGGCTCAATTGGGAAAGCGCGATAACGGGAACATGCAGTTCTTTTGCCAGCGATTTCAAAGATCGGGAAATTTCACCCAGCTCTGAAGCCCGGTTATCGTTACGGCCTGAGCCAGACATTAATTGCAGATAGTCAATCACAATCAACCCCAGTTTGCCGCCGAATTGTCTTGCCAAGCGCCTGGCGCGCGCGCGTAATTCCAGTGCGGTGAGGCCTGGTGTTTCATCAATAAACATCGGCGCATCAGAAAGTTTCACAACAGCGTCATTCAAACGCCCCCAATGCTCGTCTTTCAACGCGCCGGTTTTAAGAACACTTTGATCCAGCCTACCAATAGAACCAAGCATACGCATTACCAACTGTGCACCACCCATTTCCATAGAAAATACGGCAACAGGCAACTTGCTTTCTACGGCAACATATTCTGCAATGTTAATTGAAAAAGCAGTTTTACCCATAGACGGTCTCCCCGCTACGATAATCAAGTCCCCGCCTTGCAAACCCGAGGTTTTTTTGTCCAAATCTATGAAGCCCGTTGCCACACCGGTTACTTCATCCGGATTGTCACGCGAATAAAGCATATCGATTCTTTCAACCACTTCTTTCAGCAAATCCGGCATATTTAAGAATCCCTGCTTGGATTTGGCTGTGCTTTCTGCGATTTGGAATACTTTATTTTCTGCTTCATCCAACAACTGGCCTGCATCTCGACCTTGCGGATTGTAGGCGCTGCGTGCAATCTCCGTACCTACCTCGGCAAGCTGGCGCATTATCGAGCGCTCGCGCACAATCTCTGCATAGCGGCGGATATTGGCGGCAGAAGGCGTATTTTGCGCTAAAGTAACCAGATAATTGAACCCGCCGCCATTTTCCAGCTCTTCGTTGCGCTCCAACGCCTCTTGAACCGTAATCACGTCGGCCGGCCTGCTTTCGTTTACTAAGCCGGCAATTGCGCGGAAAATCAAGCGGTGCTCATGTCGGTAAAAATCTTCACCCGTTACCACATCGGCAACCCGATCCCAAGCTGCGTTTTCCAACATCAGCCCGCCGAGCACTGATTGCTCTGCCTCGACTGAATGAGGCGGCAACGATAAAGCGCTCACTTCATCGTCATGCGAATCGACGTCATAACTGAGATTGTTCATTATGATATTCCTTGATTAAAGGCTGATAACGGAAAACTTATATTATATCGCAAATCGCTTCTTATCCGATTGATTCATTAGGAAAGATCCACCCAAGCAAACCGCTCAAAAGCTTTTCAGACAGGCATATGCCTGTCTGAAAAGCTTTTGAATCAATCTTGTTCCAACCAAATAATGCTGGCCATTCTTCCGGTTTGCCCGTCCCTCCGATAAGAAAAAAAGTTTTCCCTTTCCAATACCGTACAATGTGAGCCGCCGTAAATCTGGGTTACCCCTTCTCGATGTAATATCAATCTGGCAAGCTGATAAATATCAGCCAGATATTTATTTCCACCAATGCTTTGAAACGCATCTTCTGCTGCCGCAATTTGGTTGCAAAAAGCTTCTCGAACATCCTCTCCTACTTCAAAAGCATCAGGACCAATGGCCGGGCCGAAATAAGCCATGATTTCCATCGGGTCAACCTGCATTGCAGCAATCGTGTTCTGCAACACGCCTTGAGCTAAACCGCGCCAACCTGCATGAGCTGCGGCAACCACCGTTCCGGCACGGTCACAAAACAACACCGGCAAACAATCTGCAGTCATCACCACACAAGCTGCGCTACCCATATTATCCACACAAGCATCCGCATCCGTCAGCCCCCTTTTAGCATCAACAGCCTTTACCACATCAACTCCGTGAACCTGGTTCAAAAACACGAGAGGTGCGCCTACATGCTCTTGCACATAAGCACGGTTTTGAGCAACGGCTTCCGGGTTATCGCCCACATGCGCACCTACGTTCAAGCTACTAAAACAACCGTTGCTTTTACCTCCCTTTCGTGTTGTGATTAAAACCTTTACATTGCAGGGAGCAGGCCAATCTGCATCAAGAAAATCACCACATATGATTTTTTCATTAAAAACTTGTTTAAAACCAATACTTTCCATAATTACACCATCCTAACAAGATTTTACCTTGCACTATATGGAATAAAAAAATGTGTTAATCGCAAAAAATGCATTAAAATATGCAATTTGAATTTTATTATCTCTAAACACAATTATTTATGAGAGAAACAGCTTATGAAAAACTTACTTTTACCGGCTACCCACCTGATGTTTATATACCGCATCTCTAGTGCGCTCTACCGCAGCAAACTAACACGCCCTTTTAGCTATCTGACATATTTAATCAGTCGCATGATTTTTTCCAGCGACATCCACCCTGCTTCTAAAATCGGTAAAGGCTGTAAGTTTGCCCACCATTATAATATTACTATCGGTGCCGGTGCAGAAGTTGGAAAAAATTGCAAAATCTTCAATGGAGTATCTATTGCCAACGACGGCACTCAAGCCCATGCCAACATTTACCCGAAAGTGGGCGACAATGTTATGTTAGGAACTGGTGTTAAGCTAATCGGCGGTATTACAATAGGCTCCGATTCAGTAGTTGGTGCAAATGCCGTGGTAGTAAAAGACCTTCCACCTTGCTCATTAGCAGCAGGTGTTCCGGCAAGAGTTTTACGTACGATAGACCGAAGTGAATTCTATTAATTAAATGTTTATGTAAAAAGCAGTGCTAAAAACACTGCTTTTTATTTTTTATGGCCTACTCCCTAACATAAACCACTTCAACATCATAATCGTCTTCATTCCAGTCATCATCCTCTTGTATATCCATTTTTTCCAACCATTCTTCCTCATTACTCAATGAAGAATCCAAACCGCTTTCCAGACGCAACACCGACAATAAATGGTACATATCTTGAGGTAACGGAGCTTTAAACGACATATTCTCTCCCGTTTTAGGGTGTTTAAAGCTCAAACTGTAAGCATGTAAAGCCTGCCTGTTTAAATTTTTAATTGCTTCTTTAACTGCCACTGAACACTGGTGACGCGGATTACCATATACAGGGTCTCCTGCTAGAGGATGATTGGCTTCACGCATGTGTACCCGGATTTGATGTGTCCGCCCTGTTTCCAGCGCACATTCAATATAACTGTGCGCCCCATATCGCTCCAATACTTTCACATGTGTTACCGCTTCTTTTCCACCAAATTTTACCACCGCCATTTTCAAACGGTTATACGGATCGCGACCGATGAGGGTTTCAATTTTCCCATCAAAAGGCACAATTCCATTGGCAACTGCGCGGTAAATACGTTTCACGCTGCGATCTTGCAGCTGCTTGACCAAATCGTTTTGCGCCGGCAAAGTTTTTGCCACCACCATCAAACCACTGGTATCTTTATCCAAGCGGTGCACAATTCCCGCGCGAGGCACCTGTGCCAAATCAGAACAATGCGCCAAAAGCCCGTTAAGCAGCGTCCCCGACCAATTGCCTGCCGCCGGATGCACTACCAAACCGGCAGGTTTATTCAACACAATTACCGCATCATCCTCATAAAGAATATCTAAATCCATTGGTTCCGGTGTAAAAGCAGCATTCTCATCACTTTGCTGAACAGCTACCACTAGCTCTTCGCCACCGATCAATTTATCTTTCGGCATAGCAGGCTTGCCGTTTACCGAAACGGCGCCTTCTTTAATCCAGCTACTCAAGCGGCTGCGGGAGTAATCAGGCAGCAGTTTTGCCAGCGCTGCATCGAGCCGCATACCTGCCAAATCAACCGGAATCACTAAATTTATGAAACTTTCTGCATTAGGGGCTGCCGAAAACTCCAAATCATCGCTATAATCGGCTTCGTTATCCAAGGAAATATTTTGCATGAAAAAAATTCTTTTAATTGTTTCTTTAGGCTTGGCGTTATCAGGCTGCGCTACAAAAGGCGCCGTAGATAAAGATGCCCAGATTACCCAAGATTGGACCGTTAACCAGCTATACACCGAAGCGCAAGACGAGCTAAACAGCAATAATTATACGCGAGCCATCAAATTATATGAACTGTTGCAATCGCGATTTCCTAATGGCGTGTACGCCCAGCAAGCTCAGTTGGATACGGCTTATGCCTACTATAAAGATGACGAACCCGAACGCGCGCTCGCAGCCATACAGCGTTTCCAGCGCCTTTATCCGAACCATCCACGCATGGATTATGTTCTTTATTTGAAAGGCTTGGTGCTGTTTAACGAAGATAAGTCTTTCTTAAACAAGCTGGCCTCGCAAGATTGGTCTGACCGCGATCCGAAAGCCAACCGTGAAGCCTATTATGCTTTCGAAGAGCTTACCAAACGCTATCCCGATAGCGAATATGTAGCCGATGCTACTGAACGGATGACCAAACTGGTTGATGCCTTAGCCGGTAATGAAATGGCGATTGCCCGCTACTATATTAACCGCGGCGCATACCTTGCTGCCATCAATCGTTCGCAAAAAATCATTGCCCAATACCAAAATACCCGCTTTGTGGAAGAGGCCTTGGCCATTATGATCACTTCTTATAAGAAGCTGAATAAACCCGATTTGGCTGAAGATACCACCCGAGTGCTGCAAACCAACTTCCCACAAAGCCCTTATCTAACACAAGACTGGAAGCCCAACAGTATGCCGTGGTGGCGCTATTGGAAATAAGCCCTATTCACTAATCATACAAAACAAGCCTTAAACAATGCCTGTCTGAAAAAGTGCCGACTTTGTGGTGTGGCGTTTATTTTCAGACAGGCATTCTGTTTATCGATTGGCCCACAGAGCCTCTCCTTCACTGATACAGCAGAAAAACCCAACTCTGTATTATCAAAACTGGCTACACATGCAGCAAAATGGGCGAATTAATAAAACCTTGATCCTCCAACAACTCAATGCCATTTCATAAAACTCCGTTAACCCACTCTGTATTTTTACATCTAAACTAAAGTCACCCAAAGCAACGTTTGTCGAGCGATAACTCTAACATGCGTTCACACAGGCGTACGCGAGAGATGTAGATTTATAGCAAATAAACTTATTTTTGCTAAGTCGTTGCTGCCTCTCACCCTACTTACTACTTGTACTGTCTACAGCTTGCTGCCTTGTATTAAAAATGTATTGATTAATTATATTACTGTGTTCTTAAAAAGATGATCGGGTCAAACCCAAGTATCACGGCAAGTAGTCTGAATCATGGAAATGCCTGTCTGAAAAATAGTTTTTCAGACAGGCATGACATTGCGCCAGTTTCAGGAACTCCATTACAACTACAAAATTCAGCCCCCTTACTTTCACAAGCAAGGGGGCCGTCTAAGCTAACTAATTAGCCCAATACTTCAACATGTTTTTCCAATACAGTTTCCAAAGTTTGTCCGCTGGAAATACCTGTGAAAGTAATGCTGTTGTTATAAGTAGCGCCATCAGCTCCTACCGCAGTAAAGCTCAATGTGCTGGTTGTGTCATTCCACACAGCGTTCTTCAGGTCATTAGCATTCACTAAATCGGCAAATACTACTTTATCTTCGCCTTCAGTGAAATCAACTATCACGTCTTGACCGCTGTTGCTGTTTGCCAAGAAGACAAACTTATCAGCACCTTCGCCGCCGGTTAGATTATCATTACCGGCACCGCCAAACAACACGTCATCTCCGCTACCACCGTTCAGTGTGTCGTTGCCACCATCAGGACGGCCATCCAACAACTCTTTCCAGTGTTCAGCGATATAGTCCGCTTTTTGTTGGTCAGTAGCTTCTACACCACTATTTTCAGACCATTTGATGAACTCATTCAGAGCTTCTGAACTCATACCATTATGGTTGCCGGCAGTATAGCTAACACCAGTATCACCATTTGTCCAAGTCAAGTGATCAGTATTGATAGTATCACCAAAGATAAAGTCGTTACCGTCTCCTCCGGAAATAGTATCGTCAGCCACACTGCTTAGTACCTCAGATTCACTACCTCCTTGTAACGCAGCATCCAACTCATCCGGAGTATTCACGATAGCAGAGTCACCTGCAGTACCTTGATAAACTACTTTACCTACTTTTGGTGCATCGTAGCTAAAGCTACCTTCTACCAATGGATCATTAGAAGTGTTGTCAAAGAAATTCAACACATTTTCTCTGATGCCTTGGGAGAAGCCAATTGCATGTACGGCAGAAACCTCACTCAAGCCTTTGAAGCTATTCAAAGCAGCGTTAACTGTATTTTGAGTAACATAAGCACCAATAGGATCTTTCAAACCTTGCTGACCGTATGCGGTCGGCTCACCATCTGTCAAGAAATAAGTAATGTTTTGATAACCATTACCTGATACTTCGTTAAACCATGCCGTAGTATCAGCAAATGCATCATCGTAATTAGTTATACCTTCAAGACGTGAACCAACTTTCAAATTAGCAATTTTACTTGCTAATTGATCTACATTATCTTGAGTCAGATCCTCAATATTCACTTCCAACTTAGTCAAACGGTTAAACGCGAATAGTGCTACGTTAACTTTACCATCATGACCGGCTAAATCATTTGCCAACTTCAGCAAAGAATTCTTAGCCATATTGAAGTAAGTTGTGCCGTCTGCAATGCGGTATTTTTGCATACTGTTAGAAATATCCAGCAGAATCGCTACGTTATAGTTAGCTCCCGGGGTAATTACTGTTGTAGTACCACCTTTGTCACCAACCAGAACATCATTACCGCCCCCACCATTGATATCATCTTTGTCATTTCCGCCAAAGATAGTTTTGTCACTATCTCTGCCATCAATCGTAATAGTCAATGTTGAAGAACTGCTGTCACCATCTGAATCTTTCACAGTATAAGTGAATGTATCTGTTAATGTTTCACCATCATTCAAAGCTTTAACTGCAGGATTGTTGTTATTCAATGCATAGCTATAAGTGCCATCAGCATTTAATGTCAACTCACCATAGCTTCCTTTACCGTTTTCAACATTAGCAGTTACAGGCTTATCAGCACCAGTAGCATCGTTACCCAATACATTTCCGCTAACAGAGCCTTCACCCTCTCGAATATTGTTGGCATCAGCAGATGCAGCTGGCGCAGTATCTGTAATAGTTACATTCAATTGAGCATTGGTTGTGTTACCCAACACATCTTTCACAACTATATCGAATGAATCTACAACAGAATCATCACCTCGACTATGGTCTTTCGCAGTGCCATTTTCTGTGTACTCGTAAGTCAATACACCAGTTGCGACATCATAACCTGTTACTTTCAACGTACCTTTATCTGTAACGATTTCCACAGGAACTTTGTTATTGGCTTGAGTTACATCTTTATCACCAATAGTTACTACACCAACACCTGCTTTATCAGATACTTTGATCGTACCATTCACAGTATTAGAACTCGCTTCTTCCACAGAAGCATTTTCTACTTCTACTGCTGGAGGTGCAGTATCTACGCTACCACTATCTTTCGCAGTTGCTTCGTTACCGGCAGGATCTTTCACTTTCGCTTCGGCGGTGTACGGACCTTCCGGCAGCTCTTTCGGCACGTCCACTGAATAGGTGCCGTCCGGTTTAACGGTGGTCGTCACCACTTGGGTGTTGCCGTCTTTGTCGGCCACCGTCACGGTTACCACGGAACCTTCCGGTGCGTCGGTGGTACCGGTGATGGTCGGCGTGGTGTCGCTGGTGTTGTCCGGCGCGTCAACCGTGATTTGCGGCGCGGTGGTGTCGATCGAACCCGGATCGGTTGCGGTCGCTTCGTTACCGGCAGGATCTTTCACTTTCGCTTCGGCGGTGTACGGACCTTCCGGCAGCTCTTTCGGCACGTCCACTGAATAGGTGCCGTCCGGTTTAACGGTGGTCGTCACCACTTGGGTGTTGCCGTCTTTGTCGGCCACCGTCACGGTTACCACGGAACCTTCCGGTACGTCGGTGGTACCGGTGATGGTCGGCGTGGTGTCGCTGGTGTTGTCCGGCGCGTCAACCGTGATTTGCGGCGCGGTGGTGTCGATCGAACCCGGATCGGTTGCGGTCGCTTCGTTACCGGCAGGATCTTTCACTTTCGCTTCGGCGGTGTACGGACCTTCCGGCAGCTCTTTCGGCACGTCCACTGAATAGGTGCCGTCCGGTTTAACGGTGGTGGTCACCACTTGGGTAGTGCCGTTTTTGTCTTTGATAGTAACAGTTACTTCAGAACCCACAGGAACATCCTTAGTCACAGTTCCAGTAATAGTGGGCGTTGTGTCACTAGTATTATCCGGAGCATCTACAGTAATACCAATAATACTACCCGGATCTTCCGCGGTTGCAGTATCTTCTGGTGAAGAATTATCTACTACAGTAGCAGACGCTTTATAAGGTCCGCTCGGCATGTCGTCTGTCGGCTCTACAGAATAAGTTCCATCAGCCTTAACAGTTGTAGTTAATGTATGAATTTTTCCATCAACAGGATTGCCGTTAGCATCTTTAGTGACCTCTGTCACCTTTACTGTTACAACGCTACCTTCTGCTGCATTTGTCGTACCAGTGATAACAGGCGTTTTGTCTGCTGTTTGATCAGGAGCAGACACAGTAATTTTTAGAGCATCTTCCGGTGCGTCATCACCACCACCGCCACCCGCGGCGGCGGCCAATCCAGCAACCGGCAATGCAGCCAAAGCCCACAGCGGGTTAGGAACCCACATAGCACTTGCAATAATCTCACCGCCCAAAGCCTGACCCGCAGCCACTTCGTCTGCCAACATAGTAACAGCTTCTTCCTGCAGCGTACTTTCAGGAATGTAAGGGTACATGTTACCGTTCTCATGTAGGCCAACCAAAAGGTTGTCTGCGCCATTATTGCCATAGAATCCCTCAATAATTAAGTCAGGATTCTCAATATTCGTACCTTCGAATGCAATTTCCAAGTTTTCGCCCACACGTTTAGTCATGATATTCTCAGGACCAAAAGATGTAGCATCATCAATAAATTGATAGTTTACATTTTCTTGAGCAGGAATTCGAAGAGGTGTACCTGTTGCTGTTTGCAACTGTACTGTTTCAACAGTTGACTTAGCATCATTAATATTTAGCGTAATGCTTCTAGACATAGTCTTTCACCTTAATGGTTAGTTGTTTTTTTCACCGTGAAGAATAATCTCCACTCGACGGTTTGGCTGGTCACATTCTTTGCGTGCTGCAGCATCTTTAGGATGCTTGGCTCGGCAATCTGTGACGATAAGATCATTTTCACCGCGCCCTTCCGAAGTAATCAGATTCGGATCCAATCCACTTCCAGACAAGGCTTCTTTTACTGTTTTAGCACGTGCCAAAGACAGCTTATTGTTATACTGATTACTACCTTCGGGATCAGTATAACCAATAACTTGGATACCACTTATTCGACCAGGATTTTGCTTGATATCTTCAGATACAGCTGCAATTTCCTGTTTACCTTTCGGAAGCATATCTTTATAGCCCGAACGGTCAAATTTGAACAAAGCAGAAGCTTGTAAAGTATATTTTTTCAAAACAGTTGAGCATTGCGCAGCAGTTTGTACCCGTGACAACGTATGATGCTGGCTTTGAACACCTTTCATTTCTTGCTCAGCCTGTTCAGGAGAAACAGCTTGTAATGCTGGGCGTCCATTTTCACCTTGGACAATCTTAAAGAAAGAAACCGCTGCTTCAGGCAAGTTATAGTAATCACCTGAATTTGCTTTTTCATGGTAAGCCACATCTTTATTGGCAAACTCAGCAAAGAATCTCTGGTTTTGTGCGCATACAGTTTCTTGACGATACGCGTTAGGTTGCAATGATCCCAAATATTGACCATTCACATACACATTAACAGTAGGGCCATCAATTGCATTGGCTTGACGGTAAAATACAACCGAAGATTTATCATCTGGCACACTGGTACTGTAAACAGTATCTGTTGTGTCAATCCAAACTTCGCGGTTTGCATTTTTATAAACACAACCTGTTGCAAGCAAAGGCAGCATGAATAACCATAGTTTTTTATGCTGAATCATCATTATAAATCTCCATTTAATTTAAGCACCCTAACAATATTCAATATTAAAGTAATGTGTACCTAAATTACATAATTGGTTTAAACGAAAAAAAACCTTAAATTTAATGCCACGGACACCGAAATTAATTAGCAAAAACTTTACAAATTCACGCATGGAGCGGATTGACTTGGCAAAGTTATCCTAGCAAAACTCCAAAACAATTTTCTAAGCAAAAGGTTGTGAAGTGGTATCGAGATAGATTAATGATATTAAATAACAAAGCAACTATCTCATGTCGGAGCAAAAATAAACGGCTTCCATACTAGATGAAAGGCATTATACTAAAAAAGATTTATCTTGCATATTTTAAAAAAACTTAATCTGTTATTTGCAAAATCTCAAACCGTTATTTTTTTTATAATTAAAAATCATATACTTAAAAATATTCTTTTTAGAATAACAAAAATACTTCAGCAATATAGTTGCCATAACTCTTTGTTTACATAGAGTTGCATTTTTGATACACAACAATAATAATACCCTATTGAATTTAAACTTTAAGAAATTAATTTTCGAAACCAACATATCTTTAAACAAAGCCAAATAAAAATTCTAATCAATTGAATTAAATAGACTTAATTTTACTGTCATGCGCCTTACCCATATTAAACTTACTGGTTTTAAATCTTTCACAGATCCCACTACGATTCATGTTCCGGGACAGCTGGTAGCCGTTATCGGCCCGAATGGCTGCGGTAAATCAAACGTAATTGATGCGGTTCGTTGGGTTCTAGGAGAAGCATCAGCCAAGCAGCTGCGCGGGGAAAGCATGCAGGATGTTATTTTTAACGGTGCAGCAACCCGTCGCCCTGCTCCCCGTGCATCAGTCGAACTGGTATTCAACAACGCGGATCAGTCTTTGCAAGGGCCATGGGGTAAATATGCAGAGGTGAGTATCAAACGGCAACTAACCCGCCAGGGAGAATCTACCTATTACATCAACAACCAAGTAGTACGCCGCCGCGACATTACAGACTTATTTCTAGGTACGGGCGTTGGCGCACGTGGTTATGCTGTTATTGAACAAGGCATGATTTCTCGGATTATTGAAGCCAGGCCTGAGGAATTGCGCGCTTATATAGAAGAAGCCGCCGGCGTATCCAAATATAAAGAACGCCGAAAAGAAACCGAACACCGCTTAAAAGATACCCGAGAACATTTACAACGGCTGTCTGACTTACAAGCAGAGCTTGCCCGCCAAGTTGAAAAACTGGAAAAACAGGCTGAAACTGCCGAACGCTATCAAACTCTCACAGAGCAGATTGCCCGACAACAAGACCTGCTGGACTACACTCAATGGCAACAATCGCTAGCAGCAGCAGACAAAGCCACCGAGCAGCACCGCATTTCCCAACAGAAACAAGATGAAACTGCCGCGCAAAATCAAGCAGCAGGAGAAGCACTACATATTTTGCGTGAAGAAGAGCAAAAGCAACAGCAGCAAGCTCAAGCAATCAGCAATCAACGCGCCATGCTACGCGAGCAGATTGCCCGCTTGGAAGAACAATTACGTTCACAACACAACCTGCAACAGAGAATCCAGCGGGATCGCCAGGCTGCACAAGCCCAACTACAACGTATTCATTCAGAAAAACAAAATATTCTTGATGAATTAGAAATACTGGAAACCGACCTAGAAGAAAAACAAATAGAGCTTGCTGAATGGGCCATGCAAGTTGCAGAACGAGAAGAAAGCCTTCCTGAGCTGGAAGCGGCGCAGAACACATTAACCGCCTCTTTTCAAGCTCAACAAGACGAACTTAACCGCATCAAGAGGGAGCTTGCGCTCAAGCAACAACAGCTTGCCCATGCCAACCAAACACTGAATCAACACAGCCTGCGTCGAGAGCGTCTGTATCAAGAAAACCAATCACTCAATCTGCCGCACGAAGCAGAAATTGCGGCAGCACAAGAACAAGCTGAAATCTTGCAAGCGCAGCATGAACATTATGAACAACAACTTTTAGACAGCGAAGAACGTTATGCCTGTCTGAAAAACACCGTTCAGACAGGCATTCAAGCTTACAACGATTTATACCAACAACACATCACGCTTCAAGCCGAACAACAAGCTATTGGCGTATTGCTCGAAAACAACCGTAAAGCGGACGATTTCTGGCAACAAACGCCTTATGCTTCCGCGCCTGCATTATGGCAACATATTAAAGTACCTGACGATTGGCAACACGCGCTGGCTGCTTTTCTTGAAACAAAATTACAAGCTCGCGCTTTAACCAGTGAAAAGGTATTACCTTTGCCTCTGCCTGAAGGTTCGGCCGCATGGTTTTATACCGACTTAACTTCACCCCGTAAAACCCAACCGGCTCAAGCATTGATTAACCAAATCCAAGCTGACCCGCCCTATCAAACAGCTCTGGCTTACTGGTTAGACGGCGTCTTATGCGCCCCTTCATTAGACTATGCCCTGCAAAATCGTGAACGCTTACAAAGCCGTCAATGCTGGCTCACGCCCGAAGGCCATCAAGTTGATTCGATCGGTGTCGTGCTTTATGCCGAAAAAAACAGCCAAAATTTAATTGAGCTGAAAAACCGCTACGATGCACTTAACAAGCAGCTCGAAATCATTTCACCCGAGCTTAAACAAGCCGAACAACACAATAACGAAGCCCGCGCTGCTATCGAAGCACATGAAGCACAACATAAAACATGGCAAACACAACACCGTCAACATGCCGCACAGCTTCACACAGCACAAGCAAAAGCAACCGAACTACTCACCCGCACCAATCAAGGCCAACTTCGACGCCAGCATATCGAACAAGAACTCCTACTGATCGAAGAAGAACAACTTGTGCTGCAACAAAGCAGCGAAAGCCTGCAAAGCGATATCGAGCTGCTTGCCGAAGCCGCAACAGAATTAGAAAATCAGCAGAGCGGATTGCATAACACACGCCAAAGCCGCCAAAACGAACTCAAACAAGCCCAACTTGCGCTGCTTGAGGCCAACCGCCGCTACGGCATGATTGAAGTCGCCGTACATAAACAGCAGCAACGCAAACAATCGTTGCAGCAGCAAATCACCGCACTCGAACAACAAACACTCGATTGGCAAGAGCGGCAATCCGAGCTGGCACTGGCCTATGAAAGCGAAGAGCAAGACAGCGAACAACGTGAAAAACTCGAATTGCTGACCGAGCAAGTAAGCACATTGGAAGAACAGTATCTCGTCATACAAGAATGCCTGTCTGAAACCCAGCAACAAGGCCGTGAACTATATGCACAACAGCAAACGCTTGCCGCTTCTTTGCCGCAGCTGCAAGCCGCCACTCAAACCGCCTTGCTGCAGCAACAAGAAGCCTTGATTAATGCAAAGCGCCATCATCAGAATCTGGAAGAACGGCACGCCGACTTCGAAGCCTTGGCCAAATTAGTCGGAAAATCCGGCTTAAAAGAACTTTCCGGCAGCATTCAAAGCCTGAGCCAACAAATTGAAGCATTGGGCGCAGTTAACCTTGCCGCCCTCAAAGAGCTGGAAGAAGCACGCGAGCGTGACGGCTATTACCGTAACCAAAGCGAAGATGTGCAGTCTGCAATTGATTTATTGGAAGAAGCCATCAGCCAGATTGATAACGAAACCAAACAGCGCTTTAAAGAAACTTTTGATGCTGTAAACGAAAAGGTGCAAACTTTTTTCCCCACACTATTCGGTGGCGGCGAAGCCACTTTGCATATGATAGGCGACGACTTGCTTACCGCCGGCGTATCGATTATGGCGCGTCCGCCCGGTAAGAAAAACAGCACCATCCACCTGCTCTCGGGCGGCGAAAAAGCACTAACCGCCATGAGCCTTGTGTTCGCCCTATTCAGCCTCAACCCCGCACCTTTCTGCCTGCTGGACGAAGTAGACGCCCCGCTTGACGATGCCAATACCGGCCGCTTCTGCAATCTGGTGAAAGAAATGTCGGCGCAAACCCAGTTTCTCTACATTTCGCACAACCGAATAACCATGGAAATGGCCGAGCAGCTTATCGGCGTTACCATGCAGGAAAAAGGCGTGTCGCGCATCGTGGCAGTAGACATCCAGCAAGCCTTGAGTATGGCGGAAGCTTAATTTAAGCCAAGCGATAGCTGCGAAATTCAATCTTTATAGAGTATTAACCCACTCTGTTATAGATGTCATTTTTGCCGGTTATAATGCAATGCCTGTCTGAAAGCCCGTTGACAGAATCAATCGTACTTTCAGACAGGCATTGCATTGATAAACACTAACCTTGATATGCATCAAATCCAAGCAAACCCTCTAAACTGCAACCTTGAACTTAAACGCCTCCCACCCTAAAATACAAACAAATAATTGAAACTATCATTCAACCAAACATCACTGTACTAAACAGCATTTACAAATAACCACCACGAATAGAGAGCAACTATGTCTTTTATACAATGGACCCTTGACTTAGCAACCGGCTTTGATGATATAGACGAGCAACACCAACAACTGATCAACTGTATCAATAAATTCTATGATGCCGACCAAACCAAAGACCGCGACCTCATCGCCAAAGCCTTGCAAGAACTGATCGACTGCACCACCGACCATTTCCACAAAGAAGAACAAATGCTGGAAGAAGCAGGCTATCATCTGCTGGAACAGCATAAAAAAGTGCACCTAAACTTTCTCAGCCGGATGGCTACCTACCAAAACCGTTTTGAAAACGGCGACGATATCGGTGAAGAGTTATTAAACCTGCTCGAAGGCTGGCTGTTCCGCCATATCCGCATCAACGACCACGGCTATGTAGAGCCGGTAAAAAAAGCAGGCATCAGATAATACAGATTATCCGCCAAGCGTAAAACCAAGAAAATACGGTTTGGATGCAAAAGCTTACACATTTATAATCATGCCTGTCTGAAAAACTTTCAGACAGGCATTTCAGCATATAACACATCATTCACATATGGAAAAACACACCGAACTCATTCCGCCCCACATGCACACCCGCCGCTTGCTGCTTGCCGCCGGTGCCGCCGCATTGTTCATACCCAAAACCACTTTAGCCGGTATGCAACGCGAAGAAACACTTTCAGATGACGTTGCCTCCGTGATGCGCGGCGCCATCAATAACGTTAACCCGGCACGCTTAGTGTTTTCAAATTCTCAAGACGGAGAACGCTGGCTAAACGATATGTCGGCAAGGCTGGCACGTTTTGTGCCAGATGCCAAAGAGCGTAAACGCCTGCTGGTTAACATTCAATATGAAAGCAGTCGCGCCGGCTTGGACACCCAGATGATACTCGGGCTGATCGAAGTAGAAAGCGCGTTCCGACAATATGCCATCAGCAATGTCGGCGCACGCGGTTTGATGCAGGTTATGCCGTTTTGGAAAAACCACATCGGGCAGCCTTCTCACAATCTATTCGACATCCGCACCAACCTGCGCTACGGCTGCACCATTCTGCGTCACTACCGCAACCGTGAAAACGGCAATATCGCCCGTGCGCTTGCCCGTTTCAACGGCAGCTTAGGCAGCAATAAATACCCCAATGCCGTTATCGGTGCATGGCGTAACCGCTGGCAATGGGGTTAATTGCACACTTCAAAATAATTTCAAACTACCTATCAAAGGCTGTTGTATAATCCCGCCATCTCTTTTTCAGACAGGCATCCGCCCTGCATAACAATTATGGCAAGAGCAAAACAAAACCGCATGTATCCGGAAGAATGGCGCGCCAGCACATCAATGGCTTGGGTTTATGCCCTGCGCATGTTGGGCATGTTTCTTGTATTGCCGGTATTGGCACTTCATGCGGCAGAGCTGGCGGATGCGGAAAACAAAGCGCAAATCGGCCTTGCCATGGGCATCTATGGTCTGACCCAGGCATTATTCCAACTGCCTTTAGGTATGGCATCCGATAAATTCGGCCGCAAAAAAGTTATCTATCTCGGCTTAATCGTATTTGCCGCAGGCAGCTTTCTCGCTGCCTGGGCAGAATCATTGCCCATGCTGATTGCTGCACGTGCATTACAAGGCGCCGGAGCAGTTAGCGCGGCAGTAACTGCTCTGGTTGCCGACCTAACACGCGAAGAAGTCCGCACCCGTGCCATGGCGATGATAGGCTTGAGCATAGGCCTAACCTTTTCTTTCAGCATGGTGTTATCACCCGTCTTAACCCGTTTTCTCGGCGTACCCGGGCTTTTCACCCTAATGGGCTCCCTAACCTTATTAAGTATAGGTGTGGTCGCCTGGATGACGCCTAATCCCACCCAATCCAAAATGCACGAAGATGCCGAGGCGCAACCTGCACGCATTTCCGAAGTATTGAAAAACGGCCAACTATTGCGTTTAAACTTCGGCATTTTTGCCTTACAATCCGGCCTGATGGCATTATTCACCACCCTGCCTTTTGCATTGGCCCAACTAGGGCTGGACAAAGTTCAGCATTGGAAAGTCTATCTGCCTGCCACTCTTATCGGCCTGATTCTGATGGTACCGGCCATCATCATTGGCGAAACACGCAACAAATTAAAGCAGGTTTTCCTGCTTGGCATCGGCTTGATCATCCTCTCGCAAATCGGGCTTTTATTCGGCTTAAATTCCTTATGGCTGATCGGATTGTGGTTGGTATTCTATTTTATCGGTTTCAATATTCTTGAAGCCAGTATGCCTTCGCTGGTTTCTAAAATTGCACCAAGCGAACTCAAAGGCACCGCAGTGGGGGTTTATAATACCCTACAATCCATCGCCCTATTTGTCGGAGGTGCCGTAGGCGGTTTACTGTTTCACCAATCAGGCTATACCGGCGTATTTATCTTTTGCAGCGCATTGATGATTTTATGGTTTACCATAGCCTTGTCTGCACCGGCCCCAAAGCCGGTTAAAAATGTCAGCTTTAAGGTAGGTAGATTGTGGATCAATCGCCAGCAAGATTTAAAAACAGCTTTACAACCTATTTCAGGAATCGAACGCATCAGCTTCAGTGCAGACGGCGAAACAATATTTATTAAAGCTTTACAGAAAGGCTTTGACGAAGAAGGTGCGAAAAAAATCATTTCAGGAGCAGAATAATGTCATTAAATAAAGTAATTCTCATCGGCCGCTTGGGCCGCGATCCCGAAGTACGCTATATGCCCAACGGCGAAGCAGTGGCCAATTTTTCCGTTGCCACCAGCGAAACATGGAACGACCGCCAAACAGGCCAGCGTGTTGAACGTACCGAATGGCACAACATTACCATGTACCGCCGCTTGGCAGAAATCGCCGGCCAATATTTGAAAAAAGGCAGCCAAGTTTATATTGAGGGCCGCATCCAAAGCCGAAAATACACCGACAAAACCGGTATTGAACGCACTGCCTACGACATCATTGCCAACGAAATGAAAATGCTCGGCAGTCGAGACAGCGGTGGCAGCGCTCCATATGATGACAGCGGCTATCAAGGTACCTATCAGCAATCAGCCCAGCCTGCCGCTTATCAACAACCCGCCGCCGCAGAACCACCTGCTGCACCCCGCCGCCAAACGCCCGCAGCACCTGTGACGCCGGTTGACGACATTGATGACGATATTCCCTTTTAAGATTCACTCTTAGAATAAAATACATAAAGCCTTCTAAAAGCTTACGCATTTAGAAGGCTTTTTTATCGTGGAGCTTCTGAACAAGCACAATATCATGCCTGTCTGAAAAGAACTTTTTCGACCTAATGTATAACCAATCAAATTACATTAATATAAAGCAGCAAGTCGAAAACAAGCAAGGCACAACAACGCCGTAGCAAAAGTTAAGTTTATTTGCTCTATAAATGAAACGACCACGAAAAACAATGCCTGTCTGAAAAATAAGTTTCAGACAGGCATTGTTACAAGATCATGAAAAGATTATTCTTCCGGCTCTTCGCCATCAGTTTCATCTAATTTACCTTCCGTAATCTGTACGGTTGTTCCGGCTTTTTCACGGATTTTGCGGTCAATTTCGTTGGCAACTTCAGGATTTTCCTTCAACCAAATGCGCACATTGTCTTTGCCCTGGCCGATTTTGGCGCCATTATATGAATACCAAGCACCTGATTTTTCAACAATATCATATTTCACGCCCAAATCAATCAGTTCGCCTTCCCAGCTTACGCCTTCGCCGTACATAATATCAAATTCAGCTTGGCGGAAAGGCGGAGCCACTTTGTTTTTGATCACTTTCACTTTGGTTTCGTTGCCCAAAATGTCTTCACCTTTTTTAATCTGGCCGGTGCGGCGGATATCAAGGCGAACGGAAGCATAGAACTTCAGCGCATTACCGCCGGTAGTGGTTTCAGGGCTACCGAACATCACGCCGATTTTCATGCGGATTTGGTTGATGAATACCACAAGCGTATTGTTTTTTTTGATATGACCAGTCAGTTTGCGCAAAGCCTGGCTCATTAAGCGGGCGTGCAGGCCTACATGGCTGTCGCCCATTTCGCCTTCAATTTCAGCTTTCGGAACCAATGCAGCTACGGAGTCGATAACCACCATATCTACGCCGCCGCTGCGCACCAGCATATCGCAGATTTCTAAAGCCTGTTCGCCCGTATCCGGTTGAGAAACCAGCAAGTCTTCCACTTTTACACCAAGCTTGCGGGCATAAATCGGGTCAAACGCGTTTTCCGCATCAATAAATGCGCAAACGCCGCCATTTTTCTGACATTGCGCGATAGTTTCCAAACAAAGCGTGGTTTTGCCTGAAGATTCCGGGCCGTAGATTTCTACAATCCGGCCGCGCGGCAAACCGCCTACACCTAAGGCCAAATCAAGGCCGAGCGATCCGGTGGAAATAACTTCAAGGTTTTCGTCTTGATGGCTGCCATCCATCTTCATAATGGAACCTTTACCGAAATTCTTTTCAATTTGCGCGAGCGCGGCAGCAAGGGCTTTGCTTTTTTCGTCTGACATATCGTTCTCGTATGAAAATTTGTGTAGTGAAAATCCTGTAAATTATCGCATATCCTTGCCTGCTTGGCATGGTTTTTTAGTTTGATAGACACTTAGGCAGGGAAAAAGCGCCAGAAGCTTTACATAACAAGCCTTTGGCGCTTTTTACCAGTCCAAATCCACTTTCGGTTTTTCGAAAGTTGCATACGGATTAAGCTTGAACCGGAGCTTCCGCACCTGCCTGTAAACCGAAGATTTCACGCAGAATTACTTTGTAGAAAGCAAAGGCTTCACGGGCACCTTCAATCGCTTCGGCTTGGGCGGTTTCACTCAAACCCAGTTTATTCAGATGCTCACGGAATTCACGCCAGTGTTTACCGCGACCATCAGGGTGGGCATCTAAATGACGTGCTCCGCGATGCTCGTCAAAACCTAATTTCTCTTTAGCATCTTTAAATAAGAATGCCGCGCCCAGGTTAGAACCTTCCGCGCAATATAACCAACCCACGGCTTTGTTGCCCTCAGGTTTAGGCAATTCGCCCGGGTAAATATATGCTTCACGATCTAAATCCGCCAAATCCTGCACAACGGCATCATAGCGAGCCATACCTGCTAAATCGGGAATGGATTTATTTAATTCGGAATCTTTGTAAATATCATCTACAATTTTGTGGAATACTGATTGAAGATTAAGAAATTTGATATAGTTTTCCGTGTCTGCAAAAGGTTTTACCGACATGACCAGATTATCCACGCTATCGTGGGTAATACGGGTATCTTCTTTTAATCTTTCGGCAAAAGTTTTGGCTTCGTTAGTCATAGTTATTTCCTTATTATTAATTATTAAAATACTATTTATCTGAATCTAACATGTTTACATAAAGCGGTTTTCAGACAGGCATGTAAAGAATGCCTGTCTGAAAATCCTGCCTGTGGCTTACACATCAGCCGAATGTATCATCAGAATTTGTATTCCAAAGATATCGCATAGTTACGACCAGGCGCATGGAAGCGCTCAAGGCCTTTACCTGCGTCATCTACGGTATTCGTTGTACTCGGGCTAATTTCATTCAAACCGCGCATAGTATCCCAAACGTTATATTTCCGATTGAAAACGTTATAAACACCGGCACGTACTATCAAATTTTTGTTGGGACGTATATAGCCGTAAACATCAAATACCGCTGCTGATTTGTTCAACCATTTATAGGTTAAAAGCTCAGGATCGTTATAGCTTCTAGTTTGCAAATTATATTGGTGTTTCCAATATTTGGTATCTTCCGGCTTTTTCGCGCGGGTATAGGTTAAACGGTTAAAGATGCCCCATTTGCCATCCGGCTGTTCATAATCCAAACCCACAATGCCTTTTAAAGGTTGAATTGACAACAAACTGGCACCGTTGGATAGCTTACCTCTGCTGTATCCCAAACCTCCAACAAATTTCAATCCTCTAACAGCGGGCATCCACTCACCTAGATTCAATTGGCCTTTCACTTCAATGCCGCGAACTTTGGCCTTATCCAAATTAACCATTTGCTGAACAGGTGTTGGTATAGTCTTAGTACAAAACCCCAAAGATTCAAAATAATCATCACAATAAGGGTTAGTATTTTCTACAATATTTTCCTGTTCAAACAAGAAATTACGATAATTGGTTTGATATAGATTTACATCCAACGCACCTTTATCGTTCTTTCCCTCCCAAAATAAGGTATGAGTGAAGCTGCGTTCAGCTTTCAAATTCGGGTTTTGACGCCAAGTACCTGCGTAATTTTCAAAAGAAAAATACATTTCTGATGCAGTAGGTACTCGATAGCCGCTGGCTAAATGATATCCGGTACGCCAAGTTTGATTCACCTGTGCATTCAAGCCGAAAGTGCCGCCCCAACCTGTGAATGTAGTGGCGGAAAGAGGCTCCCGATTGCAAGTGTGGCAAGGTAAAATAAACGCCAAGGGCTTCACGCGGGTATGATCGTAGCGTATTCCGAGATGACCGGAAAACGTGTCGTTCCAAGTAATATTGTCCAACAATGAGAAACCGTATTGTGTGGTTTTGCTTGGATTCTGAATGCTGTATCTTTTATCCAAACCAAACTTGTTGGTATCGTGGTTTCTGTTCTGAAAATCGTTTCTCGCCACAAATGTTTTAAACCTCAATGTGTGGCTACCCAAAAAATCGAAAGGCTGACTGTCCATGCGCAAAGCAATGCGTTTGAATTGGGTATGCATTTTGCGATTTTTATTTTCGAACGGCTCTTCCTTGCCAATAGCATCCAAATTACTATTACGCACAAAAGAACCATTGTGCGTCAAAGCTCCTACTTCCGTTTTAGAATAGTCTGCTTCCGTCCTGAGGAAAGCCAAATAACCGGAATTCGGCTGGTACTCATAATATACGTTTGCATTCGCTCTTTTGTGAGTGTCATCTGCCTCACGCCATCCTGAAAGCGCATAGGAGCGCTCATCAACATAATTGCTTCCATGCTGACCGTTGAAAGAAATGCCTGCCCGGTGGTTATCATTAAACTGATAACCGAATTTTGCAAGATAGCTGTTATAACGGTGCGTAGCGGGATCGGGTACGCCGCTGTCGCTTCCATAAGTAGCAGGGCCGTAGCCCCGGCTTTTGAGTTCATGGCCATAGCGGTGCGAATACAACACAACTGCATCTGCTTTTTCACTAAGAAAACCCGCTCCTATGGTTTTTACCCATTCACGGTTTTTGGTAGAGTAAGTACCCCGAATCATTGTACCGAAACTATTCTCCGGCAACACGATATCTTCTGCACCTAAGGTACGGTAATTGACACCGCCGCCCAAATAACCGCTACCCGAATTGAAAGAATCGGAACCCTTTACAACATCAATATTGTTAACCAACTCCGAATCAACCGTTAAACGCGAAGAGTTAAAATTACCATAGCGGGAATAAAGCGAGTTTTCCTGAAAATCAGGCAAGCTCACGCCATCCACACTCACGCCTACGCGGTTGCCTTCTACACCGCGCATTGCAAAGCCTTTCAGATGCCGGCCATTATCAGAAATACCGACATCGGTGGAGTAACGCATCAAATCGCGGGTGTCTCGAATCATCTCGTTATCGATATCTTCGCGGGTTTTACGCTCGGTCGTTGCCTGCCCTTGACGCTTTCCTTTTACAGTTACCGCTTCCACTTCCGTGGCTTCAGCTTGGTTATCCGTAGCTTCAACCGTATCGGCATAGGCAGGTACATTGAATGCAATTCCCACCATAGCGGCTATAGGTAATAAGTGAGTTTTTATCATTTCAAACAATCCAGATATTTACACTTCAAAATTAACAATTAATCAAATATTTCAATTAATAAAAATAATTATTATTTACTAAAATTGAATAAATAATATACATTAATCAAGTTTCATGAGCAAATATTTTTTTACATTGCTTTGCAGAAAAGCAACACATAACAAAGAACTATCACAAACCATACGGCAGGCATAAGCTTTAATGCACTGAACCAAGCGCGGGTATAGCGGCAGATAATCGGCAATAAAATAATAGGAATGCCTGTCTGAAATACTTTTCAGACAGGCATTAAACGATAGCAAACCACCTTTATTTTTCATTCCAATTACATTCTGGCAACTCAAAACATCCTCTACAATTGCTGAACGGTTTGCGAAAAACGCCGGCTCTGCTAACATTCCTGATTTAAACAATCTGCCGCAAAGGAGATGCCATGACAAAAAATGTTATTCATACTAACCTTGCACCTGCCGCTATTGGTGCATACAGCCAAGCCGTCCGCACCGGTAATACCGTATACATGAGCGGTCAAATTCCACTTGATCCCGCCACCATGACCATTGTAGGCAATGGAGATTTTGCTGCCGAAACCCATCAAGTATTCAAAAATCTGAAGGCGGTTGCCGAAGCAGCCGGCGGTTCGCTTGATGATATTGTTAAGCTGAATGCTTACCTTACCGACCTTGGGAATTTTGCTACATTCAATGAAATCATGTCCCAGTATTTCAGCCAGCCTTTTCCTGCGCGGGCAGCAATCGGCGTAGCAGCCTTGCCGAAAGGTGTTCAAGTAGAAGCAGAAGCAGTTTTGGTGTTGAAAGACTAAACTTTTAAAAATGACAAGCGTCAATCCAGTTTCAGAGACAAATTGTTTGAAACAGTCACAAGTAAAAGGCGGGCAAAAATGCCCGCCTTTTACTTGCGAAGAGGCCGTCTGAAAAGTATTTTTCAGACGGCCTCTGTTATTCACTTCATTCTGCCAAACAGCTATAAACTCTCCCGCAATTTGGAATACCCCAACGCACACAAAAACAGTGCCGCCTGCAACAAAATAATCACCGGTCCGGTGGCGGCATCGAGATGGTAGCTCAGTATTGTGCCGGCCAAACCGGTAACAACGGAGCACACCACCACGATAACCATCATGCGGTCGAAACGGTGGGTCAGCAGGGAGGCGGTAATGCCGGGCGAGATCAGCATGGCAATTACCAATACCACGCCTGCAACCTGTATCGCACTGATAATGGTCAGTGCCAGCAGAATCAGTAAGCCGTAGTGGAGGATTCGGGGCGGCAAGCCGACGATGCGTGCTTGCACGGGGTCGAAACAATACAGCATTAAGTCCCTTTTCTTCAGCATCACCACCGCGAAAACGATGGTGCAGATAATCAGCGTGCGGATCAGCTCTTCATAGCTCACGCCGAGGATGTTGCCGAACAAGATATGCGTCAGGTGCTGATCGGTTTCCACTTTGGTAAATAAAACCAAACCGAAAGCAAACATGCCCGAAAACACGATGCCCATCACCGTATCTTCTTTCAGACGGCTGTTGTTTTTCAAATAGCCCACCCCCACGGCGCAAGCCAACCCTGAAACAAATGCGCCCACCACCAGCGGAATGCCGGTTACAAAAGCAACAATGATGCCGGGCAGCACGGCATGGGAAATGGCATCGCCCATCAGCGACCAGCCTTTGAGCACCAGATAGCAGGACAAAATTCCGCATACCGCCGACACGATCAGCGCAGTAAGCAGCGCATATTGCATAAAAGGCAAAGACAGCGGTTCGACAAACCAATTGATGATGTCAGACATGTTCCGCCTCTCCCCGAACTGCTGCGGCTTGTTTTTGTTTCAATAGGCCGTATTTGGGCGCAAAGATAAAAGCCAGCAGAAAAAACGCCGTTTGCAGGCAAACGATGATGCCGCCGGTTGCCCCGTCGAGAAAATAGCTGGCATACGCGCCGATGCCGCCGGTAAAAAAGCCCAACGCCACGGCAATGCCCACCAGCTTGCTGAATTTGTTGGTGAGCAGAAAAGCGGTGGCACCCGGGGTAATTACCATGGCAATCACCAACACCGCACCCACGGTTTGCAGCGCGGCCACCACGCAGGCACTGAGCAGGGTGAAAAACAGGATTTTATAGCGCAGCGGCGACAATCCCACGGCAACAGCCTGTGTTTCGTCGAAAAACACCAGCAGCAGGTTTTTCCAAAACAGCAATAAAAAGGCCAAACACACCGCCATGATGATGCCTACCTGAAAAACATCTTCGTCGGCAATGCCCAAAATATTGCCCAACACGATTTCCTGCACATTAACGGCGGTGGGATTGATGGAAACGATAAACAGGCCGAGCGCGAAAAATGTAGTGAAAATAAAGCCGATAATGGCGTCTTCTTTCAATTTGCTGACTGCTTTAATCCACAAAATCGCCAATGCTGCCAAGATGCCCGAAATAAAAGCCCCTACCGAATAAGGCAGCGAAAGCGAATAAGTGATGGCCACGCCGGGCACCACCGAATGCGACAAGGCATCGCCGATTAAAGACCAGCCTTTGAGCATCAGATAAGCCGATAAAAACGCGCATATCCCGCCTACTACGGCACTGATGACCACGGCTTTTACCATATATTCGTAGGAAAACGGTTCCAGTAATACTTCCAGCATGGTTCAGCCCTCTTTGCCGTTTTCGGTTTGCGTTTGTGCCGTTTCTTCTTCACAGTTGCAGCCGCATTTGGGCGTAGCTGTGGGCGGATCGGTTTTGGTTTTGCCGTAGAACACGGCCGGGCGTTCGTCGTCGGTCAATACCGTTACGGCGCGTTTGTCTTCATCATCATGCAAATCGCTGCCGGCGAGTTGGAAGTGGCGCAACACACCGCCGAAGGCATGTTCGAGATTATGCTGGTTGAATGTCGATTCGGTCGTACCCGCCGCCAGCACGGTGCGGTTGATCATCACCACCC
Source organism: Neisseria sp. 83E34 (assembly GCF_001308015.1). Lineage (GTDB taxonomy): Bacteria > Pseudomonadota > Gammaproteobacteria > Burkholderiales > Neisseriaceae > Neisseria. The sequence continues at coordinate 198,484 of NZ_LGYH01000006.1, forward strand.
GATCACAAAAATCGGGCACCACGCCCAGATTGTGTGTCGATACCAAAATCAGACGGCCTTCCGCACGCAGCTGCCCCAGAAGATCCATAATCATGTTTTCGGTTTTTACATCCACGCCTGTAAACGGTTCGTCCAGCAGAATCACCTTGCTGTCTTGCGCCAGCGCGCGGGCAAGGAAAACGCGTTTTTTCTGGCCGCCGGAAAGCTCGCCGATTTGCCGCCCGGCAAGATGGGCGATATCGACACGCTCCATGGCCGTCTGAACTTTCTCTTTGTCCGTTTTACCCGGGATACGCAAAAAGTTCATATAGCCGTAACGCCCCTGCATCACCACGTCGTAAACCGAAACGGGAAACTGCCAGTCAACTTCTTCGCTTTGCGGCACATAAGATACAAGATTGCTCTGCAACGCTTTTGCGATGGGCAGGCCGCACAGGCGGATATCGCCTTTGCGCGGCTTGAGCAAGCCCATCAGGCTTTTAAATAAAGTAGATTTGCCGCTGCCGTTCACGCCGACCAGCGCGCAGGTCATGCCTCCTTCCAAATCCAGCGAAAAGTCATGGATGGCAATGTGGCCGTTGTTGTAGCGGACGGTAACGTCGTCAACATGAATCGAAGCAGCGGTTTGGGGCATCATTATTTTCCGAATCCTTTCACAATCGTGGAAACAGTGGTATTAAGCAAGTCGGTGTAAGTCGGCACCGGCCCGTTTTTGGCAGACAGCGAATCCACATACAATACGCCGCCGTATTTGGCTCCGGTTTCCTTGGCCACCTGTTTCATCGGCTTGGGAGAAATGGTGCTTTCGCTGAACACCACCGGAATTTTGTTTTTGCGAACCACATCAATCACTTTGCGCACCTGTTGCGGCGTGCCTTGCTGTTCGGCATTAATCGGCCACAGATACACTTCTTTGAAACCGTAGTCTTTCGCCAGATAGCTGAACGCGCCTTCGCTGCTCACCAAGAAACGCTGGTTTTGCGGCACCTGCATCAGCTTGGCGCGCAAAGGTTTGTCGAGCTGTTTGATTTTGCTGCTGTATGCCGCTGCATTTTTGGCGTACACCGCCGCATTTTTCGGGTCGTGTTTCGCCAAAGCGTTTTTAATGTTTTCAATATAAACCAGCGCATTGCTGGTCGACATCCAAGCGTGTGGGTTAGGCATGCCTTTGTAAGGCCCTTCATGAATCGACATCGGCGTGATGCCTTTGGTTACCACCACCGCCGGTTTGTTTTTCACATTTTGGAAAAAGCGTTCAAACCAACGCTCCAGATTCATACCGTTCCACAGCACCAAATCGGCCGACTGCGCTTTGGCGATATCTTGCGGCGTGGGTTGATAGTCGTGAATTTCTGCTCCCGGCTTGGTAATCGATTCCACCGTTGCCGCATCGCCTGCCACATTCTGCGCGATATCTTGAATCACGGTAAACGTGGTTACTACTTTAAATTTCGCATAAGCGGGTGAAGCCGCAGCGGCGGCAAAAAGCACGCACACGGTTGTTAATAAACGGCGCATAAGTATTCTCCTGAATAATGTAGTTTAAAAATGGGTGAGCAGCAGTTGCCTTCATTATTAAATTGCTGCGACGGGCATATTATCAATAATGATAATTATTTTCAACAATGGCAAAGAATTTAAGGTTAACCTGATCTGGGGCAATTACCCAAGTACGCGTTTTTTATTGGAAAATATTTTTGCTCCATCACCGCAGGCAACATCCCGACCATGCGCACCGTTAAAATTTCACATGCTTAAATCGTTATTCTTTATGTAGAAAAACGGCAGACAGGGTTATAATCTTTTCATTTCGATATAAAAAAGGAACCTCGCCATGCAGTTTTCAGCCTTCGGCCAAAAATTCACCCGCAACAGCGGCATCCTGCAATTGATGGACGATTTGGGCAAAGCGCTCAACAGCGACAAACCCGTCAACATGCTTGGCGGCGGCAATCCTGCGCGTATCGGCGAAATTAACCGCATTTACAAGCAAGTGCTGCAAGAATTGGTTGATAATGAGGCTGCCGTAGAAAGCATAGGCAACTATTCCACCCCGCAGGGCGATGCGGTGTTTATCGACACGCTGGTTGAATTTTTCAACCGCGAATACGGCTGGGGCATTACGGCGGACAACATCGTGTTAACCAACGGTTCGCAAAACGCTTTTTTCTATCTGTTCAACCTTTTCGGCGGACGTTTCGACGAAAACGGCGGCAGCACAGATAAATCCATTCTGCTGCCGCTCGCACCCGAATACGTCGGTTATGCCGACGCGCATGTGGAAGGCAAACATTTCATCTCCGTTGCGCCGCATATCGAAGAAGTGGAGCACGAAGGCGAGAGCGGCTTCTACAAATACCGCGTCGATTTTGACGCACTGGAAAACCTGCCCGAACTGAAAGCCGGCAAAATCGGTGCCGTCTGCTGTTCGCGCCCCACCAATCCCACCGGCAACGTGCTCACCGACGACGAAATGGCGCGTCTCGACAAGCTGGCCCAAGCGCACGGCATTCCGCTGATCATCGACAACGCCTACGGCATGCCTTTCCCCAACATCATTTACAGCAAAGCCACGCTGACTTGGCACGACAACATCATCCTCTGCTTCAGCCTGTCCAAAATCGGCCTGCCCGGCGTGCGCACCGGTATCATCGTTGCCAGCCCCGAAGTGGTAAAAGCCGTGACCGCCCTGAACGCGATTGTGAACCTCGCGCCCACGCGTTTCGGTGCCGCCGTTGCCACGCCGCTGCTGCGCGACGGCCGTCTGAAAACCTTGTCCGACACCGTTGTGCAGCCGTTTTACCGCAAGCAGGCCGCCCTTGCCGTATCGCTGTTGAAAAAAGAGCTGGCCGGCTATCCGATGAAAATCCACAAACCCGAAGGCGCGATTTTCCTGTGGTTGTGGTTTGAAGGGCTGCCGGTTTCCTCGCAAGAACTCTACGAACGCCTGAAAGCCGCCGGCACGCTGATTATTCCGAGCGAACACTTCTTCGTCGGCTTAAACACCGAAAACTACCGCCACGCACACGAATGCATCCGCATGAGCATCGCGCAAGACGAAGAAACATTGCGCAAAGGCATCGCTGCCATCGGCGAAACCGTGCGTGCGGTTTACGACGCAGCGGGCTGAAAACACTGTGCCTAAGATCTTTTCCTGTTTGCCGGCATAACTAAAAATAAGGCTGTCTGAAAAATATCTTCAGACAGCCTTTTCTTTCTCTTCCTAATTTTCCACTAACTCTTTGCTTTTAATATGCCTCTTATCCTGAATCAAATCCTGTTAGGGGAGTACCCATGATTACCACACGCAAAATACTTAACGGTTTAGCCTTTTTTACAGTCTTGTCGGTTATCGCCGGCGCGTTTATTGCTGCTTTTTCTTTCGGCTTGCTCTCCCCCATTACAGGTAAAGAAGCAGCCGCCAATGCCGTGGCCCGTACCGGCGGTTATGCCAAAGAAGTGGAGTTTGAATACGATTACCACACCGGCGGCCATTATGAGGTGGAAGTGCTGGCCAACGGCCTGAAGCACGATGTGATTGTTGATGCGGATAACGGCAACGTGCTGGCAATCCATACCAAAGGCCACAAACACCGTTATCATGACGGGTCTGAATCATTCAAAATGTAATCCTGCTGTACAAACTCAGCAATTAAAATTTATGCCTGTCTGAAAACAAAAAAGCAATCTATATCAGCGGTTTTTATTTTCAGACAGGCATTCATAGCCGGTTCACAACCAAGACAACACTTCAATCTCATCACCAATCCTAACAGTTCCTTCATTCAAAGCGACCAGATTCACGCCAAAGATGGCTTTTCGGCCTACAGCTAAAGTAGAAAGCGGCTCTTGAAACGGATCTTTCTTTCCGGTCTGCAAATCCACTGTTACCATCACGCAGCGCACACAAGGCTTGAAATTCTCGAATGTTACTTCGCCGATGCGTATGCGCTGCCAATGCTCTTCTTCATAAGCCTCCAGCCCGTCCACCACAAAATTGGCGCGAAAACGCTCAATTTCTACCGATTTTTCCAAGTCTCCATTCAGGCTTTGCAAAGATGCCGTATTCGCCAGTAAAAAAGGCGCACCGTCGGCAAATGATAACGGCGTTTGCGTATGCGCCAATATGCGGCGGCTTTCCTTACCCAACCAATAAATGCGGGCGTCCACACCCAATTTTTCACTCAACCAGGCATCGGTGGCATCGCTGCCGCAATATGCAGCAAAAGAATCACGCCACACGGTGGCATCCGCCTGCCGGTTCATCTCATCAATATGTACGGTTCGGCTGCTGCCGTCAGGTGCGGTTAAGGTAACTGAATCATGCTCCGCCCAAACACGCCAAAGCAGCATTTGCGGGAATTTTCTTGCCGTAATCATGTTTCCTTGCGGCGAAGCAATCAGCCATTCCCTATCGTGCAGCAAACCTTTTGCCATTACCTTGGATTCACTTAATGTATTCGCACCCATGGATTTAACCGGATAACGGTTCAGTTGGATCAGTTTCATTTTTTCAGACAGGCATTAATGTAAAAACTAAATCATAACATAAGACTGCAAAAAGCCTGCCTGAATAATTCAGGCAGGCTTTTATAATAAGCACTATTGCCAATAAACTTGACACATCAACACAAATTGGCGCGCCTATTAAGCTCCTAGCTGTAAAACTTAATCAACCAGTTTTACATCACCCTGCATTACAGAGAAATGCGCCGGGAAGGTGCAGAAAAATTTATAGCTGCCGTTCGGATCAAGCTGGCTGGTTTTAAACGCCAAGCTGGCTTCCTGACCTCCGCCAATCATGTCGGTGTGGGCAATAATAGCAGGATTATCGGCTTTCAAATAACCGGAATCAGGGCCGGCTCCGCTACCTTCGTTAGCCACGGCAGAAGCGTCATCCGCTTTGGTAATCACAATGTTGTGACCCATGCTGGTAACCGGCATAGAGCCCGTATGTTTCAGAGTTACTTTAAATGTTTCGCATGATTTTTTCACGGAAATCTGGTTGGTGTTGTATTTCATCTGATCGCCGGTTTCTACCACAACGCTACACTCGGCGGGCACGCTGGCCGGATCAACTTTTTCTGCGGCAACCACCTCGGAAGCACCTTCGGCGGCCGGAGCCGAAGCGGCGGGCGCAGATACTTGCTCGGCAGGTTTGGCAGCCTCTTGAGAACATGCACTCAATGCCAAAGCTGCGGCAGAAATCAATGCTAAATAAGCTTTCATATAACTTTCCTCACTCAGTTATTAGTAGAATAAAAAATGAATGTTTAACAAAAATCAAGTATGCAGACTTCACCTGCTTTTTACTTTGCTTTAAATCAAACTTTATCAGTGGCAACAAATACAGCTATCGGCGTTTATTAACCAATTTACGCAAAGCCGCTGCCAAATCAGGATGATGCGCCACACGTTCGGCAGAATCATCAAACGCATCAAGCGCATGTTCGCTCAAAGTCAGCATATTTTGTTTGACTGGTTTCTCAGGCTTCGGTGTAGCTTTAATCCGAACGCTTGTAATACGCCCATCTACATGCTGCATCTGCGTCAACAAACCTGGCGCAATCATCCGTAAGCGGCTCAAAGCCATATTGTTCGCAGCCAGAATAATCAGGCAGCCTTCCGCATCAATACATGCTATTTGCGTATAACCGTGTAGATTAGGCGGCAAAAGCTTTTTTATTGCACGATCAAGCCGCTGCCATTGCTGCGCCTGAGCAAGCAAACTGGCCAGCCGGTTATCACGTTTGCCGAGTTGATCAAGATCCATGTTGGTTAAAATACTTGAAATTGTCTAAATCTAACGCCATTTCGCCAAGCATTGTAACTTTAATGATATAGCGTGTGTTAAAATACTCCGTTATTGCCGAGGAGCCGCAAACGGTGCCTGCTCTTGCTTATAGATAAATAGAAAATGTAGACGCAGCCGCCGGTAACGGCCTTCTTCTTTTTGAAAGGCTCAGGAATTAACCATTATGCTCACTAATTTAGCAAAAAAAGTATTTGGCAGCCGAAACGACCGCCTGTTAAAACAATACCGTAAAACCGTTGCCAAAATCAATGCGCTCGAGCCGGAAATGCAAGCTCTTTCCGATGCCCAGCTTCAAGCCAAAACCCCGGAATTCAAAAAACGCCTGTCTGAAGGCGCCACGCTTGACGATATTCTGATAGAAGCGTTTGCCGTTTGTCGCGAAGCCAGCCGACGCGTTTTAGGTATGCGCCATTTTGATGTGCAGCTGATCGGCGGCATGGTGTTGCATCATGGCAAAATTGCCGAAATGCGCACCGGTGAAGGCAAAACCCTGGTCGGCACTCTGCCTGTATATTTGAATGCACTCTCTGGAAAAGGCGTACATGTAGTTACTGTTAACGACTATTTAGCCAGCCGCGACGCAGCCACCATGGAACCACTCTATAACTTCCTCGGCCTGACAGTCGGCGTGATTGTAAGCAACCTAGAGCAATTTTACCGCCAAAGCGCTTATGGCGCCGACATCACATACGGCACCAATAACGAGTTCGGTTTTGACTATCTGCGCGACAATATGGTTGTCGATCAATATGATAAAGTACAGCGCGAATTAAATTTCGCCGTTGTCGACGAAGTGGATTCCATTCTGATCGACGAAGCGCGTACACCCTTGATCATCTCCGGTCAAGCCGATGACAATGTTCAGCTTTACCAAATCATGAACCAAGTTCCACCCCTGCTTGATCGCCAGGAAACTGAAGAAGGCCCCGGCGATTACTGGGTTGATGAAAAAGCGCACACCGTTTTACTGAGCGAAAACGGCCATGAAAAAGCCGAACGTATTCTTAGCGAAATGGGCTTATTGAAAGAGGGTGCATCGCTCTACTCACCTTCCAGCATTGTATTAATGCACCACTTAATGGCCGCTCTTCGTGCCCACAGCCTGTTTCATCTCGACCAACATTATGTAATTAAAGACGGTGAAATTGTTATCGTAGACGAACACACCGGCCGCCTAATGGATGGCCGCCGCTGGTCTGACGGTCTACACCAGGCCGTTGAAGCCAAAGAAGGCGTGGAAATCAAACGCGAAAATCAAACCCTTGCCTCAATTACCTTCCAAAATTACTTCCGTCTTTACGAAAAACTCTCCGGCATGACCGGCACGGCCGACACTGAAGCCTATGAGTTCCAAAGCATTTACGGTTTGGAAACGGTGATTATTCCAACCAACCGCCCCATCCAACGTAAAGATTACAACGACCAGATTTTCCGCAGTATAGAAGAAAAATACGAAGCCGTAATGAAAGAAATCCAAGCCTGCCATGAAAAAGGCCAGCCTGTATTGGTGGGTACAACCACCATCGAAAACTCCGAGCTGGTGTCACACCTGCTCAACCAAGTCGGTTTGCCGCATAATGTATTAAATGCCAAAGAACATCAACGAGAAGCCCTAATTGTTGCCCAAGCCGGCAAACCGGGCATGATTACCGTGGCCACAAATATGGCCGGCCGGGGTACGGATATCGTATTAGGAGGCAACGTCAAACACCAAAGTGATGCCATCCGAGCCGACGAGCTGCTTTCCAACGAAGAGAAAGAAGCAAAAATCAAAGCGCTTGAAGAAAGTTGGGAGGCCGATAACCAACGCGTACTGGATGCCGGCGGTTTACATATTATCGGTACCGAACGCCACGAAAGCCGCCGTATCGACAACCAATTACGCGGACGTGCCGGCCGTCAGGGCGACCCTGGCTCCAGCCGTTTTTACCTATCGTTTGAAGATCCGTTGCTTCGTCTGTTTGCTCTAGACCGCGCCGCCGCCATCTTAAACCGACTCGCCCCCGAACGCGGCGTAGCCATCGAACACGGTCTACTTACACGCCAGATTGAAGGTGCGCAGCGCAAAGTAGAAGGCCGAAACTTCGACATGCGCAAACAAATCCTCGAATACGACGACGTAGCCAACGAACAGCGCAAAGTGATTTACAACCAGCGTAATGAAATCCTAACCAGCAACGAGCTGAGCCAAATGGTTAAGGATATCCGCGAAGAAGTTATCGAGGGCTTGGTTGACATGCACATGCCGCCTAATAGCATGGAAGAGCAATGGGATATCCCGGCGTTAGAGCACCAGCTTGCCACCGAATTTCGCGTACATGCCGATATCAGGGGTTGGCTAAAATCTGATAACACACTGGAAAATGAAGACGTTAAAGAGCGCCTGATCAAGCAGATAGAAAAAGAATACGCCGAAAAAACCGAAATGGTAGGCGAACAAAACATGCAAGGTTTCGAACGCAACGTATTGCTGCAAGTCATTGACAACCAATGGCGCGACCATCTTGCAGCCATGGATTACCTCCGTCAAGGTATCCATCTGCGCGGCTATGCACAGAAAAATCCCAAACAGGAATACAAACGCGAAGCATTTAATATGTTCCAAAACTTGTGGAACACAATCAAACAAAGCGTTGCTGCCCTATTGATTTCCGTACAAGTCGAGCAAAACGAAGATATTGTGGCTGAAACCGAACCACACGCACCGGAAATATCAGATATCCACCAAATTCACGCCGATGCGCCGGAAATGCAAAGCATATTGAGCGAATCCAAATCCGATTTGATTAACGACGCCTTCAATCCAAATGATACAACCGATTACAGCCCCGAAGCATTAGCTGCACGCGGTGTTATCGTTCACCGCAACGAACCCTGTCCTTGCGGTAGCGGCCTGAAATACAAGCAATGCCACGGCAAATTGTCATAACATTAGGTTTAGACTGAATCTTGAAATGCCTGTCTGAAAACCATTCAGACAGGCATTTGCATAACTTCCCCTCATACTCGAGCTTACTCCGAGTATCTCCCAATGTTACTGAAGCTCAAGATATTTGGGTTAAGCTCGGGCATAGCGTGAGTAGCCTTTTTCAATTGGTTCGAGCTAAACACAACAAAGCCCCTTAAATTCGAATTTCAAGTGCAACGCTCAGGTAGTAGTTGGAACAGGTTTTAAGAATAAACCACTTGGCGTTTCATAGCCAAGTGTTTTTCTTGGCCGATGGCTCAGTTCATCTTGAACCCTACGTATCTGCCGATGGCGGATGTTGCGGAAATCGGTTTGCTTGGGGAAATATTGGCGAATAAGCCCGTTGGTATTTTCATTCAGTCCTTTCTTCCAAGAATGGTGGGGGCGGCAAAAATAGGTTTCCGCCTCCAATGCCCGGGCTATTTGGGTGTGTCGGTAGAATTCTTTGCCGCTGCCCACGGTAATGGTATGCACTCCTGCTTTATGCGCCTTGTCTTTTTTTACCGACGATAATGTCGGCTTCCCAATCGCCGATGCGGGATTTTTTGTCAACGATTGCGGGCCGCTCTTCTATGCCGACGCGGTTAGGTACTTTTCCTCTGATCCATGTGCTGCCGTACTGTTTACAGTAGGGTTTGCCGGCATTTCTGAGATGCCGCCATAGTGTGCCGCCGTTGTTTTTATCTTGGCGCAGATAGCGGTAAATGGTGCTGTGGTGGAGCTTGATGTGGTGGTGTTTGCGCAGATAGGCGCACACCTGCTCGGGGCAGAGCTTGCGGCGGATGAGGGTGTTGATGTGTTGAATCATCCGGGAATGGAGCTTATAGGGTTTTCGCCTACGTTGTTTGGTAAGCCGGCTTTGTTTCCGGGCTTTTTCAGCACTGTATTGCTTTGCCTGTGTACTGTGCCGCCTGATTTCGCGGCTGATGGTGCTTTTGTGGCGGTTAAGTTGTTTGGCGATTTCGGTGACGGTGTGGTGGCGGGATAGGTATTGGATGTGGTATCGTTCGCTTTGGGTCAGTTGTGTGTAGCTCATGGCAATCTTTCTTGTCAGGAAAGGCCGTATGCTACCGCATACTGGCCTTTTTCTGTTGCGGAAAGTTGCACTTCAAATCCGAATCCGCTGTCTTCTTAAAGAAGGTGAAATGGTAAACCTATTCCAGCACCGTCCATTATTAGCTATCTTCAATATAGAAACTCTTAAATAAGCTAAAACAGCAATAAGCTAAAACAGCAAAGCCTGTCTGAACCG
>NZ_LGYH01000007.1 GCF_001308015.1 Neisseria sp. 83E34
TAATCTGTATTGTTAAAGAGCGCGAACCAATCAAAACAGCTTGTGCTATAATAACCAGTTCGTGAATCACTGCAGCAGCAGCGAAGAAACCGAACTATACCCAACAACCCAACCAGCGTCAACACCCAAAACAACTCAAATATACCCAACAAACACTAAACAAATGTTTTATATGAGAATTTAGTTTACAGCCTGTTTATTAATATAACTTCTATAAATAAATTTACTCAAGAATTTCTGGAACTTTCGATAAATTATGGAAGAAATTGAAATGGAAGAAATTGAAGAGCCTTCCACGCAATAACATCACAGCAAACTATAAAGTGGATCCAGGACAAAATTTTAGAATAGCTTCCACAGAAAAACTAAATATAGCTTAGCCCACTTAGTCCACCCCAACAGCTTCTAACATCAAGTATTTCCAAACGTAACAGCAAAATTTATATGAAATATCCTTCACAATCGTAGGCTTAAAGAACACCTCAATAAAAATAAATTATTTAAAGTTTTATTTAGATAATGTTATCTATTCCAACTACTCGAGGTTATAATAGTCTAATTTAAGCGTAGGCCATTAAAACATTTATACAACAACCATGACACGATCAAGTTGCCTTGTGAAAATAGTTGTATTAATCACCACATTGATGGTATTTAAAATTTCTAAAACTCTATCATTTAGGGTCTTTATCATTACCAATTAACTTTTTTCATTCCATTAAAATCAAAAATGTCTGTTTATACCAATGTTTCTAATGATGAAATATATGACCTTTTAACATTTTATGAGTTAGGTCATTTTGTTTCTTTACAAGGCATCGCTCAAGGTGTAACCAATAGTAATTATTTTTTAACAACCACTTTAGGTAAATACGTATTAACGATATTCGAAACATTGCAACAACAAGAACTTCCTTTTTTTCTTCTATTAAAAAAACACTTAAATGAGTCTGGCGTCGCATGCCCTTTGCCTATACAAAGAAAGGACGACAAGTTTGACTCAACACTAGCAGGAAAACCCGCGTGTATTGTCAGCTGCTTAAGCGGTAGTAATATCAGTTGGCCAACTGATTCCCAATGTTTTAATACTGGCGTTATGCTTGCCAAAATGCATCTTGCAGGTCAATCCTTTCCTATGCGCATGAACAACCCCAGGCACATAGAATGGTGGAAAAAATCTGCTGAAAAATTGTTACCTGTATTAGAGAATAGTGACGCGCAACTCTTGGAATCTGAGATTGCTTATATTGATAAACACTTTTCTTGTTCCCTTAACTTACCCAGCGGCATTATTCATGCAGACTTATTTAAAGATAACGTATTATTAAATGGTAATGATATAACTGGATTTATTGATTTTTATTATGCTTGCAATGGTAATTTTATGTATGACTTAGCCATTGCAATTAATGACTGGGCTCGCACTTCCCAAAATTTAATTGATCCACAATTAAAGGCTGCATTTTTTCAAGGCTATGAAAGTGTCCGTCCCATCAGTAACACAGAAAAAAACTACTTCCCAATAGCGCAACGTGCTGGCTGTGTTCGCTTCTGGGTGTCGAGATTATTAGACTTTTATTTCCCACAAGAAGGTGAGATGACTTTTATTAAGGATCCTAATACATTCCGTGACTTATTATTATCACTAAAATAAACTTCCTCATTCGTGTAAAGATGAGAAAATGGCTAGTAAATAATAAATTTAGACTAAATTTTAGCTCAGTGCTTTTGAGCCCAGTACTTTCGGAATATTCAATTAAACATTAAATAAAGCTTAACGAAATCGCACGCAATGCCTGTCTGAAAACTATATTTCAAACAGGCATTGCGTTTTTTGGAAAACTAACATAGTAAAGCATCTTGGGCATATCTTCTCATAGTTAAACCACTTACTCAGTAACAGCATCATCTATACTCAAGATTCCACTTTAATTTAGCTTAATCACGCAATTAAGCTAAAAAGAAGCGAAACTTAAAGTTTCGCTTCTTCTAAATATAACCTACTAAAGTCAGTGTACATCTTTCCAATATTCTTTTTTCAGGAAATATGCCAGAGGAAGCATAACAGCAAATAAGAATATCATGACAATGTAACCTAACTGCTTACGTTGCAATTGAGCTGGCTCTCCCATATAAACCAAGAACGTTACCAAATCTTTAGCATAGTTATCAAATTCCTTTTCAATAACTTTACCATCAGGTGTACGGCGGCTATGTAAACCTGTTGTTTCCCAATGAAGCTTTGGTACCAGAACGCCATGCTCGTCCTTAACCCATACAGGCTGACCTTTATCATCTAACTCAACTGCTTTAACACCCTGTTGCTCCCATAAAGGATGTGGCATACCTACTTTATCAAATACTGTATTGTTCCAGCCTGTTGGGCGAGTTGGATCTTTATAAAACCCTCTTAGATAAGCATATAAATAATCTGCCCCTCTGGAACGTGCAATCAATGTTAGATCAGGTGGTTCTGCACCAAACCATTTTTTCGCATCAGTAGGCGCCATGGCAGATTGCATCACATCACCAACTTTATCAGTAGTAAACATCAGATTCGTTTTGATTTGATCTTCAGTCAGCCCAATGTCTTGCAACCGGTTAAAACGCATGCCTGTAGCAGAATGGCATGAAAGACAGTAATTCGTGAAAATCTGCGCGCCTCGCTGCAAAGCCACTTCATCACCTAAATTAATTTCTACTTTCGGATAATCGCCACCACCTGCTGCGGTTGCCATACTTATCGGCGCTGCCAATAACAAGGCAGCAAACCAGTTTTTCCAAGTTTTTTTCATTTTTACTGCCCTCATCAAATTAAAGTCGCGAAGAGATATGAACCTACTACGGTAATCGCAACATATACAAAGAATAATACCTTATTGCGTGTACTACTCATGGTAACGCGTTCCGGAACTGGAAGAGTTTTATCCTTTTTAGTATAAATAGGCATTAATAAGAAGAAAGCAAAATAAATGATGCTAAGAATCTGTGACACAATCGTGCGCGTATCAGTTGCTACTTTGGCACCCAAAATACCCAAACCAATGAAAGAAATGATAAACAGTACCAACATCACTTTAAAAACCGGGCCACGGTAACGAATTGATTTTACCGGTGAACGGTCCAACCAAGGCAATAGAGCAATCAATACTACTGCTGCACCCATAGCCAATACACCCCATACTTGAGTACCTGCAAATGAAGGTACCGCACGCAAAATTGCATAGAACGGAGTGAAATACCATACTGGCGCAATATGTGCGGGTGTTTTCAACGGATTCGCAGGGTCAAAGTTAGGCGCTTCTAAGAAGTATCCTCCACCTTCTGGTGCAAAGAACATAACAGCACAAAATACAATCAGGAATACTACAACACCTAAAATATCTTTTACTGTGTAATACGGATGGAAAGGAATGCCGTCAAGTGGGATACCATTTTCATCTTTTAATTTTTTAATCTCAACACCGTCAGGGTTATTAGAGCCAACCTCATGCAAAGCAATCAGGTGTGCTACAACTAAACCAACCAACACTAAAGGAACCGCAATCACATGCAGGGCGAAAAAGCGATTGAGTGTAGCATCAGAAACGTTGAAATCACCACGGATCCAAGTAGATAAATCAGGGCCAATTACAGGAATAGCGGCGAACAGATTAATAATTACTTGTGCACCCCAGAATGACATTTGCCCCCATGGAAGCAGATAACCCATAAAAGCTTCAGCCATAAGGGCTAGGAAAATCAACGAACCGAAAACCCAAACTAATTCACGCGGCTTTTTGAATGAACCATAAATCAGACCACGGAACATATGCAAATACACCACCACAAAGAACATGGATGCGCCGGTAGAATGCATGTAACGGATAATCCAACCACCGGAAACATCTCGCATGATATACTCCACCGCAGTAAATGCAGCAGGCATATGATAGGAATTTAGATTACCATCCGGCTTGTAGTTCATTGTCAGAAAAATGCCGCTGACAATTTGAATGACCAGTACAAGCATGGCCAACGAGCCGAAGAAATACCAGAAGTTGAAGTTTTTAGGCGCGTAATACTCAGTTACGTGCTCTTTCATCATTTTAGACAAAGGGAAACGTGCGTCTACCCAGCCTAACAATGATTTGTTTTCATTATTGGTTTGGTTTGCCATGATTGAGTCCCTTTATATTTAGTCTTCGCCCACTAAGATTGTGGTATCACTCAGATATTTATACGGCGGAATAACCAGATTGGTTGGCGCCGGAACACCTTTGTACACGCGACCTGCTAAATCAAATTTCGAACCGTGACAAGGGCAAAAGAATCCGCCTTTCCAGTCTGCACCCAAATCAGCCGGCGCAATGTCGGGACGGTAGGTTGGCGAGCATCCCAAATGCGTACAGATGCCGATAGAAACCCAAATATTGGGCTTAATGGAACGCAACGGGTTTTTACAATACTCCGGTTGCTGCTCATCGTTTGAATTAGGGTCAGTCAGCGCACCGTCAAGAGTCGGCAGATCTTTAATCTGCTGCTCCGTCCGGTTTACCACCCAAATCGGTTTACCTTGCCATTCCGCAGTTGTAAGCTGGCCTGCTTCAATTTTGCTTACGTCAATTTCTACAGGCGCTCCTGCTGCTTTGGCTTTTTCCGACGGAAAGAAGCTGGCCAAAAGCGGCGTTGCCACGCCGACTGCTGCCACTCCGCCGGCACCTGCTGTTGCCAACGTTAAAAAGCGGCGGCGGCTTGTGTTGATTTCTTTGTTATCCATTTATTTAGTCGTCCTAAATTATTTGGGAATACCGAGCCATTAAACTACATAATTCTAACCGATTTTGCCTATAGACTTAAAGCATTATTTAAAATAACGTAAAGTTTTACAGTAAACTTTGATTTTAAGCAGGGTTTTGCTCATCAAAATAGTGAAGCTCCACGCCAAAACGGCTTTTAATCGCTTCGCCTAAAGCCTGCACGCCATAACGTTCTGTTGCATGATGACCTGCGCTGATAAATGCAACACCTGTTTCATTAGCCAGATGGTATTGTGCTTCAGAAATTTCACCGGTGATATAGGCATCTACACCTTCATCGATAGCTTGTTGGAAAAAATTCTGAGCCCCACCAGTACACCATGCCAGTTTCTTAATTTCTTTAGAGTTATTTCCCACAACAATAGGCTCACGCTCCAATTCATGAGCCAACATGGCAGCAACTACTGTTAAAGACTGGGTTTCAGACAGGCATCCTATATTCAATAAATTTTGTTCTCCCGTCTGTTTTTCTAAAATCCAACCCATTCTTTTAGCAAGCTGGGCATTATTTCCTAATTCAGGATGTGCATCCAAAGGCAGATGGTAACCCACCATATTAATTTGATGTTGCAGCAAAGTTGCAATACGCTGCTTTTTCCAACCAGTAATGGTTACGGGCTCACTTCTCCAAAACATGCCATGATGCACAAGCAACATATCGGCTTGTTGGGCAGCTGCATATTCTATTGCTGCAAGACTTGCAGTTACAGAAGTCACAATTCTCTCAATTTTGGAACAACCTTCAACTTGAAGTCCATTCGGAGCATAATCAGAAAAGTTTGCAATTTGCAGGGTATCGTCACACCAATCAAGAATATCTTGGCGGGCAGCCATTTCGCAGCTCCTTTCACAAATATCGGTTTCTTAAATAGGCCTATCTGATAGGATAAAATTTGAATTATTTATTCTACATTGACACGTTTAGTCTTACAAAACTATACAACGTATAATTTCGCTACTCTACCTCGAATGCCTGTCTGAAAAATTCAGACAGGCATTATCTTTTACACAGACCAAAGCCAATCCGGTATCGGCGGTGTCTTCACGCCCCATTTATCAGGATAATCCACACCTGTTAGGTATAAACCGTCAGGCATAAACGTAGGCGGTGCTTTCACACGGCTTTTTTCTGCAATCAAATCTTTAAATTGCTGTACAGTTAATCGCCCACTTCCTACATATACCAGCGCCCCCACTATATTTCGAACCATATGATGCAAAAACGCATTACCATGCAAATCCAACATCATCAAAGAAGGCCGACCGCTTAATTTCGCACTATAAAGCGTTTTAACCGGAGACTTCGCCTGGCACTGCGATGCTCGAAAACTAGAGAAATCGTGCTCCCCCACCAAACAAGCAACCGCCTCTTGCATCACACCTATATCTAACACATTATGCGTCCACCCCACCTTACCTATTAACAAGGGTGAGCGAACAGCAGAAGATTGCAAAACATAACGGTAACGGCGACCGGTCGCATCAAAACGCGCATGAAAGTGCGAATCTACTTCTATTGCCCGCAACACCGCCAAACCTTGCGGTAAATAAGTATTCACACCACGTACCCAAGCTTGCGGTGGACGCTTTACCAAAGCATCAAAATGAACCACTTGAGCGCTTGCATGCACGCCCGTATCGGTTCTACCCGCTGCAACAACGTTAATTGGTTCGCCTGCAATATTGCTGATTGCTTGCTCTAGTGCTTTTTGAACTGTTAATACACCCTCAGCCTGTTTTTGCCATCCAAAAAATCGGCTACCATCATAAGACAATATCAGCGCCCATCTTTGCCTATATTCATCAATCTCAATTGTCTTATCCATATATTATTGCATTCCAAAATTCTCTTAAAAATCTAACCGACAAGCATCATACAGAAAAAAGCCTGAGCTTGACTCAGGCTTTTCTGAAACATCTTTTCAGACAGGCATTAACCTAATTCTGCCAACAGTGCTTTAGATTTGGCCAGAATATCACCGCTGGCCTCCTCTACCAACTCATTTAATGTTTCGCGAGCGGCATCAGGGTCACCAATCTCAATGTACATTTGAGCCAGTTCATATTTAGCTTCCAAGGGTGCCGTCATACCCACAGACTCTGAAACAAAACCTACATTTCCATCAGCATCCCCAAATTGAACGCTATCCCATTCAATAACGGTGTCATCATCTGCTTCTGTAATATGTGTATTAGAGAAATCTTCTTCAGCTGCAGCATCACCCGCATCCACAACCAATCCAGATTGATCAAGGCTTAACGGATCTTCATCATCTTCAGGTTGGATTTCCACTTGCTGAGCTTCCGACTCCACATCCGACACAGAGAAAGTATGGGCATCTTCTGCTTTTGGCTCTTCTACTGCTTGAACTGATTCAACGACCTCAAGCTGTTCTTCTACTTGCCCTTCACTGACTACAGATGATTCAAACGTTGTAGCAGCAGGAGTAGTTTCAACTTCTTCAGGAGCAACATCAACTTCTTCAGAAATAGGAGATGCTTCAACCGCTAAAACTTCTTCCGTTTCTTCAAGCACTTCCTCTGCCACTTCTGCATGGGCGGACTCTTCCGGCAAATCAAACTCTAACGGAGCATGCTTACCTTCTTCAGCATCAGCTATACGAGAAGAAGACTCATCATCTTCGCTTACTGCAACCTCTACATCAACAATATCTTCTTCTGCCTCAACTTTTACAGCTGTCGGTTCTTCTTCATAGATACTATCAGTCGACTCAATCTCGTCCCAATTTGCATCACGGCGCTTATTGGTTTCTTCATCGTTTGTTACCGCACTGCTAACAATACCGCCTTGATCATCTAGTGCACTCAAGTCGATATCTACTTCGCCAGCAGGCACTTCTTTAGGTTGTTTCGCCTGCTCTACATCACTGAAAAAGATACTCTCTTCTTCATCCTTAACTTCAGATGCAGCCGCCGTACCAGTAACTGGTGCAACTGTTTGCGTTGTTTTTTCTATAGGCTCAGGCTCTTTTAGATCCTCGTCAACAAGAACACCCTTAGGTTCTTTATTGCCTTTCATTTTGTTGAAGATAAACAACCCCAACAAACCGATGCCTAATAAAACTACCCATAGCAAAGATGATCTGCTTTTTTCTTTCTCTTCTGCTTCCACAGGAGGTAAAGCTTCTGCTTTTTCCTTATCGGTTTGCTCCGCTTGGGCCGGCTGAGTTTTTTTAGCAACTTCCGCTGAAGCTGCTGATGGCTGTACGGCTGAAGCAGTTTTCGGAGCAACAACCTCTTCTGCTTTCTGCACCGGTTTTACCGGAACATTTTCTGATGCTTTTATTTCTACCGGCTTTTTCTCTTCGGCAGACTTGGGCAATTCAACAGGTTTAACCGGCTCTACAGTTTTCGGCTCTACAGGAACAATGGCGGGAAATTGCTTAACTTGGCTTGCAGCTGAATCTGAAGCAGGAGGTGCTGTTCTTTTATCAATAGCAGGCTGCCCATCCAGCTTAGATAACTCAAGTGATGAAGGTATGACCAATACCTCGCCCGCACGGATAAAATTAATATTGCCGTTTTTGAAGGCTCTGGGATTGGCTTTAACCAATGCTCGGATTGTTTCGTTCAAGCTTGCATCAGCGGGGCGGAAACGGGCGGCGATCTGAGCCAAAGTTTCACCTTGGCGAACAGTATAATGACCCTTTTCCTGCTTCGCAGAAGCATCCGGCATATTTGTTTCCGGAGCAGCAACCGCACCCAAAGAAACAATCATAGAAACGGATAATGCGATCAGTTTTATACGACTGTTGATTTTCAAAACTTGCCCCCTAAGCTGGATTTTCACGTATACACATTCATGCAGAAATCATTACCCATGACTCTGCGAAATTTGATAGCAATTTAAAATAACTCCCTTATGATATATTTGATTAGGCTGCATTGCCAAGCAAACTTGATATTTTTACTCCGATTATAATGACCGATTGCAACTTAAACGCTACTTTAAATTTCTATTAAAGTAGTTTAGGCGAATAGAGATATCCACCCTAAGCTTTCTTAACATATCTTGATGCCCAAGCTCTTTCTACTCTGTTATGATACTTATCTATTTACACGAACTTATCGTTGGTTATTGATTAAAGCGATTTTCTATCATTATGAAAATTTTAAGTGATCTGATTGCCGTTATACTCTTTTTCCTTACTTACACTCTTACCAAAAACATTATTTGGGCAACTGCAGTTGCCCTGGTAATCGGTATTATTCAAGCTGGTTTCACATGGATGAAGCATAAAAAACTTGATACCATGCAAAAAGTCGGATTAATTTTAATTGTAGTATTCGGTGGCGCCACTATTCTTTTCAAAAACGGCGCATTCATCATGTGGAAACCGACTTTACTTTTCTGGGCCGGCGCAGCTGCCATTGCCATCAGTCACTTTATGAAAAAAAACGGACTTAAGGCCTTGATGGGAAAGGAACTGACACTACCCGATATCATCTGGAACCGTTTAGCTTATATGTGGATCGGTTTCCTTTTTATTATGGGCGTAATTAATTTGGCTGTAGCCTATCCTTTTACACCTGCACGGGAGGCCGTGTGGGTTCAATACAAAATGTACGGCTCAACCGGACTAATGCTGGCCTTTGTGCTGGCACAAGGTTTCTACTTAAGCCGGCATCTTCCTCTGGAGAATCAACAATAATGAGCAAACAATATTTCATGTTATTGGCAACCGACGGAGAAAATGTGCATGAAGCTCGAGTAGCCGCCCGTTCCGCCCATCTTGCCCGTTTGGAGCAGTTAAAAGCACAAGGCGACTTGCTAACTGCAGGCCCCAACCCTTTGCCAGAAAACCCCGAACGTGTGTCTGGCAGCCTGATTATTGCCAAATTCGAAAGCTTGGACGCTGCCCAAGCGTGGGCCGAGGCAGATCCTTATGTGGATGCCGGGGTGTATGAAGAGATATTGATCAAACCTTTCAAAGCTGTTTTTTAATTCAGCCTACTTTTATCCTGAACGCAATATATGGATATACAAGACACTATTCAAAGCCGCTTACAATTCCTTGATCCGCAAGTGTTTGAGTTTCAGGACGACAGCCATTTGCATATAGGGCATGCCGGCAACAAAGGCGGCGGTCATTATTCAATCACTGTAGTCAGTGAACGCTTTAACCAAATATCCCGCCTAAACCGGCAGCGTATGGTAAAAGAAGCTCTACACGACCTTTTTTCCCAGGGTTTAATACACGCTTTAAGCATGCGCACATTAACCCCCGACGAATATTTTTCCTAACTCCTAAATCCCCCGTAGAAAGTATAACCATGCAAAAAACCTATCTTGCCGCTATTCTCGCCGTACTTTCCGGCAGCCTGATGGCACAAACCGTTGTTACCGTAAATGGTACAAAAATAGACAGCAGCACCGTAGATGCAGTAGTCCGAAACCTCCAACAACAAAGCAACGGTCAAATTACCGATAATCCGGGATTACGCAACGAAATCACCCGCCGTTTGGCCGTTAGCACCGTAATTGCCCAAGAAGCAAAAAAACTGAAACTCGACCAAAGCAACGAATACAAGCAAGCTACCGAGCAAGCACGGGTAGCCGCAAAAAAAGCTGGGGCTGACAAACAGCCTTCCTTCAAACAAGAATGGGCAATGTATGAAACCGACCTGCTCAACCAAGCCTACTTTGCAGATGTCGCCCAAAAAAATCCGGTTAGCGAAACAGAAGTTAAACAGGCTTACGACAGGCTGACCAACCATTACAAAGGCACGCAAGAAGTGCAACTTGGCGAAATCGTTACCAATAACAGCGGCGATGCCGAAAAAGCCCTCAGCGAGTTGAAAAAGAAAAAAAGCTTTCAAGAAGTTGCCACAAAATATTCTATTGATCCCCAAGCCAAGCAAACCGGCGGCATCGTAGCCACCTATGTTCCGCTCAAAGACCTGCAACAAGCCAATCCGCCTATGTATCAGGCAATTCACAATTTGCGCAAAGGTTCGCATACAGAGAAACCGCTACAAGACAATAATGGAATTTATGCCATTTTTTATGTAAACGACAAACGCACCATTACCATCCCGCCTTATGACCAAATCAAAGAGCGTATCGGCAGCGACCTGCAAGAAGCCCGCATCGCCGAAGCCGTAGATAGCTTGGTGCAAAAAGCCAACATCCAACCCGCCCGCTAACATACCGTTTTCAGAAAACATCATGAAAAGAAAAGCATTATTAACCGCTCTTACCTTAACCTTCACAGGTGTTGCATTTGCCGCTCCTGAAATTGACAAAGCCCGCATCGACAGCATGGCCGCCATGTTTTTAAAACAAGCAGAGCAAGACCCAAACCGTCGCGGCAATATTGACGGTGAAGAAATCCGTCGCCAAGCTACCCGCCGCTTGCAGACTTTGGAAGTATTAAAAAATGAGGCTGTCAAAGTAGGCTTAGATAAAGATGCCGAATTACAAAACCAATTGAAAAACATTGAGGCTGAAGTATATGCCAGCGCTTACACCGAATATCTGGAGCGAAAAACAGAAGTCAGTGAAAGCGATGTACGCAAGTTTTACGACCAGATTGCCAGAACGGTAAAAATCCAGCAAATCGCTTTTAACACACCCGAAGAAGCGAAGGCAGCACAGGAATTATTGCTAAAAGGCCTCAGTTTCGACGATTTAATCAAACGCTACCCTGATCAAAACCAGCATACAAACAACTTTGTTCATTCTCAGGAGCTGGATCCTGCCATCGGCAAAATCATTGCCCCAATGACACGCGGCGAAATCACCAAAGAGCCGGTTCGATACAAAGACAAGTTTTATCTGATTAAACTCGCCGCAGAAGAACGAAGCCCTGAAATCCCACCTTTCGGCCAGATCCGGGAACAGTTGGTTGAAGAGACCAAACAACAAAAAGTTCGCGAGCAGATTGCCCAAATTTTGAAAAACAACGGCATCACGCCTTAATTGTTTATGATTAAGCTGCATTAAACAAATGCCTGTCTGAAAAAGTTTTCAGACAGGCATTCTTCTCAACTCACCATCAACGCGTTACCGGCTTATAGCGAATCCGTTTCGGTTTGGCGCCCTCTTCACCCAAGCGGCGTTTTTTATCGGCTTCGTATTCTTGATAGTTGCCGTCAAAGAACACCCATTTTGAATCGCCTTCGCAAGCCAAAATGTGGGTGGCGATGCGGTCGAGGAACCAACGGTCGTGCGAGATCACCATCACGCTGCCGGCGAACTCCAGCAAAGCATCTTCCAACGCGCGCAGCGTTTCCACGTCTAAATCGTTGGAAGGTTCGTCCAGCAGCAGCACGTTGCCGCCTGAAAGCAAAGTTTTCGCCAAGTGCAAACGGCCTCGTTCGCCGCCGGAGAGATTGCCGGCCAGCTTGCTTTGGTCGCTGCCTTTAAAATTGAAACGGCCCAAATAAGCGCGGGCGGGGATTTCAAATTGGCCGACTTGCAGAATATCGCGGCCTTCAGCGATGTTGTCGAACACGGTTTTGTCGTTTTGCAAACCTTCGCGGCTTTGATCGATCAGCGACATTTTCACGGTTTGGCCGATTTTCACTTCGCCGCTGTCCGGCTGCTCTTTGCCGGCAATCATTTTAAACAGCGTCGATTTACCCGCTCCGTTGGGGCCGATGATGCCGACAATCGCGCCAGGCGGCACTTTGAAGCTCAAATCGTCGATTAACAGTTTGTCGCCGAATGACTTGCTTACGTTCACAAACTCAATCACTTCATTGCCCAAACGCTCTGCCACGGGAATAAAGATTTCCTGTGTTTCATTGCGTTTTTGATATTCGTAGTTGGACATTTCTTCAAAGCGGGCCAAACGCGCTTTGGATTTGGCTTGGCGGCCTTTAGCGTTTTGGCGCACCCATTCCAATTCCTGCTTCATGGCTTTCAGGCGGGCAGCTTCGGTTTTGGCCTCGTTTTCCAAGCGTTTTTCTTTCTGCTCCAACCAAGAAGAATAATTGCCCTTCCACGGAATGCCGTGGCCGCGGTCAAGCTCCAAAATCCATTCGGCGGCGTTATCCAAGAAATAACGGTCGTGGGTAACGGCCACTACAGTGCCGGGGAAACGCACCAAAAACTGCTCCAGCCATTCCACCGATTCGGCATCCAAATGGTTGGTCGGTTCGTCCAAAAGCAGCATGTCCGGCTTGCTCAACAACAGTTTGCACAAGGCCACACGGCGTTTTTCACCGCCGGAAAGGTTGCCGATTTTGGCATCCCATTCTGGCAGGCGCAGCGCATCGGCGGCTATTTCCAATTCATGTTCCATACCGCCGCCGCTTGAAGAACCTGCCGCGATAATCGCTTCCAACCGGCCTTGCTCTTCCGCCAAAGCATCAAAATCGGCATCCGGATCGGCATAGGCGGCATACACTTCTTCCAAACGCTTTTGCGCGGCAGCCACTTCGCCCAAACCGCTTTCCACTTCTTCGCGCACGGTTTTTTCAGGGTCCAGCTCCGGCTCTTGCGGCAGGTAGCCGATTTTGATGCCGCTCATGGGGATGGCTTCGCCTTCGAATTCTTTGTCCACGCCTGCCATAATGCGCAAAACGGTGGATTTACCCGCACCATTCAAACCGAGCAAGCCGATTTTCGCGCCCGGGAAAAACGACAATGAAATGTCTTTAATGATGGTTTTCTGCGGCGGCACCACTTTGCTCACGCGCAGCATAGAATAAACATATTGACTCATAGTTTTCTCTAAAATATCGATAAGTTTTTGTATTAATGATGTTTTCAGACAGGCATTGTATGTACTCGATACAATGCCTGTCTGAAAACATCATGTCTCAAATCAGCGTTTATTCTAACTGATACCCATCGATTTACAAAGCAGGAAGTGCCACTGATTTCATTGCCAAGATATTGAAAATTGTTAACAAATTCTATACTTCATGAAAATAACACATAAGCTTTCACCATAAATTTCAATTGAAAAAAAGCTTAAATTACACTACATTAGCATCTTCCAAAAAAATCGGTAATACGCGCAGCATCATACCCCAGCAGCAAAAAACAGGTAAAAAAATCAAGTAGAATACCCAACATTGAGGCCCCGAAAGCCTTATATGCAAAGTATAAAAAATCAAACTATTACATATCAAAATAAATTCAATAATTTATAATTAGCAAATAAATCGAAAAAACGGAACCGCCTGCCATGACCACACAGCAACGCATTCGCGAAATCCCTTACAACTACACATCTTATTCCGACCGTGAAATCGTGATCCGCCTTTTGGGCGAAGAAGCGTGGAACGTGCTGCAAATCTTGCGCGGCCAGCGCAGAACCGGCCGTTCGGCGCGGATGCTGTTTGAAGTGTTGGGCGACATCTGGGTCGTGATGCGCAACCCTTATCTGGTGGACGACTTGCTGGATCACCCCAACCGGCGCGAAGCTTTGGTGAAAGAAATGCGCCACCGCTTAAACGAAATCCAAAAACGCCGCGACGATAACGAGCAAGTTGCCGAATTATTGAAAGCGGCCGAAGGGGCTGTAGCGCAGTTTGACGAAAGCTTCGAAACCACCCGCAAAAAGCGCGAGCAGATTCTGGCGCGCCTCTCCAAAATCACTAAAAAACACAACATCATGTTCGACGGCCTCGCCCGCGTGGTGCACGTTACCGACGCTACCGACTGGCGGGTGGAATATCCGTTTGTGGTGGTGAATCCCGACACCGAAGCCGAAGTTGCGCCTTTGGTCAAAGCCTTAATCGAGCTGGATTTGACCATTATTCCGCGCGGCGGCGGCACGGGTTATACCGGCGGTGCGGTGCCGCTTGATGCCATGAGCGCGGTCATCAACACCGAAAAACTCGACAAGCACAACGGCGTGGAATATGTGGAACTGCCCGGCTTGGAAGGCAAACATCCGATTATCCATTGCGGCGCGGGCGTGGTAACGCGGCGCGTAGAAGAAACCGCCACCGCCTCCAAACTGGTGTTTGCGGTTGACCCGACTTCCGCCGATGCTTCCTGTGTGGGCGGCAACGTGGCCATGAATGCGGGCGGCAAAAAAGCCGTATTGTGGGGCACGGCACTCGATAATCTTGCCTATTGGAAAATGGTCAACCCGCAAGGCGAGTGGCTGAAAATCGAGCGTGTACGCCACAACTTCGGCAAAATCCACGACGAAGAAACCGCCGTTTTCGATGTGCACACATTGGATTCAGACGGCCTCAACATCGTTAAAACCGAACGTTTGGAAATCGACGGCCGCAAATTCCGCAAAGTCGGCCTCGGCAAAGACGTTACCGACAAATTCTTAAGCGGCCTGCCCGGCGTGCAAAAAGAAGGTACCGACGGCATCATCACCAGCGTGGCCTTCGTGCTGCACACCATGCCGAAATACATCCGCACCGTGTGTTTGGAATTTTTCGGCACGGTTGCCAACGCCACGCCGTCTATCGTGGAAATCCGCGACTATATGCTCGGCCACGGCAGCGTGAAGCTGGCCGGTTTGGAGCATCTCGACTGGCGTTATGTGCGTGCGGTCGGTTATGCCACCAAAGCGGCGGGGAAAGGCCGCCCGAAAATGGTGCTGATTGCCGATATTGTGAGCGACGACGAAGCCGCCGTAGCCGTAGCCGCCGAACATATCGTCAAACTCGCGCAAGCCCGCGACGGCGAAGGTTTTATCGCCGTTACGCCCGAAGCGCGCAAAACCTTCTGGCTCGACCGCAGCCGCACCGCCGCCATCGCCAAACACACCAACGCCTTTAAAATCAATGAAGACGTGGTGATTCCGCTGGAGCGTTTGGGCGAGTATTCAGACGGCATCGAGCGCATCAACATCGAACTGTCGATTAAAAACAAACTGGCTCTGTGCAACGCGCTGCAAGCATACCTGCAAGGCCGCCTGCCGGTGGACAAAATGGGCACCGACCTGCCCAGCAGCGAATTGTTGGGCGAACGCGCCAAACACGCATTCCAACACGTTTCTGCCGTGAAAGAGCGTTGGAAATGGCTGCTCGACAACCTCGACGCGCCTTTGGGCGAATACAAACAACGCTACGGCCATGCCGTCCATGCTGCGCCCGAAGCGAAAGACGAAGAAAGCTGCTTCATCGCCTTCCGCGATTTCCGCCTGCGCGTGTCGATTAAAGCCGATGTGATGAAACCCCTGTCTGAAATCTTCAGCGGCAAGGCCGACACCAAGATTATGGAAGGTTTGGCCAAGATTCACAGCCGCGTGGTGCGCGGGCGCGTGTTCGTCGCCCTGCACATGCACGCGGGCGACGGCAACGTCCACACCAATATTCCCGTGAATTCAGACGATTACGACATGCTGCAAACCGCCCATAAAGCGGTGGAACGCATCATGAAAATCGCCCGCAGCCTCAACGGTGTGATTTCCGGCGAGCACGGCATCGGCATCACCAAGCTCGAATTCCTTACCGACGAAGAAATGCAGCCCTTCTGGGACTACAAAGCCAAAGTCGATCCGCAAGGCCGCTTCAACCGCCACAAACTGATGCGCGGCTCGGATTTGCGCAATGCCTACACGCCTTCATTTGAGCTGCTTGGCGTGGAATCGCTGATTATGGAGCAGTCCGACCTCGGCACCATCGCCGAATCGGTGAAAGACTGCCTGCGCTGCGGCAAATGCAAACCCGTGTGCAGCACCCATGTGCCGCGCGCCAACCTGCTGTACAGCCCGCGCAACAAAATCCTCGGTGTCGGCTTGTTGACCGAAGCGTTTTTATACGAAGAGCAAACCCGCCGCGGCGTATCGCTGCGCCACTTCGACGAATTAAACGACCTCGGCGACCATTGCACCGTGTGCCACCGCTGCGTGAAGCCCTGCCCCGTCAACATCGACTTCGGCGACGTTACCGTAGCCATCCGCAACTATCTGCGCAAAGCCGGCAAACGCAAATTCAACCCTGCCGTCGCCGCCGGTATGGCTTTCCTCAACGCCAAAGACCCGCGCACCATCCAAGTGTTGCGCAAAGGCGTGGTGGAAGCCGGTTTCAAATTGCAAAATCTGGCCTACAACTGGGGCAAGAAAGCCCATATCGGCGCAGGCCGCCAGAAAGCCGCGCCCAAAGCCACCACAGGCGGCTCGCCGATTAAAGAACAAGTGGTCCACTTCATCAACCGACCGCTGCCGCGCCATGTGCCGATCAAAACCGCACGCGCTTGGCTGAATATTGAAGACAACAAAACCGTGCCGATTATCCGCAACCCGCAACTGCCGGAAGACAGCGAAGCCGTGTTCTACTTCCCCGGCTGCGGTTCGGAACGCCTGTTCAGCCAAGTCGGCTTGGCCACGCAAGCCATGCTCTGGCATGCCGGCGTGCAAACCGTGCTGCCGCCGGGCTACCTCTGCTGCGGCTATCCGCAAGACGCCGGCGGCAACCACGACAAAGCCGAACAGATGACCACCGAAAACCGCGTGCTGTTCCACCGTTTGGCCAACACCTTAAACTACCTCGACATCAAAACCGTAGTCGTGAGCTGCGGCACCTGTTACGACCAGCTGGAAAAATACCGCTTCGAAGACATTTTCCCCGGCTGCCGCATCATTGATATTCATGAGTTTTTATTGGAAAAAGGCATCAAGCTCGACGGCGTAAGCGGCCAGCAATACCTGTATCACGACCCCTGCCACAGCCCGATCAAAACCATGAACGCCACCAAAATGACCAGCGAGCTGATGGGAAAAGAAGTAGTGTTAAGCGACCGCTGCTGCGGCGAATCGGGCATGTTTGCCGTCAAACGACCCGACATCGCTACACAGGTGAAATTCCGCAAACAGGAAGAAATCGAGAAAAACCTCAAGCAACTTCCGCAGGGCGAACGGGTAAAAATGCTCACCTCATGCCCCGCCTGCCTGCAAGGTTTGAGCCGCTACACCGACGACAACGCCATGCCCGCCGACTACATCGTGGTGGAAATGGCAAAACACATCCTCGGCGACAACTGGCAAAACGAGTTCGTCCAAAAAGCCAACAACGGCGGGATTGAAAAAGTGTTGCTTTAATCGCTTATTTCCCGGCCGGCACATGCGTAAATCATGCCTGTCTGAAAATACTTTGTGTGTTTTCAGACAGGCATGGTTATAATTGCAACCCGTTCTTATAAAGCAATATTGTGTTATGACACTTTCCGATCAAACCGTTATCGAGCATACCCGCACTTGGCTGGAAAAAGCCGTCATCGGGCTGAACCTCTGCCCTTTTGCCAAAGCGCCGTATGCCAAAAACCGCGTGCGCATCGCCGTGAGCCATGCCAAGCATCTTGACGGCTTTTTGGAAGACCTCGACCGCGAGCTGCAACTTCTGGCAGAAACGCCTCCGGAAGAAACCGAAACCAGCCTGCTGGTTCACCCCGGTTTGTTTGCTGATTTCCACCAATTCAACGATATGCTTGATTTTGCCGACCAAGCGGTTATCGACAATGGTTTGGAAGGCATCATCCAAATCGCGCCCTTTCACCCCGGCTTCATGTTTGAAGGCACGGAAGAACACGACATCACTAACTACACCAACCGCTCGCCCTACCCCACGCTACATCTGATTCGGGAAGACAGTATCGCCAAAGCTGCCGAAGCATTTCCCGATGCCGAAGCGATTTTTGGCCGCAATATCGCTTTGTTGGAAGAAATGGGGCACGAAGGCTGGGAAAAGCTTGAAATTCCGCAGGTTTGCCCGGTTAAACACAAATAATATACTGCCATCAGGCACACACATACGGGAAGATTATGATAGTCCGCTCTGTTTTTTGGCTTTTTGGCGCGATTGCGCTAACTCTCGGCATACTCGGCATTTTCCTACCGGTGTTGCCGACCACGCCTTTTGTTTTACTCGCTGCGGTATGCTGGGCCCGCGCCTCGCCGCGTTTTCACCGCTGGCTGCACCGGCATCGCTACTTCGGCCCCATGATTCAAAACTGGGAACGCAACCGCGCCATCCCCCGCCGCGCCAAATACCTCGCTTGGACGATGATGACGGTTTCCTGCATGATTATGTTTGTCCGCTTTCCCGAACAATGGTGGATTGGCATAGCTACCAGTGTGATTTGCCTGGCCAGCGGTATTTGGATGAGCCGCTTGCCCGATGCTTAAATCATTAATGCCTGTCTGAAAAGTTTTCAGACAGGCATTGTTTATTCATGCTCCATTTATTGCCTTAAACCCAAACGCATCACGCTGACGGTCTCCCCGTTGTACCGGCGGGTTTCGATTTCGCGCCAGCCATAGCGTTCGTAAACCGCCTGCACATCGGGCGTGTAAAGATAAAGCTCTTCAATGCCCAGCTGCTTGGCTTCAGACAGGCAATGACGCACCAACACGCCGCCCACGCCTGCTCCGCGCCAAGCCGGCAACACAAACACATCGCCCAGCCAATATTCATATTGCGGCAGTTGCGCAATGTCGTGCCGTTTCAGCGCAGCGCTGCCCAGCAGCCTGCCGCTGTCGGCATCTACCGCAACAAAGGCGCGAGGCAAGGTTTCGTGGTTGAGGCATTGTCGGTAATAGGCGCGGATTTTTTCCGGCGAAGACCACGGTGCAAAATCGTGCCATTGGGCAAACAGGGCTTGCACCAGCTCTTCGATATGGTGAGTGAATTCGTTTAAAGGGTGTATGGCAATCTTCATAAAAATGGACATTGTTTTTTAAAATGCCTGTCTGAAAACAAGCCGGCAGTATTTCTGCGTGGCGGTAAAAGTTTTCAGACAGGCATTCGGGTTTACGCCACAACCGGTGCGGCGGCAATGATATCTTCCAGTTTCAAATCTTGCGAAGCATGTTGAATCGTGATGCTGTTTTCATAGGTTTGGTCGCCCTGAACGCCGGTAAAGCTGAGTATGCCTGTGTCGGCATTCCAATTCAACTGGGATTGGTCGGTCAGGTCGCTGAACTTAATGGTATCAAAACCTTTGGTGAAATCGGTAATCACATCATGCCCGCTGTTGCTGTTGATGGTGAACACAAAGGTATCTTTGCCCGCATTGCCTGTGAGGGTATCGTTGCCGGCGTTGCCGATGATGATGTCGTCCAGATGGCCGCCAATCAGGGTATCATTGCCGCCTTCGGGATTGGTATCGAGCAGGTCAAGATAGTTTTCGCGCACATATTGATATTTCTGATGCGAAGCAGCGAAATCGTTACCTGAAGGCCGGATGGCTTCGAGGTAATCTGTGAGCCCTTTGAGTGTGTCATCATAGCTGCTGCCTTTGATTTTGTCGCCGCCGGTAAAAGGTTCCCATTCCAAATGGTCTATATTGATGCGGTCGCCGATCAGAATATCGTTAGCCGCGCGGACAAAGCCTTCTCCGGCAACCAGTTTGTCATCGGTTGCTGAAGCGCTTTTGTAGTTATCGCCAATCATTAAATCGGATTTCAACATGCTGCCGTTGAACTCGACGCCTTCTCCGTTACGGTTGTCTCCTGCGCTGATAACAAATTCGAATTGCTGCGCAGGCGGGCCGTTGGGCTCGAGATGCGACCAATCGTAGCCGAATTTCAAACTGGATGTATCGGTTTTGGCGCCGTTGCTCACGGTATAAACAATCTCCGGCGCCTGAAAATTGGTAAACGACATATTGGCATCAAATTTATAGTAGCCATTGGCATTCAATGTGAATTTACCGGTGTCAAACTGCACGATATCGCCTGCTTTGTAGTGCATGCCGTCGACCGTGAAGCCGGTGATGCTTAATGTGCCCACATCTTCGCCGTTGAGTGTGCTGCTGGCATTATCCAGCACATTGCCTCGAACAATATCGGTAAAGGTTTCGTTTTCGTCGCCGTCAATCAATTCAGCCTGTGCTGGATCGGGCGGCGTGCTGCCTTGCAAGGTGATTTGCAGGCTGGATTTATCGGTTTTAAAACCGTTGCTCACGGTATATTCAATCGCAGGCAGTTTAACCCGAGATTCTGTTGTGGCATTCAAAACATACGCGCCGTCGGCATTCAGCGTAAAGCTGCCCACGCCTTCTATCTGTACGGTTTCACCTGCTTTATGGCTTGTGCCGTTTACCGTAAATTCGGTCACGGTAAAGTGTGTGTTTTCCAGCACATTGCCGGTTACGCTTTTCTCTGCGCTGGTAACGTTTTCATCGGCATCTACCGGTGCGTTTTTATCAATTTGGAAATGCATTTGCGATGAAGAGGCTCCGTATCCGTTGGTAACGGTATAAGCCACGCTGGGAATCCGGCTGTTTACATCTGCCACATCACTGGCGTTGATAGTGAACGAGCCGTCACGGTTCATGGTGAATTCGCCTAAATTATCCACTTTCACGGTTTGGCCGGTGGCATAGTAGGCATTATTGATGCGGAAGCCGGAAATATAAGGTTTATCGTCACCCTCATATTTGTCCAATACATTTCCGCTGTCGATACGGCCGCTGAGTATTTTGGTGGCATTCAGATCGACATGGGCGTTTGCCTTATCGTTGGCCTCGGCATACGGCGCAGGCGGAATTTTGCTCAAATCGAGATTGATATAGAGCAGGGAATCTTCCGCTTCTTCGCCGTTGCTCACGGTATAAGACACTGCCGGCATTGTGTGCGAATTAATACGCTGGCCTTCCACCGACAGCTCATAGCTGCCGTCGGCGTTCATTTTGAAAGTGCCGATGCCGTAGATTGCAGCAGTTTCGCCCACTTTGTATTTCATACCATTGATAACAAAACCATCGATTTTTAATGCGTTTTCAGATTGGTTTTGAGTATTTTCCAATACATTACCGGTCACTTTCGCAGTGTTTGCATCCACCCACTCACCCTTATCGAACAAGGTGCCTGTGTCTACAAAATCTTGATCGGCAAACATGTAAAGCGTTGACTTCACACTCTCTTTGCCATTGCTCACGGTATACACTATTTCTGATCGGCCGTAGTCTTGAGTAGCCAACTCCACCACATAGCTACCGTCGCGGTTCAAGGTAAAGTTGTTCACGCGGCCGTCGCCTTTGTCGGTAATGAACTCACCTGCTTTATAGGTTTTGCCGTTGAAGGTGAAATCGGTTACGGTAATGCCGCCCACCTCTTTACCATCGACTTTATTAATGGCGTTGGTCAGCAAATTACCTTGATGAACATAACCGCCCAAAGGCGCTGTGCGGGGGAAAACATAGCGCAGCAATTCATCACCGTCATCAAACCATGTTGCAGATTGATGATTAGCGGCTTTTTCGGGGGGATTATGTTTAAATTCAATATTCTCCATTTGTATTCTCCCAAGTATCTGTAGTATCCGACAACGTAACGGTAGGCATAAACGGCTATGCTGTGCTGTTTTAATAAGCCAAGAATATGCATTTGTCTTACCGTTCTACAATACGACAATGCCTGTCTGAAAAAGTTTTCAGACAGGCATTGCTTGATGCTACCTAGTTAAACAAGCGGTGCTGCAGGTGTCAGCAAATCTTCCAGCTTCGTATCGGTTGAAGCATTTTGGATAGCAATGCTGTTTTCATAGGTCTGGCCGTCCTGTACACCGGTAAAGCTGAGTACGCGGCTTTCGGCATCCCAAAGCAGCTGGCTGTTATCGACTAAATCAGTAAACTCGAGTTTGTCTTTGCCTACGGTAAAGTCGGTAATCGTGTCTTGACCGCTGTTGCTGTTGATCATAAACACAAAGGTATCGCTGCCTGCGTTGCCCGTGAGCGTGTCGTTACCGGCATTGCCTATCAGAATGTCGTCCCTATGGCTGCCGATTAAAACATCATCTCCGCCCTGAGGATTGGTATCCATCAGTTGGGCATAGTTTTCACGCACATAGTTATACACGGCCTCGTCGCTGTCCACGCCCGGGCGGACTGTTTCCATGTAGTCATCCAAGCCTTCTTCCACATCATTGTAGCTGCTGCCTTTGATGGTGGTGGTACCGGACTGCCACTCCAACGAATCGATATTCAAACGGTCGCCCACCAATACATCACTTATCAGACTGAACCACGCGCTGCCTGCGTCCAGCTTATCGCCGGTTGCCGGTGCGTCTTTGTAGTTGTCGCCGATAATCAGCTCGGTATCATGGTGTTTGCCCTCCACGATAAATGGCATGCCTGTGCGGTTATCGCCTTCCAACACTTCATAATCATGCGGATAAGAGAAGGCACCGTCTGCTTCCAAATGACCCCAATCGTAGAAGATGGTCAGCGTGGATGTGTCGGTTTTCGCGCCGTTGCTTACCGTATAAGTAATCTCGGGCGAGGTATAACCCGGTTGCGATAAGTTAGCGTCAAACCAATATCTGCCATCGGCATTCAGCGTGAATTTACCTGCGTCAAGTTGCGCTGTTTCACCGGCAGCATAGCGCATTCCGTTAACAGTAAACTCTGTTACGCTCAACTCGCCTACCGGTTGACCGTTCAGTGTACTGCTTGCATTCTTCAACACATTGCCGCCAATATCGCCGCCTTTCTCATCTTCATCGACTAATTCAGCTTGGGCAGCTTCGTTGCCGGGTTGTTCCGGTGCCGGTTGTTCCGGTGCCGGTTGTTCCGGAGCTGGCTGTTCCGGAGCTGGCTGTTCCGGAGCTGGCTGTTCCGGAGCGGGTTGTTCCGGAGCGGGTTGTTCCGGAGCGGGTTGTTCCGGTGCGCTGCTGCCCAGTGTAATCTCCAAGCTTGAAGTGTCGGTTTTGAAGCCGTTGCTCACGGTATATTCAATTTCGGGCACGGTTACACCGGCGGCGGCATTGCTTGCATCCAATGTGTAAGTACCGTCGGCGTTCAAAGTAAAGCTGCCCACGCCTTCGATCTGCACGGTTTCGCCGGCTTTATATGCGGTGTCGTTTACCGTAAATTCGGTTACGGTATAGTTTGTATTTTCCAACACTTGGCCGGTTACCGTTTTCTCTGTGCTGTTTACGTTTTCATCTTCGTCAGACGGATCATCTTTATCAATCTGGAAACGCATGAGCGAAGAAGATGCTTTATAACCGTTGGTTACCGTATAAGACACGCTCGGCACCCAAGCGTTTTCATCGGCAATCTCGCTGGCGTTGATACGGTAAGAACCGTCCCGGTTCATGGTGAATTCGCCCAAGTTCTCCACTTTCACGGTCTGACCCGCCGCATAATAGGCATTACCGATTCTGAAGCCGGCAATATAAGGCTTATCGTCTCCCTCATAGTGGCTCAACACATTGCCGTCATCCACTCTGCCGCTCATCACTTTAGTGGTGCTCAAATCTACAATCGGATCCGCCTTGTCATTGGCTTCGGCATAGGGAGCATCAGGGATCTTGCTGCGGTCGATGGAAATATAAAGCACGGCATTTTCTTTGCCTTCGCCATTGCTAATGGTGTAGCTTACGGCCGGCATTTTGGCAGCATCCACACGCTGGCCCTCTACTGAAAATTCATAGCTGCCGTCGGCATTTAATTTAAAAGTACCGATACCGAAAATCGCCGCCACATCGCCGGCATTGTATTTCATGCCGTCGATCACGAAACCGTCTATCGTTAAGTCTTTTCCGGCTTTATTGACTGTGTTTTCCAGTACATTGCCGCTTACTTTGCCGGTGGCGTTATCCACCCATTCTCCGGCATCAACAAACGAGTCGCGGTCGTTGGCAATAATATCCGCCGCATCCGAAGGATCAAGATGGGCGCCCCAGCTTTCAATGGTCAGATTGATTTTGGAATCAACCGTGGTGTCGCCGTCGTCAACTTTGTAGCCGATTTGCACACCGCTGATATGACCGCCGTTTTCAACTTCCAATACATAAGAGCCGTCTTTGTTCAGTGTGAAATTCTTGAGCTTGCCGGATTCATCACCTTTCACAACCTCTCCCGGACGATAGGTTTTGCCGTCTATGGTGAACTCTGTTACAGACGCACCCTCGGCTTTAACTTTCTGTGTGCCTTCCCAATAATGGGCGTTGTCCAACACATTACCGGTATGAATATCGGTTTTGATATCAATATGCGGCAAAACCACATGAAGCTCTTCGCTTTCGTCCACCAACTTTCTGCCGGCTTCAGCCACTGCGTTTTGATCGGCAAGTTGCGCTGTTGTGTTTTGCAAAGTATCGGTGTTGCTCATGAATCTTCTCCTGTTTTAAGTGGGGGTTAATATGCCATTTCATGCATTTGAATTATTCTCATAATACGACTATGCCTGTCTGAAAAAGTTGTTGTTTCAGATAGGCATTTAAGCGATTTAACATTCTGCCCGATATTGTTTTCCTCCGCACAACGATTGTTTTATTCCTTTCTGAAACAGCCTGATCCATGCAACGGCTCAACAGCCCTGGCTTACCGCCCGCCTGCCCTGGCAAAATAAAATGCCTGTCTGAAAACCGGATTCAGGTTTTCAGACAGGCATGGTTAAGGATAATTAACGTTTATTACGGCTTTGGGCAAATTAATCAAAGCCGAAATCATTATTCATCAATTTACCCCACAATTTCCATTGCTGCTTCATCTAATGCAGGCGACGAATGCATAGCCGGTGCAGAAAGTTTTTCTGCATATTTGAAACAGCTGTGCCCATCCGTTGCTTTGCCGCCGCATCCAACTCCAACCGTTTCTGCAAGATCTTTAATTGCATTCTTATCAAGGAAAGAATAATCGGCAAAAACAATTGAATCAATTGATGCACCATCTTTACCGTCTTCAAAAAAATCCTCAACCTTCAGAGCGTTATCTCCTTCTTTTGTGGTAATAACCAAATTATCGGATGAACGGACAAAGTTTAAATCAGACTGCAAGTATTCGGCAAAGCGAATAACGTCGCTACCGTCATCATCGTCATCCGAATCAATTTTATCCTTGCCGAAATCCTTTTCAAAAACATATAGGTCGGAACCGCCTTTACCCTCCAGCTTATCATTGCCGGCACCGCCTACTAAAACATCATTATCCTTACCACCCTTGAGCTTGTCGTTACCGTCGTCACCAAACAATACGGCTCCTTCCAAAAGGATGTTGTGTTCCGAACCGGCTTTCAGATGATTATTGCCGTCGTCTCCGACCGTACCGTCTAATTCTGCCAGTTTTTTCAGGTCGCCAACTTCGCCGTAGTGGGATATTGCCGCCGTAAATCCTTGAGCTGCACCTATCATATATTCGGAAAGCTGATCGTTATACGTCAACGCATCAACAATTGCCTCAGCCATCTCTGAAGCCTTTTCAATATCTTTTTCCATCAGCAATTTGTCCATATGCAAATTGACAGATAGCCAATCAGCAGAAATATTACCATCTGCATCAGCAGTCAACATTTGACCGCCAATCTGTTTATCATATAACCCTTGAACTTTGATATTTCCAGCTACATAATCCGCAAACTGGTCAAATACTTCTTCCACTTTTTTGCCAGTATCCTTGCTCAATTTTATATCCAACGATTCACCTACCAGCTTTTCCAGTACAGCCAGCTTCCGCATATCCACATGTTTATGCTCACCTTTCGGCTCGACCCCAACCGTACCTGTCCACTGATAAACCAAATCTTCCAATTTTTCTTGCGTCGGATCAGAAATATACGCTTTCACTTGTGCCAGCAAGGTTTCATCTTGCGTCATAGCGTCACGTAGATTATGGATATCCCATACAGAAATTACCTCCGGTAGAAGATCGATTTCTTCAGTATGCGTAAATTTATTAACAGGCACATTGACAAAACTCTCCGCTCTAAACCAAACGTCTACTGTATCCGTAGTATTGTCATCACGCCAAGTTGCTAAAGAACTTTGCTTATGGAGATTTCCATTTTCATCCTGCTTACCCGTTTCATCGTAATCTAGGTTAATAGACACAATACCAGTTTCACCCAATGATTTCAGCTCTCCCTCACCGGCAACACCGTCTGAGTTAACATCTTGCCAAACCAACAAATCGTTCCAATGCTCATCGCCTTCATCAACCAAACCGTTATCATTGCTATCATACTGTGCCAAAGCTTCAAAACCGCCGACTGCCTTAGTTTTACCATCAGCTAGCAGAGTATTATTACCGAACAGCTCGCCACCATCATCAATATTACCATTTCGATTCAGGTCTATCGCTAACTGCCCGTCATCTTTACCTGCCCAACCGGTTTGTTCTTTAGAACCGTTTTTATCATGATCGAAACGGATACCTTCATTCGATGAGATTGTTTCCACACCATCACCGTCAAGATCAATAACAATCGGGCCGTTTACCGACTCTCTGATTTTTTCTAATATCTCCCGTATATCTTCAACTTTTTCTTTAGCTTCCCGCCACAACAGCTCATTAAACACTTTTTTATAGAACTCCGAGCTCATCAAAATTGGCTTTAAAACGCCAGCAGACGCCAAATAACCCTTATCTCCTACAGTTAATTTAACACTCGTATAAGCCTCTTTTTTATTCTCTAATAGATAAAAGTCAGATCCAGTGATAGTAAGTGCATCTACATCACCCGTATACTCAATTGGTACCGTTATGCCTGTCTTAAGCGGATCCAATTCCACTTTTAAGCCGTTATTTACCTGTTGAATCCCTGGAGTGCTGCTCTCAAAATCGAAATTATCATCTCCTTGAATATTCCCATTTTCATCCACATCTGGGCGCTCTATTGGCGTGATTTTTAGCCCCCTAATTTCCTTACTGCCATCATCATGAACTATAAACAAAAGATCTTTGTTCGCATTGTCTGCAGTAACCTCATATGTCTCGCTACCAAATACAAACGCACGTTCTACAAAATCCAGACCTAATGGGTGAAGGTATTGATATAAATTAATAGAAAGGCCATCTGCTGCATTCTCCCCTCCTAATATATTATCCAAATTATTCGAACCGTTTCTACCATTAACAG
This sequence comes from Neisseria sp. 83E34, assembly GCF_001308015.1. GTDB lineage: Bacteria > Pseudomonadota > Gammaproteobacteria > Burkholderiales > Neisseriaceae > Neisseria. The sequence goes on from NZ_LGYH01000007.1 coordinate 27,548, forward strand.
TATATGTACCCGGAGCTAAATCTTTATGATTGAAAAAATCACGAAAATATTGAAAATCCACAGCAGAAACAAAACGTCCTGGACCTACCGTCATATGTTCGCTAGCATCAAGTTGAATTACTTTTCTGCTCGCATTCTCTCCAGTTCTCCACTTATTACCATCCAAATTATTACGTATATCATCCCAACTTGGTTCTGTTGGCGAGTTCCACAGATAATGGTTTAAAGCAGTTTTAGGATGTAAAGTGATTTTTCCTACAAATGGATTGTAGTAGTTGGTTAAATCAATTCTCTTCGATTCTGCCATGATAAAATCTCCCAAAAAAATTAAAACGGTTTGATTAAATTTTCCCAATATGCCCTTAACCTCGTATTTAGCCATGCGCTGATCGCTTTCTTATTCGGGCAAATACCACATAATATTCATTTCGAATATATTTATCCGACCAAACCGAATCAAAAAAGTTTTCCAGATACCCATTTGATTTTTAAATCACCTATTCCATATAGAATTACCAAACAAAATGCCTGTCTGAAACTTTTTCAGACAGGCATTTAACTTAGCTTCTCACATCAAACTAAAGCTTATTCCTCATACGCGCTCATCGGCGGGCAAGAGCAGACCAAGTTTCGGTCGCCGTACACATCGTCCACGCGGTTAACGCTCGGCCAGAATTTGTTTTCGCGAACATAGGGCAGCGGGAACACGGCTTCTTCGCGGGTGTAGGGGTGCGTCCATTCGCCGTCGGTTACGTTGGCGGCGGTGTGCGGGGCGTTCACCAGCGGGTTGTCGTCTTTCGGCCATACGCCGTTTTGCACTTTCAACACTTCCTGTTTGATGGATTTCAGTGCGGCGATGAAGCGGTCGAGCTCGGCTTTGCTTTCGCTTTCGGTCGGCTCGATCATCAGCGTGCCGGCAACGGGGAACGACACGGTGGGGGCGTGGAAGCCGTAGTCCATCAGGCGTTTGGCGATGTCGGTTTCGGTGATGCCGCTTTCGGCTTTGAGCGGGCGCAAGTCAACGATACATTCGTGCGCGACGCGGCCGTTTTTGCCGGTGTAGAGAATCGGGTAATCCGCGCTCAATTCTTTGGCCACATAGTTGGCGTTCAGCAATGCCCATTGGGTGGCTTGCTCCATGCCGGTTTTGCCCATCATGGTGATGTACATCCAAGTAATCGGCAGGATGCTGGCGGAGCCGTAAGGCGCGGCGGATACGGCGCTCATGCCGTCGGTTGCGCCTTCAACGGGCGATACGGTGTGGCTCGGGGCGAACGGGGCGAGATGCGCTTTCAAACCGATGGGGCCCATGCCGGGGCCGCCGCCGCCGTGCGGGATGCAGAAGGTTTTGTGCAGGTTCATGTGCAGCACGTCCGCGCCCACTTCGGCGGGCTGCATGATGCCGATTTGGGCGTTCATGTTTGCGCCGTCCATATACACTTGGCCGCCGTGGTCGTGGATGATTTTGCAGATGTCGCGGATGCCTTCTTCGTACACGCCGTGGGTGGACGGATAGGTAATCATCAGCGCGCCTAAGTTTTGTTGATGTTCGGCGGCTTTGGCTTTCAGGTCTTCGATATCGACGTTGCCCTGCTCGTCGGTTTTCACCACCACCACTTTCATGCCCAACATTTGCGCGGTGGCGGGGTTGGTGCCGTGTGCGGATTGGGGAATCAGGCACACGTCGCGGTTAGGCTGGCCGTTGGCTTCGTGATAGCGGCGGATAGACAGCAAGCCGGTGTATTCGCCTTGCGCGCCGGAGTTCGGCTGGATGGAAATCGCGTCAAATCCGGTGATGGCTTTGAGCTGATCTTGCAAATCGGTGAGCATCTGCATATAGCCCGCCACTTGGTCGCGCGGGGCGAAGGGGTGGATGCTGCTGAACTCGGGCCAAGTAATCGGCAGCATTTCGCTGGTGGCGTTCAACTTCATGGTGCAGCTGCCGAGCGAAATCATGCTGCGGTTCATCGCCAAGTCGCGCTCTTCCAGCTTTTTCAGATAGCGCAGCATTTCGTGTTCGGTGTGGTAGCTGTTGAACACGGGGTGCTGCAAGATGGCATCTTTTCTCAAGAGGCCGTCTGAAAGTTTGCTCGAGGCTTTTTCAGACAGGCATTGTGCTTTTCCGGTGAAGAGTTCCACCAACTTGGCAAAATCGGCGGCGGACGTTTCTTCGTGGAACGCCACGGCCAACACATTGTCATTCACTTGGCGCAGGTTGTAGCCCGCATTTAAGGCGGCCTGATAAATCTCTTTGGCTTTCGCGCCGCAATCTACGGCCACGGTGTCGAAGAACACTTCATGCACCACTTTGAGGCCGTCTGAAGCCACCGCGTCGGCAAACGCAGCCGCCAGCGCGTGAATGCGGTTGGCAATGCGTTTCACACCTTCGGGGCCGTGGTAAACGGCATACATGCCCGCCAAGTTGGCCAGCAGAGCCTGCGCGGTACAGATGTTGGAAGTCGCCTTTTCGCGGCGGATGTGCTGCTCGCGGGTTGATAAAGCCATGCGCAGCGCGGGTTTGCCCGAAGCGTCTTTCGATACGCCGATAATGCGGCCGGGCGACGAGCGTTTGAATTCGTCTTTAAACGCAAAATAAGCCGCATGCGGGCCGCCGAAGCCCATCGGCACGCCGAAACGCTGGGTGTTGCCCAAAGCAATGTCCGCGCCCAAAGAAGCAGGCGATTTCAGCAGCACCAAGCTCATCACGTCGGCCGCCACCGCTACAATCACGCCTTTTTCTTTCAGACGGCCTATCACGGCTTCCAAATCGCGCACATCGCCGTCTTTGCCGACATATTGGAACAGCGCACCGAAGAAATCGCCTTCGGAGGCCGTCTGAAAATCGCCCACCACCAACTCAAAGCCGAAATATTTGGCGCGGGTTTTCATCACGTCGAGCGTTTGCGGATACACGCGCTCGTCCACAAAAAATTGATTCGATTTAGACTTACCCACGCGCTTGGCCATCGCCATCGCCTCGGCCGCCGCCGTCGCCTCGTCCAACAACGACGCGCCCGCCACTTCAAAGCCGGTGAGGTCGATACACATTTGCTGGAAGTTCAGCAAAGCCTGCAAACGGCCTTGCGCCACTTCCGACTGATAAGGCGTATAAGCCGTGTACCAGCCCGGGTTTTCCAGCACGTTGCGCAAAATCACATTCGGCAGGCGGGTCGGATAATAGCCCAAGCCGATATAGCTTTTGTTTACCTTGTTTTTCGCCGCCACATCTTTGAGCTTCGCCAACGCGTCGGCTTCGCTCAAAGCCTCGGGCAGATTGAGTTCAGACGGCATACGGATGCTTTGCGGCACGGTATTGTCGATAAAACCGGCCATGCTGCTTTCGCCGAGCGCTTCCAGCAAAGCCGCTTCGTCTTTAAAGCTGATGTGGCGTGATGCAAATTCGTTTCGGTTGAACAAGTCGTTGAAGTTCATGATTTTTCCTTTGTATTCAAAGCAAGGCGGCCAAACCGGCGCAGAGCCGCCCAAACGCAGGCTATTTTAAACGGTTTTACAAGGCTAATGGGGTTTTCTTTCAATAAAGATAAAACCAACACAAAAGCCGCCTGAAATATGTTCAGACGGCCCGCATCCTTAAGAAATATATCAACCGAAAACCTCAATCAGCCCATCCAGACCAATGTAAATCAATAACAGCCCGAACATCAAAGATATCAAACGACGAACAACTGGTTTCGACAACTGATTTCTTGCAGCGTGTGCCGTAAACACATAAGCAGTCATCACTATCGCGACCGCCAATAAAAACAATACCGACAACACAATCAACTGTACATTTTCCGGTATCTGCTCTTGCGGCTTAACAAATTGCGGAAAATATGCCAACAGAAAAACAATAGTTTTCGGATTTACCACCGTAATCAGAAAACCTGTTTTCCAGCCCGCATTGTCTGTACTTTCCGGCAAATTACCCACAATACGACGAATTTCGTATAACGATCTGCCTCCCAAATACAGTAGATATAGTGAAGCAGCAATACCCATGATAAACAATAGCTTGGGCGAGCCTGCCATCATCTCTCCCAAACCTACACATACAGCCAACAACAACACAGCATCAGCCAATAATATCCCTATTGTAACTTCTATACCTTTGCGCCAGCCACTTTTAAGCGCTCCTTGTATCGCCAGCATCATCGCTGGCCCGGGCAGAGCGGCAATCAGTAGGCTTGAAGCAAAGAAATAAATTAATGTATACAAACTCATTTGGGAGAAAACCCCTTTCGTGTAAAACAAATAAACGGCATTACAAACCCTTCTTTAAGAATTTGTAATGCTTTTAAATCCTGTTGTGCAACACACAATGCGTTTGTAATACACAGATTATTTTCTCGTCCTGATTGTTTAACCTTTAAAGCTGCATCTGTATTTGAATCAGCAGGAATTATTTCCTTAAAAGAAAATTGACTATTAATTTTTGAAAACAATGATTTTGTTGCTGGATGAAAGTATAAATGATGAAAATGCCTGATATTATTTTCCTGATTTGCAGCTAGAACTAAATCAGGAATCCGATACATGAACGTATCAGCAACCTGTAAATCGTCATCCATAATGATAGGATTAATTTTGGGATATGCTGCAGGAACAACACCTATATTAATGCTTCTTTCTTTCAATGCTGTCATACATTCCTCAAAAGTAGAAAACAATAAGATATTCCTATTAAAAAAATGGTGTGCAACCGCAGCATAACTACATGTTGAAGGATACATTTTATTCCCCAAAGTTCCAATCATTCTAAGTCTCCTAAAAATATACTATCCCTATAAGCTTATGAAAAAATAACTGCTATTTATCAGTTAGTTAATATATTAATTTATTAACAGGACTAAATCAATCATGTAACTGTAACTTAAAATTTAATATTAATCGTTATTAAATTTTTCTTATTTATATTTATCCTTTTTTCATAAATAGCCATACCATTTTTTATTTTATCCAACAGTTAAAATATTCATTCTCCTAATACCTCCATCTCCACCCCCTCCGGCGACACCGACAAATACCCGCCCTGTGCACCATGCCAATCCGGCAGCACATAACGCTTGACCGTTTTACCGTTGAACACATGCTCGTGCACATGCGGTCGGTGTGTGTGTCCGTGGATAATGGCCTGAGCTTGCGGATGCCGGCTTAAAACGGCCTGCACGCCTTGTTCGGTAACGTCGGAAATCGCTGTCCGGCCCATTTGCTGCTTTTTCTGTTTGCTAGCGGTGCGGATTTTGGCGGCGATTTTCCGGCGGCGGCTTTGCGGCAGGGAGAGCAAGGCTTTGCGCAGCCACGGGTTGCGGATGATGCGGCGGAAGCGTTGGTAGGAAATATCGTCGGTACACATTTCGTCGCCGTGGGTAATCAGATAAGTTTGCCCGTAAAGCTCGATGATTTGGTTTTCGGGCAGTAGCGTCATGCCTGCTGCTTCGGCGTAACGCTTGCCGAGCAGGAAATCGCGGTTGCCGCAGATAAAATATACGGGCGCGGTTTGGCTGAACGCTTTTAAAGCGGCGGCGGTTTGGCGTGCGGTTTCGCTGAGAATGTCGTCGCCCAGCCATACTTCAAACAAGTCGCCGAGAATATAGAGCGCGCCGGTTTTGCCGCGCCAGCTTTCTAAGGTTTGTAAGAATAAGCGGTTCAGCTCGGGCGTGTCATCGGAGAGGTGGAGATCGGCGATGAAAATGGTGGGCTGCATAAGTGTGCGTGTTGATGAAAACTTAAGGCGCATCATAACTTAATTTGCGCCTGCGTGTAGAGCATGCCTGCCTGAAAAAGCATGGCGAGGGTTTTCAGACAGGCCTCAACATGCCTTTGAAGGTAATCAGCAGAGCCGCGGTTTGCACGCCCAGCAGCACCCACACCACGCCTTGCCAGCCGCTGTGCGCATAAGCCAGCCCGCAGAGCCAGGCGCCAATGGTACCGCCGCCGTAATAAGCCATGTAGTAAAGCCCGGAAGCGAGCGAACGGCCTTCTTTCACATTGGCCGCAATATAGCTGATGGTAGCCGCCTGAGTGATAAACACGCCGGACGACATCAACACCAGCGCACCGATAACAGCCGCCAGCGGCGATACAAGCGTGCCGAGCATGCCAGCCATAGACAAGCCCACCGCCATCAATATGGTGCGCGCGCTGCCGAAACGGTTGATCAGTTTGGCAGACAAAGGCGTTATCACCATGCCGATTAAATAAACGGAAAACAGATTGGCCAAGTCCGCGCTGTTGAGCTGATAAGGCGCCGCGGCCAAATGCAGATTGATATAGGTGAAGCAGCCCACCAGCGAACACAACACACAGGCGCCGAGCAAGCAAGCGGCAATCACATAACGGTTGTGCAGATGGCCAGAAAGCGTGTTCAGGGCTGTTTTAAAATGAGGTTTGGGCACAAAACGGCGCGATGCCGGCAGCTGCTTCCACACAAAAAACGCGCTGCTCAAAGTGAGCGCCGCCATCACATAAAACGCAGAGCGCCAGCCCATAATCTCACTCAGATGCCCCAGCATAAAGCGCCCCATAAAGCCGCCCATTACCGTGCCCGCCACATAAAACGACATCAAGCGCGTCATGGTTGCCGTTTTAAACTCTTCACCGATATAGGCAATCAGCACCACCGTAATCCCCGGCACCGCCAAGCCCTGCAAAAAGCGGAAAGCCATCATTTGCTCAATCGACTGCACACCAGCCAGCAGCGCAGTAGGCAGCGCCAGAAAAATCAGCGAACCCACAATAAACACCTTACGGCCGACGGCATCAGAAAGCATGCCCATAAACGGCGACATCAAAGCTACACCGAACACAGTCGCCCCCACAGCCAATCCGGCTTGCACTTCCGTTGCCTGCAAATCCCGCACCAACAAAGGCAGAATCGCCTGCACGGCATACACTTGCAAAAACGCAAACACGCCCACCAGAAAAACGGCAGCACCCAACAAACGGCTAAAAGGTTTCATATCATTCTTTCAGACAGGCATTTACGGCCGCCCGCTTCACTATCCATATCCTCGGCTTGCCACACACCAAAATTCACATTTATATATTAACTATAATTCCCACGGCACTTGGCTAACCGGATTTAAAGCCGGTTTCTCCTCTTCCGGCAACGTGCCGCGAGGCATTCATTAACAATCAAACTACCTTTCAGACAGGCATTTTACCCCTCTTGGCTACAACCGACTACACACACCCACCCCAATTACAAGCAAGCCCTTGCCAAACCCCTGTCTGAAAGCGTATCTTTATAGCTTTGAGAATTTCCGATTAAGGGTTACACACAATGAGCAGAACCGTTCCAGCCGTATTCGGCAGCGTCTTTCACCAAGAAATGCCGGTATTGGCTTATGAAAACGGCGCATGGCAACCCGTGCGCTGGCAGTCCGCACACGATCTCACCTTATCCCCCGGCGCACACGCCATCCACTACGGCAGCGAATGTTTTGAAGGGCTCAAAGCCTTCCGCCAGCAAAACGGCCGCATCGTTTTATTCCGCCCGCAGGCCAACATCGAACGCATGCGCCAAAGCGCCCGCCTGCTGCACCTGCCCGTGCCCGACAGCGAAGCCTATCTGAACGCGTTGGTAGAGCTGGTTAAACGCGCGGCAGACGAAGTTCCCGACGCACCTGCCGCCCTCTATCTGCGCCCCACCCTGATCGGCACCGACCCCGTTATCGGCAAAGCCGGCACACCCTCCGAAACCGCCTTGCTCTACATCCTTGCCTCGCCCGTGGGCGACTATTTCAAAGTCGGTTCCCCCATGAAGCTTTTGGTGGAAACCGAACACATGCGTTGCGCACCGCACATGGGCCGCGTGAAATGCGGCGGCAACTACGCCTCAGCCCTGCCCTGGGTGCTCAAAGCCAAAGAAGAATACGGTGCCAACCAAGTCTTGTTCTGCCCCAACGGCGATGTGCAGGAAACCGGCGCATCCAACTTCGCCCTGATTAACGGCAACGAAATCATCACCAAACCACTTACCGATGAATTTCTGCACGGCGTGACCCGCGATTCCGTGTTGACCGTAGCCAAAGATTTGGGCTACACCGTAAGCGAGCGCAACTTCACCGTAGACGAGCTGAAAGCCGCCGTGGAAAACGGAGCAGAAGCCATCCTCACCGGCACCGCAGCCGTGATTTCCCCGGTCACCTCGTTTGTCATCAACGGCCAAGAAATCCCCGTGCAAAGTCAGGAACGCGGCTACGCCATCCGCAAAGCCGTTACCGACATCCAATACGGCGTGGTCGAAGACAAACACGGCTGGTTGGTTGACGTGTGCTGATTGTTTGAACAGGTAAACCTATGCCTGTCTGAAAGCCACTTTTCAGACAGGCATTTCTGTAATCCCGACTTTTTCTGTCCTACATAGTAAAACCACTTACATGGTAACCTTGCCGTCATACTCGGACTTGACCCGAATATCTTGAGTTTTAGTAAATTTAGGGATACTCGAGTCAAGCCCGAGTATGACGTGCGTACTTTTTCTTAAGTTGATTGACGATACAAAAAATGAACCATGCCTGTCTGAAAGTGAGTTTCAGACAGGCATGGTTTATTCAGCCTTGCATTTATTCTTCCGGCAACTTAGTAATTTTCACACGCTCAATCCGCTGCCCTTCTTTTTCAATCACCTCAAAGCGCCAGCCGTGGAAACTGATAAAGTCGCCCACGTCGGGAATGGTGTGCAGCTCTTCCATAATCAGGCCGGCCACCGTGTGGTATTCGGTATCTTCATCCTGCGGCGGCAGGTTGAGTTGCGGTACAAGTTCCACATATTCAAGCGAGCCGTCAACAGTAAAGCTTTCGTCTGCATTCTCTTGCAAAGCCGGCTCTTCTTCGCGTTCAAATTCTTCGGGAAATTCGCCAGCGATGGTTTCAAGCAAGTCTTTCATGGTTACCATACCGAGCACAGCCCCAAACTCATCCACCACCAAAGCATAATCGGCGCTGCTTTTGCGGAAAAGTTCGATAGCATCCAGCGCCGTGGTGCTGTCGGGCAGAATCAGCGGCTGGCGTATGGCAGCCTGAATATTGATTTCGCCGCTTTCCAAAATCTGACTGAGCAAATCTTTTCTGTTGATATAGCCTAAAGGCTCGTCCACCCCGGCTTTGCCCACCACCAGCAAACGCGAATACGGCGTTTCCTGCAATTTAACCCGTTGCTCTTCTTTGCTTTGCGAAATATCCAGCCGCTCGATGTCGCGGCGCGGAATCATCACACCCATAATCGGGCGCTCGGCCAGCGTGAGCACGCTGCGAATCATGGATTTTTCATTTTCTTCAAAATGCGTGTCGTCTTCCGATTCACTGCCTGCTTTGGCCAGCACGCTTTCGCGTATGCCCATCATACCCAACACATTCTCAGCCGTACGTTGCCGCCATGAACGGCCGCTGTATGCGTTTTTGTCGGTATTGCGGCTGGCGATTTGGTTGAAAATTTCAATCAAAATCGAGAAGCCGATCGCCGCGTACAAATAGCCTTTCGGAATCTCAACGTGAAACGCTTCGGCAATCAGCGAGAAACCGATCATCAGTAGGAAGCCCAAGCACAGCATCACCACGGTAGGATGCTTGTCAACAAATTCGGTCAGCGGTTTGCTGGCCCAAATCATCATGCTCATTGCCACCACCACGGCAGCCATAGCCACTTCAATATGCTGCACCATAGCCACCGCCGTGATTACTGCATCAAGCGAAAACACAGCATCCAATATCAGAATCTGCACCACAACACCCCAAAACGGCGCATGAATTTTATGATGCTCGGCTACGGCATAATGGTTTATACCTTCCAGCCGCTCATGCAGCTCGGTGGTGGCTTTATAAAGCAGAAACAAACCGCCGAAAAACATAATCATGTCTTTGCCCGACACGGAATGGCCGCTGATCTCAAACAAAGGCGTGGTCAGCCGCATCATCTGCACCATAAAGCCCAGCATCACCAAACGCATCATCACAGCCAGCACCAAGCCGGTTACGCGCGCGCGGTCGCGGTGTGCGGGTTTTACCTTATTGGCGAGAATCGCCACAAATACCAAATTGTCGATGCCGAGCACCACTTCCAACACAATCAGGGTCGCAAAGCCCAGCCAGGTTACCGGATCGGCCAACCAACTGAAATCCATGATATTTGATATCCTTTTTTAAACAACGAAAAGCAGCCTGAAGAAATCAGGCTGCCTGAATCGGGCATATACGAAGGCGCGTATGATACTGCTCTGCTCTCCGTCTTTCATAATGTAAAGTATGCCTTTGGGTTGATTGAATAGATATGAGTTTAACAGTTTGGGCAAGATAAGGCAAAAAAGAAAATGCCTGTCTGAAAAGGCAGGGCAAGTTGCTGCTCAGCCCAAAGTTTCAGACAGGCATTTTTTCCCTTCGTTTTTATTACAGCGTACCGTAAGAATGCAGACCGCTTAAAAACATGTTCACGCCCACAAAAGCGAAAGCCGTAATGAACAAACCGATAATCGCCCACCAAGCCAGCACTTTACCGCGCCAGCCCGCCACCAAACGCAAGTGCAGCCACACGGCATAGTTCAGCCACACGATAAACGCCCAAGTTTCCTTCGGATCCCAGCTCCAATAGCGCCCCCATGCGTCTGCCGCCCACAAAGCGCCGAGAATCGTGGCAATCGTAAAAAACAGAAAGCCCACCGCAATCGCCTTATACATCGCTTCTTCAATGGTTTGCGCATCCGGCAGCCACCTCACACCGTTTTTACGTAATACCACGAGCTCGGCAATGCCCAGCATCGCCGCCATACAGAACGCACCATAGCCGATAAAGTTTGCCGGCACATGGATTTTCATCCACCACGACTGCAAAGCCGGAATCAATGGCTGAATCTGATGCGCCTCGCGTGCAATGCTGTACCACAAGATAAAACACACCACACCGGCCATAAACGTAAACACAAACGCCCCGGCCCGCTGCAGGGAAAACTTGGCTTCATAGTAAAGATACATCAGCGCCGTGATGACCATAAACAGAATAAACACTTCGTAAAGGTTAGACACAGGTATGTGCCCTGCATCCGGGCGCAAAAGATAGCTTTCATGCCAGCGCACCAACAGGCCGGCAAATCCCGCTAGCGCAGAAACCCAGCCCAATGCAGTGCCCATACCGAGCAAAGTGTTGGTGCTACGTTGCTGCTTGGCAGCCACCAGCGCGCCGGCTATATAGCAGAACCATGCCAAAAATACGGTGGCACATTGCCACATAATTGCCGACTGGCTGCTTAAAAAGTAGCGCAGCAAAAATTTATTATGGTTGTCGAAATTACCGGCATACAGCATTACCGCGCCATAAGCCAAACCAATAGCAACAGGCACAAACCAGCGCATGGGCTTGAAAAACCAGCCTAATAAAATAGTTGCCACGGCACTGCCCCACAAGATGCTTACCTCATAAACATCCATCTGGTGCGGCACTTTAAATTGCGCCATCACCGCAACTAATACGATAAAAGCAGCAAACAACCAATCGGCAATATTCAGGCTGCGCCAAAAGGAACGCTCTTGCAGCAAATGATGCTGCGGCAGTTTGACTGTTTTGGTAGCATTATTCATGGTTTAAATCCTCGGCCAATTCTTGTAAATGTCGAGTGTGTTCGGGAAATTCTTTTTCTAAATCGCGCTCATTGCGGCTGGATGACATGGCAAAGCGTACCTTGCCTTTGTCAAACAGTACCCAAGCACGTTTTTCTCTTACATAAAACATAAAAATCGTGCCCAACACCAGCAACACAGAACCCAGATAAACCAGCGAAGCGCCGGGAGAACGGGTCATCTGTAAGCCGGAAGAGCGCACTTCTTTGAAACCGTTTAGCTGCAGCAACACCGGAGCGGGATATTCTTTCAAGCCGGAATATGCTTCCAAAACATGTGCCACAAAAAGATCCCGCGCATTATCCGGCGCCCAAGCCGCCAGTTTGCCATCCGCAACAGCTTGTTCCAGTGTCGCGTTTACCGCGCCATACACAATCTTATAATAATATTCCCGCATTTTATCCCGCTGCTCAGCCGGAAATGCTTGGGTAATAAATTCTTCGATACCCGGGAAGCCTTTGCGGGCAAACAATTCCAACGTATTGTTTACCGCCTGGCCGAACTGCCGGCGCACATCTTGCGGCGCGGCTTCTGCGGCACGCGCCACAATCTTGCTGCGTTCTTCGTGATTATTGATTAACTCGCGCAGCGTCATGAATGTGTCGATTTTGCCCTGATTGTCTGCGGGAATGCGCAACCAACGGTATTGCTCATCCAAAGCTTGGCGCGTACCTGTGATAAAGAAATACGATCCGCCCTGATCAATCGGCAGCATATAGTTTTTATATTCAACAGCTTGTCCGGCGCTATCGCGCAATCGGTAGATAATGGAAGGGCCGATATTGGTAAAGCGCTTTTCCTGCTTCACGGCACGCACATCGTTTAATTTACTGCGAAAATCCTTTTGCGCTTCCGCAGGTGCGCTCATATCTTCCACATTCATGGCTGAAAATTGATCAAACTCAATCTGATATTTTTGCGCCGCCAGATTCAGCGGAAATGCCGCCATCGATTTGGCATTTAGTTCGGCAAACTGATTGCTTGGATTGCCCAAATCCCATGCTTTGAATTTCAAATCCGAGCCGCCGTCGGCAAAGCTGGCTTGGTAAATTGTGATGCCGTCAACGGTAAGCGGGTGGTTCACGCGGATAGTGTGCTCTGATTTGGCACCGGTTTTACGGTCGGTTACGATTAAATCACTGGCAAAATCTTTCGGCATGCCGGTGTTGTAAAAATCAATATGGAATTTTTTGAGAGTAACGCTGAAAGGCAGATCTTGTACCAGCATGCCTTTATCGGCATTGAGAAACACCACATCCGCCGTTTGCCCCTCAATAACGTTTACATTACCTCGAAAGGAAATATTGTTTTCCCCCATCACACTTTCAGGTTTGAAATCTTTCGCGAACATGGAAGTTTCATCGGCCACGATACGGCCTGTAAGCATACCCATTTTCAAAAGCAGGTTGCTATCGATCAAACCGCCCATGCAAATCACAATCAGCGCAACGTGTGCGCAGATATAGCCCCACTTATTGGCAGAACCTTTTTTAGCCGCCACGATTACCGAGCCGTCTTCACGCTCGGCGGTTTTGCTGACAAAGCCCTGCACTTCCAAATAACGCGCCGCCACATCCGGCGAGAGATTATGGTTCAATTCCACACTATGGCGCATGGCTGCCAGCGACTGGGCTTTAGCTTGAAGGCGGAACGATTTCATTTCCCGCATAAACGGCGGGATGTTGCGCCACAAACACAAGCCCGTGCTGATTACCAAAAAAAGCATAATCAACACAAACCAGCTTGAAGTATACACATCATGCAAGCCCAAGAATCGGAAAATTTCCGACCAAAACGGGCCGAATTTCACCACATAATCTGTGGCCTGTTGATTCTGCTGCAACACCGTACCGATAATCGAAGCAATACCCAACACGCTCAACAGCGCCACGGCAAAGCGCATGGAGCTGAGAAAAGCAAACCATGGTCGGCGGATAAGTGGTGTTTTTTTGGGCGTGTTCATATGATTGGTAGCGGGAAACAATCTGAAAAATAGGTTTCAGACAGGCATTTGATTTCTTGCAACTTATGCCTGTCTGAAATATTTTGCAACATCAAAATATTGTGGATTAAGCAATTCGATTTTACTACAAAACAGGCTGCCCGCACGGAAAAACCGCACAGGCAGCCTGCCTATCCCATTAAAAATTAATGTAAGCCTTGGATGAAGTTACCCACGGCATTCATTTCTTCTGCCGACAAGCGCTTGGCAATATCTTCCATCATAGCATTTTTACGAACACCGCTTTGATAAGCTTTCAACTGCTCCACCACATATTCTTTGTGTTGGCCGCCGATGCGCGGGAAAGCCAAAGTATCGGTGCCGCCCGCCGGCATACCTGCACCGTTCGGGCCGTGGCACGACATACATGCCGGAATGCCTTTTTCAGCCAAACCGCCGCGGAACAGCTTCGCGCCCAGCTCGGGATTTTCTTTCGGATGCACCTCACCGGCTTTCGGATATTGCGTAGCAAAGAAAGCGGCCACATCGCGGATTTGCTCATCGGTCAGCGTAGAAATGCCGGGAGACACACGCATTTGCTCGGCATTACCCCAAGTGCGTTTGCCATCACGGATATCTCGTGCGTGTTTTTCAATATAATTCGGCATCTGTGCCGCCAGACGCGGATAGGTTGCAATGCCGCTGTTACCGTCGGTCGCGTGGCACGACGAACACAAAGTAGCTGCGATCTCTTTACCTTTGGCAACGTCGGCTTTAGGTGCGGCAGTAACCCCACATGCCAATACCGACAATGCCAACAAAGTAATTCGTTTCATGGAAGTGCTCCTGATTACAGCATTGCAAACCGCAATACCCTTTTATTCTATACTCAACGGGCTTATTTACGCCCGAATCAAACCGACTAATCTTAAATATGATATTCTATACCAAATTTACAGTATTTTTCCATAGCCATGAATTTATTTCAAAATGCAAAATTCTTCACAACCGTAAACCACTTGAAAGATTTGCCCGACACACCGGCCGAAATAGCTTTTGTGGGCCGCAGTAACGCCGGCAAATCGAGCGCTATCAACACATTATGCAACCATGTGCGGCTGGCTTATGTTTCCAAAACACCGGGGCGCACGCAACATATCAATTTTTTCGAGCTCTCCGACGGCAATTTTATGGTCGATCTGCCGGGTTACGGCTATGCCGAAGTGCCCGAAGCGGTACGCAAACATTGGGTGCAACTTTTAGGCAACTATCTGCAAACCCGCAAAGAACTTATCGGGCTGGTGCTGATTATGGACTGCCGCCATCCGCTCAAACCGCTGGATATGCAGATGCTTGATTTTTTTGAAGCAACCGGCCGGCCGGTGCATATTTTATTGTCTAAAGCCGATAAATTATCTAAAAACGACCAAATTAAAACCTTGTCTTCTGTCAAAAAAGCGTTAAAACCGTTTATGGAACGTCAAGAAGTGAGCGTTCAGCTGTTTTCGAGCCTGAAAAAACAAGGCATTGAGGAGGTAAATGAAACGGTAGCCAAATGGTTTGCGCGCCTGCCCAAGCCTCAAAATGAAGAAGCGCAAACAGAAGAAGAATAAAACCATGCCTGTCTGAACATTTTCAGACAGGCATTTTTAATGAACCCGCTCACATCAAACCGGCCGAACGCAGCCATACCATCCCTGCCACGGCGGAAAAAATAGCGCCTGCCGTGGTGATACCGGTGATATTGGCTGCCGCCACATCATTGCCGCCCATCGATTTCGCCATCACATAGCTGGCCGACGCTACCGGTGTGGCAGTCATCAGAAAGAGCACGCCCATAGGAATGCCGCGGAAGCCGAAAGCCAACCCGACCGCCACTGCCACGGCTGGCGCCACAATTAAACGCCCTATGCTCGCCTGCATCGAAACATCCGAAGCATGGATAACGGACCGGATATCGAATGTCGCGCCCGCGCAAATCAAAGCCAGCGGCAGAGCGATATCCGCCAGATAGCCGCCCGTTCGCATCACCGTTTGCGGCATAGCGATATGAAGCTGCTGCAACAACATAGCGGCCACAATGGCCAGAATCAGCGGGTTGGTCATAACTTTTTAGCAGTATCTTTCATCCGCTGCCCGATCGAGCTTTCGGCCGAACGGCTCAAAGTAACCACCGCCAGAATGTTATACAGAATGGTTATCGCGCCCGTGTACACCGCACCTGCGGCCAGACCCTCATTGCCATAAGCATTGGACACAAACGCCAGTCCGATGATGGCAAGATTGCTGCGGAACACGCCTTGCACAAACACACCTTTGTCGCGGATTTGCGGCACCCGTTGCCAAGCATAAAGCTCGGCGGCCAGAAACAGCACCAGCGCCGAAACCGCGCCTGCCGCCACCAGCATAAACTGCTCCCGATAATGTACTTCGCTTTTCATCAGGCTGACAAACAAAACACAAGGCAGACCGTAGCGGAAGACCAGCTTGGCTGCCTGCGCGCAAAAATGTGCATCCACCTGCCCACTGCGGCGCAGATACCAGCCGAACACCAGCAACAGAAAGTTCGGCAGCGTCACGCCGAGTGCGAATAAAAAGGCGTTGAAAATATCGGTCATGATTGTGGGGTTGGGTTGGCGGTTAAGGTTTCAGACAGGCATTCTGGCTTACCAATCCAATGCCTGTCTGAAAACATCAGCTCGAGCAGCTCACGCAAATACCTGCTGCCCATTCCGGCGCGGGTTCGGCGAAATCGGCAAACTCCGCACGTTCTTCAAATGGGTTGGCCAGACAGCGGCGCAGGCGTTCGATTTCGCCGAAGTGTCCTTGTTTGGCCTGTTCAATCGCCTGCTCGGCCAGATAATTGCGCAACACATAAAGCGGGTTCACGCTATTCATTCGCACGGCGCGCGCTTGCAGATCGCTGTTTTCCGCCCGCAAGCGGGTGCGGTAGCCGCCCAGCCACAAAGTGAACGCTTCCATATCTTGTTGGCCGAACAAAGCGGCGAGTTTGGGCGGAACGGGTGCGCCGTGTATATTGCCCGTTTCACTCAAATGCCTGAAGAATAATGTGAAATCGACGCGTCGGCCTTGCAGCACGTTAAACATATCGGTGATTAATTCTTCGTCTTCTTTGCGCTCGGTTTGCAAACCCAGCTTGGCGCGTATGTTTTTCAGATAGGCATTGCGGTAAAGGTCGGGGAAAGCATCCAACACTGCCACCAAATCGGCTTCTTCGCACAAAGGCAAGAAACAGGATGCCAGCCGCGAAAGGTTCCAATGCACCACATAAGGCTGCTCGTTATAAGCATAACGCCCGCCCGAATCGGAATGGTTGCACACATGGCGGCGGTCGTAGGCATCGAGAAAACCAAACGGGCCGTAATCAATCGTCAGCCCCAGCGCCGACATATTGTCGGTATTCAACACGCCGTGACAAAAGCCCACCGCCTGCCATGCGGCCACCAAGTCGGCAGTACGCTCGGAAATGGTTTGCAACAGGGCAAGATAGGGTTGATCCGCTTGCGTGCATTCAGGGAAATGGTGTCGGATTAAAAAATCGGCCAAAGGTTGCAGATATTCGTGGAGGCCTTTGTGATAGAAATATTCGAAGTGACCGAAGCGAATAAAGCTCGGCGAAATACGGGTAACCACGGCGGCGGTTTCCGGCGTTTCGCGGAACACGGCATCATTGCTGCCGGCAATGCACAGCGCGCGCGTGGTAGGAATGCCCAAGCCGTGCATGGCTTCGGAGCAGAGGTATTCGCGGATGGAGGAGCGCAACACGGCGCGGCCGTCGGCAAAGCGGGAGAACGGGGTTTTGCCCGCGCCTTTGAGCTGCCATTCCCATGCCTTGCCTTGCGCGTCTTCGCTTTGGCCCAGCAACACGGCGCGGCCGTCGCCCAATTGCGGCACATACACGCCGAATTGATGGCCGCTGTACACGCTTGCCAAGGGCTGCGGCACATATTTTTTCGCGCTGCCGGCCAGCATGTCGAGCGTTTCGGGAGCGTTGAAAAAGTCGTTGGGCAAATTTAACGCTGCGGCTAAATCGTGATTTTGCGCCACCCAATAAGGATCGCCCAAAGGCTCGGTGTTAACTCGGGTGTAAAAAATATCGGGTAATTTGGCGAAATCTGTTTCGTGTAATTGGAATGTGTTGTGCATAATGAGTGTTATCTTTATGGATGTACTTGTATTGTATGGTGAAACACAATGCCTGTCTGAAAACGAGCTACGCAGGTTTATGCGAAGCCAAAACATCTTTTCAGACAGGCATTTTATTTTGTCGGAGTAGCCGGTTGATTCGGTTACATCTCGCTGCCGCCCACGGTCAATCCTGCATCAATCCGCAACGTCGGCTGGCCTACGCCCACCGGCACGCTTTGGCCGTCTTTGCCACACACGCCTATACCTTTATCTAAAGCCATATCGTTGCCAATCATGCTCACATGTTTCAACACTTCGGGGCCGTTACCGACAATGGTAGCGCCTTTTACCGGATATTGCAGCTTGCCTTTTTCGACCCACCACGCTTCCGAAGCGCTAAACACAAACTTGCCGCTGGTAATATCCACTTGCCCGCCGCCGAAGTTCGCCGCATAAATGCCTTTGTCCACCGAAGCAATGATTTCTTCAGGATCGTGGCCGCCGCTTTCCATAAACGTATTAGTCATACGCGGCATAGGTGCGGCAGAATAACTCTCGCGCCGACCGTTGCCGGTAACCGGCACACCCATCAGTCGGGCATTGGTTTCGTCTTGCAGATAGCCTACCAAAATACCGTCTTCAATCAGAATGTTGCGTTTGGTTTCGTTGCCCTCGTCGTCGATATTGAGTGAACCGCGCCGATCAGCAATATCGCCCTGATCAATCACGGTAACACCTTTTGCCGCCACGCGCTCGCCAATTCGGCCGGAAAAAGCGCTGGTTTCTTTGCGGTTGAAGTCGCCTTCCAAACCATGCCCCACCGCTTCGTGCAGCAGCACACCCGGCCAGCCGCTGCCCAACACCACTTTCATGGCGCCGGCAGGCGCAGGGCGCGCCTCTAAATTAATCAGCGCTTGCTTCACGGCCGTATCGACATAGCTTTTTACCACCTCATCGCTGAAATACGTTAAATCAAAACGCCCGCCACCGCCGCAACTGCCCATTTCACGGCGATCGCCCTGTTTGGCGATAACCGTTACGCTCAAGCGCACCAGCGGGCGGATATCGGCAGCATGTTTACCGTCCAAACGGGCGATATAAATCAGGTCATGCTCGCAAGTCAGCCCGGCCATCACTTGCACAATACGCGGATCAGCCGCTTTGGCTAATGCCTCGACTTTATTAAGCAGGGCAACTTTGGCTGCCGAATCCAAGCTGTGCATCGGATTGATGGCTTGGTGCACGTTTTTGCCCGAAGCAGGAGCAGGCACATGTACACGCCCTTCCCCGCCGCTAGAACCGATCACGCGCACTGCATTAGCCGAGCGTGCAATGCTTTCCACACTTAGATCATCCGCATAAGCAAATGCCGTTTTCTCACCCGAAACCGCACGCACCCCCACGCCCTGATCGATCTGAAAGCTGCCGGATTTCACCATTCCTTCTTCCAGATGCCAGCTTTCAAAAGCCATCCGCTGGCAATAAATATCGGCGTAATCCACCTTGTTGGCACCGATAATGCCGAGGCTTTTCGCCAAGCTTTCGGGAGAAAGCTGATTGGCAGCAAGCAGGTCTTGCACAACGGTTTGATAAGTATTCTGCATATTGTTTGAGCGCATTTAAAGATTTGAATTAATAGATAATTATACTGGATTTAAACGTGCTTTGACACGCTGCTTAAATTTGTTAAATACACCGGATACGGAAATTTTATCGATTACCCACTACTTAAATTTATTTTTTTCTTATATTTTTCAAAACACTATAAAAATACAGTAAATTTATTTAATTTATGTATTGATAATTATTATCGTTTGTGTATAATAAAAACCACTCAGTTATCCATAGCTGAGAGCCATTAAACATCCAAACATCTATTCCCTTTTTTTGTTTTAAACTGCTTTTTGGAGAATGCCTATTAGCTAAAACAATTCCCTTACCTCGAATACTCAAAACCGAAAAACCATACCACCCGTTGCCTGAAACAGCGGGTGGTATGGTTTTTTAGAATCACGAAACTGCCTGTCTGAACAATATTTCAGACAGGCATTAGTATCTCGCCAACCATCATCAATCCAACTAATTATCCTTTAGTATTGCAATCCTGTATCCGATATAATCTGCAAATTTTGGATGCGCTTTGGCATCTGACTTCAAATGTCGAAACATCCCTTTTTCTTCATTTTGAAAACTTAAACAACACAGGTTGGAAAATGCTCTCTATTTTATTAAAACCCTATTTATTACTGAAAATGTTACTCGGCTTGGTTATCGTGCCCGCAGGTGCCCAAGCTGCCCAGTGCAACTATACCGATTTAGATGTGGTCGTACTTGGGTCGGGCGGGCCGGAATTGAGCGACAAACGTGCATCCACAGGTTATTTGGTGCGGGAAAACGGCAAAGCCCGCTTTATTATTGATTTCGGTGCGGGCGCTTCCCTCAATTTCGAACGGGTCGGCGGCAGCATAAAAGATCTGGAAGCTCTTTTATTCACCCACTTCCATGTCGACCACTCTAACGATCTGCCTGCTTTGGTTAAAGCGTCTTTCTTCTCCGAGCGCGAACGCGACCTGCCGATCTACGGCCCTACCGGCAACCACACCATTCCCACCACACCTGAATTTATCGAGCGCCATTTCGGCGAACAGGGTGTTTATCCCTATCTTTCCGACTTTCTTACCGGAGATGCTGCCTTTTCTTTAAAACCCATTGCGGTAAATGCAGACAAAGCCCAGCCCCAACTGTTTGAAACCCAAATCGGCGGCTTTACCCTGAAAGCCATTCCGGTAGAACACGGCCTGCTGCCTTCTTTAGGCTGGCGCATTGAGAAAAACGGCTGTTCCGTTACCGTATCGGGCGACACCAGCAATACGGGCAAAACGCTGGATATTTTAGCTGAAAACACCGACATATTTATCGCCCACAATGCCGTACCTGAAAGCAGCAAAGACTCGATTGCTTTAAAACTGCATATGCCGCCTTCTGAAATCGGCAGAATTGCCCGGAAAACCAAAAGCCGCAGCTTGGTGCTTTCACATTTTATGCACCGCACGGAAAATGCGAAACCGTCCACCACCTCAGCCATCCGCCAAAGCTATAAAGGGCCGCTTTCTTTTGCCGAAGACTGCGATATCTACTCTTTAAAAAGCGGTATGAAAACCGGTAGCTGCAAGCAATAAAGCCTATATAGTGTAGATATAAGAATGCCTGTCTGACAATTTTTCAGACAGGCATTCAGTCAAACACCCTTTTTACTGGATACTGTATCCCTTCAAATACTGGATGCGCTCGCGCGTCATACGGGTGCTGCATTGCAATTGCAGATATTCCGCCTGCTGCGGATCACCGGCACGTGCGGCTGCCCGGCGGCAGCTGTTGTTTTTCTGATTAATCCAGTCGCGCTGCTCATCAACCAGCTCTTTACGCACGGTTTGATCCATATTGTTCCAGATACGGTTGATTTCACCATCTGCCGCATCATAGTTATTGCGCGCCTGATCGAGCTCTGCAGCAGAAAGGCCCGGGGTATTGTGCGTATCTGCGGGTGAAATGGTTTCGGCAGGCTGCTGATGATCAGAAAAATCAAACACAGATGATGCGCTGTTATCTTCCAAGATACTTTGCGGATCACGTTCAAACGGCGATGGCTGCTGTTCATCAGCATCTTTGACTTCGCTGCGTAACTGTTTTAAGGCTTCTTCTTTGGAAACGGGCTTGCCGTTAATCAATACATGGTTTTTTACACCATAGGGCAGCAGCAAGGCAGATACGGCGTCAGCCGTATTGTTCAAGTCGTCCACCAAACTGATACTCACACCACCTTCACCCGGAATAGCTTTATAACGCAAAGTTTGGCTGAACACGCCGCTGCCATTGTAAGCCGTTTTGCCGCTGCCCGTATGACGCTGAAGAATGCTATTCATATCCTGCTGCCCGTAAATCAAAGGCGCATTGTTATAAGCAGTCTGTAAAACTTGGTAAGGTACGGTCACATTTAGCTGAGCCGAACACACGGGATGGGTTTCATTAGTGGCGGCGGCATTTTCTAATTTAATATCCAATTCGCTACCGGCCGCAATAACTTTATCGGCATCAACATATTGGCGGTTGTCATTTTGAGAATAATGGCGTGCTTTTTGTTTGATCGAGTCCTGCATCAAAGTACGCACGTTTTGCAAAACCGCAGGGTCTTTACATGAGAGTTGGACATTCTGCTTAGGCTTGTCGTCACCGCAGGCAGCCAATGATGCGGCAACAAAAGTTAAGGTCAGCAGTTTTTTATACATGTTCTGGCTTCCATTTATCGAAAAGTAAGCGCTATCATAGCAAAAAGCACTTGAAACAGGTAACTAGTTTCAAGTGCTTTTCAGTTTGCTTGCTGATTATTTGAGGAAGCTAACGAAAGTCTGCAGGATAACAACGTTAATCAAGTCAACGAAGAACGCGCCCACCATCGGCACAATCAGGAAAGCTTTGTGTGAAGGACCGAAGCGCTCGGTAATGGACTGCATATTGGCAACCGCAGTCGGCGTAGCACCCAAGCCGAAACCGCAATGACCGGCCGCCAAAACAGCTGAATCATAGTTACGCCCCATAACATTATAGGTAACGAAATAGGCAAACAAAATCATCACGATGGTTTGCACCACCAAGATGGCCGTTACCGGGCCGGCCAAACCGGTCAACTCCCACAGTTTCAAATTCAGCAAAGCCATGGCCAAGAAGAGCGACAAAGATGCATTACCAAACACGTCGATGGCGCGGTCAAACATGTTAAATTTGAAACCGATGGTCAAAATATTGCGCAGGATTACACCGCCACCCAAAGCCCACACGAATTTCGGCAAGTCGAATAAATAATCCTTGTCAATGCCGTCCATCACTTCGGCAAATGCCAAACAGGCAGCAAACATAGCCAATGTTTCAATGGCTGAACTGGCCGTAATCAGGCGTGATTGGTCGGGGTGCTCGAACACATCATCTGTATTTTGGTCTGCACCTCCAGCAATTTGTGCATGAATCGCGGCCTTCAGCTCGGCGTCGCCTTGGGGTTTACGCCCCATTTTATTCAGCAAACGGCGGGCAACCGGGCCACCGATCAAACCGCCGAACACCAAACCGAATGTCGCGCTGGCGATACCCAAACCGGTCGCACCCACCACCCCATGTTCTTTTTCAAACAAAGGCCCCCACGCACCCGCCGTACCATGACCGCCGGTTAATGTAATGGAGCCGGTAATCAAACCGAGCAGCGGATCCAAACCAAATGCGCTGGCCATGCCGACGCCTACTACGTTTTGCACAATGATGTAGAAACCGACAACGATAGTAAACAAAACCAGCGGGAATCCGCCTGCTTTCAAGCGTGAGAAATCCGCGCTCAAACCAATGGAGATAAAGAAAATCAACATAAAAGCATCTTGCAGCGGTTTCTCAAACTTGAAGCTGACGCCGTAAAATGCATGCAAAGCATAAAGAATCGCAGCGGCCACCAAACCGCCCGCTACCGGCTCGGGAATATTGAAATCTCTTAAGAATTTGATTTTATTAACCATTAACTTACCAAACAGTAAAACAATGGTCGCGGCAATCAGCGTATAGTAGCTGTTGAATACCCATTCCATAAGTTTTTTCTTTCCTTAGTTGATGTTTTTTTGAGAACTTTTTAAGACAAAAGCCCGAAAGGCAGAATATTAGGGGAAGAGTTAAAAATTGTCAAAGCACTTTGATATTTTTATTTCAGCAAACAGGTTTTTTGGGCGTTTTTTATTAAAATGAAAATAAAATCAAAAGGTTTATAGCAGAAATATTTCAGACAGGCATTGTAAATTTTTTCAAGCACGAGGATGGCGAACATACAATTTTTAAATTGTTTCGCTATGAAAGCTCATCAGATTTCTAAATAAACCGACGAACCCAATGCCTGTCTGAAAAAAGCCCGGACAGATAACTATCCGGGCCTAAGTGCTTATTTGATGTGTGATTATTTTTCAGATGATATTTTTAGAGTGAGTAATACATTTCAAACTCAAGCGGATGCGGCGCCATGCGGATACGCTTCACATCTTCTGATTTAAATGCAATGTAGCTGTCAATCCAATCTTTGCTGAACACGCCGCCGCGCAGCAAGAATTCATGATCGGCTTTTAAGGCTTCCAGTGCTTCTTCCAGCGAGGCGCATACGGTTGGCACCAGTGCATCTTCTTCCGGCGGTAAGTCGTAAAGGTTTTTATCTGCCGGATCGCCCGGATGGATTTTGTTTTGAATGCCATCCAAACCTGCCATCAGCAAAGCGGCGAAACACAAATACGGATTGGCCATCGGATCAGGGAAACGGGCTTCGATGCGGCGCGCTTTGCTGCTGTTTACGGCAGGAATGCGGATGGAAGCAGAGCGGTTTTTCGCCGAATAAGCTAATTTGGTAGGCGCTTCAAAATGCGGCACCAAACGCTTGTAAGAGTTGGTGGAAGGATTGGTAATCGCGTTCAAGGCTTTGGCATGCTTGATGATGCCGCCGATATAATAAAGCGCGGTTTCAGACAGGCCTGCGTAACCGTCACCGGCAAACAGGTTTTGCCCGTCTTTCCAGATGGATTGGTGAACGTGCATGCCGCTGCCGTTATCGCCCATAATCGGTTTGGGCATGAAGGTGGCGGTTTTGCCGAAATTGTGTGCCACGTTCCAAATCACATATTTCATGTCTTGCGTCCAGTCGGCGCGTTTGAGTAAGGTGCTGAACTTGGTGCCGATTTCCATTTGCGTACCGGTGCCCACTTCGGCATGGTGCACTTCAACCGGAATACCGATATCTTCCAAAACCGTTACCATCGCAGAGCGCAAGTCTTGGCCGGAATCAACCGGCGCTACGGGGGCATAACCGCCTTTCACTGTCGGGCGGTGGCCGGTGTTTTGACCGTCTAAGTGCAGGCCGCTGCTCCAGGCGCCGCTTTCAGACGTGATTTCAAAACGGGCTTTGTGCATATGGGTTTCGAAAGCAATGCCGTCAAACACAAAAAATTCCGGTTCGGGGCCGAAAAAGGCGGTGTCACCGATACCGGAAGATTTCAGATAGGCTTCTGCACGGCGGGCAATGGAGCGCGGATCACGGTCATAGCCTTGGCCATTTGCCGGGTCGATAACGTCACAAGTGAGCACCACGGTGGCATCGTCGAAAAAAGGGTCAAGATACGCAGTGGAAGCGTCTGGGCGCAGCTGCATATCGGAAGCTTGAATGCCTTTCCAGCCGCCGATAGAAGAGCCGTCAAACGCCTGACCGTTTTCAAACCATTCTTCAGGATCATCCAAAACAACGCTGGCAGGTATCGTAAAATGGTGTTGTTTGCCTTTGGTATCCGTAAAACGTAAATCAACGAAGCGAGCTTCGTTTTCTTCAATTAACCGCACAACATCTTTGATAGACATGTTGTTGTTCTCCATAAACTCAAATCATTAAATTCAGTAAAATAATATTTTTTCCGCTGCGTTTGAATCTGCCCGCAGCATCCATTAAGTATTCCGGTTATCCTCGGATTGTTTCAGAGCATATTTGCGCCGTCAATATAAATCATATTTGCCGAATCGGCAGCTTTTTTAATTTTTCAAAAACAAAAGGATAATTTTACACGGAATGTAGCAGATCAATGTGTGGTGTTTGGGTTGATAACCATGCCTGTCTGAAAGAACACGTTAAACCTTTTCAGACAGGCTTCATCTTATACAATGTTTGCCCCATAATAACGAAAATCGACTTAACGCAGAAATATCATGACAACCGCACATTATGCCGTGTTCGGCAATCCGATTGCACACAGCAAATCGCCCGAAATCCACGGGCGATTTGCCGCTCAAGAAGGCGCCTGCATCGAATACCGGCGGATTTTGGCCGAGCCCAACGCATTTGCCGAAGCGGCCGCCGAATTTTTCGCACAAGGCGGCCAAGGAGCCAACGTTACCGTGCCGTTTAAAACCGATGCTTATCATTGGGCAAACGAGCTTTCCGAACGCGCATCAGCCGCCGGCGCGGTCAACACCTTAATCCGACTGCCCGATGGCCGCATCCGAGGTGATAACACCGACGGTATCGGTTTGGTTAAAGACATTGTTGAAAACCACGCCGTCGGGCTTACGGGCAAAAAAATACTGTTATTGGGCGCAGGCGGCGCCGTACACGGCGTTATCCGCCCATTGCTTGACCAGTCGCCGCACAGCCTGACCATTGCCAACCGCACATTCAGCAAAGCACAAGCTTTAGCAGATGAATTCGGTATCGAAGCAGTAGAATTCGGCAAACTGCCACCCAATCATTACGACATCATCATTAACGGCACATCCGGCAGCCTGAGCGGCCAAGTGCCTGATATTCAACCCGATGTGTTTGGCCGGTGCATTTTGGCCTACGATATGGTGTATGGCAGCGAACCTACTGCTTTTCTTACCTTCGCTCAAAATGCTGGCGCGCAGCACATTGCCGACGGCCTCGGCATGCTGGTGGCACAAGCTGCATTTTCCTATGAACTCTGGCGCGGCTTCTCCCCCGAAATCCGCCCCGTTATCGAATGGATGAAACATGGGCGCGATTAAATGGCTGATTGCCTTGCCTTTTATGGCTTTCATTCTCTTCAATGCTTATGTGTACGGCAACATTTTAACTTACCGCGCCGTCGCGCCCAGCCAAACCGCCTTTATGAAAATGCGGATGAGCGAATACCGAAGCATCGGAAAAGAAGTGGCTTTAGACTACCGCTGGGTGCCTTACAACCAGATTTCCACCAACCTGAAAAAAGCCCTGATTGCCTCTGAAGACGCCAAATTCGCCGCTCACGACGGTTTCGACTGGAGCGGCATCCGCCACGCCATGAAACGCAACCAGCAAAGCGGTAGGATTAAAGGCGGCGGTTCAACCATCAGCCAGCAGCTGTCGAAAAACCTGTTTCTCAACGATTGGCAAAGTTATATCCGCAAAGGCGAAGAAGCGGCTATTACCGCCATGATGGAAGCCACAACGGATAAAGACCGCATTTTCGAAATTTACTTAAACGTAATCGAATGGGGGCACGGCATCTTCGGCGCGGAAGCTGCCTCGCAACATTTTTTCAAAAAAAGCGCAGCAAACCTTACCAAGCAGCAAGCCGCCCTACTAACCGCCCGTGTACCCGCACCGCTGTTTTATGCCGACAATCCCAAAAGCAAACGCTTACGCGGCAAGGCAAATATTGTATTGCGGCGGATGGGCTCGGCAGAATTGCCTGAGTGATTGGATTGGGAATACCACTCAAAAACAGCACCCTCGGCATACCCGCAGTTGACCCAAGTATTTTTTAGAGTCAGCAATATTGTTTAACGCACACAGCAAAATGCCTGTCTGAAAAATTTTCAGACAGGCATTTCCACTTTAAATATCGCAAACCTGATTATGCGGAAGCTGCCGGCAGCAATTTGTGCAAATAAGGTTCTGCGCCGTGGCTGGTTTGAGCGTATAGGTTTTCGTCAGACAGCAAAGCGTCAATCATCTGCTCATCGCTCGCATACTGCCCGCGCAAAAGCTGCATTTGCTCTGCGGTAAACAAAGGGCAAAGCTTGTATCGGTATGCAAAGGCATCTTGATCAAAAATAAATTGCCGGGCAACCGCCACAAAAAGATTATGAATTTCACGAATGCGCTCAAGCTCCGATAATCCGCGCAGCGGCGCAAAAGCTTCCGGCAGCCGATTGCTGTCGGCCAACATCATTTCATACATATCGTCACGCGCATCACGCAGCCATGTGTAAGCTTCTCGGCTGATGTTGAAATGGGTTTTCAGCAAAGGTACGCGGCTGCCTGCCAACTTCGGATAACTGCCTTGCGCCACCCAAGTATCGTATATGGTACGGATATCGGCCAATTGCGCAGCAATATCAACGGGCTTGAATGCTTCAATTTCAAACTGCGGCAGGCTCAACGGAAATGAAATATCCATATTTTGCTGTTGCGCTTTATCCGCTCTGATTAATTGAACGACCTCTTCGCCCTCGTCTTCAAGGCAGAAGATATATAAGCGTGTAGAATTTTGCTCGTGTGCCAAAAGCTCATTTACCCAATAAACCAGCTCTTGCGCAATGGCTTTATAGGAGAATTTGCAATTGGCAGAAAAAACATTGATTAAATAAGTTTGACGGCCTGTCTGAATCAGTATGGGAGTAGTTGCAACCTTGCCGGCCCACTCAGGTAAAGGATTTAACTCGACAACATTGCTGCCTGTGCTGCCTGCCTGCCAGCTAACCTGCCATTCTGGGGCAGCAAAAGAAAGCATTTGAGCGAAAATCTCACCACAATTGCCATCGTGGTACACATCCTCATTTAACCAGAAATATTGGTAATTCGGTGAGGCGGTTAATTGATCAAGTATGCTTTCTGCTTGTTGAAAGGTGGCGCTTTCAGTTGTTGGATCGACATCTGCTTTGTCACCCAACAAACCGGCCCCAGCAAGCACACGAATGACTTGCTCACAACCTATTCCATTGTTTTTTAGATATGTTTCGTAGTCTGACCAACTGTTAAAGTTGTAAGTTACAGCATTTTCCATATGAATTGTCCCGTTATTTATTTATGTGGTTGTTATGGTTAAACCATTCAAAGCAGTCACTAAGCAGCATACTGCAAACAACAAGTTTTCGGTACGTTCGCAGAGTTAACTGTTTTAAAGCGATTTAACGATACAGCTTAATTTTTAATGCCTGTCTGAAAAAAGCCGGTAATAACCAAACTTTTCAGGCAGGCATTGTGTGTTCTTTCACTTAAATCCGATCAGGCGGATACGGTAAACTGCATTATCAGCCAACGGTTTCTTCCTCCTGTCTGAACAGGAAAGGCGCAGACCATGTTAAGAAACCGCCTGCTGCGGAACCGGCTAAAACATAGATAAACGGCATGGCAGGCATCAATAAAGATAAAGCAATTCCGAATAAAATCAAACCGGTTATGGCTCGGACTTGAGCGGATTGAACCAACAATGCGGATAAAACAGCAGCCAAAATACAATTCACAGCCAGCATTTGATTAAGATACGCAGTGCCTGCAACCATCAATAAAACAGGCGCCAGCATGATGCTGGATGCGGTTGAAAATAAAGCGATATTGCGGATTTGGTGCTTAATCATGTCAGTTTTCCCTGCGCGTTAAAATTTTGATGAATTTTAGTCCTTAAACAACCTTGAAAACGTTGGCAAAACTTATTTTTACGAATTAATACACAAATTGCATTTTTTGAAAAATCGAAACAATTGGCAAAAAAATGCGATTCGAGAGATTTTTTTCACTTAATTTGTTGTTTTAAATAATGATTTATGGATACACATGAGGTTTAAGATAACAAAACCATGTAAAAACGCTGTCTCATCCTTACAACTGAACGGTTATATTTTTCGACTAACGTATATGTTTTTTATTGATTCATTATGTGTAATTAGGTTTCACGGCTCGTTTAAGATTTTCAGACAGGCATCGAACAAAAAAGCAGGCTATACGGCCTGCTTTTTAAAATGCGGCAATATTACCGCTACAACATGCTTATTTGTTTTTCAAACCCAAAACATCCTGCATATCAAACAAACCTTTTCTGCCTTGTAACCACACAGCAGCGCGCACGGCGCCGGCAGCAAAAGTCATGCGGCTGGATGCTTTATGCGTGATCTCTACGCGTTCGCCTTCCGTGGCAAACAGTGCGGTGTGGTCGCCCACAATATCACCGCCGCGAACGGTGGCAAAGCCGATGGTTTGCGGATCGCGTTCGCCTGTATGGCCTTCACGGCCGTAAACGGCGCATGTTTTCAAATCACGCCCTAAGGCATCGGCTATCACTTCGCCCATACGCAACGCGGTTCCGCTGGGCGCGTCAACTTTGTGACGGTGGTGCGCTTCGATGATTTCGATGTCGTAGCCTTCGTTTAATACGCGTGCAACGGTGTCGAGGATGTGAAACGTTAGGTTGACGCCCACGCTGAAATTGGCGGCAAACACGATGCCGGTTTTCTCGGAGGCGGCAGCAATGGCGGCTTTACCGGCTTCATCGAACCCGGTTGTGCCGATGATAAGGTTCACACCTTTTTCCATGCATTTGTGCAAATGATTCAACGTAGGCTCGGGGCGGGTAAAGTCTATCAAAACATCGCTGGCCTCAAGCACAGCGTCGATATCGGCAGAAATGGTTACACCGGTTTTGATGCCCACCGCATGGCCTGCATCCAACCCCAATGAATCGGAACCTGCATGTTCCAATGCGCCGCTCAAAACGGTGGCCGGATTGTTGCTTACTGCTTCAACCAATACTTTGCCCATGCGGCCGTTGGCGCCGGCAATGGCTACTTTTAATTGATTCATGTGTGAAGTCCTGTCGGCGGATTAGCGGTCGGGCGTCCAAATCAGTTCGGGAGCAGGCTGAGCCTGTTGTGGCGCAGCGGGTTGCTGTTCAATCTGCTCTCCATAACGCTCTTTAAGCTGCTCAACGGCGTATTCGATAGCATTGCCCTCTGCTTTAACCAGTTGGTCGTTTTGGAATGTCAGCTTGAGATTGCGTTGCTCCTGAACGATGCCGTTGCGGCTGACTTCGTAGGTGTAATCCCATTGGTCGCCGCGAAATGCTGGACGCAGCAGCGGTGTACCCAATAAAGACTGCACTTGCTGGCGGCTCATGCCCGGTTGCAGCGAAACCACTGCGCGCGGGTCAAGCTCGTTGCCTTGAATGACTTTGAGTTTGTAGGACGGGATATTGGAGATGCGTTCGGCGCTACAGCCGACCAAGCCGGCGGCAAACATCAGGGCGATTATGAGGGGTTTGTTCACGCTTTTACCTTTCCGATTGATATCGAGTGTATTGTGGACTCTGTTGCGTAAAGGCTTATGATTAAAAACCTTTAATTATCCAATAGTGGGCAAAATGCTTAAAAATGCGTATTATAACGGCATTCACACAACTTCGGTACGGATGGAAAGATACTATGGAAAGCAATATTGCACAATTAAAAGACAGCGGTTTAAAAGTTACCGGCCCGCGCCTGAAGATTTTGGATTTGTTTGAAACCCACGCCGAAGAGCATCTGAGCGCGGAGGATGTGTACCGCATTTTGCTTGATGAAGGCATTGAAATCGGCGTAGCTACCATTTATCGAGTGCTGACCCAATTTGAGCAGGCCGGCATTTTACTGCGCCACCATTTTGAAACAGGCAAAGCCGTATATGAATTGAATGCCGGCGGCCATCATGACCATATCGTGTGTGTCAAATGCGGCAAGGTTACCGAATTTCACAACGAAGAAATCGAGAAGCTGCAAGATAAAATTGCCAATGAAAACGGTTTCCGCATTGTGGACCACGCGCTGTATATGTATGGTGTGTGCAGCGATTGCCAGAAAAAAGAAAAACGCTGAGCAGCAAGTTTGCATCTTTACCTTTTCAGACAGGCATTGTGTTTCGATGCCTGTCTGAATGCATTTATACTCAAATATTTGAGTGCTTGGATTATATCTAAATCTTCAACAGGTAACGGATATGGAGATTCCGTTTTTAGCCCCCGGCGACCACCGTTTTCCCGACCCGCGTCCTGCCTTGGCGGAAAACGAAGGCTTGGTTTGCGTGAGCACCGATTTGGCCGTGCCGAGGTTGCTGGCTGCTTATCCTTTAGGCATTTTTCCTTGGTTTGAAGAAAACGGGGTATTTTTCTGGTTTTCGATTGCACCGCGCGCCGTTCTCTTTCCTAAAAAAATCCATATCGGCCGCTCGCTGTCCAAAACACTGCGCAACAAGCCTTATGCGGTTACGGTTAACCGCAACTTCCCTGAAGTTATCGCCGCCTGCAGCCGGATTGAACGGCCCGGCCAGGAAAGCTCTTGGATAGGCCCTGCTTTCAGACAGGCCTATACCGAGCTGCACAAAGCAGGCCATGCGCATTCATTTGAATGCTGGTATCCCGATGACCAGGGAAATTTAAACTTAGCCGGCGGATTTTACGGTGTACAAATCGGCCGCGCATTTTTTGGAGAATCCATGTTTGCCGCGCAGCCTGATGCCTCAAAAATCGCGTTTGCCTGCGCCGTACCTTATTTGGCGGAATGCGGTATTGAGTTGATAGACTGCCAGCAGGATACGCCTCATCTGGCACGGTTTGGCTCAGAGCAGATGGAATTTAACGATTTTCAGGCAACCGCGCTGCGCCTCAGCCTGAGTGACTTACAACAGCCGATAAATCAGGGCGTGTTACGGGAACAAAACATACGTTAAGCTTGTCTAATTTTGGTTAAGCTGAATAGCTTTTAAGGGAATTTTCAACCCTCACTATTCTATTTTTTTTGTTTCCCGCTTAACGTAATCGATTTCATTTTATTAAGATTTTCTAAACAAAAACTATTCGAAGGAAAATTATGAAACATCCCCTGATTCCTGCCATTTTACTTTCTTTACTATTGGCTGCCTGCGGCGGCAACGAAAACCAACCTGCGGCTCCGGCATCTGCCCCCGAGCCTGCAACCCAAGCATCGGCTCCTGCAGCAGATAAAGCGGCTTCTGAAGCTGACATGGCTGAACCGAAAGCCTCTTCAGCCGCTGCCGCCACACCTGCCGGCGAGATGGTTTCCTTGTGTAAAGAAGCAGAAACGCTGGAAAACAAATACATTGAAACTTTGAGCGGCGCGGAAAAAGAAGAGCGTATCCAACGTCGCGACGAATGGTTGGCCAGCTTGAAACAAGCCACTCCGGCTGAGCAGGAAGAAAACTGCAAGCAGGTAATCGAAGAAGCCAAAGGCCAAGACGACGATAAAGAAGACAAAAGTTAATCTTTAGCCGATATCGTGCAACATGACCCATGCCTGTCTGAAACTTTTTCAGACAGGCATTCGTTTCCGCTTTGCGGTACAATCCAGCCTTGATTCTCAACTAACTGTGGAAAAAACCATGTCATTACAAAACATCATCGAAACCGCTTTTGAAAACCGCACAAATATCACGCCGGCCAGCGTAACACCCGAAGTGAAAGAAGCTGTGGAAGAAACCTTGCGCCAGCTCGATTCAGGCGCTTTGCGTGTGGCCGAGCGTTTGGGCGTAGGCCAATGGAAAGTGAACGAATGGGCGAAAAAAGCCGTGTTGCTTTCTTTCCGCATCGCCGACAACAAAGTGCTGAACGACGGCGTAAACCAATATTTCGACAAAGTGCCGACCAAATTCGAAGGGTGGAGCGAAGAGCAATTCAAAGCCGGCGGCTTCCGCGTGGTGCCCAATGCCGTTGCCCGCCGCGGCAGCTTCGTGGCCAAAAACGTGGTATTGATGCCTTCTTATGTCAACATCGGCGCGTATGTGGATGAAGGCGCCATGGTTGACACTTGGGCCACCGTAGGCTCATGCGCTCAAATCGGCAAAAACGTGCATTTGAGCGGCGGCGTGGGCATCGGCGGCGTGTTGGAGCCGTTGCAGGCCAGCCCGACCATTATTGAAGACAACTGCTTTATCGGCGCGCGCTCGGAAATCGTGGAAGGCGTGATTGTGGAAGAAGGCAGCGTGATCTCTATGGGTGTGTATATCGGCCAATCCACCAAAATTTACGACCGCGAAACCGGTGAAATCCACTATGGCCGCGTACCTGCCGGCTCGGTAGTGGTGTCCGGCAGCCTGCCTGCCAAAGACGGCACGCACAGCCTGTATTGCGCGGTGATTGTGAAAAAAGTAGATGCGCAAACCCGCGCCAAAACCAGCGTAAACGAATTATTGCGCGGCGTGTAAAACAACGTATCCATCAAATTAAAAATAGTACGCTCGTCATACTCGGGCTTGACCCGAGTATCTTTAACTCTAGTAATGTTGGGAGATACTCGGGTCAAGCCCGAGTATGACGATGCTGTTTCTATGTAAGTAGTTTCACTATATAGAAATGCCTGTCTGAAAGTATTTTTCAGACAGGCATTAATTACGCTGTGCCGGATTATCGGCTATTCCAATACCGGGCGCTTAAACCATCAATCAAAGCGGATAATGTATTTCAATTCTCCGCCCGAAGATTGCGTGCCGACGCGCGCCACGGCTTGGAGCGAACGGGTTAGCTGATACATTAGCTTCACCGACTGGCTGGCGCTATTCATGCCATACTCATAACCCAGATAAAGCTCGCCGGTCAGCTGCTTACCAAAGGTCAGAATTTGCTCCGCAGGGTTCAACTCGCCCGTTTGCGCATTGCGGGTACGCTGACTGGTGAGGCCGAAATTGTCGACCAAACCGATTCTGTCGTTAACTTTACCGGCCAGGAAAGCACCCGCTGCCGTAGCCAGCGCGGCTTCATCGCTGTCGTTGCCGCTGCTGGCTCGATTGAGGATCAGCCAGGAAAGTTTGTCTTTCTCGCTCATTGCTTCATTCGCCACCAGGCTGACGCGCGGTTTGTTCAGGCTGCCCAACACTTCGACACCCGCACCCACCGGCGAAAGATTGCGTGTTGCACGGATATTGAGGTTGGGATTGTCGAGCGGGCCGACAAACGAAATTTTGCCTTTTTCAATATTCAAATCCTGCCCATAGGCTTTGTATTTGCCTTTAACTACGTTCACCGTGCCGACACCCTGAACGCTTTCACCCGGCCGCGCAATTAAGGCCAACCGGCCGCCTAGAGTCACATCCAAGCCCTCACCGCTGAAGCGGAAACGGTCGTTCAAATCCAATGTTAGATTCATATTAACCGGTGTTGCGGCAGCCGGTTTCTCTTTTACCTCGCCTATCACAATCACATCATCGTCTAGTGCAGGCATACCGGAATCCTGAAAACCGAAACGACCGTTGTCAACTTTGAGCAAACCGGTCAACGTAACACCCGAGGCATCGTTATATTGCAGCTTGGTATCGCCGCTGACGGTCAACCGACGGTTGGGCTTGTCCAACATATGATAGCGGTCAAACACGGCAACCACGTCAACATCGGGCGCATTATTCGCCGCCAAACTGATGCTGCCGCTAAGTTTTGCCGAGCCGCCCCGGTGGAAGGTCAGGCTGTCAATCTGCCAGCGCTGGCCCGCCAAGCGTGAACGCAAAGTACCGTTATCCAAAATAATGCCTTGTGCATGATTGCGGTAATACAGATTGTCGCCGTTGAGCGTTCCGTTTAATTGCGGCTGCCCAAGCCTGCCTGAAATCACCGCTTCACCCACCAGCTTGCCTTTCAAAACCTGCCCCACAGGCATCAAGTGGCGGAATGCCTCCAGATCAGGAGCATTCAGACTGATTTTGCCACTTACAGGTGCCTGTGCAATGGCGTTACCGAAATTTTGGCTGATAACAAGGTTGCCGCCGATTTTGCCGTAGCGGGTAGAGCCTTCGATCGTATTGTCGATACGCCCGTTTTGGAAGCGGGTTTGCAAAGTGAGATTACCCAACCCCAAAGCTTGCTTGCGGTAAGGAATCACCACATCGCCGCTTTGTCTGCGCACATTGATATAGCCGCGCATATTTTGTGCGTATACCACATCCCAATCGCCGCTCAAAACTAAATCATGCTCAACCGGCGGTGTGTAGAAATTGTGTAGTTGCGATATATGCAGATTGTCTGTGCTGCCTTTGGTTACAATGCCCTGCTTTTTATCCCATACAAAATTCTGCAAGTTCAAACTGCCGCCCATCGCACTCCAACGCGCCGCACCCAAACTGACACGTTCGGCGCCGGCTTCCAGCGCCAAGCGGTTTTGCAGTTTCAGATTGAACGCGCCATTGATGTCTAAAGTATCTACATAGCCCTGCCATTGGTTTTTACTGTTCAAACCGCCGTTTGCAGACACAAGCAGGCGGTAGGGTTTACCGTCCAGCTTCATGCTGCTGTTGCCGTTGATACTGTGGCTTTTGCCCGTGCCGTTAACCGTAAGCTGGATATTATCGATGCGCGTCGGTTCGGTTTCGCCCGGGATGATGATTTGCCGGCCGTCTGCCTTGATATTGAACGGGCGGTTTATATCGGGCGAACCATTCACCTGAAAATCAAGATGGCTGATTTGAACAGCTTTTTGGATACGCAAGTTTTCCGCCCTGCCCGCTACGTTGGCTTCCAGATGCTTCGGATCGCCGGCAATCGTGCCTTTGGCAATCAAAAGGCCGCTCATACCCAAGCCGAAACGGCTCAGATCAGGCGCATTCACGTCCAGCGTTAATTTATCGCCCCGCTTGCCGAAGCTGCCGTTAGCAAACAGCCGGTTATTGCCGAGCTGGATATTGGAAGCAATTTTGCTCAGATGGTCTTTATCGTAAACCACATCCGCTTTGCCGCTGAGGTTTACATCAGACAGGGTGCTTTGGCCGAAATTGAGGTTAGCGGCAATATACTGATCGGCAAGCCTGCCGTTTACTTTGAAACTGCCGTTTACCCTACCCTCCGGCAAGTCCGCATACATGCGCGCGGGATTGAAGTTTTTACTGTCAAACTCAACCGCAAGGTTTTGTTTGTTAAACAGCTCTAAGGTACCGTTTCCTTTGATTTCGCCACCGTTTTCGGGTCTGATGGCAATATTCTTCAGGCTAACGCTTCTTTGGCCGCTCCGTGTATCCGACACCAGCATCACTTCACCACCGGCTGCTGTTTTGCCAACCGTCAAATCCAGCAAAGCTTGGGGATTGCTGTATGTACCGCGCAATTGGAGCTTGCCGTTTATCGGCTCTGCAAACTTCTGCTTCACCACATCGGCCAATACCACATCTTGGATGTGGGTATCGAGATTTAGGGTTTGCTTGGCCGTATCGGTGCTGCCGCTTAATGCGATATTGCCTTTTTTCAATAAATTCGCATTCGCTTCTTTTAAAAGCAGCATACCGTTTTCATTAATCACAAAATCAGCCAGCAGGGAACGAACCGGAATGCCGCCTGCATCTGCTTCGGCAGCGGTCAAGTTAGCCAAGTCGATTGAACCTTCCAGCGCAACACCATGCAGCTGTGACGGCACCACGGTGGCATCAAAATCGAAATGCGCTTGCGGAGCGGAAGCCAGAAATGCACGCGGGTTGATGTTGTATCCTTTAACCTGCACATGGTCGATAATTTCGTCCAAACCTTTGCCAAACGGGCTTACGCGTGTATCGACCGTGAGTTTGATGTTGTTGATGCCGTTTGCAGCTTGGTCGGAGGCATTTTCCGTGGCCGCCGTTTTCATGTCGGTTTTCAGTGTTATGGTTTGCAGGCTGCCACCCAGCTGCACATCGTTGGTAATGGCGATATTTTCAAGCACGCCTTCACTGTGAATTCTGCCGTTCAACGCAAACGGCGATGCAGTGGCCATTTTCAGCGTACCGTTTGCATCGCTCCACGGGCTTTGCAGTGAAACCACGTTTAATTGATGCTGCTTGTGGTCATAACCGTAGTTTAAGCGCACATGTCTGACGATAACGGTTTTGTTTTTACCGGTTGTAATCTGCCCCGTTTCTACACTGTCGATTACCGCTTCAAAAGGCAAGCTGATACTTTCCGGCATTTTAGCTTCGGTTTTAGGTTTGGGCGGGGTGGGTTTGTCCTGAATATGAATATCACCGGCGGCAATGCGGCGTATATGCAGCTTTTTATTCCGTAATTCACCGGGCTGCCAGCTGAATACCAAGCTGGAGATGTCTATATCGGCACCTTCCGTTTCGATGCGCCAACCATCACCGTCAAATCCTTTGAGCAAAGTGCCGTTCAGGCTTTTGGAGGTAATATTGACGCCGAACCAGGCGGGAATCTTATATAAGCCGAAACGCAGGCCGGATTCGGTGAACACCAGCCACGCGATAATGCCGCCCAGCATCAACACAGCCAGCACGAAAACCAGCAAAATGGCTTTCAACCATTTTTTGCCGCGTTTTTTCGGAGCAGGCTGTTTTCCAGACAGGCCTTGTTCGGCAACAGTCTGAGCGGGTGCTGTGGTTTCTTGTGTCATCAGAAACGGGTTCCTAAGCTGATGTGCCAGCGGATTTTTTTATCCTGATGGCCATAGGCGATGTCGAATGAAAAAGGAGCAACGGGGCTGAACCAGCGCACGCCCAAGCCGGTGCCGTGTTTCAGATTCATGGATTTGAAGTTATGGGCAACATCACCCATATCATGGAACACGGCAGCTGCAAAATCTTTACCTATCGGATATTGGTACTCCAGACTGGCTACTGCCAAAGCACGCTCCGGCAGCACGGAATTGTTGGGGCCTTCCAGACCTATACTGTCAAGCTCGTAGCCTCGTACCGAACCGGCTCCACCGGTACGGAACTGCAAAGAGGACGGCACTTCCTCATCGTCTCTGGCATACACATAACCGAGCTGGCCGCGCGCGATGAAGGTGCCGTATTTTTTCTCTTCCGGCGTGAAGTAATAGCCTGCCGAGGCAGTAACACGCTGCACGGAAGTAGAAGACAAAAGTTTACCCACTGAAGTGCCGATCTTGCCGTCGAGATAATAACCGTTGGCCGGACGCAGCAGGGTTTCGATGTTCTGGCGCCGCCAAGAAGCAGTCAGCATAGTGGCGGCGCTACGGCCTAAATCATAATTGGTGCCTGGCACCCTGCGGTTTTCATTAATATGTTCGACGCCGAGGCGGGATTCAATGCCGTTACGGTCACGCACATACCATACGCCGGTAGTCAGTGCTTTTTTCTCCAGATTTTGTGTGGTCGAACGGTTATAGGAAAGGTTGGACGTCCAATATTTGCCGTTGCTCTTACGCGGTTGGCTGATACCCACGGCCACCGTGGTTTCGTATTTATCATAATCAAACACGGCGGAGCCGACATAGCCGCGGTTCAACAGGTTGTAATGGTCGTAACCCATGCGGATGCCCGGCCCGTATTCGGAATCGTAACGTAAACCCATTTCAAATTTCTGGCGCTTCATTTCGTTTACGTTTACCTTCACCGGAACGCGGTCGCCCTGCATATTATTGAAATCAGGATAAACCGATGCGCCGGAATAATGGCTGTCTTGCTCAAGTGCCTGCTGATAATCCAACAGTTTATCAAGGTCATAAGGATTGCCGGGGTTGAACTGCGCCAAACCGCGCGCCACGCTTTCCGGATAACGCTCCACGCCTGTGATGTCGATTTCACCGAAATAAATCGGCTGTTTGCTGTCTACTTCGATACTCAAATCGGCTTTATTGGTATTGGGGTTAATTAAAGCCTCTGTTTTAGACAGCTGCGCCATCGGGTATTTTTTACGCACTACGGCGGAAAGCACGGAATTTTTACTGCTGCTCCAGCCGGGTTGTTCAAAAGGTGCGCCCACGGGCAAGGCCCAATCTGCCAGCGCTCTTTTGTAATACACACCCAATTCGCTATCGGACACTATCTGGCCGGACAATGCCACATTTACATTGTCGATTTTGGTGCGCGGGCCGGTTTTCACGTCTACGCGGTAACCTTCTCCCTGCGGAACCACATTTACCACACCATTGAAATAGCCTTTGGTTTTCAACATGGTCTGAACATCATTGGGTGCATCTTCCGCCAGAAACCCCACTTGCTCTTTATCCAGATTTTCTTGCTGCTGCTCGGTAATCAGCGGCAGGTGCTCCTGCAGCATTTCTTTAACTTCTTCATCATCGGAGCTGATTTGAACAGGGTATTTCGGTTCCAGTTTCCGCCCTTCGGTATCTTCAGGCTCATAGTGGCTGGCCACGGGCACGGCAACGTAATCTTCGGCTTTGGGCTCAAAGACGGGCTCTGCAAACGCTTGGCGGCAAGCGAGTGTGAGAATGGTAAGGGTGAGGGCGGTATGCGGTTTCATGAGTCTCTGATGCGTGTTGAGCGGCAAACACCGGTTTATGTCTTTAGGATGCGGGAAATTTTAGCATTGTTTTCAAGGCTTGTAATGCATATGCCTGTCTGAAAAAGAACCCCGGCGCTTTCAGACAGGCATATGTTTCATACAAATTGTTTTTGGAGAATATTGACAGGAAAATCATGCCTGCCTGAATTTTTTCAGACAGGCATTGCTGCTTGACCCGATTATTCCGTTACCGTTTTGGCAATCAGTTTTTCGGCGTTAGCAAGAGTGTTTTCAACATCTTGGTAATGGATTTTACTGCCCTCGATTAAAGCCCGGGTGTCGTTATAGACCACTTTTACCGCGCCGTCCGTTTCGGTAACCAACACGCGCAACGGCAATTGCAATGCAAACTCAGGATCTTTTACCATAAGGGGCGTGCCGGCTTTCGGTGTACCGAACACAATTACTTTTGCCGGCTGCATCTGCAGGCCGTTTTGTTGCGCTGCCGCTTGATGATCAATAACGGTAAAAATCTTCATTCCTTTAGATTTTATAGCCTGTTCGAGGCGGTTTACCGTTTCGTCAAAGCTGTATTTGCTGACCAGCGTGTGTGTGGTATTCATTGCTTGTTTGTGCTCGCTGTGATGTGCAGGATGTTGGGCTTTCGGCGAGAGTGTACAGGCGGACAGTGCGGCGGCTGCCGCCAGCAGGAAAATCGGTTTCATCAATTTCATCTTTGGTTCCTCTTGGTTAAATTAAAAGCAAACCCTCAAGGGCGTTACGATTAGCGGATACCTTGCCGACGCAAATCCTGATAACCGCCGTGATTGGTTATGTCGGTATAACCGAGCTCTTCTAATTGCTTTATGGCAATTCCAACGCGGCGGCCGCTGCGGCAATAAAGGTGGAGGGGCGCGTGTTTGTCGGGGCTGACGCTGTGAATCCGCTCGGTGATTTGGTCAACAGGGATATTGAGTGCGCCTTCTATATTGCCTGTTTTGAACTCTTTCGGCGTACGCACATCAATCCAGATGCCTTTTGCTTTGGCCGCCTGCCCGACCGGCACAACAGACGCTTGCGGCGTTTTGGCATGATTGCCGGCAGAAACCAGCAGGGCCGAAGCAGTTAAGATAACCCGTAGCAGCTTCAACGCTTGATCCTTAATGTATGTTTGAATATTTCAATAGTAAAACCAAAACGTTGGAAAATCAAAATGTGTTTGCGCTAAAACAGCCATGCCTGTCTGAAAAGTTTCAGACAGGCATGGGCATCGGGCATTTACTTTACGGATAATTATGTTTTATTTACAATGGCAACTTAATCTTTACATTCGTTATAATTATGAGGAGCGGTTATGGCTACCGGAAATCCTGTCATTGATGCTGTAAACCGCGTCAGCCTGGTTCAGCAGATTATCATCGGTTTGTTATTCGGCGTGGCTTTAGGCTATCTGGCCAACCCGGATGTCGGCATACTTCCTGTATCTGCAGTGCCTTTGCTGTCGCTTTTGGGCAGTATGTTTGTCGGTGCGCTCAAAGCAGTTGCACCGATTCTGGTGTTTGTGTTGGTAACTTCCGCCATTGCCAGCCACCAGAGAGGCCGCGAAGCACATATTAAACCGATTCTCCTGCTTTACATTATCGGCACCTTCAGCGCCGCGGCAATAGCAGTGGCCGCCAGTTTTTTGTTTCCGAGCGAAATCGCATTGGTGCAGCACGAAGTATCGAACACCCCACCTGCCGGTATCGGCGAGGTACTCAAAACCCTGCTGATGAATCTGGTGGCCAATCCGATTAATGCGATTGCCAATGCCAATTATGTAGGTATTCTGATGTGGGCATTGCTGCTGGGATTTGCCCTGCGTCACGCAGTTGACAGCACGCGCCTGATGATTGCCGATCTGGCTGCTGCCGTAGCCAAAATCGTAGGTTGGATTATCCGCTTCGCACCCTTGGGCATTTTCGGCCTGGTTGCCGAAATGGTTGCCACTTCCGGCATCTCCGGCTTACTCAGCTATTTCAAAGTGTTGGCTGTATTGGTGCTGTGTATGGTGTTTATCGCATTGGTGGTCAACCCGATTATCGTATGGTGGAAAATCCGTAAGAATCCCTATCCGCTGGTGTTTACCTGCCTGCGTGAAAGCGGCATTACCGCGTTCTTCACACGCTCTTCCGCTGCCAATATTCCGGTTAACATGGCTTTGTGCAAAAAATTGAATCTGCACGAAGACACTTATTCTGTGTCTATTCCCTTGGGCGCCACCATCAACATGGCTGGCGCAGCGATTACGATTACGGTGCTCTCGCTGGCTGCGGCATACACCGAAGGCGTTCAGGTCGACTTTATGACCGCCCTCTTGTTAAGCCTGGTTGCCACCATCAGTGCGTGCGGCGCTTCCGGTGTGGCAGGGGGCTCTCTGCTTCTGATTCCACTGGCATGCAACCTATTAGGTATTTCCAACGATGTCGCGATGCAGGTTGTAGGCGTAGGCTTTGCTATCGGCGTGGTACAGGATTCTTGCGAAACCGCATTGAATTCTTCTACCGACGTGCTCTTCACTGCCGCCGCCGACATGGGCCGCCAGCGCACCGGCCATCTCTGATAGAGATTTGAAGATTCAGTTTCATAGTTATATGGCAAAATCAAGCTAAAATCCGAACTAGTCTGCACAAATGCCTGTCTGAATAAGTTTCAGACAGGCATTTGTAATTTTTACAAATCAAACACTTAAATTCAACACTATAATTTTATGGCTGAGAAACTTAATAACCATACAATATTACCCAGCCTGATTTACCACACCAACCACACTGCTTCCAGCCTCCTGATTTTTCATAATAATTAGACTCCACCATCACAAACCAGCTCCCAACCATTGCCTGAATCTCTATTTTTTGCCATTTCTTGACCGACATCAATACAGAAAATGGTATTTTGTTACAAATAATTGTAATATAGTTTCATCAAATTCTTTATTACGTTTATTTAAGGAGCAGCAAAATGATTCGGAAAACAGGCAGCAAAGTTGTGATTATCGGCACGGGTGCCGTGGGCATCAGCTATGCCTTTGCCATGCTTAATCAAGGCAATTGTGATGAGCTTGTGCTGATCGACTTAAACGAAAAACGTGCACATGCGGAAGTGCGCGATTTACGCCACGGCGTACTGTATGCGCCCACACCGATGAAAGTAACACAAGGCACGTATGCCGATTGTGCAGATGCGGATATTGTGTGCATCTGTGCCGGCGTGCCTCAACGCCCGGGCGAAACCCGTTTGGATTTGATTGATAACAACCTGAAAGTATTCCACAGCATCGTGGGTGAAGTGATGAATGTCGGTTTCGACGGCATTTTCTTGGTAGCCACCAACCCGGTAGACGTACTCTCGTATGCCACTTGGAAATTCTCCGGCCTGCCCAAAGAACGCGTGATTGGTTCGGGCACCATTTTGGATACCGCCCGCTTGTGCAACTGCTTGGGCAAAGCTTTCGGTGTGGCGCCCATCAGCGTGGATGCCCACATGATTGGCGAGCACGGCGACAGCGTGATTGCTGCCTGGAGCACCGCCAATATTGCCGGGATGTC
Source organism: Neisseria sp. 83E34 (assembly GCF_001308015.1). GTDB lineage: Bacteria > Pseudomonadota > Gammaproteobacteria > Burkholderiales > Neisseriaceae > Neisseria. The sequence goes on from NZ_LGYH01000007.1 coordinate 70,549, forward strand.
ACTGCAAGAAGCATTGAAAAAACAGCCCGACGGAGAGGCTCGTATGGCAAAAATCCATGCCGACGTACGTGATGCGGCTTATTCCATCATCGAAGGCAAAGGCGCCACTTACTACGGCATTGCGATGGGTTTGGCCCGTATTACCAAAGCGATTCTGCACAATCAAAATGTGGTGCTAACCATTTCCGCCCTACTGGAAGGCGAATACGGCGAACATGGTGTTTATATCGGTGTGCCTGCTGTTATCAACAGCCAAGGTATTGTCCGCGTGATTGAAAAACCGCTCGATGAAACAGAAGCAGTTCAATTTACAAAATCCGCCAATATTCTGCGTGATTATCAGCAAAAAGTCGGTGAGTATTTGAAGTAATCAAACCGTTGTAAGCTGTGAAATCAAACCCATACAAGGCGGCCGTACTGCAAAACAATATTTGCATAAAAATCGCGCCGCCTGACATATAAGGCTTCCCGGTAGTTTAGCCGTCGTATTTTGCATGGCTCGTTTCGCTTCATTTAATTAAGGAAGATAAACATGTTTTCCCCCACATTCGACCCCCTAGGCAACATCTGGCTTTCCGCCGCTGTTGCTTCCGCTCCTATCATCCTTTTCCTGCTCAGCCTGACCGTGTTGAAAATGAAAGGTATCCATGCCGCCCTGCTTACGCTGGTGGTTACTTTGGTTCTTTCGTTTTTTCCGTTCGCCCTGCCTGCCGATGTTGCGCTGGCCTCGGTCGTACAAGGGATTGTGCAAGGGATGTGGCCTATCGGCTATATCATCATCATGGCGGTTTGGCTCTATAAACTCACGGTAGCCTCAGGTAAATTTGAAGTCATCAAAGGCAGCTTGGCCATGATTTCGCCCGACCAGCGTATCCAGCTTCTGCTGATTGCTTTCTGCTTCGGCGCGTTTCTCGAAGGCGCAGCAGGTTTCGGCGTGCCTATTGCCATTTGCGGCGTGATGCTGGCAGCATTGGGCTTTAATCCTTTACAAGCGGCAATGCTGTGCTTGATTGCCAACGCAGCTTCCGGCGCGTTCGGAGCCATCGGTATTCCGGTTGCCATTATCGACACTTTCCATTTGGAAGGCGTAACCGCGATGGATGTTTCCAAGGCCACCAATACCACGCTGCCTTTTATCGCGGCAAGCGTGCCGTTTTTGTTGGTATGGATTATCGACGGCTTCAAAGGCATTAAGGAAACGCTGCCTGCACTGCTGGTCACTTCCGGTGTGTTTACTTCATGCCAGATGGCTGTAACGTATTTTGTCGGCCCCGAATTGGCCGATATCCTGCCGCCTTTGTTGTCTTTAATCGCATTGGCCGCACTGTCAACCAAATGGCAACCGAAAAACATCTTCCGCATCTCACCGGAAGACGAAGAAGAAACCGCCCGCCATTCGTTTAGCGCCATCATTTCGGCTTGGTCGCCGTTTTATATCCTCAGTGCATTCGTGATCGTGTGGAGCATGCCGTTTTTCAAAGCCTTGTTCAAAGCCGATGCACCTCTGGCTTTTACCAACCTGAATTGGACACTGGCTGCCGCCGGTGATCAAAAAATCACGGTCGGCTTAGGTTTGATCAACTCAACCGGCACCGCAATTTTACTGGCCGTGCTTGCCACTATTCTGGTTTCCGGCAAATCGCTGGGCGTGGCGCGCGCAGTAAGCGACCTGAAGAAAACCTGCAAGGAATTATGGCTTTCCATCGCCACCATCTGCTTCATTCTTGCCATTGCCAAGCTCACTACCTACACCGGCATGACTAAAGCATTGGCAGAAGCCGTTGCCGTAACCGGCGGCGTATTCCCGCTGCTCTCGCCCGTGTTAGGTTGGATCGGCGTATTTATGACCGGATCAGTTGTCAACAACAACACCTTGTTCGCACCGGTGCAATCCATTGTTGCGCAACACTTAAGCATCGATCCCGCCCTGCTGGTGCAAGCCAATACCGCAGGCGGTACGATGGCGAAGCTGGTATCACCACAATCCATTGCCATCGCCACGGCTGCCGTGGGGAAAGCGGGTCAAGAATCCGCTCTGCTGAAAATGACCTTAAAATACAGTATCGGGCTATTGGTATTCGTGTGTATCTGGACATTCGTTTTGGCTTCTTTACTCTAAGCCATAATAAAAACAATGCCTGTCTGAAAAATTCAGACAGGCATTGTTCTTAATTCAAGAAACAAATATAACCAATCAAATTACATCAACACAAAAGTGCAAACCGCATAAACCTGTTTATTTTTTTAAGCTTTCCGGTTATAGATAAAACCCAAATTTACACAGGATTTCGCTATAATCCCCGAAAATTTAACCCTGATAAACCACACAATCTAATGAAAAAAATCCTTTTTCTTTCCACCGGCCTGTTGGGCCTGCTGTTGAGCCAGCAAACTCTGGCGCGAACCAACTACATCTGCCAGCTAAACGGTAAAGCCGTCTACACCACACAAAGAATCAACAACACCTGCCAAGTATCAGAAATGAACGGCATCTCCGAAGAAACCGTATCGGTAGAGCGCACCTCCACCCCCAGCATGGCAGAAATCATGGGCAAAACCCCTGCCACCATTGCATTGAATACCCAAGTAGAACTTTACGGCGAGCCCTCTTTCAATTTCGCCAACATCAGCGAAACCGACAAAATCGCCCAAATCTGGGAAAAAGAACAATTCGGTTCTTACGACGACATCAAAATCATGCCGCGAGCCGACATTGAAAAACCGGCCGACATGAACGTAAAAATCCGCAACCAACCAATCGATAAAAGCAAAACCCCTGCTTCGCGCTCCGTGCAAGCCAATACCCGTATGCCGGCAAACTACAAACCCCTTCCGCCGCCCAAACCCAAGCTGACCCGCAAGCAGATTCTCCAACGCGAAATTGCCAGCGAGCAGGCCGCACTCATCAGAGCACAAGCCCAACTCGAACGCGCGCGCAAGTCCGGTGGCGACACTTCCGGATTGGAGCAAACGGTTCGCGACCGCCAAGCCAACGTGCGTGCCATTCAAAATGAATTGAAGCGCCAAAGATAAGGCTGCTCTTCCCATAGCAAATGCCTGTCTGAAACTTTTTTCAGACAGGCATTGTTTATCAGTATAGTGAGTCAACTTCAAATAATGATTTAAGCGTTCGATTTTTTTAAGTTGATTCACTATCAACCGTATCCAATCAGATTCAAACCACAATTGCTCCGAAAGAATCCGTCGGCTTAAACGCAGCCAGAATACCTTCGATGATGCCGATAACAGTGGGAATAAACGTCCAGCTCAACAAAAAATAAAGTATGCCCATCCACACACGGCCGGCGCAGAACTTATGCACGCCGAACGTGCCGAACAAAAGCGCCATTGCCACATACAGGGCTTTATTGCAAGTGTGGGGATAAGTTGCGGCGTAAGAAACCGTTTGCATGGTTGGATTTCCTTTTCAAATACATTCATAAAGGGCTATAACCGAAAAACTTAATCATTAGTCAAGCATAGGCTATGATGGCCCGTCCGGCTTCCAATATTCCGTCTATCTCGCAGATTTAAAGAGTTTTTTCAGTAAAGAAAAGCAAATACAGCAAAATGCCTGTCTGAAAACAAGCAACTCAATTTTCCATGAGGCCTGAAGCTGTTTTCAGACAGGCATTCTGAAGTCTTTTTAAAACCAAACAATACCGTTTTCAGACACAAAGCCGTCCAAGCGCATATCATGTACTTCACACGGCAATGTCTGCACCATTTGGCAAGCAAAGCCCGCACCGATTTTCAGAGGCTTGCCAAAACGCGCGCGCGCCAGCGAAGCATCATAAAACCCGCCGCCCTGCCCCAAACGGTAGCCTTGCTCATCCACGCCCACCAACGGCAGCAACATAATATCCATCCGTTCGGCGCGCACTTTTCTGCCTGAAAACTGGGGAATATCCAAACGGCCTTTGCGGTTGCGTTCGGGCGCCAATCCGACATGGTAAGGAGTAAACCAAAGCCGCAGGCTACGTTTTTCAATATAAGGCAAATAAACCCGCACACCTCGCTTGAACGCACTGCGGATTAGTTCATCCAACACCAGCTCGCTGCCCACCGGCCAATACGCCGCCATTTTTTTACCGCGTTTGAGCAGCTTTTTCATATTCCGATTGGCGGCGAGCGTGGCGCGGCGGCGTTCGCGGTCGGAAAGGCTTTTGCGTGCCCGCCGCAGCCGGCGGCGGATTTCATGTTTGCTATGCAGCATGATGGTTTCCTGATATTACCCGGTTTGGTGTTTATGCCTGTCTGAAAAAATATTTTCAGACAGGCATTTCTTTATTATTTATAGCAAATAAACTTAAAATTTGGTATGACGATGCGCGCCTTGAATTTCTGTCTTCCCGTTACTTAAGATTGCGCTTCATGGCCGCGCGGCCACTTACTTTCTTTGCTTCGCCAAAGAAAGTAAGCAAAGAAAGGCGACCGCGGTTGCCGGTTTGCTACGCAAACTGCCCTCACTGCGCAGGCTTTTCGGGGCGGCCGCTAGTCGCTACGCTCCGGGAGCGACCTTATTCCCCCGAAAAGCCCGCTCCGTTCGGCGGCGCCAGCGGACAGGCAGTAATAGCCAAGATTTGTTAATGATTTAAGCAATTGATTTTTTTAAATCAATTAACTATACTGATAAACAATGCCTGTCTGAAAAGGCTTTCAGACAGGCATTGTATATGTTGTTCCCGCCAAGCGGAAAACCGTTTGATTTAGCCTGCAAATTTTTCCAGCGCGGCTACGGCGGGCAATTCTTTGCCTTCCAAAAACTCAAGGAACGCGCCGCCGCCAGTGGAAATGTAGCTGATTTGGTCGGTGATGCCGAATTTGGCAATGGCCGCCAGAGTGTCGCCGCCGCCGGCAATCGAGAAAGCCGGGCTTTCGGCAATGGCTTTGGCCAACACTTCGGTGCCGCCTGCAAACTGGTCGAACTCAAACACGCCGACCGGGCCGTTCCACACCACGGTGCCGGCTTTTTTCAGCAAATCGGCCAATTGCCCGGCTGATTTCGGGCCGATGTCGAGAATCATCTCGTCGGCTGCCACTTCATCGATTGATTTCACGGTCGCTTCGGCATTTTCGGCAAATTCTTTGGCCACCACCACATCAACCGGCAGCGGCACGGCGCCGCCTTTGGCCGACATTTTTTCCATGATTTTTTTCGCTTCGTCCACCAAGTCGGCTTCCGCCAGCGACTTGCCGATGGGCTTGCCTTGCGCCAGCAAGAAAGTGTTGGCAATACCGCCGCCCACAATCAATTGATCCACTTTATCAGCCAGGCTTTCCAAAATGGTCAGCTTGGTGGACACTTTGCTGCCTGCCACAATGGCTACCATCGGGCGGGCGGGTTCTTTAAGGGCTTTACCCAAAGCGTCCAATTCTTCGGCCATCAAAATACCGGCACAGGAAAGCGGCGCGGCGGTGGCAACGGCTTCGGTGGAAGCTTGCGCACGGTGTGCGGTGCCGAATGCGTCGTTCACAAACACGTCGCACAATGAAGCATAGGCTTTACCGAGCTCGGCGGCATTTTTCTTCTCGCCTTTGTTGATGCGCACGTTTTGCAGCATGGCCACTTCGCCGGCAGCCAAATTGGGTTTGTTTTCCTGCCAATCGTTCAACACTTTCACTTCTTTGCCCAACAGGCTGCCCAAATGCGCTGCAACGGGTGCAACATCGTCTTCGGGGTTGAATTCGCCTTCTGTCGGGCGGCCGAGATGCGACATCACAATTACGGCAGCACCGTTGTCTAACGCGTATTTGATGGATGCCAGCGATGCGCGGATGCGGGTATCGTCGCTGATTTTGCCGTCTTTAAACGGCACGTTCATATCGGCGCGGATCAATACGGTTTTGCCTTGTACGTTTTGTTCGGTGAGTTTTAGAAATGCCATATTTTGATTCCTTAGTAGTCGGATTGGATTTATTAATGTGTTATGTGATTATGCTTGATTGGGCCCGGCCGGGTAAAGGCGGCTCGGCTGGGCGGTAGCGGAAAAAACTTGAATGCCTGTCTGAAACACGTTTCGGCTTTTCAGAAAGCCGCGTTACCCGCTTTCAGACAGGCATTCACCGCTTAAACCGACATGGCGGCAAACACTTTTCGGGCGGCGTTCACAGTTTCTTCAATCAATTCAGGCGTGTGCGCGGCAGACATAAAACAGGCTTCGTAAGCCGACGGGCCGAATGCCACGCCCTCTTCCAGCATACCGTGGAAAAAGCGTTTGAAATTATCGATATTTGAGGCCGTCATATCGGCGTAGGTTTCGGGCTTTTTCCCGGCGAAATACAGGCCGAACATGCCGCCCACCGAATCGGCGGTAAACACCGTGCCCGCCTCGCAAGCAGCTTCTGCAAGGCCGCTCACCAGCTGTTTGGTACGCTCGGTAAGGTTTTCATAAAAACCGGGGCGCTGAATAATCTCCAGCGTTTTCAAACCGGCCGCCACGGCAACGGGGTTGCCCGATAAAGTGCCCGCCTGATACACGCCGCCTAGAGGCGAAATGCAGGCCATGATTTCTTTTTTGCCGCCAAACGCCGCCAGCGGCATACCGCCGCCGATAACCTTGCCCATGGTGGTTAAATCGGGCGTGATGCCGTGCAGCGATTGCGCGCCGCCCAAAGCCACGCGGAAACCGGTCATCACTTCATCGTAAATCAGCACGCTGCCGTTTTCTTCGGTAATCCGGCGCAGGGTTTGCACGAATTCGCTGTTCGGTTTCACTAAATTCATATTGCCTGCAATCGGCTCGATAATCACACAGGCGATTTCGTGGCCGAACCCGGCAAACGCTTCTTTCAACGCTTCGGTATCGTTGTAAGGCAATACCACGGTATGCTTGGTGAAATCGGCAGGCACGCCGGCGGAGCTGGGGTTGCCGAACGTGAGCAGGCCCGAGCCGGCTTTGACCAAAAGGCTGTCTGAATGGCCGTGGTAGCAGCCTTCGAATTTCACGATTTTATCGCGGCCGGTATAGCCGCGCGCCAGGCGGATGGCGCTCATGGTGGCTTCCGTGCCCGAGCTCACCAAGCGCAGCTGCTCCACGCTCGGCAGGATTTTGGCGATTTCTTCTGCAATCACGATTTCCGCTTCGGTGGGCGCGCCGAACGACAAACCGTCTAAAGCCGCTTCGCGCACAGCCTCGAGCACTTCGGGATGCGCGTGCCCCACAATCGCCGGCCCCCATGAGCCGACATAATCGATATATTGCTTGCCGGCCGCGTCCCACACAAACGCACCCTGCGCTTTTTTAATAAAACGCGGCACGCCGCCGACGCTGCCGAATGCGCGCACAGGCGAGTTCACGCCGCCGGGAATGATGGCTTTGGCGCGGTTGAAAAGCTCTTCGTTGCGGTTCATAGGTTTATCCTTACCATAATCAAAACAAGTTTTCAGACAGGCATTGTCTGTTTGAAATGCAAAACAGAAAATTGGGATTTTAACAGATTCAATCCGCCCCCGCGCAGTACAAAAACGGCATTTTCTCGGGCTCTCACAATTGTATCCGTTATAATGGCGCATTTTCTTCAAATTGCCCCTCGAAAGCTTCCTATGGTTCCGCCCCAACCTTCCCCAAAATCCGAATTTATGCGCGGCGTGAAAGAAGTAACACCGGTATTGATCGGTATGCTGCCGTTTGCCCTGATATTAGGCGTGCAGGGCGCGAAAAAAGGGATGAGCGTTTTGGAAATGCCTTTGATGACCGGGCTGAACTTTGCCGGCGGTTCGGAATTTGCCGCTGTCGGGTTGTGGGGAGACCCGCTGCCGGTGCTGCTGATTATCGGCGTTACCTTTATGATCAATACGCGCCATATTTTGATGGGGGCGGCTCTGGCGCCTTATCTACGCCATCTGCCGATGAAAAGAGCCTTACCCGCTCTGTTTTTTATGACCGATGAAAGCTGGGCGCTGGGTATGGCCGATGCTTTGAAACGCAAGTCGCAAGGGCTGCCTGCGTTCAGCCTGCCTTATTACATGGGCACGGCACTGACTTTGTATGTGATGTGGGTATTGTTCACCGCATTGGGCACAGCCGTCGGCCCGCAATTCGGCAACGTGGAAGCCTGGGGCTTCGGCATGGCATTTCCGGCGGTGTTTCTGGTGTTGCTGCGCGGTATGTGGAAAGGCTTTAAAGCCGCCCTGCCCTGGCTCGTGAGCCTGATTGCGGCGGCTGCGGTTTATCTCATGGTTGACGGTGCGTGGTATGTGCCCGCCGGTGCGCTCGCCGGATTGGCTACAGCTTATCTGACTGGGGAAGACGCATGATCAGCTGGGCTTCTTTCCTAACGATTTTGGGTATGCTGGCCGCCACTTATTCCACCCGCCTAATCGGCTTTTTCGCCCTACGCAACCGCACACTCAGCAAACGTGCCGCAAGAGTAATGGAAGCGGCGCCCGGCTGCGTACTGATTGCCGTGATTGCGCCGCATTTTGTATCCGACAAACCGCACAAGTTGATTGCTCTGGCAATCACGCTGCTTGCCGCAAGCAAGCTTTCCATGTTGCCGACCGTATTGATTGCCGTGGCTTCGACAGGCATTTTGGGTTATGTGATAGGATAAAGAATGCCTGTCTGAAAAAGCTTTTCAGACAGGCATTTGGCTACCTTGATTTATTCAGGGCGCATTTGCGGGAACAGAATCACATCACGGATAGACAGCGCATCGGTAAGCAGCATCACCAAGCGATCCAGGCCGATACCGCTGCCGCCGGTGGGGGGCAGACCGTATTCCATGGCGCGGATGTAGTCGGCATCGTAGTGCATGGCTTCGTCGTCGCCGGCATCTTTTTGTGCCACTTGCGCTTTAAAGCGGGCGGCTTGGTCTTCGGGGTCATTCAGCTCCGAATAGCCGTTGGCCAACTCGCGGCCGACGATAAACAGCTCAAAACGGTCGGTCAGGCCGGGTTTGGTGTCGGATGCGCGTGCCAGCGGCGACACTTCCACAGGATAGTCGATGATAAACGTCGGGTTCCACAGTTTGCTTTCCGCACAGCCTTCAAACAAGGCCAGTTGCAGGCTGCCGATGCCGGGCGACGGCGGAATTTTTTCGCCGTGTTTCACGATTTCTTTTTTCAGCCACTCGGCATCGTTCAACTGCTCGTCGGTATATTGCGGGTTGTATTTTTTGATGGCTTCGAGAATAGTCAAACGCTCGAACGGGCTTTCCAAATCCACTTCTTTGCCGTTGTAGCTCACTTTGGCGGTGCCGCACACTTCTTTGGCGGCATGGCGGATCACGCCTTCGGTCATTTCCATCATGCGCTCGTAAGTGCAGAACGCTTCGTAGAATTCCATCATGGTAAATTCGGGGTTGTGGCGGGTGCTCATGCCTTCGTTGCGGAAACTGCGGTTGATTTCAAACACGCGTTCTAGGCCGCCCACAACCAAGCGTTTCAGATAAAGCTCGGGGGCGATGCGCAGGTAAAGCGGCATATCGAGCGCGTTGTGGTGGGTAACGAAGGGCTTGGCCGTGGCACCGCCGGGAATCGGGTGCATCATCGGGGTTTCCACTTCGAGATAACGCTCGTTGACCATATAATTGCGCACGGCTTGGATGATTTTGCTGCGTTTGATGAAGGTGTCGCGCGAATCTTGGTTGGTAATCAGGTCGGCGTAACGCTGGCGGTATTTCTGCTCTTGGTCGGTCAAGCCTTTGTGCTTGTCGGGCAGCGGGCGCAGCGATTTGGTAAGCAGATGCAGCTTGGATGCGCGCACGGTCAGCTCGCCGTGGTTGGTTTTGAACAGCGTGCCTTCCACGCCGATGATGTCGCCCAAATCCCAATGTTTGAAGGCGTTGTGCACGTCTTCGCCCACGCCTTGGTTGTTCACATACACTTGAATCTGGCCGCTCACGTCTTGGATGGTGGCGAAGCTGGCTTTGCCCATGGCACGTTGCAGCATCATGCGGCCGGCCACTTTGACGGGGATTTCCTGCGGATCAAGCTCGGCTTTTTCCAGCGAACCGTATTGCGCCTGCAAATCGCCGGCAAAAGCATCGCGCTTGTATTGGTTGGGGAAGGCAATGCCGTGTTTGCGGATTTCGTTTAATTTTTCGCGGCGCAGGGCGATGATTTGGTTTTCGTCTAATTGGGGTTCTTCGGTTTGGGGATTGTGTGGTTGACTCATTCTGCTTTTCCGAAAATTCAGGCAGTTACATACCGCCTGTTAATAAAATCAAACCGTGTATTTTACGCCGGTTCGGTGCGTTTTAAAAGCATATAGGCAGCATAAATGCCTGCCTGAACATGTTCAGACAGGCATTCTTAAAATATGGTTGTGATTTTTTAGGCCGAATCTTCTAATCAACCCAGCTTGCACTGTGCCCGCACAGCCTTTACCGCCGCATCCAGTTTAGCCGCATTCACTTCCCCGGCAATGTCTTGGCGCTTATCGCATTTATCGGCATAGACCACGGTATAAGGCACCCCGCCGAATTGATTGCCGAGTGTTTTCATAAACGCGCGGCTGTCGTTGCCGGAATAATGCCATATCGGATAAGCCACCGGCGTTTTCTGCAAAAATTGGCCGATGCTTTCGCGCTTGTCAATTGCCACACCAACCAGCGACACTTTTTTCTTATCCTGTTTTTGATACCATGCCGACATGGCCGGCATTTCTTTACGACAGGGTGCACACCATGTCGCCCAGATATTGACCACTTTAACCTGCCCCGGCAAAGCCTGGAAATTTTGCGGCTTGCTGCTTTTCCAGTCTTGCAGATCGGCAGCCGATACCTGCGCGGCGCACACGGCGGCCAACAGCATCATTAATTTTTTCATCATATATCCTTGTTAAACTGAATCCTGTTTATCAAGCGGGAGATTGCACGCGACAAAACATTAACGCTGGCATACAATAACGCAACCTGTAATGCCTGTCTGAAAACAGCTTGATTCTTGAAAAACAACTTTACCAAAAAACTATGGCAAACATCATTCTTTACCACAATCCCCGCTGCTCCAAATCGCGCGACGCACTCGCCCTTTTGGAAAGCCGCAACATTCAGGCCGAGGTTATCCGCTATTTGGACACGCCGCCCGACTTTGCCACTCTGAAGACCGTCTTCCAAAAGCTCGGGCTGGATTCTCCTCGCGGTATGATGCGCGTGAAAGACGAATTGTACAAAACCCTCGGGCTGGATAAAGCCGAACTCAGCAACGAGCAGCTTTTGCAAGCCATCGCCGAGCATCCTGCCCTGTTGGAGCGCCCGATTGCCGTTGTCGGCAACCGCGCTGCCATCGTCCGCCCATTAAATAATATCGAAGCGATTTTACCCTAAAAAATCTGCATGAACGCATTCAAAACCGGCAAAAGCCTGCTGCGCTATTTTTTCGTCGGCATATTCGCCAGCCTGATGCTGCCCATATTGCTGATGCTTTATTGCGCTTTTGATGTTTACCAAACAGGCAATGCCAAGCCCCAAACGATATACGCCGATGCCGCCGTGGTGCTCGGCGCCGCCGCCTGGGGCAAAAATCCTTCCCCCGTATTTCGCGAACGCATCAATCATGCCATCACGCTTTACCAGAGCCGGCGGGTAGAAAAGCTGATTTTCACCGGCGGTTCGCCGAAAGAAGGCTACATGACGGAAGCGGAAGTCGGCAGGCGGTATGCCTTGAAGCAAGGCGTGCCGAAAAAAGATATTTTGTTTGAAAACACTTCGCGCGATACATTTCAAAACCTGCAAAACATCCGCAAGCTCTTGCGCGACAACGATATCGACACCGTTATTCTCGTGAGCGACCCCTACCATCTGGCGCGCGCCCGCACAATGGCTCATGATTTGGGCATCAATGCCGCCACCTCCGCCACTCCGACCAGCCGCTTCACAGACAGCGAAAAGCGCCGCCGGTTTCTAATGCAGGAAACTTATGCGCTGTTTAATTACCGCTGGAACCATTGGAGCACGCGTGTTTTGAGCGCCCTGCATTTATAGCTATAAACAAACATACCTTAATAACAACCATGCCTGTCTGAAAATGTGTTTTCAGACAGGCATGGTTTATTGAGCCGTTTAACGTTTTTTCTTATTGGTATTTTTACTGCCTTTGGGCTTTTTTTCTGCCGCAGCCAAACGCTGCGCCACAAATTCAACCATCAAACCTTTCTTTTCCCAGAAAAAAGTTTCCATTTTCGACAGCGAATAAATTTTGCGCACCATGGCCGGCAAACCGGCATGAATAATGGCTGCCACTTCCTTATTGGTTTCCTCGGCATCCATCGCCTGTTGCAGGTCGATGCCTTTACCGTCAAGATATTCTTGCAGCGATTTTTTCACACCGCCGTGGATTTCAAATTGTCCGATCATTTCGTTTTCCTTCGTTTAGCGTAATCAATAATGCGGAGGGCATTCTAACAAACTTAACCGGCCGCCGTGGTGCTTACAACAAACTTTAACGATATAATGTTGTTTTCTTCCAATGCCTGTCTGAAAATGTATCTCTGGTTCAAATTCATCCATATCTTCTTCATTATTTCCTGGTTTGCCGGGCTGTTTTACCTCCCCCGCATTTATGTGAATCTGGCAATGGCGGCGCCGGAAAGTAACGAATATGGCCGGCTGATGGTCATGGCAGAAAAACTGTTTAAGTTCATGACACCCTTGGGCATAGGCGCCTTGCTTAGCGGCATCATTTTGCCTTTTACCGTTCATTGGTGGGGCAACGGCTGGGTACATGCGAAAACATCCGTCGGGCTTCTGCTGGCTGTGTACCATGTTTACTGCTGGGTGCTTTTGCGCGCCTTCCGCACCAAAGAAAACCGCCACAGTCATAAATGGTATCGCTTTTTCAATGAAATTCCCGTGATATTAATGATTGTCGCGCTTTATTTAGTGGTGTTCAAGCCTTTCTAACTGCCGATCCAAACAAGGAAAAACATGAATAATATCGAAACAGAGCGCCGCTTTTTGATTAAAAACGACCATTGGAAAGCCTCGGCCTCCGAACCGAAACTGATGAGCCAAGGCTATTTAAGCGTTGAAAAAGAACGCACAATCCGCGTGCGCATTATCGGAAATCAAGCATGGCTAACGCTGAAAGGTTATATTTCCGACGTTACCCGCAGCGAATTTGAATATGAAATTCCACTGGCCGACGCCCAAACGATGATGGATACAATGTGCCCCTTCAAACTGGAAAAATGCCGCCACGAAGTAGTATATGAAGGGTTTACTTTTGAGATAGACGAATATTTCGGAGAAAATGCCCCGCTGATTGTGGCCGAATTGGAGCTGCCTTCGGAAGAAACCCCTTTTCCCAAACCCGATTGGCTCGGTGAAGAAATCACATCTGACGGAAAATACACAAACGCTTATCTGAGCAAACATCCTTATTCGGAATGGTGAATCGACTTAAGAAAAAACACACGTCATACTCGGACTTAACCCGAGTATGACAACATTGTTACTATAAAACCAAGAGAATCCCTCACAAACAACTGGCCAATTGGTTCACAAATCTATTAAGAATATAAAACAGGTTGCACCCTATTTCCATTAAGCCTGCAAGCCCGGTTTTCAGACAGGCATCCCAACTTTCCCACTCAAAAAATCAATAAAACTTCTCACCTTAGCACTTAAAAACGTGCGGTCAACATAAGCGGCGTAGAGTTTCGAGGTAACGAAACGGTATTGCGGCAGCAGCCGCACGACTTTGCCGGTGGTCAAGTCTTCATCCACACACCATTCGGGCTGGAAACCGATGCCGCAACCCGCCCTAATCAGACTGCCGACCATGAGTGTGCTGTCGCTGTGTATGGTGGCATTTAATTCGAGCAGGCTGCGTTCGCCGCTGGGTTTATGTTGGATTTCGATGCGGCTCATATCGGTGTAGGAAGGCAAAACAGCGGTGTGTTGCGCTGCTTCTTCGGGAGTTTGCGGGACACCGTTGCGCCGCAGGTAATCCGACGAGGCAAGCAGAAGAAATTCAATATCGGCCAAGGGCTTGACAATCAGCGAGGGGTGGGGGGCTCTGGAAACGCGCAAGGCAAGGTCGAAGCCTTCGGCAATCAGGTCGGTGCGGCGGTTGGTGAGCACCAAATCAAGCGATACTTCGGGATAAAGCTGTTTGTATTCACTGATCCAGCGGCTGATGCGCGGGTTGGCAAACCATTGCGGCATGGTAATGCGCAGAATGCCTTGCGGCTTTTCGGTAACGCCGGCGGCTTTTTGGGCGGCGGTTTCGAGGGTTTCGAGGGCGTGGCAGCATTGACGGTAGTATGCTTCGCCTGTTTCGGTAAGGTGCAGGTTGCGGCTGTTGCGGTGCAGAAGTTTGGCCTGAAGGGTGTTTTCCAAGTGGCTCACATGCTTACTGGCCATGGCGTTGGAAATGCCGAGATGTTCGGCGGCGCGGGTAAAACTGCCTTTTTCAACCACTTGGCGGAAAACTTTCAGACTGAACAGGGTATCCATGATTTCTTGATAGGAAACGGTTATTCAATAAAACAAGTATATATCTACCAATAAGAAACTTCTATACTGCACACTGTTAATCAATAACCCGAGTAATTAAAATGACCGCTTCACACAACAACTTTGCCCGTTTCCAACCCATTTTACTGTCGGTGCTGCGCATCACTTCGGCCTATATGTTCATGCTGCACGGCACGGCGAAACTGTTTGCGCTGCCGCATATCGAGCGTTTTGACGGCTTGCAGTTGATGTCGGTATTAGGCTTGGCCGGCGTGCTTGAAGTGTTCGGCGGCGCGTTGCTGCTGCTGGGTTTGTTTACCCGCCCTGTGGCGTTTGTGTTATCCGGCATGATGGCGGTGGCTTATTTTATGTTCCACGCTGCCAAAACACCTTTATTCCCGCTGATGAACAATGGCGAAGCGGCGGCGCTGTTCTGCTTTATTTTCCTGTATCTCTCAGTGGCCGGCGGCGGTGCTTGGGCGCTGGATAATCAATTGAACAAGAAGGCATAATGCCTGTCTGAACCCTCAGGCCTCCCGATATTTATTTCCCTGTCAAAGGAAAACATCATGACTTACCAAACAATCCAAAAAGCCGCGGCAACCCGCCGTTCTGTTTATGCCTTAAACAAAAACCTGCCCTTGCCTGCTACCGAGGTGATGGACATCATCCAACACGCCGTGCTGCACACGCCTTCTGCCTTCAACTCGCAATCTACCCGCGTGGTGGTGCTGTTCGGTGCGGATCACGAAAAACTGTGGCAGCTTACCGAAGAAACTTTGCGCGCCATCGTGCCCGCCGAAAAATTCGAACCGACCAAGCAAAAGCTGGATGGTTTTAAAGCCGCAGCCGGTTCGGTGCTGTTTTTCGAAGACCAAAACGTAGTAAAAGGCTTGCAGGAACGCTTCCCCGGCTATGCCGACAATTTCCCCGTTTGGTCGGAGCACACCGACGCCATGCACCAATATGCCGTGTGGACCACGCTGGCCGCAGCCGGTATCGGCGCCAACCTGCAACACTATAACCCGCTGATTGACCACGCCGTTGCCCGAGAATGGTCGATTCCCGCCAGCTGGACATTGCGCGCGCAAATGGTGTTCGGCGGCATTGAAACGCCCGCCGGTGAAAAAACGTTTGAACCGCTGGAAGGCCGTCTGAAAGTATTCGGCCTGTAAGCTGTTTGATTGATTATGCCTGTCTGAAAGCGAACGGCGTGAAGTTCTGAAAAACCTGAACCCGATCCGTTTCAGACAGGCATAGTTATTGCAAAATAAACTGAAAACTGCTTCCAAACATTTTTCAGACCGCCTTATGAACAAAACACCCGCCCTATTTCTCGGCCACGGCAGCCCGATGAATACCATCGAAGCCGATAACCCGTTTAACCGGGGCTTCCGGCAAGCAGCTGAGAAGTTTCCCAAGCCCCGTGCCATATTGATGATTTCCGCCCATTGGTACAGCGACGCCCTGCAAGTTTCCGGCAGCAATTCCCCGGGCATGATATATGATTTTTACGGTTTTCCCGAAGCCCTGAGCCAAGTGAAATACCCTGCCCCCGGCAGCCCCGAACTGGCCGCAGAAGTGCAGCGTTTGCTTGTGCCCGAGCCGGTATCCGCAGATAACGAGCGCGGATTCGACCACGGCACTTGGAGCGTACTCAAGCATCTTTACCCCGATGCCGATATTCCCGTGGTGCAACTGAGCCTTCATCGGCACCGACCCGCCGAATGGCATTTCGCGTTGGCACAAAAGCTCAAGCCCTTGCGCGAACAAGGCGTGTTGGTTGTAGGCAGCGGCAATATCGTCCACAACCTGCGCACCATCAGCTTTGCACATATAAACCAGCCGGGTGCGGCTTACGAATGGGCGGAAACTTTCCGCCGCGACATCAACCAAGCCATTTTGCATCACGACACCGAAACCCTGATCCACTACCCGCGCTTGGGCGAAGCGGCCGCATTATCCGTGCCCACGCCCGAACATTATCTGCCGCTGCTCTACATCACAGCGCTGCGGGGTGAAGATGACGAAGTACAGTTATTCAACGACGAAATCGTCGGCGGCTCGCTGAGCATGACTTCGGTGTTGATTCAATAAACGGTTTTAGTTGATTATTTTAATCAAAGATTTATATTTTCAGACAGCCTAAGCCTTTTAGGCCGTCTGAAAAAACCGCAGGAGGCCGCGTTGTGAATATCCCCGATATTATCCGTTTCGCCGATTATCTGGTCGAACGCCCCGCCGAATCCGTCCGCACGGTTTTGCATGAAGGGCGGCAAATGAATATGGTTTTGTGGCAGATTCCTCCGGGCAGCAAGCTGCCCGCCCACCGCCATCCGCAAGGGGAGGACATTTGGGTGGTTTTGCAGGGGCATGCCGAATTGCTGGATGATGCAAACAGCCGCCGGACAATCGGCGCAGGCGAAAGCATTGTGATTGACTCGGGCTTGATACACGGTGTGCAAAATACGGGCACTCAAGATTGCGTGCTGGTTTCCGTGGTTTATGCGGGTGCGGGATTCGAAGCGGTTTAAACAAATGCCTGTCTGAAAAACTTTCAGACAGGCATGTTTATTAACTATGGCTTAATCGGTGCTTTAAAACATTTTCACCAATGATAATCCGACTTCATTTTGCCGGTATCGATACATCCATTTGATGTTGCTGTTTACCCGACGGTGTTTGAATGTAAAAGTCGGTTTCATGCCGGCAATGCTCCAGCGGTCGGCGCCTACGTTTAAGATGTAGATTTGTTCGTTATCGCGGCGGCGTTTTTCAAATATGCCGTCTTCACTTTTGTAGGAACGGTGCTGAAAAATTGCATGGGCGGAAGCGTCAAAGCCATTGGCAAACTGCTTGGCAGCACCCACGCGCAAAGCCGGCTGACGGTAGTCGCCCTGGCCGTCTTCGGTTTTGCGCTGTTGCCAGTCCAGGCCGCCGAAGAGTGCCCAGTCTTCACGCGGGCTGTAGGATAAGGTGTTGTACACAGCCAGCAACGTGCCATCGTTATGCGTATCTTCTTCGTTGAAATACTTGAGCTTTTTCCACTCGGTTTCAGTGTTCCACGACCAATTGCCTTTGTTTTCGTTCCATTCGGCACGCGCACCGTAAGCGCGGTGTGAGGCATGGCTGCCTTCGGCGCTCCATTCCCACAAAGGCGATAAGGTGAATGAGCGGCGGGCATTGGTAAACTGGTAACCGGCGCTGAGATTGAGCGTGTGTTCGTTATGCTCTTGATGATTGCGGTAAACTCGGCCGAAAGCCAACGCACGCGCAGCGATGCCGTGATGGCCCTGCACTTGCCAATGTTTGGTCGCAGCGGCTTCGTATTTGATACCTAAAGCGCTTTCCGGCTCCGGTGAACGCCAATAGTTGCCGATGCATTCTCCTTCAAATTCTTCCTCGCAATAAAAACCGCCCGCTCCTTCGTTGACATTGCTGTTCCACACGCCGCCCACATTTAATGAACCTTGCCAGCTTTGGCGCTTGTCTATGGCTGTCTGAAAAGACTGTATGTTGCTTAAAACAGGTTCGGGCAACGGCTCTCGCGCAGCTTTGGCAAATTCGGCTTCGGCTTCGCGGTTTAGGTGGTCGTCAAATAATAAGCGCGCCAAATCGAGGCGTCCGCGGGTGAAGTCGGGTTGGCGTTGCAGCAGGGTTTCGTATTTTTGCCGCGCTGCTTTCATATTGCCGTCGGCTTTGCTGATTGCGGCATCGGCAAACAGGGCTATGTCTTCATCATGATCCGGCTCTTGCCGGTATTGCACCAATAAGCGGCGCGCTGTCGGCCAGTCGCTGTTGTTGACCGCGAGAAACAGGGCTTCACCTGTATCTTGTTGGGTTGCTTGCCCAGGGGTTTCGATGCCTGTCTGAAAAGCGTTGTCGTCTACGTTTTTTTTCTCCTGCACTTGCACCGCCTGCCGGGTATTCTGCCAAAGACGCTGCGCCGTATCGTCTGCCGCAAAAGCAGGCAGGGAAACAGCCAGCCAAAGATACATGGTTTTTTTTAACATATATGCCTGTCTGAAAAGTTTGGGGGTTGGTTTTTCAGTGATTCAACTACTAAAGGCCCACTTTATTAAGCAGGCCTTCTATATGGATTAATCTTTATAGATTAAAGTTCCGTGATATTATTTTTTGGTGCCGCCGAAAGCTGTATCCAAGTTGCGGTTGGTTTTGAACTTGGTTACACCGGCCAGGCTGGATGCACCTTTGCCGAAGAAGTGGCCTTCGGTTTTACCGTAGTGGCCGTTGGCAACTGCATGGCCTTTGAATGAGGCTTTATGCGGGTTGATGCGAGAATGGATATCCATTTTCACATTTGAGTTCTTCATAGAACCGGCCAAGGTGCGTTTGCCGAAATCTGCATGCAGCTGACCGTGCAACTGGTTGTTACCGTTGTAGTTGTTGATGCCTTTCACGTTGTAAGTGGCTGTACCAGACATCGGCATATCGGTAGCACGTTTGTCGCCGGAGTAGAAAACGCCGCGGTTTTTGCCTTTCACATATTCGTTACCGTTCCACTCGCCATAGTAAACTTCAGAACCGCCGCTTTTAATGGTGTTGAAAGCGAACTTACCCATGTAGTTACCATGTTTTTGGTTGTGCGCATGAATGGTTTTCACACCGTTTTTGTCGGCACCGGCATGGTAGTGGTTCAAATATTTGTAGTGAACATGCGATTTTTTGGCTACTTTTTTCAGCAATTTTTCGCCCACTTCTTCAGAGGCCGGTTTGCCCCATTTTACTTTCTTAGCCGGCACCCAGCCTGCATCTTGATAGTAATAATCGGAACCGGCATAAGCGCCTGAACACAGCAAAGCAGCCATCAAAGTCAGCGCGGTTTTTTTGATATTCATAACGAACTCCTTAACGTAATGGACATTAGCAAGCCGCTTGCCACAGCTTTGAATAATCATCGCTGCATACGAAAAGCCCGCATTGCCCGTTGGGGGGATAATTTATAAGCTTTTTTAATTTCTATGGGCTCATTCTAAGCAAGTAAAGTTATGACAGAATTAGCGGATATTTAAATTGGATAAACTTGTGTATGATTATGTATAAAGCACACAGGCTTTGTGTTAAGCCCCATAAGATACTTGCTTGATTTTTTTTAAAATAAACTGAAACAACAAACAGTTAATTTAAACATTAAGCAACAAAAAGCATTAATCTGCTATATTCGGTTTGCTAATTAAAAACATGGCGCACAAAATGCCCTTACCTTACCGCACAAGCGCCAACTTGCTGTTGAAAATAACAGATACGGCTTTTAAAGTAACACCGAAAATGGCCGACAACATAAACCAAAATGCCTGTCTGAAAACTTTCAGACAGGCATCTTCCACTTAATATAGATAATATAGATAAAGTACAAACAATGAGCGATTTAACCCTGATTTCCCGCAATAAAATGTTCAACGGCCATCACGAGCGTTACCGCCATTTTTCCAAGAGCACGCAATGTGGGATGACTTTCGCCATCTATCTGCCCCCGCAGGCGCTGCAAGGTTATCGGGTGCCGGTTTTATATTGGCTCTCAGGCCTGACTTGCACGGATGAAAATTTTGCCACCAAAGCCGGTACGCAGCGTTTTGCGGCGCAATGGGGCATCGCGCTGGTGATACCGGACACGTCGCCGCGCGGCATTCAGGCGGCCGATGATGAAAGCGATGACTTAGGGCAAGGCGCCGGTTTTTATGTTAATGCCACCGAAGCACCGTGGGCGGCACATTACCGAATGTATGACTATGTGGTGCACGAGCTGCCTGCGCTGGTTGAAGCCAACTTCCCGGTAACCGACCAACGCAGCATCTTCGGCCACAGCATGGGCGGGCACGGCGCTTTGCAGATTGCTTTGAAAAACCCGGGGCGTTATGCCGCCGTGTCTGCTTTCGCGCCGATTGTAAACCCGAGTGAAACGCCTTTGGGCCAAAAAGCATTTGCGGCTTATCTGGGCGACAACCCGGCGGCATGGGCGCAATACGACAGCACGGAATTGGTTAAGCATGCCGAAAAGAAACTGCCGATTCTGATTGACCAGGGCGATGCCGACGATTTCTACCCCGAAGAGCTGCAACCGGAAAAATTCGTGGCCGCCGCGCGCAATCAGGGCTTTAATGTTCAACTTAATATGCGCAAAGGCTATGACCACAGCTATTTCTTTATCGCCAGCTTTATCGATGTGCATATTGAATTTCATGCCGATGCTTTGGGCTTGTAACATTAGCCGGAAAACATAGGCCTGTCTGAAAACTCACGGGATTACCGCAGCCTTTCAGACAGGCATGGTTGTCAAACTGAATTATCCGCTTCAATAAAAGGTTCGCCCAAATAATGCAGCAACACAGCCACGTGCGATTGCTTAGGCGACTTCACCGCAGTAAGCAGCCGCACTTCGGCATATTGCTCTGCCAGGCGGCGCAATTCCGATAAGGCCTGCTGCGCCGCAGGTTCTTGCAACTCGGCCAGATAACGGACGCTAAATTCACCGTATCGCGCTTGCGGCGCCTCGTGATACCAACGGCGTAGAGCCGACGATGGCGTTAGATCGTTCAGCCGGATAACATGCCGCATGTTTTCTTTGGCAATCCCGCGCGGATACAGGCGGTCAACCCATACGGCACAAGCCCGCTCAGGCAGCGTATGAAACGCATAAATACGTTGCACGGTAAACATATTGCAAACCTTTCATTCAATATCTGCGTAATATAGTCAATGCGGGGCGCGCGGTATGAAAATTTAGATTTCATGGCTATAATAGCCCAAAATTCAAAACATTATCCAAGCACCCATCATGAGCCTGAATCACAAACTGCCCGTACCCTCACTACCCGAAGAAATCCGTTCCGACATCCGCGCACGCGAGTCTTACCACTTGCTCAAAATCATGTCGGAATTTGTAGAAGCGGGTGAAGAGCTGCGTGCCATCCAGCCGGCAGTGAGCATCTACGGCAGCGCACGCACACCTGCCGACCACCCCGATTACCTGTTCACCGAACGGCTCGCCCGCAAACTTTCCGATGCCGGCTTTTCCGTGATTTCAGGCGGCGGCCCCGGCATTATGGAAGCCGCCAACAAAGGCGCATTTGCAGGCAAAAGCCCGGCTGTCGGCCTCAACATCACGCTGCCGCACGAGCAGGCGGCCAACCCCTACCAAGACCTTTCGGTCACTTTCCAGCATTTCTTCCCGCGCAAAGTGATGTTTGTCAAACACGCCGTAGCCTATGTAACCATGCCTGGCGGCTTCGGCACGCTGGACGAACTGTTTGAAAGCCTCACGCTCGTGCAAACCGGCAAAACGCCCACCCGCCCGATTATCCTCGTAGGCGAAACTTTTTGGCGCGGCCTGATTGACTGGGTTAAAGAGCAGCTGCTCGCCAAAGGCATGATCAACCCCGAAGATATGGATTTAATCCGGCTATTGGACGATGAAGACGAAATCGTCGCCTATATTTTCGAGCACTACGAACGCACGCAAAACGGCTTTTGCAACATCTCAATCCAAAACACTTGGGAGCTGGGTTTGTAGGCAATAAATAGGTTGCTGAAGATTGTGAGTATGGCGGAAATAATAGGAATGCCTGTCTGAACACAGTAGTTGTTCAGACAGGCATTGCATTAGAAAACCGACATATACCCAAGCAAATAAAAATCGGTATATATAGCAGACAAACTTATTTTTGATACAAGGCAGCAAGCCGCAAACTTGGCGGTATGGTGAATCAACTAAAAAATAGTACACTCGTCATACTCGGGCTTGACCCGAGTATCTTGAGTTTCAATAACTTTAGGAGATACTCGGGTCAAGCCCGAGTATGACGGAATCGTTATTATATAAGTGGATTAACTATAACAAAGCGGCTGAAAAAACAAAATGCCTGTCTGAAAACTCATATTGCTCATTTTCAGACAGGCATTTGCTTATTCATGTTGCTTAGCTGTAAATCTCAGCACCTTTCTTCATAAACTCAATCGCTTTTTCTTCCATGCCTTTTTGCGCGGCGGCGTAGTCGCGTACTTCCTGCGTGATTTTCATCGAGCAGAATTTGGGGCCGCACATCGAGCAGAAGTGGGCGATTTTCGCGCCTTCGGCGGGCAGGGTTTGGTCGTGATAGCTTTCGGCGCGCTCGGGGTCGAGGCCGAGGCGGAACTGGTCGCGCCAGCGGAATTCAAAGCGGGCTTTCGATAAAGCGTTGTCGCGCAACTGCGCGCCCGGCCAGCCTTTGGCCAAGTCGGCGGCATGGGCGGCCAGTTTGTAAGTGATGATGCCGGTGCGCACGTCTTCTTTGTCGGGCAAGCCCAAGTGTTCTTTCGGGGTTACGTAGCAAAGCATGGCCGTTCCGTACCAGCCGATATTGGCCGCGCCGATGCCGGAGGTGATGTGGTCGTAGCCGGGGGCAATATCGGTAACCAAGGGGCCGAGGGTGTAGAACGGCGCTTCAAAGCAGTGTTGCAGCTCTTCGGTCATGTTTTGTTTCACGCGTTGCAGCGGCACATGGCCGGGGCCTTCGATCATCACTTGCACGTCGTGTTTCCACGCTTTGGCAGTAAGTTCGCCCAGCGTGTGCAACTCGCCGAACTGCGCGGCATCGTTGGAATCGGCAATGCAGCCTGGACGCAGGCCGTCGCCGAGGCTGAACGACACGTCGTAAGCCTTCATGATTTCGCAGATTTCGTCGAAATGGGTGTAGAGGAAGTTTTCCTGATGGTGGGCCAAACACCATTTCGCCATAATCGAACCGCCGCGCGACACGATGCCGGTAATACGCTCGGCCGTGAGCGGCACATAGCGCAGCAGCACGCCCGCATGGATGGTGAAATAATCCACGCCTTGCTCTGCCTGCTCGATTAAGGTGTCGCGGAACAGCTCCCAAGTCAGGTCTTCGGCGATGCCGCCGGTTTTTTCCAAAGCCTGATAAATCGGCACGGTGCCGATGGGCACGGGCGCGTTGCGGATAATCCATTCGCGCGTTTCGTGAATATGCGCGCCGGTGGACAAGTCCATAATCGTGTCGGCACCCCAACGCAGCGACCACACCATTTTTTCCACTTCTTCGGTAAGCGAAGAGGTAACGGCGGAATTGCCCAAGTTGCCGTTGATTTTCACGCGGAAATTGCGGCCGATAATCATCGGCTCCAACTCGGGGTGGTTGATGTTGGCAGGAATAATCGCGCGGCCGGCGGCGATTTCGCTGCGCACGAATTCGGGCGTGATTTGGTCGGGGTGGGTGGGCAGGTTGGCGCCGAAATGTTCGCCCGCGTGCTGCTTGATGATTTTAGCGTAACGCGGGTCGCGCCAGATTTCTTCCATTTTCATGCGCTCGCGGATGGCGACGAACTCCATCTCCGGCGTGATGATGCCTTGGCGCGCATAGTGCATCTGGGTAACGTTTTTACCCGCTTTGGCGCGGCGCGGCTGAGTAATTTGATTGAAGCGCAGATGGGCGGTTTTCGGGTCATGAGCACGTTCGAGGCCGTATTCGCTCGACAAACCGGGCAGTATTTCGGTGTCGCCGCGCTCGTCTATCCACGCGCCGCGTACATCGGGCAGGCCTTGTTTGAGGTCGATTTTGGCCGACGGATCGCCATACACGCCGCTGGTGTCGTACACCGGAATCGGCGGGTTGGGTTCGCGGCCTTTGTCGGTAACGGTGTCGTCTTGGGCGATTTCACGCAGCGGCACGCGGATGTCGGCGCGGCTGCCTGAGAGATAAACTTTGGTGGAATTGGGATAGGCAAACTGAATACCTAAATCATGGGAAAGCTGGTCGAGTTGCTTGGCTTCGTTGCCGGTAGTCTTGGTGGCCATAAAAATGCTCCTGTTTCTCGGTTGGGGTGATGAAACAGGAGCGTTGTGTCGGGTTTTCAAGTAAAGGCTTTGGTTTCGGTTTATGCCTGTCTGAAAAGCAGCTTCGCTGAAAACTCCCCACGCAAGTATTATCTTGTTCGGGTAAAAGGGTAACTCTCAGCCGCCTTATTCGGGCAGCACCCCTGTTTCTTAAGGCCGATTAAAACATAAAGCACGGATGCTTGCAAATGCCTGTCTGAAAAATAAGTCTTTTTCAGACAGGCATTTGCAAGCATCATAATAGTTCAACCGCTTACAGTGTCCGCTTACCGTCATACTCGGGCTTGACCCGGGTATCTTCATGTTCGGCAATACTGCGGGATGCTCGGGTTATCCCTGAGCATAACAGGTTACGGTTATAAAAGCTGATTCACGATAAAGCTTCCAGCAGGCAGCCTTGCCGGATAGCCGGTTCGGGCAAGGTATATAAAGCATCTAACAATTCGGCTTGCAAACTGCCCGGGCCGCGTGCGGTTGCGGCAACGGTTTGACCGCACAGTCCGTAATACGCGAGCGCGGCGGCCGCTGTAGCAGGCAAGTTTTCGGAATAGGTGGCAGCAAAAGCAGCCACAACGGATGAAGATGTGCAGCCTGTGCCCACCAGTGCCGCCATCATCGGGTGGCCGTTGCGGCAGGCGTAGGTTTCGGTGCCGTTGGTGATGTAATCGGTGGCGCCGGTCATGGCGATGGTGCAGCAATAGCGTTCGGCGGCCTGACGGGCAAGTTCCAGCGCCTGCTTGGGCGCGCTGCCCGCATCAATGCCTTTGCTTTGGTGCGCCACGCCGATAAGCTCGGCAATTTCTCCGGCATTGGCGCGAATGATGCTTACCGGATATTGCGCCAGCAGCGATAGCGCGGTTTCTCGGCGAAACGCCGTCGCCCCCACGCCTACGGGGTCGAACACCACCGGAATGCCTTTGTCTGCCGCCGCTTGCATGGAAAGCTGCATGGCGGCGATGGTATGCCGGTTGAGCGTGCCGAGGTTAACAACCAGCGCATCGGCAAGGCCGGTCATTTCTGCGGCCTCTTCAACCGCGTCGGCCATAATCGGCGACGCTCCGACTGCGCTCAAAGCATTGGCCTGAAAAGGCGCAGCGACATAGTTGGTAATGTTGTGAACCAAAGGGTTGCGGCGGCGCACGGCGGCAACCATATCGGCAACGGAAATCATGATTATACGGCTCCTAAGCAGCGGTTTAATTTCAAACGATTAAAACATAAAGGCAAAAAGCTTGTAAAACACAATGCCTGTCTGAACAACATTTCAGACAGGCATACGATAGTCAATACACATAAAATGCTGTATGGTATTCATTCCACAACCAAGAGGAGCTTTACCATGAGCCTGTTTAAAAAAGACGATGTGGATCTGAGCAAAATCAAACCACAACCCTATGAAAGCTTTGAAGAAGCCGAGCGCCGGCGCGAAGAAGAAGCCACCGAGGTGCACGAGCCATTAACCGAGCGGCAGAAAGAAATCGTACGCGAACAAAGCGGCATCAACCCGATTACCCAAACCGTGAGCGATGCGATGAAAGAAGTAAACGACGTTCCCGAAATCGACCGCAAATTCGAAGGCTTTATAGAAGAAGACAAAAAATAAAGCACTGCTATCGAAATGCCTGTCTGAAAACATATCTTTCAGACAGGCATCCGCTATAGTGCATCAACTGAAAAACAGTACGCTCGTCATACCCGGGTCAAGCCCGAGCATGACGGCGCTGTGACTATGTAAGTGGTTTAACTATCATACATTACAAAAAATTAACATTCCCCCTAATTTCCCACTAAATATCAGCCTGCAATATAACGGCATGAAAAACGTGAAAGGAATAAATCAATGTTTAACACAACAAAAAAACTGATTGTTGCCACCGCCCTGATTCTCGCAACCGCTTCCACCGGCGCCATCGCCGCCGACGCATATGTTTCCCCCAAGCATGCCGCCTTGGCACAAAGCAAAACTTCCACCGTTCAAGCCATTGATATCGCATCTAAAAAAGTGAAAGGTTATGCTGAAGAAGTGAATTTCGAACACAAAAGCATCAGCAACTATTACGAAGTCGACATCATTGCCAACGGCCAAAAACACGAAATCAAAATAGATGCAACCAGCGGCAACATTCTGGCAGAAAAAGTAAACCCCTATTACAACCAACCCGCCGCACAACCTGCCGTTTCCCTCAAACAAGCCGTTACAGCAGCATTGGCTAAAACCGGCGGTCACGCCAAAGAAGCCGACCTGAAACACAGAGCCGGCGAAGTGTTTTACAAAGTGGAAACCGTAAACAACGGCCAAAAACAATATGTGAAAGTTAACGCAAAAACCGGCGCAGTAGAAGCCGTGCAGCCGCACGACCATTTTTAATTGCTACTGTGTTGCCAAACCGCCTGATTGAATTCAGGCGGTTTTTTGTTATGGGGAAAAGGAATGCCTGTCTGAAAGTTTGAGCTTCGCAGAAACTCGCGCAGCTTGTTTTCAGACAGGCATTTTTAAAATGTTTTGATTGGGACAAGTAATTCTCTTTGCATAAATTAATTTATTTTAAACAAAATAATCAAGGTTGTTGAAACTTTTGAATATTTGAAATTAGATTAGCAAGATGTTATTTTTGATTTGTTTAATCTTTTCATACAGTTAATGACAAATAGAATTATGGTAAACAAAATATTTACCTGTTTGAATAACTCTACCCGATTTCATAACATAAAGAAATTAGCTTTATTTTGGGTATTTTTTTCAATCTTATTAAATTTATTTTGTATATATTTTATCGGATATAAGTCGATCTATGGCATATATGATCGTGAAGAAATATATATAAATAATGTTTCTATCAGTATTTTGGGCAGGCCATATGATAAATCCTTATTAATTAGTGATACAGTAAATGAATACAAGGCTAGTTGTCTTGGGGTGGTTAATTCTATTTGTGATAGTTATTTCAATAAATCTATATCAGTAAATAAGTTAAAATTTATTAGAATGGTTGGAAATTCTGGTTTTATTTCATATATAGAATTCATTAATCCTAAAAACAACAATAAAGTAATAATTAACAATAAAAACAATGAAAAGGAATTAGAATTTCAGTATAAGAAACAACAGAGAATTATTTTTTATATTGTGATTTTCTCAAATTTTTTAGCAATTTTTTTATATTTCTATGGGGTTTTAATATATACAAATCACGTAAATTATCAAAAAAAATAATATCAAGTAGTTAAAAAAATAGCAGCAAATGTAAGAATCTATGCGCAATTTAAAAAGGGGCTGAAGCAGATTAATGTGATAACTAATCTGCTTCGGCTCCTTAATTTTTCATACAAATTTCATACAAGGAAGACAATGCCTTGTTGACTCAAGTAAATGATTGATTGAATAATGGAAAAAACCAACCAATTGCAGGAGGAAAGTTAAATGAACTACGCAGGTTTTTGGATTCGTACGGCTGCAGGGATTATTGATACCATCATTTTAATGATCGTGATTCTACCGTTGATGTATCTGATTTATGGTGACGCTTATTTTGTCATGAGCGAAGAAATACGGTATTCGTTTGGTTTTTGGGATACCTTCCTAAATTACATTTTTCCCGCCATCTTTACTCTGTTTTTCTGGAACAAGTTTGCCGCCACGCCCGGAAAAATGTTGTTGGCTTTGAAGGTAGTGGATGCGGAAACGGGCAAGGATATTGATTTACGCCAATCCATTATCCGCTACGTAGGCTATTTTATCGCCATTTTGCCTTTGTTCTTAGGTCTGATCTGGATAGCTTTTGATAAACGCAAGCAAGGTTGGCATGACAAAATAGCGGGAACGGTAGTGGTAAGGAAATAGTTTATGTCGAAATAAAATGCCTGTCTGAAAAATTTTCAGACAGGCATTTTTATTGATCGTATATTCTGCAGTTTATCTCCATGCAACTTAAATAATAAACGCTTTTAAGACTATCTGAAACCTTAGCTATATCCACTCTACCCGCCGGTGCCGCCAAAAGAAGTGAGATTTTCGGGAGACAAGGCCGATCTTAGAGCATTCGGAAGATACTCGGTTCAAGCCAGAATATGGCGAGCTACTATTTTTAAGTTGATTCACGATAGATGCAGACACTCCTCCTTACTTCGCATCCTTAAACCCACGCTTCAAATGCACCATCAGCAAAGCAACGGCTGCGGGGGTTACGCCGGAAATGCGCGAGGCTTGGCCTACTGTTTCGGGGCGGTTGAGGTTGAGTTTCTGCTGCACTTCCGCCGACAAGCCTTTAACTTTGCTGTAATCGATTTCAGACGGCAGTTTCAGGGTTTCGATATCGCGGCGGCCTTCGATTTCTTCGTTTTGGCGGTCGATATAGCCCTGATATTTCACTTGGATTTCTACCTGTTCGATCACGTTTTCAGACAGGCATTGTTCGGGCTGCGCGCCTTCCAACGTCATCAGTGAGGCGTAGTCGATATTGGGGCGGCGCAAGAGGTCGTGCAGGCTGGCTTCGCGGGAGAGCTTTTGGCCGAACACGCGCTCTTGCTCGCTCACCGGCAGTTTGGCTGGGGTGTACCATGTGCTGCGCAGGCGTTGGATTTCGCGCTCGATTTGCTCGCGTTTCCGGTCGAACTGTTGCCATTGCTGCTCGGTAACGAGGCCGATTTTGTAGCCGGCTTCGGTAAGGCGCATGTCGGCGTTGTCTTCCCTGAGTTGCAGGCGGTATTCGGCGCGGCTGGTGAACATGCGGTAAGGCTCGTTCACGCCTTTGGTGATTAAATCGTCCACCAACACGCCGAGGTAGGCTTGTTCGCGGCGCAGGGTAAGCGGCTCTTGTTCGCGGATGTATTGTACGGCGTTCGCGCCTGCCAGCAAGCCTTGTGCGGCGGCTTCTTCATAGCCGGTGGTGCCGTTGATTTGTCCGGCAAAAAACAGGCCGTTGATGGTTTTGGTTTCAAGGCTGGCTTTGAGGTTGCGCGGGTCGAAATAGTCGTATTCGATGGCGTAGCCGGGGCGCAGTATGTGGGCGTTTTCCAAGCCTTTCATGGAGCGCACGAGGGCAAGCTGGATGTCGAACGGCAGGCTGGTGGAGATGCCGTTCGGGTAGTATTCGTTGGTGGTCAAGCCTTCCGGTTCTAGGAAAATCTGATGGCTGTCTTTGTCGGCGAAGCGGTTGATTTTGTCTTCAATCGAGGGGCAGTAGCGCGGGCCGACGCCTTCGATTTTGCCGGTAAACATGGGGCTGCGGTCGAAGCCGGAGCGGATGATATCATGGGTTTGCTGGTTGGTGTGGGTAATCCAGCAGGATACTTGGCGCGGGTGCAATTCGGCGCTGCCGCGCACGGAAAACACGGGAACGGGCGTGTCGCCGGGCTGCTCGGTAAGTTGTGAGAAATCAATAGTGCGCCCGTCAATGCGAGGCGGGGTGCCGGTTTTGAGGCGCGACACGGGTAATGCTAATTCTTTCAGACGGCCTGACAAGCCTTGCGCGGCCGGGTCGCCTGCGCGCCCGCCGGCATAGTTTTCCAAGCCGATATGGATTTTACCGGCGAGGAATGTGCCTGCGGTGAGCACCACGGAGCGCGCTTTGAATTCGACGCCCATGGCGGTAGCGACGCCGGAAACGTGGTCGCCTTCTACGGTGATGTCTTCCACCGCCTGCTGGAAAATCTCGAGATTAGGCTGATTTTCCAGCATCTCGCGGATGGCGGCTTTGTAAAGAATGCGGTCGGCTTGGGCGCGGGTGGCGCGAACGGCCGGGCCTTTGCTGGCGTTCAGACGGCGGAACTGAATGCCCGACATATCGGTAGCCAGCGCCATGGCGCCGCCGAGTGCATCCACTTCGCGCACGAGATGGCCTTTGCCGATGCCGCCGATGGAAGGGTTGCACGACATTTGGCCGAGGGTTTCGATATTGTGCGACAACAATAAAGTTTGCGCGCCCATGCGCGCGGCGGCAAGGGCGGCTTCGGTGCCGGCGTGCCCGCCGCCGACTACGATGACATCATAGGTTTTGGGGTAAATCATGGTATTGAATGCAATAGGAAAAATAGCGTGATTGTACGCGCTTTTGAGGCTGTCTGAAACTGGTTTGATGGTTTCAGACAGCCTCGTTGTGTATGCTCTGTCTGATAGGTTTGGCGACTTCCCCACAGGTTAAAGGGGTTAAATTTAATGGGGCTGAAGTAGATTAGCCTTCAACATATTAAATGAAAATTTTTGAAAACCAGCCGGGCAAATGCGGAACATTTCATTTGCCCGGTTGTATAACAGATCAAATATCAAATGTTATTTTGGAGCTTATATGAATACAAAAGAAAGCATACTCAAACCCGGCGAGCAAATAATGTTTGCGATTGTATTGATGGTGTTGTTTCTTATGTTTTATTTTGCATCGGGATACAGCTTCTTAAACTCAGTGCTGCTTAGCGCAGGCTTCACGCTGATAATTCTTACAGTCAGGGTAACTATGCTTAAGTTAGCTAAGAAAATGCATAATAAAAAAGAAGAATAAAATGCTTTCGGCAGCGGCGGGCTTTCAGACAGGCATATCGTGAAATCCGCTATAATGCCTGTCTGAAACCTTACCGCACAAAGGAAAACTATGAAACTTCTCGTTATCGGCAGCGGCGGGCGCGAACACGCTTTAGCTTGGAAGCTGGCGCAATCGCCCAAAGTGGAAACCGTTTTTGTCGCCCCGGGCAACGCGGGCACGGCGCAAGAGCCTAAATTGCAGAATCTCGATAAAACTGCGCATCAAGATTTAATCGCGTTTTGCCAAGCCGAACATATCGCCTTTACCGTGGTCGGCCCCGAAGCGCCGCTGGCCGCCGGCATTGTAGACGACTTCCGCGCCGCCGGCCTGCCCGTGTTCGGCCCCACCCGCGCTGCCGCGCAGCTGGAAAGCTCGAAAGACTTTGCCAAAGCGTTTATGAAAAAACACGGCATCCCCACCGCGCAATACCAAACCTTCGAACAAGCCGAGCAGGCACATGAGTATGTGAACCAAAAAGGCGCGCCGATTGTGATTAAAGCCGACGGCCTGGCCGCAGGCAAAGGCGTGATTGTGGCGATGACTTTGGACGAAGCGCATGCCGCCATCGACGATATGCTGCTCGGCAACAAAATGGGCAACGCCGGCGCGCGCGTGGTGATTGAGGATTTCCTGCAGGGCGAAGAAGCCAGCTTTATTGTGATGGTTGACGGCGAGCATGTGTTGCCGATGGCCACCAGCCAAGACCACAAACGCCTGTTAAACAACGATCAAGGCCCCAACACCGGCGGCATGGGCGCATACAGCCCCGCGCCTGTGGTAACTGATGCCGTGCATGCGCGCGTGATGAACGAAATCATCCTGCCCACCGTGCGTGGCATGAAGGCCGACGGCAACGAATTTACCGGCTTCCTCTATGCCGGCCTGATGATAGACGAAAGCGGCGCGCCTTATACCATCGAGTTCAATTGCCGCTTCGGCGACCCCGAAACCCAACCGATTATGAGCCGCCTCAACAGCGATTTTGCCGATTTAATCCAAGCCGCACTCGAGCGCAAACTGAATAGCGTTGAAGCGGAATGGAGCCCGCAAACCGCAGTGGGTGTGGTGCTGGCGGCGCAAAATTACCCCGAAAGCCCGAAAAAAGGCGACGCCATTTCCGGCTTGGACGCAGCCAACAGCGTCGGCAAAGTGTTCCATGCAGGCACAATCAAAGGCAGCAGCGGTGAAACCCTTACCAACGGCGGCCGTGTACTCTGCGTGGTAGGCTTGGGCAACGGCGTGGCCGAAGCCAAAGCCAAAGCTTATCAGGCGCTCGGGCATATCTCGTTTGACGGCATGCAGTTCCGCACGGATATTGCAGATAAAGCCATCGGGCGCTGATGGTTTGTATCACAAATAAACTTAAAAAATAGTACGGCCGGCATGCTCGGGCTTGACCCGAATATCTTAAGTTCCAGAAATTTTAGGAGATGCTCTGGTCAAGCCCGAGCATGACAAAAAATAAGGTTATTTGCTACAACACAACAAAATGCCTGTCTGAAAATATTCAGACAGGCATTTTTATTATTGTAAACGCTTACTGTTATGATCAGGCTTTTGTTGTAGGCCGGGATACCTGTATCCGACTATTTATACTCATTCCGCACAAATCGCTTCCGCCGCACACACTGCCGACGACCATGCCCACTGAAAATTATAGCCGCCGAGCCAGCCGGTAATGTCCATTACTTCGCCGATAAAATATAAGCCGGGTTGCAGCTTGCTTTGCATGGTTTTGGCATCGATTTCTTTTACATTCACACCGCCACGGGTCACTTCGGCTTTTTTGTGGCCGTCGCTGCCGCTGGGCAGCAATGTCCAGTTATTCAAGCTGTGTCCGAGCCTCTGT
The DNA here is from genome assembly GCF_001308015.1 of Neisseria sp. 83E34. GTDB lineage: Bacteria > Pseudomonadota > Gammaproteobacteria > Burkholderiales > Neisseriaceae > Neisseria. The sequence continues at coordinate 103,169 of NZ_LGYH01000007.1, forward strand.
AAAACTGCGTTGGGTATGTCGGCCCATTTCTGCGCGGCATAAGGTGCGAATGCTTCTTGCGCCAGCCAGAAATCCAACAGCCTGTCGGGCAAATCGGGGCAAAGTTGTTTGAGTGCGGTGTTAAGCTGGATCTTACGGCCGGTTTTGCCCTCGCATAAAGTTTGCGCCAGATCGGTGTGCGGGCACAAGTCGATGCGCAGGGTTTGGCCGGGCTGCCAGTAGCTGGAGATCTGCAAAATGGCCGGGCCGCTTAAGCCTTTGTGGCGGAACAGTAAATCTTCATCGAAAACGGTTACGCGTTTCCCCTCGCCGGTGCTGATGCACACGGGCAAGGCGATGCCGGAAAGCGTATGGTAGCCGTGTTGCTCCCAATGTTCGAAACGCAAAGGCACCAAAGCGGCTTCGGGCGGTACGATGCTGTGGCCGAACTGTTTGGCGAGCTCATAACCAAACGGCGTGGCCCCGATAGCAGGCGCGGCCAAACCGCCTGTGGCAATCACAAGATCGGCACAATGAAACACGCCGCTGCTGCTGCGTATCTCAAACCTGGCGATGCCTGTCTGAAAAACATGTACGGAATCAACACGGCAGCCGGTGTACCACTGAACCTGCCCTTTTCCACATTCGCTTTTCAGCATGGAGATAATCTCAACAGCGCTGCTGTTGCAAAACATCTGCCCCTTATGTTTTTCGTGATACGCAATACCGTGCCGCTCGACCAGATTAATAAAATCCCGACTGGTATAACGCGACAATGCATGGCGTACAAAGCGCGGTTGCTGTGATACAAAATAAGACGACCCGTCGCCGCCATCGAGGTTGCGGTTGGTAAAATTGCAGCGTCCTCCGCCGGAAATGCGGATTTTTTCTCCGATTTTTACTGCGTGGTCCAATAAAGCCACGCTTTTACCGTGCTGCCCGATGCGGACAGCACACATCATACCGGCAGCTCCTGCGCCGATAATCAGTGTATCGAAATAAAACGGGGAGGCTGCATTGGCAGCTATCTGCGGTGTTGAAGGCATAATGGATGATTCTGATTAAATTCAATGTGTGTGGATTATATAGTCAATCAAATTAAGAATGCCTGTCTGAAAACTTTGAAAAACGTTTTCAGACAGGCATCGCCATTAAACCAACCGATAAGCCGAATCATTAAATCAAGTTTGGCATGATAAAACCATTCGGTTTACCGGCTGTTGCGCGGTATTAATAAATGGTGAAATTAGAAGCGTTTAATTCGTAATTCACACCATCCAGCTCGGCAAACTGCACCGCGCTGAAATATTTACCGGAACCATCTGCATCATAAAACAGCTTATTGCCGTTTTGAATCACGCGTGTTTCTGCGGTTACGGCATTTGCTTGGGCAAACCAATCGCCCTCCAGTGCACCGAACACCAGCGTGCTCAAGCCGAGCTTATCACTGCCGGAAGTGAAGTCGGTAATTCTGTCTACCTCACCGTTTAACTGGGCACTAAACAGGAAAGTGTCATCACCGCCGCCGCCTGTTAGAATGTCTCTGCCCTCGCCGCCGATCAATGTGTCATTACCCAAGCCGCCATCGAGCTTATTATCCCCTACGTTGCCTTTGATAATGTTGTCCAGATCATTGCCCGTACCGTTAATAGACTTGATATTGAGCAATACCAGATTTTCTACGTTATCGGGCAATTTGTAATCGACTGTGCTGTACACCGTGTCTTTTCCGCCGTTGGCAGATTCTTTAATGGTATCTTTGACGTTGTCGATAAAATAGGTGTTATCGGCTGCAGAACCTACATAGCTCTGCACCGTGCCTTTCATATCGCCGTTGCTCTTATTCACAAATCCGTTGATATCGGCGCCATTCGTGTGGGTTTCAACAAATTGATGGAAGCCGCCGCCCATAACATGATTGCCGGTAAACTTCAAATCGTTTATATCGCCCACCAAATGCTCATTGCCATACAAACCTTTCGAGCTTTCCGCACCCATAAATAATACGGAAACCCGCTTGTTGGTTGCAGTGCTCGCTATAATGTTGTCCGTTACGCGCACATCGTTCAAATCACCGGTACCACCGTTGTAATTGGTGTAATGGCTCTTCTTGGTCACAATATCGTAAAGTGTCAACGGGCGCGGCATATACGCACCAATTACGTTTTTAGAGGAATTGCTGTCCCAGATCGACTCAACACCTACCACCTTACGGTTAACGTTGCCGTTCAGGGTATTGTGGCTGAACACAGTGCCGTTAGAATCCGTGCCGGTATAAAGCATCCAGCCGGTACCGAATTTGCTAGTGATATTCACTTCATTATGGGTGAATTTGTTGTTTTGGCTGCCTTGATATGCCTGTAACAAACCCTGTCCGCTCGCTTTGGAGCTGGAAACAATGTTTTTGCTGACGGTGTTGTCGTTCGACATGTAAGCAATATGTACAGCAGAAGATTTGCCTTCAGTCAGGTAGTTATTGATCACCTTGTTGTTATCGCTTCGGTTTTGCATAGAAATATTACGCATATTCTCGCTGATAACATTGTTGCTGATGGTACTGTTGGTCACACCCGAGAAGGAAATACCATAATAGCCGCCGGTAATTTTATTGCCGGTAATCAGAGCATCGGTAATCTGATACTTATTGTCGGCAACTTTCTTATCACCGCGGTATTCATGCCATTTGGTCAAACTGCCCGAATACAGGCTGGATTCAGACTGATTATAAAGAACAATGGCATAATTGGAATTTGCATCACTTTGTACACCTTCTTTCAAAACAATATTATTGTTTTTGATGGTCAGATCATCAATGTTGCCATCTTGTGTTACAAAGCTGATGGCTCTGTTTTTCACATTAACAAAATTATTGTTTTCAATGGTAACGCCGCTACTGTTGATGCCGGCAATCCCGCGCACGCCTTCCAGATTCTGTAAATCAAAAGTGAATCCTTCGATTTCCACATCTTTCACGTTTTTCGCAAGCGTGATACCGCTCTTGAAACCGCTGGTAATTCCCTTATAAACCAAAGTGGAATTATTGCCGCTTACATAGTCGGTGCCCGCTAAAACAACGGCGCCTTTTCCGCTCAGAACGAAAGTGCCGTTAGAAGGCATCTCCACGCCCAAGCCTTTTTTAGCAGCTACATTAATCGCTGATTGCAAAGCCGAAGTAATATCACCGCCGCCATTGTGAAATGCCGCCACTGATACACTGTCTTTAAACGTAGCACCCCATGTACCGGAGCCCCATTTGGTCGTATAGTCTCCGCCTGTGTCTTTGGTAAACAAAGTATGGTGGCTGCCGTCGCTGATCACAATATGTTTCAAACCGCTGTTGCCTGCGGCAGCTTTTGCTGCTTCCGCCGCATTTTTCACAACAGTATATGAAGCGCCTGATGGTACATTGCTGCTTACGAATGCACTCGTGGTTACTGTTTTTGGGCCAGTAGTAGTCAAATCGATCTCCTGTTTTTTGGGTATTCCAGCAAGAGTATTTGAGTTTCCTTCATTCTGTGTGTTGGCAGGGCTGCCGGTCAGGCCCTCCGCCTCCGACGCAGCAATTGCTACACTGCCGTTGATGGAAGGTTCTGCAACAACCTTCTCGTTGTTTTGAAGCGTACTGTGTATTACTTCATCAGAAGTTTCCTCAACCACTTCGGTTTTTCCGCTAGGTTGGGCTACTTCTTCAGTAATACTGGGCTTGCTGCTTGAATCTGTTTCCGATTTCCATTCAACAGAATCAGGCGCATCCTTTTCATTGTTATTAGGTTGAACCGTTTCTTGCGGTTGTTCTTCAGCAAGCGCCGGCTCGGCAGCCGGCTGCTCTGCGTTACCTTGCGGATGAGCCGGTTCTTCCGGCGCATTTGCTTGCATGGTTTTCTCTGCAATTGCAGCTTCTTGCTTGCTTTCCTCCACGCCTGGCGGATTAATTGCTTCATCAGCCGGACGATTTTCAGGAACCTCTGTATCTGCTTGAGGTTGGGCAGCAATATTTTCAGACAGGGTTGCTGCCGGTCTGTCAGGTATAACTGCGGCAGCTCTGTGCTTCCTGCCATCTGCTGCATCCGTATTTTTATCGTCCGAACCGGAGCCTCCGGCAGAAGCAAGGCCTGCAATCAAGCCCCCGCCCAAGCCCAAACCGGCCAGCCACGGATAAGGCGAAAAACCGGCAGCTTCTGCCGTCTGTATTTCAGTTGCCTCTATCTGCGCCTCTTGCGGCAAGTCAATCACGGCTGCATTCAGCTCATTAGCCGCATACTCGTTGCCCGATAATGTCGTACCGTCAAACTTCGTAGCCGGCATGGCTTCAATTGCTTCCGGCCCCTCTTGCGGCAGACTTAATGCCAGATCAGGCTCGAAAGCAGTAAAAAATGGAATGTCTTCATCAGTTGTAATGTGATTTTGGCTTAATTCAAAAGCCTTTATATTGGTCTTATTCATGGTTGTCGATTCTGATTTCATAATCTACAAAGCTCCCAAATAGTACAACACTTCCGTTATTATTTCACCACAAAACTAAAGATAATCGGCTCAAAAACTCGACAATCGGTTTATGTGTTGTTTTTTATGACTTGTTATTTACTTTTTATTCAAATTGCATTATTTTGATTGATTAAATTTTGCACTCGTCTATTGAGGGGATACGCGTCAAAAGGTTCAAAAAATATTGCGTCCGTAATATAAACACATAACGAACAATGACGAGTACATAACCAAATAAACGGTATGAATTATAAATAAGTAAACAACTATAGGGTTTATATATTATGAAATAATCAACTAACTTACAGACACTTTTGATAATTAATCATATGCAATAATACAATGAAATTACTTTAATGTCATACATTATTTTCTACAATCACCGTATAATTTCACTATACTCCCCTGATATTTCTCTGTTTTTAAACAAAATGCCTGTCTGAAAAGCAAGAAATTAAAGCTTTTCAGACAGGCATTGTTTTCTCTGCCAAGTTTATACAGACTGCTACCAACCCACCGTCAAATGATATTCGCCTAAAATATCGGTAAGCCGGTCAAACAATTCAGCCTTCGGGGCAACATGCCATTGCCTTCCGACATTCAGTTCGCCTCGCGCACCGTCGTTACGGAAGAATATGCGCACCGGCACGGTTGGTATGTGTGTATCGGCAGCCCGGTAAGATTGCAAAACCGCTATCGTCGCTTCTATATCATGTTGAGGATTAAAACGCAGGGTCAGATTGCGGGCAAACCGTTCGCGTGCCTGCTGCAATGTCATCACACTATTGGCAATGATACGCAAACCACCCTCGCCGCCATAATCGTCGCGGCTGACTTTGCACTCCATAATCAACACCCGGTCGGGTTTCAATTCGGCCGAACCTTGCTCCAAAGCCTGCCCCGTTACCATCACTTCCACCCTTCCGGAAGGATCTTCCAGCGTTACAAACACCAGCCGCCCGCGCTTGCCCATCATGGAGCGCACAACCGTGGCAAACCCCGCTACCCGCACGCTTTCTTGCGGTTTAAGCTTATTCAGTTTAACCGGCGCAAACTGGCGCACCTCTCCGGCAAACGGCCCGAAAGGATGGCCGGAAAGGTAAAAACCGACTACTTGTTTTTCTTCCGCCAGCTTTTGCGCTTCTCCCCAGGCGGGAACATGCACCAACTGCACGGCTTCAATCGCATCTTCCACGAAGTCGAACAGCCCGCCCTGATTGGCGTTGGCGGCCTTTTGTTCGGCGTTGCTGATGGCTAAGTCGATATTGGCGATCAGCATGGCGCGGTTGGGGTTGAGGTGGTCGAACGCGCCGGCGCGTATCAGCGATTCCACCGTGCGTTTGTTGAGGTGGGCTTTGTCGACGCGTTCGCAGAAATCGAGCAGGTCTTTGAATTTGCCGCTCTCTTTGCGGGCCTGCATGATGGCTTCGACCGCGCCTTCGCCCACGCCTTTGACTGCGCCGAGGGCGTAGCGGATTTGTTTTTGGCTGTTCGGCGTGAACAGGTAATCCGATTCGTTGATGTCGGGCGGCAGAAATTCGATGCCGTTGGCGCGCGCGTCGTCGTAGAAATGTTTGAGCTGGTCGGTGTTGTCCAACTCGCTCGACATAGTGGCGGCCATAAATTCGGCGGGATAATGGGCTTTCAGCCATGCGGTTTGGTAGGAAATCAGCGCGTAGGCGGCGGCGTGCGATTTGTTGAAGCCGTAGCCGGCGAATTTCTCCATGTAGTCGAAAATTTCGTCGGCTTTTTTGCGGGAAATGTTTTTCTCTTCCGCGCCTTTGGCGAAGATTTCGCGGTGCTTCACCATTTCTTCGGGTTTTTTCTTACCCATGGCGCGGCGCAATAAATCCGCGCCGCCGAGCGAATAGCCGCCGATAACCTGCGCCGCCTGCATCACTTGCTCTTGGTAAACCATGATGCCGTAAGTCGGCTCCAGCACCGGCTCCAGCAGCGAGTGGATATATTCAAACTCTTTCCCTTTCATGCGGGCGACGAAATCGGGAATGTTGTCCATCGGGCCGGGGCGGTAGAGCGATACGAAAGCGATCAACTCTTCAAACTTGGTGGTGTGCGCCGTTTTCAGCATTTTTTTCATGCCGGTCGATTCAAACTGGAATACGGCGGTGGTGTTGGCATCGCGGAAAATTTTATAGGCGGCTTGGTCGTCGAGCGGAATGGTGTTGACGTCGATTTCTTCGCCGACGATGTTTTTAATGTTTTCCTGCGCCATTTCGATAATGGTGAGGTTGCGCAGGCCCAAGAAGTCGAATTTCACCAAGCCCACGTCTTCCACGTCGCCTTTGTCATACATCGACACGGGCGAAGCGGATTCGTCGGCCTGGTACACGGGGCTGAAGTCGGAAATTTTGCCCGGAGCAATCAATACGCCGCCCGCGTGCATGCCGAGGCCGCGCGTGAGGTCTTCCAGCTTTTTCGCCAGCACCATCAAATCTTCCGCGCCTTCGCTTTCAATCAGCTCTTTGATTTCCGGTTCCATTTCCATGGCTTTATCCAAGCTCACGGGGCGGTTGGCTTCGAGCGGAATCAGTTTCGACAAACGGTCGCACAGGCCGAACGGCAGCTCCAGCACGCGGCCTACGTCGCGGATTACGGCTTTCGACGACATGGTGCCGAAGGTAACAATCTGGCTCACGGCATCGGCGCCGTATTTTTCGCGCACATATTCAATCACGCGGCCGCGGTTGCTTTGGCAGAAGTCGATATCGAAGTCGGGCATGGAAACGCGCTCGGGGTTTAAGAACCGCTCGAACAGCAGCGCGTATTTCAGCGGGTCGAGGTCGGTGATTTTCAGCGCGTAGGCTACCAACGAGCCTGCGCCCGAACCGCGCCCCGGCCCCACCGGGCAGCCGTTGTTTTTCGCCCAGTTGATGAAGTCTTGTACGATGAGGAAGTAGCCCGGAAAGCCCATCTGGATGATGATGCCCAATTCAAAATCCAAGCGCGCCTGATACTCGGGCATTTTTTCGGCGCGTTCCGCTTCGTCGGGGTAAAGCTGCACCATGCGCTCTTGCAGGCCTTCGTTGGAAAGCTGGGTCAGATAGTCGTCGAGCGACATGCCGTCGGGCGTGGGGAACAGCGGCAGGAAGTTTTTGCCCAGCGTGAGGGTGAGGTTGCAGCGTTTGGCGATTTCCACCGTGTTTTGCAACGCTTCGGGCACGTCGGCGAAACGCTCCGCCATCTGCTCCGGCGAAGCGAAATACTGGCTCGGCGTGAATTCGTGCGGACGTTTTTTGTCGGCCAGCACCCAGCCGCCGGCGATGCACACCCGCGCTTCGTGGGCGCTGAAGTCTTCTTGGTTGAGAAACTGGGTCGGATGGGTGGCGGCTACGGGCAAATCCAATTCCGCGGCGATTTCCAAGCTGCCGGAAACCGATGTTTCCCATTGCGGGCGTTCGGGCAGGCGTTGCAGTTCAAGGTAAAAAGCATTGGGAAACCACGCCGCGTATTTTTGCGCGGCCGCTTTGGCCGCATCGGTGTGGCCGTTGATCAGGTTGACGCCCACTTCGCCGTAATGCGCGCCTGATAAGCAGATAAGGCCGCTGTTGTCGCCTTCGGCAAGCCACGCCTGCCGCAGTTCGGCATGATCGACGTTGCGGTCTTTGCCCACATAGGCGGCGGTAAGCAGCTCGCTCAGGCGCAGGTAGCCGCTGTTGTTTTTTACAATCAGCATGGCGCGGAACGGTTTGTCGGGCGCGGCGGGGTTTTCGATCCACACGTCCGCTGCCGCCACCGGTTTGATGCCCGCGCCGCGGCAGGCTTTGTAGAATTTCACCAAGCCGAACATGTTCATCAGGTCGCTCACGCCTAATGCAGGCAGGCCGTCTGAAACGGCTTTTTTTACGGCATCTTTGATGCGCACCGTGCCATCGGTAATCGAAAATTCGGTGTGCAGGCGCAGGGGGATGTAGATGGGGTCGGTCATGGCGGGAAGGTGATGGGAAACGTAAAAGGATATTATAACAGGGTTGAAATACAGCAATGCCTTTCTGAAAAATCAGATACAGCCATTATCTCCGGCGACTTTTTCAGACAGGCATCCGGATATATTGAACAAAGCATCATTGTGCTTGTTTTAAAAGATTAAATAAAAACATTCGTGTAAAATATGCCTGTCTGAAAAGCAGCATGAAGCTGCAAGTCTATTTTTTTAAAGAAAACATCATGCAAGCAACCGTCTATCTGGAAAACGACGAATACATTCCTTTTATGTGACTTACTGAAACTCGCCGGATTGGTAGAAAGCGGGGGTCAGGCCAAAGCCTTGATTGCTGCCGGCGAAGTATTGCGCAACGGTGCGGTAGAAACGCGCAAAACCGCCAAAATCCGCGGCGGGGAAACCATTGAATTCAACGGCTGCACTTTGGAGATTTGCGATGGATACGACTCTGAAGCCTGAGCATGAATGCCTGTCTGAACCCTTGCTTCCGGAGCCGGTAAAGCCTGAAGCGTGGGAATGCTGCGGCAGCGAATGCGGCGAAGCCTGCATCCAAACGATTTATTACAACGAAAAAGCCGCTTACGATGCACAACAGCAGCGCCTGAAAGCAGCCCGCGCCGCGCAACAATCCGATGAAAAACCGCATGATTGATCTGCACTGCCACTCCACCGTGTCCGACGGCGCATTAAGTCCTGCCGAAGTGGTTCGGCTGGCCGCACAAAACGGCTGCACCATGCTCTCACTCACCGACCACGACCATACGGGCGGCTTAGCCGAAGCGCGTGCGGAAGCTGAAAAGCTCGGCATCCGCTTCATCAACGGCGTAGAAATTTCCGTAACCTGGCGCGGCCGTACCGTGCACATTGTGGGCTTGGATTTCGACGAACACGACACAGCCCTGCAAACCCTGCTTGCCCGAGTGCGGCAAGGCAGATTAGAAAGACTGGCAGCCATCGCCGGCAAGCTGGCGAAAAAAGGCATAAGCGGCGTATACGAAGGCGCACTTGCCTTGGCCGCCAACCCTGAAATGGTTTCACGCACGCATCTGGCAGAATTTTTAATCAGCCAAGGCCATGTCAGAAACAAACAGCAGGCATTTACCAAATATCTGGGTGAAGGCAAGCCCGCTTCGGTTAAACACGAATGGGCAAGCTTGGAAGAAAGCGTTGCCGCCATACTCGGCGCCGGCGGCCTGGCCGTGATTGCCCATCCCATGCGCTACGGTTTTTCCGCCTCTGCCAAGCGCAATCTGTTTGAAGCATTCAAAACGCTGGGCGGACACGCCATCGAGATACACAGCGGCAGCTGCGATAAAAACGACCGCTTAAATTACGCCCTGCTCGCCCAGCGTTACGGCTTATTATCCAGCGTCGGCAGCGACTTCCACCGCCTCGGCGATTTCAGCGGCGGCATTCTAGGCACCTGCCCCGAATTGCCTGACATCTGCCAACCGGTTTGGGCGCATTTCAAAATATAGCCGCCAATAAAAAATGCCTGCCTGAAAAATCTTACACACTTTTCAGACAGGCATTTACTTTATTAATGTTACAACCTGAACCGGTCTTTTTTAATCAACAGAATACACGCCAGCGCCATTTGAATCCAAGTTGAAATCAAAGTCATATATTGGTCTTGCAGAATCTGAGTAAGCAAAGGGTACACCGATATGGCATAAACAATCACAAAGAAATCATTCTTGCGCTTTGCTGATTTATACATGATCCAATGCACCGGCAGGAAAATAAGCGGAATGAAAAAGCCGAACACGCCGAAATCCCTGAAATAAACCTCATAAACCGTGTAAAGGTTGGTCGGAATGGGCGTAAACTGATAGCCTTTCACAATCGGGGCGGGCGGGTCTGTAAGGCCTTGAGAGGAAAGTAGGCTGAGCACAAAACGCAAAGAATAGTCGCCGTAGTGCATGGTGGACAGCTTATCAAACAACATCGACAAAGCCACAAAAGGCGCCACCAAATAGCTTTGCATACTGTCGACAAACCCGGCTACGTTTTCTCCGAATGAAGCGTTTACCGACGTGCCTTTCGACGTTAACCAGGCGATTAAAAAGAATACGCTTATCAGCAAAGCACCCAATAGAGCCATGGTTTTCGTCTTGATTTTCCCACTCACCGCCAACGGAACGACAATCAGGATAAAAATCAGCAGGAAAAAGGTTCTGCCTGTCGCAAGAAACGCATAACACAAGCCGGAAAGTACCGTCAGCAGCGCGCTGAACTTGCTTATCTGCTTTTTGGAAGCGAAATACACCGCAATGGCTGAAGCAACAAACGACAGCGGCGTAAAGTAGCGCAAAAAGCCCACGCTGGCGCCTTCCATATTAAAAGCATAACGCAAGCGCGTGTAGCCGATACTGGTAAAGATATTGCCGCCGGCAAGGTCCGTAGCCCTCTGATAAATCAGCGGAAGACCTATCAGCAAGATAAGCTGCACGATAAAAAACACCGGCTTATTCACTTTATACACAGGTAATAGCGCTGCATTCGGCGAATAAACCGGAGGGCGCGCGAACAACATAAGAAATAGCGCGCCAAGCTGAACGCATATCTGAATCAAGAGATATTCGGAAGAAACCAGATAATAAATATCCTGAAAGAAACTATATGCGATAAAAATCGCCGACCACAAGCCGAAAAAGAGTGTGAATGGATTAAACGCACCGAGTTTCCGATATTTAGACATCAGAAAGCCGGTAAGCGAGACCAGTATAAGTAAAGTGAGCATATTGTTTTTATTGATTATTTTAAATGATTAAAGAATTCCCTAATATAAATGCATTTATGATGCGCTTTACAATTGCTTGACTATCTGCAAGTTAACTAAATTTTATCAAAACATTTTCACCCTGTTTCCTATCAAAAACAATCGGTCTTATATTGATATATCTGGGAAATTTATGCTTTAGGAATTCAAATACAGCCCAATGACTTATCTATTCAATTTACATTTAACACACCATTAATGTGGCAATAGGGATAACATCTTTGCAAAGTTTAAAATTCTCAGAATGCCTGTCTGAAAATACCGGATGCCGGGCTGCCGCTCAAATATTTTTTGATTTACAATGATTCCATGATTATCCGACATATTTTTGCACACCATGCGAAAGAAACTGATTAAACGATTCATCAAATACCTTGCACCGCTTACCGCCACCTCTTTTTTGTCTGCCTGTACACTGGTGCAATACCAACCTTTAGCCGGCATCAACAAAATCGACACTAGCAAGGGCTACCGTTTGGAAAAAAACTGGGAGGCACGCAATAACGACAACATCTATATGATTATGGTGTTTTCGGGCGGCGGCACACGGGCGGCGGCTTTGGGCTATGGTGTTTTAGAAGAATTGGGCAAACAGAAAGTCTGGTTTGAAGGCAAAGAGCTCACATTACTTGAAAGCGTAGATTTAGTATACGGGGTATCCGGCGGTTCCGTGCTGGCCGCTTATTTTTCCTTGCACGGCAAAGACGTGATTCCGACATTTGAACGCCGCTTCCTTAAGCAGAATTTTCAAAGACAAGTTACCAAGCAGGCTTTTTCCTTTGCCAACCTGCCCCGCCTGACTTCTCCGGAATATGGCCGCGGCGACTTGTTGCAAGAGCAGTTTGAAAACACCCTGTTCCGCAACACCACGTTCGGCGACTTGGAAAAACGCCGCAAAGGCCCGTTTGCGGTGATTTCCGCAACCGATATGTCAACCGGCCAGCGTTTCGATTTTACTCAGGAATATTTCGATTCCATGTGTTTGAACCTTTCTGAGTTACGCATTGCGCGTGCCGTGGCCGCGTCCAGCTCGGTGCCCTTGGTATTCGCGCCGGTAACCCTCAACAACAACGGCGGCAACTGCGGCTACACACTGCCAAAGCCTTTGCAACAAGCGCTGGAAAGTGCCGATAAAGATTCGCTACAAACCCAAAACAGAAAAGAAATCAGCAACGTTTTCGAACGCTACAACGACAGCAATGCCCGGCCCTACATCCATTTAATCGATGGCGGCCTAACCGACAATCTCGGCCTGCGAGGGCTGCTGGATATTGCCGAAGCCTATTCTGACAAAAGCCTGTACCAACGGGTTATCGAAGAAAAAGGCGCGAGAAAAGTCATCCTCATCAATGTCAACGCGCAAAACCAAATCGCAACCCAAATAGACCAAAGCCCGGCTATTCCCGGCGTATCCGACGTGTTGAATGCCATCATCAACATTCCCATCGACCAATATTCGCAAGAATCGCTGCGTCGGGTGCGCGCGTTTACCGACCAATGGAATGCTACCGCACGCGACGACGAAAGCGGCCGGCACAAAGGCATGTATTTTATCAGCCTCAACCTCCGCGATCTGCCGGAATCCGAGCTGCGCAACAGTGTGTTAAATATTCCAACCAGCTTTTACCTGCCGCGCGACGACATCAACAAACTCAAACATGCCGCGCGTGAGCTGCTGGCAGCGTCGCCCGAATACATCCGCCTGCTTGAAGACTTATCGGCCAGCCCGCACCAGCAATCGCAAATTTGGTTTGCCGACGATCCGGAAGAAGGCGGCGAAACCGACCGCCCCGCCAAATAAAGATAACAGCTTATAAAAAACGGGCAGCGCCTTGATATAGCAAATAAACTTATTTTTGATACGAGGCAGCAAGCTACAGATAGTGCAAGTAGTACATGGCTGATTTTGTTGCTGCTTCGGCGGCTTACAAAATCCCTATCTTTGAGCTAAGGCGCAGCAACGCCGTAGCAAAAGTTAAGTTTATTTGTTATAGGATGCAGACTCTATTAACCATGCCTGTCTGAAAACACAAACGTAAAACCAACAAGGAATACACACCATGGCACAATTTTTCGCCATCCATCCCGACAACCCGCAAGAACGCTTGATCAAACAAGCGGCGGAAATTATCAACAAAGGCGGCATCGTGGTTTACCCCACCGATTCCTGTTACGCACTCGGCTGCCACTTAGGCGACAAAGAAGCAATGGAGCGCATCCTACGCATCCGCCAAATCGACCAGAAACACCATCTTACCTTAATGTGTTGTGACTTAAGCGAGCTGGGCACCTACGCCAAAGTGGACAACAGCCAGTTCCGCCAGCTGAAAGCCGCCACCCCCGGCAGCTACACTTTCATCCTGCAAGCCACCAAAGAAGTGCCCAACCGCACTTTGCACCCCAAACGCAAAACCATAGGCCTGCGCGTACCCGACAACAAAATCGCACTGGCCTTGCTACAAGAGCTGGGCGAACCGCTGCTCAGCTGCACCCTGATGCTGCCGGAAGACGACGAACCGCTTACCGACCCCTATGAAATCCGCGACCGCTTGGAGCATTCGGTTGATTTGGTAATTGACGGCGGCTGGTGCGGCACCGAACCGACCACTGTGGTTGACATGACCGACGGCGTAGAGCTGATTCGCGAAGGCAAAGGCGACAAATCATTGTTTGGCTTCTAAACATCAAATTGCCGACATAAAGAATGCCTGTCTGAAAACTTTTTTCAGACAGGCATTCTTCACAACACACTCTTTATTTACCCGGATTATCCTCCAGCAGCGGCGTCAATTTTTCAGCGAGATATACCGCACCGGATTCCGTCAAATGGCCGCCATCTTGCGAAATCAGGCTGCCGTCACCGGTAAACATCGGGCAGGTGCCGAAATCTTTGCCGCAATAGAGTGATAATAGGCTGCGGAAGTTTTTAGCAGGCACGCTTTCCTGCATTTTTTGCTCCACATCCACGGCATCCCTAGCCGCAGGCTCAGTGTAAGACAAACGCTTATCCGCAGGGATTTTCATCGCCACAATCGGAGAAGACTTACCAAAATCTTTAATCCCAAACACCTTAACCGGCTTCTGAAAATCTTTTTCCATCTGTTCGACACTCGGGCGGATATGGGGCACAACCCAAGCCTGCCATTTACCGACCAGCCAAATTTCATCAGCCTCCTGCATACGCTGCTTCACTTTATCCGATTCAAACCAGCCGATAGAATCGCAGCGCATACGGCGGGCGGGCGGAATATTGGCATCTTTATCAAACGGCACATAAATATTGCCACATTCAGAGTTAATCTGTTTGGTAGAGAAACTGAAGCGTTTGTCATTGCCGGATTCATACACCAAGTTCATAAAGTCTTTGGCAAAACTGTCGCCCACCAAGAAAACCTTACGTTTACCACTAGCCTCAAACTCAACCAGCTCAGCGGCATCAAAACGCTCCGAATTATATTCGCTCGCCCCGGTAACGCTGGTCAGAATCTTTTGATCGGCTTCGTTATAGCGGTTTACAAAGCCTTTGTTCAACACGATAATGCCGCCGGCCACAACAAAGAAAACGGAGGTAATCAGCGCAAAAGAGAAAACGGTTTTTCTCGTCATCAACTGTTTATTACGGAAAGGTGTTTCCACCCATTTATAGCTGATTGCCGATAAAATCACCACCGGAATTATGCTTGCATAAAGCCAACCGTGCCCCAATTGCATATAGCTGATGTAGGCAAAAATCGGTTGGTGCCATAAATAAAGCGAATAACTGGTCAAGCCGAGAAAAACAAACACTTTATTCGCAAGGAATTTGTGAACCAAGTTATTCTGCTGAGGCGAGATGAGCACCAAAAACGTACCGATAACGGGAATGGTGGCCGCAATGCCCGGAAACAAAGTTTTATCGTCGAAAGCAAAAATGGAATAACACATCAGCGCCAAGCCGATCAATGATGCCACCGTTCCGTTGAACGGATATTTTTCTATTATCCGGTTGCGGATCAGCAAAGCCGCCATGCCGCCAAACAGCATTTCCCACGCGCGGGTAAACGGCAGGAAGAATCCGGTTTCAAAATGCAGGCGGGTTACATAATAAGAAGCAACAAGCGAAAGAATCAAGCCTGCCATCAGAATAGCGGCCAGATATTTTCTAAACCATTTGAAAACAGCGATAACAAATATCGGATAAAACAGATAAAATTGTTCCTCAACCGCCAGGCTCCAAGTGTGAATCAGCGGCTTGAGCTCAGCCGCCGCACCAAAATAGCCGCGTTCGCTCCAGAATAATACGTTTGAAAGAAAAATCGGAATCGCAATCAGGCTGTTACCAAAGCTGATTAAATCGGAAGGCTGAAGCAGCAGATACGCCGGAACAATAGAACACAGCATAATCAGCGACAAAGCAGGTACAATCCGGCGCGCCCTGCGCTCATAAAAAGTGATGAAGCTGAATTTTTTCTGCTCAACCTCATCAAAAATAATGGTAGAAATCAAATAACCGCTGATCACAAAGAAAATATCGACACCGACATATCCGCCCGATAAAAAGGGCAAACCTGCATGAAACATGATAACCGATACAACGGCAATCGCTCTTAAACCATCAATCTCTGATCGGTATTTCATAAAACCTCTGATTTTCGTGTATAAATTAAATTATTTTCATCTCAACACCCCTTAATTCGAAAACACAATTAAAATATTTTATTTTTTAAACTAAAGCCGCTGCGGAAGCCCTATTTTCAGCCGACACACCCTTCAACTTTACAAACCTAAAGGAAAATAATGTTTCAAGAGTTCAACCTGGCCAATTTTTTATTGGCTGTATTACCCGTTTTGCTGGCGATTACCGTGCACGAAGCCGCACACGGCTACGCCGCCCGTTATTGGGGCGACAACACAGCTGAAAAATTAGGTCGGCTCACCTTAAACCCCTTAGCCCATATCGATTTAATCGGAACAGTAATAGTTCCTCTGTTTATGTTTTTATTTACACCCTTCCTGTTTGGTTGGGCCAAGCCCGTGCCGATTATTCCCCGCCATTTTAGGAATATGCGTATGGGTCTTTTTAGCGTAGCGTTTGCCGGTCCTTTATCCAACTTGGTTATGGCTTTCTGCTGGGGCGCGGTTATGGCGCTGACGCCGTTTGCGCCGATGGATTTCCAAAGACCTATGGCCGGTATGGCAAATTACGGTATCAGCATTAATGCTATTTTGTTTGTGTTGAACATGTTGCCGCTCCTGCCTTTGGATGGCGGTCGCGTGGTCGACAGCCTCCTTCCGCCGCGCGCTTCCATGCAGTTTCGAAAACTTGAGCCTTACGGCATGTGGATTCTGATATTTTTATTGGCAACCGGCTTGCTGGGCACAATTCTGATGCCGTTTACCGGCTTTATTATTCATTCCGTACTCAACGTGTTCGGCATACATTGATTCATCAATCAACATCGACACAAAATGCCTGTCTGAAAAATTTCAGACAGGCATTTTTTGCTGTTTACGCAAACAGCATAATGAAATATTATTTAAACACATATTAGCCTTATAAATACAATAATTTATTTAAATTATTGTAAAAATAATTATTCCTAAAGTAACAGTAAAAGAAAGGATTGAATGATGAGTGAGCATCAATGGATCAGCATCAACGGCGCCGAAAGCCGTAACCCTGAAAACAATTATTTCAAAACCGATAAGCAGTTATTGGAAATTAACGGCCAAATTGCCCCCGATTCCAAAGATGTCAAAATTACGGCCTATTATTCCGTAACCAAAGCCAACAATGAAGTGGTTGAAGAAAGCTATTCTTTGCCCCTTAGAAATTCAGACATTAAAGAAGACGGCTCATTTTCAGCCTCTATTCAAGCATTCGGCGCCAACAATGGTGAAATCCGAGTACAACTGGATGCCACCGATTCATCAGGCAACATCATTATCACTAAAATGTCAGGCCAGATTAACAGCAACAATCAATCTTTAGAAATTTTATCCGACGGGGAAGCGATGCAGCCGAATGACAAAGGCGTTTGGCACTCTTATTCGAAAGATATCGAAATTCGAGGCAAAGTGGAGCCGGGCAGCAGCGCAGCCTATTTAAAAATCGACTATAAGGAACGGATTCCCTTGCGAGACCTGATTGATGAAAACGGCAATTTCACCTACAAATTAGACGGCATCAAAGCCGGAAACCACTCCGTTTGGCTGGAATCTATGGATGCAGACCAAAATACTGCCACCACGATTTACGATTTCAGCGTTGGCCGCCGACCGGGTGGGGTGATATTGATTGACGAAGATGAAAATGTTTGGACGGCCAAAGGCAAAGAAATTTCCGGTAAACTGTTTCAAGAAATGTTTCACGAATCATTCGACCAACCGCCCTACCTCAACTCGGTCAGAATCAACGATCAACACGTTCCCTTAGACAGAGCCCATGAAATCGAAGGCGTCGGCACCCTTACCATCAACACCAACGGCAGCTATACTTTCGTACCTCAAGAAGGCTTTACCGGCTTAGTGCCTGATATTGTTTATAACTCAACCAACAAAATCCGCGCCCACTCCCCGCTGGCCTCCGGCCCCGATTTCGACAGATCGATCTTATCCATCCGCGTGAACGACACCGAAGACAACCCTTACGCCTACCAACTGAAAGCCGGCGACAACAGCCGCGGCGAAAGCGCAGATTTACACGGCAATATGGGTAAAGACGTGTTAATCGGCGACAATCAAAATTCAGCTGAAATCGAGATAAATGACGAGAAAATTATCTACACGGTCCAAGCTACCGACGATAATTTGTCAGGTAACAACGGCAACGATATTCTGTTTGGCGACAACATCAGCACCGACGGATTAGGATTTAAAGCAGAAGACGGCGGAAACGCGTTCCAAGCTTTAAAATCCTATGTCGGAAAAGAATTGGGCAGCAGCAGCGACGGCGCAGTCCGCTACTTCATCGAAGAAAACTGGGAGAAGCTCATTGACAGCAGCAACAACGGCGGCAATGATTTTCTGCGCGGCGAAGCCGGCAACGACATCCTGATCGGCGGCGCAGGCGACGACAAGCTTCACGGTGGACAAGGCAAAGACAGCTATGTGTTCGTAACCAACAGCGACAGCGGCCAAGACACCATCATCAACTTCAATTTCGAGCAAGACAAACTCGTGTTCACCGAATTGCTGGATCCGGAAAAACATGCACTCAACTGGGATCAATACAACCAGATACTGCACTTTACCGGCACACAAGACGGCTACACCTATCACAACTCCATCAAATTCGAAGGCATCAAATCCGATATTGAATTAGACGATATTTTGAAAGTTCAAGAAGTATTAGGTTAACCAAAACAGCCAGCCGGAACCACCCATTAAGGTTCCGGCTGTTTTTGTATTTTCAGACAGGCATCCGCCCTACTTGCTATAGCAAATAAACTTATTTTTGATACTAGGCAACAAGCCGCAGACAGTACAAATAGTACGACAAGGTGCAGCAACGCCGTAGCAAAAGTTAAGTTTATTTGCTATATAATCCGGCTAACCGTTCATACAAAATACATCACCATATGACTGCCCCAACCTCCAATCCAACCATAGCAGCCATCGCCACCGCTCCCGGCCGCGGCGGCATCGGCGTGATTCGTATTTCAGGAAAAGACCTGCTGCCCTTTGCACAATCTGTCAGCGGCGGCAAAACGCCCAAACCGCGCACAACCCTGTATACCGACTTTTTAGATGCCGACGGCCAAGTTATCGATAACGGCCTGCTGCTTTACTTTGCTGCGCCTGCGAGCTTTACCGGCGAAGACGTTATCGAACTGCAAGGCCACGGCGGGCCGGTTGTGATGCAGATGTTGCTTGCCCGCTGCCTGGCACTAGGCGCCCAACTGGCCGAACCCGGCGAATTTACCAAACGCGCCTTTCTCAATAACAAACTCGATCTGGCACAAGCCGAAAGCGTGGCCGACTTAATCGACGCATCCAGCCAATCCGCCGCCCGCATGGCCGTGCGTTCGCTCAAAGGCGCCTTTTCCCGCCACATCCATGATTTGGTTGAAGATTTGATTACACTGCGGATGCTGGTGGAAGCCACGCTCGATTTTCCCGAAGAAGACATCGACTTTCTCGAAGCAGCCGACGCCAAAGGCCGGCTGCACGCCTTGCAGAAACAATTACAAACCGTGCTCGCCAGCGCCCAACAAGGTGCGATTTTGCGCGAAGGTATGAACGTGGTTTTAGTGGGCGCACCCAATGTCGGCAAATCCAGCCTGCTCAACGCCCTTGCCGGAGATGACATTGCCATTGTCACAGACATCGCCGGCACCACACGCGATACCGTTCGGGAGCAAATCACCCTGGACGGCGTGCCCGTACATATTATTGACACTGCCGGCCTGCGTGACACCGACGACATCGTCGAGCAAATCGGCATAGAGCGCAGCCAAAAAGCCGTACAGGAAGCCGATGTCGCCCTGATCCTGATTGATCCGCGCGAAGGCATCAACGCCAAAACCAAGGCAATTTTAGAAAGCCTGCCTGAAAACCTGAAAAAAATCGAAATCCACAATAAAACCGACCTTACCGGAGATTCAGTAGGTGTATTTTCAGAAAGGCATTCGGCTTTAAGCGGCGCCGACACCTTAATCAAGCTTTCAGCCAAAACCGGCGAAGGCCTAGAGTTGCTCAAACAAGCCCTGTTGGAAGAAATCGGCTGGCAAGGTGAGAGCGAAAGCCTGTTTCTTGCCCGCAGCCGCCACATCAACGCACTGCACACTGCCGAAGCTGAATTGGAAAATGCAGCCCTTTGCGGCAACCACCAAATAGAGCTGTTTGCCGAACACCTGCGGCTTGCCCAAGTGGCATGCAGCGAAATTACCGGCGAATTTACCGCCGACGATTTACTGGGCGTGATTTTCTCAAGATTCTGTATTGGAAAATAATGCCTGCTTATTTGTCATAATGAAAGGAGATTCAATGAAAACCATCAGCTTGGCCCTCATCACCGGCCTCCTGCTCGCCGCCTGTACCCAAACCGGGAATTCCGGCAATACCCAAGCTTACGGCGAAATTAAAACGGGGGTAGAGGCCTCACACACCAGCCACTAAAGCTGCATTTATATATAGCAAATAAACATACCATTCAAAAATGCCTGTCTGAAACTTTTTCAGACAGGCATTGTTTGTCGGCCCCCAATTACAAATTCGCATTGTAATATTCATAAGCTTTATCCATATTTTCAAACTGATACAAATGCCCCGCTTCCAACACCATAGCATTGTCACAATACTGTTTCATTGCACTGTGGCTATGGGAAACCAAGATAATCGAGCGGTCTTTACGCCTTTCAAACAGCTCGTATTTACACTTGGCCGAAAAACGCGAATCACCCACAGCAATAACTTCATCAATCAAATAGCAGTCAAACTCAACTGCCAGCGACAAAGCAAACGCCAGCCGTGCTTTCATGCCTGAAGAATAACGCTTTACCGGTTCATATAAATACTGCCCCAATTCAGAGAACTCTTCAGTAAAGCGCTGCACGTAATCAATGTCTACATCATAAATACGGCAGATAAAACGCAAATTATCCATGCCCGTAAGGCTGCCTTGAAACGCACCGCTAAACGCCAAAGGCCAAGAAATGCTCATAGTTCGCTTGATTTCTCCCGAAGTAGGCGGTTCCACTCCGCTGATCAAACGGATTAAAGTTGACTTACCTGCACCATTTCGGCCAAGAATGCCGATTTTTTCGCCTTTCTCAAGCTGGAAGTTAATATCGTGCAACACCGTGCGCCAGCCACTACGCGTGCGATAACGCTTCGATACATGTTCAACCGAAATCATTGCGGTTCCACGCCTTTACTGAAATTATTCACCATCGCCAGACCAAGCAGCAACAACACCAGATTGCAAATCAGCATAAACCAGATATTCTCGTAAGTTACGATAGAATCACCGAAATACCCATGACGAAACATCTCCGTACCGTGCACCATAGGAATCATCAAAGCATATTCCTGCACTTGGTGAGGCAGCGTGTAAACAAAGAAAAAAGCACCTGATAAAGGTAACATGATAAAGCTGAACGTACCCCATAATTTTCCAAATGCCTCAAAATTAAAAGCAATCGAGCAAATTACCAAACCTAAACCAACTGCAAAAAACGCCATCATCAACCAAGCTGCCAGCATATAAAACACATCTGCCGGCGGGTCTACCCAGCCTATTGCCACAAGCGCAGCAACGATTACAACTTGGGCAATTGTCGCCCCTGCGATCTCCAACAACATGCGGGCAAAGATTGTATCCAATACCCGCACATTCCGGTGATACAGCAAACTGGCATTGGCTGAAATAGCTCCGATTGCCCGGTTCGATACATTACGCCACATCATAGCCATTGGATAACCTGTCAACACAAAGGCCACAATATTTAATGTTGAATATTTATCCGCGCGCATAAACTGCCACATCGACACAATCAACACGGTTAAAAGCAAAGGTTCTACAAACAGCCATAAAAAACCGATATTGTTGCGTCCATAACGAGTAATGATTTCGCGCATCAGAAGCGCGCCGATAACCCGCTTCTGGATTAACAGCGACTCCCAAAACGAAGTTTTATGCAATTCTTTCATCAGTTTTTATGCTCGCGCACGCTGGCTATCAACAAGCTCAAAATCCCATACATCATCAAACCGATGATAAAAGTGGCAACAATATTATAAAAACGGTGAGGTTTGGTCGCCAAATCCGGCTCACTCGGCTGTGACACCACTTCCAAATAAAGCTGCTGGCGGTTTGCTTCTGCTTTAGCGCTTTCCAAAGAGGTTATAGCAGCAGCTAATTGTTTGGTTGCCAAATCATTTTCCAGAAACAAACGCTGATACTCTTCAGCCTGACCGGTTAGCGATTTCGACCCACCGCCGGAAATCATTTTCGTTTGCTGGGCAATTTCTTTCCGCAAACTTTGCTCACGCGCTTTGAGACCTTGCAGCTGCGGGTTATCCGGCGTAATTGCCTTCACTTGATCCAATTGGGTTTGAATCACAATCAACTCGTCTTGCAGTTTGGAAACCAAACCCATCTGCACTTCTGATTGAGCTTTTAAATCGAAAACTTTATTGTTGGTGCGGTAGTTGGTCATATTAGCCGCGGTTTCCTTTACCCGCTGCTCCGCTACTTTTACCGCATCTTCAGCATAACGAATGGTATCCTGTCTCGCCCGCTCATTAAGCTTGTTAATCAAATGCTCACCCTGCTTTAACAAAGCTGCATTGATTTGTTTGGATTCTTTCGCATCAAATGATGTAACCTCCAGCAAAGAAATACCGGACACCGCATCAAAATTAATCTGAATTTTATTTTTGTAGTATTGATAAAAAGCCTCGTTCGACCCAAACAAGCCAAAGGTATTGAAACGGCTGAATATATCGCCTTTATCCTCATAAAAAGTCCGAACCGGCAAAGCTTTACCCAACTCAGCCAGCGCCGTACGCGAATACATATAATCACGCACCGTATAAGTATCATCTTGGGCACGGGAAAAGCCCACATTTTGCAACAGCGCTCCCAAGCCACTAAAAGAACTTTGACTTTTTGAAGAACGCACTACAAAAGTAGATTCCGAAGTATATTGATCCGATGCAATTACTCCAAAGTAAACGACAGAGGCCAATGTAGGAATTACCACTGTTGCCCAAAGTAACGGCGAAATTTTTTCCACCAAGTTTTTTTTCTTCGGTTTTTGCTTTTTTGCGTTTTGAACAGGCTCCTGAACCTGCTCCTCAACCACTGTTTTTTGTTCTGACATATCCGGTTACAACCTATCAATTTGCAATATTATCAATACTGCTTACCCCGCTAACCACAGGAGAGAATACAAACTGCAAGAATTTCTGAACTTCCGCTAACGGTGCATTAGACACATAAACCACATCTTTATTTTGAACAGGAAAGCGCTGCATCCAAAATAAAGAATTTGCATCAGTAAGATTCAAACGATAAACAACAGGAATTTCTGCATCATAAGAGTAACCTTTGGTTAGCCATACACCTTTTTCCTCTTCCGGCAAATCTGCCAAAGTCTGATAGCGGAACACAAACACTCCACGCGCATCCGAACGCCTGTCTTGCAATCCCCCCATACGACCCACTGCTTCAGCCAAAGATAATCCCTTAGCTGAAAAATCTATCTGCTGACTGCGGCCCACCGCACCCAATGCAGTAAAACTCAAAGGATTATTCAAAAGCGTGACTACATCACCCGATTTGAGCAAAATATTCTGTCTCGGATCAGAAACCAAAGTTTCAAATGCCACTGTTTTCACTTGTTCTCCCCGAGAAAGCCTCACAGAAATATCCTGTACAGCCCCATTGGCACCACCAACAGCCGCGACTGCATCCAACACTCGCTCGCCACCGGCAGTCAAAGGCATACGCACACTATTTCCCGCACGCACCACAGAAACATTCGCCGAGTTATTTTGCGCCAAACGTACCACAACCTGAGGCTGGTTCGCCATCCGTTTCAATTTACCTTTAATCACATTCTGAATTTGCTCCGGAGTTTTACCTGCAGCCTTAACATTGCCGACAAAAGGTACGGAAATCAGTCCTTGCGCACTAACCATCTGCTCAGGAAGCTTAGTTACCTGACCACTGCCTGCTCCCGAAGTCGACAACACACTGCCAAACAACAAAGCGGGGGGAGCTTCCCATATAGTAATATCCAAAACATCACCGACACCCACAAGGCCTTGCAGAAGCTTTCCACCACCTAACTCAGCAAACGACTGTGCCAAACGCTCCTGATAAAGTTTACGCACTATAGGTTCATTCACATCCACTACGCTGACTTGTGGAACATTTGCCGAAACTTGTTCATTGCCCAAAGCCGCCACTTTTCTGGTACTAGGCCCCGAGCTCGGTAAGCCTGCGCATCCAGTAAGAACACCCACAGCAACCAGACTGATAGCCCAACCTACGAAAACTTTATTTTTTTTCATAAGAATCGATAGTTAATATAATTTCAAATCAATACAGATAGTACAATTGTACATGCTCGGTTCAGAATAAAAAACCATAAATAAATTCCAAAGCATATTGCATTATACTAAATATTGTTATTAAAATATTCATTTGAACCTCGAAGATTGTAAACGAAAACAAAACAAAGCAAATACTTACAAATATTAATAATTAAACTTAGGGATCTACAAAGATTACAAATCTTCACAGAATACGCATGCAATCTTAACTATTGACTAGATAGTCTGAAAAAATTCTAAGATTTGCAACACACCCCTCTTTCAAAATTTCTCAATTCTCCAATACCGTAATGAAGAAAATAAAAAAGTTTATTAACCACCCAGGAATTTTTTTTAGGGATTATTTAAATAAAAAGCATCCAATTATCAATAACGAGCAGTATATTATTCAATCTGAAGAATCCATTGTTATCAAAAATGAAACCGAATTATTAAAACAAGATGCTTTAATTTACCCTCATTCTTCTGTAGATATAGATGTAGTTTTTACTTGGGTTGATAATCAAGATATTAATTGGCAAAATAATTTTATGAAGCATGTAAACAAAAATACAACTTCTTCTGGATTATATGCAAATGATCAAGCACGTTTCAGTAATCACAATGAATTGTTTTATTCAGTTCAAAGTGTGAAATATTTCATGCCATGGGTTCGCCACATTTATGTCGTTACTGACAATCAAACTCCAGATTGGCTAAGCCCCACAGACTCAAAAATAAAAATCATTGATCACAAAGAAATTATAGATAATAGTTTCCTACCCACATTTAATTCACATGTAATTGAAGCACATCTCCATAACATTAGTGGTCTAAGTGAACATTTTATTTACTTTAATGATGATGTTTTTGCAGCCAGAAACTTATTAACTCAACATTTCTTTCGCAGCAATGGAATAGCATCTATTTTCGTTGCAAAAAAAAGCTTAAATGCTATGAGAAACAAGGGAGTCATGACACCAACTCTTTCGGCTTCTCTTAATTCCATTAAATTGTTGAGCAAATATTATTCAGCTCAAATTGATGCGCCTTTAGTCCACACTTATGTACCATTAAGAAAAAGTGCTTATGAAAAAGCATGGGATATTTTTAACACAGAAATTAAAGCCTTTTTACATAATAAATTTCGTACCAATCAAGATTTAAATCTAGCCACATTTTTGATACCTTGGTTAATGTATTTAGATGGTCAATCTTTCATGGCTCACGAAATTTGCTATTATTTCAATATAAGATCCCCACATGCAGAAAGCCAATACAGAGCTCTTTTACAATTAAAACAATCCGACTCCGCCCCCCACTCATTTTGTGCCAACGACTTTAATAGCCAGAATCAAATCGACAATTATCAAGAAAAATTAATAAGCGCACTAAAACAATATTTTAATTTTTCTTAAATTTTAGGAACTATTCCGATGAGTCAAATCAATCGAAAATTCAGAAAGCTTTTACGAGACCCTCAATTATTCTTTAAAGATATGTATTTTAAGCACAGTACTCGGGCAAAAAAATTTTTACCAATAAAGTATACAGGCAACTATGATTACACTATAGTTACTGCCATCTATAATGTTGAAAAATATTTAGATGATTTTTTTGACAGCATAACAAAACAAAGCTTATTCTTTAAAAAACATATACAAATTATTTGTGTAGATGATGGATCCACTGACAACTCCGCCAAAATAATTAACAATTGGCAACGAAAATTCCCTAATAATATACAATATATATATAAAGAAAATGGTGGACAATCATCAGCAAGAAATCTAGGACTTGAATATACCACAACAGAATGGGTTACTTTTATTGACCCTGATGATTTTATCAACACCGATTATTTTAAAATAGTCGATACTGAAATAGCAAATAACCCCAATACCCAAATGGTTGTAAGCAACCTTATTTTCTTTATAGAGACTAATAATAGTTATAAAGATACTCATTCACTTAGGTATCGATTTAATAAAAAAGTTAATAAAGTAGAAATTACAAATTTAGAAAATAATATAAACTTATCCGTAGCTTCAAGCTTTTTCAGAACACAATATATTAAACAATTCAATTTATTATTTGACCATAAAGTTAAACCTAATTTTGAAGATGGGAAATTCATTGCAGACTATCTATTAAACCAAACCTATGGTTTTGCATTGTTCCTAAAAGATGCTCATTATTTTTACCGCAAGCGAGGTGACCAAAGCTCCACGCTTAATAAAGCATGGCAGTCCGCTGAAAAATTTTTTGATGTTCTAAAATATGGCTATATCCCTATGCTAGAAGATTTTAAAAGCAAACAAGGGCATATACCTACATATATCCAAAGAACCGTATTATATGACGCAGCTTGGTACATAGATTACTTACTTAACCAAGATGGTCGGACTTCCTTTCTGACGGAAGAGCAAAAAGAAGTTTTCCATCTTTTATGGAAAGATATTTTTACCTACATCGATACCAAAACCATTTTAGATTTCAATCTAGCAGGCACTTGGTTTCTATATAGAGTTATTTTTCTTGAATATTTCAAGCAACAAGAAATGCCCTATCAATTTGCTTATATTGAAAACATAGATAAAGATCAGCAATCATTTCTATTATCTTTCTATTCATATAAAAAACCATATGAACAAATATTATTAGACACTCAAAGTATAGCTCCTGTTTCAGCAAAAACTGTAACCTACACCATAACAGGTAAACCTGTAGCATACGAACGTCGCTTATGGATTTCATATAAAGAGGCAACAAATAATCAAAAATTCCATTTATTATTAGGAAACAAACCAGTTAAAATTTCAATTTTAGGCAGCCGCCATAACAATGGTGTAAGCGCCGATACTATTATCTCCTCGTTTTCTCCTTCAGCAGAATATCAAACCGGCCGCTCTGATATCTGGATAATTATGGATAGAGACATACAAGCAGATGATAATGGAGAACACTTTTATCGTTATGTCCAACAATACCATCCCGAACAACAAATTTTCTTTGCCTTAAACAAAGATTCCCATGATTGGAATAGACTCAGCAAAGACGGTTTTAATCTGCTGGAATTTGGCAGTGCTGGATTTGAAGCAAAATTAAAAATTGCATCAAAATTAATAAGTAGCCATGCCGACGAATACTTTGACAACTATTTCAAAGATCATTATCAATATAGTAAAAAGTATATATTCCTTCAGCATGGAGTGACTCAAAATAATATTTCCTGTTGGCTAAACCGCAAAAAAAATATTAAGTGTATGGTTACGGCTACAATTCCAGAATACCATTCCATTGCAGATGACTTATCGCCATATAAACTAAGTAATAAAGAAGTGGCGCTTACAGGATTTCCACGTCATGACAAACTATTGGCAGGAAACCAAACCAATACTAGAACCATTCTGATTATGCCGACTTGGAGAAGCAGCATTGTCGGGGAAGCCACAGGGCAAGGAAATGTCCGTAAACTCAATAAAAATTTCATGAACACGACCTATGCAAAACATTGGTGTCAATTTTTAAATAGCCGCGCACTTAAAGAAATTGTAGAAAAATACAATTACCAACTGGTATTTGCTCCCCATGCAAATATTGAGCCTTACCTTACTTTAATGAATATTCCAAACTATATTCAAATATGGAAAGCAGCCACTGGAAATATTCAAAGCTTATTTCAAACCTCTACCTTCATGATTACCGATTACTCATCGGTAGCTTTTGAGATGGCTTTCTTAGGAAAAACTGTTTTATATTACCAGTTTGATAAAGAAGAAGTTTTTTCTGGGGGCCACATTACTCAAAGCGGCTATTTTAAATATGACCAACATGGTTTCGGCCCTGTTTCAGAAACAGAAGACCAACTTTGTAACGATATACTTGAAGTTTTAGAAAACGAAGGCCGGCCTTATGAACCTTACCTAAGCCGTATTGAAAAAACATTTGCATTTAGAGATCAAAATAATTGCAAACGTGTTTATAACGCGATAAAAGCATTGGATATTCCTAAACAACATACCAAAACAGAAATTGTTGAACAATACATTAATTCTTCTATTCAGCATCAAGCTTGGAATAGTGTTTTAGATTTATGTAACTCACTAGCATCAGATAATTATGAAAATCCAGCTTTTCTAGAAGAAACCCAGTTCCTTGCTTTATTCAAAACTGGAAATTTTATTGAGCTTAAAGAATTACTGAAATTCAGCAAACATGCATTAAAAACAACCATCTCATATTGGCAAGCCAAATTATATACCGTTCAATCCGAATGGGAAAATGCGATAAAAACACTCAGTTCAATGTCAATAAGAAACAATTTCACAATCTTATTGCTAATTGAGTGCCATGCACGGCTTCATAACACGACAGCAATAAAACAATTAATTGAGGAGTATGATCAAAACGTTAGTGAACAATGTTTAATTATGTCTAATGTATGGATTCTTTATTCCGAGAAAAAATGGCAAGAGTTGTGTGATTTTCTTACAAGAATGTTACCCTGTTTTAATACAAAAGACTTGATCGAATATAAGCCCCAATTACTGCTGGCATATGCTCAGCTACGTGCAGATTGTTTATCTGAGGCACATCAAACCCTGTTGGCTTATGAGAGACACACTTCTGATGACTGGGAATGCCGCTTAATAATTGCACATCTGTCTTTTGTGAAAAAAAACTACACAGCCACAATAAAACAATTGAAGCAGGGATTTAAAAAACAATATGAATACATTCCAGCCACAACACTGCCAATTTTATTGGAATCTCTAGAAAAAACGGACAATCACGAAGAGCTAAAACAAGTATTAAGCATTGCTTGTCAACGCATACCCAACCATTTTTCTGTTTTAAGAACCAACATTAAACTATGGGAAAAAGAGAAAAACTGGTTAAAAATTCTGCACGCAACACAATCTGTTCATGAAACAGATTCAATAGAAATAATTTATCCTGCCATATTGGCTAGATACAGATTAGGCTTATTGGAAGAAGCTTATAATACTGCGCCCAGACCAACCAGCCAGCACCATTATCAATATTGGGTACTAATTGCAGAACTATCCATGTTGCTAAAAGACTACACCATAACAGAATACTGTTATCAGCATATGATTGCCTTATTTCCAGACATACAATCAGAAGAAAATTGGCGTAAATTGCATGATTTAAGAGAACGTCAGGCTTCTTATACGTATTTATTGAATCATACAAAGCAATAACAAACAATGTAATGCTCAGCACAATTTATCTAAAATCCAACTCTTTTTGGCCCAATTAATTGCAATGCCATCATTGTACGAACGTGCCTGTTTGAAAAATTCAGACAGGCATATTTTTATGTTAACTTTATAACACCAATAAACTATAGCAAATAAATAATGAAACCTATGATTACAAAACTGAATTCTGATGTGTTACATGACCTACCTTGTTGTTTCTCCACTCTCCAACTTGTCGTCTTGTATGAAATATATATTTCACAGTAAAACAACATAAAACAAAAACTAAGAAAATATTAACAAGTTTATTTATACCAAAAAATAAAATAACCACAATAAAAATAAAACTTGCGCAACTATCTTCGCTATATTACAATGCCATAATTAATTTTGAAAATTTAACAATCTAAATAGTTTTTAGATGAAAATATCTTAAAAGCAACCGATTCTAGAGTTTTCCATATAGACTGCAAGGTGTGCATATGACACATCAAAGCTGAAATCTCACAACCAATAAAAAACAAAATTTTAGCAAATTTATTATTTATGCAAATTAAGCTTTATGTATTAACTTGGCTATTAACGGGGTTATTTAATGTTAGTTCATAATCAAAATGAAAATAAATCCATTTCCTTTAGTGTAGATGTCATTATTCCCGTGAGAACTCGCAAGGAATATGATTTAATACCACGCTTACAACATCGTTCCTTATATTCAATTCCATCAAATGTTAATTTTGTAATAGTTGATTACGGCTCTCCTCAAGAAGATAGTGATCTAATAAAATCTATATGCGAGCAAAATAATTTTAAATACATTTTTGCCGACACTTCTTGTGAAATGTGGAATGCATCTAAAGCTCGCAATATTGCACTATTAGAATCTGAAGCAGATTATGTTGTATTTGAAGATATTGATTTAATTTCACACAAAGATTTTTACTCTTGGATTAATACCCAAATTAAATCATTCCTTATTCAAAGAAACTGGCCTTTTTTTGTAATTCCAGTTTCATACCTAACAGAAGAAGGATCACAAAATTTAACTGCTCCTTTAACCACAGAAGCATACGATGAACTTGTATCTGAAATATTTAATGCAACCGATTCAGATATGATTGAGTTCCATGCCCCTGCTTCATCCTATTTAGTTTGCTCTCGTGAACACGCATTGTTTGTTGGGGGATATGACGATTCATTTGAAGGATGGGGATTTGAAGACTCGGATTTTTGGTTACGCCTTCTGAAAAAATCCAATATAGAAAAGCCGCGTGAATTTTATAAATTAGACACCCGTCCATATTCCAATCAAGTACAGTGGAGGGGATGGCGTTCTCTATTTCGAATTTTTGCAGATATTATTGGCCAAAAAGGTATTTACAGTTTTCATAAATGGCATCCCATTGCAGAGCATCGTTCACCCGCAGTAAGAGAAAAGAACCATCAAATTTTCTTATCAAATACTGCTCGCTATTCAAATGAAAAATATGAATTGCCTCCACTTTGGAACCCAAATAAAAAGACGCATCTTTTTCTAACTAAAAACCCTCATTCTTATACTCATGAGGTTTTTAAATTCTTTAACAACCCGCTTTTAATAGAAGAAAACAATATTAGTATATTATTTTTAAACAAACTGATTAAAACCTATAATATTGAATCGGTTATATTTAATAACCCTTACGGCAATCCTAAACGGCAAGCGTTATACCAAGCCTTAAAAACACAAGGCATTCCATGCTATGTTATAGAGCGTGGGGCTTTACCGTGGTCAATCTATATTGATCCAAATGGTTTTTGTGCTGAAAGTAATTCATATTCTGAAAACAATTGGCCTACTACATTAACAGAAGAAAATAGACAAAAAACTATTGAATATATTTCCCATTTAAGAAGCAGTGGTTCTAGCTTGGAGCCTCAATCATCTCTTATTGGAAAAGATAATCTTAAGCGTAAATTATTTGGAGACTCAAATAATATCAAAATACTTTTTGTAGCTTTACAATCTCCAAGTGATACAACTACAAATTTTTTCTGCGGAAATATTAAAAGCTATGACAACTTCATTAATGAAATTAAAAAGCTGCCATTCCTTTTAGAAGAAACCGAATGGCGGGTTATATACAAAAATCATCCACTAACTGTAGAGAAAGTCAAAATAGATAATGCCATAAATGTTGATGATTACCACATCGGTGACATTTTAGATGCTTGCGATGCAGTTGCACTAATTAATAGTGGTGTAGGCGTATTGGCTGCTGCTTACCAAAAACCCGTTTATTTTTTCGGCCAGACATTTTATGAATGTAGCGGTTTAAACCAACTCGCTATTGATGCAGTGGATCTTTCTCAAAAATTAACACAACAACCATTTGCTTTTGATAAAGAGAAATCCCTTAAATTTATTTCTTATTTAATAAATGATTTTTATTCTTTTGCCAAATGGGATAGAAGAGAAAGAAACCATACCAAACTAGCTAAACTATCGATATCTGAAAATATTAGATACGAGGTAGTTCGCGTACCAAATAAAGGTGAGAAAGTAATCAACAATACTGCACCTATCAACTTGAGAAACAGTTTTCTTTTTGATAGGTATCGTTTAGACGATTATATAGAAAGAAATAATGCAAATAAAAAAATTGAAAAACCAACACCTCCCAAACCGGTTGCAAAACCTCAGATGCAAACACCTCCTCCTCCGAAGAAAATTAATAATGCGAATTTAGACAGAATGGTTCGCCAAGACCAATTAAAGCTTATGTCTCACAAGAGTACTACTTTAAAAAGAAAACTGAATAAATTAGTCCGTAATCCTAAATTGTTTTTTGCAGATTATTTATTAAAAAGAATAAGTCAATAAACTAAGTATCATAATCAATTTTCTTCATAAACTTTATAAATTTATCAGCATCCAAATGGCAGCTATTCAATCTTGCATTGAATAGCTGCAAATAAACTTTGTAAGTAGTTTGGCTTCTATAATTAATTACCATAAAAATGACTATTCTCGTTACGGGCGGAACCGGCTTTATCGGTTCACACACAGTGGTTACCTTACTCCAACAAAACCACGATGTTGTTATTCTTGACAACTTAAGCAACTCCTCGCCCAATATTCTTTCACGTATTTATACGATAACAAAAAAAGAAACATCTTTTTATCAAGGAGACATTCGCGATCGTGCATTGCTTCGGCAGATATTTTACAAACACAAAATAGAAACTGTTATGCATTTTGCAGGATTGAAATCAGTAGGAGAAAGCGTCAACAATCCGATTAAATATTATGATAATAATGTTGTCGGTACATTAATCTTAGTAGAAGAAATGGCAGCTGCCGGAATATTTAATATAGTATTTAGCTCTTCTGCAACAATTTATGGCAATCCAGCTCAAACACCGATTACTGAAACTATGCCTGTTGGCAATACAACCAATCCTTACGGCACTTCAAAATATATGGCTGAACGTGTTTTGGGAGATGTCCAAATAGCAGATCCTCGCTGGAGCATAACATTGCTTCGTTATTTTAATCCGATCGGTGCTCATGAAAGCGGCTTGATTGGGGAATATCCGAATGGCATTCCTAATAATTTACTCCCCTATGTCTGCCGGGTAGCGGCGGGCAAGCTACCTTGTCTTTCTATCTTTGGTAAAGATTATCCGACTCATGATGGAACAGGAGTACGCGACTATATTCATGTAATGGATTTAGCTGAAGGACATTTGAAAGCCATGCAAGCTAAGCTAAATTGCTCGGGCGTTCATATTTATAACCTTGGAACCGGTAAAGGATATTCAGTTTTAGATGTTGTAAAATGTTTTCAAGCTGTTTCAGGTTTAAACATCCCGTATCAATTCAAACCGCGTCGTTCGGGGGATGTGGCTGTGTGTTTTGCAGATCCGTCTTACACAAACCAACAGATTAATTGGCAAGCAACTAGAGATTTAAAACAAATGATAACCGATGCTTGGCGATGGCAATGTAATAATCCCAATGGCTATGAATGATGTGCCATATCATTTTTCAGACAGGCATCTTTACTCAATGCCTGTCTGAAAAAGCTTTAGTAAAAAATTCACATCCAATCCCTCATTAAATAGCATATGCATGCTTATTGTTTTTTCTTATAATCAATTTCGTTATTTTCCAATATTTCTCAATTTACACAAGGATTCCCATGAAGATTGCCAACACCAACCTCTCCAACCACCTTCCGTTTACCCTGTTCGGCGGCATCAACGTATTGGAAGATTTAGATTCCACACTGAAAGCTTGTGAACAATATGTAGAAGTAACCCGCAAGCTTGACATTCCTTATGTATTCAAAGCTTCTTTCGACAAGGCAAACCGCTCCTCAATCCATTCTTTCCGTGGCGTGGGTTTGGATGAAGGAATGAAGATTTTTGAAGCAGTAAAAAAAGAATTTGGTGTGCCGGTGATTACTGATGTACATGAGCCGTGGCAGTGTGAACCGGTGGCTGAAGTGGTGGATGTATTGCAGCTGCCCGCTTTTCTTGCGCGCCAGACTGATTTGGTGGTAGCCATGGCCAAGACCGGCAAAGTAATCAATATCAAAAAACCGCAGTTTTTAAGCCCCTCGCAAATGAAAAACATTGTGGAAAAATTCAAAGAAGCGGGCAATAGCCAGCTGATTTTATGCGAACGCGGTTCCAATTTCGGCTATGACAATCTGGTAGTGGACATGCTTGGCTTTGGTGTGATGAAAAAAACCTGTCCCGACGTACCGATTATTTTTGATGTGACCCATTCACTGCAAACCCGCGAATCCAGCTCTGCAGCTTCAGGCGGCAGACGCAGCCAAGTTTTGGATTTGGCACTGGCGGGCATGGCTACCGGATTAGCCGGATTATTTTTAGAAAGTCACGCCAATCCCGACGAAGCAAAATGCGACGGCCCAAGCGCGCTACCTTTAAGCAAGCTGGAAGACTTCTTGGTTCGCGTAAAAGCAGTAGATGATTTAGTGAAATCATTTCCTGATTTAGACATCCAATAATGCCTGTCTGAAAAACTTTCCCTATCAAAATGCGCAGCTGAATCTTTTCTTTTTCTTATAAGGAATAGATTCAGCTGCTTAAAATTTTCAAGACCTACTATTTTTCAGACAGGCATTTTTTTCCAAGGAAATATGAAGAAGCTGCATGAAAGCAATTTGGCTATATAATAAAACCCACATTTAAGCTAAACAAGATATGCCATGCCGCCGGAAAAAATCTACTACGCAGTAATTATCTTAATTTCCGCCATTTCCATATTACTCAGCCCGTTTTTTTATGTGCAAACAAAAAAGCGCATCAAAACACGCCATGAGATAAAAAACGATTGGAAAATCATCGCAATCAGCAGCGTGATTATGTTCGTCGTTTTATTATTAATCTGTCTGGTTTGGTTGGCTTAGCACACAGCATACTTTTATCCGATCATTTATCGAAACATTCCTAATCTACGGCCGACAGTGCTGACTTGTCTTAATACCAGTTTATTAGAAATACCCCCACGACTTTTCAGACAGGCATATCCATTTCTTACAAAATAGAATTGTAAACAAACCCAAACAATCCTATGTCATAAATATCTTCTATTTAAAAATAAAACCGTTTATCTGGAATTTAAACTAACTAAACTAACTATTTATATGCAAAGCTATTTTTATAAGCATGAGCAAATCCCTTTTACCAAGCCATCCCGACCACACCGGCTGACAAAAAATGTCAGTCAAGATATGTAAATATTTTTCATTAGCTGACAAATTTCGGCACATGACCATAAAGCGACAGCGCCAAACCCAAACAACAGATCATAAAAACAAACCACAAAATAAATAAAAATCAAATAGATAAAAACAAATTCCACAATTTTTCAAACTTTGGCACGCCCATTGCTAGATACCTCATATCTGCGGCAAAACTGGAAACAGTTTGCCGTAACTGATGAAGTTCCCTTCTTTATTATGGTTTGAAGAAATTACCAAATACATTGCGGGATAAATTTTTACTACTTGAATAAATATGGAGTTTGAAAGAATGAAAGCTGTACAAAAAGGTTTCACCCTGATTGAATTGATGATCGTAATCGCCATTATCGGTATCTTGGCTGCGATTGCACTGCCGATGTATCAAAACTATATTGCCCGCTCACAAGTTACCCGTGTTATGGGTGAAGCCGGCAACCTGAAAACTGTTGTTGAAACTTGTATGCTGAATGGTCGTACTACAGTGGCAAGACTTACAAATACTAATGCAGCTACTGCTTGCGTTATCGGCGCTACTGGTTCAAGCCTTCTCAATGGAGCCGCACAAACTGGTGAAAATATTCCAGCTGGTACAGGTGTACCTCAGGTAGCAATTACTGGCAACAATACTGCAACAATTATTGCAACATTTGGTAACAATGCAGCAGCTACTTTAACTGGTCAACGTGTCCAGTGGGCCCGCGATAATACAGGCACTTGGACCTGCTCTACTAATGTTTCAGGAGATTTCCGTCCAGCTGGTTGTACAGCTACATTGACAGCGCAACGATAATAATTTTTAACTATTTTTATTTATTGATATAGTTTTTAAGCAAAAGCGTACTGCATGGTAGGGTGTAGTACGCTTACTTTAAATAAAGTACATTTTCAAAATTTATTGAAATACTTTTTAATATATCTTTTTTGGCATATAAAGAATTTAAAATTAAATTTACTTAAAACGGGGGGAATATGATTAAAAATAGATACAACTCACTTGGATTTAGTTTAATCGAATTAATGATTGTATTAGCCATCATCGGCATACTATCAGCAATCTCAATACCTATATTTCAAAATTATGTAGCAAAGTCCCAACTCACAAGAGTTGTATATGAATTGTCTTCTGCCAAAGCAGGTATTGATACTATTCTCTCTCAGGGTGGATTTCCTACCGTTGACCCTACTCAAAATAGGCAACCCTATACTAATGGTGCGGTTTATGAATATATCGGTTTAAATGGCAGTAATCCTACTTCCAATATCGTGAGCCTAGCTACAATTACCAATAATGGAAATTCATTTTCCGGACTAGAGGCAACTTTAGGTGGTGATGTAAGTACCCTATTAACGGGAACAGTTGTTCGTTTAGAACGAAATCCTATGAATGGAACTTGGCAATGCCAAATAATCTTACCTCCAAATACTAACAAAACAAACTTACAAATAAATAGTTGTATATTTAGTTGATAATAATACCAAAAACTCAGACAATCTTTGTCTAGTATTAACCTGTTACAATTTATGACATAGATATAAGCGTTTGTATGATTATGACACATACCCAATCTTTCTTATTTTTATATAGCCAATCAGCTTAATTTTTGTCACAACGTTTCTGCTCTTTTCGTACCAACTTATTATCTTATTAACTACTGCCTTGTATCAAAAATTAATTTAATTGACTACACTCCTACAAAGAACTCTTTTTATTTAATTAATATTAACGACCAAACACAGATATAAATATAACAGGATAGATATATGAAAATGCCTGTCTGAAACCTTTTCAGACAGGCATTTAACAATACTCTCTTATTGCCTCACTTCGAAAACGCTTTAATCAACCTTTCCAAAAACGCATCACACTGCGCCAGTTGCGCCAATTCGATAAATTCGTTTGGCCTGTGCGCTTGCTCTATATTGCCGGGGCCGCAGATGATAGTGTGGATACCGGCTTGCTGAAAGAGGCCGCCTTCGGTGGTGTAGGACACGCTTTCTTTGGCGGCTGTGGTTTGCAACACATTGAGCAGACCGGTAATTTTCGGGCTGCCGGAAGCGGACATAGCAGGCACGCTGACCATTTCGTCGATTTCGATTAGGGCGCGCGGATCGGTTTTCTGCATCAGCGGCTCCAGCTCGTGCCGGATATGGTCGGATATGGGTTTGATCACATCGAGCACGCTCATTTGCGGCAGATTACGGTAATCAAAGTGAAATTCGCTAAACGAGGGCACGATATTGTTTGCATGGCCTCCGCGGATGGTGTTCACGCTCAAAGTGGAATGGGGCACATTGAAATTTGGGTCGTGATAAGGCGGATGTTTGAAACGCTCGGCAAGTTTTTGGATAAAGCAGATCAGGTGTGCGGCATATTCTATGGTGTTCACACCAAGGTCGGGCAATGAGGAATGCGCGGGTTTGCCGTGCAGGCGGCAGCGGAAAACGTGGATGCCTTTATGCGCCAACACGGCTTTCATGCCGGTGGGTTCGCCGACGATACAATATTCAGGCTTGAGGCCACGCGCCTGTATTTCTTCAATCATACCGCGCGCGCCGAGGCAGCCTACTTCTTCGTCATAAGAAAGGGCAATATGCAGCGGGTATTTCAAACGGGCACTTTTCATAGCCGGCACGGCGGCGAGCACGGCGGCGATAAAGCCTTTCATATCGACGGCACCGCGCCCGTAGAGTTTATCTTCTCTGATTTCGGCGCGGAACGGATGGGAAAGCCATGTTTCGTGTTCGGCGGGTACAACATCGGTGTGGCCTGAAAGTATCAGGCCGCCCTGTTCGCTGCCGTCGGCCGCCGGGATGGTTACGAAAAGATTGGCTTTGCTGTAATCTTCATTTTTGGTTACCCACGGGTTTAGACCGTGAGACAGGAAATGATTGGCTACGCTGTCAATCAGTGCCAAATTGGAATTATGGCTGGTTGTGTCGTAGGCAATCAGGCGGCAGAGCCATTCTATGGTATTCATGCGTGACAAGCTTTGATAGTATGTGGTGTTAGTCAATCAACTTAACTTTTACTACGGCGTTACTGCACCTTAGCTCAAAGAGAACGATTTTGTAAACTGCCAAAGCAACAAACAACAAAATCAGTGCCGTACTACCTGTACTGTCTCCGGCTTGCGGCCTTGTATTAAAAATGCGTTGATTAACTATATTATAAACAATTTTTCAGACAGGCATTCATAATGGATAAGCATAATATTCGAAATTACCTCGATACGAAACCCTTAATTGACCCGAGCTGCTATATCGACCCTGCTTGCGTGATAATCGGCGATGTGGTGTTGGAGAAAGATGTGTCGGTGTGGCCGTGTGCGGTTATCCGGGGCGACGTCAACAAAATCCGCATCGGCAAGCGCAGCAATATACAGGATTTGAGCATGCTGCATGTTACACATAAAAACGCTAAAAATCCGGAAGGTTCGCCCTTGATTATCGGCGAAGATGTGACCATTGGGCATAAAGTGATGCTGCATGGCTGCACCATCGGCAACCGCGTTTTGGTGGGCATGGGTACGATTGTTTTAGATGATGTGGTAATCGAAGACGATGTGATGATTGGCGCAGGCAGCCTGGTACCGCCGAGAAAGCGCTTGGAAAGCGGCTATCTTTATGTGGGCTCGCCCGTGAAGCAAGTGAGAAAGTTGACAGACGAAGAGCTGGCCGGTTTGGTTTATTCGGCGGAACACTATATGCGTGTTTCTGAGAATTATAAAAAGGATTAAGTGTATTGAGATGCCTGCCTGAAATAAAATTTCAGACAGGCTTTTATTTATCTTGTTTGCCGGTAATTTAAAGTTTGCCCTTCCCAAAAAAATAAGAATAGATAATTTAAAATCAATAGTAAAGACAACTCAAGCAGTTTAGATGATGCGGATGGTTATATATTAGAAACTCCTCTATAACCTCTATAATATGAGCCAAATCATAATATTTGTAACTTTAATACATAAAGCAGCATC
Organism: Neisseria sp. 83E34; assembly: GCF_001308015.1. Lineage (GTDB taxonomy): Bacteria > Pseudomonadota > Gammaproteobacteria > Burkholderiales > Neisseriaceae > Neisseria. The sequence continues at coordinate 142,360 of NZ_LGYH01000007.1, forward strand.
AGCGCGCTACAATAACCATATTTCAAAACCCTTTGAATCCATTTGAAAAAGGAGCCTGTGATGAACACCCAAAAACATGATTTAACCCGTATCCGCCACAACACCAAAATCGTGGCTACTTTGGGGCCGGGCAGTAATCATGTGGAATTGCTGGAAGACATGATCCGCATCGGCGGCGTGAATGTGGTGCGCTTTAACTTCAGCCACGGTACGCCCGAATTCCATCGGGAAAATGCCAAAATCGTGCGTGAAGCAGCCAAGCGTGCAGGGCACGAAGTGGCGATTATGGCCGATTTACAGGGTCCGAAAATCCGCATCGGCAAATTAGCCGGCGGCTCGATTCATTTGGAAGCAGGTGAAAAGTTGCTGCTGGATGCAGCATTGGAAGGCGAAGGCAACCGCGAGCGTGTCGGACTGGATTACCGCAATCTGCCTGACGATGTGCAAGCAGACGATGTGCTTTTATTGGACGACGGCCTGCTCACGCTGATTGTGGATAGTGTAAACGGCAGCGAAATCCTCACCACCGTGCAAAACAGCCACACGCTCAAAAGCAACAAAGGCATCAATAAACAAGGCGGCGGCCTTTCTGCCGGCGCGCTAACCGAAAAAGATTTCCGCGACCTGAAAACCGCCGTGGCCATCGGTTGCGACTATATCGCAGTCAGCTTTGTGAAATCCGGCGAAGACATGCATACCGCCCGCGCACTGGTGGAAAGAGAAATGGCCGGCACCAATGCCGTTCGCCCGGGTTTGGTGGCGAAAATCGAGCGCGTCGAGGCCATCAAACATTTGGATAAGATTATCGAAGCTTCCGACGGCATCATGGTTGCACGCGGTGATTTGGCGGTAGAAGTGGGCAATGCAGCAGTGCCGGCACTGCAAAAACGCATGATCAAGCGCGCCCGTGAAATGCGGCGCTTTAGCATAACCGCCACCCAAATGATGGAAAGTATGATTACCAACCCCGTGCCGACCCGCGCGGAAGTGAGCGATGTGGCCAATGCTGTGTTAGATGGCACCGATGCGGTGATGTGTTCTGCCGAAACCGCCATCGGCGCCTACCCCTTTGAAACCGTGCAACAAATGGCGATTATCTGCGCAGCAGCCGAGCGCGAGCAGGATTCCTTAATCGGCGTTGACGAAAAAGCGGTAGAACGTGCAAACCGTGTTGACGAAGCGATTGCCAGCGGTGCCGTGCACGTTGCCCGCCAAGTGGATGCCAAAGCCATCGTGGCCTTAACCGAAAGTGGCCACACGGCTTTCCAAGTAAGCCGTCACGGCATTCAACTGCCGATTTATGCCCTCACACCCAGCATACACGCCCAACGCCGCATGGCCATGTATCGAGGAGTACGCCCACTTAAAGTCAACACCAGCATTGAACACAATACCGCAATAGCTGAAGTGGAGCATGCTTTACTCAAACGCGGTGTGTTAAGTAGCGGTGATCAATATATTCTGACTTGTGGCTCTTCGATGCACAAATCGGGTTCGACCAATATGTTGGAAATTATTACTGTACGTTAAATTTAATGGAATAAAAAATGCCTGTCTGAAAAGTTTTCAGACAGGCATTTTTTATAACCTATTACCACGACGAGAGGCTAATCCATGCCGATTACCAAAGAAGTCATACTCACGGATTTGCCTACGATTTCGTCATTGAAAATTTCCATATATTCCTTACCCTTGCGTACACCCAGCACATAAAGCAGCGGCCAGAAATGCTCCGGGCTGGGCATAGACATACGAATCGGTTGGGGATAGTGGCTGTCATCAAGAAGAGAATTTAAATTATTGTTTTTCAGCCACTTAAGTATAATTTGATGCGCCAACTCCGCCCAAGTATGACCGGGGCCGGGTTGGTTGGCATGGCGGAGGTCTAGCAAGCTCAAGTTGTGGATAATGTTACCACTTCCTATTATCAATACACCGCGCTTTCTCAATACGGCCAATTTTTGCGCAAGCTCGTAATGCTGACGGGCATTAAGGTTACGGTTAAGGCTCATTTGCACCACAGGAATATCGGCATCCGGAAAAAGATTGCGCAACACCATCCATGTGGCATGATCCAAGCCCCATGACAAATCAGCAGTAACCGGTTCAGGGGCAAGCAGTTGCCGGATCTCCTCAGCCAACTCCGGATTACCCGGCGCAGGATAAGAGATGCTGTCGAGCTCGGGCGGGAACCCACTGAAGTCGCGAATGGTAGGCGGTTTTTGCATGGCGGTAACAGCTATGCCATCTGTTACCCAATTGGATGAAATGCACAGGATGTTTTCGATTTCATCATCATAAATATCACGCAATTCTTCGCCAAGCTCCAACCAAGAGTTTCGGTAAGCGGTATCTTCAATTGCATTTAAAGGGCTTCCGTGCCCGATAAACAATGCCGGGAGTGTCATATGTGATGTAATCTCTGAAGGGTAAGACCGAGTTTGAACCAGATTATAAATTAGATTGCTTGCAAATAGTTATGGTTCAGCCAAGGCAATTAGATTTATTATTCATTTTATTAAAAAATGCATATGCGATTATAGACCAAGAAAAGGTTTATTATAGTAATAATGACCGAGTTTTATTTTACGCTACTTATCCATAAAAATGCTTGCTGTATTTTACAACAGCAAGCATTGGCTTTTTTGAATTTTCTCAGTTCAATACCCAACCTCCGGTTGGTTTGCAAACATACTTCGCGTTATTCGAACAAATCGCGCAATTTATCTTTAAACGATTTTTGACGCGGGGTTTGCGAGCGGCTGAGTCCGGTGGAAATTTTTTCAAACTCTTCCAGCAATTCTTTCTGCCTGTCTGTAAGGTTAACCGGCGTTTCTACCACAACGTGGCAATATAAGTCGCCTTGTGCACTGGAGCGCAAAGATTTGATGCCTTTGCCTTTGATGCGCATACGACGGCCGGTTTGTGTTTCTTTGGGAATGCTCAGTTTAACTTTGCCGTCCAAAGTGGGCACTTCCACTTCCCCGCCAAGCGCGGCGGTGGTGATGCTGATCGGTAATTCGCAATGCAAGTCCAAACCGTTGCGCTCAAAAGTTTTATGCGCTTTTACATGCACAATCACATATAAATCACCGCTGGGCGCGCCGTTTTTACCCGGTTCGCCTTCGCCGCTCAAGCGGATGCGTTGGCCGTCGTCAATACCGGCAGGGATATTGACTTCAACGGTTTTAGTGGTCTTAACACGCCCTTCTCCGCGACACTTAATACACGGATCTTTGATTTCCTTACCTGTTCCGTGGCAGGCCGGGCAGGTTTGCTGCAATTGGAAAATGGCCTGGCGCACATGGATGGTGCCACTGCCATGGCAAGTGGAACACGTTGTCGCCGATGTGCCGGGCTTGGCGCCGCTGCCGTGGCAAACATCACATTCTTCATAGGTAGGAATCTGGATGCGTTTTTTAATGCCTGCCGCGGCTTCTTCCAAAGTGATTTCAACTGCATATTGCAAATCCGCACCTTGATAACTTTGCTGCCGGCCGCCGGCTCCCCCTCCGAACATTTGGCTGAAAATATCACCAAAATCAAAACCTTGTGCACCGCCGAATCCGCCAAAGCCCCCGCCGAATCCGCCGCCCATATTGGGATCGACACCGGCATGGCCGAATTGGTCGTATGCACTGCGTTTCTGTGCATCGGAAAGTATATCGTAAGCCTTTTGTACTTCTTTGAATTTTTCCTCAGCAGCTTGGTCTCCCGGATTGCGATCGGGATGATATTTCATCGCAAGCTTGCGGTAGGCTTTTTTAATTTCTTCATCACTGGCGCTTCTGGATACGCCTAATGTTTCGTAAAAATCTTGGTTCATGATGGTTTGTTTTTGGTTGGTTATAAGAAAGTTGCACCGAACATATGGGCTGCTTGAGAAAATTTAAAGGGGCTTTGTGTAATTGCCGGCAACATAAATGATGCCTGTCTGAAAAGTTGTTTTAGCTTCGCGGAAACTCTCGTTGCTCATTTTCAGACAGGCATTGCCGATATTTACAGATTGATGCTAATTTTATTTAATTTCGGGCAAATTAACGCGGCTGTAAAAGCTACCGTTGATTTGGGTGACATTTAGGTGATACATGCGGTAAACATGAAACAAATCGGCATCCGGCTTATCAGGATTCTGCCAAAATTCAGACAAGCTTTGTTGTGAGGTAAGGCCGGGAATATCATAGTGTGCGCGACCGATCACTTTAACCGGCATATTGTGAATCAAGGCAGAAAGGCCGCTTGTGCTATTCAGCGTAACCATTCCGACACCATGGCGCAAAAATACAGGTAAAGGCACGTCATGCACATAATGAATGCGCAAACGCAATTGGGGGTATTTGTCCAGAAATACATCAATGTCTTTCTGGTAATCAATAAATCCGCGATCCATGGGGTGGTGCTTGACAATCAACACCGTATCAAGCGGTGCACGTGATGCAAAAGATTCCAACACATACAGAAGAAACTCCCGCACGCTGGCAAAATCGCTGTGTACATGAATCTGGCTGTCGTTGAACACTTGCAACGGTAACACAAAAAAGCGCCCGAACTTCCCGCTTTCCACTTGCTTGGCAAAATTGTGGTCGTTCAATATATAGTTGAAGCGTTTAATGCCGGAAAGTGTCCACAATTTTACATAGTGTCGCAATTTATCAATACGATGGTGCTTATAATCAGGATATTTATTCTGCCCCAAACTGGCAGCCACATAATAATGAACAGCCAGTTTGGCCCGTGGCCAGAAACCGTCCGGCACTGGCTTGGGCGCAGCATATTCTTGCTGTTTCAAACAGGCATAGGCATTCAAAAAGAATTCCTTTTGGCGCGGCAGCTCCGAATAAGCGTTCACGCCATGCTCTTCCAACGTCACAAAATGCGGGCGGAAATAGCCCTCTTCAAACGCCCAAAAACTGATGTTGCCGAATTCTTCACACATTTGCTTGGCAATTCGGTGATACGGGCGTGTGTCGCCAAAACAAACCACGGCTTGAATATCATTGGCCTGCAAAAAATCCGCCAGCATGGGTTGGAATTCTTCATAACGCCCTTGATAACTATGGGTATTGCCGACTGATGAGGGATAAAAAACCTGGTCTCCGTGATTGAAATTGAATTTGAATACCGTTGCACCTTGCTGCTCGAACCACTGTGCCAAGTTACGGAAAAACGGGCCGATCGGGCCTTGCAGCAAAAGAATGCGCTTATTTTCAGCGAGTCTTTCCAGATTAGACGGAATGATTTGGTTGTGCATTGTATTTAGACTTCTTATTTTTTTAAAGACAGATAAAGCTGTTTTACTTTGCCGCTTTGTTTAGCAAACCAACTGCGTTTCAGCCCCACCGCTCCTGCATATGCTTCTTTTTGGTCAATCACGAGCTGAATAGCGGTTGCAGCATCAATCATGCGGTGTTTCCGGTGATCAGCATATAATGGGTAATAGACTAATGTTCCGCTGATGAGTTCAGCCAGCTCGAGCTTACGGGTTCTTCGTGGCAACTCAATATAATCGCTGGTCAGCCCCCAGCCTGCATAAAAAGGTAGGCCATAGCAATAAACGGTTTTCCCGCGCAAAAGCGCTTCAAATCCGGTTAGCGAAGTCATAGTATGCACTTCATCGACCACTTTCAGACAGGCCATAATGTCTACCTCGGACACCACCATGTCAGCCAATCTGTCGGTATCAACCTGGTGTACCTGCCCGATACGGTTACCACTCACCACATCGGGATGCGGCTTGTAAATAATAAAAGCATCAGGATTCAATTCGCGCACTTTTTCCAGCAAATCAGCATTTTTGTTGATTTCGGGCGAACCATAACGGATGGAGGCATCATCTTCCACCTGACCGGGAACCAGAATAATTTTCTTTTCCGTATCAGGCAGTTCAAGCTTAGATATGCCAACATTATACTTACTCACATCTGCATTTGTCAGTTGCTTCTGCAAAATCCGCGCTTCTGCTTTATCTTGTTCGGAGAAAATTTGGTTTTGCAAAATATGTTCCAAACGAGAAGGCGTTTGCGCGTTGAAATAAATACCTAAATCATCCGCAACGAGCGACAAAGGCGGCACCAAGTTAGAACCGAGCCCAACCGAGCGTACAAAACCGTCTTCCATACGCAAAACAGGTAAATTGCGTTTATCTGCAAATGCCAACAACTGCTCGTTACCCCGCCCCCAAATCAGCAAACGCGCACATTCAGGCAAAACGGCAGGAATTTTTTTTACAGAAGAAACGAAGTGCAGCGAGCAAGAAGGCAAATTGAAAAAAGGGCGGATAACTGCACGTTTCCATAACGACATACCCACACAATAAAGGTGGCCGCGCAAAGTCTCATTCAATCTGCGGGCATGCGCCAAATAATGGATCACATCCAAAATACTGCCGCTTTTGCCCGTGTTTGGGTTGATATAACGGGTATATTCCAGATAGGCCGCTGCAAATAATTGGGGCAGGCTGCGTCGGGCGCGTCGGCCGGTTTCACGCATCACAGGAATATCGGTGTGGCGGTCATCCGTCAGCCCCCAGCCAGCATACCAAGGCCTGCCGAATACAATAACGGGTTTTCCGCACAACAGCGCTTCAAACCCCATATGCGAGGTCACGCAATAAACTTTATCCGCCCTCTTAATCAGAGAAATCGGATTAATATCTTCTCCCAAGAGCCGGACCTTCGGCAGATTAGCCAAATCGATAAGATAGCCTTTTTTCTTACCGCTCAACACATCGGGGTGGGTTTTTACCCAAACTTGTGCATCGGGGTTTTCATTGACGGCCGCCTCCAGCATCCGCCGAAATGTATCTTCATCCGCTCCGCCGTATCGCACTGCCATATCGCCGAAAGTTTGGTCAAGCACCAACACGATTTCGTTTTCAGACAGGCATTTTTGGTGAGGCCTGTCTGAAAACGCAGGCGCATGGTTGTATTTTGATAACTCGTATTGCACCACCAAACCCATAGCCCGCTCAGCCAAAGCCAATGTATCGGCCGAAAACCCAACCGAATCAAGCGCAAGGCGCTCCAAACGGGATGGTTTACCGGTATCATAATAAATACCCTCATCATCCCATACAATAGCAAAAGGTGGAAAACCGTTTACGCCCAACCCCGTAGAACGCAAAAAGCCGTCTTCCAAAGCAATATAAGGTAGCGCGTGCTTCGCAGCATAGGCCCGGGCTTGTTTGGTTGTCGGCCTCAGCCCCCAACCGAATACGCAATCTGCCGATTGATTTGGCTTGATCAGTTCTGTTTCAGGAAAAAAATTTTGCAGATCAGGAATTTTAAATATCCCTCGGGAGAAAATGGCGGCTTTTTTCACGGCTTCTGTAAATAAAATGACAACAAAATGAATTATACCCCGATAAACCAAATGCCTGTCTGAAAATCCGTTTCAGACAGGCATTTGTTGCACAACATCGGAAATCTTATTGGGCCGGCACATAATCTCTGCTGCTTACGGCTTCCCCGTTTTGCAACTGAATCACGGAAAACGGAGCATTATCAGTTTGCCCGGCTTCAGTAGGAATGTTTGCCGCTTCAGTGCCTTCTGTTTCAACACCCGGCACATCATCAGTAACCAAATCGTCAATATCGATTTCTTCGCCTGCCTGCGGCGGAGCTACGCCGAGCTGTTTGGCACGCATACTCATATACACGTCGCGCACCGCAGCATATTTATCAATGGCAGCTTCATCCAAACTGGCCGTCAGATCAAGGTATTGTTCACGCTGGCTTACCGCATTCAAGGCTTTTTCGCCGATGCGCACACCGGTATCTTTGAAAATATAGTTATCCACAGGCAAAGCGGCCGTGGTAATGGTGCTGCCAAGCGCATCACGCACGGTGCTCGGGCCGGTAAGCGGGTAAACGAAATAATTGCTGTTTTTCCAGCCCCACGAAGCAAACGTGTCGCCCAAAGTGTTTTTGTTGTTGGGCACACCGCCTGCGCCGGCAATATCAATCAAACCGCCTACGCCAAACGTTGTGTTAACGCCCACGCGAACCAAATCTTCGCTGGCTCGTTTGACATCCAAACGCAAAACATTGCTGCCGAAGCTCACCACATCACGCAGGTTGTTGAAAAAATTACTCACACCTGTACGCACAGGCTTGGGCGTAACCGCTCGATAACCTTTTGCCACAGGCATCATCACATAGCGGTCGGCTGTGTCGTTCACTTTAAACATGAAGCGGTTGTAGCCTTCGTAAGGGTCATGCGGATTGTGCTCGGCCAATGCGGGGGCACTGAGTGCAAGTAATAGGCTTACCAGGGCTGCAGTTTGGGGCTTGTTCATACGCGTATCCATTCTTGAATTTCGTAAAGCTCGGCAAGAGAGGCAACAGACTCGGGAATGCTGCGGATGGCGGGTTTGGGCTCGCGCCGCACTGCGCTCAGCAGCAATGAAAGGCATGCGGAATCGGCGCGGGTAACACCCGATAAATCGAGCATATCCACTTTCGGTGATGCACATGCCTGTCTGAATTGCCGGTAGGTAGCGGCGGTTACTGTGGTAACGGTAACTTCGCCGCTCAGCAGCAATACGTTTTCACGGATTTCGGTGTTCATGTTATTTGCTGTTTTTTGCTTTCAAGTCGGCAATCAGGCCGTCGATGCCTTTGGTTTTGATGGTTTCGCCGAATTGCCCGCGGTATACGGTTACCAGGCTGGCACCTTCAATGGCCACATTATACGCGCGGTATTTGCCGCCACTTTGGTAAGTGGTGAAATCCATATTCACAGTTTTGCCGCCGGCAGGGGTAATCTGGGCGCGCACCACCACTTCTTTACCGCCTTTGTTTATGGTTGGGTTTGGCGCGACATTTACTTTGGCATTTTTATACTGCAGCATGGTGCCGGAATAGGTGCGGATAAGCAGTGTTTTAAACTCATCGGTTAAGGCTTTCTGCTGCTCAGGGCTTGCGGTGCGCCACGGATTGCCGATAGCCAGCGCAGTCATGCGCTGAAAATCGAAATGGGGCATAGCATAGTTTTCTGCCTGTTTGCGCACGCTGGCATTATTGCTGCCATTGGCCTTGCTGAGGATACTCAACACTTGATCGGCACTGGTCTGCACTTGGCTTACCGCCTGCTGCGGCGTGGCAAAAGCCATACTGATACTCATCACACCGATGCTTAATGCTGAGAAAATGGCAGTTTTTTTCATGTGTATTCCTTAATATTCTATGCGTTTTGTACAAAGTTAAAATCAAAATGTGTGGTGTTATTCTGTTGTGCCGCTTGCCGCGGGACTGTTTTCAGGTGAAGACTGGGCGCTTTTCTCGGCAAAGCTGGTCATAAATTTGCCGATCAGGTTTTCCAGAACCATGGCCGAACTTGTGAGCGTGATGGTATCACCTGCGGCCAGTTCATCTACATCACCGCCCTGTATCAAGCCGATATATTGCTCACCCAACAGGCCGGATGTAAGGATTTGCGCGCTTACATCGCTGCTGAACTGGTATTGTTTGTATAAATCCAATGTAACTTGGGCATGATAGGTTTTCGGATCAAGCCGGATATCGCCCACGCGCCCCACCAACACGCCGGACGCCTTAACCGGCGCTTTTACTTTCAAGCCGCCGATGTCGGAAAAATTGGCATACACGGTATAAGTTTGCCCGTTTGAGCTGCCCCACGTGCCGCCTCCGGCCACGCGGAAAGACAAAAAGGCGATGGCAGCAATGCCGAGAACGGCAAATAAGCCGACCCAAAGTTCTAAAGTGCTTCTTTTCATAGTGTTATCCGGTAAACATAAAGGCGGTTAAAATAAAATCAATAGCCAGCACGGTCAGCGCGGAAGAAACAACGGTGCGTGTGCTGGCGCGCAAGATGCCTTCTGACGTAGGTTTGCAATGAAAGCCTTGATAAACGGCAATCAAGGTAACGGCCACGCCGAAACATACGGATTTGATTAAACCGTTGAGCACATCATAGCTGAACGAAATATTGTTTTGCATTTGCGACCAGAAAATGCCGCTGTCCAAGCCCAGCCATTGCACGCCGATAATATAAGAGCCGTAAATCCCCGCCACATTGAAAATCGATGCCAGCAGCGGCATAGAAATCACGCCGGCCCAAAAACGGGGCGCAACCACACGGGACACGGGGTTAACCGCCATCACGTTCATGGCTTCAAGCTGCTCGGTGGTTTTCATCAAACCGATTTCACTGGTCATGGCACCGCCTGCGCTGCTGGCAAACAAAATGGCGGCGAGCACCGGCCCCAGCTCGCGCAGCAGAGAAGCCGCCACCATAAAGCCCAAAACATCTGCCGATTTAAACTTGGCAAGTTGCGTGTAACCTTGCAAGCCAAGCACCATGCCGACAAACAGGCCTGACACGGCCACAATCAACATCGACAATACGCCGGCAAAATAAACCTGGCGCAGACTGAGGCGCGGCCGGAGGATAGACGAACCGGATGCGCCGACTATTCTGAAAAAAAACAGAATATTGCTGCCGAGTATTTGAAGAAAGTTTAAAACTTTTGCGCCGATAAATTGGAAAAAGCTCATAGGATTTTCTTATTGTGTTTTTGAAGTTCAGACAGGCATCTGTCAATCCATGCCTGTCTGAAACGGGCGGTATCGGGGCTTATACCTGTAAATCCTGCTGCAAAGTGGTTTGCGCCGGATAGCGGAAGCTGACCGGCCCGTTGGGCTTGCCGCCGATAAATTGCTGCACCCACGGCGAATCCAACGTGTGGATTTCTTCGGGTGAGCCGGAAAACATCACTTCGCCGTGCGCCAGAAAAATCACTTGGTTCACAATGGCAAAAGATTGCGCCACATCATGCGACACCATCACGCTGGTGGAACGCAATGCCGTATTGATGCGGCTGATTAACAAAGCAATTACGCCCAGCGAAATTGGATCAAGGCCGGTAAACGGCTCATCATAAAGCATTAATTCCGGATCGAGCGCAATGGTACGCGCCAAAGCCACCCGCCGGGCCATACCGCCCGACAATTCCGAAGGCATCAAATGTTCGACCCCGCGCAACCCCACTGCGTTCAATTTTAAAATCACCAAATCACGGATCACCTCTTCCGGCAATTCGGTTAATTCGCGCATGGGAAAGGCGATATTGTCGAACACGGATAAGTCAGTAAACAACGCACCGTGTTGAAACAAAACGCCCATACGGCGGCGGTGTTCATATAATTCAGAGGCAGAAAGCGCAGCCAAATCACGCCCTTCAACCAAAACCTGCCCTTTTTGCGGATGAATTTGCCCGGTAATCAGGCGCATCAGTGTGGTTTTACCGCTGCCCGAACCACCCATAATGGCGGCAAAATTACCCCGGGCAATGCTGAAATTCACATTGTTCAGAATGGGGCGGTCGCCATAGGCAAAAGCCACGTCTTTCATTTCGATAAAGGGCTGGGTCATTGCGAAAATGGGTATTTATTTAGATTCAAATATTTGTATTTTAATGGGTTTGGCTGCGTGTAGCAATGTTTCAGGCAGGCAGAGTGTTTAGATACATTAATGTATGTTTAATGCTTTGTTTCATTTACGAAATAAAAGCCACAATGCCTGTCTGAAAATATTGCCGGCCAATATGAATGGAATGCCCATGGTCAATCAACTTAACTTTTGCTACGGCGTTGCTGCGCCTTGGCTCAATAGGAACGGTTTTGTAAGCTGCCAAAGCTGCAACAAAATCAGTCCTGTACTACCTATCTTCGGCTGGCTGCCTTGTATCGAAAATGTGTTGATTAACGATAAATACCGGTATGAAACGACAAACCAACGCTTAAGCTTCCTGCGTATAGACTTTGCAAAGAAACACGATGCCTGTCTGAAAAAGTTTTCAGACAGGCATCAGCGCAAGCACTTGCCGCTTTCCCAGTCCACAATCCGGCTTGGTGTTTTGGCACCGCCGCAACGTCCGCCAATGATGGCAACCTGACGCCCGAACTGCCTCCTCACTTCACGCTCGGTTTTACAAGGCCGCTTACCAGCCTTGTTGCACGAAGTGGAAACCAGCGGCGTGCGCAAAACCCGGCACAACGCTCGTGCGCCCGGATGCGCCGGCACCCGCACGGCCAGCTTGCTGCGGCCTTTACCGCGCAATGTAACGGGGGCTTTAGGCGAAACGGGCAAAAGGTAAGTGAGCGGGGCGGGCCAAACAGCAGCGATGTTTCGCTGCTGTTTTTCAGACAGGCCTTGCAACAAAGGCAGCAAGCGGGGCAAGCCGTCGCCAATCACAATCATGCCTTTATGCTGCGGCCGCTTTTTCAAGCGTACCAATTTTTGCAGCGCACGCACGTTCTGCGGCAGGCAGCCCAAGCCGTAGCACGACTCAGTAGGATAAGCAACCAAGCCGCCGTGTTTTAAATGGCTGGACAAACGGCGGGCAAACGATGCGGAAAACGGGCGCGGCATAAGATGTTGTGAGACTATAAAAAGAAAGATTGTACACGAATCCGCAAGGTTTATTTCGATGGCCGTGGCATCGACAATGCCTGTCTGAAAAACCAAGCAGGCTTTTCAGACAGGCATTCAAACAATATGCCGGCTATCTTCTAAACGCTAAAACCAACACGCCCGCCGTAATCAAACCGATGCCCAACCATTCCTGAGCATTAGGTCGTTCTTTTAAAAACAGCACCGCCATCACTGCAACCAGCACAATGCTGAACTTATCCACCGGCGCCACTTTTGAAGCTTCCCCCAATTGCAAAGCCTTGAAATAAGCCAACCAGGAAGCGCCCGTTGCCAATCCCGATAGAATTAGAAACGTCCAGTTTTTCCCGCTGAATCCTTCCACGCCCTGCCACTTGCCCGTATAAGTGAGAAACAACGCCAACGCTGCAAGAATCACAAGCGTTCGGATAAAGGTAGCAAAGTCCGAATCAATACCCTGCAAACCCACTTTGGCAAACACCGCCGTGAGCGCAGCAAAAAAAGCGGAAGCCAGCGCCCAATAAAACCAAGAGCCCGTTATCATAAGCGGCTTTCTCCATCCCGATTAATAAGGAAAACCAGTTCGGCTATAATACAGGAGAATTTCAGCCCAACCCAAACAGGAGCCGATATGAGCCAAAAATCCGATGCAGAAATCGCCCGCGAAGCCACGATGCAGCCGATCCAAACCATTGCCGCCAAACTCGGCCTCTCTGCCGATCAGCTTGAACAATATGGCAAATACAAAGCCAAAATCAACCCTGCCGATGCGTTTGCCCTACCTAAAAAACAAGGCCGCCTGATTCTGGTTACTGCCATCAATCCCACACCCGCCGGCGAAGGCAAAACGACCGTAACCATCGGTTTGGCCGATGCGCTGAATCAAATCGGGAAAAACGCTGCGGTAGCCATGCGCGAACCTTCCCTCGGCCCCGTTTTCGGCATAAAAGGCGGCGCAGCAGGCGGCGGCTATGCCCAAGTTTTGCCGATGGAAGACATCAACCTGCATTTTACCGGCGATTTTCATGCCATCGGCGCGACAAACAACCTGCTGGCCGCGATGCTGGACAACCATATTTATCAAGGCAATCAATTAAATATCAATCCCAAACGCGTGTTATGGCGCCGCGCCGTCGATATGAACGACCGCCAACTGCGCAACATTATTAGCGGCCTGGGCAAACCCACAGACGGCGTTATGCGGCCGGACGGCTTTGATATTACCGTTGCATCCGAAGTGATGGCCGTGTTTTGCTTGGCCAAAGATTTAAGCGACCTCAAAACACGCTTAGGCAATATTTTGGTTGCATACAGCCATGATGGACAACCAGTTTATGCCCGTGATTTAAAAGCCCACGGCGCAATGGCTGCCTTGTTGAAAGACGCCATCAAACCCAACTTAGTCCAAACCATAGAAGGCACACCTGCATTCGTACACGGCGGCCCGTTTGCCAACATTGCCCACGGCTGCAACTCCGTAACCGCCACGCTTTTGGCCCAACATTTGAGCGACTACACCGTAACCGAAGCAGGCTTCGGCGCGGATTTGGGTGCAGAAAAATTCTGCGACATCAAATGCCGTTTGGCCAATCTCAAACCGGATGCCGCCGTTATCGTAGCCACCGTTCGTGCCCTGAAATATAACGGGGGCGTAGAAAAAGCCGATTTAAACCGGGAAAATCCGGAAGCTCTGCAAAAAGGTTTGCCCAATTTGTTGAAACATATCGACAATCTCAAAAACGTATTCGGCCTGCCTGTTGTGGTTGCACTAAACCGATTTGTGTCGGACACCAATCAAGAACTGGATTTAATCACGCAGGCCTGCGCTAAGCATGGTGCAGAAGTATCCTTAACCGAAGTATGGGAAAAAGGCGGGAAAGGCGGCATCGACTTGGCAGAAAAAGTATTGGCTGCCATTGAGCATCAACCCAACCGCTTCTCTTTTGCTTACAATGAACAGGAAAGCATTCCCGAAAAAATCCGCACCATCGCTCAAAAAGTTTACGGAGCGGAAGACGTAGATTTCAGCTCGGAAGCCATAGCCGAAATCCAATCATTGGAAAAACTCGGCTTGGATAAGATGCCGGTCTGCATGGCAAAAACACAATATTCATTAAGCGACAATGCCAAGCTCTTAGGCCGCCCCAGCGGCTTTCGGATAACCGTTCGCGGCATTACCTTATCAGCCGGAGCCGGCTTTATCGTTGCCTTATGCGGAAACATCATGAAAATGCCCGGGCTCCCCTCCTCACCGGCGGCAGAAAAAATTGATGTGGATAATGAAGGCAAAATTACAGGGCTATTCTAAATAACCGCACCATCCGAAGGATAAACCTTGCGCCCTAAAACAGATGCCGCTTTTCAAATGCCCAAACCGGGCCAAGTTACAGAGCAATTCCTAATAATGGGCGCAGCACAATGCCTGTCTGAAAAACAATTTGGGGCTGAAGTAGATTAGCAGTCATGCTAGGTTGCTAATCTACTTCAGCCCCACAACATTTTAAATAACCCTAGTTATCTAGGACAGCTCCTAATATGAGATTAACATCTAAGAATCTATGGATTACTTGTTGATTCAAACACAGCTAATACATTATAAAAATTAAAAAATAATATCCTTTTGATTTTTTCATTATATAAGTAATATACAAACCCTGTTGTTTCCTCTAACATAAAATTTAAATCTTTAGGACTATTTATTTTGTATATGGCTCTATTATTGGAATCATCAATCATTAAAAAACATGGATAATGTGCTATTTTCTCTGCAGAATACTTCCAGCCATTCTCATCTTCTATACAAAATATAGGTGTATTTTTTTTTAATAACTGTAGCCATATTTCTTCATATCTACCTTTCAAATCAAGAGAAAACTCTGTAGAAATTTTTTGCAAAATTATATTAAATTCTGTAATTTTATCAATATTTAGATTTAAGTTTTTTATAACACTATCTATTTCTTGTTCTATAAGATTTAACATTTTAATCCCTTTACTTAGCTTTTGAACGGTTAAATGGCACATTAGGAACAAAAATATGACCGCGCTCCGCTCCGCCAGATCCCCTTTTCCCTGCGGTCTACCAACCTATATGAGAAACAGCCGGTGCCATACTTCCCTGAGTATGTCCTAAATCAATATTAACCTCTGTGCGACATTACGGTACCATGCCTCTCCGTTGATCAGTTTGATCTTGCCTGTCGCATAGCCGTGACCGGCTTGTACCTGGGCAGATAAAATGCTTGCTTCAAGGTTGTCTTTCAGGCTTCCGCCGTTGATAACGGTGGATATCGCCGCAGCAGTTGGTCAATCCAGCCTAAGCTTACTATGCATACCGACCAACTCAACTGCTCTGCCTATTACTTCGTTAGTAATATAGGGAACGAAACCCAAACAATCTCCGTTTAGGAAGCTCTGGCGATAATATTCAAGACGTTCTTTATTCCCTTGTATCACTAATGCGGCAAGGTGATATAACGGAGCAATTCCAGGCCAAGTTGTCTGAGCCTCTGCATAATATTTTAAAGACTTATCGATATCTTGATACTTGGCCCATGTAACTGCTTCGTTTAATAGTGAATTAAAAATATCAATATTAATAAATTCAAATTCACTTTCAGGTTCTCCTTTTTCTATAGACGGAGCGAGGAATCCATGTCTACAGATAAGATAATAAAAATCTTTTTCTTATCTTATTATGTAACTGCAAACTTGTGAAAATTCCACGGTTGAAACAGAAAGATCAAAATTAAAATAAAATATTTCCCCTCTTTTTTCTAAAACTGGAGTTAAGATTATCTGTAAATTTCCATGATTTTTTAGAAAATATTTGTCATTGTTTTCATCTTTCGATATAAATCCACCCTAATTTTTAAGCTCGGTTGAAACATCTCTCTTATTCATTTTTTAGCTCCTGGGAAATTTTTCACAATAAATAATGGGAATACCGCTTGGATAACCTTGATCTTTCAACGGTTTTCCGGCGATAAGTCCAAATTTAGAAGCAACATTTCCTACTGGAATAGCGTTCCCGTCGCGAATTTGTGGATATATTTCGCTCTACCTAATATTTAATTGGACGCTCCCCATTTTAATTTCATAGATAACAAGCTTGAGACCTTTGCAAAATAACTCTTTACCTAACAGTTGATGCCCAAACACCGGATTTCGGCTGTTTTCTATTCCAATATTCCCTTTATTCTCCTCAGATACCCGATTATCGGGTATCTGAGCTGCCTT
>NZ_LGYH01000008.1 GCF_001308015.1 Neisseria sp. 83E34
TGGTATCGTTCGCTTTGGGTCAGTTGTGTGTAGCTCATGGCAATCTTTCTTGTCAGGAAAGGCCGTATGCTACCGCATACTGGCCTTTTTCTGTTGCGGAAAGTTGCACTTCAAATCCGAATCCGCTCCTGTCTGAAATCTTTTTCAGACAGGCATTCTGCTTATTAAAACTCAGCGTGCAGAGTTGAAAACACGTTTGGCAAAAATCACCATACCGATTACAAACGCCGCCAAGCCCAGCCATGAGGCAATCGTATTCCAGTTTTCCAGATTCAATGCCAATGGCGCATCGGAGCCGCCGCCGGTTACCGAAACGGCAATGATAAAGGCCAGAATCACGCCGATTAAACTTTCGCCTACAATTAAACCGGCGGCAAACAGTGTGCCGATGCGGTCGGCATTTTTCAGGCGCATGTTGGTGTTATCGGCATAACGTGTGCGAATACGGTATTTAATCCACGCTGCTAAAAAGGCGCCGAACACGATGGGCACGTTAACCGAAGGTGGTAAATAAATGCCCATACCTACCGCTAAAACCGGCAGGCTTAGTTTGGCGGAAGAGCTTTTCTTCAGAACCAAATCCACGATAATCAAGGTTACTCCGATGCCTACGCCGAAGAAAATATAATCCCATTGCAGGTTATGCGCGAAGATACCTTGGGCGATGGTGGTCATCAAAGTGGCCTGCGGTGCGGCCAGAGCTTGCGATACGTCCATATTCGGACGCGGCATGGCACCGGTAAAGCCGTAAGCCTGATACAAGAGTTCCAATACAGGTGAAATCACGATAGAGCCGACGATACAGCCGATAATCAGCGCAATTTGCTGTAAGCGTGGTGTGGCTTTAACCAAATAACCGGTTTTTAAATCTTGCAGGTTGTCGTTGGAAATTGAAGCGATGGAAATAACCGCCGAGCCGCAAAACAGCGTTAATGCCAGCAGAAATTGGCGGTTGCCTTCATCCGCAAACAAACCGGCAGATTCTCCTACAAGCAATAAAACTAATGAAATTGTGAGAATCGAAATGATGCCGATGCCTGAAATCGGGCTGGAAGAAGAGCCGACCAAACCTGCCATATAACCGCAGGCGGCTGCGACCAAAAAGCCAATCACAAAAGCCAGCAGCGTGCATACTACTACCAGAGTCCAGGCAATACCGGCAGGCATTTGAGCCGCAGCAATAAAATGGTAAAAGCAGAAACCCAATGTCACCATCATGCCTAAAGCCCATAAAATCATGGCTTGGGGAGACAAATCCTGCTCTACACGCTCGGTAGATACTTCTGCACCTCCGCGGATCGCTTTAAATGAAAGCCTCATACCTTCCATCATAGGCTTTAGCAAGGTGATCAAAGTCCAAATTGCTGAAATGCCGATGGTGCCTGCGCCGATAAAGCGCACTTTTTCTTTCCAAAGCTGCATACCGTAAGCCGCCATGTCCATATCGGCCGGCTGCGGGATGGTAGCGGAAAAATAGGGAACAGCACCGCCCCAGGCAATCAGAATGCCTACTAAAATGGCAATGCCGCCGGTTAAACCGACCAAATAGCCTGCGCCAAGCAGAGCCAGAGAAAAGCCCATGGGCAATTGAAAGATCGCAGCACCTGCTTTAAACCAATAGCTTGCACTGTCTGCAACCACGCGCAAACCGCCGGTTAAAAAGCTCAGCACACCGGCTAAAACGCCGCCGGCCGCAATATCTTTAATACCGCTGCCACCGGTTTGTTTTTCTTCCTCTTCGTTATGCTCGCCGCTGCCGACTTTTAAAATTTCAGCCGCTGCAACGCCTTCAGGGTAGGGCAGATCGCTTTTCACGACCATCGCATAACGTAAAGGGATAGTGAAAATTACGCCCAAAATACCGCCGGCCATACACAGCAAAGTGGTTTGCCAAAATGGAAAACCGCTCCAATACCCGGCCATCAGCAAACCCGGTAATACGAAAATAATGGTTGATAAAGTGCCGGCAGCCGAAGCTTGAGTTTGCACCATATTATTTTCAAGAATATTGCTGCCTTTGGCAAATTTAAGAATGGCCATAGAAATCACGGCGGCAGGAATCGAAGAAGCAAAAGTAAGCCCTACTTTCAAGCCTAAATATACGTTGGACGCAGTAAAAATCACTGTAATCAGCGCGCCCAAAACCATGCCGCGCAAAGTAAGTTCGCGGTAGCCCGCATAAGGGTCTTGGTGTGTTGTTGACATATTTTTTACCATGTGGAATTGCAAAATAAGCTTTGTGTTAAGTTGGTATAATGTTTTGTTAACAAATAAATGTCAAGAAATGCGTGCATAATATTTAGATTTTTTGAGCGTCTCTTTGTTTATTTGAAGCAAAAAATGCCTGTCTGAAATTTCAGACAGGCATTTTAAAAACAATATGTTAATTAAACCAAAACTGCTTTCACTGCGGTAACGACATTGTCTACGGTAAAGCCGAATTCTTTAAACAGCAGTTCTGCCGGTGCCGATTCGCCGAAACGGTCGAGGCCGACTACGGCACCGTTCAGGCCGACGTATTTGTACCAGCCGTCGGTAACGCCTGCTTCAACGGCGATACGCGGCAGGTTTTGCGGCAGTACGCTGTTGCGGTAGGCGGCATCTTGCCGGTCGAATACGTTGGTGGACGGTATAGAAACGACGTTTACGGCAATGCCTTGCTCGGCCAATGCTTTTTGTGCGTTCAGAGCCAACTCGACTTCGGAGCCGGTGGCAATCACCACGGCTTGGGCTTGGCCGTTTTCGGCTTCGCTGATGACATAGCCGCCGCGTTTAATGTTATCCAGCTGGGCTTGGCTGCGCGGGATAAACGGCAGGTTTTGGCGGCTGAAAATCAGGCAGCTCGGATGGTCGGCCGCTTTGGCGGCTTCAGCCCATGCCACCAGCGATTCGACGGTGTCGCACGGCCGCCATACGGCCATGTTGGGAATCAGGCGCAGGGTAGCGGTTTGTTCGACGGGTTGGTGGGTGGGGCCGTCTTCGCCGAGGCCGATGGAATCGTGGGTGAACACGAAAATCGGGTTGATTTTCATCAACGAGGCCATGCGCAGGGCGTTGCGGGCGTATTCGCTGAACATCAGGAAGGTTGCGCCGAAGGGTTTCACGCCGCCGTGCAGGGTCATGCCGTTCATGACGGAGGCCATGCCGAATTCGCGCACGCCGTAGTGGATATAGTTGCCGCCGTTTTCGTTGGTTACGGCTTTGCTTGCCGACCAATCGGTAAGGTTCGACGGGGTAAGGTCGGCGGAACCGCCTACAAATTCGGGCAAGACTTTGGCGAGGATTTCAATGCTGTTTTGGCTGGCCTTGCGGGTGGCGATTTTTTCGGCTTTGTCGCACACTTCTTTTAAGGCCGTCTGAACATAGGCATCGAAGTTTTCCGGCAGAGTGCCGTTCATGCGGCGCACGAATTCGGCGGCCTCGGCGGGGAATTTTTCTTGATAGCGGGCGAATTTTTCGTTCCATTCGGCTTCGAGTTTTGCGCCTTTTTCTTTGGCGCTCCACGCGGCGTAAACGTCTTGCGGGATTTCAAATGGGCCGTGGTTCCAGCCCAAATGTTTGCGGGTGGCTTCGATTTCTTCGGCTCCCAACGGTGCACCGTGGGTTTTGTGGCTGCCTTCTTTGGTGGCCGCGCCTTTGCCGATAAGGGTTTTGCAGCAGATGATAGAAGGTTTGCCGGTTTCGGCTTTGGCTGCTTCGATGGCTGTCTGAATGGCGGCGGTGTCGTGGCCGTTTACGTTCGGCACCACATGCCAGCCATAGCTTTCAAAGCGTTGAGGAATGTTTTCGGTAAACCAGCCGTCTACTTTACCGTCGATGGAAATATTGTTGTCGTCGTAGAGTACAATCAGCTTGCCCAAGCCCAAAGTGCCGGCCAGAGAGCAGGCTTCGTGCGACACGCCTTCCATCAGGCAGCCGTCGCCCATGAATACGTAGGTGTGGTGGTCGACGATATCGAGGCCGTCTTTATTGAATTCGGCGGCGAGGATTTTTTCCGCCAGCGCCATACCCACCGCATTCGCAATGCCTTGCCCTAATGGGCCGGTGGTGGTTTCTACACCGTCGGTGTAGCCATATTCTGGGTGGCCGGGAGTTTTGCTGTGTAATTGGCGGAAGTTTTTTAAATCTTCAATAGATACGTTATAGCCGGTAAGGTGCAACAGGCTGTAAAGAATCATGGAAGCGTGGCCGTTGGAAAGCACGAAACGGTCACGGTTGTAGAATTTTGGGTTGGCGGGGTTATGGTTTAAAAATTTCGTCCACAACACTTCGGCCATTTCAGCCATGCCCATCGGCGCACCGGGGTGGCCGGAATTGGCTTTTTGCACTGCGTCTACTGATAAAAAGCGGATGGCGTTTGCTAAGGGAGAAGCCATGTTTTAATCCTTATGTTGTGGTTGCGACAAGCTTGGGATTATCCGGCTTTTTATATGGTCTTTCAAGCAGAGGAGGCATTAAAAATGGCTTTTAAAATTGCCTGAAATAATCAAAAAATAATGGCAGGATGGGTTGAAAATACAATATCCTACGAATAAGTTTCTGAGAAGAGCTTTTATTTGTAACTGTAGATATAGTTAAAAATGAATAAGGACAACCGATTTTCCTAAAAAAAGCACCGCTTTTCTCATAAATCAATGAAAAAATAGTTTTGTTGTTATGCTGTGAAAAAAAAGAAATATTAGTAAAAAAATTGTAAACAAAGGGGTTTCATTTAGCTGCCAAAAATTCAGATTTGGATTGCTTTTAAGGGGGCAATTAAATCATTTTCGGTAATTATAATTATAGAAGCATTACTGGTTTTGATTTTCAGTTTTTAAAATAATCATAAAGAATTATTATAAATTTAAGATTCAACAAAAGGACGGACACATGACGTTAATTGAAATCTGTATTCAGGACAATGAATTATGGGATAAAACGATCCGAAGCTTTCCTGTTTATGAACCATTTTATTTAAATGCCTACGTAAAGGCTTCTGCAGGGCATAGTAAAGACAGCCAGCCTATTTTATTATTTTACGAGAATGGTGATGTTAGAGCCGCTACTGTTATTTTGCGGCGCGATATTGCTTTGAGTCAGCCGTTTTGCGGAAAAATCCCAGAGAACACATATTTTGATTTGTCTTCTCCTTATGGTTATGGTGGTTTCCTTTACAATACGGATTCTTTTCCGGATGAAGTGCAAAAAGCTTACAACCAATATTGTTTGGAAAAAGGCTATGTTTGCGAATTTTTACGCTTCAATTTGTTTACTGACTATGCCCAGCATTACGACGGCTATGCTGTGAGCCCGATGGTTAATGTGGTGTGCGATTTATCGGGTAGCTGGGAAGATGTTTTTGGCCGCTACCAAGGTAAAACCCGCCAGAAAGTGCGCAAAATTCAAAAGAGTGGTTGGTCTGTTCGCGTAGGAAATACTAAGGAAGATATTGATACATTCCTGCCCGTTTATTACGACACAATGGATCGAAATGATGCGCGCTCTATGTATTATTTCAATAAAGAGTTTTTCGAGACGCTGCATGAATTGGGCGATCCGATTTACTATTTTTTTGCAGAAAAAGAAGGCAAGGTGGGTGCGGTGAACTTGCTGATTGGCGGAAACGAAAATACATACTGTTTCCTCAGCAGCACTTCACGCGAGTTTTTAAAAGAGTCGCCCAATTATCTTTTGATGAGTGAAATGATTGCATGGTCTCACGCAAATGGGTTTAAAAGATTTGTTATCGGCGGCGGCTATGGTAGCAATGATGATTTATTGCGGTTTAAAAAAGGCTTTGCACCGGAAGGTTTGTACGATTTTTACATTGGCAATAAGATTTTTAATCAAGAAATCTATAACAAGCTTTTGGAAATCCGCCGAGAAGCAGGTGAATTGGATGAGAATTCTCATTTCTTCCCCTTATATCGCGCTTGATATATAAGCTGCATTTTTATAAATATGCCTGTCTGAACTTTTCAGACAGGCGTTGTTTTATTTGATTACTGATAAGATTGTAATATCTGTTTCAATTTGCTGCGGTTTCTAAATGACGGGTTTGGCAGGGAAGATTTTGTTTCCGCTTCTATTAGTAAATCTAAAAACTCAAAACTGTTTTTACCATTGCTTTTTCTGCTTTTATTTGAGAATTGAATTCGGGCGTAGGGATTTGCCCCGTGTTTGAGTAAAAAGTCAGCCATATCGGCATCATTAAATAAAATGGCTGCTTGCAGAGGGGTAAGCTCTGCCAAGTCTTTTTCTTCCAATGAGCAGCCGCGCTGTATGGCTTGCTCAAGTTTTTCTAAAACCTGCTCTTGATTTAAGCCGAAGAGCGGATGGCTGTGTTCTGAAACCAAAATGTGGATCAGAGAGCCCCAAGTATGGAGGGATGTGTAAACATGGCATTGCCGTGAGTCTGTATAGCGAAAGTGGGGTATACCAGAGTCGGCAATCGTTTCGGGAATGTCGCTAAGCAGGTACAGTAGAGGTATATATTTGAGCATGGCAAATCATATGTTTTGTTGCTGATGGAGTTAACAACAATGCCTGTCTGAAATATTTTTCAGACAGGCATAGCTTTATATGCTTGGTAAGACGCGTTAGCGGAACATATTGCCTTTTCCTTTGCCCTTGCCTTTGCGTTGTTGAGCCTGCATTTTTTGGATTTCCTGTATTTGCTCGGCGCGGTTGAAGACAGACATGCTTTTGAAAAATTTATGTGCTTCTGCTTCGGGGCAGTTATTGTTTGCCATGCGGTAAATCAATACGGCTTGTTTTTGCGCGTCGCCTCCACTGTTGTACATGCGTTTTAAATCCGCAGGGTTTACGCGGCCGGATTGCGGGTCGATATTGAAGGCTTTGAGTGTGTCGGTGAACTTTTTACGCTGGCGGCGGATAACGATGTAGGCAATCAAAGCCACAACGGCAATCACGCCGAGCACGGAAAGCAGGGCAATCCACCAGGTTACGCCGAACAAAATCAGGATGCCTATCACTACGGCGGCGAAAATCGAAATCCTGATGGCGGGTTTGATAAACATTTTCGGTTCCATGTTTTTCTTTCTTTATCTAATGTATTTGATATGAAATGGTTTGCTAATCATCATTATTTATGTGGTGCCTGTCTGAAAGTGAAAACAGTTCAAGCTGTTTTATACGGCCAAATCCGTAACTAACTGTTTGAACGCAGGCCATGCTTCGCCGTCTTCCGCACCTTTGATAATGCGGTCGATGCGAGCGCATTCCTGCAAAGCCACAATCAGGCGGTTGGCTGAGATGCGTTTTACGGCTTTGGGCGCCAGCACTTGTTTGTCACCCCAAAGGCGTAGGCTGTTGCGCACATTGGCAACGGTTTGCCCTTGTTTCAAAGCTGCGGTTAGGCGGATTAAGGTGCGGATGTCTTCGGCTAAGGCCCACAGCAGCAATACCGGCTCTTCGCCTTCTTCCTCCAATCCGTCCATCAAACGCACAACGCGGGCGGCATCGCCGCCCATCCAGGCTGAAGACAGTTGGAACACATCGAAACGCGCTACGTTGGCAACAGCATTTTGTGCGTCTTCCAAATTAACCAAATGGCCAGCCGGATAAAGCAGGGCGAGTTTGTCGATTTCCTGCTTGGCGGCCAGAAGGTTGCCTTCCACCCGCTCGGCAAACAAGGCCAGCGCATCGGCTTCGATTTCCAGGCCGTGTTGCTGCAAACGGCGGTTAATCCATTGAGGTAAGGCTTGCGCACCTATGGCTTTGGCTTCCAAAACCGTACCGTGTTTGGAGAGGGCGCCGAACCATTTGGCTTGGGCTTGAGCCCGCTCCAGCTTGGGCATAATCACGATAACCACAGTATCTTCGGGCAGGTTTTCAGACAGGCTTTGTAAAGCATCTCCGCCGTTTTTGCCCGGTTTGCCGTTTGGGATGTGGATTTCCATCAGTTTTAAATCGGCAAACAACCCCATGCTGTTGGCTGAGGCAAGCATTTCGTTCCAATCGAAATGGGTATCTGCGGTATAGACTTCGCGATTTAAATAGCCTTTTTGTTTAGCTGCCGCGCGTAAGGTATCAAGGGCTTCCACGCGCAGCAAATCTTCTTCGCCGTGAATTACATAAAGCGGGCTTAGGTTGCCCGCTAGATGGTTGCCTAAATCTTCTATCGGCAAAAGGCTCATTATTGGGCTGCTTTCAAAAATGCCAAGCGGCGCACGATCTGCTCGGCGGCATCGCGGCGCATTTCTTGCCAGATGGTTGCTTCTTCTTCCTGCTTGCCGAGCACTTCGCTGTCGGCATAATCCATGCTGCGGCGCACTTCTACGATTATGGGCGCACCCAAGTTTTCACCATTGCGGCTGGCTTGTGCGTGAACGCGCAGAATCAGTAGGTATTCATTGATATTGGCAGCACGGGTGATGGTTAACACATCTTTGCGGGTTTCAATGTGGTTTACGGCGATAACTGCCTGCGCCTGCGGTGCGTCAACGGGCGCACCGTCTGCACGGCGTAATGCGTTTTCCAACACTTGCTGCAAAGCGCCGCCATCGACACGCCATGCGGTGTAAGGCAGTTTATCGTAAGGCTGCGTGCCTTTCAGATGAAAACCGCATGCCGATACGGCAAGTATGGCTGCGGCAAGAAGGATTTTTCGCATGAGATTTCCTTTTTGCAGGGCTGCTTATTATATCGCTAAACCGGTTCAATCACCAATATGAGGGTAGTAGGAAGCCGGTGGCTTTGGGTGTTGGTTGCGGTTTGTTTTTAATAATGCCTGTCTGAAAGTTGTTCAGACAGGCATTATTTATTTTGGGCTTGGGTTGGGCTTTACACTAAACCTTTTTTCTCCAAATAGCTTTCGTAGTCGCCCAGATAATGTTCGTAGCCGCCTTTGCCGTCCAGCTCGATGATTTGGGTGGCCAGTGAAGATACAAACTGGCGGTCATGCGATACGAAAATCAAGGTGCCTTTGTATTTTTCCAATGCCATGTTTAAGGATTCGATGCTTTCCATATCCATGTGGTTGGTAGGCTCGTCCATAATCAGCACGTTGGGTTTCAGCAGAATCAGCTTGCCGTAGAGCATACGGCCTTTTTCACCGCCCGAAAGCACCTGAACCTGTTTAACTACGTCGTTGCTGCCGAACAGCAGGCGGCCGAGCGTGCCGCGGATAACTTGTTCGTCGTCGCCTTCCTGACCCCATTGGCGCATCCATTCGGTGAGGTTCATATCCACATCGAAATCTTTTTCGTGGTCTTGCGGATAGTATCCGACATTGGCTTTTTCCGCCCATTTGATGGTGCCGGCATCCGGAGTGATACCGTCGGAATATTCAGGGTTATATGCGCCGGCTAAGAGTTTCAGCAAGGTGGACTTACCTGCGCCGTTCGGCCCGATAACGGCCAGGCGTTCGCCTGCTTCCAACATGAAATTGAGATTTTTGAACAAGGTGTTTTCAAAAGATTTTGCCAAACCTTCCACTTCCACCGCCTGACGGTGCAGCTTGGCTTTTTCGTCGGTTTCGAAGCGGATATAAGGATTTTGGCGTGTAGAGGGTTTCACTTCCACCATTTCGGCTTTAATCTTGTCGGCCTGCTTCAAGCGGCTGGTGGCTTGGCGGGCTTTGGATTTGTTGGCTGAGAAGCGCGCCACGAATTCTTGCAGCTCTTGTAGCTTTTCTTTGGCCTTGGCATTGTCTTTCAAGGCGCGTTCGCGCGATTGTGCGGAAGCAAGCATGTAATCATCATAGTTGCCGGGGTAGATGGTGATGCTGTTGTAATCCACGTCGGCCATGTGGGTGCACACTTCGTTTAAAAAGTGGCGGTCATGCGAGATGATGATCATGGTCGAATCGTATTGGTTCAACACGCCTTCAAGCCAGCGGATGGTGTTGATGTCCAAGTTGTTGGTCGGCTCGTCGAGCAGCAATACGTCGGGTTTGGAAAACAATGCTTGCGCCAGTAACACGCGCAGCTTGAAGCCGGGTGCTACTTCGCTCATTTGGGCGTTGTGTAATGATTCTTCGATACCCACGCCGCTCAATAGCTCGGCTGCACGGGCTTCGGCAGTGTAGCCGTCGTATTCGGCGAACTTGGCTTCCAATTCGGCTGCGCGCATGTAGTCGTCTTCAGTGGCTTCGAGGTTGGCATAGATGGCATCGCGTTCAGTCATCGCCGCCCACATTTCAGTGTGCCCCATCATCACCACGTCCAATACGCGCATGTCTTCGTAAGCGAACTGGTCTTGGCGCAGCTTGCCTAAGCGCACGCCGTTTTCGATAGCAACTTCGCCGCTGGTCGGCTCCAAATCGCCGCCGAGGATTTTCATAAAAGTGGATTTGCCAGAACCGTTGGCACCAATCAAGCCGTAGCGGTTGCCTTCGCCGAATTTAACGGATACGTTTTCAAACAGCGGCTTGGCGCCAAACTGCATGGTAATGCCGTTGGTAGAAATCATATTGAGATATCCTAATGAAACTGTTGTCAAAAATGGGCAATATTCTACCATATCGGCGGCTTGTATGCGGCCTTACATTTTGAATTTATTTAAGATAAATGCCTGTCTGAAAAAGCTTTCAGACAGGCATTTGCTGAATATGCCGTTTTCGTATAACTTGGCTGAGAGTGCTTAAGCAAGCTGCAAACCGCTTAAGGGCGGAATTCGGCTATAATTTAAAAAATGACTTACATGGAAAAACGTATGAAAAAAGCTCTGATTCTATCAACACTATATTTGGCTGCGCTGCCTTTCGCTCACGCTGAAATTTATACCTGCACCGATCGTTACGGCAACAAAGTATATACGCAGGATGCCAAGTCGGCAGACTGCAAAAAAGCCGACATCGGTCACCCGAGCATTTATTCTGCCGAACCTGCCAAGCCGGTGAATTACACGCCGCCGGCATATGAGCCTGAACCTACTCCTGATCCGGCTTACCAAGCAGCAGAAAAAAAATTAAAAGATGCGCAACGTGCGTTAGAAGAAGGGAGAAAAGTGCGCTATGGCAACGAACGCAATTATGTACGTTATCTTGAGCGCATCGCAGGTTTGGAAGCCGAAGTGAAAAAAGCACAGGATGAGTTGAACGGGCTTTCCGGCGGTGAAGCGGTTTTAGAGGAAAATTAATCTCCGTAGTAAAGAAGATAAGTTTCAGATTATTTTTAATCGTGGCACGCTTAGGTTAAGCATAAGCGTGGTTATGAAAAATAATGCCTGTCTGAAGATATTCAGACAGGCATTATTGGTTATTTAGACTAGCTAAATTTATGAAGCTCTTGAATCATTTCAATTGAGTCAGCAGTTTATCGTGAATGCCGCCGAAGCCGCCGTTGCTCATAATTAAAATATGGTCGCCACTTTGCGCCTGTTTGGCAATTTCGGCTACAAAGGCATCAAAATCGCTGCCGACATGTAATTTGCTGCCGAGCGGCGACAGGGCTTCTCCCGCATCCCAATCCACTCCGCCGGAATAGCAGAATACTTGGTCGGCTTCGTTAAGGCTTTCCGGCAGGGCGGCTTTCATGGTGCCGAGCTTCATGGTGTTGGAACGCGGCTCCAATACAGCCAGAATGCGCGCGCTGCCGACTTTTTGGCGTAAGCCCGCAACGGTGGTGGCAATGGCGGTGGGGTGGTGGGCGAAATCATCGTAAACGGTGATGCCGTTGACTTGGCCTTTGGTTTCCATGCGGCGCTTCACATTTTTGAATTGGCTCAAGGCTTCGCAGGCGGTTTTTACGTCCACACCGGTGTGGCGGGCGGCTGCGATCACGGCCAGGGCGTTCATGCGGTTGTGTCCGCCGATAATGTCCCAAGCCACATGGCCGGCTTTTTCGCCGTTGAACAACACATCGAATGCGCCGTTTGCATCCACCGCGCCGATTTGCCAGCCTTCTTTGCCGCCGAAAAATTCAACAGGCGTCCAGCAGCCTTTATCCAGTGTATCGCGCAGGCTTTGCTCAACGCCGTTGCAGACAATCAGGCCTTGAGCGGGAACGGTGCGCACCAAATGGTGGAATTGGGTTTGAATGGCGGCCAGATCGGCAAAAATGTCGGCATGGTCGAATTCCAGATTATTCAAAATGGCAGTACGCGGGCGGTAGTGGACAAATTTGGAGCGTTTGTCGAAAAATGCGGTGTCATATTCGTCGGCTTCAATGACAAAAAACGGCGAAACGGAATCCGCATCTTGGCGCGGCGCTTGAGGCAGGCGGGCGGATACGCTGAAATTCTGCGGCACGCCGCCAATCAGGAAACCGGGAGCCAAACCTGCATATTCCAACACCCAAGCCAGCATGGAAGCAGTGGTGGTTTTGCCGTGTGTACCCGCTACGCCGAGCACCCAACGCCCTTGTAACACGTTTTCAGACAGCCATTGCGGGCCGGAAATATAAGGCAGGCCGCGGTTTAAAATGGCTTCAACCACGTCCATGCCGCGCTTGGCTACATTACCGATTACATAAACATCGGCTTGAAAGGTATCCAACTGCACGGCATCGAATCCTTCGTGTACGCCTATGCCCAAAGCTTCAAGCTGGGTACTCATCGGCGGATACATTTTGGCATCGCAGCCGGTAACTTTGAAGCCTGCTTCTTTGGCAACTGCTGCCAGGCCGCCCATAAAGGTGCCGCCGATGCCGATAATGTGGATGTGTTTCATGGTGTGGGTTTCGCTGCAAAATGAAAGGTGTGTATTATAGCTGTGAAAATTAATATTTTCTAATATACAACGCCTGTCTGAAAACGAGCAACGCGAGCTTTCAGACAGGCATTGTTGCGTAGAGGCTGTATTATTTCAGTGCGCGGATGCCTACTGCATCACGAACTTTTTCCAGTAAAACGCGGGCTTCTTTGCGCGCGCGTGCGGCGCCGGCTCGCAGGATGTCTTCGATTTGCGCGGGGTTGGCGGTGAGCTCGTTGTAGCGTTCGCGTTTGGGCGCTAATTCTTCATTGAGTTTGGCGCCGAGGATTTTTTTGGCTTCACCCCAGGCCAAGCCTTCGGCCAGCATGCGTATGAATTCTTGGGTTTCCTGCTCGGTGGCGAAAGCTTTGTAGATTTCAAACAATGGGCTTTCACCCGGTTCTTTAGGTTCGCCCGGCTCTTTCAGGTTAGTGATGATTTTGTTGACTGATTTTTGCAGCTTTTTCTCGGTTTCAAAAAGCGGGATGGTGTTGCCGTAGCTTTTGCTCATTTTTCGGCCGTCCAAACCGACCAATGTTTCTACATGTTCTTCAATTTTGGCTTCAGGCAATACAAACAGCTCTTTGAAGCGGTGGTTGAAGCGGCCTGCGATGTCGCGCGCCATTTCAACGTGTTGGATTTGGTCTCGGCCTACGGGTACGTCGTGGGCGTTGAACATAAGGATGTCGGCGCTCATCAGAATGGGATAGCTGTATAAGCCCATTTCGATTTGATGGTCTTGGTCTTCCTGGCCTTTGTCGAGATTGTCCTGCACGGCGGCTTTGTAGGCATGGGCACGGTTCATCAGGCCTTTGGCGGTGATGCAGGTGAGAATCCAGTTTAATTCGAGGATTTCGGGTATGTCGCTTTGGCGGTAGAAAGTGGTGCGTTCGGGATCAAGGCCGCAGGCGAGCCATGTGGCTGCTACGGCTTGGGTGGATTGATGAATGGTTTCAGGGTCGTGGCATTTGATGATGCCGTGATAATCAGCCAGAAAGAGAAAAGATTCTGTGTTTTCGCTCTGGCTGGCGCGGATGGCGGGGCGGATGGCGCCGACGTAGTTACCTAAATGGGGAATGCCGGTAGTGGTAACACCGGTGAGCACGCGTTTTTTAGTCATGATCGGGCTGCTTTCTGCTGGAATGTTTTTCAGACAGGCATATGCCTGTCTGAAAGAGTGTTGCTGAATGGTTTAAAACTGCCGAATCTTATCAGAATCTGCTTTAGTCTGCATAATCCTGCCCTTCGTTATGTTGCAGGCGGGCGGCAAATTCATCACAGGCTTTGATTAGGGCGGCGGATAAGGGCTTGTCGAAAGCGGAGTGGCCGGCTTGAACTATACGCAGCTCTGCTTCTGGGAATACTTGTTTTAAATCCCAAGCGCTTTGCATAGGTGTGCACATATCATAGCGGCCCTGCACGATGATGGTGGGAATGTGGCGGATTTTGCGGATGTTGCGCAAAATGGCGCGTTCACCTTCCAACCAGCCCAAGTGCATAAAATAATGGTTTTCGATGCGGGCAATCGCAAGGGATTTTTCTGCATCT
Organism: Neisseria sp. 83E34; assembly: GCF_001308015.1. GTDB lineage: Bacteria > Pseudomonadota > Gammaproteobacteria > Burkholderiales > Neisseriaceae > Neisseria. The sequence goes on from NZ_LGYH01000008.1 coordinate 14,183, forward strand.
TCATCTACGGGTTTGGGCTCGAACTGAATCAGCCAGCTTTCCCAATCCGCCCAAGCTTTGGCTGCGTGAAGGGCAACGGAGTGGTCTTTGGAAAACAGCATTTCGTGGTAAGCCTGAACAAGGTTGCCGCGCTTTTCTTTCGGTACGGGCGCAATATAGTTTTGCCACTGTTGGGGATAAATCTGGCTGACGCCGCCGGCTTCGTTAATCCAGTTGATTTCGCTTTGGCGGCACAGAAAAATGCCGCGCAAAATCAGGCCGAGCACCCGATCAGGGTAGGCTTCGGCATAGGCCAGCGAGAGGGTGCTGCCCCAAGAGCCGCCAAATACCAGCCATTTGTTGATACCGAGCATTGCGCGCACTTTTTCGATATCTTCCACCAAGTCCCAAGTGGTGTTTTCCTTTGTTTCGGCAAAAGGCAGGGAGCGGCCGCAGCCGCGCTGATCAATGATAATGATGCGGTAGGCGGTGGGATCGAAAAAACCACGGCATGAAGGCGATGCCCCTGCTCCGGGGCCGCCGTGAAGGAAAATTACAGGAATGCCTTTTGGGTTGCCTGACTCTTCCCAGTAGATTTGGTGGGTATCCGATACCTGAAGCATGCCGCTCCGGTTGGACAGGGGGACGAAATACATGGTTTTCCCTTTTATTGAGGATGTGACAGTTTGTAATTTAATGCTTATTGCTTACTATTGATGATTTGGTGGACAGAATGTCTACTTTGCATTGTTCATAGAGCATTTTTTGCAACACGGGTTGCTGCTGTTCGTTAAATGTGAGGCGCAGACATTTTATTTCATCAATACGCAGAGGTACGTTTATTGATGCTTGCGCATTTTTTAAATGGACTTTATGAATGCCGAAGGGTAGGTCTTTATGAATGTGCTGGCCATTGTGGATATGGCCTATTTTTATATCTCCGGCATAAACTTCGTAAACGACTTTGGCGGTTTTATAGTTATGCGGGCGATAAATATAGAGCTTGCCGTGGTTATATCCAGGCTGCTCTAAATGGACAAATCTTGGCGAGCTGGATTGGCAAGCGGTAAGGGCAAGTGGAAATAACATACAAATAAATAAATATTTTTTCATAATGCAAATCCTTTTTCCGTAGTATTGCGAATTGGTTATTTTGATATTATTTTGATAGTTATAATAATCTTATTTATATTTTTTCTCAATTTAAAATAATTCAGTTTGTGTATGGTTCGGTTGGATTGTTCAAACAATAATCGATATGGTGAGATACAAACAATGGATAGGTTGTAAAACAACAAACCACTATTATTATTGATTTAACAGAATTTCATTGTTTTATACAAACATTGTAAACAAATTATATTTTTTGCAAATTATTTAAAGATTAATGGTATGCAAATGTCGTAGACGGCTTAAGTTCAAGAGTCTATTTTGGAGGAAAGCGAGATAGTAGATATGCAAAATTTTGAAGCTGCAGGATAAACAAGCTTTCAGACAGGCATTGTTGGGAATTATGCTTGTCTGAAAACAATTACTGGTGTTTCCATCGTTTTCCGAATTGCAGTAAAACAAGCTGGTTTGTTTTTTGCCGTTGTGGAAAAAGTCTTGCAGCAGATAGAGGCCGTTATCTCGAGGCAGTATGATTTGCGGAAATAGCCTTTGGGAGCGGGCTCTTTTGTTTCTTGTCAATCTTTGACGAAGTAGATTGTGCGTTGTGGTTCAAGGCCGGCGGCAGCTTTCTGAATGTCTCTCGTGTGTTTTAAAAACTCGGCTTCGCTAAAGGGAAGGTTATCGTAATCGGCGTATATTGTTTGAAGATTTCGGCTGGTTTTGGCAGACACTTGAGAGATGCGATGATAATTGAAGTAAGAAAAAACGTTTTAATTTTTTAATTTTAGCGTTCATACGCCGTAATATTCCTGTTTGTAAGATTTTTCAAACAGCTTAATAAAATAAAACATTGCTTACAAGCCAAATATAACCTGTGTCTTGCAGCTTGGCTTAAAGGGGTTTAAATTCTCATGTTTCATGATTTTTCAGACAGGCATTTTTAAGCCATGCATTATTTCAGTATTCATAACCAAGCAGGCGAGCATTTGGGCTTTTTTATCATGTTGCCGGATGATGAAAGTGCACATCCGCAAAGCGGGCGTTTTATTGTTAAGCTGCAAAGCGAAACGCAGCCGCAAGATCAGGCAGCTTTGAGTGTGTTGGCAGCGTTTGGCGATGTAACGCAGCCGTTTTGCTGGCGCGTGGAGAAAGACCAGATTAGTCTTTATAAAGAATTTGAGAAAGTCGGCAGCTTGCGTAATGAATTTTTAAGAATCGGCACACAATCGCTGATATTGGGCGATATGACAGGAATGATGTAAACCATGGAAAGCATTTATATTCTGATACCGCTGAGTATCATTCTGGCGTTTTTAATCGGCTATTTTTTCTGGTGGTCAGGTAAAAACGGCCAGTTTGATGATTTGGAAGGCCCGGCGCACCGGATTATTATGGACGATGACGAATATCACCCTGAAGAGAGCGAATCCAAGCCGGTTGATTCTGCGGCAGAAGACAAACATGATCAAAGACAATCTTAATTTTGCAAGCAGCCGTCGTTTCGCTCCGCTTTTCGGCACGCAGTTTCTTGGCGCATTTAACGATAATCTGTTTAAAACCGCGTTGTTTGTGTCCATCAGTTTTTATGGTTTGGGCAATAACGGTTGGCTTCCTCCCAGCCAAATGCTGAATTTAGGGGCATTACTGTTTATTTTGCCCTATTTTTTGTTTTCTTCGATTTCCGGTGAATTGAGCACCAAATTCGACAAAGCGAAACTTGCCAACATAATCAAAATATTAGAAATCTTGATTATGTTGGTAGCCGCCTACGGTTTTCTGATTCAGTCTGCGTCTATGCTTTTGGTATGTCTGTTTATGATGGGGGCGCAATCTACCTTGTTTGGGCCGTTGAAATACGCCATTTTGCCCGATTATCTGAATAATAAAGAGCTGATTATGGGCAACAGCCTGATTGAGTCCGGCACGTTTTTAGCGATTTTGTTTGGTCAGATTTTGGGTACGTTTGTTGCCGGTATGAGTCATTATGTGGTGGCAACATTAATTATTTTGATTGCATTTGTGGGGTTTGTAACCAGCGCATTTATGCCGCCCGTAGCCGCCAAACAGCCGGATGTGCGGATTGATCCGAATATTGCCCGCAGCACTTGGAGCTTGCTGAAAGCCACATTTGCCCAGCGTGAGCTTTATACTGCGATTATCGGTATTTCATGGTTCTGGTTAATTGGTGCGGTTTATACCACCCAGTTGCCGACTTTTACCAAAATCCATTTAGGCGGCAACGACAATGTATTCAACCTTATGCTTGCGCTGTTTTCCATCGGCATTGCAGTAGGATCGGTACTATGCGCCAAGCTCAGCCACGAGCGCCTCCGTTTAGGCTTGGTTGCTGTTGGAACTGTGGGCTTGACCTTATCCGGGGTGTTGCTGGTGTGGCTCACTTACGGCACACATCATGTTGAGCTGAACGGCGTGTGGTATTTCCTTTCACAGCCCCGCTCTTTGCCAATCATGGCCTGTATGGTTACCATCGGATTTTTCGGCGGCTTTTTCTCCGTGCCGCTTTATACTTGGCTGCAAACTGCCAGCAGCGACAGCTTTCGCGCACACGCTGTTGCCGCCAACAATATCGTGAACGGCTTGTTTATGGTTATTGCTGCTTTGGCTAGCGCCTTGCTTTTATTTTTGTTTGACAGCATTAACCTGCTTTATTTTTTAGCCGCATTGGGCAATCTCGGCATGCTTTATTATCTTTTGAAGCTGGAGCCGAAGATATGGGAAGATTTGAAGTCTTATTTGGGTATCAAGTGAACAATGCCTGTCTGAAAACGAGCAACGCGAATTTCTGCGAAGCTAAAATTTTCAGACAGGCATGTTTTTTGATATTTTATTTGAATTAACTTTATTAATCATTCAGTTATAATTTTATTTGGTTGGCATTGTAGTGGATTGTGTACAAAAATAATTTCATTTGCGATTATCTTCTATGCTTCAATTTACAAATGTCACAGACTTCACATAAACTTCCCTCGCTTTTGTAAAGTTGTTAACTATTTATTTGGGGAATATTATGAAAAAACTCACTTTAGTTGCTTTGCTTTCTGTAGCTCTATCTGCTCCGGCATTTGCAGAACGCGGCGTATATCTTCAAGTTGACGCCGGTCGTTCTTGGTTTAAAGCCAAAAATCACGAAGAATCTGTTTCGGTAAAAGGTTTCAGCCCGCGTTTAACTGTGGGATATGATTTTGGAAATAATGTGCGTGCAGGATTAGATTACACGCGTTATAAAACGGCCAGAATATCTTCGGTTGATGAAGAAGAGCAAATCGAATCAAAAGTTAAATTGGAAAGCGTAGGTTTTTCTGTCGCTTATGATTTCGATGTAAACGAAAAAATCAAACCTTATATTGGCGCGCGTGCTTCAATTAACAGAGCCAATACGAAAGAAACGATTAACGAAAACGGCTATGTTGAACATAATGCCAACACACAAGCAAAAACCGGACTGGGTATTATGACCGGTGTGGGTTTTCAAGTTTCTAACAATGTGACTTTGGATGCCGGTTATCGCTTCAACCGTTGGCAAAAGATAGAAACAGTGAAAGTACATACACATGAATTATCCGCTGGTGTACGCTTCAAATTTTAAGTCGGTGTGTTATTTCAATTGATAAAACATAACAATGCCTGTCTGAAAATTTTAGCTTCGCAGAAATTCGCGTTGCTTGTTTCAGACAGGCATTGTTTTTTTATATCGGATGATTTCAAGGTGCGGCTTCAAAGCCGGTTACTTCCAAGCCAAAGCCGGTTAGGCCGTTCATGGAAGAGGGTTTGCCCATCACGCGCATTTTTTTCACGTTTAACCCCACGAGAATTTGGGCGCCGATGCCGTAGGTTTTTCTATCCCATTTTTTGATTTGGAATGTGTTTTTCGGCAAGGTGCGGTCTAGCAGAGCGTCGCCGTCTTCTGTGCGGTGCAGCAGAATAATCACACCGCTGGCGGCGTTTTGGATATGTTCCAGCGCTTTAGGCAGCGGCCAGGAATGGTTGGGATCGGCTTGTAGAAAGTCCATCACGCTGAAGGGTTCGTGTACGCGCACAAGAGTTTCTGTTTCGGGCGATAGTTCTCCTTTAACCAAGGCCAGATGGGTTTCACCGGAGAGTTTGTCTACATAAACATGCTGTTGGAAAGTGCCCCAAAGGGTTTGTACGGTAGTATCGCCCATTTCTTCGAGCAGGCTTTCGGTGCGGCTGCGGTATTCGATTAAATCGGCGATGGTGCCGATTTTCAGGTTGTGTTCTTCGGCGAACTTCATTAATTCCGGCATACGCGCCATGGTGCCGTCGTCGTTGAGTATTTCGCAGATAACGCCGGCAGGAGAAAGTCCGCTCATTTCAGCGAGATCGACTGCTGCTTCGGTATGTCCGGCCCGCACCAATACGCCGCCTTTTTGTGAACGCAGCGGGAAGATGTGGCCGGGTTGCACGATGTCTTCGGGTTTTACGTTGGGTGATACGGCGGTTTGGATAGTAAGGGCGCGGTCTGCTGCGGAGATGCCGGTAGAAATGCCGTGAGCCGCTTCAATGGAAACAGTAAAGTTGGTGCCGTATTGGGCGCCGTTTTTTTGTGTCATTTGCGGCAGATTAAGGCGGTCGACCATAGCATCGTTCATAGGCAGGCAAACTAAGCCGCGCGCGTGTTTGATCATGAAGTTGATGGCTTGCGGGGTGACGAATTGGGCGGCCATAACAAGGTCGCCTTCGTTTTCGCGGTCTTCTGCATCAGTGATGATAACCATTTTGCCGGCTTTGATGTCGGCCAGAATTTCGGATATAGGTGAGATTTGCATAGTGTTGGCGTTTGTTTTCTGAGAGTTTGGAAGGTTTGGGCTTGCGGTTGATGTGGTTTTGGAGTAGTTGCCGTCGAGCCACATGGCGGGCATGCCTGCGGATTGTTCGATTTTGCGAGCCTTGCGTTCACCAAAAGGTTTGTTTTTTAAAAGGGCGGAAAGCTCCCCTTGATTGATACCGGTTTCTGCGGCAAAAAGTGATTGCCGCCCTTGGTGTAGGCGGTTTATCCATAGACGCAGGTTTTTACGGCGCTGGTCGGTAAGATTCATGTTATAAGGGCGTTGATGAGCTGAAAAAATGGATATTACGCTTGCTATTATTAAAAGTAAAGTTTTGTGTTATTGTATGGGTTTTACTTTAAAGTAAAATATAGGTTTGAAATGAATGCCTGTCTGACAATGTTTTCAGACAGGCATTTGTATTAGGAAATATTAACGGGGTAAGCCTTTGATCAGCGCTTTTTCTGCGCGTTTGACAGCTTGTTGTTCTTTCCAATCCATATAACGTTGGCGGTAGCGGGCTTTCATGAGATTGTCGAATTTACGCTGTACGGTAAGATTCCACAGGCTGTGGGCTTTGACAGCCCAACTTTCATCCCAAGCGCGCAGGGAGATGGAGAATGAGCCGTCAAGGTATTTCATCCAATGCCACCAACCGGTAGGCATAAATAGTGTGTCGCCATGTTCTAAGAAGCATTCCACGCCTTCTACGCCTTCTAGTGCGGGAAAGCGTTGTGTGTCGGGGTTTTCAACGCTGTAATCTTCCAAGGCGTAAGTGGCATAGGGTATGCGGTAGAGCCGCTCTTTCCATTTATAGTCGAACAAGATGATGTGTTTTCGTCCGAAATGGGTATGAAATATATGCGCCATGTCGATATCGTAATGCAGAAAAGTTTCGGAACCGATACCGCCGAAAAACATGGTGGGATATTTATCGAGAAAGCCGCCCATCAGATCTTTGGGGAAAACATAATCATTGAGCAGGGAAGGTGCGTGTTTGATGGGGTCGAACAAAAAAATCCGTAAATCGGTTGGTTCGCGTTTGATTAGGTCAATATAGTCGCCGAATTTCATTTCTGTGCTGGCTGCATTAATCGGGGCGGCAGGATCGGCTTTGCTGCTGTCGTAAAGTGGTACGGTAATGTCGCCGATGACTTCTTTCATATAATCCAGCGACCATTTGCCGTATGCCGGCCAGCTTTGGGTCAAGTTTTTGATGACCAGAGGGCGGCGCGGTTTGAGATAGTGTTGGCGGAAATCTTCGCGGCTGATGCTGTCAACCACATCAATAGGGGTAAGTTTGAAGCCCATATTTGTTATTACGGTAATTGAATATAGGATGATGATTTTAGTTAAATTTGTTTGTTAGGCAAACTGTTTTTAGATAAAGGGAGCGCTTTGCTTATAAAAGAAGCCTATCTGAAAATTTTCAGACAGGATTTTAAATTCGAATTTCAAGTGCTAATGGTTGAAACAGATTTAAAAATAAAACATTTAGGGTAGCATGCTTTGCCGTTACCCATGGTAATAATGTGCACTCTGGCTTTATGTGCTTTTAATACCTTGATGATGGAGCGGGCGGGTATCTTTGGCTTTGAGGCCCTTCAATTTGCAGATGAGGGTATATGGGGTAATCCGTTCGACTAAGGTCAATAATGCACTTTGTTGCCCTTCATCCGAATCTGCTGCTCTATATAAAAAATCAGGCGGGTATTTTACCCACCTGATTGATGTTCCTTTAACTGATATTACAGCGCATCTTTCAAAGCTTTGCCTGCACGGAATTTCGGGGTTTTTGCAGCAGCAATAGTCAGAGGCTCACCAGTTTTGGGGTTGCGGCCTTGACGTTCAGCGCGTTCGCCAACGTAGAAAGTACCAAAACCTACCAAAGTTACAGTATCGCCTTTTTTCAATGCATTGGTTACAGCATTCATCATACCGTCCAAAGCTTTAGTTGCGGCGGCTTTAGAAATATCAGCTTCTTGAGCAATTGCTTCGATCAATTCAGACTTGTTCACAGTTAAGTCCCTTTCTATCGTTGTAAATTTATGAAACCCTCAAGCGGTTGGTTATCTGCTGAGAATGTAGCGCGTTAATGAAAGATACGGTTTTCTTGCATTTGCGCCTTTATAGCAAGTATAAAAAGCAGGTGTCAAGCGAAAAGGTACGAATGGTAAGGCTTGTCGGCGGTTTTAACCGTTTACATCCGACCTTTACAACACATTTTACTTTTTTTAATGTTGCGTTGCTTTCGCGCTTGACTTAGTGCGCCGCCTTGTTTTAGGCAAAGAAGGTGCTTTAATCGGCTCAACGGGTGATGTCACGCCGCTTTCAGGCTGGCGTTCCAAGCCCAAAGCTAATACTTCGTCTATCCATTTTACCGGATGAATCTGCAAACCTTCTTTTACATTTTGCGGAATCTCTTCCAGATCTTTAACGTTTCCATGGGGAATCAAGACATGTTGGATACCGCCGCGCAAGGCTGCCAAAAGTTTTTCTTTTAAGCCGCCGATCGGTAACACTTCACCGCGCAAAGTAATTTCACCGGTCATGGCAACGTCGGCGCGCACAGGAATGCCGGTAAAAGCCGAAACCATGGCCAAAGTCATGGCAATACCTGCACTCGGCCCGTCTTTCGGTGTGGCACCTTCGGGGACGTGGACATGCACATCGTTTTTTTCGTAGAAATCCGATGCGATTCCCAAAGCTTCTGCACGTGAGCGCACGACCGTCCACGCAGCAGAAATCGATTCTTGCATCACATCGCCAAGCTTGCCGGTGCGTACAATATTTCCTTTGCCTTTCATTACAGCGGCTTCGATGGTAAGCAATTCGCCGCCCACTTCAGTCCAAGCCAAGCCGGTAACTTGACCAATGCGGTTTTCACTCTCTGCTACCCCATAGTCAAATCGGCGCACGCCTAGATAATCATGTAAGTTTTTGTCGCTGACAACGATGGTTTTAGGCTTGGTTTTCCGGGTTTTGGTTTTCTGGGCATCTTCTTTCAACTGCACACTCATAACCACTTTGCGGCAGATTTTGGCAATCTCACGGTCAAGAGAACGCACACCTGCTTCACGTGTATAGTAGCGGACAATATCTCGCACAGCGCTGTCTTGAATTTCCATCTCGCCTTCTTTAACGCCGTTACGTTTCATCTGCTTGGGAATCAGATATTGCATGGCAATATTGATTTTTTCATCTTCGGTATAGCCGGAGAGGCGGATGATTTCCATACGGTCGAGTAGGGCAGGCGGAATGTTCAGGCTGTTGGAAGTGGCAATGAACATCACATCGCTTAAGTCGAAATCTACTTCAACAAAGTGGTCGGCAAATGAGTTGTTTTGTTCCGGATCCAGCACTTCCAGCAATGCGCTCGCCGGATCACCACGAAAATCATTGCCGAGCTTGTCGATTTCGTCTAATAGGAAGAGCGGGTTTTTTACCCCTGCTTTAATCATGTTTTGAATGATTTTGCCGGGCATCGAGCCGATATAGGTGCGGCGGTGACCACGGATTTCGCTTTCATCGCGCACTCCGCCCAAAGCCATACGCACATATTTACGGCCGGTAGCTTTAGCAATCGACTCGCCAAGTGAGGTTTTGCCGACCCCGGGCGGGCCGACCAAGCATAAAATCGGGCCTTTGAGCTTGTCGGTACGTTTTTGTACAGCTAAATACTCAAGGATGCGCTCTTTCACCTTTTCCAAGCCGTAATGGTCTTCGTTTAAAACTAAATCAGCCTTGGCAATATCTTTGATAACACGGGTCTTTTTCTTCCACGGCAGTTCGAGCAAGGTATCAATATAGTTGCGCACCACAGTAGATTCGGCCGACATCGGCGGCATCATTTTGAGCTTTTTAAGTTCAGACAGGCATTTGTCTTCTGCTTCTTTGCTCATGCCGGCAGCTTTGATTTTGTTTTCCAAAGCTTCCAGTTCGCCACGCTCATCTTCTTCACCCAATTCTTTTTGGATCGCTTTAACTTGCTCGTTGAGATAATACTCGCGCTGTGACTTTTCCATTTGGCGCTTTACACGGCCGCGGATGCGTTTTTCAACTTGCAAGATATCGAGTTCGGCTTCCAGCTGGCCAAGCAGAAACTCCATGCGCTCGATAATATCTGCTTTTTCCAGAATCATCTGACGGAATTCCAACTTCAATTGAAGGTGGGCGGCAATGGTGTCTACCAGGCGACCGTTGTCTTCAATGCTGTGGATAGTGCTTACGATTTCAGCCGGAATTTTTTTATTGGATTTTGTGAATTGATCAAATTGCGACAAAATGGCACGGCGCAATGCTTCTGCATCGGCATTTTTGCTTTCTTTTTCTTCAATATTTTCGGTTTGCGCTGAGAAATAGTTTTCTCCGGTTTGTACGGAAACTGCGCGCGCACGGCGAATGCCTTCAACCAAAACTTTAACGGTTCCGTCTGGTAATTTTAATACTTGTAATACGTTGGCTAATGTACCGACTTGGTATAGATTATCAACCGATGGATCTTCATCGTTTGGATCACGTTGCGCCAGCAGAAATACGGGAGAATCGTTTTCCATTGCAGCTTCCAGTGCGGCGATGGATTTTTGTCTGCCTACAAACAGTGGAAGTACCATGTGTGGATAAATCACTACGTCACGCAGTGGTAGGAGGGGCAGGGTGCCGTAATCCTCGAGTTGTTTGTTTGCCATAATTGAATTCTGCTTTCTTTAAAAACTTACTTGATGAGCGTGAAATTGGGCCGGTAAATTTGTTTTTCAAGAGATTTTGAATAGATTGTTTTAAGAGGGATTGTGAAAGGGGTGCGTGGATTGAAAATAGCTTTTGCGTTAAAATGCGAGATTCGATTTTCAGACAGGCATTCAGTATAGCTTAAAAAACTAAGGGCGGTATTTTTTATTTGAATTACACCGTCATTATCCTTATATATATGCCTGTCTGAAAAGTAAGTTTAGGAATGTAACAATGTCTGAAGAAAAAAAAACGCTGATCGAGTTCCCTTGTAAGTTTCCTTTGAAAATTATGGGTGCTAAACATCCGGAATTTCCTGCCGAGGTAATCAAAGCGGTAAAAGTGCATGCGCCGGATGCGAGCGAAGAACATTTACAACACCGTGAAAGCTCGAGCGGTAACTATACCGGGTTAACGTTGCCGGTAAATGTGGAAAACCAAGAGCAGCTCGATAATATCTATCGCGCGCTCACTTCCCATCCTATGGTAAAAGTGGTTTTATAATGAAAATCGTGCACTTGGGGTTGGTAGATTATCTGCCGACTTTTGAGGCAATGAAAAAATTTAATGATTCGCGCACCGAAAGCACGGAAGATGAGCTTTGGGTGGTGGAGCATCCGCCTGTATTCACGCAAGGTTTGGCAGGAAAGGCCGAGCATCTGTTGGTTCAAGATGATATTCCTGTGGTGCAAATCGATAGGGGCGGACAGATTACTTATCATGGGCCCGGGCAGTTGGTGGTTTATACCATGATTGATTTCAAACGCCGTAAAACAAGAGTTCGCCATATCGTTACGGCCTTGGAAAACAGCATTATTGATACGCTGGCAGCCTATGGAATTAAAGCCTCAGCAGATCCTAAAAGACCGGGGGTGTATGTCGAAGGAAAAAAAATTGCCTCTTTGGGCTTGAGAATTAAAAACGGCTCGGTTTATCACGGATTGGCGCTCAATATAAATATGGATTTAAATCCGTTTACCCACATCAACCCTTGCGGCTATTCGGGCTTGGAAATGGCGCAAATGGCCGATTTCCTTAAGCCTTGCCCTTCTGTTGCTGAAGTTGCAGCAAGGTTGACCTCTAATTTGCAAGAAAAATTAGTAATTTAGATAGTATCATGCTTCCCTTTGAATTTTAATAGCATTATAGTGCACCAAAATATAGCTAATAGATTAATTTAAAGCTACCTCATAGAGAATCGCGAAAGAATAATTGAAATGAATAATGAAATGCCCGCCAAACTTGATAATGCCCAAGGCGTAAAACACAAAGGTGCAGCCAAAACCGCACGCATTCCGATTAAAGTAGTGCCTTTGGAAGAAAAACTCAAAAAGCCGGAGTGGATTCGGGCCAAATTGCCCAATAATAAAAAATTCTTCGAAATCAAGAATATTCTTCGTGATCAAAAAATGCATACAGTATGCGAAGAAGCAAGTTGCCCGAATATCGGCGAATGCTTTAGTAAAGGTACAGCCACTTTTATGATTATGGGCGATATTTGTACTCGGCGCTGCCCTTTTTGTGATGTAGGCCACGGTAGGCCGAATCCCCTGGATGCAGATGAACCCAAAAACTTGGCCGAGTCGGTTGCGGCAATGAATTTGCGCTATGTTGTGATCACTTCCGTGGATAGAGACGATTTGCGCGATGGTGGCGCACAGCATTTCGCAGACTGTATTCAAGCCATACGTGAACGGAGTCCGAATACTAAAATTGAAATTCTGGTGCCGGATTTCCGCGGCCGTTTAGATATAGCGCTGCAAATTCTCGCACAAACACCGCCTGATGTGATGAATCACAATCTGGAAACCCATCCCCGTTTGTATAAACAGGCACGCCCGGGGTCAGATTATAAGCATTCGCTTGAATTGCTTCGCCGCTATAAGGAAATGATGCCTCATATTCCCACTAAGTCGGGTATTATGGTCGGATTGGGGGAAACTGATGAAGAAGTACGTGAAATCATGCGGGATATGCGGGCGCACAATATTGAAATGATTACGGTAGGCCAATACCTGCAACCGAGTGACGGTCATTTGCCGGTGCTGCGTTATGTAACGCCCCAACAATTTAAAGAGTTTGAAAAAGAAGCTTATGAGATGGGCTTCACCAATGCTGCGATTGGCGCAATGGTAAGGTCAAGTTACCATGCTGACGAACAAGCCGAACACGCTTGGAAAAATGAAGTGTGAATTCTAACAATAAATGATACTGAACATCGCTCTTTGGTGCTATACATCGCTAAATGGTGCTAACATGGAATAACAAGATGCCGGTGATCCAGATTAAAGAATTTCCCAACGACGGAAGAGTTTGGAGAATTGATTGGTTCGGAGCAGTACGAAAAAACGATAACGTACCTACGGAACCGACCATCGACGTTTATCTCAGACCTGTATCAGTAACAGACAAAACTCCAACAGGCTAAGGAAATCCCGTTCCAAAGAAGATTCATAAGCTGCGCAGCCTACAGACGTAGAATGGGCGGCCATTCCAGTGATATTACGGTAATTTATAGGAATTTTTCTGACAGGCATGATAATTCAGTCTCAAATATCGTTGTAATTTTGACTTAAGGATAAATTTTTAACCCGTTTAGCACTAAATAATAATGTAGAAAATAAAGTTTTAGGTCGTTTGGGCACCATTTAATGATGGAATTTACATGAAGCGTAAAAGCGGCCTGTGTAAATAAATAATGCCTGTCTGAAAAATTCAGATAGGCATTATTTATTATTAAACCACGCTATTACTTGTGTAAAGAATATAAAGTATGTATAATACACAGGTTTTTAACCTTGCCTTTTGCTTTCGCATGGTAAAAGGCTGTTTAAACCGTAAGGAGATAACATGCGTCATTATGAGATCGTGTTTATCGTTCATCCTGATCAAAGCGAGCAAGTTCCCGCTATGGTTGAACGCTACAAAGCACTTGTTACCGAAAACAACGGTACTATCCACCGCTTGGAAGATTGGGGTCGTCGTCAACTGGCTTACCCGATCAACAAAATCCACAAAGCACATTATGTTTTGATGAACATCGAAACCACTCCTGAAGTGGTAGATGAATTGGAAACTGCTTTCCGTTTCAACGATGCAGTATTGCGTCATCTGACCATCAAAACCAAAGCTGCAGTTACCGAAGCTTCCCCAATGATGAAAGACGAAAAATCAAAAAGTCTGCTGAGCGAGGGAGCTGCCCCTGCACCTGTTAAAGAAGAAGCTGCCGAAGCCTAATTTGGATAATCTATTCCAAATTACTGCCGAACTAACTCAAATCGAAGTGCTTCGTTATACGCCTGCAGGAATTCCTGTATTGGATGTCATGCTAAAACATGAGTCTTGGCAAGTAGAAAACGGACAAAAATGTTTGGTTAAGTTTGAACTGCCAGCAAAGATTGTGGGTGAGCAGGCTAAGCAATGGCAGTATCGTGAAAATACAATGGTTAAAGCGAGCGGCTTTTTAGCGCAGCGCAGCCAACACATATTTAAGCCGATACTGCGGATTCAAAATATTCAAGAATATAAAGGTTAAACGACAATGGCTCGTCAATCATTTAAACGTAGAAAATTCTGCCGTTTCACGGCTGAAAAAATCCAAGAAGTGGATTACAAACAAGTTGATTTGCTGAAAGATTTCATTTCTGAAAACGGTAAAATCATTCCCGCGCGCATCACCGGCACTAAAGCCCGTTACCAACGCCAATTGACTACTGCGATCAAACGTGCACGTTTCTTGGCATTGTTGCCTTACACTGATCAACACAAATAATTTGGGAGAATCAGATTATGCAAATTATCCTGTTAGAAAAAATCGGTGGTTTGGGCAATTTGGGTGATGTGGTAACTGTTAAAAACGGTTATGCCCGTAACTTTTTGATTCCTCAAGCCAAAGCGAAACGTGCTACTGCTGAAAACTTGAAAGAGTTTGAAGAGCGTCGCGCTGAGTTGGAAGCCAAACAAGCTGCAATCTTGGCCGATGCAAAAGAGCGTCAGTCTAAATTGGATGGACAAACCATTACTGTTGCCCAAAAAGCCGGTGTTGATGGTCGTTTGTTTGGTTCTGTTACTAACTCTGACATTGCAGAAGCTATTAAAGCTACTGGTGTTGAAGTAGTTAAATCGAACGTACGCTTGCCTGACGGCCCATTTAAAGCGATAGGTGAATACGAAGTAGAAGTTGCTTTGCATTCCGATGCTGTTGCTAAGATTACAGTGGCTGTTGTAGCTGCCGCTCAATAAGAAATTGAATAATTAGTTTTATCAGTAGAAACCCTTTAAAGTCGGATAAGACTTTGAAGGGTTTTTTGTTAAAAAATGAGCAATATATCATAGCTATAGTAAAACAAACTTATCTTTAATCATGGTTTCGTCATACTCAGGCGTAACACGAGTATGACAATGAATGATAGAAATAATAGAAATGCCTGTCTGAAAAAGTTGTTTTTCAGACAGGCATTATGTTGTGTCGATTTTATGTAAGAATTCCATAATTTCATAATTACGGAAGAACCGAAAGATAGTAACTGGACAGGTCGGGCTTTAGGCCAGTATTTTTAGAGTGTTTAGATTGAGAATGCAGGCTTAATCTTAGCCTACTCTGTTACTGTCATATTTCTACTATATGTAAAGCTTATTTCTGCTCCACGGGTACCAACACGCTCATGCCCGGGCGGATATTGTCTAGCGGTTGCACGGGGCGGGCTTTAATTTCAAAAGTGCGCATATCAAAGCCGTCGTTGTTGCGGGTAGCGCGCCAGGTGGCGTAGTCGGCGAGGACTTTGCTGGCAAACACTTTAAAGCGTACGGGTTGTTCACCTAGAGCGGGAATCGTGCCTTCGAATTCTTTATTCAAGCCGAAAGCTTCTAAATAATCTTCACGCACGTTCAATACTACCCACTGGTCTCTTAAATCCACCAGCGTAACCAAAGGCACGCCTTGCGGTACAACGGAGCCTTCTTCCACCATTACGTCGGCCACTTGGCCTTTAATCGGGCTTTTCAGGTTGGCTTCGGCTTGTGCGACTTCGGCTTCTTCCACTTTGGCGGCCACTTGTTTAGCTTGAGCTTCGGCTGCTTCTTTGTCTTCAGTGCGTGCGCCGGTTTTTGCCATGTCGTATTGCGCTTTGGCGGCGGCGGCCTGCTCGCGGCTGGCGATGTAGTTGGTGTAGGCTTCGTCACGTTTCTGGCGGGACATCAGGCCTTCGTTGGCTAAGTTTTGCACGCGACGGTAAGAGGTTTCGGCGAGTTCAGCGGCGGCTTGTGCACGTTTCCATGTGGCGCGTGCCATTTCGATTTCCTGCGGGCGGGCGCCGTGTTCGGCTTTGCGTGCCACTGCATCTGCGGCATCTTGTGCGGCTTTGGCTTGTTTGATTTTGGCGGTAATCTCGGGGCTGTCCATTTCAATCAGTTGTGTGCCGGCTTCGATGTTTTCGCCTTCTTTCACTAATATTTTGCTGATGCGGCCGGGTACTTTGGCGGCAATATCGGTTTCTTGTGCATCCATCTGGCCTTGCAATACCACGGGGTCGGGCTTGGCAGCCAGCCACACGCCATAGGCAATCACGCACACTAAAATCAGCAATACGATAATCAGGGCGGTGGAGCGGGTTTTGTTTTCACTTTTTGTCATGATTTATCTTTCTTTTTTCAGACAGGCATGGGTGGAGTGAATGCCTGTCTGAAAGCATGCTTTATTTCGTTATTCGGTTTTTCATCAGTAATTTTACATCGGCTTTGCGTTCGTAATCTGTCAGCCGTTCGGGCACGCCGCTGCTTTCGAGGAGCTTGGCCAAAGATTGCACATAATCATTGGCGGCTTTGGCGCGTTCTGTTTCGGCTTTGGCGAACTCTGTTTCGGCTTTCATTAAGTCGGCCACGGTGTTCACGCCTTCGCGCAGCCCGGCTTGCTTCAGGCGGAGCACTTCTTTGGCGAGGTTGACGTTGCTGCCGCGGCGGATGTAGTCGGTGCGTGCATTTTCAACGCTGCGCCAGTTTTTCTCTACCAGCAGCATAATGTTTTCGCGGAGTTCTTCATCGCTTTGTTCAGCTTGAATGATTTGCTGGGCAGAAGCATGACTCATCGCGCGTCGGTCGATTTGGCTGTATAGCGTCCAACTCATATTCACACCGGCAACCCAGCTGCCTTTTTCGCGGGTCTGATAGGCGCCAAATAAATTGACGTTGGGCATATAGCGCGCTTGCCCTGCTTTATGCATGGCTTCGGCTTGATGTTTTTTGGCGTTGACTTTTTTAAAACCGGGGTGATTTGTTAAAGCCAAATCTTGAAAGTATTCAACAGGTTCGATGGGTTTGGTAAGGATAAAAATCGGGGTGGTTTGTTTGACGGGAGCATTGCGCTTGAGCAGGCGGCGCAGAGCGGTTTCGGCGAGTATGGCATCGTTGTGCGCTTTTTCTGCCTCGCGCTTGGCGTTTTCAAACGCAGTTTGTGCTTCCAAGCGTTCAACTTTGGAGATTAAGCCTTCTTCCAAAGCACGTTTAGCGGTGTAATCGTAGCGGGAGATGGTGCGTACCGATTGATCGTGTAAGCCGGCGGCCATGCGTGCGAGCTGGGTGCCGAAATAGCGCTCAATCAGTGTGCTGTTTAATTCGTTGGCGGTAAGCAAGGTATCCGCTCCGGCCTCTTCGGCCCGGGCTTTCAACAGGTTTTTAACTGCTTTTGTGGTGCCGCCGTTGTATACCGGCCAAATGGCAATCAGCGAGGCATTGCTGGTGCTGCCGCGTTGGTCGTAAACGATTTCATCGGGTATACCTGAGGAGATGCGGTTGGCTGTGTTGCTCAGTAAAGATGAAATAGAAGGGTCGATACCGCTTAAGGCGGCGCTGTTACCGCCTCGGTCTAGGGCATGTTGTTTGATATCGTCCACATCCACATCGCCGCGTACGCGGTATTTGGATGCGGATGCGTCCAGCACTAGGCTGGGGCCGCCCAATCCTTTTGCGGCATCGCTTTGCAGCTGTCGGGCGGATTCAAAAGCTTGAGCGGCGGCAAGCTTGGGGGATTGCTGCATTAATTCCGCCCGAGCTTCTTGAAAACTTAAGGCGTTTGAGCCGGAGTGTTCTGCATTTTCCTGCTCTGTATGCGGGATAACGGGTAGCTCTTGCGCCAGTGGGGAAGCGGCTGCGCTGAGCGGAAAGGCTGCGAGAAAAGGCAGATAAACGATAGATAAAGCGGTTTTTCTCATGACGGGTGGTTTGCTGCCGGAATGCAGTGTGGTTTGTTGGTTTTAAATAAAATGTATTCTACACAATCTTTTCAGACAAGCATCAATCCCAATCTTCTGCAATGAAGCGCATGGACTTGCCTTTCGGGCTGTTTAAAATCAGCTCGTGCCCTTGAACGGTGTAGCTATGGATGCTGTTCAGTTTGCTCAGAAAGGTTTGCTCCAGCTTCATGGTTTCCGCGCAATACATGCGGGTGGCGGCTGCATTGCTGAAGCTTATTTGGCCGGCATTCATTTTTTCAGCGCTGAATATTAATTGGTTACAGCCCATATAGGCATGTATTTTGGGTAGTTTTGTCCAATCCATTGTGGCTTTGGCGTTAATCAATTGGTCGCGGCTGAAGCCTTCCATTTCGATAAGTTTCCAAATGCGTTTAACGTGTGTGCTGCTCTGAGGGGGAGCAGCGCTGCCGGATTGTTGCGGTGTAACGGTGCAGGCTGCAAGCAATAGTAGAGTTGATGCGATGAAAGGCAGTTTCATTATCCGATCCTATCTTAATGCTTGAGAAATATAGTTAATCAACACATTTACGAGGTAGCAAGGCGAAAACAGTACAGGTAGCATGACAAAGCTCAGTAACGCCGTAGTATAAAGTTAAGTTGATTGACTATTAAGAGTGATTGTACACGGATTCTTAGTGAGGATGGTTGATTCGAATCGATGAGCAATGCCTGTCTGAAAAAGCGGTTTTTCAGACAGGCATTTATATGTTTATCAACTTAATCAGGTATCAGCCTATTAAATGTTCCGAGCCGATATTGACATGATGTTCTCCGTCAAATTGCGCAAAAACAATCCCTTCTTTCGCACCTGCTTTGTGGTAAGACAAAGTTTGCTCTTGGCTATTGAAATGTAGAGATGACAATGTGTCGTTGAAAATTTCTTTATCGTTTACCAGCACATCAGACCACTTAAAGCCTTGGCTTCTGTCTTCAAATAAAGAGCGCATGCCGCTTAAATCCAAATAATCTTCTTGCGGATGGAAATCTTTAATTATATCCGCTTCGCCTTGCCGGATATCGGTTGCTTTAAAGGCAAATGTGTCGCTCCCTTCGCCGCCGATAAGCGTGTCTTTACCCAAATTGCCCCATAAATAATCATTACCCTTGCTGCCTTGCAAAGTATCGTTGCCGGAGGTGCCGTTTAGGAACGCGAGGCCTTTTGCAGCGTTTTGGGATTCGAAAGCAGACCAATCAAACCCACTGCCGGCCAAATCAAACTCTTTGCCGGAAGGCGTATACACGATTTCACCATCTAACTGATCAGCCTGCATTTCAATACCTTTTATCCCGATGATTCTGCCTTTGTCGTCTTCTGTTTGAACAATTGCAACAAAAGGGCGGTTATCCGTTTCAATTAACGGGCTGCCGGTAGTATAAGGCGTGATTCCTGCATCAGAGGCATTGGACGCCAGCTTGATTTCGATGCCGTCGGAAAAACCGTCGCCGTCGGAGTCGGCAAGGTTCGGGTTGGTGCCTATTCTATATTCTTGTATATCGGTTAAGCCGTCTTTGTCTGTATCTATATTTTGATAATGTGTGTCGGTACGGTATCCTTGGGTAAAATATTGTTGCATTTTGCTGTTTTTATTATAAAAACTAACCATGTCGTGTTTTCCCCAAGACCTTGAATCTTCGAAGAAAATAGTATTTTTGTAAGTACCAAGCGCATCACCTACCCATTCTCTTTTAATAACAAAGGGAGTGGTTTTTTTATGCTGCTCACCGTTATCCCATATATATTCTTCTAAGAGCTTTTCAGTATTTTTTTCTGCATTTTTTAAATTTTTATTCGACCAAAATTTGGCATCAATTTTTGCTGGGTTAAATAATGTATTACGAATAAAATATTCTTTTAAACTGGGCGTAGATTGAATATTGTGAGCGGCGAAATATTGGGCTAAATAACCACCTAATGAATGGCCAGTAGAATAAATTTTTTCAGGGTTAAAGTATTGAACATCATCAATGGTATATGATAAATCTTTTGCTTGAGTTGGCAGAAGGCCGAATAAAATTTTGCCATTAGCTGTCCAATCCCCCACATTGCTTGATCCGCGAAAAGCAACCACTATATTTTCATAGCCTTTTTCTGTTTTTCCATTACCGAAAATCGCATAGTCCAAACCGCTTCCTGTAATGTCACTGGAATTATGCACTTTCAATAAATGCCAATGCTGAATAAGTTCGGCAACATCTGCTTGACCATTAAATTTTTTGGAATCTCTGTTAATTTGTTCAATTACCTCTATGGATTGATCGTTGAAAATAGCCTTTAATGATGATTCATCTTCATAAGCTAAGGTGGCAAACATTCTTAAATCACGGTCGGATACATTCCAGCTGTTTGGGTAAGGGTCTTTTAAATCAATCAAACCATCACCGTCAGTATCTTTACCATAAGAAGAAATGATATTTTTGTTTAAAAAATCAGAATTGTTAGCAATATAAGTTTCTAAGGAAGTTATTTTCTCTTTTGAAGGCAATACAGTTTTGTTATGTGATTGCTGAATCGGATTAGATTCGGAGTATTTCAACATGCCTGTCTGAAAAGGGTTATCCGCACTCCCTTTGTGTGTTAGCACGCTGCCGTCTTTATATAGGATGCGGGTAGTCAAAACAACAGGCTGGATGGGCGAGGTTTCCGGTGGTGATTCGGGTTGCTGATGGGTATCGGCTTGTTCTTTATTGGAAGCCGGCGGTTGGATGTTCTGTTCGGGTATCTGCGGATTATCGGGCTGCCCGGTTTTCTTATCGTGCTTTTCAGCCGGATTTTCGGTTTTATTGTTTTTCTTCGGTGCGTCATCTCCGCCCCCGCCCCCGCCGCTTGCCAAAGCGGCGATTGCACCTAGCGCACCCAAACCGCCGAGAATTTTTGCAGCGCCGAAGCCGGAGGCTGTAGCGGGTTCAACCGACTCTACTTCCGAAGCCAGTAATACTTGGTCAGTGGGAGAGGGTTGTTCCGAGTTTGCAGAGGTTGGGGCATTAGAGGCTGCCGGGCTTTGGGGTTGGGATGGTCGTTCTTGTGTTGTATTGGTAGGAAGAAGAGGTGTTTCTTCTATTGCGTTTATGATAACTTCTTGCTCTTTTACGGTATTTTCAGAAATAGCTTGGTTGATTGGATGCAGTATTGTTTCGTTCATTTAAAAATCCCCTAAGTAAATATTTAAAGTGCTTGAGTTGATATTTTATAATATTTATTATTTCTAATAAAATTATTACTATATTTATTAAATATAAATGCGGAACTTTTATTTAAAAAACAACAATTCCGTTTAGCATAAATGCCTGTCTGAACGATATTTTCAGACAGGCATTTATATTATTTCGGGAAGTTTCATAATTTAAGCTTATTTGAAATTCAAGCGCTTCGACCATGTTTTGACAAACTCGGTCAGCTCGGTCACGCTTTCGGGCTTCAGCATCGGGCGGGCTTGTTTGGCCAGTGTTTTGGCTTCTTGCAGATTGATTTCGCCTGCACGGTAGCGCGCCCAATGGGTTTGCACGTAGTCGGACATTTGTTGCTGGTGCGTTTCCTGCGTGTGTTTGAGGATGAATTTTAAGGCTTGTTTTTCAATGATGTTCATATAGGTTTAAGTGTGATGGTTCTAGGGACAGGCCGTCTGAAAAGGTGTTTTCAGACGGCTTCTATCATAATTTTAATAACCATATCGTCATACTCGGGCTTGACCCGGGTATCTCTTTAAAGTTACCGAAAATTCGGGATACTCGGGTCAAGCCCGAGTATGACGGGCGTTAACTATATTGAGCGAAATAAGTCTGATGTTAGGCCACTTGGGTTTGATGCTCGTCGCCGTTGCGTGCGCGGATTTCGCCCAAGCGGTAAACGGTTTCGCCTTGTTCGGCTAAGAATTTTTGCACCGCGTCGGCATCTTCTTTGGCGATGATCACTACCATGCCGATGCCGCAGTTGAAGGTGCGGTACATTTCTTGTTGCGCCACATTGCCCGCTTGTTGCAGCCATTGGAACAGCTTGGGCATTTCCCACGCTTTGGCGTCGATTTGGGCAACGGTGTTTTCCGGCAGTACGCGCGGCACGTTTTCGGTGATGCCGCCGCCGGTGATGTGCGCCATGCCTTTGATGGTGAACTGTTTCAGCGCGGCGAGAATCGGTTTTACATACAGGCGGGTGGGCGCGATGATGGCTTGGCGCAGGGTTTTGCCGCCGTCAAACGGCGCGTCTAAGTCGGGTTGGTCGCGCTCGATGATTTTACGTACCAGCGAATAGCCGTTGGAGTGCGCGCCGTTGGAAGCCAAGCCCAACACCACGTCGCCGGGCACGATGCTGCGGCCGTTGATTACTTGATCTTTTTCCACTACGCCCACGGCGAAGCCGGCCAAGTCGTATTCGCCTTCGGGATACATGCCAGGCATTTCGGCGGTTTCGCCGCCGATGAGGGCGCAGCCGGATTCTTCGCAGCCTTGCGCGATGCCTTTAATCACGTCGGTAGCGCGGGCGACATCCAATTTGCCGCAGGCGAAATAGTCGAGGAAAAACAACGGCTCCGCGCCTTGCACCAAGATGTCGTTCACGCTCATGGCCACGAGGTCGATGCCGACGGTGTCGTGTTTGTCCCAATCGAAAGCGAGTTTCAGTTTGGTACCCACGCCGTCGGTGCCGGAAACAAGCACGGGGTTTTGGTATTTTTTGCTGATTTCCACCAGTGCACCGAAGCCGCCCAAATCGCCCAATACTTCGGGGCGCATGGTGCGTTTGGCAAAAGGTTTGATGTTTTCAACGAGTTGGTCGCCTGCGTCGATATCCACGCCTGCGTCGCGGTAGCTCAGTGAATCGCTCATGTCGGGTTCTTTCAGTTGATAATGAGGGTAAAAAAATCGGGCTTATTTTACCCGATTTTAACTGTGGCTTGGTTAATAATCGCTTTGCTTGAAAGGATTTTTCAGACAGGCATACGGTTTATGCTGGTGTATTAACCAAACGGTTGCGCAGCCAGCGTGCTGCCGGAGCGATTTCGCCCGAAAGCATGCCGATTTCGCCGAT
Organism: Neisseria sp. 83E34; assembly: GCF_001308015.1. GTDB lineage: Bacteria > Pseudomonadota > Gammaproteobacteria > Burkholderiales > Neisseriaceae > Neisseria. Next base: position 37,075 of record NZ_LGYH01000008.1, read on the forward strand.
TTGCGAATCGCGCAATACATCGGCTGCCGCGCCGTGCAGCCATACGCCGCCGCGCACGGCTTCTCCGATTGAAATACCTTGTGCAAGCAGGGCGCCGATGATGCCGCTGAGTATGTCACCGCTGCCCGCGGTGGCAAGACCTGCGTTGCCGCTGGTGTTGGTGTAGAGTGCGGCGCCGGGTTCGGCTACCAAGCTTTGGTGGCCTTTCAATACGACGGTTGCGTTGAATGTTTCAGACAGGCATTGCACTGCGGCCACGCGGTCTGCCTGCACGGCTGCGGTAGTGCTTCCGAGCAGGCGTGCGGCTTCGGCAGGATGGGGCGTGAGCACGAGTGCGGGGTGTTCGCGGCAGGTGGCGGCCAAATTTTCATCATGGGCAACCAGAGTGAGTGCATCGGCATCAAGCAGCAAGGGGATATCGTGTGAAAGTGTGAATTGGGTGTGCAGCAGCAGGGTGGAGGATGCGTCTAAATCGAGCCCGCAGCCGACAACCCACGCTGTAATGTCGCTGCGCTTTTGTAAGTTGGCTGCGGTGGAAAGCATGATTTCCGGGCGTTCCGGAATCAGCGGCATGGGCAGTGCGCTTTGGTTGAAACCTGCCCAAACTTTGCCGCAGCCGCTGTAAATTGCGGCTTCTGCGGCCAGCACTACGGCGCCGCTCATGCCTGCCGCGCCGCCGATGATGCCCAGTGTGCCGTGGGTGCCTTTGTGGCTGTCGACCGCGCGCGCTTTGAAAATATTGGGAAATTGTTTGGCCGGTTGGATAAAACGGGTGAGGTCGGTATGGTAAAGTTCCGGCATGGCAGCTCCTCGGAAAAATGAGTACAATCGGGCTTACACGCTTTCAAGCGGGCATTGAATGCCTGTCTGAAAAACACAAACCAATATGGATATTTTATTATGAAACAGAAATTAAAAGTATGGGATTTGCCCACGCGGCTGTTCCATTGGCTGCTGGTGGTGTCGATTGCTTTTATGTGGTACAGCGGCGAGCAGGGTGGCGACATCATGGCTTGGCATTTGCGCTGCGGCGTGTTTATTTTAGGATTGATTGTGTTCCGCATCTGCTGGGGCATCTGGGGCAGCGATACTGCGCGTTTTGTCCAATTTTTCAAGCCGTGGCAGATTGGCCGCTATTTGAAAGGCAGCTTGAACGAGAATGAACAGCCCGGGCATAATCCGCTGGGCGCGCTGATGGTGGTGGCGCTGATTGGTGCGGTGTTGTTTCAGGTGGTAACGGGTTTGCTTTCCAGTGATGAAAACGCGTTTCTCTACAATGGTTATTTAAGTGGCCTTGCCGGCAGCGCCAGCGCAGATTTCCGTAAGCTGCATATACAGTTTTTTGATTTGCTGCTGATTTTAATCGGCGTGCATGTATTTACGGTGTTGCTGTATAAGTTTGTGAAAAAGCACAATCTCATTACGCCGATGCTGACCGGCTATAAATATCTGGAAGGCAAATTGCCTGTTTTGAAGTTTGCCGGAGCAGGCAAATTTTTGGTGGCTCTGGCGATTGCGGCGGCTGCGGTGTGTGCGGTGGTGTTTGCGGGAGCGTGATAAATATGCGGAAATGCCTGTCTGAAAATGTTTCAGACAGGCATTTTTTATTTAATAATCATTTAAATACTTACGCATCAATTCGCATTCCACCGACACTTCCAAGTTTAAAGGCAAAATGGCAGAGCCGAGGGAGCGGTAGCCATTGATATGGTAAAAACCGACTGAGTTTAGTGAGGCATACAGTTTCAAAAAGCCCAGCCCGGATTGGGCTGCCAGCGATTCGGCGCGGTTGAGCAGAGCAGTGCCGAGGCCGCGGTTGTGCAGGAAAGGGTGCACATAGAGCGCATCAAGCTGGGATTGTACTAAATCTACTTGAAAAAAGCCTCGGATCCGCCGCTGGTATTCGATAACCCAAAGGGCTTTGTTGTCATTATTCAGGGCTTCCTGATAGCTTTCGGGATGCAGCAGTTTGCTCCATGCTTCAAGCACGCGCCGGTCATAGCAGCGTTCGCAAGTGTATTGCACGGAAAAGCGGTGGGTGGTGTAGATGGCTTCGCAGTCATCCGGTAGAGCGGGGCGGAGTACGGTTAACAGGCTCATGATTTGTCTGGATAGAGGCGTAATGTAATGGTGTTTGGAAAATGTGTTATGGCGCGCGTTGCGCGCAGAGGGTTTTATTGTAATAGAAATAAAGATTTAGGCAAAGAATGCCTGTCTGAAAGTTTTCAGACAGGCATGTGCTTTACCGGGCGTATTTATCAGTTAAAGAAGCATGCAATTGTTTGGCTGCTTCAAATGCGGCGTCGGCATCCGCGCCCAATACGGTAAAGTGCCCCATCTTACGGCCGATACGGGCGCTTTTTTTGCCGTAAAGATGTAGATGGGCACGGGTATTGTTCATCAAGGGCAACCAGTTGGGTTCGCTGCCGTTTTCGCCCCAAACGTCGCCTAAAATATTGGCCATGCAGCAGGAAGCAAGCAATCGGGTATTTGCGGGCGGCAGCTTGCACATGATGCGCACTTGCTGATGAAATTGGCTTGCTGCGCAGGCATCTATGGTATGGTGGCCGGAATTGTGCGGGCGAGGGGCGATTTCGTTGATGATGAGTTCGTGTGTGTCGCCGACCACGAAAATTTCTACCGCTAATACACCGACATAATCCAATTCATCAGCCAACCGCCGCGCCATCTCTTGCGCTTGTTGCTGCACATCGGCGCTTAAACGGGCGGGTACGATGGAATAAGCGAGAATGCCGTTTTCATGGATGTTTTCTGCGGGGTCGAACGTACACACATTTTCATGGTTCAAACGGCAGACAACCACGGAAATTTCACCGCGTAAATCAACCATTTTTTCCAGTACGCAATCTACCTTGCCCTGATCGGCAAAAGCTGCCCGTAGTTCTTCCAGCGTTTTCACGCGTATCTGGCCTTTGCCATCATAGCCTAGCGTGGCGGTTTTGAGTATGCCGGGTAGGTATTGCGCGCTGGCTTCGGTGATGTCTTCTTCCCGGCGGATGGCTTGGTAAGGCGCGGTTTGCAGGCCGGCTTTGCGTATCCAGCTTTTTTCTTGGATGCGGTTTTGTGCGATGGCAACGCAGTCGCCGCTGGGCGAAACGGTTGTGTGTTTTGCCAGAAAGCGCATGGCATCGGCGTTGACGTTTTCAAATTCGGTGGTTACAGCGGCGCATTGTGCCAATTCGTTTAAGGCTGCTTGGTCATCGAAAGCGGCACACAAATGCCTGTCTGAAAATTCGGCGGCCGGTGCACTTGGGTCGGGATCGAGCACGGTTACCCGGTAGCCCATGGTTTTGGCTGCGATGGTAAACATGCGCCCAAGCTGGCCGCCGCCGAGTATGCCGAGCATGGCAGGAGGAAGAATGGGTTGGTCGGTGTTCATTTTGTGTAAAACGCTTACATCAGGTAGGGTGGTTAATAGGCTTGTTTAATGTGTTTGTGTCGGTTGTTGCTTGTGCAATGCCTGTCTGAAAAAGTTTCAGACAGGCATTTTTATTCATTAAACAAATCTTGTTCAAACAGATCAGGCTCTTCCATTTTGCTGTTGCAATCGAGGCGTATGGGTTCGTCGACGCGGCAGCAGCAGGGCAGGATTTCGCCGGGTGCGACAAAAGCCAACGGAAAATCCGGGTAACTTACTTTGCCCGACAGGATTTTGACGCGGCAGGAGCCGCAATAGCCGCTGCGGCATTGGTATTCGACTTCGTGACCTGTGCGCTCCAAACCTTCGAGCAGGGTTTCATGCTCCTGCAATTCAAAAGCTTTATCGTTGGTGGTAATCAATGGCATGAAGGAATAACCTGAAAAATCAAAGCCGTTTCAAGCTAATGGCGAAACGGCATTGTATATAAAGCTTAAAGCGGGCGGTTATAATTCAAAGTCGCCCAAATCTTCAGCCTTCACTTCTGCATCAATCTGGCCGATCAGGTAAGAGCTGATTTCCACTTCCTGCGGTGCAACTTGCACGTTATCGGACGAGAGCCATGCGTTAATCCACGGAATCGGGTTCTGATTGGAGCCGACGAAAGCCGGACGCAGGCCTACGGCAGTCATGCGCAGGTTAGTGATGTATTCGATATACTGGCCGAGAATATCTTTATTCAGGCCGATCATAGAGCCGTCTTTAAACAGATATTCGGCCCACTCTTTTTCCTGCACGGCAGCTTTTTTAAATAATTCGAAGCAGTCTTCTTCCAATTCGGCAGCAATTTGCGCCATTTCAGGGTCGTCCGAACCGCTGCGCATCAGGTTGAGCATGTGTTGCGTGCTGGTTAAGTGCAAGGCTTCATCGCGCGCGATTAGTTTGATGATTTTTGCATTGCCTTCCATCAATTCACGCTCGGCAAAAGCAAACGAGCAGGCGAACGATACATAAAAGCGGATGGCTTCCAATACGTTGACACACATTAGACACAAGTAAAGCTTTTTCTTCAGTTCGCGCTTGCTAACGGTAACGGTTTTGCCGTTTACCTGATGCGAACCTTCGCCTAACAGGTTGTAATATTGTGTGTATTCAATTAAATCATCATAGTAACATGCGATGTCTTCCGCGCGGGCGATGATGTATTTGTTTTGCACAATATCGTCAAAAATGATTGACGGGTTGTTGACGATATTGCGGATGATATGGGTATAGCTGCGTGAATGGATGGTTTCGGAAAACGACCAGGTTTCAATCCAAGTTTCCAATTCAGGCAGGGAAACCAGCGGCAGCAAAGCCACATTCGGGCTACGGCCTTGAATGGAATCAAGCAGGGTTTGATATTTTAAGTTGCTGATAAATATATGTTTTTCGTGGTCGGGCAGGTTTTGGTAATCGATGCGGTCGCGCGATACGTCGATTTCTTCCGGCCGCCAGAAAAAAGATAGCTGTTTTTCAATCAGCTTTTCAAATACTTCATATTTTTGTTGGTCATAGCGAGCCACATTCACAGGCTGGCCGAAAAACATCGGCTCTTGTAAGGCGTCGTTTTTCTCTTTGCTGAATGTGCTGTAAGCCATTACCAGGTGCTCGCAAGACATGTTGAACTCTTCAAAAAATAAATAACAAATTAAGGCGAGTATTCTACCTTAAATTTAATTGGTTTTTAAGTGCGGTTATATGAAAAAAATGACGTTTCAGGTAGGCTTTGTTTGAATCTAACCCAATAATTCTTCAGGAATTTTACATACCGGGATGGGCTGAACTTTATGCTGCATGGCCTTATGCAAACGCGTGTAAATTTCCAACACTTCTCGTTTACGTCCTTGAAAATCTTCAGGCTTGTGTGAATCGTATACGCTCATAGCCCATTCCAACTCGGGATAGCTTGCCCCCATTTGTTGCTCGTCGGTACGTTCTTCATCCCACAGGCCGTCGGTGGGTATGGCCCGTTGGATGGAATCGACAATGTTTAATTCTTTAGCCAAACCGTAAACCTGGGTTTTCAGTAAATCGCCGATCGGGCTGATGTCCACGCCGCCGTCGCCGTATTTGGTAAAAAAGCCTACACCAAAGTCTTCTACTTTGTTGCCGGTGCCGGCAACCAGAAGCTGGTTAATTTGACCGTAATAATAAAGCGTGAGCATACGCAGGCGGGCGCGGCTGTTGGCAAAAGCAAGATCGCGGGCGGGGTAATCAGCAGCATCCACGTTAACTGTTTTTTCGAATGCTTCAAACGCGGGAGTTAAGTCCACCCGCATGGCGCGCACGTTGTCAAACTTGCTTTGTAAATCGGCGATGTGCTCTTGCGCGCGGTCTATTTGATCGGTTTTTTGCCTGATCGGCATTTCCAAAAGCAATACGTCCAGCCTTGTTCTTGCTGCCAAAGCGGATACCACGGCCGAATCAATACCGCCGGAAATACCTACGACAAAACCTTTCGCGCGGGCTTTGGTTGCGTAATCGGAAAGCCAGTTGGTGATATGCTGGATAACGAATTGATATTTCATGATATTCCTTTGAATTGGCAAGATGGGCATTGCGTTAATATAAACCTTTCGCGCGCGTATGAAAATAAAATTCTTTCAGACAGGCATAGTTAAACTTATAATGCCTGTCTGAATCTGAAAAATGCGAATTATGAAGCATCCTGTTCCTGAAGAAATCCGCTTGCAAAAAGATAAAAATGCGCTGGTTTTGGTATACGGTAGCGAGGTGAAAAAGCTGCCGGCCGAATATTTGCGCGTTTACTCGCCCAGCGCGGAAGTGCGCGGTCATGCGCCGGGGCAGGAAACTTTGCAGACGGGTAAAATAAACGTTTGTATTGCGGGTTTGGAGCCGGTTGGTCAGTATGCATTAAAAATTATTTTCAGCGACGGCCACGACAGCGGTTTGTATGACTGGGATTATTTATATCAACTGGCTTGCGAATACGATACAATGTGGGCCGATTATTTGCGCCGGCTTGAGGCGGCGGGTGCTTCACGGGAAGCATCAACGGAAAGCCTGTCTGAAAAAAATGCAAACGGCTGTGCTTCGGGCGGCTGCGGCAAACATTAACCAAATCAAACGGAAACCAAAAGCATGAGCGATAACAAAACCCATTTCGGCTATAAAACGGTTGATGAAAGCGAAAAAGCAGGCAAAGTGGCCGAAGTGTTCCACTCAGTGGCGAAAAACTACGACATTATGAACGATGTGATGTCCGGCGGCCTGCACCGTGTTTGGAAGCATTTCACAATCAACACCGCACGTTTGAAAAAAGGCGATAAAGTGTTGGATATTGCAGGAGGAACGGGTGATTTGTCGCGAGGCTGGGCAAAACGCGTGGGTAAAGAAGGCGAAGTGTGGCTGACTGATATCAATTCGTCTATGCTCAGCGTCGGCCGCGACCGCCTGTTGAATGAGGGCTTGATTTTACCTGTGTCTTTGGCCGATGCGGAGAAGCTGCCTTTTCCTGATAATTATTTCAATTTGGTTTCCGTGGCTTTCGGTTTGCGTAATATGACGCATAAAGATGCTGCGTTGAAAGAAATGTATCGCGTGCTCAAACCGGGCGGCACGCTTTTGGTGCTGGAATTTTCCAAAGTATTCAAACCATTGGCTCCTGCTTATGATTTGTATTCGTTCAAACTTTTGCCGCTGATGGGCAAGGTGATTGCCAAAGATGCCGACAGTTATCAATACTTGGCGGAATCCATCCGGATGCATCCCGATCAGGAAACCTTGAAGCAAATGATGTATGACGCAGGTTTCGATAGCGTGGATTACCATAATATGAGTGCAGGCATCGTTGCTTTGCATAAAGGCGTGAAATTCTGATTCCCTTAATAAAATGCCTGTCTGAAAAGTGTGTGTTTTCAGACAGGCATCATGATAAATATTGAATCTTATAATGAAAGAGAACCATGATTAAAAAAGCTACCCTATTAGCATCTTTAACCGCAGCACTCATGCTCGGCGCTTGTTCGAAAGACAATGGGCAAAACGCTGCCGAGGCCGGTCAGAAAACTTATATCGTTGCGACCGATGCGTCTTACGCGCCTTTTGAATATATGGAGAATAATCAGGTTATCGGTTTCTCTCACGATATCTTGAAAGCAGCAGGCGAAAAAGAAGGCATTAAATTTGAATTCGTCAACACGCCGTTTGAAGGCATTTTTGCCAACGTAGGTAAAGGCGACAGTGATGTGGCGTTGGCCAGCATCACTATTACCGAAGAGCGCAAGCAGCAAGTGGATTTTACCGATCCTTATTTTGAAGCCACTCAGATGATTGTTACCGCCGAGAAAGGTAGCGATATTAAGTCTTTCAAAGATTTGAAAAAACGCAGCGTATCCGTTCAAACCGGCACAACTGCTGATTTGATTTTGCAAGATTTGCAAGGTAAAGACAGCGCAAATATCAAACGCTTCGAAACCATGCCTTTGGCATTTAAAGAGTTGGAAGCGGGCGGGGTAGATGCGACCGTGGGCGATAACGGCGTGGTTCAAAACTTTGTATCCAATAACCCGGGTAAAAAATACCGCATGTTTATTGATCCGGAGTTTCCGAAAGAGCAATACGGCTTTGCGCTTAAAAAAGGCCGCGATGACGGCTTGCGCGAAAAAATCAACAAAGGCTTGGCTGCTATTAAGGCAGACGGCACTTATGCCAATATCGAAGCCAAATGGTTTAAGCAGGATGAAGCCGTTGCAGCATCGGCAGCTTCTGCAAAATAAAATATGATATCGCTGTGAAGCAAATATTAAGTTTTATAGCGATAATCATTAAACAATGCCTGTCTGAATAATTTCAGACAGGCATTGTTGCTACCTCGAATCAAGAAACCGGTTAGTGTTTCTTACCTTTGGCACCGGTTGTTTTTTCAGGCATCAGGGATGAATGGTGTGATGAAATCAGCCATTTGTTGCCGTCCCATCTGTAAGTGAACGTATAACGACCGGGGGCTGATGAACCGTCGGCAAACGTAAATGTATATAAGCCGTTATCTTTGGCTACGTTACAGCCGATTTGGATATGGCTCATATCGATTTTGCCGACTGGTTTTTTCTCTAAGAAGTGTTTGAAATAATCTTCTTTTTCAGCTTGTGTCAGGCGGGGTTTGTTGGAGAGTGTCGGCAGCAAGATGCCGTCTTCGGCATAATTCTCCACCACTTTTTTCGGATCTCTGGTTTGCAGCGAGTTATTCCAGCGGTCGAATAAAGCCGCGATTTCTTCTTTAGTAGTTTGTTTGCAGGAATGTTCGGCAACCGGGGCTTTTTTATCGAAAACCGAGCAGGCCGACAATGCAGTAGATGCTACCAAAGCGGCTAACATGTGTAGTTTCATATTATTCTCCTTTGTAAGTTAATAGAATGACAGGAAAAATTATTTTTTATATTTTATATATTTAAAAATACATTGCTTGAGCAGTTTAGAGGGCGGAGGCAGTATTTTGTTCCTGAACTTATACTAAATGATTAATAGAATGTAATGTTTAGGTTAAGTGTTGGGTAAATGAATTGCCGGAATCATTTTCAGACAGGCATAGCTTTTGTTATAGTGCAGGCTGTTTTTGATTTATATGGAATATTTATGCAGACTTGGAAAGAAGCGATTGGGTCAGAAAAAGAAGCACCTTATTTCCAACATATTTTGAACACGGTGAAAGCTGAGCGGCAGGCTGGGCAGATTGTTTATCCGCCGGCAAACGATGTGTTTAATGCGTTTAAAGCCACGGAATTTGACCAAGTAAAAATCGTGATCCTGGGGCAAGATCCGTATCATGGCGCCGGGCAGGCGCACGGCTTGGCTTTTTCGGTGCGGCCTGAAGTGCAGATACCGCCTTCTTTGCAAAATATTTATAAAGAGCTGGCGGCCGATATTGAAGGCTTTCAGATTCCCCGGCACGGTTATCTGCAAAAATGGGCGGAGCAGGGCGTATTGCTGCTCAATACCGTGTTAACCGTGCGCGCAGGGCAGGCGCATTCGCATGCTTCATTGGGTTGGGAGCAGTTTACCGATTGCGTGATTCACCGCCTGAATGATCAGCGCGAGCATCTTGTATTTATGCTTTGGGGCAGCCACGCACAAAAGAAAGGCGCATTCATCGACCGAAACCGCCATCTGGTTTTGACTGCGCCTCACCCGTCGCCCCTTTCCGCACACCGAGGCTTTTTGGGTTGCCGCCACTTTTCCCAAGCCAATGCTTATCTGGAAGCACACGGCCAAACGCCCATAGAATGGCAGATTTAAGGTACAATTGAATCCTTTCCATATCTTGTTTTCAGACAGGCATTGCATAAAGTATATGCCTGTCTGAAAAAATCAAAGGCTACCGCAAAATGATGAATAAAGACCAATTTGCCGATAACCACTTTATCCGCACCATTATTGACGAAGACCTCAAAAGCGGCAAGCACACCGCCATCCAAACCCGTTTTCCGCCTGAACCGAACGGCTATCTGCATATCGGCCACGCCAAATCCATCTGCCTGAACTTCGGTTTGGCCTATATTTACGACGGCCTGTGCAATCTGCGTTTCGACGACACCAACCCCGAAAAAGAAAATCAAGAATACGTTGATTCGATTAAAGAAGACGTGCAATGGCTGGGTTTCAAATGGGCGGGCGAGCCGCGCTATGCTTCCGATTATTTCGACCAACTGTTCGATTACGCTGTCGGCCTGATTAAAGACGGCAAAGCTTATGTGGACGACCTAACCGCCGAAGAAATGCGCGAATACCGCGGCACGCTCACCGAGCCGGGCAAAAACAGTCCCTACCGCGACCGCAGCGTCGAAGAAAACCTCGATTTGTTCATGCGCATGAAAAACGGCGAATTTCCCGACGGCAGCAAAACCCTGCGCCTGAAAATCGACATGGCCGCAGGCAACGTAAACCTGCGAGATCCGGTAATTTACCGCATCCGTCGTGCGCATCACCACAACACCGGCGACAAGTGGTGCATCTACCCGATGTACGACTACACCCATGCCATTTCCGATGCCATCGAAAAAATCACCCATTCGCTGTGTACGCTTGAATTTGAAGCTCACCGCCCGCTGTATGACTGGGTGCTTGACAACATTCCGATTGATAACCACCCGCGCCAATACGAGTTTTCCCGTTTGGAATTGCTGTACTCCATCACATCCAAACGCAAACTGAACCAGCTGGTTTCAGACGGCCACGTTTCAGGCTGGAACGACCCGCGTATGCCCACCATCTCCGGCATGCGCCGTCGCGGCTACACGCCCGAAGGCCTGCGTCTGTTTGCCAAGCGTGTCGGCATTTCCAAATCTGAAAACGTGGTGGATATGAGCGTATTGGAAGGGGCGGTTCGCGAAGAGCTGGAAGATTCCGCCCCGCGCATGATGGCCGTCTTAAACCCGATTAAGGTTACGCTCACCAATTTTGAAGCAGGCAAAACTCAAAGCCGCAGCGCGCCTTACCACCCGCATCACGAAGAAATGGGCGAGCGCGAAGTACCCATTAGCCAAACCCTGTATATCGAAGCCGACGATTTCAGCGAGAATCCGCCTAAAGGCTGGCAGCGCCTCACACTCGGCGGAGAAGTACGCCTGCGTTACAGCTATGTGATTAAGTGCGAGGAAGTGGTGAAAGATGAAAACGGCAATGTAGTCGAACTCAAATGCAGCATTGACCACGATACGCTGGGCAAGAAGCCGGAAGGCCGTAAAGTGAAAGGCGTGATTCACTGGCTTTCCGCCGAACATGCCGTACCCGCTACCGTACGCCTGTACGACCGCCTGTTTATCGAGCCGCGCCCGGATGCCGTTCGCGGTGAAGACGGCGAATACCTGCCGTTTACCGATTTCCTCAACCCTGAGTCTATGAAGGAAATCACTGCTTATGTCGAGCCGGTTGCGGATACTTTAGAACCTGAAAGCCGCTGGCAATTTGAGCGTTTGGGCTATTTCGTTACCGACCGTTATGACCACAGCAAAGAAAAACCGGTATTCAACCGCACCGTGGCTTTGAAAGACACTTGGCAAGCTAAAGAAGCTTAAACAGGATGGAATGAACAGATGCCTGTCTGAAAACTTTTTCAGACAGGCATCTTTATTTATTGTTTCAACGTTTCTTCAACAACACACCGCTTTCAATATGATGGGTAAACGGAAATTGGTCAAACAAAGCAAAACGTACCGGAATGTGGGTTTTGCATAATTGGTTTAAGTTGTTGTGCAGCGTTTCGGGGTTGCACGAAATATAGATTACATTATCAAATTGTGCAACCAGTTTCAGCGTTTCCTCATCTACTCCGGCACGAGGCGGATCGATGAAAATGGTTGAAAAATCATAAGATTGTAAATCAATATTCTGCTCTTGCAAGCGTCGGAATGTGCGGGAGCAGGTGTAGGCTTCAGTAAATTCTTCTGCGGAAAGGCGGGCAATGGAGATGTTGGCAGCGCCGTTGGCTTCGATATTCCATTGCGCCGCCTGCACGGATGTTTTGGATACTTCAGTGGCCAATACACGGCGGAACTGGTCGGCCAGAGGTAGGGTGAAATTGCCGTTGCCGCAATAAAGTTCCAGCAAATCGCCGCCTAAGCCGTTGGCAGTATTGCATGCCCATTCCAACATTTTTTCACACACAAAGGCATTGGGCTGGGTAAAGCTGCCTTCGGTTTGGCGGTATACAAAAGTCTTGCCGCCAACGCTTAATTTTTCGGTAACAAAATCTTGCGATAAAACGATTTTCTGACCGCGGCTGCGCCCGATAATGAAAATGCCGAGTTTGTTTTGTAAGGCTTCCGCTGTGGTTTGCCATTGATCATCCAGTTTTTTGTGATAAATCAGGCTAACCAGCATTTCTCCACTTAATGTTGATAAAAATTCACACTGGTATAAGCGGGTTTGTAATACGGGAGATTGTTTGATTTCCGCCAGGAGCACAGGCATCAATTCGTTGATGGTTGTATATGCCGGTGGAAATTGTTCCAGCCGGATTAACGATGCGGAAGAAGCTTTTTGTCCGCGCTCAAACATGGCATAGCAAATGTCATCACCTTCATGCCAAATGCGGAATTCCGAGCGCATACGGTAATGTTGCTCGGGCGAAGCATAGATTTCCAGCTCGGGTATGGCCAGATTTTTAAACAAATCGCGCAAATAGGCGGATTTTTCAGCTAATTGCTGCTGGTAATCCTGATCGGGCATGATGGGTACTTCCTTAATAAAAAACCTTGCTATTTTACCCGAATCTTAATCTTCCCGTTGTTCTCTATTATTCATCAAAACAAAGCTTTGCTTTTCAGACAGGAATTTGCATTTTCTAAAGCTTGCATTTTCTTACAAAGAATTATATAAATAATAATTATTTTTAATAATATTAAAATCAAGGATTACAAAATGTATTTGAAAAAAACAGTGCAGTTGATTGCATTGGCTTTTACTGCACCAATAGTGTATGCAAACGGGCAAACCGTTGAAGTAAAAACCGTTACCGTAACCGCCGACCGCAACGCGCAAAATTTAGACAAAGCCGCGCCGAATGTGGCGGTGATTTCGCGCCAAGAGTTGAATCGGGCGGCTGCGGCTGATTTGGATGATTTAGTGCTGTACAAGCCGGGCGTAGATGTGCCGACCGACAACAACCGCCGCGGCAATGCGGGGGTGAATATCCGCGGTATCGGCGGCAACCGTATTCTGATGATGGTGGACGGCATCCGCATTCCCGAAGCGTATGCGGGCGGCGGAAGCAATGCGGCGGTTTCCGGCCGCGATTTGGTGGAAGCCGATACTTTGAAGCAGGTGGATATTGTGAAAGGCCCGTATTCCGCACTGTATGGCAGCGATGCCTTGGGCGGCGTGGTGAATCTTTCCACTTATTCGCCTGCTGATTTTGTGGATGCCGAAAAACCTTTCCACTTCGGCTTGAAACACAGCTACCGCAGCCGCGACCGCAGCCACGGCGTGACTGCGTCGGCAGCAGGTTATGCGCAAAACGCACAGGGTTTGCTGATGCTGACCCGCCGCCAAGGCCATGAAAGCAAAAACCGCGGCAGCGTCGATACGCGCAACGGCAGCCGTACCAAACCGAATCCGCAAGATTTCCGCAGTTACAATATCTTAGCCAAAGGCGATGCGGGCAATGAAAACCACCGCGTAGAAGCCTTATTCGAGCATTTTTACCGCAAGAAAGAAACCGATTTGCTGAACACTTTGGGCACGGGTGCGCCGCGCGGCCCGCGGGTAACCACAACGACAGCCAGTTCGTCGGACGACCGCGCCCGCCGCCAGCGTATTGAATTGGGCTACCGCTACCGCGGCGACTCCGCCTTGAAAGAAGCCAATATTTACGTTTACCGGCAAAGGCTGAAATCGGAAGACGATGCGGTTACTGATGAAACCGCCCGCATGGCCGGACGCATCACTGAAGACGGCATCCGCTATTCCGATTACGGTTTCAACCAAACCACCCAAGGCATCAATACCCGCGGCGTGTTTGAAGCCGATACAGGCCGTCTGAAACACACCATTGTGGCGGGCGCGGAATTCAAACAAACCGACACGGAGCGTCCGCGCGACAGCACCACGGTTGGCCGCGACGGCAGCATCAGCAAAATGTATGCCGGCGCGCTGTATCCGAACAAAACCTTCCCCGATTCGCGCCGCCGCACCGTCAGCCTTTATGCGCAAGACAGCTTGGCGTTTCCCAACGGCATCGTGCTGACGCCGGCCTTGCGTTTCGAGCATGAAAAGCTCAAACCGCAAATCGATCAAGCCTATCTGAACAGCAGGCCCGACAGCCTGCCGAAAGATTTCAGCGACAGTTCGTTTACGCCCAGTCTGCGTTTGAGCGTGCCGTTCGGTGAGGCGTTTACCGGCTTTGCCACTTATTCGCGCGGCTTCCGCACGCCGCCGTTTGATACGGCCACTATGTCGTTCAACAACAGCCAGCACGGCTATAAAGTGATTCCGAACAACAACTTGAAATCGGAACATTCCGACAGCGTCGAGCTGGGCTTTAAATATAAAGACGAGCGCACCAAAGCGCAGGTAACCACCTTCTATAACCGTTACCGCGATTTTATCAGCCGCAAGCAGGTCGGAGTTGAGCAGGGCGCAGGCGGCCGCCCGATCAATGTGTTCAAATACGACAATCTGGACAAAGTAAAAACCTACGGCATCGAAGCCGCTGCGGCTGTGAAATTCGGCGACAACTGGCAACTCGGCAGCAGCATCGCTTGGATGCGCGGCAAAGACGGCGAAGGCAAACCGCTGGACACCGCTTATCCGCTCAACGGCGTGATCGGTTTGGACTACGCTCAAGAGAAATGGGGCGCAGGCACCAAATTGCGCTGGGCGAGAGCGCAAAACCGCACCAGCGATGCCAGCTATTTCAAAACGCCCGGCTACGGCGTTTGGGATGCAGGCGTTTGGTACAAACCGCTTAAAAATCTAGAGCTTGGCCTGAATATATATAACATTGCCAACAAAAAATACTGGCAGCATGCCGATGTGGCGGGCGTAGCGGACACCGGCACTATGGATACCTACACCCAGCCCGGCCGCAATGTGGCTGCTTCGTTACAGCTGAAGTTTTAAACACATTTTTTCAGACGGCCTCGGTGTTAGGTTTCAGACAGGCCGTCTGAAAAAGCAGAGAGCAAGAAAAAAGGAGCAGAATCGAATGAATCTTTGGGAACAATACCAAGCCAACAAAGCCCAAAAACAGGGTATGTATTTCCCGCGCGAAGCCGCCGCCGATTTGGGCGTGAGCGAAGGCGCGTTGATGGCCGATGCGCCGGAAACGGTTTACCTCGGCGGCAAAAACAATGTGCGCGACATTGTGCTGAAGCTGCACACGCTGGGCTTGGTGCAGTGCATCGTGCGCAACAGCGTGTGTGTGCACGAAAAGCAGGGCGTGTATGAAAATGTGAGCATGGCGCCGACTTCGGGCATCGCCGTCAACGTGGGCGGCATCGACCTGCGGATTTTTCCGGCGCGCTGGCATCATGTGCTGGCCGTAACCAACCGCGACGGCGAAAAAGTGTCCCGTTCGATTCAGTTTTACGACGAATTCGGCGTATCCGTGCAGAAAGTCTTTATGCGCGAAGAGGGCAAAGAAGCCGAGTGGCAGGCCTTGCTCGACGCGTTCCGCACCGAAGGCAAGCCCGCATTCCAAACCGGCGAATTGCCGCCCGTAACCGCCACGCCCGCATTGCTGTCTGAAAAAGAAGCCGCGTTTCAAGAGCGTTGGAACGAATTGAAAGACGTACACCACTTCGGCGGCTTGCTGGAAACATTCAATCTCGACCGCCAAACCGCCTACCGCCACGCCCCCGAAGGCGCGGCCAAACTGCTGAGTCACGAAGCATGGCAGCAAGTGCTGGAAGCCGCCCGCGACCGCGGCATCGAAATCATGATTTTTGCCGGCAACCGCGGCCTCGTGCAGATTCAGACAGGCAAAGTGCACAACGTCGTGCGCGCCCGCGGCTACCTCAACGTGCTCGACGGCAAAGAAGAAGGCTTCAGCATGCATCTGAAAGATGATGAAATCGTAGAAACTTGGGTAGTGCGCCGCCCGATACGCGACGGCTTCGTTACCTGTGTGGAAGGTTTCGACAACCACCGCAAAACCGTGATTCAGATTTTCGGCAGACGGCAGGAAGGCGAGCCGGAACTCGAAGTATGGCGCGAGATTACCGATAAGCTGCTGCAAGCGGGTTGATGCTTGATCATGTTTTCAGACAGGCATTGTGGCCGTCTGAAAGTAGGGCAGGCATCCTTGCCCGCCATGTACCCGATAAATAAAAAGCCCCAATGCGGCGGGCAGAGATGCCCGCCCTACCGGTAAAAGCAGCATAAAGTCTTAACCAAACCTTTCAGACGGCCTCCCCCATACACCAAAGGCCGTCTGAAAACCCTTATATCCACAAAGGAAAAACACATGAAAAAAACCATCTTCGCCGCCGCCGTATTGTGTGCGGCCATGCAAACCGCCTACGCCCAACGTATCGTGGTGATGTCGCCCGACGTGGCCGATATCGTTGTCGCATTGGGTGCCGCCAACGAAATCGTTGCCCGCGACCAAACCGTTCAAAACCCCGTGTTGAAAAGCAAGCCCAGCATCGGCATCCACCGCCAGCTGACCGTCGAGCCGATTATCGCTGCTAAACCTGATGTGGCAATCGGTTCGTGGATGGTGCAGCCGGCCACTATTTTTGCCAACCTGAAAAAAGCCGGCGTCAATGCCGTGAACGTTGCTCCCGACGACAGCATCGCCGCCTACCCGCAAAGCATCCGCGCCGTGGGCAAACTGATTAACAAAACCGCCCAAGCCGACGCATTGGCCGGCAAATGGCAGGCCGACATGAAACAGCAGCCGCAAAACGGCAAACGCTACCTTTTCAGCTACGACGGCCGCATCGTCGCAGGTAAAAACACCGCCGCCGACGAAATCATCAAACGCGCAGGCGGCATCAACGCAGCAGGCAACCTCGACGGCATGAAACCGCTCAACCGCGAAGCATGGATCGCCGCCAAACCCGACGTGATCATCATCGCCGACCACCACGAAAAACTGATCGGCGGCACCAAACAATTCGCCGCCCGTCCTGAAATCGCCGGCAGCAACGCCGCCAAAAACGGTAAGATTTACTTATGGAAAGCCAACGATATGTTCCGCTACGGCTTAGATACACCGCAGATTGTGAAGAAGTTGAACGGGTTGGCGAAGTAGCGCGGCTGGTTTTCAGACAGGAGTAATCAGTTATAGAGTGTCTGTAATGATATGCCTGTCTGAAAGTATTGTTTTATGGCTCTAAGAAATGTTTTAGCGGAGGCAGAATTTGAGGCAACTGCCTGAATCCGTCTTGTGCCAGAAAATGTCCGCCTTTGGGTATGCTAATGATTTTGCTGTGCAGTTGTTCGGCCAATTTCAAGCTTTCTTCCGGATCGACTATAGAATCGTTTCCGCTGATGATGCTGTAAATTTGGGGAGACATGGTGCGTATGGCAGCCAAATCAAGATTGGCTGAGTCTATATAAGCATCCACATTAAAACCGTTTATGGTAGAAAGTTTAGGCAAGCGCCGGCCGAAGCCCGACACTAAAATCAGTCCGCCTATGGACATGGGTTTATGTTTGGAAAGGTAATGCAATAGACTGATAGTGCCTAAACTGTGTGCAATAAAAATATCATTTTTTTGCGGTTTGCCTATATGCTCGGCCAGCGTAGTTTGCCAGAGGTCGAAATCGGGCTGATGACTTTGGGGCAGTTTGACGGCATCGACGGCAATATTTTGATTTTCCAATAGGGCTTTCAGCCAGGGAAACCAATGATCGTCCGGTGTAGCAGCGTATCCGTGGATAATATAAACTTTTTTAATCTTGCCTGATGCTTTGAAAAAAAGCTGCCCTGTGCAGGCGGTTAATAAGGCAGTGGCACCGCTTAAACAAAAATCGCGTCGATTCATCATCTGTTCCTCATTATATAGTTTGGGTATATCGAAGTCTAAAACCTGACATAATGTCAGGGTCAATTGTTTTAGGAAGAAAAATGAAAATCGGCGAATTGGCTCGAGCCTGCAAAACCAGTATCCGCATGATACGTTTTTATGAAAAGTTAAATCTGGTTTCTCCTCAAAGAAACACCAGCGGATACCGTGTTTATAAATCACAGGATATTGATTTTATAAGAAAAATAATCATTTTGAATCGTGCAGGCTTGGCTTTGAAAGATATTGCGTTGCTGCGGGATTGTTTGAATGACGAACCTCAGGATTTTTGCGCTGTTTTACGTGGAAAATTGGAAGATAAACGTGCGGATATTGACCGGCAGATTGATTCCTTGAATGAATCAAAAGCTTTGCTGGATAAATTATTGGCACGTTAATTTGTTGGGTTTATCTACAAAGATATGCCTGTCTGAAATAAATAATTATATTATAAATGAAACCTATTCCATTAATTCTCTGCCTCATCTTTACCGCCGCACTTGTTTGGTTCTGCGCCGGTATCGGCTTCGGCGAGTGGCAGCCGCCGTATCAGATGGACGAAACCGTGCAAAGCATACGTCTGCCGCGCGTCGCCACCGCGCTGTTGGTCGGCGCGGCTTTAGCGGCGGCGGGGGCGGCGTTGCAGGCTTTGTTTGAAAACCCGCTGACCGACCCGAGTTTAATCGGCACTTCCGGCGGCGCGGCATTGGGGGTGATTATCGTGCTGGCGTTCGGCGTGGGGGCGATCGGCGTGCCGCTGGCCGCTTTTGCCGGAGCGTTGGCGGTGTGCCTGCTGATTTTGGGCATACACCGTTTGTTTGGCGGCGGCACGTTGGGACTGTTGGTGTTGGGCTTTGTGTTGAGCGCGTTTTCGGCGGCCATCGTGAGCCTGATTCTGTTTTTATCCGACGACATGGTATTGCGCAGCGCGACCATTTGGTTATCGGGCAGTTTGGCTGAAGCGGGATTTACTTCACCGTTGTATGCTGCGCTGGTGATGGCTATCGGGCTGGTGTTGCTGTTTTGGGCGGGCAAGCGGCTGGATTGCCTGATGCTGGGCGAAGACACGGCGGTCAGCATGGGGATTTCGGTCAATGCGACGCGGGTGCAAACCGTGGTCGGCGCGGCTTTGCTCACCGGCGCGGCGGTTTCATTGTCGGGCGTTATCGGTTTTCTCGGCATGATGGTGCCGAACGTGCTGGCGCAAGCCGTCGGAGGGCGGCGCAGCAAATTGATTCTGCTTTCAGCATGGCTGGGGGCGGTGTTTTTGCTGGCGGTGGACAGCGCGGCACGCTGGATAACCTATCCGGTCGATGTACCGGTCGGCATCATCATCGCCTTGCTGGGCGGGCCGTTTTTTATGTGGCTGTTTGTCAAACCGATGCGGAAAGGATAAATCATGAAAAACATTTCTTTCCGAATCAGCCGCTTAAATGTGGAAGCAAAAGGAAAAACCATTCTTTCGGTGGAAGAATTATCGCTGCCGAACGATTGCTGCACCGCCATCATCGGCCCCAACGGAGCGGGCAAATCCACCCTGCTGAAAGCCTTGATACGGCAAACGGGAACAGGCAATGTAAGCCTGTTCGGCGCCGATGTCACCCCGCAGCTCAAGCGGGGCAAAGTGGCTTGGGTCGGCCAGCACGGGCAATACCAGATGCCGCTTACTGTGCGCGAATACATCGAGCTGGGCCGTTATCCGCATACTTTCCGCACCCACAAAGACCGCGAGCAAACGCAACGGCAAGCCGATGAATTGTTGGATTATTTCGACCTTTCCGGTTTGGCGGAAAAACGCATCGGCACGCTTTCCGGCGGCGAACAGCAACGCGCCAATATCATCCGTGCGCTGCTGCAAAACGCCCCGATACTGCTGCTCGACGAACCGTGCAACCACCTCGATATCCGCCACCAGCACCGTTTGATGCAATACTTAACCACACACGGCAAGAATTTCAGCACGGTGATGGTGCTGCACGATTTAAACCTTGCCGCCCGCTACGCCCGCCACATTATTTTGATGAACAAAGGCAAAATCGTTTCCACCGGCACCGTGGACGAAGTGATGCAGTCCGAACGGCTGCAAGCCGTTTACGGCTGGGAAATCCGCCGGATTCAAGACGGTCAGGGCGTGTATTTCAGGGTTTGAAGCTATTGCTTTATTTAAACAAAATGCCTGTCTGAAAAATATTCAGACAGGCATTTTGTTTGCATAGTCAAGCCGTTATAAAGCATTCAAAACTGCATTGCCCATTTCCGTGCACGAAACGAGTTTGCAGCCTTCTTCAAAAATATCACCGGTTCGGAAGCCTTGCTCCAAAACTTTTTGTACAGCAGCTTCCACTTGTGCCGCGCGGGCTTCATCGTTCAGGCTATAACGCAGCAGCATGGCTAGAGAAAGAATGGTTGCCAGCGGATTGGCTTTATCTTGGCCTGCGATATCGGGGGCGGAGCCGTGCGAAGGTTCGTACAAACCTTTGCCTGTTTCGTTCAAAGATGCAGACGGCAGCATGCCGATGGAGCCGGTCAGCATCGATGCCTGATCGCTCAGAATATCGCCGAAAATATTGCCGGTGGCGATCACGTCAAACTGTTTCGGTGCGCGCACAAGTTGCATGGCGGCATTATCGACATACATGTGGGAAAGCTCTACATCGGGATAATCTTTAGCCGTTTCGGTAAAGATTTCTTTCCATAATTCAGTGGTTTCCAACACATTGGCTTTATCGACCGAACATAATTTTTTATTACGCTTCTGCGCGGCTTCAAATGAAACTTTGGCAATGCGGCGGATTTCGCTTTCGCTGTATTTCATGGTGTTGAAGCCTTCACGCTCGCCGTTTTCCAGCGTGCGGATGCCGCGCGGTTCGCCAAAATAAATATCACCGGTGAGTTCGCGCACAATCAGAATATCCAAGCCGGAAACCACTTCGGGTTTGAGCGTAGAAGCGTTGGCCAGCTCTTTATACAGAATGGCCGGGCGAAGGTTGGCAAACAGGTTTAAATCTTTGCGGATGGCCAACAAACCGCGCTCAGGGCGGAGCGGGCGCTCGAGACTATCGTATTGCGGGCCGCCGACTGCGCCGAGCAATACGGCATCTGCTTCGCGACAGAGTTTTTGCGTGAATTCGGGATAAGGATGGCCGTATTCGTCGTAAGCGGCGCCGCCAAGCGGTGCGTATTGATATTGGACATCGAGGCCGTCTGAAATCAATTTATCCAACACACGCACAGCTTGCGCGATAATTTCGGGCCCGATACCGTCACCGGGAAGGATGGCAATTTGTTTGGTCATTTTAGGATTCCTCTATATTTTGTTGATAAAGCCGAGAACGGCTTATTGGACTTGAAACAGGCGGATATTACCATTTTCTAACAGATAAAGTTTCGGTGAAATCAAGTAAGTTTCTTCTTCTGAAATCTTTTGAACCCATTTTTTCATTGCTTCAATCGCTACTTGATCTTCCGAGCCACAAACCAATAACCTGTTACGGGACGGAACGGCGATTACCGGATTTCCTTTCAAAGGATTATTCAGTGAATTACTCATTTCTCCGATGAACAGCAGCAAGCTGCTATCGTAAATTCCATCTAAAACAAATTGATATAGCTGAATGTCGTCTTCAACGAGATAAGCATTCGCTCTGAATGCTGCGCATTGGAAAAAATTTGAAGTAGCTAACTCACGCAAAGATAATTGCTGCTCTTCCAAACCCAAACCGGCGGCTTCTTGCGGAGACAAATAACGCATATTATTTTCGTCATCAATCACATAAGTTAAAACCAAATCTGCTGCCAACGGTTCGGTAATCAAAACTTCGGATATATCCGCCTGCATCGTTTCTTTAAGTTGGCTTGAGGAATCTTCAAGCCATTTCAAATCTTTAACAACCGGCAGAATTTGGGCGCTTGAAATGCTGTTGCTTTTGCCTTTATTGGTTAATGGCTCCATTGAATATCGAACAATTTCATCCAAATTATCGGGATTTTTAACGTATTCAGCATAAAAATTGGCAAGGTAGGTGTATTTTTCAAAGCCGTCTGAAGCAATGATTTTAATTTTGGTACTTTCAATATCCGCGCCCCACACAATGGTGATTTCTTCGTCGAGCTGTTCGACAAATTTGGAAGCGAGATACTCCGTAAACGCTTTCCAATCCATGATGCTTTTGCGCCCATTTCCAAATAATTTTTTAAAAAAAGACATGACCCTTTTCCTCGTTAATGAAATCTGTAGATTTTATCTTTAATTTATAAACCTGATCGATAGCAAAAAAATTAATAGCATACTTAACTATTAGTCAGATTCAAATGTTTATGTAATGAACCTAGAAATATTCGTTAGTAATTAAATACCTTCCATCTGTATATATCGTAAGGTAAGGCCTGTCTGAAAAATTTTCAGACAGGCCTTTGAATAGCACCGGATCAAGCATTAAACAACCATGGCTGCGCTTGTTTGCGCTGCGCTTCGAATGCTTTAATTTCGTCTGCGTGTTGCAGGGTCAGACCGATTTCGTCCAAACCGTTGAGCAGGCAGTGTTTGCGGTGTTCGGTAATATCGAAGCTGAAAGATTCGCCGCTTGGTGTGGTAACGGTTTGTTTCTCCAAATCAATCGAGAGTTTGTAGCCTTCGCTGGCCTCGGTTTCTTGAAACAGTTTATCTACAATTTCTTCGCTCAATACAATCGGCAGCAAGCCGTTTTTGTAGCAGTTATTGAAGAAAATATCGGCGAAAGAAGGGGCGATTACGGCGCGGAAACCGTAGTCGTCCAAAGCCCAGGGGGCGTGTTCGCGTGATGAACCGCAACCGAAATTTTTGCGGGTCAGCAGGATTTGTGCGCCCTGATAGCGCGGCCGGTTAAGCGAAAAATCAGGGTTGAGCGGGCGTTTGCTGTTGTCCATGCCCGGTTCGCCGTGGTCGAGGTAGCGCCACTCGTCGAAGCAGTTGGGCCCGAAACCTGAACGTTTGATAGATTTTAGAAATTGTTTGGGGATAATGGCGTCGGTATCGACATTGGCGCGGTCAAGCGGAGCGACCAACGCAGTGATTTGTGTAAATGCTTTCATTGTGTGTACTTTCGTTGGGAAATACCCCCGCCGCTAAATGAGGCGGGGGCAATGCTGTTTAGTGGGTATGTCTGTCAGCAGATTGCTCAAGTTTGTCGCCGGCTTTGGATACGTCTTTACCGAAGCCTGATACGGTGTTGCAGGCAGAAAGCAGGGTCATTGTAGTTAAAGCGATCAATACTAATTTTTTCATGGTGTAATCTCCTAGTTTTTGAAAGTACAGACAATACGCATTGCTGTACTTGCTATAATGCCAAAAATTGTAGGAAAAAACAAACTATCATAAGCAAACTGTATATTCTGCCTATGCCTGTCTGAAAAATTTTTTCAGACAGGCATTGCTTTTACAAACTGCGAACATCAGTAAAATGGCCGGTTACTGCGGCGGCAGCAGCCATAGCAGGGCTAACCAAATGGGTGCGCCCACCGTTGCCTTGGCGGCCTTCGAAATTGCGGTTGGAGGTGGAAGCGCAGCGTTCTTGAGGTTCCAAACGGTCGGCGTTCATGGCCAAACACATCGAGCAGCCAGGTTCTCTCCATTCGAAGCCTGCTTCGGTAAAGATTTTGTCCAAACCTTCTTTTTCGGCTTGCTCTTTTACCAAACCGGAACCGGGCACGACCAAAACGCGCTTCACGTTGTCTGCTTTCAGACGGCCTTTGGCTACTGCCGCGGCTTCGCGCAAATCTTCGATGCGGCTGTTGGTGCATGAACCGATAAATACCACATCCACAGTGATTTCGTTCAGCGGTGTATCTGCGGTCAAGCCCATGTATTCGAGGGCGCGCTCCATGCCGCTGCGTTTGACGGGGTCGGATTCTTGCGCCGGATTCGGAATTTTGCCGTTGATGTCCAACACCATTTCAGGCGAAGTGCCCCAAGTTACCTGCGGCTCGATATCGGCGGCATCAAACTCGAATACGCTGTCGAATTGCGCGCCTTCGTCGGAAACCAACGTTTTCCAATAGGCAACGGCTTGCTCCCATGCTTCGTCTTTGGGGGCGAAAGGTTTGTCTTTTACGTAGTTGATGGTGATGTCGTCCACTGCCACGATGCCCGAACGCGCGCCGGCTTCAATCGCCATATTGCACAAGGTCATGCGGCCTTCCATGCTGAGCGAGCGGATGGCTTCTCCGCCGAATTCGATCGCATAGCCCGTGCCGCCTGCGGTGCCGATTTGGCCGATGATGTATAAGGCAACGTCTTTGGCGGTTACGCCCGGTTTCAGACGGCCGTTGACCTTAATCAGCATGGATTTGGACTTTTTGGCGGTGATGCATTGGGTGGCCATCACATGCTCGACTTCGGATGTGCCGATGCCATGAGCTAATGCGCCGAATGCGCCGTGGGTAGAGGTGTGCGAATCGCCGCAAACCACGGTCATACCCGGCAAGGTGGCGCCTTGTTCCGGCCCCATCACATGCACGATGCCTTGGCCTTTGTCTTTAAACGGAAAATAAGCCAGCGCGCCGAATTCTTTGATGTTGCCGTCTAAAGTGTCGACTTGCAGCTTGGAAATCGGATCTTGGATGCCTTTGTCCCAGTTGTCGGTGGGTGTGTTGTGGTCGGCAGTGGAAACCACGCTGTCAACGCGCCACAGTTTTCGGCCGGCCATTTTCAAACCTTCAAAGGCTTGCGGGCTGGTTACTTCATGAACCAAATGGCGGTCGATATAAAGTAAAACCGTGCCGTCTTCTTCTTGGCGGACGATATGGCTGTTCCAGAGTTTGTCGTAGAGGGTTTGTGGATTCATGATTTGTTTTTTCTAATTAAATGGGTTTGTTAAATGGGTTTGCAGGTGGTTGTATATTAGGCTGTTCATGATTAAATGGCAAGCGAAAATGTCTAAAAAATTTCCTAGAATATAAAATTAATTAAAATTTAATTCAAATTTTAGACTTATTGTCTATTTTATGGCGGATTGGTTGATTAAACGCCGATTTTTCTCAGAGTGAGCCTACTTGTTTTTTTAATGAAAAACCCCGTATTATGCGGTTTATTGAAATTTCTCTGGAAGCATATATCATGAATCTAGCTGAGATGGCATCTGATTACTTGCCGCAACTTCAGGAATTTGAAAAGAAAATTTTATCAAATCAAACTAAAATCGAAGCCTGGTTTCGTGCGCAATGGAGCAAAAATCCGCCGCCTTTTTATGGTTCGGTGGATATCCGCAATGCCGGTTATAAAATGGCTTCTATTGATATGAACCTGTTTCCCGGAGGCTTCAATAATTTAAATGTAAACTTTATCCCTCTGGCTGCTATGGCGGCTCAGGATGCTGTGGAGCGTGCTTGTGAAACGGCGCGTTCGGTGCTGATTATTCCTGAAAACCATACGCGTAATACTTTTTATCTGCAAAACGTATATGCGCTGAGCAATATTTTGCGCAGTGCGGGCTTTGAAGTGCGTTTAGGCAGCCTGAATCCTGAAATCAAAGAAGCTACCGAGTTTGAAACGGCTTTGGGAGACAAGGTATTGCTCGAGCCTTTAATGCGCACCCGCGAACGTGTACATCTGGCAGATGGCTTTTCTCCGTGTTTGATTTTGCTAAACAATGACTTGTCTGCCGGTGTGCCTGATATTTTGCAAAATTTAAGCCAAACGGTGTTGCCGCCTTTGCATGCAGGCTGGACCAACCGCAGAAAAACCACACATTTTGAAGCTTATAACCATGTAGTGGCCGAATTTGCCGAGTTAATTGATATTGATGAGTGGCGTATCAATCCGTATTTTGAGCAGGTGAGCGGTTTGGATTTCCAAGAGCGTGAAGGCGAAGACATGCTGGCTGATGCAGTCGAACGCATGCTGGCAAAAATTCAGGTTAAGTATGATGAAAAAGGCATTAAGGATGCGCCTTTTGTGATCGTGAAAGCCGACGCGGGCACTTACGGTATGGGTGTGATGAGTGTGAAATCGGCAGAAGAAGTGCGCAGCCTAAACCGTAAAAACCGCAATAAAATGGCTACGGTGAAAGAAGGTTTGGCCGTTACTGAAGTGATTGTTCAGGAAGGAATTTATACTTATGAAACCCTGAATGGCGCAGTATCGGAGCCGGTGGTTTATATGATGGACCGTTTTGTGATTGGTGGTTTTTACCGTGTGCATGAAGGGCGTAGCGCCGATGAAAATCTGAACGCGACAGGTATGCTGTTTGTGCCGCTGGAACAGAGTATTCCGGTGGCTGAGTCAGAAGAAGGCGGCTCCGAATTACGTTGTAAACGGGTGTTTGAGCAATGGAATACTTTGGGTGTGCCGCAAACCAATCACGCCGATCCGGATTGCGAGTGCAACCGCCTGTATGTATATGGCGTAATGGCGCGCTTGTCGCTGCTGGCAGCTTCGTTGGAGCTGAAAACTACGGCAAAATAAGTCTGAGTGTGCAGAAGTTTTTCAGACAGGCATTAAGATGTATCGATAACATAATAATTTTTTAAAATTAAAAACGAATTCAAATTGCAGAGATAAATTATGGAAATAAAAGAATTGCAGTACAACAAACCTTTTCCGTGCGTATTGACCATTGCAGGATCGGATTGCAGCGGAGGTGCCGGTATTCAGGCCGATATCAAGACATTCGATGCACTTGGCGCTTATGGTGCCAGCGTTATTACTACGATTGTTGCAGAGAATACGCAGGGAGTACAAGGATTGCATGTGATTCCGCCCGAGATGGTGCGGGAACAGTGTGAGTCGGTACTAACCGATATTCGGATTGATGCGGTTAAAATCGGCATGTTGCCGAATATCGCAACAGTAGGCGCGGTGGCCGATGTGTTGGGTAGGCATAAACCACCTTTTGTGGTGTTGGATCCCGTGTTGGTGGCCACTTCCGGAGACAGTCTCGCTTTGGAAAATACGGTTGATGCCATGTTGAGTGAATTGGTGCCGCTTGCCGACATCATCACACCGAACTTGAGTGAATTGGCAGAGCTTACCGGCAATCCGTTAGCGCAAACCGAGGAAGAAATGCTCGAGCAGGGCAAACAATTGATGAATAAAGGAGCAAAAGCCGTATTGCTTAAAGGTGGGCATTGGGAAAACAGCAATGATGCGCGTGACTGGTTAATCCAGCAAGGCGTGGAGCAGCCGCAATGCTTCATTTCTCCTCGTGTGCCGACACAAAATACCCATGGTACAGGTTGCACGCTTGCCAGCGCGATTGCGGCCTATTATCCTCATAAACGGGATCTGCGCTCTGCTGTATCTTCAGCCAAAAGTTACGTTCAAGGTGCGATTGAAGCAGGGGCGAACTGGAAAGTGGGCAAAGGTAACGGCCCCTTGGCGCATTTTTGGCGGATAGAGCGGGATTGAGGCAAAATTTTCTCAAGTTCGAAATGCCTGTCTGAAAATGTTGCAGCATATTTTCAGACAGGCATTCTTGCTATCGATTGATTTAATTATGAAACATATCACTTCAGTTAAAAACGAGCAGCTCAAGCATTTGGTCAAACTACTTTCTTCAGCCAAAGAGCGCCGAACGTGTCGCCAAACTGTATTGGAAGGCACCCATCTGCTTGATGCCTGTCTGAAAGCAGGCTGGAAGCCGCAGCATCTCTATATTCCTGAGAGCAAAGCCGATAAACCGGAAATACAGGTTTTACTCAAGCAGCTTAACGAGCAAAACACCACCATCGTAGGCAGCACAGCTTTGTCGAAAATCACAAGTTTGACAGAAGGTGAAGAGGTGATGACGCTGGTATCACTACCGGACGAGCCTTCGCTACCGAATAATGGCGATTGCGTTGTATTGGAGCAAGTGCAAGACCCGGGCAATATCGGCACTATTTTACGAAGCGCAGCGGCCGCAGGTGTACGGCAGGTTGTGTTAAGCAAGGAATGTGCGGATGTTTGGTCGCCCAAAGTGTTGCGGGCCGGAATGGGCGCGCATTTTCTGTTAAAGCTTCACACTCGTGTTGATTTGAATATTTGGCGCGAGCGCTATTCAGGGCAAGTGTGGGTAACTGCTTTGGGACATAATAACCAAAGTCTTTATAATATCAACCTGAAGCAGTCTTGCGCGTGGATATTTGGCAACGAAGGAAGCGGCGTGAGCCAAGTTATGCAGGAAGCCGCAACTGGCACGGTACGCATACCAATGCTTGGTGAAACGGAATCTCTGAATGTTGCAATGGCTGCTACGATTTGCTTGTTTGAACAAATGCGCCAGCGCTTGTAACCGTGCCTGTCTGAAAAGGGAGAAATACAGCAATGAAAGCCATAATCGAAGTGATAGAAGCAGATATCACCACCTTGCGGGTGGATGCTATCGTAAATGCCGCCAATCCCACTTTGCTTGGCGGAGGCGGTGTGGACGGAGCCATTCACAGGGCGGCAGGAGCGGAGCTGCTTGCTGAATGCCGTACTCTGAACGGTTGCAAAACCGGTGAAGCAAAAATCACAGCGGGCTACCTTTTGCCCGCGCGATCAGTGATCCATACCGTAGGCCCCATCTGGAACGGTGGTGTGCAAGGAGAAGAAGAGCTGCTGGCTAATGCTTATGCCAATTCATTAAAACTGGCGGAAGCTGAAGGCATTCGCAGCATAGCTTTTCCCAGTATCAGCACAGGTGTGTACGGTTATCCTTTCGAGCAAGCCGCAGAAATAGCATTGAACACGATTTTGGTAACACTGCCTCAATGTCCGACTATCGAACGTGTGATTTTGTGCTGTTTTTCAGCAAATGATGCACGCATTTATCAAAAGATGCTGGTAGATTTAGAATAAGGGAATAAAGGTTAAGAACGTAAAAATCCCAAGCTATGGTAGCTTGGGATTCATATTTGGCGGAGTAGGAGGGATTCGAACCCTCGATCCAGGTTTTAGCCCAGATGCACCCTTAGCAGGGGTGTGCCTTCAGCCTCTCAGCCACTACTCCGTTTCGAAGAAGCACGAAATATAAAGGTTTAAAGTGATAGTGTCAAGCCTTTAGCTTATACTAAATCTTAACTGATTGAAGTTAAATTAAATAAAAACCCACTGCAACAGCAATGGGTTTTTATTCTGCTCGGGCAGCTTACATGCGCTCAATCATGGCTTTGCCGAAGGCTGAGCAAGATACTTCGTTAGCACCATCCATCAAGCGGGCAAAGTCATAAGTTACTTGTTTGTCGCCGATGGCTTTTTCCATAGATTCAATCACCAAATCAGCAGCTTCTTTCCAGCCTAAATGACGCAACATCATTTCGGCAGAAAGA
Source organism: Neisseria sp. 83E34 (assembly GCF_001308015.1). GTDB lineage: Bacteria > Pseudomonadota > Gammaproteobacteria > Burkholderiales > Neisseriaceae > Neisseria. The sequence goes on from NZ_LGYH01000008.1 coordinate 66,232, forward strand.
ATCAGTGAGCCGGGATTTACTTTGTCTTGACCGGCATATTTGGGCGCAGTGCCGTGGGTCGCTTCGAATACGGCGTATTTGTCCGAAATATTGGCTCCGGGAGCGATGCCGATACCGCCTACTTGGGCAGCCAAAGCGTCGGAAATGTAGTCGCCGTTCAAGTTCAGAGTGGCAATCACATCATACTCGGCAGGACGCAATACGATTTGTTGCAGGAAAGCATCGGCAATTGCGTCTTTCACGATGATTTCTTTACCGGTTTTCGGGTTTTTAAATTTGCACCACGGGCCGCCGTCGATCAGCTCGGCACCGAATTCTTTTTGTGCCAGCTCATAGCCCCAATCGCGGAAACCGCCTTCGGTAAATTTCATGATGTTGCCTTTGTGCACCAAAGTAACGCTGTCGCGATCATTATCGATAGCGTATTGGATGGCTGCACGCACTAAGCGCTGAGTGCCTTCTTTAGAAACAGGTTTGATGCCGATACCTGATGTTTCAGGGAAGCGGATTTTTTTCACGCCCATTTCGTTTTGCAGGAATGCAATTACTTTTTTAGCCGCTTCACTTTCGGCTTCCCATTCGATACCGGCATAAATGTCTTCGGTATTTTCACGGAAAATAACCATATCGGTTTTGCTTGGATCTTTCAGCGGAGAAGGTACGCCGTTGAAGTAGCGGACGGGGCGTACGCATTGGTATAAGTCCAATTCTTGGCGCAGGGCTACGTTCAGAGAACGGATACCGCCGCCGACAGGGGTGGTCATCGGGCCTTTGATGGAAACGGAATACTCTTTCAACGCTTCCAGAGTTTCTTCAGGCAGCCATACATTGTCTCCGTATACGCGGGTGGCTTTTTCGCCTGCATAAACTTCCATCCAATGGATTTTCTTCTCGCCACCATAAGCTTTCTCTACGGCAGCATCGATTACTGCTTTCATTACTGGCGTAATGTCTACGCCGATACCGTCGCCTTCGATGAAGGGGATAATCGGGTTGTTGGGAATAGCTTGACCGGGAATGATTTTTTGACCTTCTGCGGGTACTTGGATATGACTCATGGTGTCTCCTGATTGTTAGGTTCGTTTTTTTCTTCAGAGCAAGCACCGATTGATCGGTGCGCCTTCGCGTGATTATGCGGTATTTTTGTTTATTGCGCTAGGGTGCGTAGGTAATAAACTTTATTAGGTTATTAATATAAACTGTGAAAATAGAATGCTTTAAAAACCGGTAATACTTTATTATTTCTGCTGTCGAATGGAATCTGCCGGAGGATTCCGGAAACAAAGCTAGCAAAATGCCTGTCTGAACAAGGTTTCAGACAGGCATTGTTGAGTGACGATTATTCTTCGGATAGCTGCATATCCAGAACGGTTTGTTTCTGTTTTTTGCGGAAATCTTCAAGTTTTTGAGCCAGCAGGGTATCTTCGTTGGCCAGCAGGGAAACGGCAAACAAGGCGGCGTTGGCTGCTCCTGCTTCACCTATGGCGAAGGTGGCAACGGGGATACCTTTGGGCATTTGCACGATAGAAAGCAGCGAATCTTCACCGCGCAAGTATTTGCTGGGTACGGGCACGCCCAATACGGGCACGGTGGTTTTGGCTGCCACCATGCCGGGTAAGTGCGCTGCGCCGCCGGCGCCGGCAATAATGGCTTTTAGACCGCGTTCCCGTGCGCTTTCTGCGTATTCAAACATTAAATCGGGTGTGCGGTGGGCGGATACGACGCGGGCTTCATATTCTACGCCGAATTCTTTTAAGAATTGTGCTGCATGCTGCATAACGGGCCAGTCGCTGTTGCTACCCATAATGATGCCGATTTTTGCCATATTTTGCTTTCCTTATGAAATTGGGTTTTCAGACAGGCAATGCCTGTCTGAAATGAAGATGGGTTAACACTTATTTTTTATTCAGTTGTTGGTGGGCACGTTTGGCGGCGGAGCTGTCGGGATAAGTTTGTATCAGCTTGCGCCAGGTAACTTTTGCAATGTCGTGCTGCTGCATATTGTATTGGCATTGGCCGACGTTGAATAAGGCTTCAGGTGCTTCTTGGCTGTTGCGAAAGCGGCCGACAAAGCGGTTGCCGATATTGATGGCGGATTCGCAATTGTTTAAACGCTGATGGCTTTGCATGAGCAGATACATGCTTTTACGGGCGGTATCGCTGCCATCGCCACCGCTTTCTGCATGTTTAAGTGTTTCTACGGCGGCTTTGAATTGACCGCTCTGATATTGGCTTTGCGCGCGTTGCAAGGTTTGTGCGGCATTTTGTTGTATTTGTTGGGTTTGCGCGGCTTCATCCGCCGAAATGCTGCTGGCTGCGGAACGTGGGCGGAGTGTGCTTGTAGTGCGTGTTTGGTTACGGCGCTCGAGCTGCTGGATGCGGGTTTGCAAGGTTTGAACCTGTTGCTCCAAGCGGGCAATCTGTATGCCTAGTTGGTTGATTTGCGTTTCTGTATCGATAGTGGGATAAAGAACTTCTTCCTCGGTTTTGACAACATGTTTGGGCGGTTCGGGCTGTGTTGCAGGAGTGTGGGGTGCTGAAACGGGCGGTCTGCTTACTGCACAGGCTGTCAACAAGAAGGAAAGCAATATAGGGAGCGTTTTATGGTTCATAATGCTGTGAGGGTATTATTTTTTTAACAGAAGCGTTAAGCCGTCGCCAACGGGCAGCGTAATCGGAATGATACGGTTATCATGGGGCAAGGATGCGTTGAATGCTTGCAAAATGGATAAGGCGGGAGGATCGTTGGGGGTGGCTTCCTGCATCACTCGGCCTCCAAGCAGGATGTTGTCGATAGCGATAATGCCGCCGCTGCGCACTAATGTGAGGCAGCGCTCGTAATATTGGGGAGTGGGCGGTTTGTCGGCATCGATAAACGCAATGTCGTAGCTGCCCGCATGGCCTTCGTTAATCAATTCGTCTAAGGTAATCAGGGCGGGTTGTAGGTGGAGCGTGATTTTATCGGCTACACCGGCCTGCTGCCAGAAGCGGCGGGCGGTATCGGTAAAGCTTACATTGATATCGCAACAGGTAAGTCTGCCGTGTTCGGGCAATGCCAATGCCATGGCCGTGCTGCTGTATCCGGTAAATACGCCAACTTCCAAATAGCGCTCGGCGTGCATCAAACGGGCAAGCCAGCAGAGCAGAGCAGCCTGCTCGGGAGCGATGGCCATTTTGCCGAGCCTGTGGCCTGAAGTTTCAGTTCTGAGCTGTGTTAAAACCGGATGCTCGGGTTCACTGATGTTGCGCAGATAGCAGGCCAGCTCAGGATTTACGGTGGCGGCGTGAACGCTCATGCCTGTTATTAGTCAGGTTGGTAAGCGTAAGGTTTTTTAGGGAGCTTGGCTGCTTCAAAACCGGCTTGCTCTTCGGGATTTAATTCTACATCCCACAATAAACCGCGATTTTTTAGGCGTTGTTCGGCCTCTTTGGGATTTTTTTCGATGTATTCATTCAGAAACTGGGTGGCTTCGGATTGGTAGTTATACATGTTGACTCCTTGTGATGTCGGCTTGTTATGGTATATGCCGAATTCGGAAATAATCCGGCATGTTTTAGTATGCTTTGTTAAGCAGATATTATAGCCTGATTTTTTGATATAAGCAGCTTTACTTTCAATAACATGTTGCAGCCGCGGGGATGAGGGTATAATGTGGCGCGTTTTAAAAATGCCTGTCTGAAACCTTTGCAGAAGCATTTGCTTTTCAGATGTTTGTGCAAAGGTTTGTTTTAAAGAAACCGTTGTGTTTCTGACAGGCATGAGATTGTTTGAAAACAGGAGATTTATGCTGAAAAAACTGTGGCGTAAAATGGTGCCGGCGAAAAGCAAAATGCATAAACGGGTGCTGCCTTTTGCAGAGCATCATATCAGCGCGGATAAATTAAACTTTGCCGCCGAAAAAGTGGTAGACCGTTTGCATCATGCAGGTTATGAAGCTTATGTGGTGGGCGGTGCCGTGCGAGATCTGCTTTTGGGCATAGAGCCCAAAGACTTTGACGTGGCAACCAATGCCACGCCGGAGCAAGTGCGAAAAGTGTTCCGCCGCAGCCGCATTATCGGGCGCCGTTTCCAGATTGTGCATGTGGTGGTGGGCCCTGAAACGATTGAGGTAACCACATTTCGAGGCGGCGATAATGCTTTGCAGAACGAACACGGCCGCATTATGAAAGACAATACTTACGGCTCGATGGAAGAAGATGCCATGCGCCGTGATTTTACCTGCAACGCGCTGTATTTCGATCCGATTCGCCGTGAAATTATTGACTTTCATCACGGTGTAGAAGATGTGCGCAATAAAAAGCTGGTAATGATAGGGGAACCTGAAGCGCGTTATCAGGAAGATCCGGTAAGAATTTTGCGGGCTATCCGATTGTCGGGCAAACTGAGTTTTGATATCGAAGAAGCAACCGCTGCGCCGATTGCAGAAAATGCAGCCCGTTTGAAAAACGAGCCGGTCGCACGCTTGTTTGACGAAATGCTGAAAATCCTTTTATCAGGTTATGCACGCCGCTGTTTGGATGCGTTGAAACGCTCCGATATTGATGTTTCGATCCATCCGATTTTAGATGCACTGAAACAATCTGATCATCACAATGGGCAAAACATTATCACGCTTGCATTGAAGAATACCGACGAACGTTTGCGGGCGGACAAATCCGTATCGGTGGGTTTTGTGTTGGCAGCGGTGTTGTGGCCGGAGCTGTACGGCTACTGGCAGCAACATTTGTCGCAAGGAGAAAAGCCTGTTGCTGCACTCAATAGTGCGATCGGCGTGATGCGCGATAATATGGAGCAAGGGTGGGGCGTGCCGCAGCGTTTTTCCGCGACTATGAGGGAAATTTGGGCTTTGCAGCCACAGTTTGATTTTGTACGTGGCAACCGTCCGTTTCGCTTGTTGGGGCAGCCGAGATTTCGCGCGGCGTATGATTTTTTAATGCTGCGTGCGCAAGCCGGTGAAGTGCCGCAAGAATTGGTTGATTGGTGGACGGTATTCCAACATGCCGATGAACATACCAAACAGGAAATGACTTCGGCTAAACATGTGCCGGCTACACAGAGCGGGGAAACCGAACCTGCCAAGAAAAAACGCCGCCGGCCACGTAAACGCAAGCCAAAACCAGTGATCGTGCAAATTTAGTTTGAAACCAATGCCTGTCTGAAAACGAAGCTTCAACGACGTGAAAATGTTTCAGACAGGCATTAGGGATACCGGAATCTATTTATGAAAGAAACCGCAGTTATCGCGCTCGGCAGCAATTTAGAACAGCCTGCCGAACAAATTCGTAACGCCTTATCTGCTTTGGGTTCGCATCCGCAGATTCATGTTGTAAAAACTTCATCGTTTTATCAAACAAAACCTGTTGGTTACACCGATCAACCGGATTTTGTGAATGCCGTAAGTATGATTGAAACCGATTTGGATCCGCCCGAATTGTTGGCAACGTTACACATCATCGAAGCGCAAGCCGGCCGCGAGCGTACTTTCCGTAATGCGCCGCGCACTTTGGATTTGGATATCATTGATTACGCGCACCACCGTTCGGATGATCCTACTTTGACCTTACCTCATCCCCGGGCAGCCGAACGTAGCTTTGTGATGGTGCCGCTGGCAGAAATCGCACCGGATTTTGAGTTGGGCGGTTTGGGAAAAGCGGCTGAAATCGCTGCCGGATTGGAGCAGGGCGGTATAGAGAAATTATCAAAGGAAGATGAATGAACTACCGATACATCGTTGTCGAAGGTACGATAGGCAGCGGCAAATCAAAAGTCAGCCGCCGCTTGGCAGAATATTTTGATGCGCTTTACCTCACGGAAAATCCCGAGCGCAATCCTTTTTTGGAACAGTTTTACCTAAACCCGACCAATCACGGTTTGGCCACCGAATTGTATTATCTGGTGCGCCGCGCCGAAGCGGTGGACACGATAAACGCTGAAGAAGAAGGCAGCCGTCGGATTGTGGCGGATTTCCTATTGGAAAAAGATCAGATTTTTGTACCGGTGGTGCTCAAAGGCAAAGAACCGGGTAACGAGCAAACGCTGTTTTGGCAGGTAAAGCACAAGATCATGCCTGAATTTCCCGTACCGGATTTGGTGATTTATCTGCAAACGTCAGCCGAAAATACCAAAAAACGTCTGCAAAAACGCGGCGATAATATATTGAATTTATTTCCGGCCGGCCATCTGAATCAAATTCATGAAGAATACCGCCACTTTTTCCACCTCTATCAAAACGCGCCGCTGTTGATCGCCAACGCCGACGAAATGGATTTTGAAGAAAATGACGAACATTTTGAAATGCTGATTCGTGCAATGGGTGATATGAAAGGCAGCCGCCATTATCTAAATTTGAGCGAATAATAACAATGCCTGTCTGAAAACGCTTTCAGACAGGCATTTGGCTATTTAACAGATTTATACGCTCAAGCCTTGCCGGTGCTGCCGAAACCACCTTCGCCGCGTTCGCTGGCTGCAAATTCGTCCACCACCTTAAAAGCCGCTTGAATCACCGGCATAATCACCATCTGCGCAATCCGTTCCATTGGCTCAATGGTGAAAGTTTCTTTGCTGCGGTTCCACACCGACACTTTCAATTCGCCTTGATAATCCGAATCGATTAATCCGACTAAATTGCCCAATACGATACCGTGTTTATGCCCCAAGCCCGAGCGCGGCAATAGCACGGCCGCATAGGCTGGGTTGTTTAAATGCACTGCTAAACCGGTGGGCACTAGAAAAGTATCTCCCGGCGCCAATTCTACCGCTTCATCCAAACAGGCGCGCAAGTCCAAACCGGCCGAACCCGGTGTGGCATAAGCAGGCAGCTGGTCTGCCATTTTAGGATTGAGGATTTTCAGTTCAAGTTCCATTTGCATAAAGATTCCTAAACTCGGGTCGGATAAAAAAGCAATTATACGTTTCCTGCCTGCATTTGCCCAATGCCTGTCTGAATGCAGATGGGCCGAAGCCTATTCGCCTTAACTTTCCTGTGTATTCGTTGACATGAATTGTCATTTTCCATAGAATACGCGGGCAATCGATTTCTTCCATTGCGTCCGAATAATTTCTCGAAATCATTCTAAAACCATTTAAATCCTTCGCATATCAATAAATGCCGAGCCATACTCAGCTCTGGCAGATTTATCTTTCATATTTGAATCAAACATCATGCACGTTTCCGAACTACAAACACAACATATTTCCAAACTTCTCGAACAAGCCGAACAATTAGGTATTGAAAACGCCAACCGCCTGCGCAAGCAAGACCTTGTTTTTGCTATTGTGCGCCAGCTCATGAAACAGGGCGAAGATTTTTCCTGCTCGGGCACACTTGAAATCCTGCCTGACGGCTTCGGTTTCCTGCGCAGCTCCGACACTTCTTATCTGGCAGGGCCTGATGATATTTATGTGTCGCCCAGCCAAATCCGCCGCTTCAATTTACACACCGGCGACACCATCGAAGGCACGGTGCGCGTGCCGAAAGACAATGAGCGCTATTTCGCACTCGTGCGTTTGGATGCCATCAACGGCGACAAGCCGGAAGTATGCAAACACAAGATTCTATTTGAAAATCTCACCCCTCTTTTCCCAACCAAACAATTCAAGCTCGAACGCGACATCAAAGCCGAAGAAAACTTAACCAGCCGTGCCATTGATTTGGTGGCCCCTATCGGTTTCGGCCAGCGTGCATTGGTGGTTGCACCGCCCAAATCGGGTAAAACCGTGATGCTGCAAAACATTGCTCATGCAATTACGGCCAATTATCCCGATGTTGAATTGATCGTTTTGCTGATAGACGAGCGCCCGGAAGAGGTAACCGAAATGATCCGGTCCGTGCGCGGCGAAGTGGTATCTTCCACATTTGACGAACCGGCCAGCCGCCATGTTCAAGTTGCCGAGATGGTGATTGAAAAAGCCAAACGCATGGTGGAGCATAAGAAAGACGTGGTGATTTTGCTCGACTCAATCACACGCCTTGCACGCGCATACAATACCGTAGTGCCGGCATCCGGTAAGGTACTTACCGGTGGCGTGGATGCCAATGCATTACACCGCCCCAAGCGCTTTTTTGGTGCGGCGCGTAATGTAGAAGAAGGCGGTTCGCTCACTATTATTGCTACGGCATTGGTGGAAACCGGTAGCCGTATGGATGATGTGATTTACGAAGAATTTAAAGGCACGGGCAATATGGAGCTGCATCTCGACCGCCGCATGGCTGAGAAGCGCTTGTTCCCTGCTATCAATATCAACAAGTCCGGCACCCGACGAGAAGAATTGTTGGTACCGAACGATCAGCTTCAGCGCATGTGGCTGTTACGTAAATTCCTGCACCCGATGGACGAAATCGAAGCAACGGAGTTTTTAGTGGGCAAACTCAAAGATTCAAAAGACAACAATGATTTCTTTGAATTGATGCGCGGTAAATAATCAGAGTGGCTGTCTGAAAATTTCAGACAGCCATTTACTATCAATAATGCCTGTCTGAATATTGAGTGACCGAACCGGTTTACGGTGATATATAAAGCCCGGAATGAATTTTTCAGACAGGCATTTAAATACAATAAAGGATTGTAGCTATGCCCCGAATGAATTGGCAGCAGCTGTTAAGCACACAACGTTTCCGCCCGAAAAACGGCGGTATCGAACCCACAAGCACACCATCGACTCAAGAAGGTATCGATGCCTTACGCACTGATTTCCATATCGATTATGACCGTGTTGTATTTTCCAGCGCCTTCCGCAGATTAGGGCGTAAAACACAAGTCCATCCTTTTGCGGAGCACGACCACACGCATAATCGTTTAACGCATAGTGTGGAAGTGGCCAGTGTAGGGCGAAGTTTGGGCAACCGCGTCGGTGTGATGTTGGCAGCCGGCGGTTTCCTACCGCAAGGCAATATGCCCAGCGACATCGGTGCCATTGTTCAGGTAGCGTGCTTGGCACATGATTTAGGTAATCCGCCTTTTGGGCATGTAGGTGAAGATGCGTTGCGCGATTGGTTTCGTGCGCCTGAGCATGCCCGTTATTTGGAAGGTTTAACCGAAGTAGAACGTAGCGACATTCAAACTTATGAAGGTAATGCCCATAGTTTGCGTTTAGTTGCTAATTTGGAGATGTATCGAAACCATGGCGGGATGCGGCTCACCTCAGCCTCAATCGGTGCGCTAATTAAATATCCGTGGACTACGCTGGATTCCCGGGGCAGTAAAAAATTCAATATTTATCAAACCGAGTTACCCTTTATCCGCCGAATCACACAAGAGCTCGGTTTGCCGGAATTGAGTAAAGATTGCTGGGCCCGCCATCCTTTATCTTATCTAATGGAAGCGGCGGATGATATTTGCTATGCATTGCTGGATTTGGAAGATGCTGTTGAAATCGGGCTGCTTAATGATATGGAAATGGAAAGCATCCTGTCTGAACTCACATTTTCCGAAAGCACTTGGCATGCACCTTCCAGCAGGCAGCGTTGCGCTATGCTCAGAGGAATTGCCATCGGTAGGGCTATAGAAGATGTGGCACAAACATTTATGATGCATCAATCTGATTTGCTAAATGGTGAATTCAAAGGCAAAGATTTGCTCGCTTTGTGCAGCCCGGCGGTGCAAAATACTCTACATAAAGCTAAAGATTTGGCAAAAACTAAAGTTTTCCGCCATGAATCCAAGCTTTTGACTTCTATTGCCGCGTTTCCATGCTTGGCTTCGGTTTTGGATTTATTAGTGCCGGCCGCACATCAATGGATACATAACAAGCAGCTCAGCCCGCGCCACTCCCTAGCTTTGGAGCTTTTGGCAGACGAGCCGCTAGAATACAATGATTCACTATACACGGCTTATATGAAAATCTTGGATTTTGTTGGCGGTATGACTGATAACACTGCGGCCAAAATGGCAAGAGAGTTGTCCGGTATCGGCATGATATAGTCTTTCAGACAGGCATTGATGCCTGTCTGAAAATAATATCGATAAAATTCATAATATTATTTTGATTTTAAAAATTAATTGGAAAGATTGCTAGACAGCAAAGAAAAAAAAATATATTATTCTATTTCTTGATTGGTTGCACTTAATAAGTTGTAGCTGAATCGAAATGCACCCGTAGCTCAGTTGGATAGAGTATCTGGCTACGAACCAGAGGGTCGGGCGTTCGAATCGCTCCGGGTGCGCCAAAAAATTAAATTATCCGCGCCCATCGTCTAGCGGTTAGGACATCGCCCTTTCACGGCGGTAACCGGGGTTCGATTCCCCGTGGGCGTGCCAGATTTTATAAAAAAGACCTCTTGCCAATAGCAAGAGGTCTTTTTTATCTTAAAGATTAAATTATATTAAAGTTGCTCAATTTGCTCAAAACCAGTCATTTCTGAAATTAAAAGTTCCATTTAACAATAATCGGTCATGTTATAGTCATAACACATTAATATAAGGCAGCAAGAGACAGTATAAGTGTGCGGAATTGATTTTGTTGCTGCTTTAGCGGCTTTCTTTGAGCTAAGGCGCAGCAATGTTGTAGCAAAAACTAAGTTAATTGACTATGGAAATAAAATAAGCCGGACTTAAGTCCGGCTTATAAATTTTAGTTTAGATTCCGATCAAATTAATGCGTTGGCCGGGTGTTACTGTACGTGTATTTTTGTTCCAGCGGCGGATATCATTTATGTTGATATTAAAACGGTTAGCAATTGTGTTTAATGTATCGCCTTTACGCACCGTATAAGATACAGAACGTATATTGGAAGCATTGTTAGTGTTGGTCGCGACTTTCAATACCTGGCCTTTTTGAATATTGTTACCACGGATGTTGTTAATAGTAGCTAAGTCTGCAACGCTGATATTATAGCGCTGAGAGATATTATACATAGTATCGCCATCGGTTACCCTATGCGTTCCGGATGCCAGCGTTTGTTGCTGTTGTAGAGCGCGAGCTAAGCGGGCTTGTGTACGTTCTTGTTGTTTGGCTTTTGCCAAGCGGGCTTTCGCAGCACGTGCCTCATCTTCTTCCAAACGTGCAATTGTACTGCGGATAACTTCAGCTGCATTGCCTTGTTCAGCCAAAACTTGCAACTCATCTGCGGATTGGTTGTTTTCAAGTGTTGCCAATTGAGTGTTGGTATTCGTTACTGAACCGTTTGTTATCGGTGTTGCAGAAGCTTCTGTTTTGGCTATCTGAATTTGGGGTTCGGTAACTATTGTGTTTGTTGCTAAATTTTCAGAAACCGTTGGGTGAACTTCAGACGTCAGAGGCGATGCTAATGGTTGGTTGGTCGCGATATTTACCGGAGCAGTTTGATCATTAACGGTTGGTTTGTTTGAGGCAATTGCTACGAAGCCCTCAACTGGTGTAGTAGATACAGACGCCGTTTTTGAAACCGGAATGACTTCTGCTTTCTGAGCCATTACAACAGGTTTAGGCATTACCGGTTGAACGGCAGCCAGCGAGTTGCCGATTGAGCCACCTTGCATCGGCTCTACTGTTTGTAGTTTATTATCATTTGGATTTAAATCTTTATCCATGCGCGCGAAATCAATATAGCTGGCAGCTTGATTTACGTTGGTGCCATTTTTAGCAACCAAAAGGCTGTATCCGCCATTAACGGAAGCACCTTTGATGCCGTTAAGGCGTTTTAGTTCGCTCAGGCTGGTGCCGGTTTCTGCTGCAATGCTGGCTAAGCTGGTCATGCCTTGTGTTTGGTATACATTCCATGAAAGCAAGGTTGATTTATCTGCTTTGCTGTAATTTTTTTCAAAAGTGGCAACCGAGCCAACAGGCAACAGCATTTTGCGTTTTTCGTTGGGCACGAATACCGGTGCTTTGAATGCAGGGTTCAAAGCCAAGAATTCGCTTTCTGTAATGCCTGCCAAGCGGGCGGCAGCAGAAGTGTCGATAGGTTGGTCGAGTGTGACGGCTTTAAAGTAGGGTTTGCTGTCGATTTCGGCCAGGTTGATACCGTAATATTGGGGATCGCGCACAATGTTGCGGACAGCCATCAATTTAGGCACATAGTTACGGGTTTCGTTTGGCATGCGTAGGTTTTCATACACCGGCTCCAAGCCTTGTGCACGTGCGCGGTTAACGGCGCGGCTAACGTTGCCTTCGCCCCAGTTGTAGGCGGCTAGAGCCAATGACCAGTCACCAAAAAGACCATGTAAATATTGCAGATAATTAAGAGCGGCATCGGTGGCGGCTTTTACGTCATGGCGGCCATCATATAGTGAAGTTTGTTCCAAGCCGTAATGGCGGCCGGTAGCCGGCATAAATTGCCATAAACCGGATGCGCCGACATGGGATTTGGCTTTGGTTACATAAGCACTTTCGATAAACGGCAGCAAGGCGATTTCGGCAGGCATGTTGCGCTTTTCTACTTCGCTCGCGATGTAGGACATATAGGGTTTGCTGCGGTCTATGGTGCGGGTAAAGTAGGCTGATCCTGCACTGAATTTACTCTCGTGGCGGCGCACTAATTCGGGGTTTACTTCATTCATGCGGAAATCTTTACGCATTTTCGCCCAAATGCTGCTTGATTTTTCAGCTATTTTTTTGTTGTGGTCAAGCGGGGATGCGCTTAAACGCATCATGGCCATACCAACTTGGTTGGGCGAATAAGATGATGTTTGGGCATGAGAAGCCGTGGAAATAGACAAGCCTGCAACGGCAAGAGAAATCGTTTTCAGTGACGCCATAGTTTCTGCATATAGTTTAGTAATTAAAATTTAATGAATGGTACTGGCCTTGTTTGGATGCGTCAAGCTTTGAAAAGAAATTAATTTATTTTTTCAATATATTAGAATAACAATACGCCTAAAATTTTGGCCTTGATTGGTTTTTCGTATGTTTTTATAGGTTTTGCCGCTGCATTTGGTATGATACGGCTTACGTTATCGAAGGTTGGAGATATGCGGATTGGCAAATGTAAGAAATCATAATATCAGCTGTTGGTTTGATGAAACACTTTTAGGCAGCTATGTTCGCAGTGAAGAGGAGTCTTTTTTCTCACACTCCGCAACCCGCTATGCTTTCGGCACAACGGTACAGATGGGTATGCCTGCTTGGAATTTATTGGAAGGGCATCATGTTATCCGTTCCGGTTATGATTTTGAAATGGAAGCGGAATATTCTGCATGGATGGCAGATTCGCTTGATTTATTGCTGATGCCGCATGTATTGGAGTGCTGTGATGCTTACGCAGTGGCTTTGGCCGAAGCTTACCGGGCTTTGAAACCGGAAGGGCGTATGGTTTTAACCGGATTGAATCCGCACTCACTTTGGCAGTTTAGCGGCTGTTTCGACGGAAAACGCCTGCCTGAAAAAAGTAAGTGTCTGCCTTTGCCTGAGTTGAAACATGTGTTGTCGGATTTGGGATTTATGATTGAGAGCGGGCGGTTTATGGTTTACCGGCCGATGATTCAAAATAAACAAGCCTTACGTGCTTTGGAATTTATGGAAGCTGCCGGTGATCGTTGGTGGCCTCATGCTGCCGCTGTTTATGGTTTGGTGTTGGTAAAAAGAGAGCTAGGCATGCATCCGCTTAAACAAGAAAATCATGAGGAAGCATTGGAGGCGGAAGGAAAAATGGTGCTTACACCTGCTAGGGTGAAGGAAACGTAAATGTGTTTCAATCAACATAATGCCTGTCTGAAAAATGTTTTTCAGACAGGCATTTGTTTTGGGTTAAATCATTTTTAAACGTTCTTCCGGCGGTAGTAACAGTTGGTAAGCTGGAATGCCGAGTGCGGCTGCCATTTTTTCGATATTGGATAGAGCGATGTTCCAGCGTTTGCGCTCTACTGCGGAAACGTAGGTTCGATCCAATCCGCATTGGCGGGCGAGCTCTTCTTGCGACCAGCCTTTGCTCACTCTGAACAGACGCATATTGTAGGCAAGTACGGCACGTAAATCATTGGAATCGGGAAGCTCGGTGGGGGCGTGCAATTTGTTGGACATTATTTTTCCTTGTGTATTTATTTCAACGGATTTTACTTCACGGTTGATTAAAACTCAATGTTTGCTTAACTGTTTCAGACAGGCATCAGCGTTTTGCTGTTCATTCTGATTTTAAGATAAAATAATTTCTGAAACTATCAATTATAAAACATTGCGGATTGTTATATATGAGTATTAAACACTGGCCGGAAGGGGAGCGCCCGCGTGAAAAGCTGTTGGAGCGGGGAGCGGCTGCGTTAAGTGATGCGGAATTGCTTGCGATTTTGCTGCGTGTGGGCACAAGGGGAATGAGTGCGGTAGATTTGGCGCGCTATCTTTTGCAAGAGTTTGGCAGCTTGGGGCGGCTTTTGAGTGCGCCTGCACAAGAATTGTCTAAATACAAAGGCATGGGATTGGCAAGCTATACCCAGTTTGCGGTGGTGCGCGAAGTAGGGCGCAGGGTGTTGGGCGAAGAATTGCAGCAAGCGCCTGTATTCGGCAGTTCGCAGGCGGTGGCCGACTATTTGCGCCTCCAGCTTGGGCAGGAGCGGGTGGAGGTAACGCTGGCATTGCTGCTGAACCGGCAAAATCAATTGATTAATTTAGTTGAGTTGGCGCGGGGCACGGTAGCTGAAAATACGGTGTATGTGCGTGAGGTGGTTAAACTGGCGTTGGAGCATCATGCCAATGCAATCATTATTGCCCATAACCATCCGGGTGGCTCTGCGGAGCCTTCCGGCGAAGATATTGCGTTTACGGGCAGGCTGAAAGCTGCTTTGAACTTGGTGGATGTTGCTTTGCTGGATCACTTTGTGGTTACTTCAACTCAAGCTGTGTCATTTGCCGAGCGGCGTTTACTATAAGCAAATGAACTTAACTTTTACTACGGCGTTGCTGCGCCTTAGCTCAAAGAGAACGATTTTGTAAGCCGTTGAATTATGAATAAAATCAGTTCTGTACTATGAGACTTGCTGCCTTGCATCAAAAATAAGTTTATTTGCTATATGAGCTGAATTATCGGTGCGCTTAAAAATTAAGATACAATGCCTGTCTGAAAACATACTTACATTATGAAAGGACACGCCGATGGATTTAACCGAAACTCAAATCAGCTCCGAAAAAATTTTCAACGGCACGTTTGTGTCGATTGCTCAAGACAAGGTGCGGTTACCCAACGGCAATGAAAGTTTCCGCATAGTAATCCGTCATCCCGGTGCGGCATGCATTTTGGCTGTTACGCCTGATGACAAGGTTGTGTTTGTGCGGCAATGGCGCTATGCCTGCGATAAAGCAATGTTGGAGTTTCCGGCGGGCAAGCTGGAAGAAGGAGAAGATCCCGCTGTATGTGCTTTGCGCGAGTTGGCGGAAGAAACGCTTTTTGAAGCCGAGCGCGTTGAATTAATGCGGACTTTCTACACTGCTCCGGGATTTTGCGATGAAAAAATGTATCTTTATCGTGCAATTAATGTGAGCCAAACCAGCAAACTTGAGCCTGATCAAGATGAATTTGTGGAAACCGTGGTGCTTAGCCGTGAAGAAGTGTTGCAAGCTTTGAAAAACGGTGAAATTGAAGATGCGAAAACAGTTATCGGTTTGCAGGAATGGCTTTTGGAAGGATAAAGCTATGCAGATTATCCCGATTCCTGCTTTTAACGATAACTATATTTGGCTGCTGCAATGCGGCTCGGATGCAGCGTGTGTTGATCCGGGTGATGCAGCGCCGGTATTGGATTATCTCAAGCAGCATAATCTGACATTGCGCCAAATTTGGATTACCCATCATCATAATGACCATACGGGCGGCATCGAAGGCTTGTTAAAGGCGTTTCCCGATTGCGAAGTGTATGGCAATGCCGATATTCAAGGCGTGACGCACAAAATCGAAGAGGGCGGCAAGGTTGTGTTTTGCGGAACAGAGGCGCAGGTGTGGCATGTTCCCGGGCATACGGCCACGCATTTTGCTTACCTTTTGCTGCTTTCAGACAGGCTTCATGTGTTCTGCGGCGATACTTTATTCAGCGCAGGTTGCGGACGCGTGTTTACCGGCACAATCGGGCAACTGTTTAACAGCATCCAGCGCTTTAACAGCTTGCCGCCCGACACTTTGTTTTATCCCGCGCATGAATATACCGCATCCGATTTATGTTTTGCCGAATATGTGGAACCGGGCAACACGGCGGTAAAAGAAGCGCTGCGTGTGTCTGACAAATTGCCTACCTTGCCCGTAACCTTGGCCCATGAGCGAGCGGTAAACCCATTTTTACGTACCGACCAAACGATTCTGATTAGGCAGGTGGAAAAATTATCAGGCCAAACTTTGAATGATGACGCCGCTGTTTTTGCAGCGTTGAGAGAATTGAAAAATACCTTTTAACATTAATCCTATGCTTTGATGGCAATGCCTGTCTGAAATCTGTGTTCAGACAGGCATTGTTTTAGGCATTATGCAACTCCGCTTTGCATATCGTTAAACCACTTACACAGTAACAGCGCCGTCATACTCGGGCTTGACTCGAATATCTCCCAACATTATTTCGAATTTAAAAATATTCGGGTCAAGCCCAAATATGACGAGTGTACTATTTTTAAGTTGATTCACCATGGAAATGCAGCCTTGTTTGTGTGGTATGCTAAACTCCGTTTTATTTATGATCAAAAAGGTTTGCGATGTCAATATCTTGGGGACAAGTTCTGGTTTTCCTGCACGCGGCGGCGGCGCTTGCCTGTATGGTGCGTGTCCTTTATACGCAGCGTAATACGGGCACGGCATTTGCATGGCTGATTATATTGTTTGTGTTTCCGCTTCTCGGCGTGGTTGCCTATATGTTGGTAGGAGAACCGCGTTTGGGGATGGCACGGGCAAAGCGGTCTGCAGAGATGAACCGCTTTTACGGCGAATTTGTCGAGCAGCACCTTGCCGATAGTGATTTGGACATCACCAATGAAATCGGCCCGCGCTACCGTGGTATTGCGAGAGTGGCCGCAGATATCACCGGTATGGGCGCTACCAGAAACAACGCTATGACGCTGCTTTCCACAACCGATGATATTGTAGATGCCATGTTGGCAGATATCCGCTCGGCCCAACAATCATGCTTGCTGGCTTTTTACATTATCCAGCCGCAAGGCAAAATCGAGAGCATGCTCAATGAGCTGATTTATGCAGCACAACGCGGTGTCAATTGTGTGATTCTTGCAGATGCCGTGGGCAGTGCCGATTTTTTCGGCAGCAGCTGGCCGGATAAGTTGAAAAATGCAGGAGTAGAAGTGCATGTGGCTTTGCCGGTAGGTGTTTTGCGCACGTTTTTTACCCGCAGTGATTTACGCAATCACCGTAAGATTATGATTATCGATAAAAAAATCGGCTATACCGGCAGCTTCAATTTGGTTGACCCGCGCTTTTTCAAGCAAGGTTCCGGTGTGGGAGAGTGGGTGGATGTGATGATGCGTTGCAGCGGGCCGATGGTGTTGGAAATGATGGCGGTGTTTTATGCAGATGTGGCAGTGGAAGGTGACGAAAGCTTGTCTGAAGTACAGCAATACATCACGGAACACAGCAGCATTGTAACCGGGCTGTTGCCGCAGAAAATACAGGCGGGCACGGTTGTGGTGCAGGTTATTCCTTCCGCGCCCGACCAAGCGCAGCGCGTGATTTACGATACCATCATCAGCGTGATTTACGCAGCAACCCGGAAAATCGTGATTACCACGCCGTATTTTGTGCCGGATGACCCGCTGCTCACCGCGTTGGTAGTAGCCGCCAAGCGCGGGGTGGACGTCACTTTAGTGCTGCCGGCCAAAGTAGATTCCATGATGGTGCGCTATGCTTCCCGAGCTTATTACCCGATGCTGCTCAACGCAGGTGTGAAAATAGCTTTGTTTGAAGGCGGTTTGCTGCATGCAAAAACGCTGACTATCGACGAAGACTACACCTTATTCGGCACAGTCAATATGGATATGCGCAGCTTTTTTCTCAATCTGGAAATCAGTCTGGCGATTTATGATGAAAAAACCACTGAAGAAGTGGCCGCGTTGCAGCGGCAGTATCTCAGCCAGAGCCGCTATGTTACGGTAAAAGCATGGCAGCGGCGCAGCAAATGGTGGGGGTTGGTAGAAAACAGCGTACGCCTGCTCGCACCTTTGCTCTGAACATACAATCAATGCCTGTCTGAAAAAGCTTTCAGACAGGCATTGCCGATTTCGGGTATCATAACAGCCTGCATTTTAAACAGAAACACTCACTATGCTGCAAACCGATAATCTCACCGCTGCACGAAGCGAGCGCGTGATTACACCGAAAACCCTTTCCGCCCAAGAAGAACAGCTCGAACGCGCATTGCGCCCTAAAGCGCTGGCCGACTATATCGGTCAGGAAAAAGCCAAAGAGCAGCTGGAAATCTTTATTCAAGCGGCCAAAAAGCGCGGCGAAGCGCTTGACCACACATTGCTGTTTGGCCCGCCGGGTTTGGGTAAAACCACATTGGCGCATATCATTGCGCGCGAATTGGGCGTGAACCTGCGCCAAACCAGCGGGCCGGTGCTCGAGCGGGCAGGGGATTTGGCTGCGCTGCTTACCAATCTTGAGCCGCACGATGTATTGTTTATCGACGAAATCCACCGACTAAGCCCGGTGGTAGAAGAAATTCTGTACCCCGCGTTGGAAGATTACCAGCTCGATATTATGATCGGCGAAGGCCCGGCCGCACGCTCAGTGAAAATCGACTTGCCGCCGTTTACATTGGTAGGTGCCACCACTCGCGCAGGTATGCTGACCAATCCTTTACGTGACCGTTTTGGTATCGTTTCGCGGCTGGAATTTTACCGTAATGAAGATTTGTCCGTTATCGTGGGCCGTTCAGCCGCGTTGTTGCAATTGGATATCGACGACACCGGCGCAATGGAAATCGCCCGACGCAGCCGCGGCACCCCGCGTATTGCTAACCGGTTGCTACGCCGTGTGCGTGATTATGCCGAAGTAAAAAGCGGCGGAAAAATCACCGCAGCCACAGCCGATGCCGCATTAAGCATGTTAGACGTTGATGCCGAGGGGTTGGATGTGATGGATAGAAAATTTTTAGATGCTATCTTGCATAAATTCGGTGGCGGCCCGGTCGGACTGGATAATGTGGCGGCTGCCATAGGCGAAAGCACCGACACAATCGAAGATGTGATTGAGCCCTATCTGATCCAGCAAGGCTTTTTGCAGCGCACTCCCCGCGGTCGTATGGCCACCGAGCGAAGCTACCTGCATTTTGGTTTGAAATTTGAAAAGTAATCGGATCGCCTTCAAATGAACTATGCCTCAAAGAAATTTAGTTTTCAGACAGGCATTTTAAGATTATGCAATCCGATAATCCAATTCAAATCGCGCCTGATTATCTTGCTTTAAAAGTTCGCACAACGCCGGCAAAGTATCTGCGAGCTGTTTGGCCAAAAGGTAGGGCGGGTTAATCACAAACATGCCGCTGCCGTGCATACCGAAACCATCAGCCCGCGGCGCGTGTACATGAAGCTGTGCATTTAAATAGTTTTCCGGTGAAAGTTTCATCAGGGTCTGCGGCAATTTCCGACTTTCCTCGCGGGATAGGCAAGGGTACCAAACGATATAGCAGCCTTCCGCAAAGCGTTTCTGCGCTTCTTTCAGCGTTTTTACTACGCGCTCGTAATCCTGTTTTTCTTCATAAGGCGGGTCAATTAATACCACAGCGCGGCGCGTAGGGGGCGGCAACAGGGTGATTAAACCTTGATAGCCGTTTTCTTTCTTGGCGATGCAGCGCCTGCCCAGTTTCCATTCCCGAATATTATTCTGCAGAAGTTCAAAATCTGCCGGATGTAATTCAAACAAGCGCATTTTATCGCTCTCGCGCAAAGTCGCTGCTGCCAAAAACGGGGAGCCGCAATAAAGATTTTCATCAGGCAATAGGTTTTTCAGACAGGCATTAAATTGCTGCAATGTTTCGGGCAAGCCAGAAGCTGCGCGTAAAAGGGCAATTCCTTGCCGGTACTCCCCCACTTTCTGAGCCTGCTCTCCGGCAAGGTTATATACACCGGCGCCGCTATGCGTATCGATATACCAATAAGGCTTATCTTTTTTATTGAAATAATCCAATACCAGCCAAAGCGTAAAATGTTTGAGTATGTCGGCATGGTTTCCTGCATGGAAGGCGTGGCGGTAACTGAGCATAATTTGAGAAAAATAGATGAGTTGATAAATAATGCCTGTCTGAATGTTTCAGACAGGCATTCTGCTTCAAATTAAAAAATGATGCAAAAGCTTATTTGGCAAAATATTTGCTTTCGATTTTTTCGTATTCACCGCTTTCACGCACTTTTTTCAACGAATCATTCAGCATTTTGAGCGTTTCTTCATCGTTTTTACGCACGGCGAAACCATAATTTTCTTCAGTGAAATCAGGTGCTTCTACCACAGTAAAGCCTTTGTTGGCATTATGTTTCAGATAATTGCCGACTACCGCGCTATCTGTAACCACAGCATCCAAGCCGCCGCTTTCCATCTCTTTGATTACCAAAGGCAATGTATCGAAACGCGCAATCTTCGCGCTGTCTTTGCCCAACATCTTGGAAATAACAAAATCTCCGGTTTGGCCGGTAATCACGCCTACCTTATTGGCTTTTTTCAAATCATCAACATTTTTAATGTTTTTACCTTGCGGTACCAGAATCACTTGGGTAATTTTGTAATAAGGATCGGTAAACGACATGCTTTGTTTGCGTTCATCGGTAATAGTGATAGCGGAAGCCAAAATATCCACATCACCGTTGCCCAAAGCGGCAAACAGGCTATCCCATGGTTGATGCTTGTATTCCACTTTGAAATTACCTGCCGCAGCCATCGCATTCATCAGATCAACGTCAAAACCTTCCACATTATTTTGGGCATCCAACGATTCAAACGGCGCAAATTCCGCATTCATGGCCACACGGTAAACCTTATCCGCTTTTTGTCCGCCACTTTGGCCTTGTCCGCCGCAGCCGCCCAATACCAAAGCCGAACACATTAGTGTAGCGGCAAGCCATTTTTTCATATTCATGATCGTGATCCTGTTTCAGAAAATAAATAATAGTAGGAAGAGCCAGATAAATGATTCTATCGAATTGGGCATTTTATCATGACTTTACATAAAGTGACATTTTTTCAGGCAGGCATATGTACTCTAAAAAGGTTAATGCTCTTTTTCTCTAAAGAAAGAATAAGTTACATCATGAAACAAATCAATATGCGGGCTGTCTTCATAGCTCAACTCAGCCAAAGCATCTTCAAACGCCAGTTGGATGGATTCGACCGCATCTTGCGCCATATCGGCCGGCAGGGCGCGGATAAGCCCCTTTAAAGCCGTAGACAATACGCGGTTTTGCATACGCACCACTTCATTGGCTTCTTCTAAAAATTCAATCCTTTGTTCCAAGCTGTTCATCATGTTTCCTTAGAAAATAATCTGATAAAATAGGGCACCGATTATAAGCCTTCAAATGCCAGCAAAGAAAGCAAAAAGAATGAACAATCAAAGATTCAACCCGACACATCAAAATCTTCCGCAAGGCCAGCAGGAAGAATGGGAACGTAAACTCGAGCAGTTGCGTCGTCAAAACAGCGGTCAGCCACTTTCAGGCGGCGCACGTCAAGTCAGCAGTGCGATCCGCCCGCAACCTGCCATGAAAAATCTTGCACAAACCGAAGCACGTGAACGGGCTTTGCAAGAATATCTGCGGGAATGGCAAGAAGAAATCAACGCGGAGTTTTCTGCCGAGCAGCCCGTAGAAGATGCTGCCGTTTTATTACAAGAAGACTGGATAGCCGCACAAGCAGCTTTGCAAGGTGATGCCGAAGAAAGCGCCATTGAAAGCACGCATACCGTTTGGCTCAATCCCAAACGCCAGATTAGGGGCGAACAAACTATTGAACAAAAAGAATTTTTCGATAAAGACACGCCGCCGATTTCCGCTGAAAATATTCCGGTCAGCATCAATGTGATCAATCCTCAAGTCGCGCCCAAACAGCCAGTTACATGCCTGTCTGAAAAAGAATTGCTGGAGCGCCTTACAGCAAAATTATTACCACACCTAACTGACGCCGTTTCCGGCATGATACGCACAGCGGTGCAGAAACAAACCGCAGTGCTCACATACCAAATCCAAGAAACCCTTGCCAAAGAAACACCCGGATTAGTAAAAGAAGTGCTCGACCACAACTTAGCCAGTGTGATGAAAGATATCCGCTACGATTTAAAATACAAACGCTAATGCCTGTCTAAAAAATGAATAAAAACAAAATCCTTATCCTAGCCATCGCTGCCATTGCCGTTTTCGGCTGGCAGCATTTCAACAAAACCAATCAGCAATCTGAACCAAATACAAGTTTGAGCCAACCGCATGGCCAACAAACCACCGTTCAAAACAACCAAAATTTCGAACAGCTTCTGCAGCAAGCCTATCAAAACCGTCAAAGCAATCTGCAAATCGAAGGTAGTGGTACAGTGAAAAAAACATTGCCTGATGATAATAAAGGCTCTCGCCATCAACGCTTCATCCTCGAACTAAGCAGTGGACAAACGTTACTCGTTGCGCACAATATCGACTTAGCCCCAAAAATTAAAGGTTTGAAAAAAGGCGATACCGTTGGTTTTTACGGCGAATATGAATGGAGCGAACAAGGCGGCGTTATTCATTGGACACATCATGATCCGGCCAAACGGCACCCAGACGGTTGGCTGAAGCATCAGGGCATTATTTATCAGTGATACTAGGTAAAGGTTATTAGTGATTAAAATAGGGCACTTAATTTCGAACGTATTGAATCAACTCTAGATATAAAATTTAACATAATTATGATTATGGGAAATAATAGCTGCGATAAACCAGCCATGGCCTTGATGGTTATCTAAATCGGTATTGGCAGCGTCGGTTAACATGTTTCCTGCCACGCTCATTATTACCTCTAAGCATTTTTCCACGGTAACCACATTTTGCCTAAGATATACAATGTTGCGCCTACAATCCCTAACATCAGGAAAATCAGGCCTTTTTTTCGGGCATTGGGGCACAAGATATAGATTGCTAATGAAAAGCTGAAAAACATGGCTATGGCGGCGCCCAAGCGTTGTTTGTCTTCCTTAAAGCGGTTTAAGCTGTAACTTTCCGACATCACTACATACATTTGCCACAAGGCGGCGGCGCCCATCAGCAATACGCCGAGGGGTAAGAAGTAGAATCCGAGCAACTGCTGGTTCATGGGTTGGCTCCGTTTTGCAAATAAACGAATTATATAGCGAAACCGGCTCAGCTATGATTGCTATATAATGATGTTTGTCTGAAAATTTATGGATACGCCCATGAAACGCATTGCCGCCCTGCCCGACCATCTGATTAATCAAATCGCCGCCGGCGAAGTGGTGGAGCGTCCGGCCAACGCTTTGAAAGAAATTGTTGAAAACAGCATTGATGCAGGGGCAAGTGAGATTCAAATCGAATTGGCTTCGGGCGGCATCAAGTTGATTCGTGTAACGGATAACGGCTTCGGTATTCATGCAGAGGACATCAATCTTGCGCTTCACCGCCATGCTACCAGCAAAATTGCCACTTTAAATGATTTGGAACATGTTGCCAGTATGGGTTTTCGCGGAGAAGGTTTGGCCAGTATCGCTTCCGTGTCGAGGCTTACGCTGACCAGCCGCCGGGAAGATGCTGCGCATGCTTCGGAAATCCGTGCTATTGATGGCAAATTGGAAAGTGGTCGCGCAGCTGCCCACCCTACCGGCACCACAGTGGAAGTGGCGGATTTATTTTTTAACACGCCCGCACGGCGCAAGTTTCTCAAATCTGAAAATACGGAATACGCGCATTGCGCCAACACCGTTGAGCGCTTGGCTTTGGCGCATCCTGAAATCGGTTTTTCCTTGAAACACAATGGTAAAAGCATTTTCAAACTACCGCCACAAAGCCTTGAAGAGCGTGTTTGCGCAATTTTGGGTGAAGAATTTAAAGCAGCTTCTTTGCCTACCGACAGCGGCCAAGGGCTTGTACGCCTGCATGGTTTGATTTCCAAACCCACTTTTGCCAAAGGCAAAACCGATCGGCAATATTGTTTTGTTAACCGCCGCTTTGTGCGCGATAAAGTGATGCTGCATGCTGTGAAACAGGCTTACCGCGATGTGTTGCACAACGCGCTCACGCCTGCTTTCGTGCTGTTTCTTGAGCTGCCGCCGGAGATGGTGGACGTTAATGTGCACCCTACCAAAACCGAAATCCGTTTTCGAGACAGCCAGGCCGTCCACCAGCTTGTGTTCCATACTCTGAATAAAACTTTAGCGGCCACCCGCGCCGACCAAACCGAGAGCGTGGGCAATGCGGGGGCAATTCTGCATGATATGCTTGGCGTTGCCTCTGAAAAGCATTCTGAAACAAGTGAATCTTCTGTCAAATCATCCCCGGTTTCTTACACACCCGCTTCCCGTTCACCGCAACAACGCAACCTTAGCTTGCGGGAAAGCCGCGCAGCTATGGATACTTATGCCGAACTCTACCGCAAAACACCTGAACACGATATTGAACTGGCAGCATTCGAGCAAAGCCGTTTTCCTTTGGAGCAGACGGAATGCCTGTCTGAAACCTTTTCAGACAGGCATCAGGCAGCAAGTGAAAATAATAGTGAGTTACCGCCATTAGGTTTTGCCATTGCACAATTATTAGGCATTTATATCCTTGCACAAGCAGAAGACAGTTTGCTGCTGATTGATATGCATGCTGCCGCCGAACGCGTGAATTATGAAAAAATGAAAGCGGCACGCGAGCAAAATAGCAGCCTGCCCAGCCAATCTTTGCTGATTCCGGTAACCTTTGCCGCCAGCCATGAAGAAATGGCAGCGCTCACCGACCACGGCGAAGCATTGCGCGGATTCGGCTTGGATTTATCCGCAATGGGCAGCAACACCATAGCCGTCCGTGCCGTGCCGCAAATGCTCGGTAAATCTGATGTGGCAGAGCTTGCCCGCGACATGCTGCGCGAGTTTGCACAAGTAGGTGCTTCGCAGGCCGTTGAAGCAAGAGAAAACCAAATTCTTTCCACAATGGCTTGCCACGGCTCTATCAGAGCCGGCCGTCAGCTTACTTTGCCCGAAATGAACGCTCTGCTGCGCGATATGGAAAATACGCCACGCAGTAATCAATGCAACCACGGCCGCCCTACTTGGGTTAAGCTTACATTGAAGGAATTAGATGCTTTGTTTTTAAGGGGGCAGTAATGCCTGTCTGAAAATAAAACCAATCCGTTCAGACAGGCATTGCGGCCTATTTGCTTACTCATTTATTTAGGAATATACATATGATTAAAAAAATTTCCGCATTACTCTGCTGCTTGCTGCCGCTAAGCGCCGTTGCGCAAGAATTTGCAGTAGGTCAAGTCTGGCAATACCGACAGCGCGCAAACGAGCAAAATTCCCGCTTATACATCGTGAAAGTCGATTCCGATACCCAAGGTGAGAAACAAAGAAAAATATTTCATATTTATATTGACAATTTGGCGTTGAAAAACCCACATATTGCAGGAGGCATTCAAACCACCCTGCCCCATGTGCCTGTTTCCGAAGGTTCGCTTAAATCAAGTGTAACCAAATTGGAAGAACAAGAAAAAACTGATCTGCCGGATATTTCCGAAGGTTATGAATTGTGGAAACAGGATTGGGAAGCGGGCGATGCGGGTGTGTTTACCATACCGGTTAAAGATTTGATTAAATCCGTGGAAAAAGCGCTCAATGAGCCGCTGGTTGAGCTTTGATTTATAGAGGTGATCGAAAATGAAAGCTTTATTTTCCGCTATTGTCGCGGCGGTTTTCTAGTCGGGCTGCATTACTTCGATGGAAACCGTTACCAAAAAAGAGCCGGATGAAAACTTAATCGGTTTTTATATAAACAGTAAAAACGGGTTGAATCATATTTACGTTATCGGGGAGCGCAATGAATATCTGTTTTATGAAAACAAAGCATTTTCCGCATTTTTGAAATCAAACCACCTGAACCATATCGTGCTTACCAATACGGATATCAGTTATAGCGCTTCTAACAGTGCGCTGATTAACTACAATGTTTATGATTAACTACAATGTTTATGATTAACTACAATGTTTATTTAGATGCGCAAAAAAGTGATTATTCCGATTTAAAACAATTTGAAAATTTGGATAGCGACGTTGCTGTGTCCCAACCTAAAGCGCCCAAGCCGGTTTTATTAACGCAAATAAAACAGAGTCATCTCGATTGGCGTGAAGGGAACCAAATCATTGAAGTCCGTTTCCGAAGCCGTGGCCAATTAATCGACCTGAGTAATAGAAATGAACTTTTGGCTCAACATGCTTTAAAAACGCCTATCAAAGCAACGGTTTCAAGTAGTCACTCGCGTGAGAAAGTGCATATTGGTAAAAGCCTGGGTGTGGCAGCTCTTATGCCGATTTTCGTGGTTGCTGCTCCGCTGACCTGCTTTAACAAAAACGACAGCTTTGTAGAAAGCTTTGTAGATTTATGTCCTTTCCGCTAAAAGATCCTAACCTATGAACTTTTCCAAAGCACTTGCTATCTTAGGCCCAACAGCCAGCGGTAAAACCAGCCTTGCTTTAAGGCTGGCAGAGCATTTGCCGGTGGAAATCATCAGCCTTGATTCGGCGCTGGTTTATCGGGATATGAATATCGGCACGGCCAAGCCTTCTGCGGAAGAATTGGCCCAAGTGCCTCATCATTTAATCGATATTATTTCGCCGCTGGAAAGCTACAGCGCGGCAGAGTTTGTGTCAGATTGCCTGCGCTTGTGTAACGAAATTCACAAGCGGGGAAATCTGCCGCTGATTGTGGGCGGCACCATGATGTATTACCACGCGCTGGTTAATGGCCTGAATGATTTGCCGGAAGCAGATGATGCGGTGCGCACGCAATTGCAGCAAGATAAACAAAGCCGCGGATTAGCACACCTTTATCAACGCTTGCAGGAAGTTGACCCGGCTACCGCACAACGCTTGGAACCTACCGACAGCCAGCGCATCGAACGCGCTTTGGAAGTGTGGATGCTTACCGGCAAGCCCTTAAGCGAACATTTTGCAGAACAAGCTGCTTATACCGTTCCTCTCGATATACATGCGGTTGCACTGTTTCCTGAAAACAGAAAGCGGCTGCATGAAAATATTGCTTTGCGCTTTCACATGATGCTGAAACAAGGCTTCACAGATGAAGTGAAAGCGCTGCAAGCGGCCTACCCTAGCCTAACAGCAGATATGCCTTCCATGCGCTGCGTGGGTTACAGACAGGCATGGGATTATCTAGCAGGGGAAACCGATTACGAAACATTTGTTGAAAAAGGCATAGTTGCTACCCGCCAACTTGCAAAACGCCAAATAACCTGGTTGCGCAAATTGCCAACCGACACGCTTATCGATCCCTGTCAGTCTGACGATGCGTTAAATATTATGTTGCAAACCGCACAATCACATTTTTCATCTTTTATTAAATGAGCAAGACCATGCCCCATTCATCCACCGTTTCCCTCAAACGCCGCCTTGCCTCCCTGCTCTACGAAGGCTTATTGGCCGCCGCTATCACCGTGGCGCTTGGGCTGCCTGCCGGGCTAGCGTCTATGTTACTCAACCCGATTTCGCCGCTGCTTTCCCAAATTGCTGTTAGCCTGATTATGCTGGTGGGTTGGTGGTTTTATTTCAAACTCAACTGGCTTAAACAAGGCCAAACCTTGCCTATGCGTACTTGGCATATCGGCCTTGCCGACCAGTCAGGCAATCAGCCGCACACCTCGCGCTTGCGCCTGCGCTTTATGTGGGCTTGTGTGTTTATCGTATTCATTCCGCTGCTTGCCTATTCTGCACTGCATGGTTGGGGGATTCCACCCAAACCCGCATTCGGTGCCGCCCTTTTCTGGTGGATATTGCCTTGGGGTTTTGCATTATTTAATGCAGACCGCCAGTTTTTATACGACTTCCTTGCCGGTACCCGTTTGGTAGATTTGCGTAAAAAATAATATTCAGGTTAATTTGGGAAGTTAATGGTGCCTGTCTGAAAAAGTGGTTTCAGACAGGCATTGCTAAACTATAGTTAATCCATTTAACTTTTGTTACAGCGTTGCTGCGCCTTAGCTCAAAGTGAACAATTTTGTAAGCATTTGAAGCAGCAACAAAATCAGTTCCGTCCCACATTTGTACTGTCTTAGGCTTGCTGCCTTGTATCAAAAATGTGTTGATTGACTATAGCAAAAAGGCTGCCTGAACAGTTTCAGACAGCCTTTCTAAACAAGCCAGCAGGCTTATTTTTTCTTTTTCTGAGGCGGCAAATCGGTGCAAACACCCAATGCCACTTCAGCAGCCATACCAATGCTTTCACCTAGAGTCGGGTGTGGATGAATGGTTTTGCCGATGTCTGCCGCATCACAACCCATCTCAATCGCCAAGCAAATTTCGCCGATCATGTCGCCGCCGTTCGGGCCGACGATGCTGCCGCCGATAATCTTGCCGCTGTCTGCATCAAAAATCAGCTTGGTGAAGCCTTGATCGCAACCGTTGGCAATGGCGCGGCCTGATGCAGCCCACGGGAACACGGCTTTGGTGATTTTCAGGCCGTCTTCTTTGGCGGAAGTTTCGGTTACGCCTACCCATGCCACTTCGGGCGACGTGTAGGCCACGCCCGGAATCACACGGACATCGAAATAAGCTTTGTGCCCCGCGCAATTCTCAGCCGCCACATGACCTTCGTGTACGGCTTTATGCGCCAACATCGGTTGGCCAACCACATCGCCGATGGCATAGATGTTCGGCACATTGGTGCGCATTTGTTTGTCAACTTCGATAAAGCCTCGGTCGGTCACAATTACGCCGGCTTTCTCGGCATCAATCAATTTACCGTTCGGCGCACGGCCCGCGGCAACTAGCACCAAATCGTAGCGCTGCGGCTCTTTAGGTGCGTTTTCACCTTCAAAGCTCACATAAATGCCGTCTTCTTTTGCATCCACTGCTACGGTTTTGGTGTTGATCATGATGTTGTCGAAGCGATATTCGTTTAGTTTTTGCCAAACTTTTACCAAATCACGGTCAGCACCCTGCATCAGGCCGTCCATCATTTCCACCACATCCAAGCGGGCGCCTAAAGTGCTGTATACCGTACCCATTTCCAAGCCGATAATGCCGCCGCCGATAATCAGCATTTTTTGCGGGATTTCTTTCAGCGCCAAAGCACCGGTGGAATCGACAATGCGTGGGTCTTGCGGAATAAACGGCAGGTTCACGACACGGCTGCCGACTGCGATAATACAGTTTTTAAATGCTACTACTTTTTTGCTGCCGGTTTGTGTGGCTTGTTCGTATTCCCGGCTTTCGGTTAATGCAACTTCAATGTGATTCGCATCTAAAAATTTACCAAAACCCTGAATGATGTCGACTTTTCGGGCCTTCGCCATACCTGCCAAGCCGCCGGTTAATTTGCCGATGACTTTGTCTTTGTATGCGCGCAGCATGTCGATATCTACTTCCGGTTCGGGATAAGAAATACCGTTGGCTTTCAGGTGGTGCACTTCATCCATTACCGCTGCATTGTGCAACAAGGCTTTAGACGGAATACAACCCACATTCAAACATACGCCGCCCAAGGTGCTGTATTGTTCGATAATGGCAACTTTCAAGCCTTCGTCGGCCGCAGCAAAAGCAGCCGAATAGCCGCCCGGGCCGCCGCCTAATACTACGACATCGTATTCCGCATCAGAAGCACCGCTGAATTGCGCTGCTTGCGGTGCCGGTGCGGCTGCTTTTGGTGCTTCTTGTGCCGTTTCCGGCTTGCTTTCAGTTTTTGGGGCTTCAGCCAAAGCTGCTGCTTCGATAACGGCAATCACGCCGCCTTCGGAAATTTTGTCTCCCACTTTTACTTTCACTTCTTTTACCACGCCGGCAGATTCGGCCGGTACATCCATGGTGGCTTTGTCGGTTTCCAAAGTAATCAGCGTGTCTTCCAAGGCAATCGTGTCACCCGCTTTGATTTCTACGGCGATAATGTCTACATTTTCATGCCCGCCGATATCGGGCACTTTGAGTTCGATTAAGCTCATTCTTATAAACCTTTCTGGAAAGCAACCGGCATTCTACCGGTTCCTTCGGTAATTTTTTCAGACAGGCATTGTTTGAATGCCTGTCTGAACAGCGTTACAGTGTAATGCGGCGGAAATCTTTTAACAGACTTGCCAAGAACACGGTAAAGCGCATACCGGCCGCGCCATCAATCACGCGGTGGTCGAATGACAAGCTCAACGGACACATCAGGCGGGGTTCAAAGCCGGAACCGTTCCACACCGGTTTCATTTGCGATTTGCACACACCCAAAATAGCCACTTCAGGCGCATTCACAATCGGAGTGAAACCGGTACCGCCGATACCGCCCAAGCTGGAAATGGTAAAGGTTGCACCTTGCATTTCGTTGGGTTTGAGCTTGCCTTCGCGGGCTTTTTTGCTCAGCTCGGTTAGGTCTTGAGAAATTTCTTTCAAACCTTTCTTATCGGCATCTTTAATTACCGGTACAACCAAGCCGTTAGGCGTGTCGGCTGCGAAGCCGATATTGTAGTATTTTTTCAATACCAGATTGTCGCCGTCTAAGGAAGCGTTGAATTCCGGGAAAGCTTTCAAAGCGGTTACGGAAGCTTTGATGATAAACGCCAACGGTGACAGTTTCACACCTTCGCGTTCCCATTCTTTATTCAGCTGTTTGCGGAATTCTTCCAGATCGGTCATATCTGCTTCGTCATTTACGGTAACGTGCGGAATCATCACCCAGTTACGCGACAGGTTTTGACCGGAAATTTTCTTGATACGCGAAAGCTCTTTCACTTCGATTTCGCCGAATTTGCTGAAATCAACTTTCGGCCATGGCAACAAGTCCAAACCGCCGCCCAGAGAAGGCGCTGCCGGAGCAGCCTTGCCCGCACCGCCTTGCATGGCAGCTTTAACGAAGGCTTTAATGTCATCACCAACAATACGGCCTTTCAAGCCGGTGCCTTTTACCAAGCCTAAATCCACGCCTAATTCGCGTGCCAGTTTACGGGCAGACGGGCCTGCGTGCGCTTTGGCAAAAGCAGCTTCGTTAACAGGGGTGTTGCCAAATGCGGCAACCGGTGAAGAAGCGGTTTGCGGCGCAGGTGAGGCAGCAGCCGGTGCGGCGGCAGGAGCCGGTTCGGCTTTTTTCTCTTCGGTTTTCTGTTCAACAGGGGCAGCGGCAGGAGCAGCACTTCCGGCAGCTTCAACGTCAACAATAATGGTGCCTTGGGAAACTTTGTCGCCTACTTTGATGTGAACAGCTTTAACCACACCGGCCGCGGTTGACGGCACATCCATCGTTGCTTTGTCGGTTTCCAAAGTAATCAGCGTGTCATCCACAGAGATGGTATCGCCGGCTTTCACTTCCACCGCAATCACATCAACATTGTCATGTCCGCCGATATCAGGCACTTCTACCTTAACCACACTGCCGCCGGCTGATGCAACAGGCGCAGCTTGTTGGGCTGGTGCAGGTGCAGCCTCTTTAGCGGGTGCGGATTCGGTGGCGCCGGTGGCTTCAACCAACACAATCACGCTGCCTTCCGATACTTTATCGCCCACTTTTACTTTCACTTCTTTCACCACGCCTGCGGTGTCGGCAGGCACATCCATGGTGGCTTTATCGGTTTCTAAAGTAATCAGGGCATCATCTACGGCAATGGTATCGCCGGCTTTTACTTCTACCGCAATGACATCCACATTCTCGTGGCCGCCAATGTCGGGTACTTTGATTTCTACGATTTGACTCATCGTGCTTATCCTTTAATTTAGTTGTGAAGCAAGGTTCGCAACTTAATTATTTTGTTAGAACCATTCAAAATCCTTTTTTCAGACAGGCCTATAATAATGCCTGTCTGAAAACCACTGTTTAACGCTCCCAGCTGGGCACAGTGTCGGTTTTGATGCCGTATTTCTCAATAGCCTGCTGTACAACCACTTTTTCAATTTTGCCTTGGTCGGCCAAAGCATTTAAGGCAGTAACAACGATGTTGTAGCTATCTACCTCGAAGAAGCGGCGCAGGTTGGCGCGTGAGTCGCTGCGGCCGAAACCGTCGGTGCCCAAAACATGGAAATCGTTTGGAATGTAGGCACGGATGCGCTCGGCAAAGCCGCGGATATAGTCGGTAGCGGCAACAACCGGGCCTTCATGGCCTTGCAGCTGCTGGGTAACAAACGGCAGTTTTTGTTCTTGCAAAGGATGCAGACGGTTATGACGTTCAACTTTCATAGCGTCGCGGTGCAGCAAGTTGAATGACGGGCAAGACCAAACATCGGCTTCTACACCAAAGTCTTTTTTCAGCAGTTCAGCTGCTTTAATTACTTCGGTCAGAATCGTGCCGGAACCCATCAGTTGGACTTTCTTATCGCTTTCTCCGCCGGCTTTGAACAGATACATACCTTTCAGGATTTCTTCTTCAATACCTTCGCGTTGCGGCATGGCGGGATGTACGTAGTTTTCGTTCATCACGGTCAGATAGTAGAACACATCTTCCTGATTCACATACATGCGGCGCAAACCGTCTTGAACGATTACGGCCAGCTCGTATTGGAAGGTCGGATCATAGCTCATACAGTTCGGAATCAGGTCGGCTTGAACTTGGCTGTGGCCGTCTTCGTGTTGCAGGCCTTCGCCGTTCAAAGTCGTACGGCCAGCGGTACCGCCCACCAAGAAGCCGCGCGCACGCATATCGCCTGCTGCCCAAGCCAAATCGCCGATGCGTTGGAAGCCGAACATTGAGTAATAGATATAGAACGGAATCATGGCGTAGCGGCTGTTTGCATAGCTTGTTGCTGCTGCAATCCAGTCTGCCATTGCACCGGGTTCGTTAATACCTTCTTGCAGAATCTGACCGTCAACCGATTCTTTGTAGAACATCAGTTGGTCTTTATCTTGCGGCGTATATTGCTGGCCTTTCGGGTTCCAGATACCGTATTGGCGGAACATGCCTTCCATACCAAAGGTACGGCTTTCATCAGGTACAATCGGTACGATGCGTTTGCCGATTTGCTTGTCTTTCAACAAGGTTGACAGAATACGTACGAATGCCATGGTGGTAGAAAACTCACGGTCGCCGCTTGATTCAAGCTGTGCGTCGAATGTTTCCAAAGCAGGAATCGGTAAAGCTTCGTTATTCGGATTACGTTGTGGCAGATAGCCGCCCAAAGCATTGCGGCGCTCACGCAGGTATTGCATTTCCGGGCTGTCTTCGGGGAAACGGTAGTAAGGCAGGTCGCCGCTTTCGATTTGCTCGTCGGTTACCGGAATGCCGAAACGGGTACGGAATTGTTTCAGAGAAGCCACGTCCATTTTTTTGGCTTGGTGGGCAATATTTTGGCCTTCACCTGAAGCACCCATACCGTAGCCTTTAATGGTCTTAGCCAAAATCACGGTCGGACGGCCGTCAGGATTGTTTACGGCTTCGTAGTAAGCTGCGTAAACTTTGTGCGGGTCGTGACCGCCTCGGTTTAAGGCCCAGATTTCTTCATCCGACATATTGGCTACCATAGCTTTTAATTCGGGCGTATTGAAGAAATGTTCGCGTACGTAAGCACCGTCTTTGGATTTATAAGTTTGGTAGTCACCGTCCAAACATTCGTTCATGCGCTGTTTCAGAGCGTTGTTGGTGTCGTTGGCCAACAAGCCGTCCCAACGACCGCCCCAAATCACTTTCAATACGTTCCAACCTGCGCCGCGGAAGTTACCTTCCAGCTCTTGGATGATTTTGCCGTTACCGCGTACCGGGCCGTCCAAGCGTTGCAAGTTACAGTTGATGACGAAAATCAGGTTGTCCAAACCTTCGCGGGCAGCCAGTGAAATCGCGCCTTGGCTTTCCGGTTCGTCCATTTCGCCGTCGCCGCAGAATACCCATACTTTGCGGCCTTTGGTTTTGGTTAAGCCGCGCGACTCAAGGTATTTCAGGAAACGTGCCTGATAAATCGCCATTAACGGGCCCAAACCCATAGATACGGTTGGGAATTGCCAGAAATCAGGCATCAGATAAGGGTGGGGGTAGGAAGACAGGCCATCTGAGTCTGCTTCTTGACGGAAATTGTTCAGTTGGTCTTCTGTTAAACGGCCTTCCACAAATGCGCGTGCATAGATACCAGGCGCAGAGTGGCCTTGGATGAATACCAAATCGCCTTCTACGCCGTCTTTGCCTTTGGCATGCCAAAAGTGGTTGAAGCCCACGTCGTACAAAGTAGCGGCTGATTGGAAAGAAGCAATATGACCACCCAGCTCTAAATCTTTTTTACCTGCGCGCAATACCATTGCAGCAGCATTCCAACGGATGATAGAACGGATACGGTGCTCCAATTCGTGATTACCCGGAGATTTCTGCTCTTTGCCTACCGGAATGGTGTTCAGATAAGCGGTAGTTGCGTCAAACGGCATGTGCACACCGCGGCGGCGGGTGTATTTCACCAGATTTTGCAAGAGGAAATGTGCGCGTTCGGTACCTTCGTGTTCCAGAACAGAGCTTAATGCGTCTAACCATTCCTGAGTTTCAATAGGATCAACGTCTTGAATTTGGGTGGACATAATGACAATCCCTTTCAGTTGAGTTAATTAAAGAAGCTTGTTAAATTATCGAATCTTAATATTTTCGTTTTCGAAAAAGTAAGAAGAATTTCAAAATGTAAAAGCAACCGTTACTTGTATTTTATCTAAATAAAACAATGGTTTCAGACAGGCTTATTGTATAGCAGCTTGCTGGGATATTCCATTGTATTATATTTAGATATAAGCGTATTTCTGAATGCTAACAGCAATCATCTTGTATGGCAAACAGCTTAATTTGCCTTAAAACAAATTTTTGGCATTTTAATTCTATTATTCTTTCTTTGGTGTTCGTATTGGAACATTTCAAAATGAAAATTTGAAAGATTAAAATCATGCCGAGTCTTAAAATCTTCGAAAACGAATCGAATAAGAAGCTTGTGCGTGCCGCTTGTAATCTTGCCTGCCAATGTTAAAAAAGTTAAAGGCGAAATGCTTTACCGGCCGCTTTTTTCATCTTGGCCGCGCCATTGGCGTTTCAATAAAAACCTGACCGCTCCGTCATTTCCTTTACGCGGTTCTACATAGGCCAGCACGTCGGGGTGCTGCATCAGCCAACGCCTCACTAAGTTTTTAAGAACGGACTGGTAACCTGAAGAACCTAAGCCGCTGCCGTGAACAATTTCGCCGCACACGCCGCGCTTTTTGGTAAATTCGATAAATTCATTCAGCACTTGCTGCGCTTCTTCCTGTGTGTAACCGTGTAAGTCGACATCGGCAACAACCGGATAATGGCCGCTTTGCAAGCGCTTGATATCGTTGCTGCCCTGCCCGTTTTTACTGAATTTATCGGGCACTTCCAACCATTGCCCTTCCCCTACATAAAAGTAGTTTTCTTCTTCAAGTTCGGTTTCGTTGTGTTTGCGCGGCTTGATGGGCGAATTATCCCGTGGAGGAATATAGCGGTTTTGACCTTTTAAGGGTTTAACGTCGCTCATCATTTTGGCGAAATCCACTTCTTCGGCTGCTTGTTTGCGGGCTGCTTTTTCTTGCTTGGCTTTGGCTTCGGCTTCTTGTTTGGCTTGTTTGCCCAGCGCTTTCAAGGTGGCTTGGAAATCTTGTTTCATAATTTACTCTGCGTTATTTATTTGTTTTGCTGTGACATGAAATATGTGTTTTATCACTATGCTTTTCAACGCCTTAAAATGTTGCTGTATTCAGAACTATATAGCATAAAAGTTTTCAGACAGGCATAGGCCTGTCTGAAAATGTTTTTTAAGAATATTGCCTTACATCACATATTGCTTCCAATTCAAAGCGTTCATCCTCAATGATGCCGGCTATTTTGGCGGCAGTTTCTTTCGAAGAACTCAAGCCGCCCTGTTTTTTTAAGTCGAGGAATCGTTGCAGCATCGGAAAATGATCGGCATCAGAAGCGCGGATGGCTGCCTGCATATCAGTATCGACCACGCCGGGGGCAATGGATAAGGCACGTATATTCGGATTGGCTTCAATATTGACACATTGTGCATGATGATCAAGCGCGGCTTTGGTGGCGCCGTACACACTCCAGCCCGGATAGGCATTTCTGCCCGCTCCGCTTGAGATATGGATAATTTTCAGACAGGCATCGGTTGGTTTGTGCGATGCAAGATGGTTGGCGAGCAATAAGGGCGCGGTGATATTGAGCGCAACAGCCTGCATAATGTCTGCAGCATTTTGTTTGCATAATATAGCGTTCGGTGAGGTTGTGCCAGCATTATTAATTAACACAATATGTTTGGTACTGCTTATAAAATGAGCCAAAACGCCCTGCTCCAGCCATATATTCAATGCCTGACTATCTGACAAATCAATTGCTTGCTGCTGCAAGTTTTCAGACAGGCATTCTTTTAAAAGATTGCGCGACAAGCCAAAAACGGTGCAATTCTTATCCAGATAGTATTGAGTTAAGGCTTTTCCCAATCCCCGGCTATGGCCGGTGATAATGACTTTTTCCATATTTAACCTACCCGGTAAAAAGCCAAACTGCCAAGAAGATTAGGCAATGTGTTGACACGTTTGCCTTTGGTCATCACGGCGCGCTCCAGAATATGGATGCCGTTTTTCACGCATAGCAGTTCGAAATCGACAATGGTGCAAAAATGGATATTCGGCGTGTTATACCATTGATACGGCATACGCTCGGATACGGGCATATGGCCGGTTAAACCAAGCTGCACACGGTTGCGCCAATAGCCGAAATTGGGAAAAGAAACAATGGCCTGTTTGGCCACGCGTGTGAGGTCGCGCAAAATGTTTTCTGTGTTTTGCATGGCTTGGATGGTTTGGCTCAACACCAGAATATCAAAGCTGTTGGAATCGAAATCCTGCAAGCCTTGCTCCAAATCAGCCTGTATCACGTTGATGCCGCGCTCCATGGAAGCGAGCACGCCTTCGGTGTCGATTTCCACGCCGTAACCGCTGCAATGTTTGTTTTGCACCAGCGCTGA
This sequence comes from Neisseria sp. 83E34, assembly GCF_001308015.1. Lineage (GTDB taxonomy): Bacteria > Pseudomonadota > Gammaproteobacteria > Burkholderiales > Neisseriaceae > Neisseria. The sequence goes on from NZ_LGYH01000008.1 coordinate 103,219, forward strand.
GAGCAATTCGCCTTTGCCGCAGCCCAAATCCAGCACGCGGCTGTTTTCAGGAATCCAATCGTAAATCAATTGCAAGTCGTCGCGCAGATTCATGGCTGTAATTCCTTATAAACATTATTCATATAGGCGCGCATGGCGCGGACATACGGCTCGTCGGTCATCAAAAAAGCATCGTGGCCGTGATACGACTCCACTTCTATATATTGCACGCTTTTCCCTGCTCTGACCAAATGTTTGACTAATGAACGTGAGCGTTCCGGCGCAAAACGCCAGTCTGTGCTGAAGCTGGCAACAAAAAATTTGGCTTTTACATGGCTGAGCGCGGCTGATAAATCGTTGCCGTATTCGTCGGCCGGAGCAAAATAATCCAGCGCTTTGGTCATGCGCAGGTAAGAGTTGCCGTCAAAACGCTCGGCAAATTTATCTCCTTGATAACGCAGATAGGACTCTATTTCAAACTCAACGCCGTAGCCGTATTGGTAACCATCGCTGCGCATACTGCGGCCGAATTTTTTGCCCATGCCTTTTTCGGCTAAATAAGTGATATGCCCCATCATGCGCGCGATGCGCAAGCCGCGGCGGGGAATGGTGTTGTAACGGCGGTAATGGCCGTTGTGAAAATTCGAATCGGTGATAATGGCTTGGCGCGCCACATCGTTAAATGCGATATTTTGGGCAGACAGGCACGTGGCCGAAGCAATCACCAAAGCGTGGCGCACGCGGTCGGGAAAATCAATCGTCCACTGCAAAGCCTGCATGCCGCCCAAGCTACCGCCGACAATCGCCGCCCATTGCCCGATGCCTAAATAATCGGCCAACATTGCCTGGCTTTTAACCCAGTCTTTTACGGTAACAACCGGAAAGTCGGCGCCGTATTCTTCGCCGGTTTCCGGGTTTTCGCTCAAAGGGCCGGTGCTGCCGTGGCACCCGCCGAGATTGTTGAGCCCGACTACAAAAAAGCGGTTGGTATCAATCGGCTTGCCGGGGCCGACCATGTTGTCCCACCAGCCCGGTGTTTTATCCTGCTCGCTATAATATCCGGCCACATGGTGGTTGCCCGATAAAGCATGGCAAATCAAGACGGCATTGTTTTTGGCCTCGTTGAGCGTTCCGTAAGTTTCAATCATCAAATCAAAACGGGGTAGCGTTTGACCGCTTTGCAAAAGCAAAGGTAATTCAAACGGAATTTTCTGCGGGCTGACCAGCCCGACGCTGTTGGCACGGTTCATAAGGCAGGCATGTTTTCGGAAAAGCGTTTATTATAGCGGCTTCGCCTGCTTTGTGCATTCAGACAGGCATTTTCACATCAGAGTTTTTCAGACAGGCATCAAGCATGATCGGGCGGATCTTACGCATTATTCTATTGATTTCCATTGCGGCGCTTATCATAAACCGCTTGTTCGGCAAAAAACAAAAACGGGCGCTAAACGACATTGTCCGCTTGGCTGCTTGGGTGATATTGGTTGTAACCACATTGGCTTTTCTGCTGCATCTTTCCTTCGGTATTTAAAACCTCATGATAAAATGCCCCGTTTTCCGGCAACACATTAACAAACGTTTTTCACATGACCGACTATCAAACCGCCCTATCGCAATGCCTGTCTGAACAAACCGCTACCATTGCCAGCCACACGCTGGCAAGCGGGGAAACCGTTTGGGTGCGGAAAGCAGGCAAACATGTGCCGCAATGGCGATATGCTGCATTGGGTTTGCTCAGTAAGGTATTCAAACTCGGTGCTTTGCAGCCGGTGCCCAATTTGGGTGGCGAAGCGGCGCTCGCCATAGAAGCGCGACGCCTGCAAGAGCTGGAACAAGCCGGCGTGCCGGCGCCCAAACTGCTCGCGCAAAACAGGAAAGCAATTATGTTCAGCAACTTGGGGGGAAATGGGTTTATGCACGAAATAGAAAATCCTGCCACCCAGCTCGGTTCCTTTGCAGAAGGTTTGGCTGCAATCGCCCGTGTGCATAAAGCTGGGCAATACCTCAGCCAGGCGTTCATCCGCAACATTATCCGGCAAAGCGATGGAGGTATCGGCTTTATTGATTTTGAAGACGACCCGTTGCTGCACATGCCTTTGATACAATGCCAATGCCGCGACTATTTATGCTATCTGCAATCTTCCGCCACCTGGCTTGAGCGAACCGGCAATCTATCCGAAGCCGTTGCCATTTGGTGCCGACACTTTCAAAGCCTGCCCGAAAATCTGCAAACCGCTCTGCGTAAAAACTACCTTCGTGTATTGTGGTTGAGGAGACTGAAGGCCGGTTGGATGGGCAACGATACCCGCAGGTTGTCTGCTTTGGCTCAATTGTTATATCAAGCGGAAAAGATATAGAAAAATCGCAACCTGAATGCCTGTCTGAAACATAATTTCAGACAGGCATTTTTACAAACCGGAAAATGCTTGCTCCGAATAAGTGTGCAAAAAATCCCTTAACGTTTCTGCAGCAGGGGAAAGCGCACGACTACGGCGACGGTAGAGAAAAAAACTGCGCTCTACCTGCGGTTCGGAAAGTAAGCGCATTACCAGACCGTGCTGCTTCACCCAGTCGGCAGCATATGGTAGACACATCGTTATGCCCAACCCTGCTTTGGTCATACCCAATGCAGTGGACAGGAAATTCACACGATATCGTGGATGCTTGATGTATTCCGCGGTTTCAGGCGGCAAGGTAGCTGCAAGCCTGTCTGTAAACGGGCTGCTGAGTGTGATCAGCTGCTCCGATGCCAAATCAGCCCAGCAGACAGCATTTTGCCCTGCCAAACGGTGCTCCGGCTTCATAACCAAATAAAAAGGCAATTTAAACAGCAACTCCGATTCGATATCACTGCCGTATGTGCGCTCCGGCCCCAAACCAAAATCCGCTTCGCTGTCTTCCACACGCTGCAATACCTGCTCTACGCTGCAATCAATCAGATTGGTTTGAATATCAGGATATTGGCGTTGAAACGCCGCCATTACAGCCGGCAGAGCAGAAGCGGCAAGTTGCTGGGAAACGGCGATATGCACTTGCCCCTGATGAAAATTCTTCAGATTTTTCAATTCAATATCCAAAACCGATACTTCATTGATAATTCTTCTTACCTGCGGCAGCAAATAGCTGCCATAGTCCGATAAATGTAACTGCCGTGTGGTTCGGTCAAACAGCTTAACATCCAAATTGTTTTCCAACTCTTTAATCAAGCCGCTTAATGCAGACTGGGTAAGATGCAGTGCCTCCGCTGCACGGGTAAAACTGCCGCAATCGGCCACGGTGATAAATGCCTTAAGTTGACGTAGGGTAATATTCATAAGAAAAACCAATAAATAAATAATAAAAAACTGATTGTCTGATAAATGATAGCCGTTTTATGATTTATTGCATACAAATTGCTCACTTTTCTAAATATTAATCAGCTAGATATACAAACCGTTTAATCAATAAAATTTTATTTAAATCTATATTCAAGAGGAGAAGATTATGGCTGATTTGTTTGACAACCCCATGGGCTTGTGTGGTTTTGAGTTTGTTGAATTCGCTTCGCCCGAGCCTAATATTTTAGAGCCTTTGTTTGAAAAAATGGGTTTTGCACCAGTGGCAAAACACCGCTCCAAGGATGTTTTGCTCTATCGTCAGGGCGGCATTAATTTCATTGTCAACCGGGAGCCTAAAAGCGAAGCCGCTTATTTCGCCGCCGAACACGGGTCGAGCGCCTGCGGTATGGCATTCAGAGTGCGTGATGCGCATCAGGCATACAACCGCGCTTTGGAATTGGGCGCTCAGCCGATTGAGATTCCTACTTCCGTGATGGAGCTTCGCCTGCCTGCCATCAAAGGCATCGGCGGTGCACCTCTTTATCTGATCGACCGTTTTGAAGAGGGCAAATCCATTTACGATATCGACTTTGAATTTTTACCTGATGTCGACCGTAATCCCTTCGGTTACGGCCTGAAAGTCGTCGATCACCTCACTCACAATGTTTACCGCGGCCGCATGGATTATTGGGCAGGCTTTTATGAAAAGCTTTTCAATTTCAAAGAAATCCGCTATTTCGACATCAAAGGCGAATACACCGGCCTTACCAGCCGTGCGATGACGGCACCCGACGGTTTAATCCGGATCCCTTTAAACGAAGAAGCCAAACAAGGCGGCGGTCAGATTGAGGAATACCTGATGCAGTTTGGCGGCGAAGGTATCCAGCACATTGCCCTGTTGAGCGACAACCTTCCGGAAACCATAGACCAATTGCGCGCCGCCGGCATTCCTTTAATGACTGCACCGCCGGCTACTTATTACGAAATGCTCGACGAACGGTTGCCCGGGCACGGCGAACCGGTGGATGAATTGCGTGCGCGCGGTATTCTGCTGGACGGCACAACCGAAGGCGGCCACCCGCGTTTGTTACTGCAAATTTTTTCCGAAACCTTGTTGGGGCCTGTGTTCTTCGAGTTTATCCAACGCAAAGGCGATTATCGGGAAGGTTTCGGCGAGGGCAACTTCAAAGCTTTGTTTGAATCACTGGAGCGGGATCAGATCCGCCGCGGTGCGTTGGCGGTTGATGAATAATTAGCGCCAGATGATGGCTTTGGTGCCGTTTGAATAAATCCATTATAGATAATTTTAATTATCAAACGGCTTTTGCTTCTTAAAATAAAAATTGGAGAAATACATTGAACCAGCAGCCTTATCTCTCAGAGATTATTGATAATCGCCCTTTAGGCAAACGCCAATATTGGATTTTGGTAATTTGCGGAATTTTGATGGTATTAGACGGATTTGATGTTCAGTCGGTAAGCTATGCTGCACCGGCCATTTTGCAGGATTGGCAGATTGAGAAATCTGAATTGGGGGCAGTATTCGGTTCAGGATTATTCGGTTTGTTAATCGGTTCGTTGGTATTCAGCTATTTTTCCGACAAATTCGGCCGTCGTCCGATTCTGTTGTGGAGTACATTGTTTTTTGCTCTGTGCATGACTGCCACGGCTTTTGTTGAAAACGTTACCCAGCTTGTCGCGCTCCGGTTTATCACAGGCTTGGGTCTGGGTGCGATTATGCCAAATGCAATGGCTTTGTGCGGCGAGATTACGCCCAAACACCAGCGAATTTCAGTCATGATGATGATTTCTTGCGGATTTACCATAGGCGCGATGTTAGGCGGTTTTCTGGCAGCTTTCCTGATTCCGCGCTTCGGCTGGGAATCTGTATTTTTAGTTGGTGGTGTGCTGCCTTTTTTATTACTCGGCGTGATGATCAAATACATGCCCGAATCTCTGCAATATTTGGCGCTTCGCAATCCGCAAGATCCGAGGGTACGTCGCGTCTTGGGAGAGTTTTATCCGGATCAGCCTCTGCCGGATAGTGTTCAGACTGCCAAAGCTCAAGGCAGCATGCCGGTTAAGGCTTTGTTTGAATACGGCCGTCACACGTTTACACTGACAATTTGGGTTATCAGCCTGATGAACATGATTGCACTCTACTTTTTATCAAGCTGGATGCCCACCTTAGCCAAGCAAACCGGCATGTCGCTGGAAACTGCGGTGTTGGTTGGCGCAACACTCCAATTGGGAGGCACGATTGGTACTGTGCTGATGGGGCGCATCATCGACAGACAGGGTTTCTACAAAGTGCTGATACCGTGTTTTGCTGTGTCGGCCGTATCGATAGCGGCTTTGGGCAGCACCGTTGGATCTATCGGAATGTTTTTTGCAGTTGTGTTCGTAATCGGATTCACCGTAATCGGCGGTCAGCCTGCAATTAATGCAATGGCAGCCAATTACTATCCTACCGAGTACCGCACTACCGGAGTGGGTTGGAGTTTAGGTGTCGGCCGTATTGGTTCTGTTATCGGTCCGGTTTTAGGAGGCTGGCTGGTACATGCAGGTAATTTGAGCCCGCAGCAACTGTTTTATTTCGTTGCCGTGCCGTCTGTAGTGATTATTGCTTTCCTCTTTTTACAGAAAATGCTCGGCATTGCCAAAGCATAATTTCCCATTACATCATGAAGGAGAAATATCATGGCTATTACTCAAGGCGTACACCACGCCGCTTACCGCTGCAAAGACGCGAAAGAAACCGTTGAATGGTATCAAAAACACTTGGATATGGACTTTGTGTTGGCGATTGCGGAAGACAAAGTGCCATCTACCGGCGAACCTGATCCGTATATGCATATTTTTTTGGATGCCGGCGGCGGTAATATTCTGGCGTTTTTCGAATTGCCGACCAAACCTGAAATGGGGCGCGATCCCAATACGCCGGTGTGGACACAGCATATTGCTTTCAAAGTGGAAAGCATGGAAAAACTACTGGCAACCAAAGATAAGCTGATTTCAGAAGGTGTCGATGTGCTCGGGCCTGTAAACCATACTTTGTTCAAATCTATTTATTTCTTTGACCCGAGCGGCCACCGCATTGAGCTGGCATGCGACATTGCGACTGAAAAAATGAACCGGGCTTTGGATAATGTGAAATGGGATATGCTTAACGAGTGGGCGGAAACAAAACGTGCTCCGCAGCATGCCCGCTGGATTCACGACGGTACGGAACCGCCGGAAGTTTAATCGATTATCACGTTATTCAGCCGTACTTAATGATGAAAAAGAAAACCGTATTTCGAGATAGAGCCTGAAAATACTAAGAAGGAAAAAATATGAAATTAGCAACATTGAAACAAGGTGGCCGTGACGGTCGTTTGGCGGTGGTAAGCCGTGATTTGAGCCGTTATGTATTGCCGGAAATCCAAACCCTGCAAGCTGCTTTAGACGATTGGGCGCAAGCGGAAGGCCGTCTGAAAGCCGTGTATGACGACTTGAATGCCAACCCTGAAAAAGGCGAAGCATTCGACCCTGAAAACTGCCATTCCCCTCTGCCGCGCGCCTACCAATGGGCAGACGGATCGGCTTATCTCAACCATGTGGAATTGGTGCGCAAAGCACGCAATTCCGAAGTGCCCGAGTCATTCTACGATGATCCTTTGATGTATCAGGGCGGCTCGGACAGCTTTATCGGCCCGCGTGATGAGATTTTGGCTCAGCCGGAATGGGGCATTGATTTTGAAGCGGAAGTGGTGGTGGTGAGCGGAGACTTGCAACAAGGCGCAACAAATGAAGAAGCAGCCAAAGCCATCCGCTTGGTAATGTTGGTTAACGATGTGTCACTGCGCAATCTGATTCCTGCCGAGCTCGCCAAAGGTTTCGGCTTTTTCCAAAGCAAGCCCGCCAGCGCGTTCAGCCCCGTGGCCGTTACGCCTGATGAGTTGGGCGAAGCGTGGAAAGACAATAAAGTGCACCTGCCTTTGCGTGTAACGCTCAATGGCAAGGCGTTTGGTTTCCCCAATGCCGGCGATGATATGACTTTCGACTTCGGCCGCCTTTTGTCGCATGTGACTAAAACCCGCAACGCAGCCGCCGGTTCGATTGTCGGCTCGGGCACGGTTTCCAATAAGCAAGACGATCTTTACGGCTCTTCGGTGGAAAACGGCGGTGTAGGTTATTGCTGTTTGGCGGAGCTGCGCATGTATGAAACCATTGAAACCGGCGTACCGAAAACGCCGTTTATGCAGCACGGCGATGTGGTGGAAATCGAAATGCTGGATAAAGACGGCAACAATATTTTCGGCACCATCATCAATAAGGTAAACACGAAATACTGACCTTAACCCCATGCCTGTCTGAAAGCACACGGCATCATTTTCAGACAGGCATTGCATCCAATATAGATTTATTAACAAGTGCTGCAATAAGAAACGATGCGTATCAAATCAATACTTTGGCGCATTAAGACCACAAAATGAAAAAAGAGGAGGAGCACATGGATAAAGCATTATTGAGAATGAGGCCGCGGGAGGCTTTATTGATTGCCGTGATGGTGGTCGCCGTGATGGGCACAACCATGATCGGTTTTGAATGGGTGCCGCATTTATCGGTAATTTTCGTATTGTGCGGTTTGATGGTATTCGGCAAATATAAAAAAATATCGTTTAAAAACATGCAAAGCGGCATGGCTTCGGGTGTGGTATCCGGAATCGGCGCGATTTATCTGTTTTTCTTTATCGGCCTGTTGGTTTCTGCGCTGATGATGGCCGGGTCGATTCCCACCTTGATTGATTACGGCTTCGAGCTGATTTCGCCAAAAATATTTTATCTTTCCGCTTTCCTGCTGACGGCCGTTATCGGTATGGCCATCGGCAGCAGCCTCACCACTTGCGCCACTTTGGGCGTGGCCTTCATCGGCATGGGCAGCGCGTTTGCCGCAAATCCGGCGATTGTTGCCGGAGCGGTCGTATCTGGTGCTTTTTTCGGAGACAAAATGTCGCCGCTTTCCGACACCACCAGCATTGCCGCATCAATAGTGGGCATTGATTTGTTCGAGCATATCCGAAACATGATGTATACCACTCTGCCCGCTTTTGCGATTACCGCGGTTATATTTTGGATTTTGTCGGGTAATCTCAATTCTGCCGATCTGGCCGGCGTGCAGGCTTTCAGAACGCAATTGGAAGCCAGCGGTTTGGTGCACGGTTATACTTTGCTTCCTTTTTTTGTGTTGCTGGTTTTGGCTGTCAAAAAAGTAAACGCCATTTACACCATTATCGCCACGATTTTAACCGCCTTGCTTATCACGTTTATCCACAGCAGCCCCACAATTTCTCAGCTGGGCGGCTACTTTTTCACAGGCTACAAGCCCAACGAAGGTGTAGATTTGGGCGAAGTGGGCAAGCTGATTTCGCGCGGCGGCATCAACAGCATGTTTTTCACCCAAACCATCGTGATTCTGGCTTTAAGCTTGGGCGGACTGCTGAACACTTTAGGCGTTTTGCCGGCACTTTTGGCCGGAGTCGGCCATGTGCTGACCAATGCCGGACGCGCCACCTTTACCGTAGCCGCTACGGCGTTAGGCATCAACGTGTTAATCGGCGAACAATACTTGAGCCTGCTCTTGGCCGGCAACACTTTCAAACCGGTTTATGAAAGGCTTGGCCTGCACCCGCGCAATATCTCGCGCACCGTAGAAGACGCAGGTACGGTTATCAACCCATTGGTACCCTGGAGCGTGTGCGGCGTGTTTATCAGCAATGTGCTGGGTGTGCAAGTGATTGATTATTTACCTTATGCTTTCTTTTGTTATCTGAGTTTGGCGTTGACGCTGGTGTTCGGATTTACGGGATTAACGCTGAGTAAAGCCGAAAAAGAACCCGCATAATTTGTACACACGGTTTTCAGACAGGCCTGTCTGAAAACCGTGCCGAAGGATTCGTTTATGAAACTCTATTCTTACTATCGAAGCTCTGCCGCCTACCGTGTGCGCATCGCCCTGAATCTGAAAAAACTGGCTTACGATACCGCATTCGTTCATTTGGTTAAGCAAGGCGGTGAGCAGAAATTACCGGAATATGCAAAGTTAAACCCGCAAAAACTGGTTCCCTCTTTGGAAGATAAGGGGCAAATATTTACCCAATCGCTGGCCATCATCGAATATCTGGACGAAACCCATCCCGAGCACCCACTGCTCCCCGCTGCACCTGCCGAACGCGCCCGCGTACGCGCCCTCTCCCAGCTGATTGCCTGTGACACCCATCCTTTAAACAATTTGAGGGTGCTGCAATACTTGCAAAACCAATTGGGTGCAAGCGAAGCCGCTAAAACAGAATGGTACAGCCATTGGATTCAAGAAAGCTTTACCGCTTTGGAAAGTATGCTGCAATCGGCGCAAACCGGCCGTTTCTGCCACGGTAACACGCCCACTTTAGCCGATTGCTGCCTGATTCCCCAGGTTTACAATGCACGCCGTTTCAACGTTGATTTATCTGCTTATCCGACCATTATGCGCATTGTCGGCGAATGTGAGTCTTTGCCGGAATTTCAGGCAGCTGCACCGGAAAACCAACCGGACGCAGAATAAGCGTATGCCTGTCTGTATCTGCAAACAAAATAGGCGCCGCGATAAGCTTCATAAACTTGAGCATGACAGATGATTTCAGGTGGTAAGATTAAGTCTCATTGCACAGCAACAATCGGAGTAATAGATGTCTACCCTTCCCCAATATGATTTACAAGGCAAAACCGTATTGATTACCGGTGCGGCCAGCGGTATCGGACGTGATATGTCCGTAGAATTCGGTCGTGCAGGAGCCAATGTCGGTGTGGCTGATTTAAACCTCGAGCAGGCTGAAGCAGTAGCAGAACACATCGCCTCTAAAGGCGGGCGGGCAATCGCCGTGGGTATGGATGTGAGCGATGAAAACCAAGTCAACGCCGGCACGGCCAAAGTAGTGCAGGCATTCGGCAGAATAGACGTATTGGTGTCAAATGCCGGCATACAGATTATCAACCCGATTGATAAATTGTCGTTTGCAGAATGGAAAAAAATGCTCGCTATCCATCTCGACGGCGCATTCCTCACCACTCGTGCGGCCCTGAAATATATGTACGCAGATAAGCGGGGCGGAACGGTCATTTATATGGGCTCCGTCCACTCCCATGAAGCCTCGCCGCTGAAAGCACCTTATGTCACTGCCAAACACGGCTTGCTGGGGCTAAACCGCGTATTGGCGAAAGAAGGCGCGGAGCATAATGTGCGCTCGCATGTTATCTGCCCGGGGTTTGTGAGAACACCGCTGGTTGAGCAGCAAATTCCCTTACAAGCACGGGAAAAAAACATCAGTGAAGAAGAAGTGGTTAAAAACATTATGCTGGGCAATACGGTTGATGGTGAGTTTACTACCACGGAAGACATCACACAGCTTGCATTGTTTTTGGCAGCCTTCCCCAACAATGTATTTACCGGGCAGTCTTTTATTGCCAGCCACGGTTGGTCTATGAAATAACCATAAGGAGAAAAAATGAACAAACTTTACCCTGATGCGCCCACAGCGCTAAACGACATCGTAGCAAACGGCCAAACCATTGCCGTGGGCGGTTTCGGCCTGTGCGGCATTCCGGAAGCGCTGATTGCCGCCCTGCGCGACAGCGGCGTGAGCGGCCTTACCTGCATCAGCAACAACGCAGGCGTTGACGGCTTCGGCCTCGGACTTTTATTGGAAAGCCACCAAATCAAAAAAATGATTGCTTCCTATGTGGGTGAAAACAAAGAATTCGAGCGGCAATTTTTATCGGGAGAACTGGAAGTGGAGCTTACCCCGCAAGGCACTTTGGCAGAAAAACTGCGTGCAGGCGGTGCAGGCATTCCTGCTTTTTTTACACGCACAGGTGTGGGCACGCAAGTGGCCGAAGGTAAAGAAACACGCGAATTCGACGGGCTGGAATATGTGATGGAGCGCTCGCTCACAGCCGATGTTTCTCTGGTAAAAGCCTGGAAAGCCGATAAAACAGGCAATCTTGTTTTCCGCAAAACCGCGCGCAATTTCAACCCTGATGTTGCCTCTGCCGGAAAAATCACTGTGGCGGAAGTGGAAGAAATTGTGGAAGTCGGCGGGCTGGATCCCGACTGCATCCACTTGCCCGGCATTTATGTACATCGGATCATCGTTAACAAAAATCCAGAAAAACGCATTGAACAACGCACCACAAGGGAGATATAAGCATGGCTTGGACACGGGAACAAATGGCGCAACGCGCCGCCAAAGAGCTGCAAGACGGATTCTACGTCAACCTCGGCATCGGCCTGCCCACATTGGTTGCCAACTACATTCCCGCAGGCATGGACGTGATGTTGCAATCAGAAAACGGCCTCTTGGGCATAGGCGCTTTCCCCACCGAAGAAGAAATCGACCCCGACCTGATCAACGCAGGCAAACAAACCGTTACCGCACAACCCGGCGCCAGCTTTTTCCCCAGCTCCCAATCTTTCGCCATGATACGCGGCGGCAAAATCAATCTGGCGATTCTCGGCGCGATGGAAGTATCCGAGCAAGGCGATCTGGCCAACTGGATGATTCCGGGCAAAATGGTTAAAGGCATGGGCGGCGCCATGGATTTGGTGGCCGGCGTGCAGCGCGTGATAGTGTTGATGGAGCACACCGCCAAAGGAGGCGCATTCAAAATCAAACCGCAGTGTGATCTGCCGCTAACCGGCAAACAAGTGGTGCACCGCATCATTACCGATCTGGGCGTGTTGGACGTAGTTGAAGGTAAATTAAAACTGGTGGAGCTGGCCGACGGCGTGAGCTTTAAAGCGTTGCAGGCTGCCACCGGCGTAACCATTGGGCAATAACAATATGCCTGTCTGAAAACCGCTTGATTTTTCAGACAGGCATAGTTTGAAAGGTTGTATTTATGAGCAAAGAAATCGTCATCGTTGCCGCAAAGCGAACACCGATCGGCAGCTTTTCGGGCAGCCTTGCCGGCGTACGCGCCCCCGATTTGGGCGCGGTGGTCATCAAAGCCTTGCTGGATCAAACTGGTGTTGCCCTCGAAGCCGTGAACGAAGTGATTATGGGCAACGTGCTGACAACCGGCATTGGTCAAAACCCCGCCCGCCAAGCCGCCATATCGGCCGGTTTACCTGCAAAAACACCCGCTACCACGGTAAACGTGGTGTGCGGTTCTGGGCTGAAAGCGGTGCAGATGGCTGCGCAAGCGGTTGCCTGCGGCGACGCCGAAATCGTGATTGCCGGCGGGCAGGAATCCATGTCGCAAAGCCCGCATTTCATTCACATGCGCGGCGGCATAAAAATGGGCAACGGTGAATTGACCGACAGCATGGTGTTCGACGGCCTCACCGACATTTACAGCCGCTACCACATGGGCATTACCGCGGAAAACATTGCCGAGCGCCTCAATATCGGCCGCCAAGAGCAAGACGCATTTGCCCTGAAATCGCAGCAAAAAGCCGCAGCCGCACAAGCAGCCGGCAAATTTGATGAAGAAATCGTGCCCGTATCCATTGTCCAACGCAAAGGCGACCCGATCAGCTTTGAGCGCGACGAATACATTAAAGCCGGCAGCAGCGCCGAAAAACTCGCCGCTTTGCGCCCCGCGTTCAAAAAAGACGGAACGGTAACCGCAGGCAACGCTTCCGGTATCAACGACGGCGCAGCCGCCGTGATGGTCATGAGTGCCGAAAAAGCCGCCGAACTCGACCTGAAACCACTCGCGACCATCCGTGGTTATGCCGCTACCGGTATCGAACCGGAAATAATGGGATTAGGCCCGGTTGATGCGGTTAGACACACGCTGAACAAAGCCGGCTGGCGTATCGAAGACGTAGATTTATTTGAAGCCAACGAAGCCTTTGCCGTGCAGTCTTTGGGCGTGATGCAGCAATTGGGTTTGCCGCCGGAAAAAACCAATGTCAACGGCGGTGCCATTGCGCTCGGCCACCCCATCGGCGCTTCAGGCTGCCGTATTCTAGTAACCCTGCTGCACGAAATGCAGCGCAGCGGCAAACGCAAAGGTATCGCCACTTTGTGCGTGGGCGGCGGCATGGGATTGGCTTTGGCGGTGGAGCGCGGATAACCTCGCAATGCCTGTCTGAAAAATTTAGGCTATAATATTCAAATGCCTGTCTGAAAAAGAGGATTCAGACAGGCATTTACCATAAAACTAAAAAGGAATATTCATGCCTAGGAAAACAGAAATCAACAAAGGTAAAATCAAAGACAATGCCTTAAAAGCGCTGGTTAAATCCAATTTATTCCAGCCCAAAATCCACAAGCCGAAAAAAGGCAAAGGGTCTTACAGCCGCAAAGGCAACAAGCAATCAGGTTTTTTGATGGGCAAAAAACCTGATTTTTTTATGCCTGCCTGAAAAATCGTTTACCCGTCATACTGTTCCAAGCGGGTACTTTCACTTAAAATAGCCGCTTTTGTTTTATTCGCTGTCAAACATCATGAATATTCTGCAATTAGAAAACTGCTCTTTCGCCGTCGGCCATGTTGCGCTGCTGGCCAACGCCTCTTTCCAGCTCGATACCGGAGAAAAAGTCGGCCTTATCGGGCGCAACGGTGCAGGCAAGTCTTCATTGCTGAAAATTCTGGCCGGCGTGCAAAAGCCCGATGACGGGCAGCTGATTGTACAAAACGGCCTGAAAACCGTGTATGTGCCACAGGAAAGTTTTTTCGATGAGTCGGCCACCGTGTTTGATGTGGTTGCCGAAGGCTTGGGCAATCTGCGCGACTTATTGCGCCGCTACCACCAAGTCAGCCTGCGTTTGGAAAACGAGCAATCCGAAGCCTTGCTCAAAGAGCTAAACACCCTGCAAACCGAATTGGAAACGCTTAACGGCTGGCAGTTTGATGCCGCCATCAAACAAACCATCAGCGAATTAGGCCTGCCTGAAAACGAAACCATAGCCAACCTTTCCGGCGGCCAAAAAAAGCGCGTTGCGCTGGCGCAGGCATGGGTGCAAAAGCCGGACATTCTGCTTCTGGACGAACCCACCAACCATCTTGATATAGATGCGATTATCTGGCTGGAAAACCTGCTTCAGCAGTTTAGCGGCAGTATCATCGTGATCACGCACGACCGGCGCTTTCTCGATAATATCGCCAACCGCATCGTCGAGCTGGATCGTGGCATATTGCGCTCATATCCCGGCTCTTTCTCCAAATACAGCGAGAAAAAAGCGCAAGAATTGGCGGTGGAAGCCGAGCACAACCGCTTATTTGATAAATTCCATGCGCAAGAAGAAGCGTGGATACGCAAAGGCATCGAAGCGCGCCGCACCCGCAACGAAGGCCGCGTACGCCGTTTGGAAGAATTGCGCCGCCAGCGTGCCGAGCGCCGCGAGCGGCAAGGCCAGGTTAATTTCAAACTCAGCAGCGGCGAAAAAAGCGGCAAAATTATTGCAGAATTGGAGCATGCGGGCTTCAGCTACGGCGATAAAGTGATTATGAACCCGTTTTCCACCGTGATTCAGCGCGGCGACAAAATCGGCTTAATCGGCTCGAACGGCATCGGCAAAACCACCTTCCTCAAGCTGATTTTAGGCGAATTGCAGCCAACCTACGGCAAAATCCGCCTAGGCAGTAAACAGGAAGTGGCTTATTTCGATCAATTCAGAAGCGCGCTCAACGAAAACGACACCGTGTTTTACACGCTTGGGCAAGGCAATGATTATGTGGAAATCGGCGGTAAAAAACGACATGTGATGAGCTATTTGGAAGATTTTCTTTTCCACCCTGCACGCGCCCAAAGCCCGGTTTCTTCACTTTCCGGCGGTGAACGCAACCGCCTGTTGCTCGCCAAGCTGTTTACCAAACCCGCCAATATTCTGGTGCTTGACGAGCCGACTAACGATTTGGATATCGACACACAGGAATTGCTGGAAGAATTGCTGCGGGATTATCAAGGCACCGTGTTTCTAGTGAGCCACGACCGGATGTTTCTCGATAATGTCATCACACAAAGCATTGTTTTCGAAGGCGAAGGCCGCCTGAAAGAATACATCGGCGGTTATCAGGATTATCTCGACGCCAAAGCACGCGAAGAGGCTATTCAAGCTGCGCCGGCCAAAGCGGCGACTGTTGCCGAGCCTGAGAAAAACACCCGCTCCAAACAAAACCGCACGGTCAAACTTTCTTATAAAGAGCAACGCGAACTCGACGCCCTTCCCGACGAAATCGCCGCGCTCGAAGCCGAACAAGCTGATTTAACCGGGCAGCTTTCCAATCCGGAAATCTTCAAAGATTACGAACAAGCCGCCAAGCTACAAACCCGTTCGGAAGAAATCGAAATGCTGCTATTGGAAAAGCTCGAGCGCTGGGAAATTTTGGAAAACAAGCAAAACGGCATCCAACAATAAACCATGCCTGTCTGAAAGTTTTTCAGACAGGCATGGTTCATAAAATAATCAATCAATATAAACAAACTTAGCGCGCTTCACGTTACACAAAAGCTCGTAAGCAATCGTGCCCGCGCTCTGCGCCACTTCGTTGACATCTATCTTGTCGCCCCACAGCTCCACTTCGCTGCCGATGGCACCGTCCGTACCATTCAAATCAACGGTAATCATATCCATCGACACGCAGCCGATTATCCGGCTGCGCACGCCGTTTACCGCAACAGGGCTGCCGGTTGACGCCCTTCTCGGGTAGCCGTCGGCATAGCCGCAGGCGATCAGGCCGACGCGGGTTGAGCGTTTGGTGTAGAAAATAGCGCCGTAACCCACCGGTTCGTGCGGCTGTAAAACCCGTTCGTCAAACACTTTGGTCGATAAACGCATGACCGGCTTAATACGCGAATCATGCTCCAAAAACGGATCCACGCCGTACAAAGCAAGCCCTGCGCGCCCCCAATCCCGTCTTGCTGTGGGATAAGCCAGCATCGCGGCGGAATTGGTCAAACTTTCTTCACCGCTCAAACCGTGGCAGGCCGCGTCAAAAGTTTCGATTTGTATATCCGTCATGCCGCTGTCTGCGTCGTCGGCGCAGGCAAAATGGCTGAATTTCACAATATCCAACACCTTCGGGCTTTGCTTCAAGGTATGATAAGCAGGTGCATAATTATGCGGGAAAAATCCGGCACGGTGCATGCCCGAGTCCATTTTCAGCCAAACTTTCACCGGCTCTTTCCAATCATGATTCAACAAAGCCTCGAGCTGCCATTGGCTGCCCACAACCGGCCATAAACCGTGTTTGTCAACCAAATCATATTCAGCCGCGTCAAATACGCCTTCTAAAAGCACAATCGGCTTGCCCACACCGGCTTCACGCAATTCCAAAGCTTCTTCGATACATGCCACGGCAAAACCGTCGGCCAAGTCTTCCAGCGCCAAAGCACACCGCACCGCGCCATGCCCATAGGCATCCGCTTTTAAAACCGCCAAAAGTTTGCCGCCATGGATTTGTTTTAAAGTCCGATAATTATCACGCAAGCGGTTTAGATAAATTTCTGCTCGCAAAGGCCGCATTTGAATATTCCTTAAATAATTAAACAACTGAAATAAAGCCGCAGGCGATTATGGCAGCCTGTCTGAAAACTTCCAAGCACCTAAATCAAGATTTTCATCAAACAAGTTAATCCTGCCCACTGCCACGCGCACCAAGCGCAGACACGGATAACCTGCTTTCGCCGTCATCCTGCGCACTTGCCTGTTTTTTCCTTCGCTGATTTTCACTTCCAACCAAAAATCAGGCACTGTCTTGCGCACCCTTATCGGCGGGTTTCTCGGCCAAAGCAGCGCCGTTTCTTCAACACTCATCACGCGCACTTTGGCGGGTTTGGCCACAAAATCGCCCAAATCCACGCCTTTACGTAAAATATCAAGCTTTGCTTCATCCGGCTCGCCTTCCACTTGTGCCCAATATGCTTTTTCCAGCTTGAATTTAGGCTCGGCAATCCGGGCCTGCAAACGCCCGTCGTCGGTCAGCAAAAGCAAGCCTTCGCTATCAGTATCCAGCCTTCCTGCCGGATAAAAGCCTTTTGCATCAATATAATCTTTTAGCGATTGATGTTTTTCATGAGGGCTGAATTGGCAAATAACGCCGAAGGGTTTGTTAAAGATAATCAGGTGTGCCATTGCGGGTTACAGCATAAACAATCAAACAAATATCGCCGGAAACCTGATACTCCATTGTAAGTTTCACAGCCATAGGCGGATAAACGGTAATATTTTACCTTAAATCTGCGCCGTTAATCCGCCCGATAAAATAAAACAATATTTGCCAACCTTGCCAAACCACACAACACCCTCTAAAGTTCACCCATCTTACCTTTGAAAGAAAGCAACATCATGTTTTTCGTATTGTCTCCCGCTAAAAACCTGAATGAAAAAGATCCTGCGCCCACAAAGCATTTCACCCAACCCGAATTGCTGAATCAAGCCGAGGAGTTGATGAAAGAAGTGAAAACACTTGCGCCGCAGGAGATTGCCGAATTGATGCATGTTTCCGATAAAATCGCCCTGCTCAATGCCGAACGCAATGCCGCATGGCACACGCCTTTCACCCCGGAAAATGCCAAGCAGGCGGTTTTTATGTTTAACGGTGATGTGTATGAAGGCATTGATGCGCCAAGCCTTGCGCCCAAAGAAATAGACTACCTGCAAAACCATGTACGCCTGCTTTCCGGCCTCTACGGCCTGCTCCGCCCGCTTGATCTGATGCAGCCTTACCGCTTGGAAATGGGCACACCGTTTGCCAATTCGCGCGGCAAAAACCTTTATGAATTCTGGAGCGACCATATTACCGATTTGCTGAATCAAACTTTAAAACAAGCGGATACCGATATTTTGATCAATCTGGCTTCGCAAGAATATTTCAAAGCCGTCAATACTCGCAAACTCAATGCACGCGTGATTACACCTGTGTTTAAAGATGAAAAAAACGGGCAATACAAAGTCATCAGCTTTTATGCCAAACGTGCGCGCGGGCTGATGGTGCGTTATGCCGCAGAACACAGCATTACCGAACCGGAAGGTTTGAAAAATTTCGATTACGAAGGCTATGCATTCAATCCTGCCGCTTCAAACGAAAACGAATGGGTATTTTTGTGCAACGAACAATCCAAATAAAAACAAAAAGCTACTTTTACATCCATTAAAAAAGCTTGGCAAAGCGTCGGTTTTCCGCTAATATCCACGCTTTCAAGAAACGGAAGCGTGGCAGAGCGGTTTAATGCAACGGTCTTGAAAACCGTCGAGGGTTGATAGCCCTCCGTGAGTTCGAATCTCACCGCTTCCGCCAATCTTGATTAAAGTTTTACAAACCGGAGGTGTGGCAGAGCGGTTTAATGCAACGGTCTTGAAAACCGTCGAGGGTTGATAGCCCTCCGTGAGTTCGAATCTCACCGCCTCCGCCAGTTATTCAAACAAAGCCCTTGATTATTCAAGGGCTTTGTTCTTTTTGCGCTGCTTGTTTAATTGGCTGCTATACTGTCGGTATAATCATAATTTTTCAGACAGGCATCATGAACACAACCTCTGCCAAGCGCGAATTATTGCTCAAACGCGCAACCACAGCCTCTGTATGCACCGCCCTTTTCCTCGTGATAATCAAGGCGGCTGCTTGGATTGCCGACGGTTCGGTAAGCGTGTTGGCCAGCATGGTCGATTCGTTAACCGATTCGGCGGCCAGCATTATCAATCTGATTGCCGTGCGTTTCTCGCTCAAGCCTGCCGATGAAGACCACCAGTTCGGCCATGGCAAAGCGGAAGGTTTGTCTGCTATGGTGCAGGCGGCTTTTATCGGCGGCTCTTCCGTGTTTTTAATTTTGAATGCAATCGACCGTATGGTTACGCCACAGCCTCTGGAGCATACCGGCTGGGGGATTGCCGTGATGGTTGTTTCCATTATCTGCACCTTGGCTTTGGTGAATTTCCAGAAAAAAGTGTTGCAGCAGGTGCAATCCGGTGCGGTTGAGGCAGACCATTTGCACTATGTTACCGATTTGCTGACCAACGGCGCGGCGATTCTGGCTTTGATTTTGGCAACATTCGGCTGGCTTTGGGTGGACGTGGCGGTGGGTTTGATCATTGCCGCTTGGGTGATGAAAAGCGCGTGGAGCATTGCGGCAGATGCTTTTAATGTGCTGATGGATAAAGCCTTGTCGGCCGAAATTGTCGAACAAATCCGCGCCGCAGCATTATCGGTGGAAGGCGTGGAAGGTGTGCACGATTTGCGCACCCGCGAAGCCGGCGGCAGAAAATTTGTGGACATGCATTTGGATTTAGACGGCAACATCACGCTAAAAGAAGCACACGATATCGGCTTGCGGGCGGCGGATAAAGTGAAAGCTTTGTTTGATGGCGCGGCGGATGTGATTGTGCACCATGATCCGGCAGATGATGAAGAATGCATCAAACCGTAGCATAAAGAATCCGGCAAAATAAAATGCCTGTCTGAAAAGCTTCTTGAAAGCTCAAGCTTTTCAGACAGGCATTAGTCAAATCTTCTATCAACCGCGTTTCCACCAGCTCCCGAGTTTGCGCGCGCCACCGTCGAGCGCCCAGCCGATTAAGCCGATCAACACAATGGCTGCCATCAATTCCGAATAGGCCAGCCTATCGCGTGTATCCAAAATAAAATAACCCAAACCTTCGTTCACGCCCAACATTTCGCAAGGCACCAACACCACCCACACGATGCCGATTGCCAAGCGCAGGCCGTTGAGAATATCTCCGGTTACCGCAGGCAGCATGATTTTAAACAGCATCTCGCCTTTAGTGGCCGAGAGCGAGCGCCCGAGCTCCAACCATTGCTTGTTGATATTTTTTACACCGGCCGCTGTGTTCAGAATAATCGGCCACACTGCGGCAAATGCGATCAGGAAATAAATCGGCGCATCGCCTATACCGAACAGCATCACCACCACAGGCATCCACGAAAGCGGCGAAATCATACGCAAAAACTGAAAAGCCGGGCTGCTCGTCTGCTCCGCTTTAGGCGACAAACCGAGCATAAACCCAACCGGCACACCAATCAGCAAAGCAAAAAACAAACCCACAAACACCCGCTGCAAACTCGCCCAAATATGCGGCCACAGCTGGCCTTCCGACAACAATGTGCCCAAATTGCCCAAAGCAGGTGCAGGGGCGAGCAGATTGGCCAGCGACATATTCTGTGCCAGCAGCATTGCCCCTGCCTGCCATACGGCAACCAAAATCAGCAAACCCAGCCCGCCGAGCAGATAATTGTTTAGTTTCATGACCTTCCTTTAATGTGCGTTATCCTGCATATCCGTATTTTTCAGACAGGCATTCAAATCTCAAATATTTCTTTCCTGTTTAAATCCTGCAAACCGAAAGCCTGCATCATTTGAGACTGCTTTAAAGCCTGCTCTACAAAGCGCGTGTCAAACAATTCTTTCGCCGCTTCGGCCGGATTCAATTCTTGCAGAAACCGGTTTACACCCGCCAAATGGGTTTCCTGCAAAAGCTTCACCAGCATTTCGCTGTATGATTGGAACGGATAAGGTTGGAAATCAATGCGTTGCTGCTGCCAGCCGGTATGGCGGACGGCACCGTCGCGCTCGTATTTGCCCCAAACCACCGGCTCGGGCTGCAATACATTACGCAACACTTTCACATCATGCGGGGTGTATTTCTGAATGCCTTGCTTGGCCAGTAATTCGGCGGTTTCTTCCCGGTGCGTTTTCGCCCACGCGGCCGCTTGCACCAGCGCGTTAACGACCTTTTGCACCCATTCGGGGCGGTTTTCGATATCGTGGTCGTGCATCATACTCAGGCAGCAGGCGTGGTCTTTCCAAATATCACCGGAAAAGCGTAAAACTTTGCCCACCCCTTTGGCTTCGGCCAAAGCGTTAAACGGTTCGGCCACAATAAAGCCTGCAATCTGCTTAGAGGCCAAGCCCGGCACCATATCGGAAGGCGGCATCACGGTCAGCCTCACCTGCCCTGCCTGAGGATTTTTCTCCACTATTTGCAAACCTGCTTTGCGTATCATCTGCTGCACAATCACATTGTGTATCGAATACCAAAACGGAATCGCCACCGTTTGCCCCTGCAAATCCTGCACGCTTTGGATATCGGTGCGCACGGTCAGCGCGGAGCCGCAGGTGTGGTTCCACATCAGCGCGCGCACGGGCGCTTGGCTGCCGTAACGCATCCACACGCTCATGGGCGAGAGCACATGGATCAGATTGACCTGGCCGCTTAAAAACGCCTCCACCAAGCTGGCCCACGAGCGGAACAACACCGGCTTGACCGCCGCCACGCCATTTCGTTCAAACATGCCTTTGCCGTGTGCCACCAAGAGCGGCGTGGCATCGAGAATCGGCAGATAGCCTATGTTTAAAGGCGCATCCGGGTTGGCGGAGGCGCGGTTGGAACAGGCTTGCAGCAACGGCAAGGCTGCACCGGCGGCAAACAAGGCGGAAAGTTTGAGAAAATCGCGGCGTGAATGCATGATGTTGATCTTTATATCTATTGTTTTCAAATGGTTTTCAGACAGGCATCATGCCTGTCTGAATAATTCAAATCACAAAATCCACGGTTTTGGTTTGCGATGTATTTTGTTGTGCCCGATGCAGGCTTTGCAGGATTTCCACCCTCAATTCATTCATTTCCAATAATTTATTATGCCGAGGAAAACATTGCTCTGGCTTCCAACTGCCGATGATGCGGCCGGGCATTTGGCCGATTAACACAATGCGGTCTGAGATCAGCATGGCTTCATCAATATCATGGGTTACCATCACGGCGGCGGTTTGGTGTTTTTGCACGATTTCGCGCAGCAAATCCTGCATTTGCGCACGAATCACTTCATCCAGCGCGGAAAAAGGCTCGTCAAGCAGCAGCACTTGCGGCTTACGCGCCAGTGCACGCGCCAGCGCCACACGCTGCGCCATACCGCCGGAAAGTTCCGACGGGAATTTGTCGGACGCATGGCTCAAGCCCACTTCTACCAGCGCGGCTTCGATACGGTTGTTCAACTCGGCTTTGTCGATGTGCGGCTGTTTTTTAAAGTCCAAACCAAACGCCACATTGTCGCGCACGTTCAGCCACGGCAGCAAAGAAGCTGTTTGAAACACAAACCCGACACGCGGATGAGGCTTTTCCACTGCTTCGCCCAACAGCGATACCTCGCCTTTAAGCGGGCGGTTGAGCCCGGCCAAAATGCGCAAAAGCGAAGATTTTCCCACCCCGCTGGGGCCGAGCAGGCTTACCAGCTCGCCTTGCCCGGCTGCCAAAGAAAAGTCTTGCAAAATGGTTTTCAAGCGGCCTTGTTCCTGATAGCCGAGGGAAAGGTTTTGAACGGAAAGTGCGGTCATGATGGAGTGTCCGGTAAACAATGCCTGTCTGAAAAAAGCAGGCTTGCACCCGCTTATCGTGAAACGCGTCAAATCGAAAATTCTTCTCCGCCCATAAATTCCAAATCGCTGATTTCTTTGCGCAGATGCTTTAGCGCGGGAGTAACGATGGCCACAAACAAGGCTTCGCGCGAGCGGCGTTGCACAGGGCTGCTCATCAGATAGCCTTTCGCGCCGGCATGCAGCGCGGCAGATTGCGCCGCATCAAGGCAAAGCTGGGAAGCGTCGGCGCGCGCTTGCAGGGTTTCCAGCAGGTTGGCCTGATTTTGGTAGGACTCGTGCGCCAGCTTTTCGGTTTTCACTAAAAGCGTGTTGTAGCGTTTGGTTAATTCGTCGAAACCGTGGTCGAGGAAATAATTGGTTTCGCTGCCCACATTCGCCAGCTCGATTTCTTTCAGACAGGCATCAATAATGCCCGCACCGATGCCGATTTGCAGCAGGATGAAGCCGGTTTTGATGCTTTTGATGAAGTCGGTAAACTGGTCCGGTTCGGCCAAAACGTCTTCATGCGGTACGAACACATTGTCAAACTTCACTGCAAATGTGCGCGTGCCTTCCAGTGCGCAGAATTCGGGGCAGGCAATCAGCGACACGCCTTCGCGCTGCGCGCCGGTAATAAACATCACATAGCTGCTGCCGATTTGCGCAGTGTTCGCCCAGATATGGTTTGCACCCAGATTGGATACCCACGGCAGAATGCCGTTTACCGTGTAGCCGCCTTCCGTTTCCACGGCTTGCAGCAGATGCTCTTCAATGCCAGCCAGATGCTTTACCGTGTTCGACATGCCCGTGCCCGCCAGCACTTTTGCGCTCAACACATCAGGCAGATAGCGCTTCACCGACTGATTGGGCGTTTGATGCAGATACCAGGCACACGCCGCCTGACACCAGGCGGAAAACGCCGTGGCACCGCATTCTTTGCCGATTTCGCGCAACACGGCAATCTGCGCCGACAGGCCCAAGCCGCTGCCGCCCTCTTCCGAGCTGCCCACGTAGGCAAAACCGCCGATTTCACCCAGTTCGCGCATAAACGCTTCGGGATACAGGCCTTTGCGGTCGATATCTTCCGCCAAAGGTTTTAATTTTTGTTGTACAAGCCCTGCAACTTGATTGAGCAAAGTTTCGCGTGACATGGTTTCTCCGAAAGTTTGGCCGTGAAATATTATTAGCTCGGGAGTGGTTTCAGACAGGCATTAAGTGTCTGTGTTTATTGATTAAGCAAACTGTTGCAGCTCGGGGTTTATTTCCGTGCGGGCAAGGTTGTTGGTGTAGTTGCACAAAGTTGCCAAAGCCACGCCGAGCACCACTTCTACTGCTTGCTGCTCGTTATAGCCCGCGTCAAAAAACGCTTTTAAAGCCTCGTCAGACACATTGCCTTTATGGGCAATCACCGCTTGGGTGAAGTCGGATAAAGCATTGAGCTTGGCATCGGCAATCGGCGCTACGGCACGTACGGCTTGGATTTCGTCTTCTTTCAGCAGCTTTTTCAAGATTGTCAGCTTGGTGTGGCCGGCCACGCAAAATCCACATTCATTAATACGCGCAGCCAAAATCTGCACCACTTCGCGCTCACCCGGAGTGAGAGTGGTGTTGCCGTTGAGCTTGCCCACTTCCTGATAAAACGCCAAAGCTTCGGGCGAATTGGCCAAAACGCCGATTAAGTTCGGCAAAAAGCCGTTGTTTTTCAGAGCGGCTTCAACGCGCGGTTTAGCGGCTTCAGGAGCGGTTTCAACAGTGTGTACGGTTAAGCGTGCCATATTCATTTCCTCAAATAAGGTAGGGTTTCAAAATTTCGCCAATCATATAGATGCCTGTCTGAGAAAAGAAAGAATCAGTTTTTATAAATATAGAACCAAAAGTTATATGAAGAATACCGCCGTTTTACATCCCAACCCATGCCTATGCTAAAATCCTTTCCATTTCACGTTTCGTAGAGAACCAACATGGCTGGCAACACTTTCGGACAAATCTTCACCGTTACCACTTTCGGAGAAAGCCACGGCGCAGGCCTCGGCTGCATTATCGACGGCTGCCCGCCCGGCCTGGAATTAAGTGAGGCCGACATCCAAACCGATCTCGACCGCCGCAAACCCGGCACCAGCCGCCATGTAACGCAACGCCGAGAAGCAGACGAAGTGGAAATCCTCTCCGGCGTGTTTGAAGGCAAAACCACCGGCACCCCCATCGCCCTGCTCATCCGCAACACCGACCAGCGCAGCAAAGACTACGGCAAAATCGCCGAACAATTCCGCCCCGGCCACGCGGATTACACCTACCGCCACAAATACGGCATCCGCGATTACCGCGGCGGCGGCAGAAGCTCCGCCCGCGAAACCGCAGCCCGCGTGGCTGCCGGCGCGGTGGCAAAAAAATGGCTGAAAGAAAAATTCGGTGTGGAAATCGTGTCTTACGTTACCCAGGTCGGCGAACACGCTATTGCGTTTGAAGGCTATGAACACATCGCCGACAACCCGTTTTTTGCCGCCAACCAATCTCAAATCGCCGAATTGGAAGCGTATATGGACAGCATCCGCAAATCGCTTGATTCGGTAGGCGCCAAGCTGCATATCGAAGCAAAAAACGTGCCGGTAGGTTTGGGCGAGCCCGTGTTCGACCGCTTGGATGCTGACCTTGCCCATGCGTTGATGGGCATCAACGCCGTGAAAGGTGTAGAAATCGGAGACGGCTTCGACGTGGTTGCGCAGCGCGGCAGCTTCCATGGCGACGAACTTACTCCGCAAGGCTTTAAATCCAATCATGCCGGCGGCATTCTCGGCGGCATCAGCACCGGCCAAACCATCACCGCCAACATCGCCATCAAGCCCACCAGCAGCATCGCCACACCGCGCGAATCTATTGATATCTACGGCAATCCGGTGGAAATCGCCACCCACGGCCGCCACGACCCTTGCGTCGGCCTGCGCGCCGCGCCGATTGCCGAAGCCATGACCGCGCTCGTGCTGATTGACCACGCCTTGCGCCACCGCGCGCAAAACGCCGATGTAAAAGTGGACACACCGGATATCGAGCGTAGAGGTTAAACTTTTGTTTGGAAACTAAAAATGCCTGTCTGAAAAAGTTTTCAGACAGGCATCCTTAATTATTTCAACCAGTTACCGTGATAATTAGATTGGGTTTAAAGTATAACAAGTGTGCTATTTTTAACTTGATTGACTATACTTCGAGAAGTAAAAAAACGAATAAATTAAAGACAGTGGCAGGAGTTGACCGCTAAACAGGCAAAGCAGTGATTCTACCCGTTAACATTCCGTCTAAACACAATATCAGGAGATAAACATGGCAGCCAATATGATGACAACTCCCAAATGGTATGAGCATATCACCGATGTAATCATTGGAACTGCGCAACAATTTGATAAAGACAAATGCTATGACACTTTGAAATACATTGATCAAAGAAAAGGTTCCCCTTTTGGGGCAATGAGTAATATTATACGTGAGGTTTATGCAACAGCTTCACATGCTTATCTGTTTGAACATAACCTGAAAAAATTCAAACAATATTCTTATATACAAGGCAAGCTTGTTATATTGGGAAGCATGGGGTATTTTAATCCCGAATCATTCTTCTTTCCGGGAAATATGCTGAATATTAGCGAGCTGTCGTTTCCCATGATCATGAGCGACAGCCCCCAATTGCGTGAATTTTTAGTTCGCAATATCGACAACATCGCCAATGATACCGAGGAGTTTGTCGACCGCTACGATCTCAACCGCCATATGATGTACAACACCTTGTTGATGGTGGAAGGCAAGCAGTTGGACAGACTAAAGGAACGCAGTTTACAGGTGCTGGCCTATCCCACGCCCAGTAAATGGCTGCAAAAGCGGCTCGACGACTACCGTTTCTTTCTTGCCTTCGCCGAGCAGGATGCCGAAGCCATGAAAAAAGCCTTGGAACCATTGTTTATCAAAAAGAATGCGCGTGCTGCGGCCAAAGAGACCTTAACTTATTTCGACTTCTTTCTGCAGCCGCAAATCGTGACGTATGCCAAAATCGCCTCCATGCACGGTTTCGATTTGGACATCGACCACGAAATCGCCCCGCGTGATTTGATCGTATACGATCCGCTGCCGGAGAGCGAATATCAAGATATATTCGATTTTATGAAGCAATACGATTTATCGTATCCCTATGAATATTTACAAGATTGGGTGGATTACTATACGTTTAAAACCGATAAATTGGTGTTTGGAAAATAGAGCCTGTCTTTGACCAAACAATACAATGCCTGTCTGAAAAAAGTTTTCAGACAGGCATTCTTAATCTCACAAGCTAATCAAAGATTAGCCAACCGCTCGGCACTCGGCGCGAAATAATATCCGCCCGAGATCGCCTGCGTGAAACGCTCCAGCATCAAATCGGTTTGGCCGTCTGCCGCTTCGCCAAACATGCTCAGCAGCTGGGCTTCAATATTGTGCAGCCTGTTGCAATAACAGATAAACGCCAAGCCATGTTCACCTGTAACCGTACCGTAAGGTAGGCTGCGGCGCACAATTTTCAACCCCACGCCGTTTTCTTTTAAATTGGTGCGTGCGATATGGGCACGGGGGTGCAGGCGTTCGCCTTCGAATTCTTCGTTGTCTTCTTTACTGCGCCCAATCGTTTCTTCCTGCTCGGCAATGCTGAATTTATCCCATTTGTTTAAATCATGGCGATATTTTTGATACATCACATAGCTGCCGCCGGCATCTGGCGCATCTTTGCCGATAACCCCTACTGATTCCACTTCTGCATCGCCTTGCGGATTTTCGGTGCCGTCAACAAAACCTTCTACGCCGCGTTCTTCTATTAAGCGGAAACCGTGGGTTTCATCTTTAATATCAATGATTTTGTTAAATAGAGCGACAATTTTCTGCGTAAGCAGAAAATTCACATCCTGCCGCATGGATTGGATATGAAACAGGATATCGTGCTGGGTAACCGGTGCCAGCCCGTTGCCCAAAGCGCGGAACGGTTTGATTTCCTGCCCTTCCTGTTGATGCCCGAGGCTGTTCCAAAAATCGGCGCCAAATGCAATGGTCAAGCCCAAATTTGCATCGGGATATTTGCTTTGCAGCAACTGCACGGTTTCCAGAGCGGCTTTACACGCCCGTTTTACAGCACTGGTTTGCCCGGGAACAACGTCTGCCTGAATAAAGACACCGGCTTTGCAATGATCCGGAATAATTGCAGTTTGTGGAGTGGTCATGTTTTTTCCTTAATTCAGATTCAGCTTGATATTATAGCCGAATTTACCAAATAGGCAGTATCTTGCATAGCTTTGCCGTTATACCGGCTTGCTTTTCTTTACTTTTTCAAACAGGCATTTCGCCTGATACTCTATGCTAAAATCCGCCACCCCTTTTTCTCGGAATTAATTTATGTTTTTCGCATTCATCTTTGGTGTTTTGCAGGTTTTCACGTTTTGCTTTGCCAAATTCTGGCGATGGTTCCTGAAAACGGAAAAAGGCACGCTCAACCACCGTATGATTCTTATCGGTGCATTCGTGTTCAGCAACAGCCTGCTCGTGTTGACCTTTCTGCGCTACTGGCGCTTTATGTTCCGTGTGAGCGCGGGCTGGATGGTGCTGATGCTGTTTACCGTATTCACTTCGGCTACGGTGTTTGTGTTGTGGCTTGTGTTGAGAAAGCGGGTGGCTCAACCCGCTTTGGCCTTGGGTTTGCGCTTATTTAGTGTGTTGTTTTTCTGCGGCATCACGGCTTATGCGGTGTACAGCGCCTATGTGCCGATTGTAAAACGCATGACCGTAACCATAGACAAGCCGCTCGACAAACCCGTCCGCATCGGCATGGCGAGCGACCTGCATTTGGGTTACCTTTTCCGTGGCAAACAGCTTGATGATCTGGCAGCGATAATGGATAAGGAAAAAGTAGACATTGTTTTGCTGCCCGGCGATATTATGGATGACGACACCGAAGCCTACCGCAAATTAAACATGAAACCCAGCCTGATGAAGCTGCGTGCACCTTTGGGCGTATATGCCACCATGGGCAATCACGATTTGTTCGGGCACGAGCGTGAAATCCACGAAGCGCTCACGGAAGCCGGCGTAACGGTGTTGCACGACGATGTGGTGCAGATCGACAACCGCTTCTGGCTGATCGGCCGCCCCGACGATAATGCGAAAAACCGTATGCAAACCGAAGATTTGCTACTGAAAACCGACCCGTCTCAGCCCATTTTCCTGCTTGATCACCGCCCTACTGAAATCCATAAACACGAAAAACTGCCGATTGATGTGCAGGTTTCCGGCCATGTACACAACGGTCAGGTGTTTCCGGCCAATTTCGTGGTGAAATTTCTTAACCGCGTGTCATACGGCTATGGACAATTAGGAATGGGGCATTATTTCGTTACCTCCGGCTACGGCTTCTGGGGCGTACCTTTTCGCTTGGGTTCGCAATCTGAAGTGTGGATTATTGATGTACAATCCCGGGCCCGAAAATAACGGCCAAACAAAATGCCTGTCTGAATATTTTCAGACAGGCATTTTATTATCTAAAATATTAAGCGGAAGCTTTTTTCAGAATTTCGTACAATTCATCTTTCAAAGCCAGCTTTTTCAATTTCAGGCTTTCGATTTCTTCGGCAGCAGAAACCGCGGTTACTTCATTGTTTTCCAAGCCGGTAATTTTATCGTCCAACTCATTGTGCTCGTCAAACAAACGTGAAAAGTGTGCATCTTCTTGTTTTAATTTTGAAATCAAATCGCGATATTCAGGAAACATAATTATTTATCCTCTTGGTTGAACAATTAAAGCAGAAAACCTTTTTGGTTTTCTACCTATTTCAGCTTAATTATAACAAACGAAACCTTTAACCGCACGAGATTTTTCATCATGATTGACCTACCGCAAACCGCCAAAGCAGCATAAAATCCGACACATCGAACCTTAGAGGAGGAAAATATGACCCCCACCATCTCGTTGCTGAAAAACCACCGTACCTACCGCGGCTTCAAACCCGGTGAAACCCTGCCGCAAGAGCATTTGCAAGCCATTATCGACTGCGCCCGCCAAGCACCGTCATGGATGAACGGCCAACACTACACCATCATCAACATCACCTCGCCCGAGTTGCGCCAACGCATCACCGGGCAGCTCCCGGCCAATCCGCAAATCGGGCAGTGCGCCACTTATTTCATTTTCATGGCCGACCTGCATAAAGCCGACCTGTGCCGCCAAGCCTATGAAGGCACGTTTGCCGCCGCAGGTACGCCCGATGCCTTTATGACCGCCGTTACCGATGCCGTTCTTGCCGCCCAAAACGCAGCAACCGCAGCTGAGAGCCTGGGCTATGCTACCTGCTACACCGGCGGTATCCGCCTGATTGCGCCGCAGCTGGTCGAAATGCTCAAGCTGCCGCCGCACACTTTCCCCGTGGTCGGCCTCTGCATCGGCACGCCCAATGTAGAAATGCGCGTCAAGCCGCGTTTGCCTCAAGCGGCTGCTTATGCGGAAAACCAATATCCTTCAGACCAATGCCTGTCTGAAAACCTTGCCGCCTATGAACAAACCATGATCGAATTCGGTGAAGCACGCGAAAAATTCCCCTACCGCGAAAAATTCGCCCGCTTTTACAGCCAACCTTACGGGCCCGACAACATCGAATTTATGCAAAGCGTCGGCTGGTTAAACTGGCATCAAACAAAGTGAAACCTTTGCAAAAAGATTTAACACTATATAATGCCTGTCTGAACGCCCGGCTTTTCAGACAGGCATTGCACATGAAAAAATACACTCCTCAGAAATACCACCACATCTACGGTATCGGCCATCAATTCATCAAGCCGCAGGGGCGCAGCCAATGGTATCCGATAAACGAAGACCGCTGGGACGCACCGCCCCAAAGCGAGCCGTTTATCTTCAGCCACGAAGCCCTCTATATGCTCGACAGCCACAATATCAAGCTCAACGTGCAGATGAAACTAAGCCCGGAAAGCCCTGAGATGCGTATGCAGCAAGCACTGCGCGAAGAAGCTCTGCGTGAAATCGCCCGCGACCTCAAAGCCAGCTTCGACGAAGAAAAACTTGCCCAAGCCATCGACTTTTTCAGCCGGCACGACGATTTGTTCAAATAACCCCGCATTTTTTCAGACAGGCATACCAATATGCAAACCTACCTTGTCGGCGGCGCCGTGCGCGACGCCCTGCTCGGAATCGACACCAAAGACCGCGACTGGGTCGTGGTGGGCGCAGATGCCCAAACCATGCTCGACTTGGGCTACCGCGCAGTCGGCAAAGATTTTCCCGTGTTCCTCCACCCCGAAAGCCACGAAGAATACGCGCTGGCGCGCACGGAGCGCAAAACCGCCAAAGGCTACACCGGCTTTGCCTTTCACGCCGATAAAAACGTTACCCTCGAGCAAGACTTGATGCGGCGCGACCTCACCATCAACGCCATCGCCCAAGACAGCGAGGGCAACATCATCGACCCCTACGGCGGCCAAGCCGATCTGCAAAATCGAATATTGCGCCACGTTTCCCCCGCATTTGCCGAAGACCCTGTGCGCATTCTGCGTACCGCCCGCTTCGCAGCCCGCTACGGTTTCAGCGTTGCCCCGGAAACCATGCAGTTGATGCGGAAAATGGTTGATAACGGCGAAGCCGACGCTTTGGTGGCAGAACGCGTTTGGCAGGAGCTTGCACGCGGCCTGATGGAGCAGCACCCCGCCCGCATGATTGAGACCTTGCGCGAATGCGGCGCATTGAAAGTAATCTTGCCCGAAGTGGACGCACTGTTCGGCGTGCCGCAACGCGCCGACTATCATCCCGAAATCGACAGCGGCATCCACACCCTGATGGTGTTGCAATGCGCGGCAGACCTTAACCTAAGCCTGCCCGAGCGCTACGCCGCCCTGCTTCATGATTTAGGCAAAGCGCTCACCCCTGCCGACATTCTGCCCAAACACCACGGCCACGATTTGGCCGGTGTGGAGCCCGTGCGCGCCGTCAACGCCCGCTGGCGCGTGCCCAAAGCATGCAGCGAGCTGGCCGAACTGGTTTGCCGCTGGCATATCCAGCTGCACAGCGTCGGCCAGCTCAAACCGCAAACCGTGTTAAAAACCCTCAAGCAAACCGACGCTTTCCGACGTGCAGAACGTTTCAAGCAAGCGCTTAACGTTTGCCAAGCCGACCATCAAGGCAGGCTGGGGCAGGAAAACACACCCTACCCCCAGCGAGAACGCTGGCTCGCGCTTCTTGCCGCCGCGCAAAACGTCGACACCGCCGCCATTGCGGCCAAGCACGCCGGCGAGCCGCACAAAACCGCCGAAGCCATCGACCGCGCCCGCCTCGAACAAATCCGCCCGCTGCAAAACACTTTCAGACAGGCATAGGCGGCCTTAGGCCACTTGCTTCAGAAAACCAACCGTCCTACACTAACGTCTGTCTGAAAACGCCTTATCTAAAATCCAAACATATGCAATATTTCGAACTCTTCAACCTCCCGCCTACTTTCGACATCGACGAAACCGCAATCGAATCAATCTACCGGCGCCTGGCCGCACAATTCCATCCCGACAAATACGCCGCCGCCTCTTCCTTTGAGCAACGCCAAGCCATGATGATGGCATCAACAGTCAACGAAGCCTACCGCACACTCAAATCCCCCACCGACCGCGCCGCCTACCTGTTGCAAGCACAAGGCATCAACGCTGACGCGCCCGAACACACCGCTTTCCCACCCGAATTTTTGATGCAGCAAATGGAATGGCGCGAAACGTTGGAAGACGCGCGCGCAGAGCGCAATGAACCCGCGCTTAACGCACTTGATCAAGAAATCATCAATGAACAAGAGGAATTGTTCCGCCGACTGAGCACCGCCTTTGCCGAAAACCAAACCGAAACCGCCGCCATGCTTGTGCGCCAGGGCCGGTTTCTCGATAAGCTGCGCAAAGAAATCCAAAGCGCTTTACCATAAAATGTAAATGCCTGTCTGAAAACCGTAAAACCGCTTTCAGACAGGCATTAGCAGGTTCAAAATGCGCAAACATTAGGCAACCAATCCCGCAATCACTAACCAATCAAACACACATTCAACAGATTCAAAATGAAAAAAATTCTGTTCCTCACCCTAATTTCCGCACTCGCACTCAGCGCCTGCAAACCTCCTGCGCCCGATGCAGGGCGCAAAGAAAAAGCCTTGCGTTTTATCGTTAACCACCCGATTGCCGCTTATAAAATCGGCATGAAAGCAGACCGTGCGCGCAACATCACCACCAATTCCGTGCGCTTTTCCATCCGCCTCGGCTTGGACGACGTAGCCAACCCCAACAACCGCGGCACACAAGTCAACGCCGTGCGCCATACCTTATGGCAGGCCGCCATTGCTTCGCGCTTCAGCGCAGAATTGGCCAAAGAAGCCGGCGACGCTTATGAGAAAGACAATACGGCGCCCGACCCGAACAAAACCGAATTCAACAAACTCTACGACGCCGACGAAAGCGTTGATTTGCGCAACAACGCCATCGGCCGCGGCATAGGCGAAGCGCATAAAGGTGCCGAGATGAAAACCCTCGTGCGCGCCATTCTCGACCGCTACCACCAAGAAGGCCTGTGGCAGATTTTCCCGATTGAGCAGGAAGGCAAAACCGTTTATCAAATCCGCCTGACTAAGCTCAGCGACGAAGACTACCAAAAAGCCCTTGCCGAGCTAGCCCAGCTCAACCAATACGGCGCAAAATAAATCATCCCGACATGCCTGTCTGAAAGCTGCCCGATCTGCTTTCAGACGGGCATGTTTTATTTCCGACTGATTTACTCAACTATCCCAAATCTGTTAGAATACGCGCCAGCTAAAAATAACCCTCAAAGGCACACAAAACATGGCACTTCTGCAAATTTCCGAACCCGGCATGTCTGCCGCTCCGCACCAACACCGTTTGGCCGTCGGCATCGACTTGGGCACCACCAACAGCCTCGTTGCCTCCGTTAAAAGCGGCAGCGCCGTCTGCCTGCCCGACGAACAAGGCCGCGTTACCCTGCCTTCGGTTGTGCGCTATTGCGGCCAAGACGATATCGAAGTCGGCTACGACGCGCTCAAGGCTCAGAAAATCGACCCTGTGAATACCATCAGCTCCGCTAAGCGTTTGATCGGGCGCACTTTGGAAGATGTTCAGCAAGAAGCCCGCTATCTGCCTTACCGCTTCGGCAGCAACGAACGCATTATCGAACTGCACACCCGCGCGGGCGACAAAACGCCGATTGACGTGTCTGCCGAAATTCTCCGCACCTTAAAGCAGCGTGCCGAAGAAAACCTCGGCGGCGAGCTTGTCGGCGCCGTGATTACCGTGCCTGCCTATTTCGACGATGCCCAACGTCAAGCCACCAAAGATGCCGCGCGTTTGGCCGGATTAAACGTTTTGCGCCTGCTTAACGAGCCGACCGCCGCGGCGATTGCCTACGGTTTGGACAACCGCTCGGAAGGCACGTTTGTGGTGTACGACCTCGGCGGCGGCACGCTCGACGTATCCGTGCTGCAGCTCACCAAAGGACTGTTTGAAGTCAAAGCCACCAACGGCAACAGCGCACTCGGCGGCGACGATTTCGACCACCGCCTGTTCTGCTGGCTTCTGGAGCAAAACAATCTTTCGCAACTCAACGAACAAGACAGCCAGCTGCTGCTCAGCCTTGCCCGCGCCGCCAAAGAAACACTCACCACCGAAACCAGCGCCACCGTGCAAACCATGCTTTCAGACGGCCGCGAAGTCAGCACCACCATCACCCGCCAAGAGTTCCACAACCTTACCCAGCATCTGGTCGCCAAAACCATTGAGCCGGTGAAGCAGGCTTTGAAAGACGCGGGCGTAGGCAAAGCCGACGTGAAAGGCGTGATTATGGTGGGCGGCTCCACCCGCATGCTGCACGTTCAGCAAGCCGTAGCCACCTTTTTCGGCCAAACGCCGCTCAACAACCTCAACCCCGACCAAGTGGTCGCACTCGGTGCGGCGATGCAGGCCAATGTGCTGGCCGGCAATAAAAACGACGACGAATGGCTGCTGCTCGACGTAACGCCGCTCTCGCTCGGCCTCGAAACCTACGGCGGGCTAGCGGAAAAAATCATCCCGCGCAACAGCACTCTGCCCACCGCCCGCGCACAAGAATTCACCACTTTTAAAGACGGCCAAACCGCAATGACCATCCATGTGGTGCAAGGCGAACGCGAACTCGTGTCCGACTGCCGCAGCCTCGCCAAATTCACCTTGCGCGGCATTCCGCCGATGGTGGCCGGCGCCGCCCGCATCCGCGTAACCTTCCAAGTGGACGCAGACGGCCTGCTTTCCGTATCCGCCCGCGAACAATCCACCGGCGTGCAGGCGCAAATCGAAGTAAAACCCTCCTACGGCCTCGACGACGAAACCATCACGAAAATGCTGAAAGAGAGCATGTCGAACGCCTCCGACGACATGGCCGCCCGCGCCCGCGCCGAAGCCACCGTTGAAGCCGAAGGATTAACCGCCGCCGTAGAAACCGCATTGGAAATGGACGGCGATTTGCTGAACGAAACGGAACTTGCCGCCATCCGCAACAACATCGCCGCTTTGAAAAACCTTGTTCAGACAGGCAATGCCGACGAAATCCGTAACGCCGTATCTGATCTGAGCCACGCCACCGACGATTTCGCCGGCCGACGCATGAACCGCAATATCCAACGCGCTTTAGCCGGACAAAACGTAAACGATATTTAAATTTCAGACGGCTCCAAGCTCAAAGAGGCCGTCTGAAAGAGGCCGTCTGAAAACAAGGCCGCAAAAGCCTGCGGTCTGCCGGAGCAACAAACAACAAAATCAAAGCGTTGCCTGACCAACATAAAAAACACAACCATGAACCTCTATACCTTAAGCATTCTGGCCTTTGCCATGTCTGTTGATGCCTTTGCCGCCTCGATAGCCAAAGGTGCCGCATGTAACTGCAACTGCCTGACGTTTCAACGCGTTGCCCGCACAGCTTTGATTTTCGGTATCATTGAAACCATTACACCGTTAATCGGCTGGCTGGGCGGCTCGGTTGCCAAGCCTTTGATTGCCGAGTGGGATCACTGGGTTGCCTTTATCCTGCTGCTGGGTTTGGGCGGCAAAATGATTTACGGCTCGCTGTCCGGCAAAGAAGAAGACGATCCCGATACGGCAAAAAACGGCTTTTGGCTGACGGTGGTTACCGCCATTGCCACCAGCATCGATTCGATGATTGTGGGTGTCGGCCTCGCTTTTGTCGAAGTCAACATCTGGCTGGCGGCCTTTATGATCGGCACAACAACCACGTTGATGTCTGCCGTCGGTATGGTTTTGGGTCGGTCGTTTGGCAAAGCTGCGGGCAAACGCGCTGAAGCATTGGGCGGTATCGTACTGATCGTACTCGGCTCTTCGATTTTGATCGAACATTTGGAACTGCTTGCCTGAAAAACCTGATTCTGTTTACCCGCCCAAACCGGCGGCGGAAATATCAAGCAGCTCTTTCTGCCCCATTTAAAACATTAATAGCAAACCGGCAGCACCACCTGCCGTATCGGGTAAAATAACGCCCGATCACAACTTTATTTCACTTAAGAGAACACACATGCCGAAAGTAACCATACTGCCGCACGCCGAACTCTGCCCCGAAGGCAAAATCATCGACAACGCCCCCGAAGGCCAAACCATCTGCGATTTGCTGCTCGACAACGACATCGAAATCGACCACGCCTGCGAAAAATCCTGCGCCTGCACCACTTGCCACGTGATTGTGCGCCAAGGTTTCGACAGCTTGGAAGAGCCGTCTGAAATCGAAGAAGATTTGCTTGATCAGGCATGGGGCTTGGAAGCCAAATCCCGCTTGAGCTGCCAAGCCAAAGTAGCCGAAGAAGATTTGGTGGTGGAAATCCCCAAATACACCATCAATCACGCACGCGAGCATCATTAATCACAAAGGCCGTCTGAACAATCATTTTCAGACGGCCTGAGACCTTTGCGAAACTGACAATACTTTTTTCCGACGAATCGCGTCTTAAAAAATTACAAAGGAGCACAACCATGAAATGGACCGACACCCAACGCATCGCCGAAGAGCTTTACGACACCCACGGCGATATTGATCCGAAAACCATCCGCTTTACCCATTTGCGCGAGTTGATCCTCGCCCTGCCCGATTTTGACGACGATCCCGCCCGCTGCGGCGAGAAAATCCTCGAAGCCGTGCAGCAGGCATGGATTGATGAGGCCGAATAAATTAATGCCTGTCTGAAAGTTTTGCTTTCAGACAGGCATTAAAATACAGATTCAACCTATTTATCGGCCACTGATTTTATCCGACACACCTACTTCATGCGGATTGATGCGGGCATTATCTTCTTGCCCCAAACCTACCAGCTTACGCAAACGGGTCATATAAGCATTCACATCCAAGCCCTTCCCGAAACGTTGTGCTTCCCATATCGTTTCCGCCAATGCCTCCATCATATCATGCTCTGCTTTAACCCAATCTTCGTTATATTTGGCACACAAT
Organism: Neisseria sp. 83E34; assembly: GCF_001308015.1. Lineage (GTDB taxonomy): Bacteria > Pseudomonadota > Gammaproteobacteria > Burkholderiales > Neisseriaceae > Neisseria. Next base: position 140,375 of record NZ_LGYH01000008.1, read on the forward strand.
TTTTCGTGAATAGCGCGTATGCCCGGCGGCTGATCAATCGCAGCCTGCTCCTGTATCGACAAGTGTAACGACATATGCAGAAAAGGATTGGTTTCACCCTCCTCCGGCGCCCAGTTTTTATCCAGATAATCTTCGATGCTTTCAAGATAGCGGCCATATTCAGGGTGCGCTTCAATAATCCGCAAGGCTTTCTGCTGCAAGGCGTCCAGTTGGAGCGGGGTTAATCTGTTTTGCCAAACATGTGCAAAAAAACGGCGCACATCATGCGTATTCACATCATACATTTCGTTACCCTTACCGATTTTCAGACAGGCATTATACCTTCAAACGGCAAGCTGGTAATTCACAACCGCTTCGCGTATAATAATTAATTCCTATCTGGGGGCGATCTTGGTTTCGACGGGGGTTGCGAAGCAGATGCGGGCATACCGGGGTCTCAGATTCCCGTAAAACACTGAACGAAAATAGTCGCAAACGACGAAACTTACGCATTGGCCGCTTAATAGGCCTGCCGTTGCAACAGTTGGTCAATGGGCTGTGTAGCGCAAGCTACCGCAACGTCATTTTACATTGACTGGTTTTCTGTCGGGTTACTTGGCAGGAAATAAGATTTAAGGTAACTGGCTTCCAAACAGCCTGTCTGTCGGCGGAATGGGAGCGAGATTTCAAGTAGGCAAGACTAAGTATGTAGAACGCTTTGTAGAGGACTTTCGGACGGGGGTTCAATTCCCCCCGCCTCCACCAAGTTACAAAAAAAAAGACCTTGATTTTTCAAGGTCTTTTTCTCTATTCCTGATATGTTTGGCATTAATCTACTTTAATCCCAAACTCATTAACATCTTTATAATCAATTTTACATTTGCTACATTTTAGACTCAGAAAAAATCTTAGATACTAGATTTTTTAACCGCTTTAAAAAGCCTAGCGCTTAAAACTTAAGGTATCAATCCATCCTTGAGTATTTGGTACAAAGAAATAAAGATTATCCCCGCCAAACAACCCAATCGGGTCTTGATTAACGAGAACCTCTCTGGATTTAGGCCTCCGTAATACCGCATTAGGTTGTAATGCAGCGCCATAATACTGATTTTGCAACCTAAACGGCTGATGTGTTGCCTCTGCCAATGTCGTTACCTATCAGACGGCCTGTGTAATGCCTGTCTGAAAGTTTTCAGACAGGCATTGTCTTTATCTAAATAGCTTAAGCGCCGTAAACCGGATATTTATCGCACAAAGCCTTAGCGGCTGTGGCAACACGCTCCAATGTAGCGGCATCTTCAGGATTTTCCAACACATCAGCTACCAGATTAGCCAATTCGCGCGCATCGGCCTCTTTAAAGCCGCGTGTAGTGATGGCAGCTGTGCCCACACGGATGCCGGAAGTAACAAATGGTTTCTCCGGATCGTTTGGAATCGCATTTTTATTGATGGTAATGTGTGCTTTGCCCAGAGCTTCTTCGGCAGCTTTACCGGTGATGTTTTTAGCACGCAAATCAACTAGGAACACATGGCTCTCAGTGCGGCCGGAAATAATACGCAAGCCGCGCTTAACCAGCTCTTCTGCCATTGCAGCAGCGTTCGCTTTCACCTGCTTGGCATACTCTTTAAATTCAGGCTCCAGGGCTTCTTTGAATGCCACGGCTTTTGCTGCAATCACGTGCATCAGCGGGCCACCTTGCAAGCTGGGGAAAATGGCTGAATTCAGGGCTTTTTCATGCGTGTTGTCACGACACAAAATCACGCCGCCGCGTGGACCGCGCAGCGTTTTGTGGGTGGTTGTGGTAACAAAATCAGCGAATGGTACAGGGTTCGGATACTCGCCGCCGGCTACCAAGCCCGCATAGTGCGCCATATCAACAAACAGGTAAGCACCCACTTTATCGGCAATCTCACGGAATTTTGCCCAATCAATTTGCAAAGCATAAGCAGACGCACCGGCCACAATCATTTTCGGCTTATGCTCCAATGCCAAACGCTCAACCTCTGCATAATCCAACACCTCGTTTTCATCCAAACCGTATGTAACCGCATTATAGAGCTTGCCTGAAATGTTTACGGAAGCGCCATGGGTAAGATGGCCCCCGTGCGCTAAACTCATGCCTAAAATGGTATCGCCCGGTTTCAATACTGAAGCATAAACAGCTTGGTTTGCTTGCGAACCCGAATGGGGCTGAACGTTGGCATATTCGGCACCAAACAGCTTTTTCACGCGGTCGATAGCCAATTGCTCGGCCACATCCACAAATTCGCAGCCGCCATAATAGCGCTTGCCCGGATAGCCTTCTGCATATTTATTGGTTAATTGGCTGCCTTGTGCTTCCATCACGGCACAGCTTACATAGTTTTCCGATGCAATCAATTCGATATGGTCTTGCTGGCGTTGCACTTCGTCGGCCATCGCCGCCGCCAGTTCAGGATCATATTTTTCAATGGTGATACTTTTTGAGAACATTTTTGTTCCTTTTCTTAAAAAATTACAAAAGAAATTCGATGCAGAAATGCATGTCCGGGCTTCGCAGCTCAAGACGCAGCAATGCGCTGGATTCTGAATCTTTCTATATGGATTGTCAACAATGCAACTGAATAAACCTTGCTTCTGCTGCGCCAAACAAAATGCCTGTCTGAAAAGTTTTCAGACAGGCATTAAAACATTACTGCATTGCTTTGATTTTCTGCCATTCGCTTACAATGGTTTTCAACGTATCCGGCTCCATGGGCAGCATCACGAAGCTGCTCTTCATGTCGTCATCATTAGGAAATACCACTCTGTCTTCCGTAAACTCTTTGCTCATCAATTCTTTAGCAGCAGGCACAGAGGTGGCAAATGAAACAAAATCGCCGTTTTTCGCGGCTACGGCCGGTTCAAGAAAATCATTAATATAACGATGCGCATTTAACACATTGCCGGCGTCTTTCGGGATGGTAAATGAATCAATCCAAATGCCCACACCTTCTTTCGGCATCAACACAGAGATTTTTTCACCCGCTTTTTCCGCTTGCTTTTTAGAAATATTCAAGTTGCCGCCGAAGCCCATCGCAATGCACACATCGCCGCGCGCCAGCTCATCCACATAGCTTGCGGAAGTGAAACGCTTCACATTAGGGCGGTTTTTCTTCAGAAGGTCGGTTGCAGCCTGAATATCCTCAGGATTGCTGCTGTTGGGCTTCCTACCCAAATAATGTAGCGCCAGCGGGTAAACTTCTGCTGCGCTGTCAAAATAGCTGACGCCGCATTTTTTAAGCTTTGCCGTATAGGCCGGGTCAAACAGCAAATCCCATTGGTTATCCGGCAATTGGTCGGTGCCCAGCGCTTTTTTCACACGCTCGGTGTTGATGGCAAACGTGTTGCTGCCCCAGAAAAAAGGCACGGCATACTCATTGCCCGGATCCACTTCCGCCATCATTTCCAAAAGTTTCGGGTTTAAATTACGATAATTGGGAATCAGGGATTTATCGATTTTCTGATAAGCGCCGGATTTAATCTGCCGCCCCACAAACGCATTCGAAGGCGCCACCAAATCGTAGCCCGACTTGCCCGACAACACCTTGCCTTCCAAGGCCTCGTCGCTTTCATACACATCATAGGTAACCTTCACATCAAATTGCTTGCCGAAATCGGCCACCGTTTGCGGGTCTACATAGTCGGTCCAATTATAAATTTTCAAAGACGTTGTCGACGGTAAATTTGCTTTCTCTTGCGTTACCTGCGCAGCAGGTTTCGTTTCCTCTTTTGCTCCTCCGCAAGCACTCAAAGCCAACAATGCCACACCCAACAAAGATAATTTGATGTTCATTTCTCGCTACAACCTCCTGCAATTAATATAGTTATTAAAACAAGCAACTGGCAGCCGCTCATCAGCAAATTTCTAATTCAGATAAAGCGAAAATTTCAACCCGCAACTGCCTTCACATTCACTTTAAGATTAATCAAGGCTCAAAGGCTGCCCAGTATAAAACAGACCCACCCTTTTGGGTAGGCGCAATATTAAATCTGCGGTAATATTATGAAACATTTTTCCAGTTTTCAGACAGGCATTCCGTATTACTCGAATGCCTGTCTGAAACCGTTTAAACCTAATACAGAAAACACCATGAAAACTTCCGAATTACGCCAAAAATTCCTCAAATTCTTCGAAAGCAAAGGCCACCAGATTGTGCGCTCTTCATCGCTCGTGCCGCACGACGACCCAACCCTGCTCTTTACCAACGCCGGCATGAACCAGTTTAAAGATGTGTTCTTAGGCTTCGACAAACGCCCCTACAGCCGCGCCACCACCGCGCAAAAATGCGTACGTGCAGGCGGCAAACACAACGATTTGGAAAACGTAGGCTACACCGCCCGCCACCACACATTTTTTGAAATGATGGGCAATTTCTCGTTTGGCGATTATTTCAAACGCGACGCCATCCATTTCGCTTGGGAATTCCTCACTTCACCCGAATGGCTAAACCTGCCTAAAGAAAAACTCTTGGCCACCGTTTATGCCGAAGACGACGAAGCCTACAACATCTGGCAAAACGAAATCGGCCTGCCGTCTGAAAAAATCATCCGCATCGGCGACAACAAAGGCGAACGCTACGCCAGCGACAACTTCTGGCAAATGGGCGACACCGGCCCCTGCGGCCCCTGCACCGAAATTTTCTACGACCACGGCGAGCACATCTGGGGCGGCCCTCCGGGAAGCCCCGAAGAAGACGGCGACCGCTTTATCGAAATCTGGAACTGCGTATTCATGCAGTTCAACCGCGACGAGCAAGGCAATATGAACCCGCTGCCCAAGCCGAGCGTAGATACCGGCATGGGCTTGGAGCGCATGGCCGCCGTGATGCAACATGTTAACAGCAACTATGAAATCGACCTGTTCGGCAACCTGCTCAAAGCCGCCGCCCGCGAAACCGGCACCGAATTCAGCATGGAAGTGCCCAGCCTGAAAGTGATTGCCGACCACATCCGCGCCTGCTCTTTCCTAATTGCCGACGGCGTATTGCCCAGCAACGAAGGCCGCGGCTATGTGCTGCGCCGCATCATCCGCCGTGCCGTGCGCCACGGCTACAAACTCGGCCAAAAAGGCGCGTTCTTCCACAAACTCGTGCCCGATTTGGTGGCCGAAATGGGCGAAGCCTATCCCGAATTGAAAGAGAAACAGGAAGCCATCATCGAAGCCTTGCGCCATGAAGAAACCCGTTTCGCCCAAACCCTCGAAACCGGCATGGCTTTGCTGGAAAACGCCCTTTCAGACGGCCGCAAAATGCTGGACGGCGAAATCATCTTCAAACTTTACGACACCTACGGTTTCCCCTACGACCTCACCGCCGACATCTGCCGCGAGCGCAATATCGACATGGACGAAGCCGGTTTCGAACACGAAATGGAAGCCCAACGCGCCCGCGCCCGTGCTGCTCAAAGCTTTAAAGCAGACGCCCAGCTTGCCTACGACGGCCAGGACACCGAATTCAAAGGCTATACCGAGCGCAAAACCGAAGCCAAAATCCTCGCCCTCTATAAAGACAGCGAACCCGTAAACGAATTGAACGAAGGCGAAACCGGCGCAGTCGTGCTGGACAACACCCCGTTCTACGCCGAAAGCGGCGGCCAAGTGGGCGATGTGGGCTATATCTTCGCCGGCGAAAACTGCTTTGAAGTACGCGATACCCAAAAAATCAAAGCCGCCGTGTTCGGCCAATTCGGCGTCGTATCGTTGGGCCGTCTGAAAGTGGGTGACAGCGTTACCGCCGAAATCGACAACGATATCCGCGATGCCAATATGCGCAATCACAGTGCCACCCACCTGATGCACCGCGCTTTGCGCGATGTATTGGGCAGCCATGTGGAGCAAAAAGGCTCGCTGGTAACCGCCGAAGTAACCCGCTTCGATATTTCCCATCCACAGCCCGTTACCGCAGAAGAAATCGCTGAAGTAGAACGCCGGGTGAATGCCGCAATTTTGGCCAACGTAGCCGTAGATGCCGATATTATGAGCATGGAAGACGCCCAAAAAGCCGGTGCCATGATGCTCTTCGGCGAAAAATACGGCGACGAAGTGCGCGTGCTGAAAATGGGCGATTTCTCCACCGAATTATGCGGCGGCACCCACGTTAAACGCACCGGCGACATCGGCCTCTTTAAAATCATTTCCGAAGGCGGTATCGCCGCAGGCATCCGCCGCATCGAAGCCATCACCGGCCTGAACGCTCTGAAATGGGCGCAAAACCAAGAGCGTTTGATTAAAGACATCATCGCCGAAGTAAAAGCCCAAACCGAGCGCGACGTATTGGGCAAAATCCAAGCCAACGCCGCCCAAACCAAAGCACTGGAAAAAGATTTGAGCAAAGCCAAAGCCGAGCTTGCCGTACACGCCGGCGCCAAACTTTTGGATAACGCCAAAGATGTAGGCGAAGCCAAACTCGTGGTGGCCCAAATCGAAGCCGACGCAGCCGCCCTGCGCGAAATCGTCACCGACCTTACCGGCAAATCCGATAAAGCTATCGTGCTGCTCGCCGCCGTAAACGACGGCAAAGTTTCCCTGTGCGCAGGCGTTTCCAAACCGTTAACCGCTAAAGTGAAAGCAGGCGACTTAGTGAAATTTGTCGCCGAGCAAGTAGGCGGCAAAGGCGGCGGACGACCGGATTTGGCGCAGGCCGGTGGTACGGATGCCGCTAAATTGCCTGATGCTTTAAATAGTGTGGATGATTGGGTTATAAATTTGATTATTTAATATTAAAAATAAAAATCTAGGATTAAATAATCCTAGATTTTTATTTAAGGTTAACGTAAATTAACAGTTATGATAGGCTGCCAAAATAAAGATAATCCACTGTAAGCTAAAGCTGGGTAGCCACAGGAAACTGCTTGAATATTTTGTACTGGAAGTAAACGAACGTTCTGCTGCCGATATCTTGGGTATTCAGCCCAATAGGGCCATTTTCTTTTACCGCAAAATCCGTCTTGTTATCAGCCATCATTTGGCTTTGGAAGCAGATCAGGTTTTGAGGGTTCTGTAAAATTAGATGAGCGCTATTTCGGTGGTAAACGTAAAGGAAAACGCGGTAGGGGTGCGGCGGGCAAAATAGTGGTTTTCAGTATCCTCAAACGTGGAGGCAAGGTTTATACGGTTGTCGTGAACAATGCTCAAAAGGAAAGCTTATTTCCTGTTATTGTAAGGAAAATCATGCCTGACAGCGTAGTTTATACGGACTGCCTGAGTAGTTACGACGTGTTGGATGTCAGCGGTTTTCACCATCACAGGATTAATCACAGCAAAAAGTTTGCTGACCGGCAAAACGGGTACTGCGCAAATACAACGGTAGTGACCGTAAATCGTTCCCGTTGTTCTTGAAGAGTTAAAACCCAGCATACACTTAACATTATTTGAAAATATTATTAATTATTTTAGTTAAATATTCATCGTTGATATGCATTTTAATTAATTTTTTAGGTATATCATCGTTATAGAATATTTCCGTAGTATCTGCTTGCCTTTTTAATTCTTGAGTTATTTCTAATAATTCATAACCATATTCAGGATAATTAACAAGGTACGGGATTATTTTTTTCATTAATTCCAAAGATCTGTCTCTTATATCCATCT
>NZ_LGYH01000009.1 GCF_001308015.1 Neisseria sp. 83E34
CTATAAAAGTAATATCTAAAGAAATTACTTTAATCTATAATTAAATTACATTAGCTTTAAATATTCAATTTACATACTAAAGAACTATTACTATGACACATTACAAACTCAATATTACTCACAATGGACAAACTGAATCTATCACGCTTCCCTCAGACCAACCTCTTTCTTTGCCTGCTCAACCAGACACTGTTTATCAACTTCTCGATGAACAAGGCAATTTAATTGCCCAGCCAGAAGTACAATTCGTTAACGAAGATTTATGGGTACATCTCAACTCAAACACTAATGGCCTACCCGACCTAATCTTACAAAACTACCAAAATATCTACCCCGCGACCAACACCGGCCATTTGGGCGCACTCGGCGTCACATCGGCTGAAGCAGTTGCACCCGTAGCAGAACAAATGGCCATTGGCGGCACGCTAACCAGTTTTCAGACAGGCCTAATCGGCTTGGGTGTTGCCGGAGCAACAATCGCAGGCCTTTCTATTGCCAAAAGCAGCAAAGATTCAAATCCCAAAAAACAACCTGAAGTCAATCAGCCTGAAGTCAAACAACCTGAAGTCAAACAACCTGAAGTCAAACAACCTGAAGTCAAACAACCTGAGGTCAAACAACCTGAGATCAAACAACCTGAGATCAAACAACCTGAGATCAAACAACCTGAGATCAAACAACCTGAGATCAAACAACCTGAGATCAAACAACCTGAGATCAAACAACCTGAGATCAAACAACCTGAGATCAAACAACCTGAGATCAAACAACCTGAGATCAAACAACCTGAGATCAAACAACCTGAGATCAAACAACCTGAGATCAAACAACCTGAGATCAAACAACCTGAGATCAAACAACCTGAGATCAAACAACCTGAGGTCAAACAACCTGAGGTCAATCAACCTGAGGTTAAACAACCTGAGGTCAATCAGCCTGAGGTCAATCAGCCTGAGGTCAATCAGCCTGAGGTCAATCAGCCTGAGGTCAATCAGCCTGAGGTCAATCAGCCTGAGGTCAATCAGCCTGAGGTCAATCAGCCTGAGGTCAATCAGCCTGAGGTCAATCAGCCTGAGGTCAATCAGCCTGAGGTCAATCAGCCTGAGGTCAATCAGCCTGAGGTCAATCAGCCTGAGGTCAATCAGCCTGAGGTCAATCAGCCTGAGGTCAATCAGCCTGAGGTCAATCAGCCTGAAACACAAGCGCCTATTTCTGCCACGGTCACAATCAATCCAATTGCACATCAGGATGTGATTAATGCCAAGTCCGCGAAAGGAAATATCTTGGTTTCCGGCAGCATCAGCAGCAATCAAGATATTGCCAATGCCGATGTTGTGCTCTATTTAAACGGAAAAGCTTATCCTGCTATTGTGAATGCTTCTGCTTTTAGCGTAGAAATCAATGGCAAAGCGTTCGAAAATGCCAACATCATCAGTGCCGTTGCCACGGTGCACGACAACTCGGGCAATAGTACAAAAGCGATGTCTGAGCGCGCATACAGCTATGATGTAGAAGCACCTGAAGCATTAATCAGAATGAACAGGATGTCGGACAACAGCACCATCAACATTGCAACCAAAAAAGAAACATACACGCTTTCCGGCCCACTTAAAATTGGCGAAGACAGTGTTAAAGAAAACGTTACCGTAAAAATCAACGGACAATCTTATCCTGCCAAAATTAACGGCTTAACTTGGTCTTTAGAAACCACAGGTGAGGTACTTGCTTTCGCTGAGGGAGCCCAAAGCCTTCAAGTTATTCTGCAAACCGAAGATGCAGCAGGCAATATCAATACCGCCTCTATGCAATACGTTTATCTGGTAGATACTGTCATCGAGCAACCCGTTATCACTCTTAACCCTATTGCCGCAGACAACATCATCAACGCAGCCGAAGTCCAATCCAATATTTTGGTTTCCGGCAGCGTAGAGCATGCCAATGAAGGCGATACAGTTACATTAACGGCCGGCACCTACCGATCCACGACAACCGTTCAAAACGGCAAATTCAGCCTTGAAATCGAAGGTTCGGTATTGGCTGCGAGCGATAGTATCAGTGCACGCATTGAAATTTCAGATGATGTCGGAAATACCGCATCAGCCGTAACCACACAAAACTATACATTAGACACCGAAATCGACACACCTGTTATCACGTTTAACGCTATCGCGGAAGACAATATCATCAACTTGGCCGAATCCAAAACTGAGAACACCCTACTTTCCGGCACTGTAGAACATGCCAAAGAAAATGACGAAATCATTATCACAGTAGGCGAAGCGGTTTATAAGGGAGTGATTTCAAACGGGCAATTTGCCGTTGCTGTAAGCACTAAAACCTTGCTCAACCACGGCAAAGTGTCTGCAAGCGTTACCACAACCGATGAAGCGCTCAATAGTGCCACCGGCCACGCGGAACGTGCTTATACAATCGATACGGAATACACCCCGACCATCAGCCTGAATACAATTGCAGGCGATAATGTACTTAACATTGCCGAATCTCAGAACACGGTTACCGTTACCGGCACCGTTACCGACGTTGCTGACGATGAAAACATCGTTGTCTCATGCGGCTGCGAGAGCTGCGGCAGTGTGAAATGGATCGACATCCTTACTAAAGTGAAAAATGGCGGCTTCTCCGTTGATTTTGAAGGTTCTCAATTGTCGAAGAGCGGTTATACCCTGGTAAAAGCCAGCGTTACCTCACGAGATGCCGCAGGTAACACGGCTACGGTAGAATCCACCCGAAGCTATACTAAAGATTTAACAGCGCCTGAAGTAAACGTAAGCATTAATGAAATCGCCGGCGATGATGTGCTTACCAAAGCCAAACAAGCACAAGAACACCATTCCATCAGCGGAACGATTAACGGCTTGCAAAATGGCGAAACCGTTAACCAAGTTATCGTGCAAGTTGGCAATCAGAGATACAACGCCGTCGTTGCCGGCAACACTTATTCTGCAGATATCCCCTCTTCAGAGCTGGCAGCCGCAACCCGCGTAGATGTATCCGCGACAGTAACCGATGCCGCAGGCAACAGCACTACGGCAGAAAACAACCGACCATATAAAGTGGGTAAAGCGGCACCGGTCATTACACTCGACATGGTTGCCGAAGATAATTTCATTAATAAAGCCGAATCCGATAACGGCAGCTTTACCCTATCCGGTTCGGTAGAAAACGTAGAAAACGGCACAGAGGTTACCCTTCAATCAGGTTTCAATGAATTAAAAGCGAATGTAGAAAACGGCACATTCAGCATTACCGCCGATCGCACATTCTTAGGCTTGGCAAATAATGTGAACAACGTCGTGAAAACACTTGTCGCACGCATCAGTGTGCCGGACGATTACGGTGTAAACCAAACCTATACGGCCAGCCAAGACTACACTATCGACTTAACTAACAACACCACCATTACCCTCCATTCTCTTACTGGGGACAATATTCTGAATGCAGCCGAAATGGAACAACCCTATGTTACCGTTAGCGGCAGCGTTACCGACGGTGCTCCGGGCAGTCTAGTTACGATCAAAATCGGCAAAGCAACTTATACAGCCGAAGTTCAAGCGGACGGATCATATAGCGTAGATGCGGAAATTGCACAGATAGCCCCAGGCGGCAGAGAAGGCAAATACGGCATCTCCGCCAGCGTAGAGCGCGTAGATGCCGCCGGCAATACCGGCAACGGAAATGCCACTTTTACCCGAACCTTTTCTGTTAATAAATCAGCACCAAACGGCCAAGTCGCATTCGACCCCATTACCGGTGATAATGTAATTAACCGAAGCGAAGCCGCCGAGCCGACTTTGCGTATTACCGGCAAAATTAAAGGCTTACAGGAAGGTGATGACGTTACATCAGTAACAATCAATGTCGGCAACAATGAATATACTGCAAAAACAACGGGTTCTTCATTTAATGTTGATATCCCTGCCGATATCCTGGCTGCTAACGACCGGGTCAGCGGCCGTGCAGAATTGAAAGATGCCGGCGGCTCCACATCATCCGCAGCAGAAGGCACGCAAAACTATACCTACCAAACTACTCCGCCCAGTGTCAACATTACTGTAGAGAGCATCAACGCAGGTAAGGCTTTGAATACCCGAAGCCTGTCTGAAAATGTTGTACTTACCGGCTCGCTGGTATTGGGCGATACCGTTGTGCGCGGTACGGAAAAAGTCACTATCCGCATCGACGGCACGGATTATGCCGCCCAAGTTTCAAATAACACTTGGACATTAACTTTGCCCGCCACAACTTTGGCAAAAACCGACGGCATCCATAACGTTACCGCCTCTGTCACTGCGGCCGACAAATATGGTAATGCGGCCAGTCATAACACGACCCACACTTATGAAGTAGATACTGTTGCCCCTGCACCTTCCATTACGCTTAACGCTCTGGCAAACGATAATGTGCTTGAGCAAGATGCTCAAGATAGAGTGGTACTGGCAGGTCGAGTAGACGGTAATTTCAAAGAAAACGACACTGTTGTAATAACTGTAAACGGCATTCAAGAAAAAACCACTGTTGACAGCAGCGGCGTATTCAGTATCACGGTAGACGCTGCTCAATTAACCGGTGCCGAGAAACCTGTTATCACTGCTGCCATCACAACCGCAGACAACGCGGGCAACAGTGCTTCTGCGCAAACCGCGTTGACATACAGCGTGAAAAAAGGCGATATCGACATTAAATTGAATCTGATTACCGGCGATGATTTGATTAATGTAACCGAAGCGAAACAAGACATTACCATTTCCGGGTCGGTTTCTGGTTCCGCTGCTGAAGAAAACCAAACAGTCGAGTTATTAATTAATGGGGAAACCATCCGAGCTCAAGTTCAAAATAATTTAACTTTCAGCACTACCGTTGCCGCTGAAAAATTGATTGCCAACCCCGGCCATATTATTAAGGCAAGCATCTCAAATGGAGCTGATGCTAGCGCTAAAACTTCGCGTAGCTATGAAGTCGCGCCAGAAGCCGCTGCATCGATTAATATCACAGGCATTGATGCCGATTTCAATATAGATGTGGCCCAAGCATTCTCTAATACCCGGATTGGCGGCGTGATTGAGCTTGAAGGTGCGTTTGCAAAAGGTATGAATAAGGAACGCATTCGCCAGATTACTGTAAATATCGGTGATAAAACATACACCGCAGGCGTAAAAGAAGACCGCAGCTTTTTCTTGGATATCCCCACCAAAGATCTTGCAAAACTCAACGGTAAAGCACTCAACTTCAAAGTAGAGGCTGACCCGCAACTATTTAATGTGGAGCAAACCGGCAACAACACTTACCGCATTAGCAATTTGGCACGTTTTGAACCGGTGAGGGTAAAAGAAATCAAGTTTGATAGCCCTTATATCAATAAAGATCCTGAAAATAATAGCTATGTGGTATCCGGTGCAAAAGATTCGGCAGTCATCATCAATGGTACGGTTGGCGGTACAGCCAAATCCGGTGACACTGTAACGCTGGAAGTGGGCGGCAAAGTTTATCAAACCGAAGTGGATTCAAACGGTAAAAACTTTTCAGTCGAAGTATTGGCCTCCGATTTAGCTGCCGATAAAGACCGCACCGTAAAAGCTGTTTTAAATACGAACGATTCATCCGGAAAAGCCATCAGTGTTAGCGATAGCGAACACTATGCTGTATTAAATCAGGTGAGCGGCCAGCTTTCAGACAGGCATACCAAACCTGCCTCTGTTAATAGCGACCACACGTCTCCCGGTTACAATTTCCCTTATTTCATCCAGAAAACAGGCAATATCAACGGTAAAAGCTACAATATACCACTGGGCGGCCAAAACGACGGCCCTACCGTGCTGAAATACCATTTCCTCACCTTAGATGAAATCAGCACTCTGCCTGAAAACCACAACCGCTATGTAGACAGAGCCACTATGACCAGCTACTCGACAGAGCTGCAGGAAATTGTGCGCAATGCCTATAAAGAAATCAGCGCCGTGACCAATATTGAATTTGTCGAAGTGGGAACCAAGGCTGAGGCCAACACCAACTATTACATGGGCAACCTCATGTCAGGCTTTGAGGGTGCATCGGCCATCGCCTACAACGGCGGGTTAATTGCTTGGAACAGCCGCCATAACTACATGAGCTGGGGTAAAGATTTTCTTCACTATACCGTGCTGCACGAAGTTACCCACACCTTGGGAATGATACATACGTCCGGCGGCTTCACAGGCGATTATGCAGTTGAAGAAAACAGTGAATTTTCCTTTATGTCTTACAACGCTTATGCCAATAACAACTTCTTTATCGGTAAAGGGCAACTGCGCACTTACGATTTGGCCTACCTGCACTACACCGCAGGTATGAATAAAACCGTGCGCACAGGCAACGATATCTATACATTCAAAAACTATAATATGTATAGTCAAGATTCCGACCGCTATATCTGGGATGCAGGCGGCGTCGATACTTTCGATGCCTCTCAAGAAAAAGCCGGCGTAAACGTTAACCTCACCCCCGGTTCATGGATTTACGTTGGCGACAACTTATCCAAAACATTCAGCGTACAAAGTGCCGCTACCCACAATATGCGCAGCTACTTCAATTTGGGGCAAGATGCATCGATCACCGGCAACTCCGGAGCGAACGTTAAATTAAACACCTATACCGAAGGCCAAGCATTTATCGGATACGGTACGCAAATCGAAAACCTGATTGGTTCCCAACATAATGATGTTTTAACCGGCAATAGTGCCGACAACAATATCTATGGCGGTGCAGGTAACGATACCATCCGCGGCGGTGCAGGTAACGATTACCTTGATGGTGGCGAAGGCGAAGACACCCTAATCGGTGGCGAGGGCAACGACAGCTACGTTATCGACAATGCGTCAGACACCATCCAAGAAGCGCAAAATCAAGGCGAAGACCATGTATACAGCAGCATCACCTATACCTTGGGCGAACACCTTGAAAACCTGACCTTGATCGGTAGCAACAGCATCAACGGAACAGGTAACGCACAAGCCAACATCTTGCGCGGCAACGGATCGGATAACGAGCTCAACGGCATGGAGGGTGACGACCGCATCATTGGCGGAGGCGGCAACGATACCCTCACCGGCGGTGAAGGTAATGATACATTCGTGTTCGATACCGCTTTAGACGGCAGCGTAACCACCATCAAGGACTTCCTGCAAGGCGATGACACCATCGAATTGTCGTCTGCCATCTTTGGCGACCTTAAAACCACCTTGTCGGAATTTAGCGATTACATCAGCTATCAATCCCAAACCGGTTATCTGTATTACGATAGCGATGGCAAGGGCAAGGCTGATGCCATCCACTTTGCAACACTTAGTCCGGACTTAACAATTAACGAAAGCCATTTCGATATTGTGTAAGTAGGCTGCATCAAAAATGCCTGTCTGAAAGTTTCAGACAGGCATTGTTTTATACAGGTCAATTTCTTTGACGCGCCCAATCAAAACCGCACTTGCGTTCTCAACTGGCTGCGGTAAAGCAAAAGCGATATCGCGATGCACACCAGCGAAAACCCTGCCAGCAATTGCAGATACAAACCGATTCCGCTGATTCCGCTTTGCTTCAACAACAACTCCTGAAACGCTTTCAGCCCCCATGCCATCGGCGAAATCCATGTAAGCTGCTGCATAGTATCAGGCATCACATAATCCGGCACCATAATTCCGCCCAACCCGGCCATTAAGATAATGCCGCCACCGCCCAACACCACCGCATGCTCGGTGCTTTTCGCCAAAACGCTGATCAAAAGCGCATAACCCAAAGCGGCACCGCTTACCGCTACCGACAACACCGCATAAGGCCACCACGCATTGCTCAGCACCAATGCCGGCGCACCTAACACCGGAAGCAGATAACGCCCGAGCAGCAGCATTCCGACAAACTGCAATTGGTTAATCAGGAAATAAGGCAGCAGCTTGGCGGCCACCAACACAGCGGCAGGCGCCTGCGCCAACCGCAGCCGCGTGATGGTATTGGTCTGCCGCTCCAATGCCATCACGTTAGACAAGGGAATCATAATAAAAAACATGCCGAAAATCAGCCAGGCAGGCACACTGTGCTGAACCGCATTCGGTTTTTCCACCGCACCGCTCTCAGTCAGATAAGTTTCGCTAAACAGGGTTTTCTTCAAATACGCGGCCACCGTATCGAATTGCTTACTGTTTTCCTCATTCACCGATTTCTGAATCTTCCTCTTCACGGATTTAGGCAGATTTTTCGCCTCGATTTTCAAATCATCCAGCCCGTCAAAATAACTATTCAGCCGAACCTCCGTGTAATGCTGCTGCAATACGCCTTTCACAGCCGAA
Organism: Neisseria sp. 83E34; assembly: GCF_001308015.1. GTDB lineage: Bacteria > Pseudomonadota > Gammaproteobacteria > Burkholderiales > Neisseriaceae > Neisseria. The sequence goes on from NZ_LGYH01000009.1 coordinate 8,334, forward strand.
AGCCAAGAAGGGTCGATATCCGGCGGCACAATCAGCTGTAACACCTGCTCTTCATCCAATTTGCTGCCCGCCTGATTCGGATTCACCACCAACAATTGGTAACGCCCCTGATAAAGGCTGCTTTTTGCCTCATTCAACTGGTTTTCAGACAGGCTTACCAAATCTACCTGCTCTTTACGCAACGCAGAAGCAAAGCTTTCATTCACAGGATTATCCGCCGCCCCCACTAGCGCAATCCGGCTGTCGATATGCGGATCTTCATCGCGGCTCAGGGCCAACGACATAATCAACATAAATACAATCGGCATCACAAATAACACGGCCAAACCATGCAAGTCATGCCGCAATAATTTCAATTCTTTAATTAACGATGCGCCGATCATGCTGCTGTCCGCCTTAGAAAATCCAGATAAAAAGCCTCCAGCGAGCCGTAGCCTTGTTGGAAATAGCGGATTTCCACTCCTGATTGCCGGAGCTGGCTATAAAGTTCGGCCGCCTGCTCGGCAGATGCAGCTGCTTCCCACATATTGCGTCCGATATTTTCCGCCTGCCATTGCTGCAATATTGCATCCCCCAGCGCAGGTTCCGTCATAAAGCGCACACTCGGCGCTTGAGTACGCAGCAAATCGGCCAAGCCGCCCTGATACACCAGTTTTCCTCTATCCAACAAAGCGATATGGCTGCACAGCTGCTCAATTTCCGGCAAATAATGCGAGGTGTAAACCACAGTAATCCCTGAGCGGGTTAAATCCGCCACGCTCTCTAAAATAAAACGGCGCGACTGCGGATCAATACCCACAGTAATTTCATCTAAAAAAACCAGCTGCGGCCGATTCACCAAACCAATCGCAAAATTCAGCCTTCGTTTCAGCCCGCCGGAAAGCTGTTTGGCAGCCCTATGCCGATAATCGGCCAGCCCTGCCTTATCCAGCAGAGATTGCAGATAAAGCTTATCTTTCACTCCATAGAGAGAAGCGAAAAACAATAAGTTATCCCATACGCTCAATTGCGGGTAAAAAGCAAAATCCTGCGGCACCAGGCCGATTTTCTGGCTCTCGGCGCGCGCAAGTCTGCCGATTTCAACACCGTCAAACAATACCTGCCCCTGCTGCACCTCCTGCAAGCCGGCCAAAAGCGACATCAGTGTTGTCTTGCCCGCCCCATTATGGCCGAGCAAGCCCCAGCACTCTCCCGGCCTGATATCTAACGATACGTTCTGCAAGGCTGCCACATCCGTACCTTCATAGCGGTGGGATAAAGATTGAATTTGAATCATTTTTTTCTTTCTCTGTAATCAGCAAGCAAAGTCAAAATATGATATTCATATTCAGACCGAACCTGAGATTAGTCAGCGAATGGGTTATTTCAATGAGTATAACCAAGAAGTATAGCCCAATCAGCAACAATGCCTGTCTGAAAAACCTTTCAGACAGGCATTTGCCTTAACGACCTGTTGTATAATCCGCCCTAAATTCAATCACGAAAGTATCACCATGTTTAAAGAAGCCGCCCGCCACCTTACCACCCTGCGCGATTTACTGCGCTTTGCCGTCAGCCGTTTTAACGAAGCCGAACTCTTTTTCGGCCACGGTAGCGACAATGCACACGACGAAGCCGCCTACCTGATTCTGCACACGCTCAATCTGCCCCTAGATACACTGGAGCCTTATCTGGATGCCGTGATTCTGCCCGGCGAAAAAGAGCAAGTGCTGCAACTCATCGAGCGCCGTGTCAAAGAGCGCCTGCCGGTTGCCTATCTTACCCACCAAGCCTGGCAAGGTGAATTTGATTTTTATGTGGACGAGCGCGTTATCGTGCCCCGTTCATTTATCTACGAATTATTAGGCGAAGGCCTGCGCCCGTGGATAGAATATGATGAATTGGTACACAACGCACTCGACTTATGTACCGGCAGCGGCTGCCTCGCCATCCAAATGGCACACCACTACCCCGACGCGTCAATTGATGCCGTCGACCTCAGCCTCGATGCGCTCGAAGTGGCCGCTATCAACGTGGAAGCCTACGGTTTGGAAGATCGCATCAACCTCATACACACCGACTTATTCCACGGCCTGGATGCCACATACGACCTGATTGTATCCAACCCGCCTTATGTTGATGCAGAATCGGTTGACAACCTGCCGGAAGAATATCTGCATGAACCCGAACTCGCACTAGGCAGCGGCCAAGACGGATTGGACGCCACCCGCCAAATCCTGTTACAAGCCGCAAAATACCTTAACCCCAAAGGCGTTTTACTGGTTGAAATCGGCCACAACAGAGAAATATTGGAGCAAGCCTATCCCGAGCTGCCGTTTACTTGGCTCGAAACCAGCGGTGGTGACGGCTTTGTATTCTTGTTAACACGCGAACAACTTTTAGGCGAAGAAAAATAAAACCGTTTGCTTACACAAAACAATGCCTGTCTGAAAATGAATTTTGATTTTCAGACAGGCATTGCCCATATCAATCCAATTATTCGCTTTTAGCTTTTAAAAGCATCTTCATACACATCCTCCGCGAATCCGCAAACACGATGCCCGTTATGCACCAAAACAGGCCGCTTGATTATGCTTGGCTGCTGAACCATAAGCTCAACCGCCGCATCCTGATTTTCTGCCCCGGCCTTTTGCTCATCAGTCAATTTGCGCCAAGTCGTGCCCCGCTTATTCAATAAAATTTCCAAGGGCACCGCTTCTAACCATTCTCTAATCAATTCATGCGATGGCGGCGACTTTTTAAAATCGACAAATTCATATTCAATACCATTTTCAGCCAACCAAGTGCGGGCTTTTTTAACCGTATCGCAATTGGGAATCCCATATAATTTTGTTGTCATAAAATACATCTTTTTTGCGTTTGAACAAAACTATTGTAGCAAAAAACCTTGTGAAAAACCTGCAAAATAACTATTCTTATGTTTTTAACCCATAATCAAAAACGCCTTTTCTCCGGAGAAATTCATGAAAAAAATCATTATCCTAACCACAGCCGCACTAACACTCGCCGCATGCTCCGACGGCAGCCAAATCAGCGAATCTGCCCTGAAAAAAGGCATCGAAGATTTCGCCTTCCGCCAAAACGTATGCATCGCCATGCCTTTAACTATTTTAGACACTTCCGGCCAGCCTCTGCGCAACACACTCATCGGCGAACCCAGGCTAACAATCACCAACCGCAACAACGAAGGCAAACGCATCAATAAAGAAGTTATCGAACAAATGGACATTTTGGTAAATGCCGGCATCTACCGCGAAGCAGATAAAAAATCAGTTGAACAAAACGATATGCTGGTAAAAACCGTTACCTACGAGCTAACCGAAAACGGTATTGCCTCTTTAAGACACGGTTCACAAGGGCCTTTGGTATGCGTAGGCAACCTGAAAGTTTCCAAGATCAACTGGTTCACCGAACCCACACCTACCAACGGCATGACAGTTTCCAAAGTTTCCTACCAAGCCGATTTAATACCTGAAAAATGGGCGAAAAAGCTGATCAAAACCAATAACGGCGACTGGAAAAACTTATCAGAGCCACAAGAATATACCGCCACAATGGTTAAAACCAACAAAGGCTGGCAAGATCTTCGTCAATTACACTGAATCCGAACATAACAATGCCTGAGACCTTTGCAAAATAACTCTTTATTTAACAGTCGGACTTCAAACAGCAGATTTCGGCTGTTTTCTATTCCAATATTCCCTTTATTCTACTCAGATACCCGATTAATCGGGTATCTGGGCTGCCTTCGCAGAGAACAAACCCATTACCCCAAACCCAGCCCTTTTCTTGACGTGTTGACCCAACAGTTGCTCCAAGAAGCCCAGCTGCCCAAACAGCAACACCTTTCTGCCCGTCGACATTTCGAACGCCTCAAAGATGCCGGTTATGCCGGACAGTACAGCGCCGTTGCCGTATTTATCCGCAAATTCCGCCAACAGCACCAACCCAAACCGGTTCCGGTCTTTATGGCTCAGGCTTTTGCTCCGGGTGGTGCTTATCAGTTTGACCGGAGTATCGAAACCGTTTGTTTGGCCGGACAGACCGTCAAGGTGAATATCGCCCATTTCCGCTTATGCCGCAGCTGGGCTTTTTTCGTTTGTGCTTATCCCAATCAGAAAGCCGATATGTTGATGGATGCGCACAACCGCGCATTCGCTTTCTTCGGCGGCGTACCTGCCCGCGGTATCTACGACAATATGAAGACCGCCGTTACCCGCATCGGCAAAGGCAAGGAGAGGGAATTTAACGCGCAGTTTTTACAGATGATGACCCATTTTCTCATTGAACCGGTTGCCTGCACCGCTGCTTCCGGCTGGGAAAAAGGCCAGGTCGAGCGGCAGATACGCCACCTGCGCGAAAGATTGTTCAAGCCGACTTTGGCTTTTGATTCCTTCACCTCTCTCAACGACTACCTGCAACAGCAATGCCTGCGGCTGATGCAGCAGCACAAACATCCCGAATACAGGCAGCCGGTTAACGACATATGGGAAAGGGAGAAGCATTCGTTGGCCGCTTTCCGTCCATATCCGGCAGAACGTTTGGAGATACTCAAAGTCAGCAACCGGTCTTTGGTTACCGTCGAACGCCACCGTTACGGCGTGCCGGCCGAATGGGCGGGCAATACGGTTAGGGTTTATATCGGCGCACAGACCGTCCGCTTTTGCAGCGATACCGACTGCATTGCCGAACATCCGCGCAGCTTTGTGAAAGACGGCACCGGCTATAACCCTTGGCACTTTTTGCCCTGTCTGCAAAAGAAACCCGGCGCGTTAAGAGACGGCAGGGCTTTTACCGGCCGGGTACTGCCACCGGTCATAGAGCGTCTGAAAGCCTGTTTGCTTAAGCAGCCCAAAGGAGACCGGGTGATGGTCAAACTGCTGAGCCTGATGGCCGAATACGATGCCGGCTCGGCATTGGCTGCAGCGGAATTGGCATTGGACGGAGGTATGCCGACTCCGGAGGCGGTCTTGAACATCACCAACCGTCTGAAAGAACCGCCGCCGCCCCGTTTCCATATCAGGGACATCCCGCTTACCGTCGCGCCGTCAGTTGATTGCAGCCGTTATGACCGCTTACCGAGTCTGTCGGGCAAACAAACGGATACGGTGAAGGAGAAGCATCATGCGGCATGAACGTCTGGCCGGACTGTTGAAAGAGTTGAAACCCGGTGCGATGGCGGAGCAGTGGGATGAAATCGTAGTGGACGGCATACGCCGTAAACGGGGTACGCCGGATATTTTGGAGCGTTTGTTGACTGCCGAACATATGGCCAAAACCGCAAGAAGCACCCAAAACCGGATTAGCCGGGCAAGGTTTCCGCAACACCGCAGTTTGGCCGACTTCGATTTTGAGCAGAGTTTGATACACCGTCCGGCATCGGAACTGCTTTTGGGCGGGGACTATATCAGACAGAAGCGTAATGCGGTGCCGGTAGGCGGACCGGGTACGGGCAAAACGCATATTGCCACAGCATTGGGTATCGAAGCGGCGGCACAAGGATTTAGGGTACGTTTTTGGAATGTACCGGACTTGGTCAGCAAATTGGAAGCAGACAAAGACGAAGGTTGAGACCTTTGCAAAATTCCCTCAAATCCCTTAAATTCATTACCAAGATATTTAGGGGATTGGGGCGAATTTTGCAAAGGTCTCAGGCTTTTTATAATCTTTTGCTTAAAAACTTCCTTTTTCATCAAAACCAACCTCCCCATTCATCAAAAAAGCCACACTTTCAACCATAAAAACGACACCGTATTAAAAAATATTCGGTTGTTTTTTAAGATATTCGGATAATTAAAAAGTGACATAAACTGTCACATCAAGTAAAAAGCAAACTCAACCAATTACAGCATAAAATATAATAATATGATTTATATGAAATTATTTATTTTTCTTTTTACAGAGAAATAATAACGTGACGTTAATTGTCACCTAGTGTCAATCTATGCCACACCAAATATACCGCTCGTCCCATTTTCACATCATTCCGTAAAAATTCTTTGACTTTTTTTTCAATTGCAAAATTCAAAATTTATAGGCACAATACACCTACCAAAACAAGAAACAAAAAAGTTCATCAAACGAACAAGAGTTTCAATAACTTTAATATTATTTACATTACATATTTATAAATTGCATTTTTTACGGGGTTTTAATCATGTCTGTTCGCAACATTTTATCCACAGCCTTAGTGGCTGCCGCGTTATTCGGAGCACAAAGCGCTTCTGCTGGTGAAATTCAATTTTTCAAAAAAGATTCTGAAATAACCGCAGCCAAAGCACAAATCAATGGGAAATTGGCGGTACGCATGACCATCCATACCGATGGTTCTTTAAAAGATATACGCGTTACCCGCAGCAGCGGTAATCAAGCTATCGACAACCAAGCCGTTGCTTGGATGCAAACACAAACCATGCGACCTGTTTCCATTAATGGCGAACACCAAGCATTCAGCGTAGTTAAAGAAATCCGATTTTCAAATACCGGCATGCAACTCGGTATGAAATAAAGTTTTTCGGGGGAAACCCCAACCTTTGGAACCAGGTATAAAGTTCTTTTGTTGTTATCATTGTGTATTCTCTCTGTTTAGGCGCTTTCCTCGTTTGAAAGCGCTTCTTTTTTTGCCTGATAATGTCTTACTCAGGCTAGATTCGAGTATCTCACGATGTGGTTGTGCTCCAGATACTCGGAGCAAGCCCGAGTATGACGGTGCTGTTACTATATAAATGGGTTGACTGACAAGTGGTTTAACTAATCAAACTTCTCTGTTAACCGACACAAAAAAGTGCCTGTCTGAAACTATTTTTCAGACAGGCACTTGATAAATTATGGCTCTAAAACCTACCCAACTCACCATTCTGTTGACGCAAGCAGTTTCAATCCGCCGAAACTTTGTATTTCCAGCGCAATATTTCCACCCGCAGCAATCCTGATTCTATTCTTTTTTTCCGCCAAACAATCAAACCATTCCGAAACAACATCCATCAAACCACTACACGCCGGCCGCCACTCCGCCGCGCCTTGCTCTGCATGGCTGATGTTGATTTGGGGTTCGCCATCCGCGCCGCTGTTCCCGCAGCTTAGGTACATGCAACAGCAGCCTTCCCGCTCCCTACTTCCTTCCGCAGCTTCGTGACTCCAGCCCACTAAAGCCGAACCGCCGTTTTGCAACACATGATTTGCCGCCAGCAGTAAAGGCTTACCCCATGATTCCGGTTCGATACCGACGGGCTGGAATATGGTTACCCCGTTCAAGCACAAAGCAGCGGCGGTATGGAATGCGGGGGCATTGTGCAGGTTGGCCAGAAAATCGAAAGGTTTTGCAATCTGCTGTTGGAACACATTACCCATCATTTCATTAAAAACCGAAGGCGAGCTGAATGTGCCGCCCCAATATACGGCTGTATCTTTTGGAAGCTGCTGTTGGCTCAATTGCAAACTGCCGGCTAAAGTTAACAGCGTTAGGCGGCTGAAACGGCGGGCATCTAAATGATATTGCGTTTTCAAATGGCGTTTCAGACAGGCATTGTCTTTGCCGGAGCCGTTAAAAAGCGCAGCGGCCCGAATATAAACTTGATGCGTCATTTCATCCACTCCCATACAAACGCCGTGTTGCTGCCGCCGAAACCGAAAAAATTTACCATATAAAAGCCTGAGCCAAGCAGGCAACCGCCTCGTAAAGCCACCTTGCCCTCCAAGCTGCCTTGCAATAAAGCTTGATAAAGCAATACCGTTTCCAACGCGGCACTGGCACCTTGAGTATGCCCGATTAAAGGTTTAAATGCTGCCAGCGGCACTTGCCGCCCGAATACGCTTTGCAAAGCGTCGGCTTCTGCTTTATCAGTAGCACCGGTGCCAACTGCATGAGCTTTAACCATGCATACTTCATCCGCAGCCACACCCCCCTGCTGCAAAGCATGCCGCATAACTTGGCTCAAGCTTTCGCTATCGGTTTCAACAGGGCTGGCGGTGCCGGTATTTGCTGAAGCGGAAACCAGGCGAAATTGTTTTTTGCAATCCGGTTTCTCGCGCGATAAAGCCAAACACGCTATGCCCTCGCCCAACACAAAGCCGTCTCCGCCAAACGGTACACATTGCTCTGCCAGCAAACCGAGGCTGTGGAAATGCATTAAGGTAAGCAGGTTGAAAGTTTCAAAACCTACCACCAATGCGCGTTCTATCAGCCCGCTTTGCAACATGGCATGCGCCTGCATCAGCGCGTGGCCGGAAGAAGTGCAGGCCGTAGCAAAGCAATAAACCTGATGATTGCCGTGGCTTTGCTTAAGATGGTCGGCAAATTGGTGCAGACTGTATTTCCCGAGTGGTCTCTGTTGGGCCAGATAATGAAGTTCGTAATAAGGAAGCAGGTAAGAAGTGGAGCCGATAAACACCGGCGTATCGGATAATGCTTGGCCGCCCCAGCCCGCGTCTTCGGCAGCCTCTAGCAAATATTGTTCCAGCAGACTGAATAAAGCGGTTTCATCCAACCGCTCATTATCAAATGCACGAAAATAAGCCGCTTGCTGCGGCTGGTTTAGAAAATCAAAAGTGATTTTTGCAGGCGGTTGTGAGTTAGCCAATGCTATATAAGCACCGCTGCCCGACCCTTGCGCGCATTGCACGCTTACTCCGGCAAGATAGCTCATGCGCCATGTTCCTTACGCACAAAAGCTGCCAAGCTGCGCACATCCGACATATGCTTGCGCACCATTCTGTCTCCTTGTAAACGCACCCGGAAATATTGCTGCAAGGCCACCGCTATCTGCAAAGCATCCAGCGAATCGAGGCCGATCGGGCTTTCATCGCCGAACAAAACCGCATCATCGGTAAAATCGGCCATAGCGATTTCATCTTCTTTATCGGCTTCGGCAAGAATCAGTTTTTTTAATTCGGCTTCAAGCAGCCCGGGTTCAAGGGTGAAGGTGTAAGACATGAATGGTTCTTTTCAAATCTGTTTGTGCTTGGTAAAAACTTTTCAGACAGGCATCGGTTTGCCACATCTTCTTAATCGCCCATGCTCGCCAGCAGCTCTGCCTGATGCTCGGCAATCAATGCGCCGGTGAGTTCGTCCAAATCACCGTCCATAATAAAATCCAGCTTGTGTAGCGTTAGGTTGATGCGGTGGTCAGACACACGGCCCTGCGGGTAATTATAGGTGCGGATGCGCTCGCTGCGGTCGCCGCTGCCAATCAGGGTTTTACGCTCGGCAGCTTCTTTGGCCTGAGCTTCGCGCTTTTGCATATCGTTCAGACGCGCCGCCAAAACTTTCATTGCCTGCGCTTTGTTGGCGTGTTGCGAACGCCCGTCTTGGCACTCCACCACCATACCGGTAGGCAGATGTGTGATGCGCACAGCCGAATCGGTTTTATTGATGTGCTGGCCGCCTGCGCCGGAGGCGCGGAAAGTGTCGATACGCAAATCGGCCGGATTCAGTTCGATTTCCTCCAATTCATCCGCTTCGGGCATCACGGCCACAGTGCAGGCCGATGTGTGGATACGGCCTTGGCTTTCGGTTGCCGGAACGCGCTGCACACGGTGGCCGCCGCTCTCGAATTTGAGCTTGCTGTATGCGCCCAAGCCGATGATACGGGCAATCACTTCTTTATAGCCGCCCAAATCGCTTTCATTGGCAGACACGATTTCTACCTGCCAGTTATTGCGTTCGGCATAGCGGGTGTACATTCGCAGCAAATCGCCGGCAAACAAAGCCGCTTCGTCGCCGCCCGTGCCTGCGCGCACCTCGATAAAGATGTTTTTATCGTCGTCGGCATCTTTGGGCAACAGCAGCTTTTGCAGCTCTAGATCCAATGTTTCGATTTTGGTTTTGGCCGCTTCGATTTCCTCAGCGGCAAAGTCTTTCATATCAGGGTCAGACAGCATTTCTTCGGCATCTGCCAAATCGTTTTGCGCCTGACGATATTGCCGAAACACCTCCACTACCGGTGTGAGTTCGGCATGTTCTTTATTGAGTTTGCGGTAGTTATCCATATCGGCAGTAGATTCGGGCGCGCCCAAAAGCTGGGTAACTTCTTCCAAACGGTCTGCCAATTGTTGCAGTTTTTCTAAAATCGAAGGTTTCATTTATGTGTATCTACTCCGCCGCCTTGGCGGTGATTTAATTGTGTACGAAAAAAGACGATTCCGCAGAATCATCTTAGATTGTTTTCAGACAGGCATTAAAGCTTATGATACCGAAATCTTAGCAAAGCTATCGAATGCAGATGCCGTTCAAAGCGTAACGGCACACAACACAGAAATACACCGCAAATAGCAGTTTCGTACAAATTTCTGCCTGTCTGAAACCGTTTATTGGATCGCTGAAATTATAACACATATCAAATGCTTAATTAGCGCTCCTATCACAAAACAAAGCTGCATGCCTCATCAGACATGCAGCTTTGTTTCATTGCCGACTTAACGCACGGCAGCCAATGCCGCTTGATAATCCGGCTCTTCAGCTATTTCCGCCACCAGCTGGCTGTGCAGCACGCGGTTGTTTTCATCCAATACCACAACGGCTCTTGATGCCAAGCCGGCTACTGCTCCGGAGGTAATCTCAACACCGTATTTTTGAGCGAAATCGCTGCGGAAAGAAGACAGCATCGTTACATTCTCAATGCCTTCCGCACCACAGAAACGCGACTGTGCAAACGGCAGATCAGCTGAAATACATAATACAACAGTATTCGGCAAACCTGCTGCTGCTTCGTTAAACTTGCGCACCGATTGGGCGCACACACCTGTATCCACACTGGGGAAAATATTCAGAATTTTTCGCTTACCGGAAAAATCCGCCAGTTTCTTGTCGGATAAATCCACCGCAGTAAGCACGAAATCAGAAGCAGCCTCGCCCACTTGAGGCAGAGAGCCTGCCACTTCCACCGGGTTACCTCGAAAAGTTACTTGCGCCATAGTGTTCTTCCTTTTTAAATGATTGACGATTATGCTTTGCACACAGGCAATGCAGCAGGATAAACCGATACTTTCGTTTGCGTTAGGGCAAATAAAGTTTCCAGCTGCGCCTGCGCTTGGGCTTGTGCATGCTTCAAAATATCGGCTCGGCAGGCGCTTTCGATAATCTGCATTCTGGCTTTGTTCTGCACTTCTTGAAATACGGATTTGTCTATCGGTGTGATACCCAGCGAGCCGGTTTTGATGTCATACACATCCAGATTATCCACGCTCACACTCAAAATTTCCACCGGAGGCAGGCTGATGATGGCTTTACCGTCAATCACCTGAACATTCTCGGGTTTTAATTTATCCAAATCCACCCCGGCCAAAACGCGGCCTTTAACCATAAACAAGCCGGTTTGTGCGTCCTGCCAAAGCAAATACCAATTGCCCTGCTTCTCTGTTTTAATGATGGTGTCGATATAAAACGCCGTGCTTTCCAAACGGTTGAGCTTTTGAATCTGAACGATAATGCTCTCACGGCTAACCGGGTTGTGCACGTTTTTCGGCTCAACCGGCTTTTGCTGCATGTAAAAATACATGGCGGCGGCACCGGCGAAGATTAACACCGGAAACAGTAAAAAGTAGAGGATTTTTTTCATATGGTTTAACTAATGAATCTATGACTTATTCAGTTTTCAAAGAAAACGATGCCTGTCTGAAAACCGGTTTCATTGTACACCTTATTTTCAGACAGGCATATTTCATATATCGTGAAATGCTGCAACAGTATTACATACGCCCCAACTCACGCTGTAAAGCTTGGATATTCTGCTGGCGGTCAAGCACATGGCTTTGCAAACTGCTGATTTGCTGCTGGTTGATTGTGCCGTTTTTCACGGCGCGCGCGCGTATCAAATCCGCCTGCGCCTGTGCCAAAGCTTTGCGCTCGTTATGAAGCTCCTGCTCCAAAATAGAACGCCTGCCGCTATTTCCGCCGGGTTTTGGTGAAGTAGAAACGACTGCCGGCGTATTCATCGCTTGCGGCGCTTTATAAGCAGCCTGCTGGATACCCGGCTGCCGCACCGGCAGCTGCGCTTTGGCTACGGTGCGTTTGGCCTGCTGAGCGGACGGCTGATTCGCCGCCGGTGCGGCCGGTGCGCTATAAACCAGTTTCGGTGCGGCCGAGGTGTAATGGCCGATTGCCGGCAAATCCGCCTTGCCGCGGCTGCGGCATTCAGGGCTCGGTTTATCGGTGTAAACACCGTTGCATTCGTAAATCGGGCCCGCCTGAACTTGCGCAGCCCAAGCAACTGTTAAGCCCAACATCAAAGCTGAATGTTTAAAAAACGTCTTCATTTTCCCTACTTACTCATGTGATTGTTCGTTGAATGCGGCTTCGATTTCTTGATTAATCTGCTCCAATTCTTCCTGCCACACCAACCAATTTTCTTCCAATTCGGATAATTTTACTTTGACCGCCGCCAAGTCGGTAAGTGTTTGTTGGAGTTTTACTTTATTTTCCTCTAAATAGGCATCTTCGTGTGCCAAAAATGCTTCAAATTCTGCCTGTTGCGTGCCTAATCCGGCCATCTCTTTTTCGGCTTTATCGATTTTTTGCTGTATCGGTTTGCTGCGTTTGGCTTTTTCCTGCCTGATTTGCGCTTCAAGGCGCTTGGTATCCTTGCGACTCTGGGTTTGCGCTGATGCGGCTGGTGCGGCAGCGGCATTTTCCTGTGCCAAACGCCACTGGCGGTAGTCTTCCAAATCGCCGTCGAAGTTTTTCAGACGGCCTTTATCAATCAACAGGAAGCTGTCGGTGGTGGCTTCCAGCAGGCTGCGGTCGTGCGATACGACGATCAATGCGCCCTGAAAACTCTGCAACGCCACGGTAAGCGCGTGGCGCATATCCAAATCGAGGTGGTTGGTCGGTTCGTCGAGCAGCAGCAGATTAGGCTTTTGCCACACAATCATCGCCAATGCCAGCCGCGCTTTTTCGCCACCGGAAAAGGGCTCGATTTTCTGCAAAGCCATATCGCCGACGAAGTTGAATCCGCCGAGGAAATTGCGGATTTCCTGCTCGCGCACATCGGGCGAAAGCTGCTGGATGTGCCAAACGGGGCTTTGGTCGTCGCGCAGGGTATCGAGCTGGTGTTGGGCAAAATAGCCGATATTGAGTTTTTCGGATTTCACCATCTGGCCGGACAACAATGCCAATTCTCCCGCCAAGGCTTTGATAAAGGTGGATTTACCGCTGCCGTTTACGCCCAGCAAACCGTAACGTGCGCCGCTTTCCAAAGATAATGTGATGTCGTGCAGCACCACCGTATCGCCGTAGCCTAAATCGGCTTTATCCAGTTTTAGCAATGGGTTAGGCAAATGTGTAGGCGTTTCAAATTCAAATGAAAATTCGCTGTCGAGATGCGCGGGGGCGATGCGTTCCAGTTTGGCCAATGCTTTCATGCGGCTTTGCGCTTGCGTGGCTTTGGTGGCTTTGGCTTTGAAGCGGTCGATAAATGATTGCAAATGCTTGATCTGCGCTTGCTGTTTCACATACGCAGCTTGTTGTTGAGCCAGACGCTGGGCACGTTCGGTTTGATAGAAATCGTAGTTGCCGCCGTATTGGGTGAGTTTTTGATTCGCTAATTCAACGGTTTGCGTGGTAGTCGCGTTAAGGAAATCACGGTCGTGCGAAATGATGATTTGCGTGCATGGCAGGCCGGCGAGGTGGTTTTCCAACCACAGTACGGTTTCCAGATCCAAATGGTTGGTCGGTTCGTCGAGCAGCAGCAAATCGGCACGACACATCAGAGCTTGTGCCAGATTCAGACGCATACGCCAGCCGCCGGAAAAGGCCTTCACTGGTTTGCCGTGTTCTTCCTGTGAAAAACCCAGACCGCTTAATAATTTGGCGGCACGGGCCGGTGCGGTGTAAGCGTCGATTTCTTCAAGCTTAGCGTGCCATTCGGCGATTTTGAGGCCGTCGTTTTGTGCTTCGGTTTGCTGAAGGCCTGTCTGAAAATCTTGCAGCTCTTTATCGCCCTGCAAAACATAATCCAAAGCCGAAGTATCCAATGCTGGCGTTTCTTGCGCTACCGCGGCCATTTTCCAATGTTTGGGAATCAGCACATCACCCGCATCCTGCGTGATTTCGCCTTTGATCAGTGCAAACAGGCTCGATTTGCCGGTACCGTTTTTGCCGATTAAGCCGACGCGTTGGTTGGGGTTGACGGTGAGATTGGCCTGGTTGAGCAGCACTTTTAAGCCGCGTTGGAGGGTGAGGTTTTTAAGTTCGATCATTGGCGTTAACTTGCAAGGCGAAAGGGCGTTATTTTACCTGATTTAAAGCATCATGCCTGTCTGAAATATTTTCAGACAGGCATATCGGTTATTCGCCAATCACAAGCACGGTATTGCTGCCGCCAAACGCAAACGACGAGCTGGCGCCTATCCTGCGCTCATGCGGCCAGCGGCTTTCTGCATGCGTTAAACCGATTCGGGGCAAGGCTTCGTCTGCGATGCCGTCCCATTGTTGCGGCGGCAAACGGCCTGCGGGATTGCTGTTTCGGCTGATCATACCCCACAAAAACGCAGCTTCAATCGCACCCGCCGCGCCTAAAGTATGGCCGGTGGCAGGTTTGGTTGAAGTGCACGGCGTGTTGGTGCCGAACACTTCTGCCACGGCAATGCTTTCCATGCTGTCGTTGTGCTGCGTGCCGGTGCCGTGCAGATTAATCCAGCCTACTTCTTCCGCAGCCACGCCCGCATGTTTCAAAGCGGCTTCAAAAGCTTGAATCGCACCCAATCCGTCCGGCCGCGGCGACGACATATGGTAAGCGTCACTGCTCGCGCCATAACCGAGTAAAGGCAGGCTTTCGCAAAAACCGGCTTCACGCGTCATCACGAAAGCTGCGGCAGCTTCGCCGATATTGATGCCGTTTCGGTTGGCGGAAAACGGGTTGGCCAAACCGTTGGACAACACTTCCAGCGAGGCAAAGCCATTGATGGTTAACGGGGAAAGCGTATCCACGCCGCCGCAGATCACGGCATCGCACAAGCCGGCGCGCAGCAGGCGGGCGGCGCTGATTAAAGCGCGCGAACCGGAAGTGCAGGCAGTGGACACCACATAATTCAGGTTGTTTAAGCCGTAAGCCTCGGCCACAAATTCGGCAGGCTCACCCATGAGCTGCTGCGCCTGCTTGAAAGTGAGCGTTTTCCAGTCCGCCCCCTTTGCCGCTTGTTCAAACATGCCGATATTTTCGTCCACACCGCTGGTGGATGTGCCCATCACCACTGCTATCCTATCCGCGCCGAAACGCGCTTTGGCGGCTTCTATCTGCGGTTCGATTTGCGCCAATGCATGCCATAAAAGCCGGTTGGTTCGGCTTCGCAAGGTTTTAGACAGGCATTCATTAAAGGCGCGCAGCTCGGTATTTACCGCGCCGAAAGCAAAGTTTTTGCCTTTAACCCATTCTTGTGAAAAGGTCAGCGGCGAAGTATCTGAAGGGTTGAGCAAAGCATCGATATGCGCTTGCAGGCCGTCGCCCAATGCACTGGTTAACGCGGGTGCAGACAAATAAACCGGTGTGGTATTCATAGATTATTCTCTAATCGGAAACAGCGACCATTGCGTTTGGTCGGGAAAATTAATCAACCAACCCCGGTCTGTGGTTACGGTGCACCATAATGTTTTTGCGCGTTGGCTGAAACATTCGCCGCTGGTAATGGCTTGGCGCTGCAACTGGGAGTAAACCGCTGCGTCATTATTCGAAAACAGCGGCAGCATGGCGCTAAACAGGCGTCGGGAAGCGGCATTCGGCATCACAAACCCATCATTATGCCAGCCTTTTTTACTCAAAACCTGCCGTGCAATCGGCGCGCCCAGCGGATTGGTTTGCACAAAACGCACCTCTTCGCCGCTTTGCTCAACCGCCAGCAGGCTGGTTTGAATCATGTTGCCGGAAGCATCGCGCTGCTCCACTTGAAACCAGGCGCTGTTATTGTGAACCTGCGGCACTTGCGCAGGCTTGGGCAAGCCCGAAGTACAGGCGGCAAGCAGCAAAGCGGAGCATAAAAGAACACTGTATTTTTTCATTTCCATCACTTTCAGACAGGCATCAAACCAACGGCACATTGCCCACCACAGCAGCCAACGCATCCAGCCGCTTGGCATGTTTTTCAACAAACGGGTTTTTCGTATCCCACGCGTAACCTGCCAAAACTGAGGCAATCATGCGGTTGATTTCGGGGCTGCGGTCGGCGGCATAAATGGCATTTTGGAAACGCGCGTCATACCAGCCGTTAACATAAGTGCGGAAGGTATCCACGCCCTGCATCAGCGTATCGGCGTATTCGCTCTGCCAATCCACAGCCTCGCCGTTAAACTGTTTGGCAAGCAGATCCGCAGCCAGCTTAGCCGAATGCATGGCAATGGTTACGCCGGAAGAAAATACCGGGTCGAGAAACTCCGAAGCATTGCCGAGCAAAGCAAAATGCTTGCCGTATAAAGTTTTCACATTGGCCGAATAACCTTGAATGCTGCGGAACGGAAATTCGTTTTCCCATTGTGCATCCGCCAGAATTTCCGCCAGCAGCGGGCATTCGAGGGCAAATTTTTTCAACACGGTTTCCGAATCACCGGCCAACTTATCCGGTGTGCCGACCACGCCGATGGAGCAATGGTTGTCGGCAAACGGAATCGTCCACAGCCACACGTCGCGGTGCTGCGGGTGGGTGGTAATCAGGATTTTTTCGCGGTCGAATTTAGGGCTGGAAATATTGTCTTGGATGTGGGTAAAGTGCGCGATGCGCGGCGGCAGGTCGGAAGGGGTTTCCAAATCCAACAAACGCGGCAGCACACGGCCGTAGCCGCTGGCATCCAACACAAATTTCGCGCTTAATTCATACTCCTCGCCCGTGTCGGTTTCCACTTTCAGACAGGCATCATCCGCCCGCTCTTCAAACGCGGTAACGCCATGCCCGAAGCGCACTTCCACGCCCTGCTTAGCCGCTTCATCTATCAAAATCTTGTCAAATAAAGCGCGGCGCACTTGAAATGTGGTGCCCGGCCCGGCGGAAAACTTATCGGTAAAGTCAAAATAAGTGTAGCGGCTGCCCCAAGTGAAGGCCGCGCCGTTTTTAAACTGAAACGAAGGCTCCGCTTCCACCGCCTCCAAAAAACCTGCTTCTTCAATCATTTCCATGCAGTGCGGCAGCAAGCTCTCGCCTATTACGAAGCGCGGAAAATGCTGCTTTTCCAACACACACACTTTGAACCCTTTTTTATTCAGCAGCGCAGAAGCGATCGAGCCCGAAGGTCCGGCGCCGATGATGGCAACGTCGAATTGATGAGTCATTTTTTGCTTTCTTCAATTTAAATACTGATTCCATATTGGCTGTGTGCAACAGCCATTATCTTAAATTCTGCTCAACACAATGTTGTAACCAAGCTGTGCCGCCATAAAATTTAATATTTCAGACAGGCATTTGGGCTGTGTCCATAAAACTTAAAATCAACACTCTTCGGGCATCCGAACGTTTGACCTGTGCGGCTTTTCCCTCTGATGCCGCCAAACGGCGCGAGATTTTAAGGGGGATAAAGCCGACACAACGATTATGTTCTTTACCCTTCTTCCTTCAACAACCAGGCCGACAGCCACAAATTCAACACCACGCCCACTGCCACCGTGATGCCGAACGCAGCCACGGCCGGCGTGCTGCTCATTCCGAGCAGGATAAAGGAAATACCAGTGGTCAACGCAGCCAGCAACATGCCGCCGAGGCGGGCCGGTGCGGTATGTTTGGCGGTAACGGCATACACCGTGTAATCCACACCGATGGCCGACACCAGCAGCAAGCCGAACATGGCAAACAGGCTCACCGGAACACCGATCCAACCCAATACAGCCACAGTGCCCACCGCAGCCGCCAGAGGCACGGCCAAAATTTTGATGCCGCGCCGCATACCGAACATATACCACAACAAAACCAGTGCCAACGCATAAGACGCCAGCTTCAGCCAAGCGGTATGGTTGCGGGTTTCTTGAAACAATTGGTTCAAATGCGCGCGCTTATCCGCCCAATGTACGCCCGCCAAGCCTTGAATGCCTGTCTGAACGGCTGCCGCATCGGCCAAACCGTTTAAACGGATCACCGAAGCAAACCTGCCCGGCGCCGCTTCGCCCAAATACAAGGGCCGCCATGCCTCTGCCATTTCGAATTTCAAACCTTCCGACAAAGTCAGCGCCGGAGCGCCGGCAGCTTCATTCAAAGCATCGCGCATGGTGTTGCGCGGCACGCCGATTTCACGCATGGCCTGCCAGGCATCAGGCAGCCTCGCCAACTCGCGCAGGCGGTTTTGCAGCTTTTTCTGTTCGGATACAGGCAGCAACCATTGGTCGAGCGACTGGATTCCCACCAGCTTCTGCTGCGCAATCAAAGGCCGCAGCAAGCGGTGTACTTCCGCGTTTTTGCGCAGCAGCGCATCTTCGCTTTCCGCTTCCACCACCAGATATTGCCCGCTGAAATCAGTGCCTGACAGTTTGCCGATCTGCTGCGCTTCGGCCAACAACTCCGGCGGCGTATTGACCCATTGGCGGATATCGTCGCGCCAGTCGTTGCGCCACAATCCCACAGCCAGAAAAATACCGCCTAAAATCCACCAGCCGCGGCGGTGCAGGCGCAGTTTCACCTTGTCAGACACCACATACAAACGCGCCATCCAACCCGCAAACGGCACACTCTTAGCCTGATAACGCGCAAACACGGCCGGCAGCCACAACACGGTCGCGCCAAATGCGCCCAGCAAAGCAAAGCCGGAAAACACCGCCGTTTGGCGCAGCACGGGCAGCGGCGTAAACCATAAAAAAGCATAGCCCAAAACCGTAATCAGCAGGCTGACGGCAAAAGTCGGCATCACATGGCGCATAGCAGGCTTAGCCTCCCACGAAAGGCTGTCTGAAAGCGCGGCATATTTGCCTTCATAGCGGCGGAACACCGAAGGCGCCAGCCAATGCAGCGGGAAATCCACCAACACGCCAACCAAGCTCGTGCCGATCACAATCGTCAGAATATGCACTTGGCCAAACACCAGCAACGCGGCGGCCAAGCCCGTAAGCATTCCGGCTGCCAGCGGCAAAGCCAACCAGAATACGCGCGCGGAACGGAACACCCACAAGAGCAGTGCAAACGTAAGCAGCAAGCCGGTTGCGCTCATCATGCGGCTTTCCCGCTGCGCCTGCGCTTTTGCCGCCGCCGCAAACACCGCCCCGCCCGCACTCAGCGTTTCCGCACCGTTTGCCGCCGCCAGCTCGCGGCTTTTTTGCAAAAGCGGCAGCAGCTCATCGCTGCCGTTGGCGATATTATTGGCGCCGGGCAGCTTGCCGCGCAGCCATACCCAGGTTTTGCCGCTTTCATCTTCGGTAAACAACATGCCGTTATCGGCATTCCACTGCAAACGGCTTTGCGGGCGGGCACGCTCGGATACAAAGCGGCCGACGCCCAACCAATCCTGATCCAACGGCAAGGGCGACGGCGCGGCAAACGGGTTTACCGCCGCTTCCGCGCGCTCCTGAAAATATTTCGCCGGCTGCTCAAACAGCAATTGCCGCTGCTCAAACGGCATCACAGCCACGCCCAAACGCCGGATATCTTCGCGCACCCGCTCCAAATCGGGAGAAATGCTGCTGTCCACTCCGGCAAACACACCGCTCTGCTGCCACAGCTTAGCAATCTCCATGCCTGTCTGAAAAGCTTTTTCCGCATCGCGGCTGCCTGCCAGCAAAACCACTTGCGCATTCACTTGTTTTTCATTTTCGGCATCGGCAACCTGAAGCAAAACATCCGGCTGCCGCTCTTGCGGCAACAGTGCGGTCAAATCGGTTTGCAGCCAGCTTTTGGCGGCAAAGTTATAAATCAGAAAAGCGGAAACCAGCAGGATCAAGGCCGTGTAAAGCCTTTGCGGCGTAATGTTCAGACAGCCTCGTTTAAGATGTTTGAATATAGAAGTGCGCATCATAATCCGTCCGGATAGGGGTTTCTGAAATGTTTATGGTCTGATTTACCTAAAAAACCGATTACTTGTTATGTTCCTGCCGCCTCTAAACATTTCTTCTAATACATATCATGCAATAATTTAATCGGGCGACGATCCGGCTTTATTAAATTCAATTTCCAAATTAATAAAAGCATCTATCATCGCGCGCCAAACTGCCTCCGCAACCTCGGGGGCCAATCCTTCGGAAACTGCTTGGATACGGCGCGCTTCAATAACTTGTGCAACACGCTCCGGAGCAGCAACGGCCCGAGCATCGTTATGCGGTTTTAAACGCCCTGCTTGCTCCACCAATTTTTGCCGTCGGGCCAGCAATTGAATAATTTCTCTATCCAGATCGTCAATCACTTGACGGACTTCGTTCAAGGTTTCCGGCATAGTCATAATAGTTTCCTTATCACATTTTCTAATTATTTTATTCAACGCAAACTCCGCCACAAAGCTTCTTCCTGATCGGCAATCCCGCGCAAAAAGTCGGCAATCTCACTGCAGCCCTGCTCGGTCGGCTTTTTACACTGGCGCACGCACATGCTGGCAAACTGACGCCAATTGTCGCCGATGGCGGTCATTTGCTGCGAAGCGGCCTGCAAGGCGGGATTACGGCAGATTTCGGCAGCCTGCTCGAGAAAATAAGCATAAAGGTAGCGGAAGCCCGCGCCGCCGGTGCCGATTTCTTCCTGCATACGCACGATATGGCCGAGGTAAAGTTTCTGGTATTTGGCACTCTTGCCGCTCTTGGGCAGGGCTTCTATTTTTTTAGCCAGTGTACGTATGCCTTTCACGCCCACAAAAAACACGGGCGCCAGCATTTGCTTGGCATTTTTCCTGATGCCTGTCTGAATTTTTTCAGACAGGCATTCGTTAATCCGCTTATTGGAAGCCCGGGTATCAATGTAATACATCCGGCCTTTTGCCGCCAGCGCGCCTTTGGCAAAGCGGGCCCGCTGCAAATCTTCCGCAGCGCAACGCTGCACACTCTCAAATACCGGATCGCTCACCAAATAATCGCCGCCCTCTTTGCCGTACACCAGCAAATTGTGTGCGTTGAAATGAAAGCGCATTTCCGGCGGGAAATAAGGCAGCCAAAACACAGAAGTCTGCAAGCCGACCAGTTTGCCTTGCTTCACGGCAGCATCCAGCGCCGCTTGCCCGGCTTCGGGCGATGAAAATTTCTGCAGCTTGAGCTTGATACCCAACACCTTGCATATGTTACGGATGATGCCCCTCGGCGCAATCCGGTAGGAAATCAGCGGCATGCCGGCAAGTTTCACGATCGGCATATAGATAAAGGTCAGCCCGTGCGCCAGCCCGAACACCATCGCTTCATTCAAATCGCAGCCGTGGTGTTTGAGTAAGGTGGACATCACGCCGCTTTCGCAATGGGCGGTGTGCTGATGGGAAAATTCAGTCATGATTGTTTCTATTGTGTCTATCGCTTGGTTTGTTTTTCAGACAGGCATTGCTATCGAAGGGCCGGCGCAAATCATCTATGCCTATCTGAAACGCTTGTGCATATTTTTCTAACGTTTTTAGCGGCAGCTTGGCAAATATCTCGGGGCGGAAATGGCGGCGCACCTGCCAGCGCCACAAGCCTGTTACCTGCGCTAAACTGGCTTCGTCGTGACGGTAGCGGTACATATAATAATAAAGCGGCGAGCGTTCGCCATTCAGCACCGCCCGCCGCGCCTGTTCGGTTTGCTCATCCAAGTCAGCCACTGCCTGCTCGGTTGCATAGGCTTCATCCTGCCAACCCGTGCTGGTGGCGGCTTCATAGTGCCCGTTTCGCGTACCGTAGATGACTTTGCGGTGGCCGTGGTAGGTTTTGCTGTCGTCTTGCGGAATGTCGTCTATCTTCATCGTGATTCCTTAAATTTTTACCGCTTCCAGCAGCATAAAACAGGAAGAAAACCGCCCGCTTTCCGGCACGAAACACAATACCTTTTGCCCGTGCACTACATCAAACGTGCGCATGAATTCTTCAAGGATAATGTAAATCGAAGCCGAACCCGTGTTACCTTTATCGGGCAGGTTGGTAAACCATTTTTCCTGCGCAATGGGGAAGCCCGCTTTCTCCAGCCCTGCCGCCACTTTGTCTCGGAAAAAGCACGAAGAATAATGCGGCAGAAACCAATCAATCTCATCGGCGGCCAGCCCGTATTTTTCCGTAATGCGCGCAACCGGCTTTTCTACTGTGTAATGGACGATATTGTCGTTTAAGAGTTTCACATCCTGCTTCACCGCCATCATGCTATGCGCTTCGCAGTAAGCCGCATCAAATGTTTTGAAACCCCTGAACTCGCCGTTGACCAGCTCCGCACCGGCATACATACAGACAGGCATTTCATGTGCATAGGAAACCAGCTCGATAAAGCGGATTTTAAAGCTCAAGCCTTGCGGGTTGGGGCGACTGCTCAAATAAGCCGCGCCTGCACCGTCGGAAAGCATCCAGCGCAGAAAGTCTTTTTCAAACCCGATTTCCGGCTTGGCATGTTCCAACACTTTTTGCGCCACCTCGCTTTTGAACACGTCACCGCGCATAATGGCCGAAGCCGCTTCCGAAGCAGCCGCCACCGCATGTCGGTGTTCGCCTGTGCGCACACTGTTATAAGCATATTTCATCGCCGCCATACCTGCCGCGCATACGCCCGCCGTGGTCACCACTTCATAAGCAGGCGCGCCTTCGAGCAAACCGTGCAGCATCACACCCTGCCCCGGCATAATCTGGTCGGGATAAGAAGTCCCGCAGGTCAGGCAGCTGATTTCGTGTTTGTCCACACCCTGCTCAAACAGGCGCTTCACCGCTTCGGCAGCAAGCTCCGTACCGCTATGGGTAGCGCGGCCGGTTGCCGGGTCTATCGCATAATAACGGCTCTCAATGCCGTTAGAGCGCAAAATCATTTTGCGTACGCGCGAGGGCAACTCGCCTGCCATACCCAACACCGCTTCCATTTCGTCGTTAGACACAGGCGCATTGGGCAGAAAAGCCGATACCCGGTTGAGATAGACATCCAGTAATTGTTGGTTTTCCATTTAATTCAGTTGATTCACTATTATTTATTTTGAGCCGCAAACAATTTTCAGACAGGCATCATTCCCCTGAAGGCCGGCTGAAATAAGCCCGCTCCCTGGCCAACTTCTCCCGCATCAACGGCGCCAGCAGGCGCTTCAAGATTGCGCTAAGCGGCACCACCGTTAAAATCATGCCAATCAGAAACACGATGTAAAACGCCAACACGGCATAGCGCGCCCGCCCCGACACGCGCCCCACAGCCATCACAAGCTTGCCCCAAATAAAAAAGCTGCGTTTGGCCACTTTTTCGCTCATCATTAGCTTTTCGTCCACCTTTACCGCGCCCATGCCGCGGAACAACCCGCTGTCTAAGGTTTCATCACTTTGCAAAGCCTCCGCCAAACGGTGTCCGAAACGCGCTGCATCCTGCAATTCGGCTTGCTCGATACCCGCCGACGGCAACCATGTAAAGAACTGTTTTTTACCGCTCAACATCCAAGCAGGCGTGGTAATAAAACTGGCGGCACTGCCGCATGCGTCGATTTTTACAATATTGCCCACCAGTTTCGCTCCTGCATCTGCCAGCAGCTTTTTCACTGTTTCCTGCGCCATCAGCCACATATTGCGGCAGCCGATCAGGGTAATCACCGGCGTGTCGCGCAAAACGGCTTTTGCAGCGGGATGTTGTAAAAAAGCGGTAATCGGCTGCGCCGGCGACAAAAACCACACGGTATAAGCCAACACCACCGCATCATAACGACTGTGTGAAAACTCAGGCGCGGCAATCGGCTGAGGCTTCAAATGAACAGTTTCAGGAAATGTGTTGAAAAAACGCCAAAACGGCCATGGGAAAGGATAAGGCTTATCAGGCTGAATTGCCAGCATATCCACCGCCACACCGGCTTGCTGCAAGGGCTTGGCAAAATTTGCCGCCAATTCGCCCAGCTGGCCGGTTTGCGAGTAATACACCACTAAAACATTTTTCACAATTCCCCCGAAGCAGATAAAGTAACTTGGCAAAGTTTAACAAAGCAGTATCTTTTATAGCAATGTAAAAAACACTTTCCTCACCCGGTGCTTTGGTAAAGAAGCTTGCTTTCGCAGCCCTTACAAAAACCCGTTTCCTCGCAGAAACGGGTTTTCAGACAGGCATCGTATCCTTATGCCACTAACGATCACAAAGCCTGCTTGGCAAACGCATCCAGCTCCTTGCCTGTCTGAATTTGGTTAAACTGCATCACAGTTCGATCGCCCTGTTTTTCATTTAATTCAATGCGGCGTACAACAGTGTCGCCGCTGATGTCGATATGGTTGAAAACCTGCTTCATTAAAGATGTTTTAGGGTTTAAGCGCAGCGTCCATTTTTGCTGCGTGCCGGAAAGTTGCAGATTGAATTGCTTTTCCAAGCCTTGCGTGTTGCCGCCCAGCAGATCGAGAAACAGGCGGATTTGTTGCGCTTGGCCACTCATTTTGCTTGGGTTTGCAGTAGTCCACTGCTGGCCGTTCCATTGCATGATGCCGTCGGCACGCACGCGCAGGCGGTTGTCGAACGGTTTCTGCATGTGCCACAGCAGGCCGTTTTTCGGCACCAGCACAAACTGGCCGCTGGTTACCATCGGTTTATTGAGCGATTTGAGATAACGCTGCTGCGTAAACGCGCCCTGCACGTTATTCGGCTTTTGCAGGGTTTGGGAAAGCTCGGCGGTCGAAAACGCCCAAAGCAGCGGGCTAAACAGGGTAAACGCAGAAGCAAGTATCAGCTTTTTCATCACTTTCCTTATCAAATCAAATTTCGCGGTAAATATCTTCAAACGGCAGGCGGAAGCGTTCGCCCCAGATGCCTTTACCTTCTTTGCGGATGCCGCAGGCCACAATCATATTGATTTCCGCACCACGCGGCAACTTGAGAATCCGTTTCACCATGCGGCTATCCAAGCCTTCCAGCGGGCAAGTATCATAGCCTTGCTCAGCCATCGCCAACATAAACGTTTGCGCCGCCAAACCGCAACTTTTATGAACCACTACACGCATATCCGCTTCGGAAACCTCCATCACAATCGGGCGAAACAGGCCGATACCGTAAACAATCATTTTGCGCAAGGCGCCGATCAGGCCGAAAAAGCGTGCATAAACAAACGGCATCAGCTTGCCGTAATAGCCTTCCCATTTTTTCAAACGGCCCGGCACTTTTTCAGGCGGGCTGTTGCGGCTCAGGTTGCCGCGCTCAAAATCCAGCATCGTTCGCGCGCGTTCGCGGTATAAATCCTGACGGGTCACAAACACCACCATTTGCGTTGCCGTGGTTGCCGCACTTTGGCTCAAACAGGCAATCGCAAGCTGTTGCAGCGTTGCCGGATCGGTAATATGGTAAAACTCATAAAGCTGCATATTGGAGCTGCTCGGTGCGAGCTGCGCCAGCCGCAGGCATTCGCGCACTTTTTCACTCTCTAATTTTTTATCCGCATCATAATGCCGCACGGAACGGCGGTGGTTCAACATATCGGCAAGCATCATCATGATTCCCTTACATGACAAACACACCTCATTAGGCTGCCTGAAAGCTATGATGTTCCCCAACGGCTTTCAGCCAGCTATCCGGCGTTTGAAACTGCATTTCACCGCTTTCAAGCGACACGGCCACTTGAGTGGTGCTGGCTTTGGTTAACTTCTTACCGCTTTCTGCATCCACAATCGTATAATCAATGCGCAGGCAGCTTTCGATTTCCACCACCGCCAAATCCACCCGCACTTTCTGGCCGAACACGGCAGGCTTCACATACTTCAGATTAAGCTGCACCACCGGCCAGCTGAAACCCTGCCGCTTCATCTCATTGTAATCATAGGAAATTTCATTTAAAAACGCACACCGCGCCACTTCCAAATATTTCACATAATGCCCGTGCCAAACAATATGCATGGCATCAACATCAAAAAACGGCACTTCTATTTCCACGCTGTGGCGGCAGTAAACATGCTTAGCCATGAGATTCGTCTTTCCAGAAATCGTAAAAATTAAACCATTGCAAAGGGTTTTGCGCACATTCTTGCGCCAGCGCAGCGGCAAACTGCTGCGCAGCGGCGGCAACTTCTTCATTGCGTTTGCCGCGTTTCCAATCCGTCGTATCCAAAAAGCGGCGCAGTTTCAAATGGTAGCGCCCGTTTTGCTTGATGCAGAATAAGGTGTTGACACGCGTTTTCAACAAAGCCGCCAGTAGCCACGCACCTTGCGGCATATCGGCTTGCGCGCCCAAAAAATCCACCGCCACCGTTTTTTCACCACGCACCGGCACACGGTCTGCCGCAATCGCCAACCATTCGCCCGCATCAATACGTTTATTCAGCTCCATCATCAGCGAAGCATCCAAATCCGTTACCTGAATCAGCTGGATTTTATCTGCGCCCGCCTTATTCAAAGCCTCGTTGAACGCCTGCGCATGGCGGCTGTGTACCAACACATTGAGCCGGAAGCCTTGATGATGCGACACCAGCGCGCGGCACACTTCTACATTACCAAAATGCGAACACACGAAAATCTGCCCGCGCTGGTTACGGTTGCCGATTTCGGCATACACGTCGTCGGGATCTTCCAACACCAAATCTTCATAACGGATTTTGCGCTGCCACACGGCAAAGCGGTCGCACACCGCCTCGCCAAACGCCACAAACTGCTTGAATACCGGCCAAGTTTCAGGCAGCGCGGTTTGCGGGAAAGCCGCCTGCAAACGCGCCTGATAGCGGGCAATATTGCGCCGCTGCTTGGGCGCGGTCAAATAAAAATACAGCACCACAAACCAGATGCACGGCTTCATCAGGAACGCAGGCAGATATTTCACCATCAATGTGGTGATACCCAAAAACAGGCGGTTACCGCGTTCGTTTTGAGCGGCCCAATGTTCGGAATTTCGGGTGTCGGTCATGTTTTTCAGACAGGCATTTCAATCAATTAATGAACCAATCGGTTCGTTATACTTAAGCCAAGCTTGGATATGATGCTGAACAAATGGTTAAATTCTCAGCACACTTTCAGACAGGCATACTATCGGCAATAACAGATTATCATTTTTTCCATTGCCCGCTCAAACGCTTATACACCATCTCGCAAAACAGCCTTGCGTGCATTTTGCTGATCAGCACATTATCGTCAAACGCGCGGAAATGCGACACACCGCCGGCTTCGTATTTCACCGGCGTTTTAATCCACACCGGCTTCACACCGCGCCAATACAGACGGATTAAGATTTCCGTATCGAAATCCATACGGTCGCCAACATGTTCTTCACGCACTACCGCCAGCGCGGGTGCAAGCGGATAAAGGCGGAAGCCGCACATACCGTCTTTTATATCGGTGGAAAACGTATGCACCATATTCCAAAAATCGGTGATTTTACGCCCGTACAGCCGCGATTTCGGCGCATCGCTGCCGTATTGCGGCCAGCCGCACACCACGGCTTCGGGGTTTGCCTGCGCTGCTTCCAACATCTTGGCCGTATCGTCCAAACAATGCTGCGCATCGGCATCCACTTGTAAAACATGGGTATAGCCCTGCTCTTCGGCATATTTCAACCCGGCTTTCACCGCCGCGCCTTTGCCGCCGTTGACAATGCGGTACACAACATCAATGCGGCTCTGCTCCGCCAAAGCTTCTAATATCGGTTTGCAGTCCTCCCGCGAACCGTCGTCCACAATCAGCACATCCAACCCAAACCCGCGCATGGCTTGGGCAACTTGGGTAATGGTGGTCGGGTGGTTGTAGTGGGGGATTAGGGCTAGGGTTTTCATAAACAGTAAGGTAGCACTATATGCATTAGTTAATCGATTTGAAAAAATGCAGGTGTTTTTTCAGACAGGCATAGTCTGCAATATCAATGCCTGTCTGAAAATCGGCATGACTTAATGCGCTTGCATTAAAAGCCGTTCAAGCCGCATTTTAGTACATTTGTCGGATTCAAGAATCCGACCTACACCCGCCGAAACTCAATACACTCGGGTCAAACCCGAGCATGACAATCTTGTTTTTCAGACGGCCTCAAACACCCCGAACGCAATCCGCCCCGAAGCGCATACCGCTTCATGATTTTCCAGCTTAAACGTCAGCTTGTTTTTATCCGCATCATATTTCAGCTCTGCAAACACTTCATGATGCGGGCGCAGGAATTGCTGGTATTTCAGGTTTTCCACCCGCACAACGCTTTGCCGCCCCCAGTCGAACCGTTCGGCCAAATCGCGCACCCATTGCAGCTCGATCACGCCGGGCACCAGCGGGAAATTGGCGAAGTGTCCGCCGAAATACACCAAATCGAGCGGCACACGGCCTTGGAAGCGGTGTGTTTCTGCGTTTTCAGACAGGCATGGCTGCCATTGCGGTGCGGTTTGCGCTTCGGTAAAGGCCGTCTGAAAATCTGCGGCGGTGATTTTGGATTGGGCGTTGCGCGGCAAGGCATCGGTGAAACGCCAATAGCGCGGCAAGGCCACCGTGTCTTGCGTGGCGGCGAGGTGTTTTTTCAGCGCCGCCGCCACAGCCGCCCGCCCCTGCTCCTGCAAGGCTTGGATGCCGTCTGAATTCAACGCCGCCCACACGGCGGGGCGTTTGTGCTGCGGGTGCTGGGCGCAATAGGCATCGGCAATCCATTCATGCGCCAGCAGGTCGTGTTCGATTTGGTTTAGTGACACGCGTTTGTCCTCAAATTTGATAATCCGGTCTTTCCGGCCAAGCAGTAAAAAGCCTTCGGGCTGCATTTCCACCATATCGGCGGTTTGAAAGCGGCCGTTGGTCCACGGCGATTGCGCCCATAACGCGCCGTCTTCATCCTGCCCGATTTCCACGGCGGCAAAGGGCTGCCATTCGCGGCGGTGCCGGCGCGACGCAATCACGCCGGTTTCGGTACTGCCGTAAATCTCAAAAGGCCGCACGGCGTGCTTTTCCAGCAAATCGGCTGTCGTTTCCGGCAACGCGCCGCCCGCCGACACAATCCCCGCCACTTTGCCGCCCACCGCCTGCCAGTTGCGCGCTTCGCCCAAACGGTTCAACACCGCCGGGCTGGCAATCCACACCGATTGCGCGTGCGCCGAAGTGGCGGCCAACAAGGTTTCGGGATACACATTTTGCAGGCGGTCCATCGTCCAACCCATAGTGAGCGCGAGTGCGAAGCGGAAGGTAAAACCATACATATGCTGCGGGCTGACGCTGCCGATTACGGTTAAACCCTCCTGCCGAAACGGCACGACTTCCGCCAAAGCCAAAGCCTCCGCCTCCATCTGCCCCGCCGTTTTCACCACCACCTGCGCGCCGCCGGTCGAGCCGGACGTTTTCAGACAGGCCTCGGCATCTGCGGGAATCAACAGATTTTCCGGCATCGCGATTTCAGACGGCATATCGCTTAACACAGCGGGAATATTGTAAACCTTATCTTCTGCACAAAGGCCGTCTGAAAACGCTTTTTCATGCGGCGCATCCGTCAGCCACACATCCGCCGTATTGCCCCAATCCACATTATCCTGCGCCAAATTCGGCGGCAACAACACCCGCACCCCCGCATGCCACGCCGCCAGCACCGCACAGGCAAAAAACGCGGCATCTTCAAACCACAAAGCTGCGGTTTGCACGTTTTGCGTTTTCAGACGGCCTGAAAGGTAGATAACGGCACGGTTAAAATCGGCGCGCGTCCAATCAGGGTTGGTGGCGATTAGGGTGGTTTGCGGGAGGGTTGGGGATAGTGTCTGGGTAAGATTATTCATAATATTATTTTGTTAATGACCTAATATTTTTGCTTTTTCTTTATTAAATTCCTGCTCAGAAAGCACACCTTGATCTAATAATTGTTTCAAATTTATCAATTTTTTATATTTGCCATCATCAAAATTATCATTATCTATCGATTTTTCTACACATATAAAAATAATTTCAATTCTAGGCCAATTGCCAAACATATGAGGAGGTACAGAAGTTCGCTCTCTTATGGCCTTCATTTGCTTATTTTCCTTGTTACAAAACTCATTCGCTCTTCTTTCTGCACTACTTCGTATCGCAGAAGAAGGGGTCGCTCCTGTCGCTCCTTGATGGAAAATTCTATATTCTTGGGCATTATTTTCATTGATACCAACAATACTTTCTTTACCTTTATATATCAGTGCCGTATCAAATCTAGAAACGCCTGTTTCAACAGGCTGAATTGCAGATACAGTTGTGCAACCGGCCAAAATAAAAACTAATAACATATTAAGTTTGTACATAATTTTTTCCCATTTGTGTTTTATTACAGCTAAAAAATAACATCTAATTAACGATTAGCGAAGAAAGTTTCCAAGTAATTTTTACTTCAAAGGCTTTGCCAAACGGTAAACCCTACCTTTGCCCGTTCCCACCGCTTCCAGCAACCCGGCTTCGGTCAACTCCGCCAGATATTTTCTGACGGTCGCCGCTGATTTTCCGGTCAGTTGCTGCGCCCTGCTGTTGGAAATTTCAGCGTTTTCCTCAAGGTAGCGTCGTATCGGCAGATAGGCTTGGCGGGCTTTCTCGCTGATTTGGGTATTTGCAACATCATTCGTTGCATCAAGTGCGTAAACTTTCAAGGTTTGAAGCAACATATCGAGCATAAACTCAACAAATACGGTTGAATTGTTGGCTTTATCAGCCTCGGTCAAAACACGGTAATAGCCCTGCTGATTGCCGTACACCATCGTTTCTACGGGTATCCACGCAAATAAGGGATTCCAGCTGCTCAACATCACGCTCTGCCACAATCTGCCCATGCGGCCGTTACCGTCTTCAAACGGGTGGATCATTTCGATTTCATAATGCACGACTGCACTTTTTACCAACATGGGCGTATCGTCGGTTTCTGCCCATGCAAACAGTTTTTCCATCAAATCGGGTACAAACTGCGGTCGTGCGCCCATGTGCAGCAATGTGCCGTCGGCAGCAAAAATACCGACATCTTTATGGCGGAAACCACCGGCCTGGCGAACAATGCCTTCGGTCAGCAAACCGTGTGCTTTAAGAAAATCGCCGATTCTGTATGGGTTGAAATTCAGGATTTCTTCATACGCATCGTAGGCATTTTTCACTTCTTGAATTTCTTTCGGATTACCCAACACCCGTTTGCCGTTGATGATGTCGGTTACTTGTTCTATGGTTAAAGAATTGTTTTCAATGGCTAAAGACGATTGAATCGAGCGGATGCGGTTTTCTTTACGCAAATACAGGTTGCGTTCGTATTGAAATTGCAAGCGGCCTATGATGTGTGAAATTTCTACGATCAGATTAAGAATGTGGTTGGTAATACTGAAAGGCGGCTTCATTGCGGTGTTTCCTGAATGTTCAGACGGCACAAATTGGAATATTGAATTATACCGCTTATTTTATCGCTCGTTATACCGCTTATTTTATCGCTTATCTCTTCCTATTTGCCCTCATCGCAAGAGGCCGTCTGAAAAGCCGGCCTGTTTGTTAGCGCGTACTTTTTAATTTTCAGACGGCCTCAAACCTTCAACACCACTTTCCGGTAAATCCACTCTCCCGCAAACAACGTGCCCATCAACACATAAGAAATAATGCCCGTATAAAGCGCCCACCAATCATGCCTGTCTGAAAAGGCCAGCAGCGCGGAGGTGGCGGCGTTGAAGATAAAAAAGCCGCACCAGATTTGGGTTACCCGTCGGGTATAGCGTACACCTTCGGGCGGGAGGTCTGGGTCTTGCAGGCGGGCGAGGCGTTCGATCAGGGTTTGTTTGGCAAACAGGCTGGCGCCGAACACGGCAAGCATCAGTAAGTTCACGGCCACGGGATACCAATACATGGAATCAGGCCGTCTGAAAAGAATGACTGCGCCAAAAAAAGTAGCAAGCAGTAGCGACACGGCCTGTTGCGCGCGGGTTTTCTGTATCGCGGCGCGTATCAGCCATAAAGCGCACATGGCGGCGGCAAGCCAGAAAAAGGCACCGTGTTCGCGGCCGTAATACCACAGTAAGGGATAGGCGATGCTGAGTATGACAAGAAAAACTTGGCCGATGATTTTCATAATAGCTTTGGAATGAATATTGTTGAACGGTATGGGCAAAACAAGTTTTCAAACGGCCTCTTTCCTTCAAGGCCGTCTGAAAATTAATCCGAACATAGCAAAACGGCGGGCAAGCATGCCCGCCCTTCGGCTCAAGGATAGATTCAATGTTGCTTATTCGGCATCAATTTTTAAGACGGCCTGCACCACATCATCTACGGTGCGCACGTTGCGGAAGTCTTCGGCTTTGAGCTTACGGCCGGTTTCGCGCTTGATGTGATCGATTAAATCGATGGCGTCGATGCTGTCGATTTCCAAATCTTCATAAAGATTGGTTTCCGGCTTGATGCGCTCAGGCTCGATTTCGAACAGATTGACCAAAGCGTCAGTCAGAATCTGGCGGATTTCTTGTTCGGTCATCATTCACTCCTTATGCTTGGCGGCTGCGGATGAAGTCGGCCAATGTGGCTACGCTGGCAAAGTGGTCGCGCAGATTGTCTTTTTCCCCGTCGAGCTGGAAACCGAAGGTTTTTTGTACGGCCAAGCCCAATTCCAAAGCATCTACCGAATCCAAGCCCAAGCCTTCATCACCAAACAGCGGGGCATCGGTTTCAATATCTTCGACGGTAATGTCTTCCAAACCCAAGCTGTCGATGATCATTTGTTTGATTTGTGTTTCTAAGTTCATGTTGTTTCTCGTGTGAAATAGTCTTGCAAATAAGAGTTTAAACGTCGAGCGGCAATGGGCAGCGGCTTTTCTGCCAACCAATCTTGCGGATTGATGTCTTCGCCGACCGTAATTTCGTAATGTATGGTGCGGGGTGGGATTTTATACCATGGCTGGCCTTTTTTGAAATTCGGCGGATCCATTTTGATGCACACGGGCGTAATCACTTCGGCACTTCTCAAACCGATAGATACTGCGCCGCGGTGCAGCTTGATTTGCCCGTCCCAACCCGTGCGTGTTCCTTCAGGGAAAATCAGCAGACTTTGCCCGCTTTTAAACACGGCATCCACTTCTTCCATCATTTCCATTGATTCATCGTTCGGAATATAACCCGTGGCGAGAATCTGACTTTTCATGGAAGGGTTTTTAAGCAGGTCTTTTTTAACGATGCAATTCATCTGCGGCACATGCCCGATCAGCAACACCACATCCAATAGCGAAGGGTGATTGGCCAGTACCAACTGGCCGGGTTTGCCCAGCTTTTCCAAGCCGTTGAAGCGTACGCTCAACACGCCCGACCAAATCAGATAGCCGACAAACCATTTCCATACCCTGCCAATCAATCGTCGGGCTTGTATTTGGCGGGGAATATCGTTTTTTGTGCTTTTTAATGTATAAGGCAGCAAAACGATTTTAAACAGCACGCCCACCACACCAAACAATACAAAGCCGAATAATGTTGCAAAAAAGCGGCGGTAGTAATTCAATGACTTCATAAAGCTTTCTGCCACAGCCAGCGGCGTTTGCCATAATATCTGGTTTCTTCATGCCTGTCTGAAAGCATGAAGCGTATCCAATCAAGCGCGCCCCAATAGGGTGAGTTTTTTTCGGCATCTTTGCAGCAAGACAAAGCTAAATGGTATTGCCGGCCCGGCTGCAATACCATTGCAAGCGCATAAGGCATGGGCGCACGTTCGGCTTCGAGCGCGTATTCTTCCGACAAAGGGTCGTCTGCAACCACCAACAACACTTGTTCCGCACCTTCCTGCATCAACGCACAAGCTTCTGCCAAAGCCGTTTCCAAACCATCGCTGCCCACCGCCAAAGCGGTGTTCTCACGCATATCTTTACGCAACATAGACCATTGCCCAACTTGCGCATTATGCACAGACAGGCCGAAAGACGTGGGTGATACGGTGTGTGTTTTCATCAATTCAAGCCACAGCTCGAAGCTGCGGTTTAATTCGCCGTCATGCGAGGCAAACACCAAAATGCTTTCAGGATGTTTTTCTGCAAGATTCCACGCCGCATCACACACCAGCCGCGCCGCCTTGCCCAACCGCCGCCGCTGCATAGCGGGCAAAAAAGCCAGCTCAGGTTTATAATCAGG
Source organism: Neisseria sp. 83E34 (assembly GCF_001308015.1). GTDB lineage: Bacteria > Pseudomonadota > Gammaproteobacteria > Burkholderiales > Neisseriaceae > Neisseria. The sequence continues at coordinate 42,342 of NZ_LGYH01000009.1, forward strand.
CTGGCTTTCAACAAAAGCTGTGTCCGCCGACCATTGCTGCCAAGCGTCAAGCCCTGCCAAACGGCTTGAAGAAGCCTGCCATTCGACAATATCAAAAGAAAATCTGCAATGGGAAGATGCGGTCATCATGCGTTTAATCTGGTCGGTAAATGCTGTTATTTTAACCTAAGGTTTTAACAAAAAACAGCAATGCAATATAATTGGCACATTATTATTGACACCGGCTTATATATTAACAGCCCACACCGTTCATGAATGCTCCGCTCACCTGCCCCATCACATCCGTTGCACCGCTTTTACCACACAGTGGCCATATGGTTCTGCTCGACTGCATTACCGATTACGGTTCCGGCCATCTTTCTGCTACCACCAAAATAGGTGAAAACCATATTCTCTTAAAAAATAACCACCTACCTTGTTTTACCGGCATAGAGATTATGGCGCAAGGCATAGGCGCGCTGATGGGCTGTCATGCCGCCAACGCGGGCGAACCAATTAAACTGGGCTTTTTACTCGGCACCCGCAAGCTGAATTTATTTGCCGACAATATTCCGATTGGTACTGAATTGCTGGTGAAAGTTCAGGAATCTGTAATGGATTCAACCGGTTTCGGCGTGTTTGACTGCACGCTTCACTGGACTGACGCTCCTGAACATGAAAAAAGCAAGCTGCCGGCCGACGGCTTGTTGGCGCAAGCTGCTCTGAATGTTTACAGCCCGAAAGAAGTGCAAACTGCTTGAACGGAATGTCGTTTTTTTCAGACAGGCAGAGTGTCTATCAACTCGCCTGAATCAAATTTTAAGTTAAGGAAAACGTAATGATCGAAACCATTTTAATCACCGGCTCCAACCGAGGCATCGGTAAAGCAGTTGCCTTGGGCTTGGCTGAAGACGGCTATGACATCGTTGTTCATTGCCGCAGCCGCCGCGAAGAAGCGGAAGCCGTGGCCGAATCCGTACGCGCTTTGGGCAGGCAGGCCAGAGTATTGCAGTTTGACGTTTCCAACCGAAGCCAATGCCGCGAAGTGCTCACCGCCGATATCGAAGCGCATGGTGCTTATTACGGCGTGGTGCTGAATGCCGGCTTAACGCGCGACAACGCTTTTCCGGCTTTTGAAGACGAAGATTGGGATCAGGTGCTGCGCACCAATTTGGATGGTTTCTATAATGTGCTGCATCCGCTCGTCATGCCCATGATACGCCGCCGCAAAGCGGGGCGTATTGTATGCATGGCTTCCGTGTCCGGTATCACAGGTAACCGCGGCCAAGTCAATTACAGCGCCTCCAAAGCCGGCATTATCGGTGCGGCCAAAGCTCTCGCGGTGGAGCTCGCCAAGCGGAAAATCACGGTCAATTGTGTGGCTCCCGGCCTGATTGATACGGAAATTGTGGATGAAAACGTGCCGGTGGAGGAGATTTTAAAAGCCGTGCCTGCCGCGCGCATGGGTTCGCCGGAAGAAGTGGCGCACGCCGTTCGTTTTTTGATGGACGAGAAAGCAGCGTATATCACGCGGCAGGTTATTGCGGTAAACGGAGGTTTGTGTTGAGACGGGTTGTCGTTACAGGCATCGGCGGAATTACCGCATTCGGACGCGATTGGGAAAGCATTCAGACAGGCTTTCTAAAAGGTAAAAACGCCGTAAAAAGCATGGATTGGTCGGAGCAGTTTCCCGAATTGGAAGCACGCTTGGGTGCGGTAGTGGAAAACTACCAACCGCCCGCCCACTGGACGCGCAAACAGCTGCGCAGCATGGGGCGGGGGACGCAAATGGCTGTTGATGCCGCCGAACAGGCGTTGGCCGATGCAGGGCTTTTGGGCGATGAACGTATTAAAGACGGCCGCATGGGCGTAGCCGCCGGCTCTTCCGTGGGTAGCACCAAAGACACCGGCGTGATGGGCGATTTGGTGTTGCACGGCAACTCGCGCAACTTCAACGCCAACACTTATGTGCGCATGATGCCGCACACCGTTCCTGCCAACGTCGGCATTTTTTTCGGGCTTACCGGGCGCATCATTCCAACCTCCAGCGCCTGTTCGTCCGGCAGCCAGGGCATTGGTTATTCTTACGAAGCCATTAAATACGGTTTGATAGACATGATGCTGGGGGGCGGCAGTGAAGAGTTCTGCCCTTCGGAAGTTTATGTGTTCGACTCGCTCTATGCCGCCAGCCGCCGCAATCACGAACCCGAGCGTACCCCGCGTCCTTACGATAAAGACCGCGACGGTTTGGTTATTGGCGAGGGCGCAGGTTTTTTGGTGCTGGAGGAATTGGAATGCGCGCGCGCGCGCGGCGCCAAAATCTATGCCGAAATCGTGGGCTATGGTGCCAACAGCGACGGCAGCCACGTTACCCAGCCGCAAAAAGCCACCATGCAACGCTGCATGGAGATGGCTTTGAAAGACGCCGGCATCTCACCAAACCAAATCGGCTATGTTAACGGGCACGGCACAGCCACTGAAAAAGGCGACATCGCCGAAACCTTAGCAACAGAAGCCGTGTTCGGCCATGTGCCCATGAGTTCGCAAAAAAGCTATTTCGGCCACACGCTCGGCGCATGCGGCTCATTGGAATCTTGGTTTTCTATTGAAATGATGAACAGCGGCTGGTTCGCTCCTACCATCAATCTGGATAATATCGACCCGCTTTGCGGCAAGGTGGATTATATCCGCGGCGAAGGGCGGGAAATCCAAACCGATTATGTGATGAACAACAACTTCGCTTTCGGCGGTGTGAACACTTCGCTGATATTCAAACGCTGGCAGGAATAACAAGCCTTATGGCTATCAATGCCTGTCTGAAAAATGTTTTCAGACAGGCATTGATATTTAGTCAAGCAACTTAACTTTCCTAAAACCTATTGTGCTCAATCATACTTTCCCACTCTTGCCACATCCGCCTCAAACCCTCCTTCCAGCCGCAGCTCAAGTTCGCCTTCTCCCAACCAAACACAAGCCAGCATGAAGTGACGGCCGATTTTATAGGTCACACCCCGCCAGCCGCCCTGCCCCTGCACATGCATTTTGCCCTCTTCACCACGTTGCCGGCCAACCGCTTTCATTGCTTCCGGAAAACCGAGCTTGCCCGCTTTAAGCAGCGCTTCTTTCAGCGTCCATAACTCATAGAAATCGTCAGCTTGCCAACCGCGTGCAGCTAAAATTGTCTGTTCGTGCGGCTGCGCCACCCATTCGGCCAGTGATACAAAGTCCCGCGGCCGGATATGCTCGATATCCACGCCCGCAGCCAAAATCTCCCCACCTCCGCACAACACCGCTGCCATGCCCTTGCTGTGCGACAAAGACCGCACCGGAGATACCGCCTGCTGCTTCAAATAACGGCTTACCCGCCAGTCTGCCCGCTGCGCCAACGCAGGCTGCGCCTGCAACCTGAGCGCATCCTGTTGGTCCAATAAATCGGAGCGGTATGAATCTGCGCAGCGCTCATCGGCCAGCAGGCAGATTAATGGTGTATCCGGCATATTAATTTATCAATATCAACTATGGTTCAAATAGATACCTACCCGCCCAAGTGGTTTCAGACAGGCATTTCCATTATACTTTGTCTCTTCAAACCGATATACTTTTGCCGCCATGAACCAAGTTCCGCCCAAACGCAGCAGCACTGAAAACATCCCCCAACACGCCGTGCACCAAACGCTTTACAACCACACCGATTGCGCCACCCGCGACCTTATCGTAAGCAACGGCAACCTTCCGGAACAAACCGAACTTATCCCGCACAGCCCGGATTCCGAGCATATCAACTGGCTGCATTTCGTCGGCATCAACGACGCTGCTTCACTTAAAACTATGCTCGCACCCTACGGTATTCATGATCTGGTTATTGAAGACTTGCTCAACCGCAATCAGCGCCCCAAAGCAGAAGACTACGAAAACTACCTCTTCATCGCCACCCGCGTATTCCAATATAGCGGCAGCAAACTCGGCTCGGACTTGGTTTACCTTATTGTCGGACGCAACTTCGTTTTCACATTCCAGCCGCGCCCGCTCGGCCTGCTCAGCAGCATCCGCAAACACATTATCGACAACCGCACCGGTCTGCGGGATAAAAGCCCCGCTTTTCTCTCGTATACCTTTATCGACCGCTTGGTAGACGATTACTTCATCACCCTCGACCATTTCAACAACCGCGTCGAAGCAATTGATAAAAACCTGTTTGCCAACACCGGCAGCGACACCACCGATTTGCTACCCAAAATCCACCGCCTCAAACGAGATGCCGTGCGCCTGCGCCGCACACTTTCGCCCATGCGCGATATGATGGTTCAGCTTTTACGCGGCGATTTCCCCATTTTTCACAACGAAGCCCATATTTACCTGCGCGATGCTTACGACCACTTGCTCCAGCTCTCCGAATCGCTCGATGCCTCGCGCGATTCCGTGCAAAGCATGATGGATGTGCATTTGTCTTACCAATCCAACCGGCTGAACATGCAGATGCGCGTACTAACCGTGATTACCATCATTTTCATGCCGCTCACCCTGATTACCGGCATCTACGGCATGAACTTTGACAATATGCCCGAGCTGCATTGGCGCTACGGCTATTACATGGTCTGGCTGGCCATGATCTGCATCGTGTCTGCCTTGCTGATTTATTTTCACCGCCGAAAATGGATTTAGCCCATGGATTTAGCCCGATGCCTGTCTGAAAAATCATTTTCCACAACCTCAACAAATAAAGAAAACAATATGAACGACAATCAAAACCTTCCCCAATCAGAGCTTCAAATGTCCATCTTAATGACGCCCGACATGGCCAACTTCAGCGGCAACGTACACGGCGGCGACCTGCTCAAGCTGCTTGACCAAGTTGCCTACGCCTGCGCCAGCCGTTACAGCGGCCACTACTGCGTAACCCTTTCAGTGGACAAAGTTACTTTCAAAGAGCCGATTCATGTGGGCGAACTCGTTACCTTTCTCGCCAGCGTCAACCATGTCGGCCGCACCTCGATGGAAGTCGGTATCCGCGTAGAAGCGCAGAATATCCGCGAGCGCACCGTGCGTCATACCAACAGCTGCTATTTCACCATGGTTGCCGTTGACAACGGCAAACCCGTAGCCGTGCCGCCGCTGCAAATTACCAACGAGCGCCAGCAATGCCGCTTTGAAGCAGCGGAAGCGCGCAAACGGATACGTCTGCAAGAAAGCAGCCAACCCGATTGCCACGCATGCAAAGAATAAAACAATGCCTGTCTGAAAAGCATTCCAAGCCTTTTCAGACAGGCATTCGACCAACACATTTTTATCAGAAAGCAAAACTATGTTTACAGGCATCGTACAAGGTACCGGCACCATCGTCGCCATAGACAGCCCTTCCGAAGATTTCCGCACGCTTACCGTCGAGTTGCCCGAACACATGGCAGACAATCTGCAAACCGGCGCGTCTATCGCCAATAACGGCTGCTGCCTCACCATCACCCATATCAACGGCAGACAAGTCAAATTCGACCTGATGGCCGAAACCCTGAGCAAAACCAACCTCGGCGAACTCAAAACAGGCGACGCCGTAAATCTGGAACGCGCCGCCCGCTTCGGCGACGAAATCGGCGGCCACTTGATGAGCGGCCACATCAGCGCCGTTACCCGCATTACCCGCATAGAAGAAAGTGAGCACAACAAAACCGTGTGGTTCGCCCTCCCCCCCGCGCTGAAACCCTACATCCTGCCAAAAGGCTTTGCCGGCTTAGACGGTTGCAGCCTGACCATAGGCGAAGTAACCGATAATGAATTCAACGTTCACCTCATTCCCGAAACCTTACGGCTCACTTTGTTCGGCATCAAAAAAACCGGCGACAGCGTGAATATCGAAATTGATCCGCAAACCCAAGCCATTGTTGATACGGTTACACGCCTACTGGACAAGCCCTGAAAACATTTTCAGGCAGGCATATCCGTGATACCTGTCATGTCCCGTTAAAGCAAAATCCCCGGGCTTGGCAAGCCTTAGAAAAATTAAGTTCATCTGCACATATAATGAATCAACTTTAAAATCGTACACTCGTCATACTCGGGCTTAACCCGGGTATCTTGAGTTTCAGTAAGGTCGGGAGATACTCGGTTCAAGCCTAAGTATGACGATGTTGTTATTATATAAATTGGTTGACTATATACCGATCAGGAGAATAGATAATATTTAAGTTGGTTTGCCGCATAAACAATGCCTGTCTGAAAACCACTTTTCAGACAGGCATTGTTTAATCCAACCGCAAAGCAGTTTACAAATGCACTTCAATATTATCAATCAAACGCGTATTACCCAAGCGCGCCGCCGCCACAATCACCACATGCTTGTCTCCCGCATGGGCTACCTGCAAATTACCGGCATGGCGCACTTCAATATAATCCACAACCCAGCCCGCATCGCTTAAATGCTGTTTGGCCGCATTTTCCAATTCGGCATAATTCACATTTCCATCCCGAACCGCCTGCGCCATCTGTGACAATTCGCGGTACAGGCGCGGTGCTTCCGCACGCTCTTCATCGCTTAAATACTGGTTGCGGCTGGATAAAGCCAAACCGTCGGCAGCGCGGCCGGTATCCACAGGCACAATGCGGATATTCATATTCAAATCATCCACCATGCCTTGAATAATCGTTAGCTGCTGATAATCTTTCTTGCCGAAACACGCCACATCGGCTTCCACGATATTAAACAACTTGGTTACAACGGTAGCCACACCGCGGAAATGTCCCGGCCTGAACGCGCCGCACAGCTCGTTTTGCAGATTCGGCGGCTCCACATTGTATTGCTGCTGCACACGCGGATAAAGCTCCTGTTCGTCCGGCGCAAACACCACGGCCACGCCCTCGCCTTTCAGTTTTTCCGCATCCTGCTGCAAAGTGCGCGGATATTTATCGAAATCTTCGCCTTGCCCGAATTGCAAGCGGTTCACAAAAATGCTCACAATCACTTGGTCGGCATGTTTTTTGGCTTCGCGCACCAAAGCCAAATGCCCTTCATGCAGATTGCCCATTGTGGGCACAAAAGCCACTCTGCCTGCGTTTTTTCTCCATTCGCGCAACTCTCGAATGGAATGGATGATTTTCATGAGTGCTTATCCTTGTTTAAGCTTTAAAAATATGTTCTTCAGCCGGAAAGGTTTTGTTTTTAACCGCATCCACATAAGCTTTCACAGCCGCTTGAATGCTGGTTTGCCCTTCCATAAAATTTTTCACGAATTTAGCCGTTTTGCCCGGAAATACGCCCAACATATCGTGCATCACCAGCACTTGCCCGTCGCAATCAACACCCGCGCCGATACCGATGGTCGGGCAGGAAACGCTTTGCGTTACCAATTTGCCCAGCCCGGCAGGCACGCACTCCATCAGCACCATTGCCGCGCCGGCTTCATCATGTGCTTTGGCATCATTCAGCAAAGCCTGTGCAGCTGCATCGCCTTTGCCTTGAACTTTATAACCGCCAAATGCATGCACGGATTGCGGCGTAAGCCCGATATGCGCGCACACGGGAATACCGCGCATCTGCAAAAATTCGGTGGTTTCCGCCATCCACACACCACCTTCCAATTTCACCATATGCGCACCAGCCGCCATCAGCTCCGCAGATGCAGCAAAAGCCTGTTCTTTACTCTGTTGATAAGCGCCAAAAGGCAAGTCAGCCACAATCATGGCGTGTTTATTACCGCGAGATACTGCTGCTGTGTGATAACACATATCCTGCAAAGTAACCGGCAAAGTGGAGCTTTGCCCTTGCACAGTCATACCCAAAGAGTCGCCAACCAAAAGCGCATCCACGCCGGCGTCATTCATCAAAGATGCAAAACTGGCCTCATAGCAAGTCAGCATAACAATTTTCTCACCCTCTGCCTTCATTTTTTGCAGGGTATTGACAGTAATCATAGGTATCACATCAGTTTCAAAAATGTTAAACGCTGCCTATATTAAGGCACATAGGCAAATTTCAAGGTAATGACACCGTTTTAGATACTCAAAGGTTTTCAAAGTAAATGCCTGTCTGAAACATTTTCAGACAGGCATCCGAATCAGAAGAACCATTTATCGTTTTCTTTTCCAAAATTCAAAAGCCATCAACGCCGCACCCACCATAGCCCGATGTTTCCATTTCATAGGCAGAAGCACGCTTTTCCATAAACTGTGGCTCGGCATGCTGCCGACAAAATCCAAAACTTGAGAAGCCGGCCCATCCGGCGTATGCTGCCGCGCCTGCTTCAGCTTTTGGCGCTCAACATTAATTTTCAGGCGGGTCAGTTTGCATTCCAGCTCTAAAAGTTCGCGTTCTTCACGTTTGCTCTTGTTAGGCATGTGTCCACTCCTCCCTGTTATTTTTTATGGCCGCGCTCAGCCTTATCATTCAAATAAGCCAAGTCTTCCTGCATATCTTGAAAAGTTTGGCTTACTTTTTCACTTCCGCTGCGCCAAATTCCAGGGATCTGTAAAATCAAACAAAGCACCAAAAGCAATGCAACGCCGGCAATCCCGAAAAATGTCCATATTTTGGCTTCTGCCGATAATACGGTATTCAAACCAAAAAGCAGCGCCGTTAAACCTACCAGGCAGCACACCGCGGCAGCCATAATCATGGCAAAGATTTTCAATATCCCTGCGGCCTGCTCTTCAACATCCAAACGCAATACACGCAAACGCAACAGCAGCAAATGTATGCTTTGCCCGAATATATTTTTAATACCGGTAATTTCCTGTTTAATACCCATAGGCATCGCCTTTCTAAATTAAACACGGAAACCGCCGGTAAAAGCCCGGCGGTTTGATGGGATTGATTAACGACGGGTTAACAAAATGCCTGTAACCAAACCTGCCAAAGCAGCAAAACCCATTGCATAGTAAGGCTTATCGTTTACATAATCATCAACCTGACGAACACGGTAACGCGCTTCTTCATACGCACGCTCTTCAAAATCACTCAGCTTCGACTGCGCACGCTCAAGCTTGGATTGCAGCTTCTCTTTCAAAGCTTTAGTTTCTTCCGCGCCACGCTCAACACCTTGGTCATACAATGCTTCTGCATCTTTCAATACTGAACGGATTTCTTGCAGCAAAGCATCTTTTTGTGATTCGTAGTTACGTCTCATTGTGTTTTCCTTTCCAAGTTAAATTACCTGCAAAATGGCAAGCAACATTTTCAACATAAGTCTGTTTCGTAATATTTCAAGCAAAATATCATATAAATTATTAAATATATAGTGCTCATGGCTGCTGAACGGAAAGCAACTTAGCCGGGAAATGCATAGCAAATCAACTTATTTTCACTCAAAACAGCCAGCCGCAAACAATACAGGTCATACGGGAAAACGCAGCAATGCTGCACGTAGTATTAAAGTTAAGTTGACTCACCATATACAATCATGCCTGTCTGAAACAGACGCCTCGGCGCTTTGCCGTATTTTTGCTATCATCCTCCCATACTTTTTCAGACAGGCATCATCATGCAGCTCACTACCCCGCCGCTTGCCCCCAAAACCCTGCACACCCTCAACTCACTCGGCATCCTCACCTTAGAAGACTTGCGCCACACCGGCGCACCCACAGCCTTTTTACTGTTAAAAGCCGCGGGGCTCACCGTTACCCGCAGTACCTTATGGCAACTTGCCGCATTGTTGCGCAACACCACACCGCAAGCATTATGCCTGTCTGAAAAAAACAGGCTGCTCGAAGCCATACGCAACCATCCGCCCGTTGATGTATTCCCCCCGCAAACCGAAATGGAAGCATTCATGCGCTTGGCGCTGCAACAGGCCGAACAATCCGCTGCGCTTGGTGAAATCCCGGTTGGCGCCGTTGTTGTTCGTAACGGAACACTGATTACCGCCGCACACAACACCTGTATCAACAGCTGCAATATCAGCCAACATGCCGAAATCCGCGCCTTAGCCGCAGCAGGCGCGGCCCTACAAAACTACCGCCTCGACGGCTGCGACGTTTACGTTACAATCGAACCGTGCAGCATGTGCGCCAGCGCCCTCATCCAAGCACGCGTCCGCCGCGTGATTTACGGCGCCCCCGAGCCCAAAACCGGTGCCGCCGGCAGCATAATGAATCTTTTTACCAACACCCTGCTCAACAAACACACCGCCGTAAAAGGTGGCATACTGTCAGCCGAATGCAGCAGCATTTTGCAACGCTTCTTCCAAAACAAGCGCAGTTAACACACCATGCCTGTCTGAAAAAACCAAGCAGCCTCCCACCGTTTGTAACCCCATGTAGCCCTAACGTTCGGGATTGCTATATAATTTCACCATCTCGCAAAAAACACACATTCCCATGAGCAGCCAATTCAAGCAAATCGGCATCGTAACCCGCCCGAACACGCCTAAAATAGAAGAGTGCCTCAATCAGCTCATCGAGTTCCTGTACGCTCAAAACCTGAATATCTACCTCGATAAAGACAGCATCAACAAAAGCCTGCTTGCCGAAACCAACCTTCCCGCATGCCATTTCATTAACAAAGAAGAAATGGGCAAAAAATGCGATTTGGTTATCGTACTCGGCGGCGACGGCACCTTCCTTTCCGCTGCCCGCAAAGTGGCAGCACACCGCATACCACTATTGGGTGTCAATCAAGGCCATTTAGGCTTTCTCACCCAAGTGTCGCGTGAAAATATGGTTAAAGAAGTAAGCAGCATGCTTACCGGCAAGTATCACGCCGAAGAACGTATCCTGCTTGAATGCACCGTGCTGCGCAACGGCGAAACCATCAACCGCTCGCTGGCGCTGAATGATGTGGTACTCTCACGCGGCGGCGCAGGGCAAATGATTGAATTCGAAGTGTTTATCAACAAAGAATTCGTTTACACGCAACGCAGCGACGGCCTGATAGTGTCCACGCCCACCGGCTCCACAGCCTACGCACTTGCCGCCGGCGGCCCCATTCTGCAAGCCAGTCTGCGCGCCTTTACCCTAGTGCCCATCTGCCCCCAATCCATGACCAACCGCCCGATTGCCATAGCAGATACTTGCGAAATCAACATCTTAATCACCAAAGCAGGCGACGCCCGCGTTCATTTCGACGGCCAATCCTATGTCGACATCCAAAGCATGGATCAAATCCTCATACGCCGCTACAAACACAGCCTGCGGGTATTGCATCCGAATGATTACCAGTATTACCGCACCCTGCGCCAAAAACTCCACTGGGGCGAACAGCTGATTTAGCCCATCCCAATAATGCCTGTCTGAAAGCATTATTTTCAGACAGGCATCGCTTCTTTACACCAAAATCAACAAAATCTTATATAACTATGAAAAAAATTAGTTATAATAAGAAAAAACTTAGCACATCATTTAAGCAAGGATAAAACAATGCTTTTGGCGCTTTCCCTCAGCAACTTCGTAACCGTCGAACAGCTCAACCTTAATTTTCAGACAGGCTTTACCGTACTCACCGGCGAAACCGGCGCAGGCAAATCCATCACGCTGGACGCACTCGGTCTGCTGCTCGGCGATAAAGCAGACTACGGCCAAGTCCGCGCCGGCACCGAAGAAGCTCGCCTCTCCGCCCTATTCGACATTTCCGGGCTGGATACCTTGCAAAGCGAATTGCGCGAGCAAGGGCTGCTGGATGAAGACACCACCGAACTATCCATCCGCCGCATCATTGATGCCAAAGGCAAAAGCCGCAGTTTTATCAATAACCAAGCAGCCACTCTCGCCCAACTCAAACATATCGGCAGCCGCCTGATCGACATCCACGGCCAAAACGCCCACCATTCCCTCAACCAAGAGCACGCCCAACGCACTCTGCTTGACGCATTTGCCGGCTGCACCGGTTTAGCCGCAGAAGTCAAAACCGCCTATCACAACTGGCAAACCGCCCAAAAATCCTTACACGAAGCCCAAACACAAGCCGAAAACATCGCCATCGAGCGCGAACGGCTTGAATGGCAGGCAGGCGAATTAGCCAAGCTCAATCTACAAAGCGGCGAATGGGAAACCTTGAGCCAAAGCCACGACAGCCTCGCCCATGCAGCCGAGCTGATACAGGCCGCAGAAGAAACCGAAGCCGCCGTCGACGGAGACAACGGCATTCAGCGCCACCTCTACCAATGCCGCAAAACATTGGAGCAACTCAGCAATATCGAACCTTTATTCGCCGAAAGTCTCGATATGCTCGCCAGTGTAGAAGCAGAACTAAGCGAGATTTCCGCCAACATGCGCAGCGTAGCGTCCAAAGTCGAGATCAATCCCAACGAATTGGCCGAACAAGAAGCCCGCATGGGCGAACTTATGAGCATGGCGCGGAAATACCGGATCGAGCCTGAAGAATTGCCCGCCAAACAGGCTGAAATCGAAACGGCCTTATCAGCCCTGAACGCCGCAGCCGACTTGGAAAGTCTTGAGCAAAACGTGGCCGAAAACCAAGCAACCTATATGGCGCTGGCCAAAAAACTGTCTGCCGCGCGCTCAGAAGCCGCCGCCAAACTCGGCAACGAAACCACGCAACATATGCAGCATTTAGCGATGAAAGGTGCAAATTTCCATATCGAGTTGCTGGAAAGCGCGCCCTCCTCCCACGGCCTGGAGCAAGTGCAATATCAAGTTGCCACCAACAAAGGTGGCCCGCTGCGACCGCTCAATAAAGTAGCTTCCGGCGGCGAACTCGCCCGCATCAGCCTTGCGCTACAAGTGGTTACCAGCCAATACACCCAATTGCCCACCTTGATTTTCGATGAAGTCGATACCGGCATAGGCGGCGGTGTTGCCGAAACCGTAGGACGCGCCTTACGCAAACTCGGCGGCAAGCATCAGGTGCTGGCCGTTACCCACCTGCCGCAAGTTGCCGCTTGCGGAGAAAACCACTGGAAGGTGTCAAAACACAGCGACGGAGAGCAAACCGTAAGTGAAATCAGTGTATTGGATTATAAAAACCGCGTAGAAGAAATCGCCCGTATGCTTGGCGGTGAAACCATCACCGATACCACACGCAGCCATGCAGCAGAACTATTGGAAATGGCGGCCGAATAACCCGGCCGCCGAATCGGTATAATATGATGCCTGTCTGAAAAAGGTTTCAGACAAGCATTGTCTATCCATATATGCCGCGCTGTCGGAAAACAACCAATCCGTTATATAATCAATGCCTGTCTGAAACCTTTTTCAGACAGGCATCAATTTCATTCTACTCACTTTATTCATAATCATGGCACACTACGCAATCGGCGACATACAAGGCTGTTACCAAGAATTTCAGCTGCTTCTCGAAAAACTCGACTTCAACCACGGCTCCGACACGCTCTGGCTGGTTGGCGATATTGTCAACCGCGGCCCTCAATCGCTTGATGTGCTGCAATTTTGTATGCGGCATGAAAGCAGCATTCAGATGGTGCTCGGCAATCACGATTTGCACCTACTGGCACTTATGTATGGCTACGGCAAGCTCAAGCGCAGCGATACCCTATCTGATATTCTGAACCACCCGGACAGCAAAAAAATGCGCGATTGGTTGCGTGCCCAGCCGTTAATGCGGCAATCCAAACGTTATGTTCTGACGCATGCGGGCTTGCTGCCGCAATGGACAGTCAAACTCGCGCAGCAGCTGGCGGACGAAGTGTCGGAAGAATTAAAAGGCAAATATACCAAAGATTATTTTGCCAATATATACGGCAACTCTCCCACAGCCTGGTCGCCCAATCTGAAAGGCTACGAACGTTTGAGATTGATCACCAACGTGTTTACCCGCATGCGCGCCCTTACCTTCAATAATGAGCTCGATTACAATTTCAAAGCCGGCCCGGAAGACATGCCCAACGGTTTGCGCGCCTGGTTTGAAGCACCTAACCGCCTGAACACCGACCACACCATCCTATTCGGCCACTGGTCTTCGCTCGGTTACGTGGACACGAACCATGTGATCGCCCTCGACACCGGTGCCCTGTGGGGCGGGCATCTGACCGCAGTAAATCTTGCCGACCGCAGCATCACCCAAGTTCCCTCGCTCAAGGGCTTGGATTGGACCAAAACACTTTGAAACAACGATGCCTGTCTGAAAACGCGCCGGCAGCTTGAAACATTGTTGTTTAGCGTGTTTTCCCTTACAATTCCGCTTTATTTCACAATTGCGAATAATTTTTATGCGACCCGAGTCTGAACAGCCATCGTGGACTTTATACAAGCGGCTGGCCGTTTATCTCAAAGGCTATTGGAAAATTTTTGCCGTTGCCGTGTTCGCCATGATTGTCGTGGCTGCAACCGCACCCTTGTTCGCTTATCTGATCAAGCCTTTAATCAACGAAGGTTTCGTTGAAAAAAACATGGAAAAAATGACCTGGTTGCCGCTGGCAATCGTAGGTCTGTTTATTTTGCGCGGCGTATTCAACTTTATTAACGAATACACCACCAGCTATCTTTCCAGCCATCTGGTTCAGCAAATCCGCCAACAAATGTTCGCTAAAATGATGCGCCTGCCGGTAGGTTACTTCAATGAAAACCCCAGCGGCAGAGTGATGTCGCGCATCCTCAACGATGCCAGCCAAATCAGCGACGCAGGCTTTAATGTGATTACCGTAATCGCCAAAGACGGCATCAGCGTTGTCGGCCTGTTGGGCTTACTGCTTTATCTGGATTGGCGCCTGACTCTGATAACGTTCGTCGCCCTTCCCGTAGTCGGCTTATGCGTGCGCTTGGTAAGCAAGCGACTGCGCCATTTATCCAGCCAAAACCAGCAACATATGGGCATGATGACCCAAGTTTTAAGCGAAAGCGTCGACGGCACGCGGGTAATCAAAGTGTATGGCGGCCAAAAACACGAATCCGCCCGCTTCGACCATGCCGCCACCAGTGTGCGCAGAAACAATGTGAAGCAAACGGCGGCCAGCTCTTTAAATAGCGCTGTTACCCAATTAATGATTGCTTCAGCACTGGCGCTGATACTTTATTTCGCCGCGCGCCAAGCCAGAACCGAAGGTTTTAGCGCGGGTGATTTTATGTCGTTCCTATCCGCCATGATGATGATGTTCGACCCGATTAAACGCATCACCGGCGTTGTGCAGTCTTTGCAACGCGGGCTGGCAGCGGCAGAAAGCATCTTCTCGTTTTTGGACGAAACTGAAGAAACCGACGGCGGCACGGCCACCCTGCCCGTTGCGGTAGGCGATATTGAATTCAACCATATCGTGCACCGCTATCCCGGCTCCGAGCGCAACAGCCTCAACGGCATTACGCTCAGCGTGCCGCAAGGCAAAGTTATCGCTTTGGTCGGCGCATCCGGCTGCGGCAAAACCACTTTGGCCAATCTGCTGCCGCGCTTTTTCAATCCGACCGAAGGCAATATCACCATCGGCGGCACCGACATCCGCGACTACACTTTGGAAAGCCTGCGCAGCCAAATGGCGCTGGTTACCCAAGATGTGGTTTTGTTTAACGACACAGTAGCCAACAATATCGCTTATGGCGAGTTGGGCAAAGCCAGTGAAGCCGCCATCATCAGCGCCGCAAAAGCCGCCAACGCGTGGGAATTTATTCAAACCATGCCGCAAGGCCTGCAAACCGAAATCGGCGAAAACGGTCTGAAACTTTCCGGCGGCCAGCGTCAGCGCCTAGCGATTGCACGTGCCTTGCTGAAAAATGCCCCCATTCTGATTCTGGATGAAGCTACCAGCGCACTGGATAATGAATCCGAACGGCTGGTTCAGGCTGCACTGGAAAAACTAATGCAAAACCGCACCACCATCGTAATTGCCCACCGCCTCTCTACAATTGAAAACGCAGATATGATTGTAGTGATGCACGAAGGACGCATTGTCGAGCAAGGCACCCACGCCCAACTGCTTGCCCTCAACGGGCGGTATGCCGATTTGCACAACCTTCAGTTTCATGATGAATAAGCAAAACACAATGCCTGTCTGAAAAACAGCTACGGCCAACCAAGTTTTCAGACAGGCATTCAATACAACCGATTACAACATTCTTTACAATATTCAGGATAAAAAACAATGGCAGCATTCAATACCCAAACCGTTTTATCCGTCCACCACTGGACCGATGCCTATTTCACCTTCACCTGCACCCGTGACGAAAGCCTACGCTTTGAAAACGGCCAGTTCGTAATGGTCGGCCTGATGGTAGACGGCAAACCGCTGATGCGCGCATACAGCGTGGCAAGTGCCAATTGGGAAGAGCATTTGGAATTTTTCAGCATCAAAGTACAAGACGGCCCCTTAACCAGCCGTTTGCAACATCTGAAAGTGGGCGATGAAGTATTAATCAGCAAAAAACCCACCGGCACTTTGATTTTGGGTGACTTGAATCCGGGCAAACACCTCTACCTCTTATCAACAGGCACCGGCATCGCACCATTCTTGAGCATCACCAAAGACCCGGATGTGTATGAGCAATTTGAAAAAGTGATTTTGGTGCACGGCGTGCGCTATAAAAATGACTTGGCCTATTACGACCGCTTCACCAAAGAATTGCCCGAACACGAATATTTGGGCGAAATGGTTAAAGAAAAACTGATTTATTATCCGGTAGTTTCGCGTGAAGAGTATCCACACCGCGGCCACATTACCGATCTGATGCGCTCAGGAAAAATGTTTGAAGACATCGGCCTGCCGCCCATCAACCCGAAAGACGACCGTGCCATGATCTGCGGCAGCCCCGCCATGTTGAAAGACACCAGCGCCGTTTTAAACGAATTCGGCCTGACCGTATCCCCAAAAATGGGCCAACGTGGTGATTATCTTATTGAACGCGCTTTTGTCGACCAATAAGCGTTTCAATTACCCGAATAAAATGATGTACCAAACAGGTGGCGTCCCGCTGCCTGTTTTTCGTTCCAAAAAAGTAAAAAGCCATGCAAAACTTGATTACCCTTGCGATGATTTTAGCGCCGCTTTTTATCGGCTACTTCATCCGTGTACCGAAGCCTTATATGGTCATCGTAGATAAATCATTAAATATTTTGGTTTACATCATATTGGCGCTTATCGGCATCTCACTCTCGCAAGTAAACAATCTTGGCAACCAGCTTGATTTTATTGCCGGCATGGCAGCCGTTTTGGCAGTATGCACTCTAGGCATGAATCTTCTTGTGTTAATGTGGTTTGACCGAAAAAACCCGTGGCAACAACACATTCAAGAAAGCGGCAAAAAACCGCGCATCAGCATCGCAGGCAGCGTCAAACAAATCATCTGCATGTTGCTCGGCCTGTTTTTCGGCAAAGCAATGGAGAGCTTTTGGCTGCCTCCCGAACCAACCGGAAGCTATGCGCTGATGCTCTTGATTTTGCTGGTCGGTATTCAACTTGGCGGCAGCAGCATTACGCTACGCCAAGTGTTTATCAACAAACGAGGCGTACAAACCAGCGTTTTAATCATGCTTTCCTCTTTACTCGGCGGCGGTATATTCTTTTTCCTTGCTCCGGAAATGCCTTTCACACAGGCGTTGGCTCTAGCTTCCGGCTTCGGCTGGTATTCACTTTCCGGCATCGTGATGACTGAAGCTTACGGCCCGATCTGGGGCAGCATTGCCCTGTTAAACGACTTGACCCGTGAATTTTTTGCATTGTTGTTTATTCCCGTAATTATGCGCCGCCATCCCAGTGCAGCCGTGGGTATAGGCGGCGCTACCAGTTTGGATTTTACCTTGCCGGTCATCCAAAGCTCCGGGGGCATGACCGTGATTCCGCTGGCCGTCAGTTTCGGCTTCATTATTAACCTCGCCGCACCTTTTTTAATGCTGTTTTTTTCCAATTTATAACAGGATGGCACCACATGCCGAGACATCAAAGACACGAAAAAATTATCCGACTGGTTAAAGAACACGGCTTTATGCCCATAGAAGAATTGGCGAAAAAGCTGGAAGTTACCCCGCAAACCATCCGGCGCGACATCAACATATTGGATCAAGAAAAAGTTTTACGGCGCTACCACGGCGGCGTAACCATCGGAATCGAGGAAGAGCATCCCGATTTTCTATCCCAGAAAAACAGAATGAAAGGCGAGAAAATGCGCATCAGCGAAACCCTTGCCGCCCATATTCCTGATGGCGCCACCCTGTTTTTAAGCATAGGCACCACAATAGAAGCCGTTACCGATGCTTTAGTCAAACTGCGCAAAAACTTATGCATCATTACCAACAATATCCACGTTGCGGCAACGGCATCAGGCCGCAGCGATTACTCCGTACTCATCACTTCCGGCGTTGTCCGTCCCTTGGACGGCGGCGTTACCGGCATAGCAACCATGGACTTTATCAAGCAATTCAAAGTGGATTATGCAATTTTGAGCGCATCTGCCATTGAAGAAGACGGCTCGTTGTTTGATGCAGATTATAAAGAAGTCAGCGTAATGCAGGCCATGATGGAAAACGCACGCATCCGGTATTTCGCCGCCGACCACAGCAAATTCGGCAAAAGCGCATTGGTACGCATGGCCGACATTACAGACTTTGATACCGTTTTCACCGACAAACCGCTTAACCCGAAGCTGGCTGAAAAACTGGCTGATGCCGGTTCAAAATGTGTTATCGCTGAATGAAAGATCCAACCAAACAAAATGCCTGTCTGAAACATCTTTTCAGACAGGCATTGTTCTTCATTAAATGGTCGGGGCTTTAAAACAATTCCCAAACAAAGAAAATAAAGGTATGTACAATAAACAACGGCACTAGAATACCGAATGACCACACCATATAGCCAAAAAAGCTCGGCATTTTCACTTTGCGCTGCTCAGCAATCGCCTTCACCATAAAGTTCGGCGCATTACCGATATAGCTCAAAGCACCCATAAACACCGAACCCATAGAAATAGCCAGCAAAGTATGGAAAAGCTGCCCGCTCATCAAAGCCTGAGCCTCACCGCCCGCCATATTGAAGAACACCAAATAAGTCGGCGCATTATCCAAGAAAGCCGAAAGAATGCCCGTCATCCAGAAATACATGGTATTAATCGGCTCGCCTGCCTGATTGTGTACCATCTGAATCAACGCAGCAAAAGCACCCGCTTCGCCGGCTTGAAGAATAGCAATCACAGGCGAAATCGTGATGAAAATGCCCAAAAAGAGTTTACCCACTTCCAAAATCGGATCCCAGTTAAACTCGTTACCGGCACGAACCTGCTTGGGCGTCATTTTCAAAGACACACCGGCCAAAATCAAAAGAATAATATCGCGCACCAAGTTTTGCAGCGCATAAGGTGTGCCATACACATCAATTTCCACACCCGGCTTCCAGATGCCCGACATCAATACCGAAGCCACCACCCCACCGAGCAACAGAAAATTGAATTTACCGTAAATCTGTAACGGGCTGTCAGGAGATGGATCAACCGTAGTGATTTCATCTTCTTTAGAAAAGAAATAGCTATCCAAAAAATAGAATATGACCAGCAAAACAATCGAACTGATAATAACCGGCATGGCCATGTGTTTTACCGTCCACATAAAGTCCACACCTTTCAAGAAACCCAAGAAGAGAGGCGGATCGCCCAGAGGTGTTAAACCACCGCCGATATTGGCTACAAGGAAAATAAAGAATACAACCACATGCACACGGTGCTTACGGTTATCATTGGCTTTCAACAATGGGCGGATAAGCAGCATAGCCGCACCTGTCGTACCCATAATCGACGCCAAAACCGTACCGATAGCCAAGATGGTGGTGTTCAATTTCGGGCTGCCGTGCAGATTACCCCACACCAGGATCCCGCCTGAAATCGTGTAAAGCGCCAACAACAGCAAGATAAAAGGAATATATTCCCCCACCAAAGCGTGTACCACCGTATGCAATCCGGCACTAAAACCGAAAGTAATGATGAAAGGCACTAAAAACACAACCGTCCACAGCGCCGTAACTTTGCCGAAATGATGGTGCCAAAAATTCGGAGCGAGCAACGGGCCTGTCGCAATAGATAATAAAATCAGAGCAAACGGAATACCCCACATCAGGCTCAAATCGGCACCGTTCAAATCAGCCGCCTGAGCCATCATCGGAAAAAGCAAAAAAGGAAGAAAAGCAGTTCTTTTAAGGTTCATTGTGCTTCCTTGGGTTTATTTTTAAAATTGCCCGGCAACAAACTATCTGCCGAACCCGAGCGGATTTTTAAGCCCATATCAACAGCCCTAAATATGCAAACCCTCGCCAAACCATCCAGATCAAACCTCAACCCAATGATTTATTTGAAACTTTACAAACAGAACTTTGATTAGCCACCGATTGTAACGGAAAAGCAAAGTTGACACCAGTTTTCATCAGTTTTGTTAAAACAATTCAAAAATCGTTTTATGTCGTTCTTTAATCTTTAAAAAAAGCCTTTTCCCCCATATTAAAATAAGTATGCCTGTCTGAAAAATGCATTCGGACAACCGCTTTGACAAACGGATTTTTTTTCGGGTAAACGACCTAAGTCAACATAATGATTTAAAAAATAATTTTACAAATCCTAGCCAAAATTTGAATGTAAAATCACCTTCAAAGATTGAGATTCCGATTAACACTCGGTACAATCGCCCCTGTTTTGCTTTGTCCAACGAAGAGAAATTTATGAGCTTAATTGCTGAAATCCTGCCTGTGCAGCATATCGAATTAGACGTAGAAATCAGCAGTAAAAAGCGTCTGTTTGAAGAAATCGGAGCTTTGCTTGAAAAAGAATCAGGCTTATCCGGCACACATGTTTTCGAGTGTCTGTTTCAACGCGAAAAACTGGGCAGCACCGGCTTGGGTCAGGGCGTAGCCATTCCGCATGGCCGCCACGCCTCAGTAAAAAAAGCAGTCGGCGCATTCATACGCTGCAAAGAGCCTGTCGCCTTTGATGCGGCCGACGGCAAACCCGTTTCCCTTGTATTTGCCCTGCTGGTACCTGAAAACGCTACCGGCGAACATCTCGAAGTATTGTCCAAACTGGCCGGGAAATTTTCCTCTAAATCCGTGCGCGAGGCCCTAATGTCTGCACAAACCCCAGAAGAAGTTTCGGCCATCTTTTCCGCAGAATAAAATCACCTATGCCCAGTATCTCCGTACGCAGGCTTTATCAAGACAACCAACACAAACTGCAACTGGTTTGGTCGGCCGGAACCGCCGGCGCCGACAACCGCATCAGCATAGATGCCGACAAGCCCGTATTGGCGCTTGTCGGCCATTTGAATTTTATCCACCCCAATCAGGTTCAAGTATTGGGCGTGGCCGAAGTCGAATATCTTGAAAAACTTGGCAGCGACAAAACCACCCCTCCTCCTGCCGGCTTCCAACAGATTTTCGACTTAAACGTTTCTCTCTTTATCGTTGCCAACGGTTTAAGTGTGCCGGCGATGCTGCGCGACTACTGCCATACCAATAACGTCCCTCTGCTGACCACCAAGTTGGAAAGCCCTTATTTGATGGACGTATTGCGTATTTACCTGCAACGCGCGCTGGCCGTATCCACCATCAAGCACGGCGTATTTCTTGACGTATTCGAAATCGGCGTGTTGATTACAGGGCATTCCGGCTTGGGTAAAAGCGAATTGGCGCTTGAACTCATCTCCCGCGGCCACAGCCTGATTGCCGACGATGCAGTAGAGCTGCACCGCACCGGCCCCGAAACACTGGAAGGCCGCTGCCCTCCTATGTTGCGCGACTTTTTGGAAGTGCGCGGTTTGGGCGTACTCAATATCCGCCATATTTTTGGTGAAACATCCATCCGTCCAAACAAAAACCTCAAGCTTATCATTAACTTGGTTGCCGCAGATGATGACTACATGAAGCAGCTCGACCGTCTGAGCATACGCACCGAAACCGAATCTATTTTAAATGTAACCATCCGCTCCGTAACCTTGCCCGTCGCAGTCGGCCGCAACTTGGCCGTATTGGTGGAAGCAGCCGTGCGCAACTATATCCTCAACCTGCGCGGTAAAAACAGCACCAAAGAATTTTTAGAACGGCACCAAACTATGCTGAAGGAAGATGCACTCCATCATGAAGATAGTTCTGATTAGCGGCCTCTCCGGCTCCGGCAAATCCGTTGCACTCAAAGTGCTGGAAGATGTCGGCTATAACTGTGTCGACAACATGCCTTTGGAAATGTTGCCGCAACTGATGGCTCTCCACCTCAAACGCGGCAACACCGAAAATCTCGGCATCAGCGTAGACATCCGTTCCCACCTAAACACCCCTGAAGCCTCGCGCCAAATCGAGCGGCTACGCAAAGAAGGCCATCAGGTAGAGATACTCTTTCTCGAAGCATCGGATGAAATTCTCATCCGCCGATTTTCCGAAACCCGCAGAAGCCACCCTTTGGCGCGGCAGAAATTCACCGTATTGGAAAGCATTCAGCAAGAGCGTGAAATCCTATATCCCTTGCGTGAGATGGCTTACTGCATCGACACATCCAAAATGAATGCCCAGCAGCTGCGTTATTCCGTACAACAATGGCTGAAAATCGAGCGCGAAGGTTTGTTGGTTATCCTCGAATCATTCGGCTTCAAATACGGCGTACCCAACAATGCGGATTTCCTATTCGATATGCGCAGCCTGCCCAATCCTCATTACGACCCTGAGCTCAGGCCTTTCACCGGCATGGACAAACCCATTCAGGATTATCTCGGCAACCAACCGCTTGCCCAGGAAATGATCAACGATATTAACCAATTCCTCCAACGTTGGCTGCCACGCATGCAAATAGAAAGCCGCAGTTACGTTACCATCGGCATCGGCTGCACCGGCGGCCAGCACCGCTCCGTGTATGTTGTAGAACAACTGTCCAAGCTGTTGCAAGAGCAATACGAAGTATTGGTTCGCCACCGCCAAGCCCAGAACTTGGCCGACCGCTAACAATCCTTTTTCAGACAGGCCTAAATTTCGCCGGATGCCTGCCTGAAAGACCACAATAAAACAATATGCTATAATCGCCATCCACAATCAGGCAGCCCATCAAACCGGCTGCCTGAAATGCATAAAACCCACCCTTATTTTTCAGACAGGCCTAACTTAAATTTAGGCCTGTCTGAAACACAACCCAGAAAGAGCAGACATGGCAATCCAATGGTTCCCCGGGCACATGAACAAGGCGAAAAAAGCCATCGCCGAGCGCATCAAAAGCGTCGATATGGTGATTGAAATGCTCGACGCCCGCCTGCCCGCCTCCAGCGAAAACCCCCTGCTGGCGCAACTTTCGCGCGGCAAACCCAAGCTCAAAATCCTCAACAAACAAGACCTTGCCGACCCCGAACGCACCGCCGTTTGGCTCGATTACTACAACAGCCGGCCCGACACCCAAGCCATCGCCCTCGATTCTTCCGAGCAAGGCGCTACCGCCAAAATCACCCGCGCCTGCCGCAACATGATGCCCAACCGCGGCGGCGTCGACAAACCCCTGCGCGTACTCATCTGCGGCATTCCCAACGTCGGCAAATCCACCCTGATAAACGGCATGATCGGCAAAAAATCTGCCAAAACCGGCAACGAACCCGGCATCACCAAAGCCGAACAACGCCTGTTTCTCGCCGACGACTTCTGGCTCTACGACACCCCCGGCATGCTGTGGCCGAAAATCATTGTAGAAGAAAGCGGCTACAACCTCGCCGCCAGCGGCGCCGTAGGCCGCAATGCACTAGACGAAGAAGAAGTCGCCCTCGAACTGCTCGACTACCTGCGCCGCCACTACCTGCCCCTGTTGCAGGCACGTTACCAAGCCGACAAAGACCCCAGTAGCCATTGGAACGACACCGACTGGCTCGAATGGATTGCCAAAAAACGCGGCGCCGTGTTAAGCGGCGGCCGCATCAACTACCAAAAAGCCGCCGAAAACACCCTCACCGATTTCCGCGACGGCCACATCGGCAGAATCACGCTTGAAACGCCGAACCAATGGGAAACATGGCTCAAAAAAGGCAAACAGAAAGAAGCCGAATTGAAAGCCGCCCGCGAAGCCAGAAAAGCGGAGCGGAAAGGACAAAGACCGTCTCAAAAATAGAATCTACTGTTTTAATTTATAAAAACTATTTGCCGATGATAAAAAATGATATATCAGGGGAATTTATAAAATGGGAAATCATCAATCTGACATTTTTCAAAATAAAATCATCTATCAAATGGGATTAAATCTACAAAAATATCAAGAGATTGAACAAATATTTAAACATATTATTTATATTTCCAGTAAAACTCTTTATTTACAACAGCCGACAAATCAAGAAGTAAAACCACAAGTTGATATATGGTCTAATCGATCAGACCTGAATAAAGCTACTTTAGGAAACTTGTTAATACAATTTGAAAGAACATCAAACGAACCCAAACACCAAGAGCATTTAGATAAACCAGAATTAATCCAAATATCTTTCTCATATCACATTCCGGCCATTATATTTGTTGACAAAGAAAAGTTTGAGTTAGATTTTAAAGAGGTCGTAGAGGATAGAAACCGTTTTATTCATTCTCCCTCAATGGAAAATGACTACAATATAACTTTAAATCGTTTAAAAAAAGAATATGAACGGGCAGAGCGATTTAAACAAAACCATTTGATTCCATGTTTAAATGAAGTAATTAAAAATATTAATATCGGGTTAGATAAATTTAATAAACATCTTCAGATATATGCTCTTAATTGTGGCAGACTAGAAGCTTGTAAGTTTTTTGATGAAATTTATCAAAAACATAAGCGTTCCGACGGTTGGGCTTTATGGCAAAATATCATTCAAGAAATGCAGAAAAAACATCCGAATGTTTTAACGGATTTAAGAAAAGAAACTTTATTTACAGATAAAAAGATTGCATGGATTAAAATTGTTAAGGAAGCATATCCGAATTGGCAATTTATGGAAGAAGAAACATTTAAAGGCGGTAAACAGTTAGTAGTAAAAGTGGATAACAGCTCATTAAATTTGCGCGAGGAGTAATCATTATTGAGCATACTGTAAAGACGGCCTGTCTGAAAATAAGGTCGTTTGAAAACAAAAGTAACAAAGTTTCTGCGTAGCTAAAAACCATGACCGACAAACTCCCCCCCGACGCGCTGATTGAAGCCGCGCTGCTTACCCAAACCGAACCGCTCAGCGAAAAAACCATGCGCGAGTTGTGTGTGCCGCCGTTGTCGCCCGACAAGCTGATTGATGTGCTGGCGAACTTGAAAACCCGTTGGCAAAACCGCGCTTTGCAGTTGGTGCATACGCATGAAGGCTGGCGTTTTCAGATTGCCCAAGCCGCATTCGAGCGGTTGGGCAGTTTGCAGGAACAGCGTGCGCCGCGCTATTCGCGTGCGGTGATGGAAACGCTGGCGATTATCGCCTACCAGCAGCCGGTTACGCGCGGCGATATCGAAGGCATACGCGGCGTAGCGGTGTCGCAAAATGTGATGCAAACGCTGCAAGACCGCGGCTGGATTGAGGTGATCGGCCACCGCGACTCCATCGGCCGCCCCGCTTTATGGGCGACAACCAATGTGTTTTTAAGCGATTTGCAGTTGGAAAGTTTGGAAGAACTGCCGCCGCTCACCGAATTGGGCGAGCTGGTATTGCCCGATTTAACCGAGCCTGCCGAAAGCGGTGAAGAAGAAACAGAAGCCGGGCAAACCGATTCACATCCCGAACCGCCCGTACTGAATTAGTAGCTAGGTCAGATACTTGTATTCGACTTACGGTTAAATTAATTTCAGACGGCCTTACTTGAAAAAACGATATGCCCGTCATACTCGGGCTTGACCCGAGTATCCCGCATCTATGTAAGCTAAAAGATACTCGGGTCAAGCCCGAGTATGACGATACTTTTGTAGAAGCAGTAGTAGGTCGGATTCTTGAATCCGACAAAATCGCCGAATGCCATTGTTTGTAGGATACAAGTATCTGGCAAACGGCTGAATCAATTTCAGACGGCCTCACAGATATAAAAGGCCGTCTGAAACCCGTCCTTATCTATTTTTAACAACCCTTCCTGCCGCAAAAGCCGCAGAAGAACCGTTTTCCCGAAAGGAAAATGCGTTAGGAGATATTTATGAGCAGTAAAAAAACCATCAGCAAACGCGAATGGCGCGACAGCGCTTCAGGCAAGAAAACACCGGCGCCCAAAGCTACTAAAGTTTCAGACAGGCATCAGTCAAAGCAGCGTTCCCCGATAGAAGATAAACCCGCCGCGCCGAAAACGCAGGCTTCCCGCGCAAAAAAACTGGTGGTACGCAACCCCAATCAAAAAATCATGGAACGCGCCCGCGATTTGAAAGAAAAACGTGTCGATTTAGACAGCTTCGAGCCGGTGCGCCTGCAAAAAGCCCTTGCCGCATCGGGCGTGGGTTCGCGCCGTGAAATGGAAGACTGGATTACGCAGGGCTTAGTAACTGTCAACGGCAAAACCGCCCAACTTGGCGACAAAGTTTCGCCGGAAGACCAAGTTACCGTTAAAGGCAACGTGATTAAGCTCAAATGGCCCGACCGCCTGCCGCGCATCATTCTTTATTACAAGCAAGAAGGCGAAATCGTATCGCGCGACGATCCGCAGGGCCGCGTGAGCATTTTCGACCGCCTGCCGCAAGCCGCCAGCAGCCGTTGGGTGGCTATCGGCCGTTTGGACATCAACACCAGCGGACTGTTAATCCTCACTACATCGGGCGAATTGGTTAACCGCTTCGCCCACCCCAGCTTTGAAGTCGAGCGCGAATACGCCGTGCGCGTGTTGGGCGAGCTTTCCACCGAACAGATGAAAATGCTCACGGAAGAAGGCGTGATGCTGGAAGACGGTTTGGCCAAAGTGGAACGCATCTACGAGCAAGGCGGCGAGGGTGCCAACAAATGGTATAACGTGGTAATCAAAGAAGGCCGCAACCGCGAAGTGCGCCGTATTTTCGAGAGCCAAGGCTTAACTGTAAGCCGTTTGGTGCGCGTCGGCTTCGGCCCCATCGGTTTGCCGAACCGCTTGAAACGCGGCCAGTTTTACGAGCTGAATCCGGCCGAAGTGGCCGGCGTGCTAAAGTGGGCGGATATGCGCCTGCCCGGCAGCAAGCGCCGCCGTTGATATGCTGAAATCTTGAATGCCTGTCTGAAAAGGATTCAGACAGGCGTTCAAGGCTGTTTCAAAACCATTCAAACGACACAGCCGCAATACACTTTCGTTCTGTATTCGCCGACATCCCTTTATAATCCGCTTTTTTAACTGGTTTTCCCCGCCATGTCCGAACTCTTCGCTCCTGCCGCCATTTCCGTTTCCGAATTGAACGCCCTAGCCAGAAGCCTGCTGGAAGACAACCTGTTCGGGCTGTGGGTGGCAGGCGAAGTGTCCAACCTCACCCGCGCCGCCAGCGGGCATTACTATTTTTCGCTCAAAGACAGCCGCGCCCAAGTGCGCTGCGCCATGTTTAAAGGCACGGCGGCGAAGTTGGCCGCCCCTTTGAAAGAAGGCGACCATATCGAGCTGACCGGCAAAATCAGCATTTACGAAGCGCGCGGCGAGTTTCAGATTACCGTGAACGAAGTGCGCCTGAAAGGTTTGGGGCAGCTTTACGAAGCCTATGAAAAGCTGAAAGCCAAATTGCAAGCCGAGGGCGTGTTTTCGGCGGAGCGCAAAAAACCGCTGCCCGCCCATCCGCGCACGATCGGCATCGTAACCAGCCTTGCGGCGGCGGCCTTGCGGGACGTGGTCAGCACTTTGAAACGACGCGCGCCGGAAATCCCCGTGATTGTGTACCCGACCGCCGTTCAAGGCGCGGGCAGCGAATTGCAGATCGCCCAAGCGATTCAAACGGCCTCTGCGCGTGCCGAATCGGACGTGTTAATCGTGTGTCGCGGCGGGGGCAGCATCGAAGATTTGTGGGCGTTTAACGAAGAACCCGTCGTGCGGGCGATTGAAGCGTGCCAAATTCCCGTGGTCAGCGGCGTAGGACATGAAACCGATTTTACGCTGGCGGACTTTGTCGCCGACGTGCGCGCACCTACACCCACGGGTGCGGCGGAACTGGTCAGCCCCAACCGTTTGGAATCGCTGCACAAACTCGCGCAAGCGCAAGGCCGCTTGAAAACCGTGTTGGAACAGCGGTATTACGATGCCAGCCAGCGCGTCGATTGGTTCGCCCGCCAAATCCGCCATCCGCAGCAAAAGCTGAACGAGCAGCGCAACCAACTTGCCGCCTTGCAACAGTCGCTGCGCTTTTCGATGCAAAACAGCTACCGTTTCAACGCGCAGAAACTCGACCGGCAACAGCAAAGCCTCGCGCACCTGCGCCCTGATGTTTCCACCGCCGAACGCAACCTGTTACTGCTGCAAGCCGCCTTAGGCCAAAACTGGCAAAACCTGTTTGGCAACCGGCAACAACGCCTGGAAAAACAAACCGCACTGCTCGAAGCCGTGTCGCCGCAACACATTCTGGAGCGCGGCTTCAGCGTAGTCAAAAACAGCCGCGGGCAGGTTATCCGAAGTGCCAACGTATTGAAACAAGGCCAAAAGCTGCACATTACTTTTGCCGACGGCGAAACCGATGTGCGCGTGACCAGCGAGCATAAGCAACCGGATTTATTTGATTATTCTTAAAAAGCATATGGCTTTATTTACTATAAACAATGCCTGCTGAAAATATTTTTCAGACAGGCATTCGTATATAGTTAAACCACTTATATGTAGAAAATCCTAGCGTTTTTTACAATATTTGAAAGACAATGCCGTCATACTCGGGCTTGCCCTGAGTATCTCCGAACATCACTGGAATACAAGATACTCGGGTCAAGCCCGAGTATGACGAGTGTACTGTTTCGAAATAGACTCACTATAGCCATAGCTTGTTTCTCAATAAATCCACTTCAAAATGAAGTATAATATGCAACAAATTCAATGCCTGTCTGAAATGTTCAGGCAGGCATCAACACAGGAATAACAACCATGAAAAAATCAAACAGAGGCTACGCACGCGTTGACCGCGTAAAAGAACAAATCATGCGCGAGATGGCAGAGCTTGTACGCACCGGCCTGAAAGATCCGCGCGCGGGTTTCATTACCATCAACGAAGTTGAAGTAACCCGAGATTACAGCCACGCCACTATTTATTACACCGTGCTGGACGATTCCACCCGCGAAATCACCGCCGAAGCGCTGGAACATGCAAAAGGTTTTCTGCGCAGCGAACTTTCCAAACGCATCAAGCTATTCCGTATTCCCGAACTGCACTTTGAATATGACGAATCCATCGAGCGCGGCATGAGTATTTCACATCTGATTGATAAGGTAGCTGCGGAAAAACCGATTGAAGATTAACGTATATCAAATACCGTAGATTCTAATGAATAATGCCTGTCTGAAAACCTTTGTTTTTTCAGACAGGCATTATAGAATCTAAATAAAAAAATACTTAATCTTACGCTAAACGTCTTACTTGTTTGTTTGGTTTAAAAAAATCATCAACCAACTAAAAAAGGTTAGCGTATGTCTGCGAACGAAGAAAATTTACCCAAACGTCCTAATTATTTTTTATGGACTGCTCTTTTAGTGGGTGTTCTGGCGGTGATAGCCGTTGTCAACCCAACCTTGCTTACCAACACGATTGCCGACATCAGTAAGTTTTTCTATCTTAAATTCGACTGGCTGATTATGTGGCTGCCGCTCTTGGCTTTTACCGTGGGTATGATAGTGGCTTTGTCGCCCCGTTTCGGCAGAATCCGACTGGGCGGGCAGGATGCCGAGCCGGAATATTCGTTTTTTTCGTGGATGAATATGCTGTTTACCGCGGGCATCGGTGTGGGCATCGTGTTTTTCGGCCCGATTGAAGCGCTGTGGCACTATTATCATTCGCCTATCGGCGTGCAGGCGGAAAACTTGCCCGAGTATCAGAAAGTGGAAAATGCGATGAGCCTTGCGCTCCATGTGTGGGGCATTCCGGCGTGGTCGCTTTATACCATCGGCGGGCTGGTAATGGCATATTTTATGTATCAGCATAAAACGGAATGTACGCCCTCCGCACCGCTGCAATATGCTTTCAAACACAAGAAATGGGCAAAGCCTTTGGGCATCATGATCACAGGCATAGCGATTGTGTCGATTGCCATGTCGGTTTCATCTTCGATTGCCATGGCCTCCGTGCAAATTTCTTCCGGCTTGAAAATCATCACCGGGATGGCCTTTGATTCGATGGGCTGGAAAACCGTTGTGCTGATCGTTATTGCTTCCCTCTACACCGCAGGTGCTGTGTTGCCGATTGATAAAGGCATGAAATGGCTGGGCGATATGACCGTGATATTGTCCCTGGTAATGCTGGTGTTTGTATTCCTAACCGGGCCGACGCACTACTTCCTCAGCAATTTGATTGTGTCTATCGGCAATATCCTCACTAAAACCGTTCATCATTCTTTCGAGCTTTACTTGTTTCATGAGCGCGATTGGGTGGTGTGGTATCCGATGGCTTACTGGGTATGGTGGATTACCTGGGCGCCGTTTGTGGGCGTGTTCCTCGCTAAAATTTCCAAAGGCCGCACTTTACGCGAATTCGTGTTTGCCTCGATTATGGTGCCGGTCGGCTTCCTTGTAATCTGGTTTTCCGTATTCTCCGGTTTCAGTTTGCTCGATACCGTGGAAGGTACCGGACGTTTGGCTGAAATTGCCAATAAGGGCGACTATGAAGGCACGTTCTATTATCTGCTCAACATGCTGCCTTTGTCTTTTGCAACCAAACCGCTAACCGTTATTCTGTTCCTCGGCTTTGTGGTTACCACTGTAACCAGTTCCGCCATTTCACTGGGCATTATGACCAGCAACGACGGACGCCGCGAAAACAAATTCCGCGCAGTAATATGGGCTGTCTTAATGACACTTATCAGCTATGCAGTTATTTTCACCGGCAAAATGGAAGGGATTAAAGCTGTTGGTTCGTTTTCCGGCTTTCCGTTTGTGTTCATTATGTATTTATGGTTTGCCGCGCTTTGGCGCCAGCTCAACCGCGATGTGCCCCGCGTATCGCCTGCCCAGATAAAAGACAAGGAGTAAACCATGGAAAAGAAATTGCTATATTGGAACCAAAGCGTTCATGACAACATCGTCGAAACCGTGATGATGGTTTTGGTTATCGCCTTTTTATGTTATGTCATAAAACTTGCTTTCTTTGAAAAAGACGATTAAACATTTTTCAGACAGGCATTAGCGCCTGCGCCAAATAAAAAGGAGAACCCAATGTCCCAAACACCCCGCCTGCCCGTACCCGATCTGGCAGAAACCTGCGAACGCTATTTGAAACAAGTGCGCCCGCTGCTGAGCGATGAAGCCTATGAAAAAACCGCAGCAACTACCCGCTATTTCAAATCACGCAAAGGCAAAGAATTGCAGGCCGCATTGCAGCAGTTTGCCGACGAGGCCGAAACCAGCTGGTTGATTGATGCCTGGTTGGAAAGCTATCTGCGCATCCGTACGCCGCTGCCTTTGGCAAGCAACGTGGGTTTTGCCATTAAAACCCAAGGAAAGGATTTGGCGGAGTGGGCGTCTGCTCTGGCCGCAGTATGCGCTGATTATTATCATCAGCGCATACCCGTGCCGGAAACCCCGCAAGGCACCCCGGTGTGTATGGCACAATGGGCCATTCTGCAAGGCGCATCACGCATTCCGCAAAAAGATGTCGACGGCTACCATTTTTCCCCAAAAGGTAGCCGCCACATCGGCGTGATACACAACGGCTTCTATTATCGAATCGCCGCACTCGACGAACAATTCGAAGCCTACCATCCCGAAACATTCAGACAGGCATTCGAACACATCCTTGCCGATACCGTTCAAAACAGCTATCCGATTGCCGTGCCCTGCTATCTCGGCGGCAACGAAGCCGCCCGCGTATACCAAATCCTGCATCAGCAAGAAGACAACGCCTGCCTGCTCGAGCACATTGAAGAAGACCTGTTCCACATCAGCATCAGCAACGAAGATCTTGATGCCGACAGCGACCTCGCCCGCACCACTTTCCAACCCCAACAAAACGTTTGGTGTTACAAACCCACCACCTACTGCTACAACACCGCCACCAAGCGTTTGTTTCTACACTGCGAACACACTTGGGAAGACGGCGGCGCGCTCAAAGGCATCGTTACCCTCGCAGCAGGCAAGCTGGCAAGCCCCGGCGGTAAAAAAACCCACCCGGCCATCCACCGCTACGAATGGCAACTGGATGCCGCGTTGCAAAAAAACTGGCCGAAATGGCAGCAAAACTATGCCAAACAAGCCAATCAAATGCGCGTGGCCAGCACTGTCGTACCATTCAACGGCCTACGCATTCCCAAAGGCATCAGCCAAGATGCGCTGATGCAGTTTCTTCTGCAATACGCCCAACTCACCACCTACGGCTGCATCCGTAACACTTACGAAGCTGTGGACGTGAGCCATTTCCAAAGCGGCCGCACCGAATGCGTGCGCCCCGTTTCAGAAGAATCGCTAGCATTCGTGAGCACCTTATTGCAGGATAATCCTAGCCAAGAAGCGCTGAACGCAGCCCTTGTCGAACATAAAGCGCGCATTAAAGCCAGCAAGCTCGGCCTCGGCGCCAACCGCCACCTGCTCGGCCTGCAATTGATGGTTCCCAAAGTATGCGGCCGCAACCCCGTATTTTTTAAAGACGAAGGCTATCAAACTTTCACCACCGATTTTCTATCCACCTCAACCGTGGGCGATGACAGCATCGTCGTCAATTTTGCTTTCGCGCCCACCTCACGGGGCGGCTTGGGTATCAACTACACCGTCACTCCCGAGGGCTGGCTGTTTACCATAAGCCACACAGAAAACCAGCAGCAGGAAGTCGGCGTATTTTTAGAAGCACTGAAGCTCGGCGGCCGGCATTTACTTGAGTTTTTAAATGCCTGATTGAATGCCTGTCTGAAACCCCGCTTTAATTTCAGACAGGCATTTCATTCAAAATATTGGCAAAATCCGTCACTTATGACATAATTACCTCCCTGCTTGCCGTGTGCGGGCAGATTCAGGAGTTTGCACAGGTTTCGGCTTGGCAAACTTGTCCGAACCGCAAGGTTCATATTTATTTTTGGAGTTTTATCATGGCACTGTCCATCGAACAAAAAGCACAAATCGTTAAAGATTTCCAACGCAAAGAAGGCGATACCGGCTCTTCTGAAGTGCAAGTTGCATTGTTGACCTTCCGTATCAACGATCTGACCCCTCACTTCAAAGCCAACCCTAAAGACCACCACAGCCGCCGCGGCTTGTTGAAAATGGTGAGCGCCCGCCGCCGCCTGTTGTCTTACCTGCGCCGCACCAAGCCCGACACTTACCGCGAGCTGATCGGCCGTTTGGGTCTGCGTAAATAATCGGAATCTGTTCATGAAATGCCGCTTGTTTTGCAAGCGGCATTTTTATTTTAGCCCTGCCTTCCTTAAACACCAAAACACCCTCATCCCTTTCCCAAGCACAAAGCCATCAGTTACAATAGCTGCTGTATTTTTTACACATGTAAAGGCAGCATCATGGCGCGTATTCTGGTTATCAACGGCCCCAACCTCAACCTGCTCGGCACCCGCGAACCGCATATTTACGGTGCGGAAACTTTAGCCGATGTCTGCAAACACCTCGATTGCGTTGCCGCCGAACTCAGCCTCGGCATCGCCCACTTCCAAAGCAACAGCGAAGGCGGTATCGTCAGCCGCATCCAAGAAGCACGCGGCAATACCGATATGATAATCATCAACGCCGGCGCTTACACCCACACCAGCATCGCCATCCGCGACGCACTCTGCGGCGTGGATATTCCCTTTGTTGAAGTGCATATTTCCAATGTACACAGCCGCGAAGCCTTCCGCCATCACTCTTATCTTTCAGATAAAGCCGTAGGCGTGATCGTCGGCCTGGGTACGTACGGCTACGAAGCCGCACTACGCTTCTGCGCGCGCCACCTAAGCAGCAGCAAATAAAAACCTGCCGATGCCTGCCTAAAAACATGCCTGTCTGAAAGGAGTTAGCTATGCAGCTTTATCTCAGCCACACTTCCCCGTTTGCCCGGCTCTGCTTGGTACGCGCACTCTTATTGCAGCAAAACGATTTACGCCTGCATTTCACCAACCCGTGGGACAACCCTGCCGACTTGGCCGAGAAAAATCCGTTCGGTCAAATTCCCGTGCTGGAAACCGACGCAGGCGTAGCAATTTATAATGCACACCTTATCTGCCAATACCTGCATCAAGATGCCCTTTCGCCACAAGATTTGGCCGTTACCGCTTATGCCACCAGCCTGCTTGAAATAAGCATTCAGGCGCTCAAGCTCGTGCGTTTCAAAGCCGAAAACAGCGCCGATCATCCTCTGGTGGCACGCTGCTTGGATGCCATTCGGCGCGCCCTGCCCCAAGCGCCCGAATTCGATGCGAAAAGCCGGGAATGGCCGCAAGTGATGCTCGGCATTGTTTTGCTCACCGTGAAACTACGCTACCTTGATCTTTTTACCCAACACGCTCGCAGCGACACCGCGCAGGAAGTTGCCCGATTCGAGCAGCTCGACTTTGTGCGCAAAACCGATCCGGCCGCGTTGGAAGTGCAGCCTGCCACCATCGGCGATCTTTAATATCCAAACAAAGGAAATACGATGGCCTCAATTTACGATTTCACCATGCGCGATGCAGCAGGCAATGATGTAAGCCTGTCTGAATATGCAGGAAAGGTGCTGTTGATCGTCAACACCGCCACCCGCTGCGGCCTCACACCGCAATATGCAGAATTACAAAAGCTTTATGCTCAATATCATACTCAGGGATTAGAGATCCTCGATTTTCCATGCAACCAGTTTCGCGCTCAGGCGCCGGAATCTAGCAGCGAAATTGCGCAAATCTGCCAAACCAAATTCGGCACTCAATTTAAAATTTTCGATAAAATCAATGTAAACAGCCCAAACGAAAGCCCGCTGTATGCCTATCTGAAAGCGCAGCAGCCAAACGATAAAGGCGGCAGCAGCTTTAAAGAGCTGCTGCTCAAGCTCGCCTCAATCGGCGAAAAACGCGAAGGCAGCGACATCAAATGGAATTTCACCAAATTCCTCGTTAACCGTAACGGCGATGTAGTCGAACGCTTTGCTCCCAGCGTGAAGCCTTCCGAGATCAGCCGTGACTTGGAGCGGCTGCTTTTCTGAATGCTGCAAACACAATGCCTGTCTGAAACATTCAGACAGGCATTGCACCGATTATACCTTTAATCATTATTGAATCAAATCATCATGAAAAAAACATTAATCCATACCAGCCCGAAAGAAGCTTTGCTGATTGCCGCCCTCATCGTTGCCACCATGGGCGTGACCATTATCAGTTTTGAATGGGTGCCGCATTTGGCCATTATTCTTGTTTTATGCGGCCTGATGATGTTCGGCTTTGCCCGCCGGGTGTGTTTCAAAGCCATGCAAAAACAGATGGCCGAGGGCGTGATGTCGGGCATAGGCGCGATTTATCTGTTCTTCTTTATCGGCCTTTTGGTATCGGCGCTGATGATGTCCGGCGCGATTCCCACGCTGATGTATTACGGCTTCGGATTGATTTCGGCTGACTATTTCTACCTTTCCGCATTCCTGCTCACTGCCGTTACCGGCGTTGCCATCGGCAGCAGCCTGACCACTTGCGCCACTATCGGCGTAGCCTTTATCGGCATGACCGAAGCTTTCCATGCCAACCCCGCCATCACGGCAGGCGCCATTGTTTCCGGTGCATTTTTCGGCGATAAAATGTCGCCGCTTTCCGATACCACCGGTATTGCAGCTTCCATCGTGGGCATTGATCTGTTTGAACACATCCGCAATATGATGTACACCACCGTGCCCGCATTTATTCTCACTGCGGTTTTGTTCATATTGTTTGCCGACCCATCCGCCGCCAACCTCGACAGCATCGCCGCCATGAAAACACAGCTGTTGTCCAGCGGCTTGGTGCACGGCTACACACTTATTCCGTTTGCCGTACTGGTGATTCTGGCGCTGCGTAAAATCAATGCGATTTACACGATTATCGCCACTGTCGCCACCGCCCTTGTCATTACCTATATCCACAGTTCACCTTCTATCAGCGACATCGGCGGCTGGTTTTTCGCCGGTTACAAACCTGCCGCAGACTTGGGGCAAACCGGCAGCCTGCTCTCGCGCGGCGGTATCCAAAGCATGTTTTTCACCCAAACCATTGTGATTCTCGCCTTAAGCCTGGGCGGCTTGCTGCATGCTCTCGGCATCCTGCCCGCCCTGCTCGAAGGCATCCGCCATCTGCTCACCACCACCGGCCGCGCCACTTTATCCGTCGCCGCCACCGCCTTGGGTGTAAACGTGTTGATTGGCGAACAATACCTCAGCCTGATGCTGGCCGGAGAAACATTCAAACCGGTTTACGACAAGCTGCAACTGCATCCGCGCAATCTCTCGCGCACTCTGGAAGACGCCGGCACGGTTATTAACCCGCTGGTTCCTTGGAGCGTGTGCGGCGTATTCATCAGCCACGCCCTCGGCGTGCCCGTCATCGACTATCTGCCTTACGCATTTTTCTGCTATCTCTGCCTCTTATTAACGCTCTTATTCGGCTTCAGCGGCCTGACCATCAGCAAAAAAGAAGAAGCATAAATAGCAATGCCTGTCTGAAAACATTTTCAGACAGGCATATCTTTAACTAACAAAATGATTCTATCAACGGCGGCGTACCAACTGCCACGCGCGGCCTAAATAGGCGACGCTGGCAAAACCGCTCCACACATGCACCAAGCGGGTAAACGGGAAAATCACAAACAATCCCATGCCCATCATCATGTGCAGTTTGAACAAGAAGTTCACATCTTCGATATGGCTGGCCGCATCGCCTCGGAAAGTAATGATGTGTTGCGCCCAAGTCATCAGTTTCACCATTTCGTGGCCGTCGGTATGCCCCATGCTCACGAAGATGGTCAGCAAGCCCAAGCCTAAGGTGATGATGAGCCAAATCAGCACCAGTTTGTCGCGCCATGTGGTGTTGGCGGCCAAACGGTCGCATTTCAGACGGCGTTGCAGCAGGATAATCAAGCCGATCATCGCCATCACGCCGAAGATGCCGCCCATTACCATCGCGAAAATCTGCTTGGCTCCGTGGGAAATGCCCAACGCATCCCAAAACCATAAAGGTGTGAGCAGGCCGAATAAATGCCCGAAAAACACGGCCAAGATGCCGACGTGAAACAATATATTGCCCAAGCGCAGCTGGCCTTCGTACAGAATCTGGCTGGATTCGCTTTTCCACGAGTATTGCTCGCGGTCGAAGCGCACGAGGCTGCCGAAAAAGAAAATCGCGAGGGCAATGTAAGGAAAGATGCCGAATAAGAATTGGTGCAGGGTATTCATGTTTATGCTCCTGTTTGGGCCGTCTTAAAAGCGGCTTTAGGATAAAACTGTACGGTTTCGATGCTCGGTTTCAACAGCGGCTCGGTGCCGGAAATATCGGGGCCGAACGTTTCCATTGCTTCGTCCATATCGCGCACGGGCGGCTCGATGAGGGGTTGCGGCTGTACCGGGCTGAGGGCGGCAATGCCTTGCAGCAGCACGGCATAGGGCGAACCGTTTTTCTCAAGTTTGCCGCCGATGTGCGCAATCACGTGCACGGCATCGCCCAAGAGTTTTTGCGCGTGTTCAGACGGCACTTGGCCCAAGTATTCCAGCAACACGGGCAGGTAATCGGGCAGCTCGTCGTTGCCCAACTCGAAACCGTGGTTGCGGTATTCTTGCAGCAAGTCCACCATCGCGCTGCCGCGGTCACGGTCTTCGCCGTACACATGCTCGAAGATGTAGAGCGCGTGGTTGCGGTTACGGTCGAAAGTGGCGACGTAGCTTTCCTGCAATTCGCGCAGGCTGTGGCTGCTCAAATAGTCTAAAAAGCTTTTCAGACGGCCCGATTGCGCTTGCAGCTCGGGCCATTCTTCCAAGGCCGTCTGAAATTCAGACAGGGCTTCGATCAGCTCGGCCTCGGGGTAGCACAGCAGCGCGGAAAACCATTTGTAAACAGGATTCGCGCTCATTAGTGCACTCCTTCTTCGCGGTTTTTCTCCGCATCTTTGCGCAAACCGTGGAAAATAATCGGCGTACCTTTGCGTTTGCCGAACAGGCTTTCTTCGCTGCTGCCGCCTGAGCAGCCGTTGCCGAAAGT
The DNA here is from genome assembly GCF_001308015.1 of Neisseria sp. 83E34. Lineage (GTDB taxonomy): Bacteria > Pseudomonadota > Gammaproteobacteria > Burkholderiales > Neisseriaceae > Neisseria. Next base: position 80,350 of record NZ_LGYH01000009.1, read on the forward strand.
AAAGCCGCAGCCGGCTTTGTCGCCAAAGCTGTTTTCCACCATTTCTTTGTGCGAAGTCGGAATCACAAAGCGGTCTTCATAATTGGCAATCGCCATGATTTGGTACATGTCTTCCACCATTTCAGGCGTTAAGCCGGTGCCTTCCAGCGTTTGCGCCAGCGTTTCGCCGTGAACCACTTGTCCGCGTTTGAAACGGCGCATGGCAATCATGCGTTCCAACGCGAGTTTAATCGGCTCGACTTTGCCTGCGGTAAGCAGGTTTGCAAGGTATTTCAGCGGAATGCGCATTTCGTCCACGCTCGGGATGATGCCGTTTTCTCCTACCAAGCCGTTTTCAATGGCAGATTGGATCGGAGAGAGCGGCGGAATGTACCAAACCATCGGCAAGGTTCGGTATTCCGGATGCAACGGGAACGCCACTTTCCATTCCATCGCCATTTTGTACACCGGCGATTGTTTCGCCGCATCCAGCCAGCTTTGGCTGATGCCTTGTTTCAAGGCTTCGCGCTGCACTTCGGGATCGTGCGGGTTCAGGAACACGCCTAATTGCTGTTCATACAAATCTTGCGGGTTTTCCACCGAAGCGGCTTTTTCGATTTTGTCTGCGTCATACAGCAGCACGCCCAAGTAGCGGATGCGGCCCACGCAGGTTTCGGAACACACGGTCGGCTCGCCGGCTTCAATGCGCGGATAGCAGAACACGCATTTTTCCGCTTTGCCGGAAGTCCAGTTGTAGTAGATTTTTTTATACGGGCAGCCGGATACACACATGCGCCAGCCGCGGCATTTGTCTTGGTCGATCAGCACGATGCCGTCGTCTTCGCGCTTATAAATACTGCCGGACGGGCAGGAAGCCACACAGGTCGGATTCAAGCAGTGCTCGCACAGGCGCGGCAGATACATCATAAAGGTTTGCTCAAACGCAGCGTGCATGTCTTTCTGAATGCCTTCAAACAGCACGTCTTTCGCCCGTTTCTCAAACTCGCCCGCCAAATCGTCTTCCCAGTTCGGACCCCATTCCACTTTGTCCATTTTTTTACCGGTGAGCACGGAAACAGGGCGCGCGGTCGGCGGCGTCTTCATCTTCGGCGCGTTTTGCAGATGCTCGTAATCGTAGGTAAACGGCTCGTAGTAGTCGTCGATCTTCGGCATATTCGGGTTGGCAAAAATGTTCGCCAAAATCTTCAGCTTGCCGCCTTGCTTCGGCACCAGCTTGCCGTCGGGCTTGCGCACCCAGCCGCCGTTCCATTTGTTTTGGTCTTCCCAGTTTTTCGGAAATCCGATGCCTGGCTTGGTTTCCACGTTGTTAAACCACGCATATTCCACGCCGTCGCGCGAAGTCCAGACGTTTTTACAGGTAACGGAGCAGGTGTGGCAGCCGATACATTTGTCTAAGTTCAGAACCATGCCGACTTGTGCTCTGATTTTCATGGTAGTGTTCCTTTTGGTTTGGTTTTCAGACAGGCATTCAATCGAACCCGATGCCTGTCTGAAAAACAGCCGTTAATGATTGGGAGCGGTAAAGTTTGTTTTAAAAAGATTTTTGACAGGTAAAAGTGTAAATGACTGCACGCAAGAAAAATATGCGCAGAAAGCGTAAGAAGCAGCGGCAAAATAAGGTGAAAGGGCTAGCTGAAAGAGTGAAGGGAAATAATACTTTGGAAGTATTTGAGAGATTAATGATAACAAAATGAGAACTTTTAAAAATTCCGTATGATGCTAAATTCTATAATTTTGACATATAAAAAGCTTAGAGCTATTCTAAATAACCGCACCATCCGCAAGATAAACCTTGCGCCCTAAAACGGATGCCGCTTTTCAAATGCCCAAACCGGGCCAAGTTACAGAGCAATTCCTAATAATAGGCGCAACACAATGCCTGTCTGAAAGACCGTTTTTCAGACAGGCATTGTGTTGTCTGGTTATATGCTTGCTTTATTTACCGAACACCAACGTATCGGTTTTAAACGTATAGTAATCCACCCAATCCTGCAAATATTCATAGGGATACGATAAATCGTATTGCTTCATAAAATCGAAAATATCTTGATATTCGCTCTCCGGCAGCGGGTCGTACACGATCAAATCGCGCGGGGCGATTTCGTGGTCGATGCCCAAATCGAAACCGTGCATGGAGGCGATCTTGGCATACATCACGATTTGCGGCTGCAGAAAGAAGTCAAAATAAGTTAAGGTCTCTTTGGCCGCAGCACGCGCATTCTTTTTGATAAACAATGGTTCCAAGGCTTTTTTCATGGCTTCGGCATCCTGCTCGGCGAAGGCAAGAAAGAAACGGTAGTCGTCGAGCCGCTTTTGCAGCCATTTACTGGGCGTGGGATAGGCCAGCACCTGTAAACTGCGTTCCTTTAGTCTGTCCAACTGCTTGCCTTCCACCATCAACAAGGTGTTGTACATCATATGGCGGTTGAGATCGTAGCGGTCGACAAATTTCTCGGTATCATTGGCGATATTGTCGATATTGCGTACCAAAAACTCGCGCAATTGAGGGCTGTCGCTCATGATCATGGGAAATGATAACCTGCTGATATTTAACATGTCGCATGGAAAGAAGAAAGGAGTCGGGTCAAAATACCCCATACTTTCCAGTATAACAAGTTTGCCGTGTACATAAGCATATTGTTTGAATTTTTTTAAGTTATGCTCAAACAGATAAGCATGTGAAGCAGCAGCATAAACATCACTTGTTATATGTCCCATTGCTGCAAACGGCACACCTTTCCTTTCATCAATATACTCTAGGGCATTAGAACTTTTTTCCCTGTCAAATCGTTGAGTGATTCCGATAATTACATTGGTAATATGCTCGTACCATTTGGGAGTTGTCATCATATTGGCTGCCATGTTTATCTCCTGATATTGTGTTTAGGCGGAATGTTAACGGGTAGAATCACTGCTTTACCGGTTTGGCGGTCAACACCCGCCACTGCTTTTTTAATTTCTGAGGATTTCCGAGGATTTTGGGCTTTTCGGATGATATTTCAGCCTGGTCATTATTCTACAAATTATTTATCATTTGGTTAATCCGTTCTCCCCTCGTCTTACATAATAGAAACTCTTAAAATAGGCTAAAACAACAATAAGCTAAAACAGCAATAAGCTAAAACAACAATAAGCTAAAACAACAATAAGCTAAAACAACAATAAGCTAAAACAACAATAAGCTAAAACAGCAATAAGCTAAAACAGCAAAGCCTGTCTGAACCGCTTCCTACTTACCTAACGGCAGCGATGCTTATCCCATACCCTTCAGTACATACAGCAAAGGCCCGATTACGGGCCTTT